>NC_019903.1:100000-1300000 GCF_000243135.2 Desulfitobacterium dichloroeliminans LMG P-21439 | reverse complement strand
TCCATCGATATTCATGGCATCTCGAGAGACAAAATGAATGATGGCCTCTCGCTGCTGAGCCGGACAGGTGATACTGGTACAGCGGTGGGCTGCTTCTCCCTCTTCGCGGATGACCGGGCTTTGGCACTCGGGACAGAGCTCAGGCATCGTGAAGACTCGTTCCTCTCCGGTTCGCTTTTCCGGTAGGGATTTGACCACTTCAGGAATTACATCCCCGGCCTTCTGAATCAAGACATGATCCCCAATCCGAATATCTTTGGCTTGAATATTGTCTATATTATGCAGGGTCGCCCGACCCACGGTAGATCCCGCTACAAAAACAGGGGTTAAATTGGCTGTAGGGGTGAGAACCCCTGTCCGCCCTACCCGTATAACAATATCCTCGATAATGGTTTCCACCTGCTCGGCAGGAAATTTAAAGGCAATCGCCCAGCGGGGGCTTTTTGCTGTAAAGCCCAGCTCCTGCTGTTGAGCGATATCGTTTACCTTGATAACTAGTCCGTCGATATCGTAAGGAAAGCTATGGCGGGTTTCAGCCATTTCTTCACAATAACGGATTACTTCTTCAATCTCTGCGAAGATCTCATATTCCGGATTGACCGAGAATCCAAGTGCCTTGAGATAATCCAGCACAGCAGTCTGTGATGCCAATCCCATCTCTTGGGGAAGTAAAACTTGATATGCAAAATACCCCAATTTACGCTGTGCAGTAATCTTGGAGTCCAGTTGACGCAAAGAACCGGCAGCGGCATTGCGAGGATTGGCAAAAAGGGCTTGACCGGCTTCTTCACGATCTTGGTTCAGTCGCAGGAAGGAGGCCTTCGGCATATAGCCTTCCCCCCGTACATCTAAGCGTGGAGCAAATTGGCGGAGTCGCAAGGGAATCGCGGAGATGGTTTTGACATTGGTGGTAATCTCTTCTCCCACTTCGCCGCTTCCTCGGGTTGCCCCGCGCATAAGCACCCCGTCTTCATAGGTTAAAGCCACTGTTAAACCATCAATTTTAAGTTCCACCACATATTCAACTTTGGCAAATACTGAACGAACCCTGCGATCGAACTCCCTGAGGTCCCCGGCATTAAAAGCGTTATCCAAGCTTAGGAGAGCTTCGGCATGACGAACTTCCGGGAATTTCTTACTGATTACCCCCCCGACCCGTTGGGACGGCGAATCGGGTGCCAGTAACTCCGGATGGTCTTTTTCCAAGGAAATGAGTTCCTGCATGAGGGCGTCATATTCCGCATCGCTTAGGGTGGGTTGGTCTAGGCCATGGTATTGATAATTGGCTTCTTCAATCTGCTGAATTAAAGCACGAATTCGTTGAGCCACATCGGACATAAAATGTCCTCCCTCCTAGAAAAATCGAATATAGACAATTTACAGCCGGTAGTCCTTGGGCAAATAGGATACCTACAGGTAAAGCTTATGTAAAAATCCGAGTGGACTATAGATAGCGTTGCGGGTCACCCTCACAACGCTATCTATAGTCTAACCGTTATCGAAGAAAGTACTTAGATAATGGCGGAACAACTTGCTTCTTCCGTGATAATACCCCAGGCAGGAAGATGCTTCCATTTTCTAAGGGTTTATCAAAAGCCTTAGCTATTTCTTCGGGCTGGGCACTGCTGATAAATAACTCCGTATTTTCTTCAATCAAATCCGTTACCATCAGCATGAGATAATTCATCGCCCGTTGGCCGCGCAGCTCTTCAAGTCTTTGGGATAATTCGACACGCAATTGGTCAAGTCCTTCAATCCCCATGACGCTGAACTGGCCGATGCCCATGCGTAAATCTCCCATGGTAAATTCCTTAAGGTCCTCTTCGATTAACTCATCCACCCTGCGTTCCCCGAGGTTGGAGGCAGCCTTGAACATCTGCACCCCAAATTCCTTAGGATCTACTCCGGCCAGATCAGCCAGATACGCAGCTATCTCTTTATCCCTATCCGTGCAGGTCGGGGATTTAAAAATGACGGTATCGGATAAAATAGCCCCGAGCATGATTCCGGCTATGGCCTTATCGGGAACAATCCCCCAATCCCGATAGCTTTTGGCGACAATTGTACAGGTTGAGCCCACTGGCTCGTTGCGGAATAAGATAGGTTCGCCGGTTTGGATGCCACCCACCCGATGATGATCTACCACTTCAAGAATCTGCGCCTGGTCTGCTCCAACGACTGCTTGACCCAATTCATTGTGATCCACGAGGATCACTTTTTTGCGGCTTAAGCTTAAGAGATGGTAGCGGCTAATCAAACCGACAACCTTACCCTGCTCATCGAGAACGGGATAATTACGGTAGCGAGTTTGCAGCATCTTATCTTTGACTTCCGAAATAAGATCATCTTCGTTAAAGGAGATAATCCCTTCGGTCTTCATGGCACTTTGTACGGGTGCGGTCATGGGGAGAAGGCGGGCTGCCGTAAAGGTATCATGAGGCACCGAGATGACCACACTGTTACTTTGACGAGCTAGTTCCTCTATCTCTGGGGTTAGGGTTGCGCCCCCGGTCAAGATGAGGGCAGAGACTCCCTGGCGCAGTGCAATTCTTTGCGCCTTTTCACGGTCTCCCATCAGCACGATATCACCGGTTCCCACATAGGACTCCAGAGACTCATGACGCATTGCCCCAACATAGACCTTGCCACAAAGCTCCTGCTCTTCATCTCCGGCCAAGAGTGAACCGTTCAAGGAACGAACGACATTTTTAGCTGAGACATGAAGAGGGCTCAAATCATAATCAGCCATGTTCTCAATATAAGAACCGGATAAATCACCGACGGTAATCATGCCCATCATCTGTTCTTTCTTATCCACTACGGGGAGAGTTTTTTGGTTCTTTTCCTGCATGATCTTCCAGACTTCTAATAGAGAGGTCTTGGGCCCTACCGTCGGAATGGGGCCACTGAGCAAATCCTTTACTCGCAGATGAAGATCTTTTATGAGCAACGGAGCTTCCACCCCGAAGGAATTTAACACAAATTCCGTCTCCCGGTTGATTTTTCCGGCACGGCAAGGGATTACCTGGCTCATTCCTAAGCGTTCCTTTAAACGGGAGTAGGAAATGGCGGCACAGATGGAATCTGTATCTGGATTTCGATGGCCTATTACATATACTTTTTCTGGCATGGTAAAAACTATCCTTTCATTCTAGGTCGGGTAGCTTTTCTTATAGCTTCATTAGCTTGGCATATTCTGCGATAAGTTTCTTTATCTCACCACCAAAGACTACCGAAAGCTCAGCAGAGCTTCCTTCCCCTTTGATCGCTACGATCACACCTTTGCCGAATTTGGCATGCTCCACTTTTTCTCCTACTTTGTAATCGAGGCCGGGAGCGTCCATGATAGGATTGCCAATATTCCTTTCCCCCACTCGCCAAGGGGAGACTTCTGAGGTCGTGCTACCTGCGCTTACTGTGGCGGGGCGAGGTTTTTGCATGCGCTTAGTTGGGGGATCGATGGGGTCTCTATCCACTAGAATCTGGGTCGGAATCTCTTGAAAAAACTCCGAAGGACGGTTGTACTGTGTCCTGCCATAAAGCATCCGTTGTTGGGCATAGCTGAGATATAAACGTTCCCGAGCACGGGTAATCGCCACATAGCAAAGTCGCCGTTCTTCCGCCAGTAGCACGGGGTCAAGCATCGAACGACTGCTGGGGAAGATTCCTTCCTCCATCCCTCCTATGAAAACTACTGGGAACTCCAAGCCTTTGGCACTGTGAATGGTCATCATAACCACTGCCTCGTCCCCTTGGTCTAAGGTGTCGATTTGAGCAACTAAGGATACCTGCTCGAGAAAACCTGCCAAACCGGGGCGAACGGCTTCTTCCATCCCCTCCACTTCCACGGTTTCCTCATATTGATCGGCTTTCTCATCGTACTCGGCGGTAACGGATAAGAACTCGCGGATATTTTCCTGCCGCGCTTCGGCTTCCGGGGATTTATCGCCTATCAGATTATCCCAATAGCCTGTGCGTTTTAAAATTTCTTCTACTAATCGGGTGACTGAACTTTCCTCAACAGCGAGGGTTTTAAGCTCTTGCATCAGCTGAGCAAATGCCAACAAAGGCTTCTTAGCTCGTGTTTGGAGTTCCGGAATATAGTTCGCTTCCATGATTGCATCTAGTACCGGCATTTCCTGTTCTGTGGCATAGTCTAATATTTTTTCTAAAGTGCTCTCCCCTAGTCCTCGCTTAGGGACATTTAAGACTCGGGAAAAGCTCACTTGATCGGCTGGGTTATGGAGTATTCGCAGATAAGCCAAAATATCCTTAATTTCCATACGCTCATAGAACTTTAGTCCTGAGAATATTCGATAAGGAATGCCTTCCCGCATAAAACGTTCTTCCACTACACGGGATTGCGCATTGGTACGATAAAGTACGGCAAAATCGTTGAAGCGACGGCCTTCCACATTGAGCAAGCGCTGGATCCGCTCCGCCATATAGCGAGCCTCATCGTGTTCATTTTCCGATACATAATAGACAATGGGCTGGCCGTCTTCATTATCCGTCCATAAGGATTTCTCTTTACGCTCAGTATTGTTTTGCACCACGGCATTGGCCGCCTGCAGAATGCTTTTGGTTGAACGATAGTTCTGTTCCAACTTCAAGACCTTGGCTTCCGGATAATCCCGCTCGAAGTCTAAGATATTCTTGACATCCGCTCCTCGAAACATGTAGATGGATTGGTCATCATCTCCGACTACACAAAGATTGCGGTACTTCTTAGCCAAAAGATTGATTAAGGCATATTGCGCATGGTTCGTGTCCTGATATTCATCGACCAAAATATAGCGAAATTTATCTTGATACTGAGCCAGTACCTCAGGGTTTTCTCGGAATAACCGAACCGTCAGCATAATAATATCATCAAAGTCCAAAGCATTATTACCGATAAGCTTTTTTTGATAAAGATTATATACACTTTCGACCTTTTGTTCGAAGTAATCGGTCGCCCGACGCGAAAAATCATCTGGGGTCTGTAACTTATTCTTGGCATCACTAATGGTAGATAATATGGCACGCGGCGCAAATTTCTTTTCGTCGAGAGCGAGCTCCTTCATACAGGATTTAACTACCGCTAATTGATCCCCACTGTCATATATGACAAAGCTCCGAGAATATCCCGGTAGATAGCCGATTTCGTTTCTTAAAATGCGCACACAAGCAGAGTGAAAGGTGGCGACCCAAAGTCCTCTTCCTTCACTACCCACTAAACTGTACACGCGCTCTCTCATTTCCTGAGCCGCTTTATTGGTAAAGGTAATCGCTAGGATATTCCATGGATCAATTCCTTGAGCAATCAAATGGGCAATCCGATAGGTTAAAACGCGGGTTTTTCCTGAACCTGCCCCAGCTAATATCAACAAGGGACCCTCCCGGTGTTCCACCGCTTGACACTGCACCGGATTCAAATCCTCTAATCTATACATCTTCTCTCCACCTCACTATTCAACTTAATATTATATCATAGGAGGGAAGCTTGTCTTATATTTTTTTTGGATTAGCTAAACTGAGCTTATAGAGAGGGACCGTGCGAAAATACTATTCACACGGTCCCACAAACGTTTCTATGAAGTTTTCTGCGCTAATCCTTACTTACTCAAAAGCATATTTTCCGGCAGCATCAATGGTGATCTTATTGTCAAGAACTAACACATTGGTATAGCCTTCAGACTTAAGATGAGCTTGAGCAACTTTAGCACGAGCACCTACTGCGCAATGAACTAAGACTAAAGCATCTTTATTGGGGATAGCTGTGTTAATTTTAGCGATTGTAGCAGGATGATCCACAGTGAATTGATCTCTGACCCCAAAGTTCAAAGCACCTTCGATATGTCCTTTATCGTATTCTGCTTTGTCACGAGCGTCAACGACATAATAGTCCTTACCGATTGTTCCTTGCATTTTAGCAACCCATGCATCGGGTTTGAGTTGTTCAGAGCTACCAGTGATTTTAGTTGCACCAAAGTAGCCTTTAGTATCAAATGCGGTCCATCCATCTAATGCAAACGTGTTGACATAGCCTTTATCTAAGAAAGCTTGGAGATTCTTTTTCGCACGTCCACCGGACTTGCAGTGAATTAAGACAACAGCATCCTTAGAAATACCTTGTAATTTTTCATCGATAACATCGGTGTTTCCCGTGCCGAGTGTAGCGTTAGCGTCGATATTGATTGAGCCTTCTAAAGCTTTTTCTAATTTGATTTCGTCGGGAGTTCTTAAATCAACGATATAGTAGTCTTTGTTAATGGTTCCTGTCATCTTGGCTGACCAGGCATCCCAGGCTAAGGTATTGGACTCTAAAGTCGCTGTAGCGGCGGGTTTCTCAGGCTCTGGGGTCTGTGTTTGCTGTGCTGGTTCTTTAGCTGGTGGAGCGGCAGCCGGTGCTGCAGATCCACAACCCGTGACTAGACTAAGTGTCAGTAGTAAGGAAATGATCAGTGTTAGAGCTTTTGATTGTTTTAACATTCTTTTTCCCCCTTTTTTATTTAAACCAACTCTTTAGGAGTCAATTTAATTCGGAAGCCGCTGTGACACATGAATACTCTATGGTCTGGGTGTTATCAATCGTAGAGCAAGCAAATATCTGGAGAGCCTTCTCTAATTCGTTAAGAACTGCCAAGTAAATGCTACTGTCGACTGGTAAATCTGCAAGAGCTTTATACAAGTCCGGGAGCCAATCCAAATGGTCTTGACAGAACTGCTGGGCCTCCTTAACAAAACCGTTGCCCACGAGGAAAGCTAAAAGTTCTAAGAGAATCGAGAGATGATCCGGCATCATGTTGTATTCTATAGGTAGCTCTAATTCAAAGGCCTGCAGAAGATGTCGAACATGTTGAGCTGAATCCCCCATGAGATACCCTTTTTGATGTTTAAACGGGACTTGATAACTCCCATCTAAGGTCCATTGCTTATAAATGGATTCAATGGGAGGGGCAAAGGGTTTGCGGGCTCCTAAAAAGCAATGATTATATAGGGCAACCCACTCCTCGTATGTCGGGGCATCCTTTTTAAGCTCACTAGCAATCGGATAACCTACTTTTTGACTGAGTTCACTAATCTGCTGATCGACCTGCCCACTGCGGACCGACTCGCAGAATTCTTGGTCTGGAAAGGTGAAGAATTCTGCAAAAACTGAAAATAGGTCATAAAAAGCCTGCTGGGAAATACCGGAATAGCTCATGTTCTCACCTTCTATCTAGCTTAATGATGAGTGTCCAAAGAGAGTTTGCTTTCAGCGAAATCAAACATCAGAATGACGAAGCCAATTACCCCGATGATCAAAGACCATTCACTCCAGGTTGGAGAATAAGCATTCCACGTTCCTACAGCCAAGGCCGTAGCATCCGTAATTTGTAGGGGAACCACTTGTCCTGCGTAGACGAAGTCCAACCGCGAGAAGAGTAAACCGAGCATGGCCAATAGTGCAGCTGCGAAGGACTTGCCCAGAGAGGTGAATTTGGATTGAGATAAGATAAATAAGGGGGCCACGACACCCATTAGCACTTCCATAACCCAGAAGGGTATCGCCATGGGGCCCGACACCATGGATTTAGCTGCTTCAGCGACGGCCAGATTCTCACTGCCCAAGGCTGTTCCTAACTTGATCCCTTGGAAAACAGCAAAGACAATCAAAGCACCGGCCAGTATCTTACTTAAGGATTGAATTAAATCCTTACGCTGAGCTTGATCACGATAAGAGTTATCCTTAGAAAGATAGCTTATAATGGTCAGAACTGCAGCTCCGGAAACAATTGCCGATATCACCATGTAGATTGGATAGTAGTAGCCATCCCAGAATCCCCGTGCATACGTATAAGAGAAGACTCGGCCCAAATTAATGATGGCTGATAATTTGACCAAAAGGGATACATAGGCGATCCCCGTAGCCACCTTATGGTTGTCTTTCATGGTGAAGTAAAACTCCCCAAAGAGCAGAATCAGATAAGCTCCATAGAAGGCACCCATCCAGAAGATAGGGCTGTCCAAGTTAGGGGAAAACAGTAGGTAAATCAATTTAAAAGGATTTGAAAGTTCTACTGCCAACACGATAAAGGCAGAAAGAAGCAAGAGAATCGAAGCCAATAAGGATCGTTTGGAAAGGACTTCGAATTTTTTAATCCGAAACACATGGCCTAAGGAACCGACTAGACCCGTACCTGTAGCAGCTACTGCAAAAAAAACATATCCGGAGATCAAAGCTCCCCATGGGACATCGGGAGTGACTCCAAAGGCATGCTCCCCACTGATGAAGTATTTATTGATAGAGCCGAGCAGAGCAAAGGCCACTAACACCAGGGAGAGATAGGTCCATAAGCTTTTCTGATACTTTCTTTTCTCCATGGGCGCACCTCCTAAACTCTTTTACTTTTGGCGTAATAAATTCGCGGCTTGGTATGGAGATCAGCCCGCAACTGAACTACTTCTTGCGTCGTCAAAACCTTATGAAGTGGACTATCAGGATCATCCAAATCCCCAAAGATTCGGACACCATTCATGCAGGTCGAAACGCAGGAAGGAGTCTCCCCGTTGACTACATATTCAGCACAGAAACGGCACTTTTCCGGAACCCCATGCTCATTGATAACACGAGCATTATAGGGACACGCTACCATGCAATACTTGCAGCCAATGCATTTATTCGCATCGATTAGGACTATGCCATCTTCCCGCTTATAGGTAGCGCCTGTAGGACATACCTTTTGGCAGGGAGCATCATCGCAATGCTGACATTGAACTGGTACAATCGTCCGCTTAACATGGGGATACTGACCTGTTTCCTGTTCAATCAAGCTGTTGAAATTCATATTTGGTGGTAAACCCCACTGCATTTGACAAGCAATACGGCAAGCATTACAGCCTGTGCATTTATCGGGGTCAATGAACATCACATAATTGGCCATCATTTACCCCCCTTGGCAATGGTCACGATACATTCTTGTCCCATGACATGACCGGTCTTTTTATCCACTCGAGCAGGAATAAAGTCGTTGTAATTTACCCCTTTACCATACCCGATTTCTAATTTTTCTGAGTAGGTTCCGTAGGTGGAAGGTACCCATACACAATCGGGATGAAGCCCTTCTGTGGCATGAATCTGTACCTGTTTGGAGGTGATATCGCTCTTCACTGTAGCCCAGTCTCCTTCTTGGAGTCCTAACTCTGCAGCTCGGGAACGATTCATCCACATATAGGTTCCCTTTTTCTCTTCCGTTATGGACATCAGATAGGGGTTATTGGTTGTCATAATGTGGGAATGCCAAGGCTGCTTGCCATGAATCAGGCGGAACTCGTTGGCTGCTTGAGGTTTCACCAAGGGTGGTACCCAAGTAGGAACACCTTGATATCCTTCTTTACGCCAGGCACCAATAGAGAACTCAATCTTACCTGTGAACGTATTAAAATGTATTCCTTCATCCTTAGGCAGAACTGAAGGCATGAGCTCAATGCAACCTTTTTCCCTGAGTTGCTCCACGGTAATTCCTAGAGGTCCAAGAGCTACTTCTAGCTCCTCTTCGACAGTGTAGCCATAAAGATTTTCAATCCCGTAAGCCTTGGTTAAGCCTTGCATAATATCCAACAAACCAAGACTTGAGGTTGTGCTCTCCAGGGCTTTAAAGCGGGTAGCTACTTGAGCTGCCGGCCAATACACATTGCCGTTGATGACCTTAGGGTGTTCAGTCCGCTCAAGATAGTGATTCTCGGGGAGGATATAATCGGCGGTATATAAGGATGTCTCATTCCAATCTAAGGGTATGCTCACAACAAGATCGGCATTTTTAATCCCCTTTTGATATTCCGGCTCAGGTGCTGAACGTAAGGGATTGTATGAATAGAAGAAAACGATCTTCGCTGTTCCCTTTTCAATCATATCGGGAATCCGCTGGGGAATTCCACGGGAGGCCTCGACTAAGGGGTACTGTCCGGCGACTCCCGCACCATCGGCACGAGGTCCTTTGACAGCTGAAGGTCCGTAATAAGTAGCTTCCGGATGCCCAAAGGTCGTGCTGGCAGCTGGGAATAATCCACCCGCTTTCCAATAGTTCCCGAGGAGAGCGTTGATAATGATATTGAGCATGGCCGTTTCATTGGAATTTTGGTAATGAGCGGCAAGTCCGTGATAACCTGGATCCAAGAAGGCCTGAGGGGCATTATCGGCAAGACCGTGGGCGATTTCCCAAATCTTATCCGCTGGTATGCCGCAGATCCCCGCCGCTTTCTCAGCGTCAAAGTCCTTATTATGCATCCAGAATTCATCAAACCCAAAAACATACTCCTGAACAAATTTCTTATCGTAGAGCTCTTCGGAAATAAGGGTATGGGCAATTCCCAAATAGAATGCCAAGTCTGTTCCCGGTCTGATGGGGATCCATTCGTCGGCGATGGTCGCTAATTCACAGAAACGGGGGTCTACCACGACAATTTTCGATCCTTTAGTTTTGGCCTCCGTGATGCGGCTCATGGCGGCAGGGATAATACCTCCCGCATAGTTTCTCCCGACAAAGAGCATATACTTGGCCTGATCGAAGTCCGAATTATACATGCCGCCGACCATGTTCTGCCAGATGTTCGTCTTGGCTGTAAAACAGGTAGCATAGTGGGTAATGTAATTGGCGGAGCCAATAATATCCATAAATTGCTGAGCATAGGTTTCCTTACCACCGTGGCAGGCCCAAACGAATTTATCGCCACCATGCTCCTCAACGATGTCCTTCATTTTGGTTCCAACCTCTTGGAATGCTTCCTCCCAAGTGATGGGTTGGAAATTATTTTTGTCATCAACGCGCTTCATCGGTTGGGTTACCCGTCCTGGATTATAGACATTTTGGGCAATCCCATGAGCACGCGCACAAAGATGACCTCTTGACTTTATATGGGTTTTATTGCCTTCGACCTTCCAAAGTCTGCCGTTTTTTACTGAAGCCCATACTCCGCAATAACTGGAGCAGCCATTGCAAAGGCTCGGAACGCGAGTTATCTCCCCGTCTTTGGCATTTTCAGCAAAAACCTTAAAGTCCATCTCCAAAGCTTGGGGCAACGCAACGGCAGTGGTGGTCGCAGCGGCAAGTTTTATAAATGATCGGCGTGATAGTAGCTGCATTAACCTTCCCTCCTTATCTCAATAATTCATCAACCACAACCCGCAGCACCCGCACTTGGCTGTACATAGTTCAGCGGTATTAATTCATAGTAATCTTTAACTAGGTTGCCTACCGGTGCAACCCCTGTGATTTGTTCATCTTCACTCCAATAACTCATCCCGTATTTCAGAGCTACGCTATCATAACCCAAGGTCACTAAGCTGCGAGCTCCCAAACTTGCGTCCATGCCATCATAACCAATCAAAACAATGCGACGGTCTAAGGGAAGTGTCTTCACTTTGTCGGAACTGGCCAAATCCGCAAGGGGAATATTAACCGATCCTTCAATGTGTCCCAGTTGATAATGCTGAGGTTCCCGAATATCAACCAAGTAGGTCGATCCTGATCCTTGTTGGATTTCACTAGCCAGGTCTTCGGCTGTAACTACCCCTTTATAATTGCGATCTAAATACACACGGGTAGTTTCAGTGATATACTCATCCGTTCTTTTCTCCGGATATTTAATCTCCGGCACAGTATCATTCGCTGGGCTAATGACTTCTGATCCCGTAACTAGAGGATATTTCAAAGGTTGAACGGGAAAAGCCTCATATCCCCTCGGTGAATCTTCTTGGGTCCAGCTTTGAATGCCATAGAGCAACGGTACTGCCTTGAACCCTAGCTGACTCCATGTAGCGGCAGTTTGGGCAGCCTGATGCCCATTGTAATCGATTACTACGATGTTTTTGTCTTTGGGCAGACTTTCTAAGCGTTCAGGATTAGACGTCTGGGCATAAGGAACACATACAGATCCCTTAATATTACTGTTGACAAAATCTTGATTAGCACGGATATCGACTAAGAAGTAATCCGCATTTTTTTGCTCAATAATCTCATAAAGCTCCTCAGGTGTCATGGCACCGATTTCCCCATGGGCGAGATAATCATCCACAATCTGTCTGACGGATTCAAACTGGTCGACCATCGGTAATTCTTGATCAACCGTCGGGTTAACGCTTGTTGCTGTAATATCTTGAGTTTGAACTGTACCAGAGCATCCAGCCATGCTTAGCGCAAGCAATAACACTCCCAACAACACTCCAAATGAAATCCGCTTTTTCATTGGCTACCCCCTCCTTTTAAACTTCTTGTGATCGTATTCACATAAGGGTTTAGTAGAACCATCAGAACAGTCAGAATTCTATAATGGTTTTATAATTCCACTTATGTAACATTTCACAACTTCTATTGTTATCCTACCACACCCTCCTTTTTTCATCTGTGACTAAAGTACATATGTGAAAAAAATGTGAAGAACAAACTCATTATTCTTCACATTCACGTTTCATCTTTTTAAGTTTGATCTATTGCTGGATGATTTTCTCTAATTCCTGAGAATTCTTGATATCTAAGCGGCCACGGGATAATGTTAAAATCCCTACGCGTTCAAAACCTTTTAATTCCCGGCTAATGACTTCGCGAGCTGTGCCAAGTTCGCGGGCGATTCCTTCATGTGTGATATAAACCGGGCATCTTCCATCATTACTATTAGAAAGCAGAAGTTGAGCCAGTCGCTTTCTGACCGATATAAACGCGAGACCATCTACCATCAACGTCGCCTCAAAGAGGCGGTTGGAAAGATCACTCATTACAAATCGATAAAACGGCTCACATTCGGTAAAAGATTGCTCAAAAAATCTTCTCGTCACCCAAATGACTCTCGTATCAACTTCCGCGGTGACTGTGACCGTATTTCCTTTAAAATCTCCTAGTACACAAGCTGCAGAAAGAGGGCAAATCCTCCCTTTGCCAATATGGTACATCGTTATTTCGCGTCCATCTTCCGAATTCATAGCCACTCGCAAATCACCCGATAAAACGAGTGCTAACCCGTGGCAAAATGACCCCTTTTCGGCAACGATTGTACCTGCAGGTGCTTCTTGGTAGTTGGAATGATCCATCAAGTTTTCAAGCTGCTTATAGGATAAATCTCCGGCGAAACAGAACGTTTCAATCAATTCCTCGATTATCGCCGATCTTTTATCTCCCATTCCTCACCCTCCTTGAAATCTCCAATATCTAGAATTTCTACATGCAATCTAGAATTTCCTTTTTACTAACCGCTTTAGTCGCCTCAAAAACTCACTCAAGAAATATATTAGGCCTTTCGCCAGCATTACTCTTGACTATAAACCTATTATATCATATTATTCGAATATAGGGATATATGGATATAATTTATATTCCTGAAGGAAAGGCGGAATTCCTTTGAATCAAGATTTAGCTAAATATGAAGAAGTTGCCGAGATCCTGAAGGCCTTAGCTCATCCTGTAAGACTTTGCATCGTGAACGGTATCTTAGGTAGCGGAGAGTGCAATGTTACTCATATGCAGGGTTGCCTCAATGTTCCCCAATCCACAATCTCTCAGCATCTACAAAAATTGCGAGCAACAGGAATTGTTGAAAGCAAAAGAAATGGGCTTGAGGTTTACTATACCATTAAGAATGAAAAAGTGGCTAAACTGATTGATGAGATTCTCGCCGATGGGCACAAGGACTCAGAAAGGGGTATAAAATAACATGAAGAAAAAAGTACTGATAGTTGGCGGAGTAGCCGGTGGAGCCTCGGCAGCAGCTCGACTAAGAAGACTAGATGAAAAGGCCGAAATCATTCTCTTCGAACGAGATAATTATATTTCCTTTGCCAATTGCGGATTGCCTTACTATATTGGTGGAGCCATCGATAAGCGTGAGTACCTTATGGTTCAGACCCCTGAGGAAATGAAAGCTCGTTTTAATATCGATGTTCGCGTTAATAGTGAAGTGGTCAGGCTCGATACCGAAAATAAAAAAGCGCTTATTCACAGTGTGGCCAAGGGAACCTATGAAGAGGATTACGACTTTGTGATTCTCTCACCCGGGGCAAGAGCCTTGCGTCCGAATATTCCCGGTATCGACAGCAAGAGGATCTTTACCCTCCGCAATATTCCAGATACAGATGCGATCAAGGAGATTGTTGATCAAAAAAATGTCAGGAACGCCATCGTCATTGGCGGCGGATACGTAGGAGTCGAAATGGCTGAGAATCTCAAAGAACGAGGTTTAAATGTGACCCTAGTCGAAGCAGCCCCCCATATCCTCGCACCCTTTGATTCAGATATGGTGGTGCTTGCAGAAAAGGAAGTAGTTGATCATGGCATCCGACTCATCCTGAATGATGGTGTGAAGTCCTTTACTGAGCTTGGCGACCAAGTTGAAGTCACCCTTGCCAGCGCTACAAAGCTCCAAGGGGAACTTGTCATCTTGGCCATCGGTGTTACTCCTGATACCGGCTTTCTTAAGGATAGTGGCTTGGAATTAGGACCCAGAGGACATCTTGTTGTCAATGAGCATATGGCAACCAATATCCCGGGGATCTATGCGGTGGGTGATGCTGTGGAGGTGGTCGACTATATCACAAAAGCTAAAACAGCCATCCCCCTTGCCGGTCCGGCCAACAAACAAGGACGAATTGCCGCTGATAATATTGCCGGTATTCCTTCAACCTATCAAGGAACCCAAGGTACAGCCATCATCAAGATCTTTGGCATGACCGCTGCGAGTACCGGAGCAAATGAAAGGACCTTGCAACGCGCCAATATTCCTTATCAGATAATCACCATCCATCCTGTTTCCCATGCTTCTTATTATCCTGGTGCAACGCCCATGACCCTGAAGCTGATCTTCAATGCTGCTGGCAAAATCTTAGGCGCACAAGGAATCGGTAAGGATGGCGTGGATAAGCACATTGATGTGATTGCTACTGTGATTCGTCTCAAGGGTACGGTTGATGATCTCACTGAACTGGAACTGGCTTACGCCCCGCCTTTCTCCTCGGCTAAGGACCCTGTGAATATGGCTGGCTTTGTGGCTCAAAACGACTTAAACAAAGGAGCTCACACTACGACATGGCAGGAGTTTGAGGAATTAAAAGAAGAGCATATACTATTAGATGTTCGTACAAAAGGTGAGTTTGCCCGGGGGCATGTAGAAGGGGCTATCAACATTCCAGTTGATGATTTGCGCGAGCGCTACCTTGAATTAGACCCTCAAAAACTTATCGTCCTCTATTGTGAGGTGGGGATAAGAGCGTATATCGCTGACCGCATCCTCTCTCAGAAGGGCTATCGAGTTGAAAATATTACCGGTGGCTATACCACCTATTCCGTCCTTGGCTTCGATCCAAGCAAAGGTATCGATGAGCACAAAACTCAAGCCAGTGTCTATGCCTGCTGTAATTCAGAAAGTAGTATAGATTTGGAAACTCAGGCGGTAAAACCAAAGTAAGTCTATAAAGGAAATACACCAAAAAGCAACGCCCTTGGCTTCATTCGAAGCAAGGGCGTTGCTTGATTTCCTCTGCCCTTACGAGCCAACCTTCGGCTGTAGTGTATAGGCAGGATCCGTGATTTCAAAATCAGCTTCATTAATGCCGGATGTTACAAACACTTTTTTATCGGCAGTGATAAATATGGCCTCCATATCAGGTAATTCTTCAATTACTTTCATACCTTCTTCTAGACCCAGCAGGAAGGTCCCGGTAGTCAACCCATCTGCGTTGACGGATTCCTTCGTAATGATTGAAACACTAATGAGGCCATTATCCCCAGGATATCCTGTGTCCGGATCGATGAGATGATGATAAATCTTGCCATTATCCTCTAGGTAACGCTCATAGGTTCCAGAGGAAACCAAAGTTTGATCATTCAAGAATACGACACCCATCGAATCGCCTCTGGGTTCGTAGGGATCCTGTAAGCCAAGCCTCCAGAGCGAGCCGTCAGGTTTGGTATTAATGACGATAACATTGCCTCCTAGGTTAACAATAGCATGCTGGATTCCAGCCGCTTTGAGAATTTTGACAGCTTCATCTGCTGCATAGCCTTTGGCAATAGCACCCAGATCCACCTTCATGCCCGGTTGGGTTAATCTAGCTGTAAAATTCTCTTTATCTAAAATCAACTCCTGATGATTGACCAGGGGCAACGTCTTGGTAATTTCCTCTTTTCCCGGCACTCTCGCATCAGGAAACCCAATATTCCAAAGCTTAACAATCGGCCCTATTGTAATATCAAATTTCCCCTGAGATAACTCCGAGAAATATTTTGCTTTTTCCAGTACGAAAAAAGTGTCTGAGCTTAGTTTAATAGAATCTTCACCGGCAGCCTCGTTTAAGCGGATGATTTCACTTTCTGGGTACTCATCATTAATAGTCATCCTGTGCTCAATGTCTGTGATGCGATCAAAGATTCTTTGAAAAATCTCTTTATCTTTGATCTCATCATAGATTGTAATCCTAGCTACCGTTCCCATCAAAAAGGTTGTTTCAGCTACGGGTTCTATCTCCTTCACTTTCGTCTTAGTGTCCGAGCAACCAACAAGCAAGAATATCATGCTTAAACACATAATAAGGATCAACCCTGATGATTTAAATGGTAAATATCTTCGATGTTGCATGTTGTGTGAAACCCCCATCTTTGGTTTAGAAAAATCATATAAATCTATTAAGCTCTATTATATTACAAAAAAAGCCGAATGTAGAGTGTAGGCTTAAATCAAATGAAGAAGCAGTCGGAACCGCTTCTTCATTCATTAAAGTTTTTTTAGTTTAAACTATTATTTTGCACCTTCAAGGGCTTTTTGAGCCAGGTTGAAGAATTCAGATACATGGATGGATACACCAGCGATATCATCGGTGTGACCTTCAGCATCTTTGTAAGCGATTTTGGTTGCATCTTGAGTTTTTAAGAGATGAGCTTCAGCTTTTTGAGCTTGAGCAACCCACTCACCTTGGTTTCCAGGAGCGAGTTTGTATTCACCTTCAGTGGATTGAATATCTTTGTTAGGCTTGGTTGCGTCTTCAGGAAGACCATTCCAGTCTGCGCCTACGATGGTTCCGTTCTTAACTACGATGCTAGTCATGTACTTCCAGCCTTTTACGAAAGCTTCGTCAGCAGCGTAGTAAATGCCATCTTTGTAAGCTCCTTTGGCAACAGGTCCTTTGTCTAAAGCAGCTTGAGCCAGGTTGAAGAACTCTGATACATGGATGGATACCCCAGCGATATCATCAGTATGACCTTCAGCATCTTTGTAAGTGATCTTGGTTGCATCTTGGGTTTCTAAGAGGTATGCTTCAGCTTTTTCAGCTTGCTCATGCCATTCAGCTTGAGCTTTACCTTTTTCTTTAAGACCATATTCGCCGTCTTTAGATAAGTTGTCTTTGTCTTTGCCGCCTTTGATGTTTAAGCCGTTCCAATCAGCAGCAACAATGTTACCATTCTCAACGGTTAAAGCAGCGAAATACTTCCAGCCACCTGAACCATACATAGCATCTTCAGCGTAGTATACTCCATCTTGATATTTTCCTTGAGCTGTTTCAGTTTTTGCAGGCTCGTTTTTTGCAGGATCAACAGCCGTAGCCGGTGTAGATTGGTTACCGCAACCACTTAAAACGAGTACCGCTCCTAAAGTCATAACTGTTACCAAAGATTTAATTTTTTTCATTTCCTTACTCCTCCTTATTTAGCACCCTATTTGAACTTTTCAAGATATCAAGTTAAGCATTTGTGTACAGTTTTTGTACCCTCTAGCTCCCCCTTCCACCTTGTGAAAGTTCCGTTGAGAAAACGAATTTTAGCACAAGCTTGCGCATACAATAAATGCTAATGACAATATATGTATGGGCAATATTTGTCTCCAACAAGTTTTCTCAATACGACTTTATCAGAAAGGGCTATCTCTGTCAATATCAAATTTAGAATTCTTTTAATTTATTTGCTTTGTATTAAAGATTTTAGAGACTTAGCTTTAGCATGAAATCCCGAGGAAAAACGTTCATTAATCAAAACGCGGGCAATAATTCTACCTAGGCAGAACCATTACCCGCAACTAAACAAGTGGCATTTAGTCAATAAACAGTATTGTTTTGATGTAACAAAACAGATCTATAGCATCCCTTTTTCGGCTATCCAGATTAGATCTGCTACGCTCATAAAGCTCAAAATAGCTACCCCATCTTTCCAAGTGAATTTAAAGTGGTAACCATATAGATCTTCAGGACGAACTTTTTCTACATATTCTTGAATTTTATCGATCTTCTCAAAAGAGTCCACGATCAATGTCACGATGATCTGAGATATCCCCTTCACATTGATCTTAAATTTCCGCTTTTCTTCCCCGACCACCGCACGCATCTTTTCCCCTAAGCTCTTTTTCACTTCTGAACCCGTTTCCTTAAGCTGGACTACGATACACATAATCACCTTCAGGTAGTCTGAGGTCGGGAGACCCAGCTTCTTCAACGGATAGAAAAATCGATCCAACATCCCAATAAACGTTTTCATCGGGGTGGTATGGAAGTAAAGAATACTGACATACCAAATAACAAAGAGCTTAAATAACCGAAGAAAAATAGCATTTGACCCTTGATAGGCAAACAAAGGGTTCTTAAAAAAGTAATAGAAAAGAGCGTTCATCAGAAGGCCAAATAAATAAGGAACTAAGACGATAATCGCGAAGGACGCCCCACTGAGCATTAAGGTTCGCAGATTGACCCTAAGGACCCCAGTGGCAAGGATTATATAAAAGCCCAACAGCGCAAAACTAATAGGGTTTTGGAAATAAAAGGGCATAACCATGAGCAGAATCGCCAGGATCAATTTGATTACCCCATCGATCTGTGCGCGTTCTGCTTTATTTGCACCTTCACTATTCATCAAGTTCAAATCCTTTTCCACATTGCATTCATATCACCTTTAGAATCCCTCATCCCGATCCCCTTCTGCTTTGGTCTCTTCAACTTGAGGAGGGACCTGGTCTTCTGAATCCTCTTGATTATCTACATTATCTTGATTCTCTACATTACGAGTTTCTCCAAAAATGTTCTTTTTCCTAACCTCATTAATGGCTAATTCACCGATACTTCCGGTGATCAAACCGGTCACAACGGCTGAGACCAAAAGAATCGGCAGGTAATAAAGAACCACAAGCTGGCCGAGAATGAAGGATGCCACCGTAATCTGGGTTATGTTATGAACCATTGCTCCGGCAATGCTGATTCCTTTGATACTAAAATATTTCGATAGCTTCTTATATAAGACCCACATGACTATGGCACTTAAGATACCACCGCTTAAACTAAAAGCGAGCATCATCACACCTCGCGTCAGGATCGCTACCACAAAGCAGCGCACTGCCACGATAAACAAAACATCTTTAAAACCTAAAAAGGCAATGGCGATCATCGTGATGATATTGCCTAAGCCGAGTTTAATCCCCGGTACGGGAATGGGCACAGGAATAAAGGATTCAAGGAAAGAAATAATAATGGCATTGGTGACTAAGATGATAATAATCGCAAAGCGCTTGTTTCTATTCATATTTATCACCTTCAATAACTACGATTGTTTCAGACGGTAAACAAACGGCTATATCACCCTTCTTCGTCAAGGTGCCGGTTTTAACACAGATTTGATCAGGACATCCAGCCTGTTCGAATTTAATTGTGCCATTTTCGGCTAAAATCGTCACCTCAATACCATCTTCATAATGAAAATGCTGAGGTTCTTGAACACCGTTCAAATCGATTCTGGCCATTTCCTTACCGCCTCTTGTAATAACTGCAATGCGTTCATCCGCTGGATTACTTGGATTAACCTTATTCCATAGCCACGGAAGGGTTGCGCCAATCCCCACTAAGAGCACCACAAGAATGATAATAAAGTCACCTTTTTTACGTTTACCCTCAGATTTCATCGATGTCTCCAATCCCCTATATCCACTGCTCAATAGGTTCTATTCTTTTACGTACTCGTATTCTTTGCTCGCATCATTGAATTCAAAGCTATCCTTGATGCCCTTAGTGACATAAACTTTCTTATCTTGAGTGATAAAAATCGCTTCCACCCCACCATATTGCTCAAGCATCGCTCTTCCCTTTTCTAAGCCTAAGATAAAAGCCGCAGTATCCAGAGCATCCGCTTCCAAAGAAGAATCCGTTATTAAGGTGATACTCATGAGATCGGATTGGGCCGGATAGCCTGTGTGGGGATTGAGGATATGGTGATAACGAATTCCGCCTTCTTCAAAAAAGCGTTGGTCATCTCCGGCTGTCACCACCGCCTTATCGATTACCTCCACCATACCTACAAGTTCTCCGCTCTCGGCGTTGCTAGGTCGTGGATTTCGAACCCCCACCCGCCAGGGAGAACCATCCGGCTTACTTCCCATGGTGACTACATTTCCCCCTAAATTAATAAAGGCCGATTCGATACCATGCTTCTTGTAGATTTCAACAGCTACATCTCCTGCATATCCTTTAGCAATGCCACCTAAATCCACTGCTTGGCCCTCGTTTTTTAAATAGCCTGTATTCCCTTCAATAATTAAATCTTGATAATTCACTAAAGGAAGTAACTTGTGTAATTCCGCTTCGGACGGTATCCTCTCTCCTGCAGAGCCGATTCCCCAGCTTTTTACGATGGGACCGATGGTCGCATCAAAAGCCCCTCCGCTGAGCTCGGAAACTTCCTGGGACTTATTAATAATCCTTAACGTCTCTGCATCCAGACTCACCCTTTGCTTACCGGCGTTTTCATTAAGCTTATTTACATCGCCACCCGGAGCATTGAAGGTTAATAACGCTTCGAGACTATTCATTTTTTCCGTCGTCTCATCGATGGCAGCCTGCCCATCAGCCCCAAATACTCTTTGGCTGATAATCGTTCCCATAGCAAAGTCAGTGGCTTCAAATGCTTCGGGAGCTTCTTTCTGTACAGCTTTCCCATTACATCCTGCCAGTAATCCTACGGACAATAAGACGATGGCGATTGATGCCACCCATTTTTTTGCCTGCTCCTTGATGATAATCAACAAATCCATCTCCTTTATCTTCTGCAATGCCATACCTGATGACACCTTTTAAAGCGACTAGTATAGAGCCAACAAAATCCTTATTTTCTCTACAAATAATACCATACCCATCTTGAGAATCAAATAGCTTACCTAAGATTGTGTTCCTATGGTATGAAAAAATCCTAGCGGGAGAGTTTCTATACTCTCTCGCTAGGTTCATTATCTACACTTTATTTTTTTCGGGCAAGCAATTCTTGTGAAATTTCCTGGAGCGTTACTCCGCGCTCTTCAAGCAAGACTAAGAGATGATAAAAAAGGTCGGATACTTCATAGCGAATCTCCTCCACTGAGGAATTCTTGGCCGCAATGATTGTCTCCGCGCTTTCCTCACCTACCTTTTTCAAAATCTTATCAATGCCCTTTTCAAACAAATATGTGGTATAGGCCCCTTCGGGGCGCTCCAAATTGCGAGAATGAATCACTTCCGCCAGGAGCTCAAGAGTTCTACCTAAAGGGAGGGGTGGAATGACCTTAGGCTCACCAAGCGGTACAAACTCCCGCCCTTGGGCTGCATAATGGAAGCAAGAATAATAATCTTCATGACAAGCTACCCCTTTTTGCTGCACTGTCAATAAAATGGCATCTTGATCACAGTCAAAGCGGAGCTCCATAACCTGCTGGATATTACCTGAGGTCTCCCCTTTCAACCAAAGGGATTGGCGGCTCCGACTATAATACCAGGCCCTGTTTTCCTTCAAGGTCAAGCGCAGAGCTTCCTCGTTCATATAGGCCAACATCAAAACCTTCTGGGTATTTACATCCTGCACGATCGCAGGTATTAAACCATCCTCATTCCATCGGATTCCTTCCGGAATCACTACCGTTGATTCCTCCGGATTCTCAGTTGTCATAGGAATTCCACCTCTTAACGCATTATTAATTATGTTCTGTTAGTAATCATTTTCTGCCTAAGTCCCCTTGACTAATTTCTCTTCAAGAATTTCTCACAGGGATTTCCCGCGCTTTAAGATAGGCCTTGGCTTCTGCGATACTGTATTCCCGATAATGAAATATAGATGCGGCGAGGACCGCATCGGCCTCCCCTGTTGTTAGTCCCTCTGCTAAATGCTCTAGGGTTCCTACCCCCCCACTGGCAATCACAGGCAGGGAGACCGCTCGGCTTACTGCTCGAGTCAACTCAAGGTCATAACCGTTTTTGGTTCCGTCCCGATCCATGGAGGTCAGCAAAATCTCTCCCGCACCTAAATGCTCTACTTCTTCAACCCACTGCAGAACATCCTTGCCGGTTGGGGTACGTCCTCCATGGATATAGACCTCCCAAGCACCCGGACTTGTCTGACGAGCATCGATAGCCACGACGATACACTGACTACCAAAAGCATGGGCACCTTCCTCAATCAAACTGGGGTTCTGAACTGCCGAGGTGTTCAGCGAGACTTTATCGGCACCGGCACGCAACATTTTGCGAATATCTTCAATGGTGCGCAATCCTCCCCCAATGGTAAAGGGGATAAAAACCTTTTCCGCGGTTCGACGGACCACATCCACCATGGTTTCGCGACCTTCCGACGAAGCGGTAATATCAAGAAAAACCAGCTCATCAGCTCCTTCTTGATCATAAAGAGCCGCCAACTCGACCGGATCACCGGCATCACGAAGGTTCACAAAGTTCGTCCCTTTAACCACTCTTCCTTCATGAACATCCAGACAGGGGATGATACGCTTCGCTAGCATCCATCTCCCTCCCTATCATTTTCTAGATTTAAGTTAACGCCGAATAAGTTACCACTGGAAGCTGTAACTGCCAAGGCAGCTGACAAAGCAATTGCGCCGGTATAGAGGGCCTTGCCGATAATAGCTCCTGCGATGGGCACGCCCTGATTAGCCTCTTTTTGCAGAAGAATGATATCTTCGAGGTGGGATACTCCACCCGAAGCAACGACCTGCAAACCGCTTACTCGGGCTAATTCCACGGTGCTTTGGATGTTGGGACCTTGAAGCATCCCATCCCGGGAAATATCCGTAAACACTAGGTGCTTAACACCAACTTCTTTCATTTTCAAAGCCAACTCTAAGGCTTCTAGCTCTGTCTTTTCCGCCCAGCCTTGGACAGCCACTTGCCCATCCTTGGCATCAATACCGACCACAATAGCCTCACCAAAACGAGCTACAGCCTGTTGTACCAACTCCGGATTACGCACGGCTACCGTACCAAGAATCACCCGCTCGACCCCCAAATTTAGAAGCTCCTCTATTCTCTCCAGGGAGCGAATCCCGCCCCCCACTTGAACCTTAAGCCCCGAGGACTGAATAAGTTGTCGGATGATGAGATCATTGACAGGTTGCCCGGCAAAAGCCCCATCTAAATCCACCACGTGTAAAGAATCTGCCCCTTGAGCTTTAAAATCACGAGCCACTTCTACTGGGTTCTCAGAGTAGACCGTCGCATCCTCCATACGGCCCTGCAGAAGACGTACGGCTTTTCCTCCCTTGAGATCAATCGCCGGAAAGATCCGCATCCTCATACACCCACCTTCCAAAGTTCTCTAATAATTTAAGCCCCCAAGGGCTGGATTTCTCCGGATGAAATTGGGCCCCCCAGATATTATCTCGCCCCACGAGAGCGGGAAATCTCACCCCATAATCACTTGTTCCCACTATGCAATCTTGATCAGCAGTTAATGCATAGTAAGAATGCACAAAGTAAAAAAAGGCTTCCTCAGGAATTCCCTCAAGAAGAAAGCAAGGTTTTTCCTGGTGGAGGGTATTCCATCCCATATGAGGTATTTTGCGTCCAACGGGGAACTTCACTACTCTACCGGGCAAAAGCCCTAATCCTTGATGTTCACCGTGCTCTTCGCCCACTTCAAACAGCACCTGCATACCGAGACAGATACCAAGGAAAGGCTTGCCTGATTGGGCATAACGAAGCAAAGGCTGCACCCAACCTTTTTCCTTGAGAGCTGTCATGGCATCAGCAAAAGCTCCTACTCCCGGCAGAATAATGCCTTTCATCTCAGTCAATTCACTCGGTGACTCGAGAATTCTCGCCGAATAACCTAACTTCAAGAGGGCTTTTTCAACACTCCGCAAATTACCGCGGTCATAATCAATGATACCTATCAAGAAAAATCCCCCTTATAGAACTCCCTTGGTGGATAATACTCCCTGGAACCGCTGATTCTCCCGAACAGCCAAACCAAGTGCTCGTCCAAATCCCTTAAATAATGCCTCTAAGATATGGTGACGGTTCTTACCAGAAATCTGGCGCATATGTAAGGTTAGGCCGGCCTGAACAGCTACTGCCCTAAAGAATTCCTCGGCCATCTCCACTGGAAATCCCCCGACCATTCCCTCAGAGCTATCCGCTTCCCAGACAAGGTAGGGGCGATTAGAAAGATCCAGGGCTACCTGAACTAAAGCCTCATCCATCGGTAGAAGGGTATCAGCGACCCGCTCAATTCCACGGCGGTCTCCCAAGGCTTCCCGTAGCGCTTGCCCAAGCACGATTCCGCAATCTTCAATGGTATGATGAGCATCTACCAGCAAATCCCCTTGTGCCTCAACTTCAAGATCCAGATATCCAAACCTAGCCATGGCTTCCAGCATATGATCAAAGAAGCCGATTCCTGTATTGATCCGAGCTTCTCCTCCACCCTCCAGCTTGAGTTTTATTCTTATGTTCGTTTCTTTGGTGTTCCGCTCGATTAATGCTTCACGCATAAAATATACCTCACTTTATCCAAGAATCTCCTCTAGCGCACTGATTAATCTCGTGTTTTCCTCGGGTAGTCCCGTGCTCAAGCGCAGCGCCTTACCAACTACCGGGAGATTTCCCATATTACGGATGAGGAATCCTCGCTCAATCAACTGTTCATAGACTTGTTCCGGATTCTCCGGTCGGAAAAGGACAAAGTTGGCGCGAGTTGCAAAGACTGTGACTTGGGGTAGCAATTTTAGTGCCTCGACAATCTTGTCCAGCTCATCGATCAATAAACGTCCTTGTGCCCGATAATCCTCCACATAGTTTAAAGCGACAACCCCTGCTTTTTGGGTAAAGCTGTTCACATTAAAGGGCTGACGGGCTCGATTGAGCAGCTGAATCGTTGACCCTTGCCCGAGAAGATAACCCAAGCGGAGGGCCGCCATAGCAAATAGCTTAGAATAGGTTTTCATTACCAAAAGATTGGGGTGGTTAGGAATCTGATCCACAACGCTTTCCCCGGCGAACTCTCCATAAGCTTCATCCACAATGACAATCTTCTGTGATTCCTTGACAATCCTTAAAATATCTTCTCGGGGAAAAAGGGTCCCCGTTGGGTTATTGGGATTACAGAGAATAATCATATGAACCCTAGGCTGGCCTGCTGCTTCAAGAATTCCATCCACATCTAGGCAAAAATCCCTGCCGTCCTCAGCAAGGAGAAGGGGAACTTCGATGGTATCCGTCCCCGTCACTTGAGCAGCTGCTCCATACATACTAAAGGTCGGAGGATGGTAAATTACAGCTCCCTTCTCCCCCCCGAAGGTTGTCATAACTAATTGAATGAGCTCGTCCGAACCATTCCCCGCCAAAATCCCCTCGACAGGAACCCCAGTATACTGAGAAAGAGCCAGCCTGAGCCCTTGGGCTTCCCCATCAGGGTAGCGGTTGAGAGCAAAAGATGAAGCAAACAATTCCTCTCTCATGCCCTTAGGCCAAGTCAGTGGATTTTCATTGGCATCCAAGCGAACGCAGCCAGGAATAGCTTTGCTTTCATAGGCTTTTAGCGTTTGAATCTGAGGTCTAAGAAAATTCACCGCCGGCATTCTTCCTAAGCTAGGTTGCACTTTTTCTACCATAGTTTTCTTACCTCCACAGCCCGGGCATGTGCCTCAAGCCCTTCTTTACGAGCCAGATGGGCGATGTGTTTACCATCTCGCTGCAAAGCCTTTTCCGAATAACTGATCACACTGACTTTTTTCATAAAGGTATCCACGTTTAAGGGGGAATAAAAACGGGCTGTTCCTCCCGTTGGCAAGACATGGTTTGGCCCGGCAAAGTAATCGCCGACCGGTTCCGGTGAGAATCGTCCCAGAAATACTGCCCCGGCATTCTTTACTCTGCCCAGCCAGTTATACGGCTCTCGCACTACTAGCTCGAAGTGTTCCGGAGCAACTTCGTTCGCTAAGTCCATTCCCTCCACTAAGTCCTTGACAAGAATGGCTGCCCCATAGTTCTCCCAGGAAGCTCTAGCAATCCCTTGCCTGGGTAGCTCCTGAAGCTGTCGCTCCACCTCCGCCACAGTCTTCTCTAGTAATTGTCGATCAGGGGAAACCAAAATGGCGGAAGCTAAGGGGTCATGTTCAGCCTGAGAGAGCAAATCTGCGGCAAGCTCCTCCGCCCTGGCGGAATCGTCAGCCAAAATCAAAATCTCACTGGGTCCGGCCAACATATCAATATCCACCGTTCCAAAGACTTGTTTCTTGGCCAAGGTGACAAAGATATTTCCGGGCCCGGTGATTTTATCCACTGAGGCAATTTCTCCGGTACCAAAGGCCAAAGCCGCTATGGCTTGAGCTCCGCCGACTTTGTAGATTTCGGTGACTCCGGCCTCGGCTGCGGCCACCAAAACCTCCGGTAAGAGGGTGCCATCCTTGCTAGGTGGAGTCACCATAACGATCTCCTCCACCCCGGCGACCACGGCTGGCACCGCATTCATCAATACTGAGGAAGGATAAGCTGCCGTTCCACCTGGAACATAGACGCCCACTCGTTTAAGGGGAAGCAAAAGTTGCCCTAAGATACTTCCGTCTTCCTTGGGATCAAGCCAAGAATTACGTTTTTGTTTTTCATGAAATGCTGCAATATTTTCCTTGGCGAGGCGAATAGCCTCGATAAATTTCTCATCAACTAAAGAGTAAGCTTGAGTAATTTCTTCTTCGCGGACTCGCAGGCCAAGAGAATGCAGATCCACTCCATCATATTTTTCCGTTAAGTCATAAAGAGCTGAATCTCCCTCTGTGCGCACTCTTGCAATTATCTCAGCCACATTTTGCTCCAGCAATTGATCATCACCATAAGATTTACGGGTGAGGGTAGATAAATCCAGCTCCTCGAGAGTTTTAATATCCATAAACTATACCTCCAAAAAACGAAACTTGCTGGTGCCCGTAGCACTCTCCCTACGGGCTTGTTAGTCCTTCGATGGCAGCGGCTACAGTGGCTCCACTAGTTAGGTTATACTATCTGACGAAGCTTCTCCGTCAGTTCATTAATTCGCTCATATTTCATCCGGTAAGCAACTCGGTTGGCGATAAGTCTTGTGGTCGCTTCAAGGATAGGTGCCACTTCCACCAACTTGTTTTGCTTTAAGGTGGTCCCTGTAGAAACAATATCCACAATCATCTCCGAGAGTCCTACCCGCGGCGCTAATTCAATATTACCATGTAATTTAATGGGTAGCACCTGCATCCCCTGCTGCCGGAAAAATTCTTCGGCTACCCGGGGAAACTTCGTGGCCACTCGCTGATGGTTTAAGGCACTTAAATCATACGTCCCCTCGGGAAGGAGAGGGGGTACCTTTTCTTCCGGCATAGCTACCACAAAGCGGCAATAGCCAAAACCAAGATCTAACAGCTCCACAACATCTTTGTTTTCCTCTAAAAGGGTATCCTTCCCGACAAAACCAACATCTGCTGCGCCATATTCCACAAAGGTCGGAATATCTGTGGGACGGCAAATAATAATCTGGGCTTGGGACTTCTCCAAAGGAAATACTAATTTTCGCGAGGCTTCACTGACATCCTCGCAATCAATGCCAATCTTAGTCAGAGCCTCTAAGGAGTCAATTAATAATTTACCCTTTGGCAGAGCGATGGTTAAGAAATTACGAGCCAATCTCTCTCATCTCCTCAATATATAAAAATACTTTAGTTAGTTAAAGCGTTAGAGCATTACAGTTATTATAGCAACCTCTACCTACCTTGGCAATACTTTTCAAAAAATCTCTCCGTCTAATCTAAACAACTCACTTTATCCTTAGTTTCCACCAATTTCCCCATGGCTATTTATCACTGAATTGATCCGCATATGCTTCCGCCTCTATATCCCGAATGTTTCCTTCTACGAAACCCGGATGCAGGTGGTCAAGGCAATAGTAAAGCAAAAACTCCTCCAGTTGGAGGAGCTGCTCACTCTTCTTTTTATTTTACACAATACACATCCTTAAATCCTTTGCGAGTGGCCAACTCCTCAGCCTCTCCCTGATTCAAGGGCACTAAACTCATTTCCACTTTTTTACCCTCTTGACGCAGTCTTTGGGTTTCCGTGATTACTTTTGAAGTGTCCTGTCCGTAAATGAAAATCTCAGCTAGATCGGCTTGGCTAGGGGGCAATTGTTCAATGATGGCTTTTAGATTGATCGCAAAACCAGTGGCTGGGTAATCATCTCCAAATTCACCATATAAGGAATCATAGCGACCCCCTTCAACAATCGGGAAACCTACTCCAGGTACATAGCCTTCGAAAACAGCCCCTGTATAATAGCTAAACCCACGCAGTATCCCCAAATCCAGAGACACCTTGTCTTGGACACCGAAATCTCTTAGGTAGTGATAAACCTGTCGCAGTACCTCTACAGCTTTAATCAGTATAGGCTCCTGACTCCATTCGAGAACTTGACCTAACATCTCTTCTGTTCCGTGAAGATGAGGTAGCTTTAAAAGAATCTCCTGAACTCTACCTTCTAAGCCACACTCCTTGACCAAGCGTTCGATACCGACAAAATCCTTGCGCGCTAACTTCTCTTGATAATTAATCCTAAAAGTCTCAGATACCCCTAGTTCATCCATAATCCCGGTAAAGATCCCCATATGCCCTAGATTAATCTGAAAACCCCTAACACTGATACGACCGAGGGCTTCACAGGCTAACGCAATCACCTCTGCATCGGCTAACGGGGAAGCCGAGCCGACAAGTTCTACCCCTACTTGACGGAATTCTTGCTTATGAGATTTTGAGTAACGGTATACATCGGCAGAGTAACATAACCTTAAGGGCAAATTACCACCCCGCATCCGTGTGCTGACCATCCTAGCAATGGGGGTAGTTAGCTCCGGACGCAAGACAAGGACATGACCTTGGCGATCAAAGAGTTTAAAGAAGGCATCTCCTTCTTCCTCCACCGGTTCAATACACGCCCCATATTCTAAGGTCGGAGTGACAATTTTCTGATAAGCCCAAGCTTTGAACAAATCGAGAACGGAATCTTCGGCTTGATCCTGTAAGGCTAGCTCATTCGGCAGAATATCGTGCATCCCTTCCGGAATTCTTAAACCCAAAGAGCTACGAGGCATATTATTTCTCCCCCTCTTCTTGTTCCGCCAATCGCTTCAATACCATCTGGTAACCATCAGCACCAAAAAACAAGCACCGCTTGACCCTGCTGATAGTGGCCGTGCTGGCACCTGTCGCTTGGGCTATCGTTGTATAGGTTACATTCTTCTCGAGGAGTTTGGCTACTTCTAAACGCTGCGCCAGAGACTTAATCTCGGCAACAGTGGCGATATCTTGAAAAAATCGGTAGCATTCTTCTCGATCCTTTAATAGTAAAATCGCATCAAAAAGCGCATCAGTTAATGAATCACGCAAGCGTTGATCAATTCCTTGAAAAACATCATCTTCATGTTCTTTCATTATCGCTCATCTCCTTACACTTCTATACTTTAATTTATTAAAGTATCGCGCCCTTGTCAATATTCTTCAGCTCACTTTAGCAAATTTGTTTATGATTACAGGTGTATTTCCTATCCTTGTTATACAAAAATGACTTGCCAAAGGGTAGTGCACTATGTTAATATAGTTTCTATCAAGATTCATAATTGACTTAAAAGTTAATAGATTACTCTTATCCAGAGTAGGTGGAGGGACTGGCCCGATGAAACCCGGCAACCGGCATTTAATGTACGGTGCTAAATCCTGCAGGAAAAATACTGGGAGATGAGAGGAAAGCCGAAGATAACTCCGCGGATTTCCTCGTGGAGTTTTTTATTATATCTTTTTAAATTTTATTTTATTTTATTTTCTTAATTTAGATTTCAATAACAGTCTGCCTTTAGAGCATTCAACTTTTAGATTATGACGAGGAGGAAAGTCCCTTGATACGCATAGAGAATTTAACCAAAGTTTATACCTCCCTCAAGGATCAAATAACAGCAATTGAAGATATAACTCTTCATATTCCTCAAGGCGCAATTTACGGCATTATCGGTTTAAGCGGTGCCGGCAAGAGTACCTTGGTCCGTTGCATTAATCGCTTAGAGGAGCCCACTAGCGGCAAAATTTTTATTGACGATCAGGATCTGATGAAGATGTCCGCCCGTGAGCTTAGACAAGCTCGCCAAAAGATTGGCATGATCTTTCAACACTTTCATCTGCTCCAATCACGCACAGTCTTCGATAACATTGCCTTTCCCTTAGAAATCGCCGGCTATAAAAAGCCTGACATCGAACAACGAGTTAAGGAGTTGCTACCCTTAGTGGGCTTAGAAGATAAAGCCCAGGTCTATCCTTCTCAACTCAGTGGCGGACAGAAGCAAAGAGTAGGCATCGCTCGCGCCTTAGCAACGAATCCAAAAGTACTTCTCTGTGATGAAGCTACTTCGGCCTTAGATCCTCAAACAACCCTATCCATCTTGGAGCTCTTGCGCGACATCAATCAACGCTTCGGGTTAACCATCATCATGATTACTCACGAAATGAAAGTGGTTAAAGAAATCTGCACAGATGTAGCGGTAATTCATGAGGCCAAGATTGCCGAACAAGGACCTGTGGAAGCGGTATTTATACAACCCCAATCCAGTATCGCTAAGGAGTTCATTTCCACGGTATTCCCCAACGAACTGCCCATGGATCTACTTCAGGAATTGTCCACTCATCCTAATTCTCAGATTGTCCGCATTCAGTTTTTAGGTTCCAAAACTTCGGACCCCATCATTACCGATCTGATCAAAGAATGTGATGTTCAAGCTAATATTCTCTATGGAAGCATTGATCATCTTCGCTCTACTCTCTTTGGCACATTAACCCTGGAGCTACAAGGAACTCCCGAAAAGCTAGCCCTAGCTCATGACTATCTTGCCCAGCGCGAACTCAAAGTGGAGGTGATACAGCATGTTTGATTTCTCCAATCCGCAGTATTGGGATACCATGTTCCAGCTTTTGACCCCGGCTACAGGGGAAACCTTCTATATGATTATTGTTTCTACCCTGCTCGCCTATGTGCTGGGAGTCCCCTTAGGGGTGATTTTGGTCATCTCTTCACCTAACCACATTTCGCCAAACCCTTGGATTGAGCGTATCCTAGGTACAATTATCAATGTTTTTCGTTCCATACCCTTTATCATCTTATTAGTTCTAATTATTCCCTTCACTCGTGCAATTGTTGGTACCTATATCGGTACAACAGCAGCCATCGTTCCTCTTGTCATTTCCTCGGCACCTTTCGTGGCCAGGATGGTCGAGAGTTCTCTCAAGGAAGTCCCCTACGGGGTGATCGAAGCGGCCTTATCCATGGGCTCTTCTCCCTGGCAAATTATCAAAAAAGTGCTTCTGCCCGAGGCCAAGGGGTCTCTCGTCCTGGGTGTTGCTATCACCACCATTAGCATTATTGGCTACACGGCCATGGCCGGTGCTGTGGGTGGAGGTGGTTTGGGAGCCGTGGCTATTCAATATGGCTATAACCGCTTCCGGACTGATATCATGCTTATGACCGTCGTGATTCTTGTGCTTATCGTCCAAGTCATCCAGTCCCTTGGCACCATGCTTGCTCGCCGAATGACTCATCATTAAGACGGTTGTTTCAAGCCAACTACGAACCTATTCATGGCGTACCGGTCGCCGTAACAGGTTTAGGGAATGGACTTGTAACATATAGTTATCCATGAGGTAAACCCAACATGTCTTCATCAGTATTCATCGGATAAACGATGATACAAAGAGAAAAATGGAACATCAAAGGAGGAAAAATAATGATTCGTTCACATCGCAAACTAGCTACTTTACTGCTAAGCTCCGTAGTTGCTCTTTCCCTACTTGTAACCGGGTGCGGAAACACTGCTCAAACCACACCCCCGGCTAATACCGGTAATGCCAATGAGCCTGTCACAATCAAAGTAGGGGCTACCCCCGTACCCCATGCCGAAATCCTAGAATTCATTAAACCAGAATTAGCAAAACAAGGCGTCAATTTAGAAATCACTATTTTCACTGAATATCCTCTACCCAATCCAGCCGTAGATTCCGGTGATATTGATGCGAACTACTTCCAACACACCCCTTATTTAGAGACCTTCACCATTGATCAAGGACTGAAACTTGCGGTCATTGGTACAGTTCACATTGAACCCATGGGCCTCTATTCAAAAAAGATCACCAAGGCTGATGAACTCAAGGATGGTGACACCATTGCTATCCCCAACGACCCTTCCAATGGCGGACGCGCTTTGGCTGTCTTGGAATCTGCTGGTTTGCTTAAACTCAAAGAGGGTGTCGGTGTTAAGGCAACCATCTTAGATATTACCGAGAACACTAAAAATCTGAAGTTCTCCGAAGTAGATGCTGCTCAACTTCCCCGTGTTCTTACTGATGCAAAAATTACCGCAGCCGTCATCAACACCAACTTTGCTTTAGAGGGCGACTTAAATCCAACAGAAGATGCTCTTTACCTAGAAGGTAAGGATTCTCCTTATGCCAATATCGTAGTTGCTAAAGAGGATCGCAAAGATGATCCCAATCTGCAAAAATTAGTCAAAGCCCTCAACACCCCAGAAGTTAAGAAATTTATCGAAGATACCTACAAAGGTGCAGTTATTCCTGCATTCTAAGATATTGTCAGTAAATCGTTATAGGAAACTTGGCTTCACCGTGCTTTAGGTTTCACGCATCACCGAAGGCGAAGCAGCTGGTTGTCCTTATAAAAAGGCCGTTCTCCACATTAAATGCGAGGACGGCCTTTTTGATTTACCATATTTTTGCTGGATTAGAACGGGTTTGCCCTCACACACTAAGAACAACATTACTTAGGGTGATAGGTCTCGGCATTTCATCCTAAACAGATGAGGAGAAATCCCTATGAATTCCTTCGATAAGAAAATAAAGACTCGGTTGAGTATGCACCCTGAGATGCTACGCAGTATCTTAGCTTACCCCAATGAGGAAACCCTCACAACCTTAACACGCTATCAAGTATTTGAATCTAAGGGCGCCTATCTTGGCCACCTTCTCACTTCGCTGCTTCCGCAGTGGGAATACATTGCTTGTGAAGGCAATGAGTACCTAGGGAAAGTTATTCGCAATCTCGAAAAGACACAGATCAGTCCAATTCAACAGGAATCTGATTTTCTCCGGGCGAATCTATTGCGCATTCGTGTCCTCACCGAAACCCCGGGAACCTTCCCTTTCTCGCCGTTAACCATCCAAGAAAACCTTTTTCGCTTTTTAGAAGGCGCTGATCTTGTTGCGGATTTACCACAGTTAGCTGTCATTCATTTCGCTAAGGATGAACTACGACCTCTAGCTGCAGAACTTGCCCAATATCGCCTAAGTCCTTTAAGTCGGCGCTATGTGCAAAACCTTTTTCATCAAGAGCGACAAGAAGCAATCCTCGCAAATCTTGCCTATCTCTGCAAAAATTACCCCTTACTCAGCACCTGCCGACAAGCGTACGCTTTACTTCTTTCCCTAGATAATATCGAAAACTGGAGCAGGCATCCCTTCTGTCTCCGTTTAGTATCCAACCGATTCTGGGAATATCGCTCTAAGGAAATTCTCTAAGCTACTTCATCCATGGGTCGTCCTTTGGTCTCTTCACCAAGAACAAGCACGTTGATTACAACTAAGATAAGTACTCCCGTAAACATCAAGAAAACGGTTTCCGTGGATATCGAGGCTCCTAACATTCTGCCAACCACCGCAGGAGCTAAGATACCCCCAATCCGACCAAATCCTGCTGCCCATCCTGCTCCAGTTCCCCGTGCCCTGGTCGGATAGAGCTCAGGGGTATAGGTATAGAGAATTCCCCAGGCGCCGAGATTAAAGAACGACATGAGTGAGCCGAAGACAAGAATCATGGTCACACTGTCAGCTTGTCCAAAGAAAAAAGCACTCGTCGCTGTTCCCAAAACGAAAGTTGCCAAAGTGGGCTTACGGCCGATTCGATCCACAAAAAATGCGGCAGTAAAATAGCCGGGAATTTGAGCTAAAGTCATAACAATGACATAACTAAAACTCTTGGTCAAGGAAAAACCCTTAATTGCCAGAATAGAGGGCAACCAAGTAAAGATTCCGTAATATGAATAAACAATGCCGAACCATAGGAGCCAAAGAAATACAGTGCGCCGCAAAAATTTCTTAGAGAATAGTTCCCCTAAGGTTACTCGATTCACCTTTGTGTTATTGCGAGATTTGGAAGGCTTGTCCACCGTAACTTTCCGCCCCATCTCCTGGGTACCTACACCCGCACCAGTACCTACACCCAAATTGGCTTTGTTGCTCCCTGAATCCTCTCCTGCTACCATGCGATACACAGCTTCTGCTTCTTCTAGTCTGCCATTTTCCTCAAGGAACCGTGGCGACTCCGGGATGTATTTCCAAAGATAAAATACATAGAGTGCAGGGATGGCACCAATGAAAAAGGCAACATGCCAGCCAAAGGCCGGAATAATCAGATACGATATGACTGCTGCTAAGAGCCAACCGATGGCCCAAAAGCTTTCCAGAAGCACAAGAAATTTACCCCGGTGCTTCGCAGGTGTGAATTCACTGACCAAGGTCACTGCGACAGGCAGCTGTCCTCCTAAACCAAACCCAACCAGAAAGCGGAAAACCAAGAGGGATTCATAACTCCAAGCCAACCCGCATAGGCCAGTGGCTATGGAATACATGACCAAAGTAAACGCAAAGACTTTTTTACGGCCCACGCGATCGGCGATACTGCCTCCAATGATTGCCCCGAGAGCCATCCCGACCAAACCAATGCTCCCGATGTTCCCCACCTGCTCAGGGGTTAACCCCCAAGTCTTCATCAAAACCGGGAGGACAAACGAGATAATTCCCGTATCCATGGAATCAAACATCCACCCTAACCCTGCAGAAAGCAGAAGAATATAGTGGAAACGCTTGACCGGTAAATTCTCGATTCGTTGTGATATGCTCATCGGTGCTACCCCCATCAATCTAAGACCTGCAAACTCATTTTGTAATCATAGATGATTCCCATATAGTGTTCGCTACTACCGCCTTCCATCATCACCTTATGACAACGATATAAGAGCTTCTGATGAATCCCTTCGCGGCGAGCCAGAAAGCTTAAGAGGCGCTTTACGCCAGGATCCTGGGTCAGGTTAGCATGCTCTTCATATTGGAGGCGGGCCCTTTTCTCTAAGGCGACATTAGCCCTTAATATCTTTTCCGATTCAGAGTATTGATAGACATTGGCAAGTGACCAGGCTTGGTCACTTGCATTCACTAGGCGATGAACCTCACCACCCAGTTTGATTATCATTGCCGATAGGGTTTCCAAATGGGCCAACTCTTCAGCAGAAATGAGCCCCAGCAATTCGCGTATATAACGGTTATCTATATTAACTTGATGATTTAGGTACTGAACTACTTGAGTCAGTTCTCCATCCTTACCGCCATAGTGTTCAATCAACTGTTTGGCCAAGACCGGATCAGGTCCTTCCACATGGATTGGATAAAAGAACCGTTTGCGATAGCTGTACACACCGTTTCCCTCCCTTGCACATCGTCCTGTCTTCAGTATATGAAGAACGGACAAAGCAAGGTCACAAGTGGAAAAGCAAATTGTCGCTATAATGTTGCTTACTTATAGACCCTTTAGGCCAATATCCTTCCGATAATGTGCCTGCGGGAAATCTATTTTCTCTACTAAAGTATATCCTAAGTGGCGTGCCTCGGAAAGGTCTTTTCCTAGGACGGTAACCCCCAAGACTCTACCACCGGTGCTTTGAAGCTGCCCATCTTCAGCACGAGATGTTCCCGCGTGAAAAATAACTTGTCCTTCAGCTAGGGTTTCCGGTAAAGCCATCGGTATACCTTTTTTATAAGCCGCGGGATACCCAGGTGCAGCCATCACGATGCAAATAGCGGTTTCCTTTTCCCACTCGAGCTGCACATCCCCCAAACGTCCTTCCGTACAAGCCCAAAGAGCCTTAAACAAATCCGATTTTAAACGCGCGATGATTACCTGGGTTTCCGGATCGCCGAAGCGTACATTGAATTCTAGGGTTTTGGGGCCTTCCTTGGTGAGCATCAGACCGGCAAAGAGCACCCCTTGAAAAGGCATCCCTTTTTCCTTCATAGCACGTAAAGTAGGCTGTATAATCTCACGCAAGGCTTGTTCCTCAACTTGAGAATTCCAAAAGGGCGGTGGACTGTATGTACCCATCCCCCCCGTATTTAAGCCCTGATCACCATCCAGAGCTCGTTTATGATCTTGGACCGGGACCAAGGTAACCGCGTTTTCTCCATCGCATAGGCAGAGCAAACTGACTTCTTGCCCTTCCAGATACTCTTCCACCAGCAGCAATTTCCCTGATTCCCCAAAGGAACCATCCATTAGCTCATCAACAGCTGTTAAGGCCGTTGGCAAATCCATAGCCACGATCACCCCTTTACCAGCGGCTAAGCCATCGGCTTTCAAAACAATCGGTGCTCCCAGCTCTTCAACATAGGCCTTGGCCTCCTCGGGATTGGCAAACACCTGACTTTTAGCTGTTGGCACGTCGGCCTCGACCATAATCTCCTTGGCAAAGGATTTGCTGCCTTCAAGACGAGCCGCGGCTTGCGTTGGTCCAAAAACTCTTAACCCTGCTTGGGTAAAGGCATCCACAATTCCTAAGGTCAAAGGGGCCTCAGGCCCCACCACGGTCAAATCAATACCTTCCTTCTTGGCAAATGCCAGCAAACCAGAAATATCGGTAGCGGCTATGGGCACATTCCATTCCTGAGTTCCGGCATTTCCCGGAGCCACAAACACCTTCTCGACCTCCGGGCTTTGAGCTATTTTCCAAGCGAGAGCATGTTCCCTGCCCCCATTACCTACCAGCAAAACTTTTTTTCCCATAGGACACCTACTTTACTCATTGATTGGTCGAACACAACCTAGTGTTTAAAATGACGTCGATGGGTAAACATCAGAATCAAGCCTAAACGATTAGCAGCCTCAATGACTTCCGCATCCTTGACCGATCCACCGGGTTGAACCACAGCACGAACCCCTGCTTTAGCAGCCTCTTCCAAGGAATCCGGGAAAGGGAAGAAAGCGTCAGAAGCAAGATAGGCTCCTTGGGCCTTTTCGCGTGCCTGCTCTAGGGCAATCTTCACGGAACCGACCCGATTCATCTGACCAGCTCCCACTCCTAGAGTTTGACTCATTTTAGTAAGAACAATCGCATTGGATTTGACATGCTTCACAACCCGCCAAGCAAAATCCAGCTCTTGGATATCTTGAGGGGTCGGCTTAAGATCACTAACAGTCTCCCAAGCGGAGACTGGTGTTGTGCCCTCATCTTCTTCCTGAATTAAAAATCCCCCTTCGATCGAGCGCACCTTCCAGGGTGCAGTTGCCCGCTGTGCCCCTGGTGTCACTTGAACCAGACGAAGATTTTTCTTTTCCTGCAAAATCTCCTGGGCTTCTTCGCTAAACTTAGGAGCTACAATTACTTCATAAAAATGACCTTTCAAGGCTTCGGCACAGGGTGCTTCGATTCCCCGATTGAAAGCGATAATCCCACCGAAGGCCGATACCGGGTCCGCTGCTAGAGCTCTTTCATAGGCTTCAAGGGCAGTCTTGCCAAGGGCAGTTCCACAAGGATTAGTATGTTTAATAATGGCACAAGCAGGTTCGCCGAAATCCTCTACAATTCCCCAAGCAGCATCCATATCCATCCAGTTATTATAGGAAAGTTCTTTCCCCTGGAGTTGTTGCCCATGAGCTAAAGTCCCTTCAGCCCCAATCCTACGATAAAAGGCAGCCTTTTGGTCAGGATTCTCCCCATAGCGGAGGTCCTGGACCTTTTGCCCAGAGAGGGTTATGGAATCAGGGAAAACGGATTGATCCGTAGTCGATTCAGCTGATTCCTTCGCCAGCTCCTGAGCTAAATAATCCGCAATATAGCGATCATATTCAGCCGTATGGGCAAAGGCCTCGGCAGCCAAACGTTTACGCAAAGCATAAGGCACTTCACCTTGCTCGCGCATTGCTTGCAGAACTTCCCCATAACGTTCCGGATTCACGACGATACTTACACGTTCTTGATTTTTAGCTGCCGCCCGCACCATCGAGGGACCGCCGATATCAATATTTTCAATGGCCTCTTGGAATTCCACTCCCGGTTTGGCGATGGTCTCCTTAAAAGGATAAAGATTCACCACCACCAGCTCAATAAGGCCAATTCCATTCTCTTTAAGCTGTTGCAAATGTTCTGCCGTGCCACGGGCGAGTATCCCTCCATGGACCTTTGGATGAAGTGTCTTGACTCGTCCATCCAGAATCTCTGGAAAGCCCGTAATCTCTGTGACATAGCTTACAGGTAGTCCTGCACCGGTCAAGGTCTTAAAGGTTCCTCCAGTGGAAACCAAAGCGAAACCTAGCTCCACCAGTCCCCGGGCAAATTCTACCAGTCCTGTTTTATTAGAAACACTGAGCATTGCTCTTCTCATCAAAAAAGCCCCCTCAAACTAAATCTTCTCATTGCCGTGTTAATCAAGAATCTCCACGACACGCCCCTGCCGACTGACCCGTCCAGTCGCCACTAACTTTACTGCCTCAGGATAAATTCGATGCTCGACTTCCAGAATGCGGTCTGATAAAGATGCTTCAGTATCATCCGGCAACACTGCTACAGCCTCTTGTAGGATAATGGGACCACTATCCAGCCCCTCATCCACATAGTGAACTGTACAACCGGAAAGCTTGACCCCATATTCCACGGCCTGCCTTTGGGCATGAAGGCCTTGAAAAGCCGGTAGCAACGAAGGGTGAATGTTGATAACGGGAATTTGGCATGCTTGCAGAAATTCCTTGCTCAACACCCGCATAAATCCTGCGAGAACCAGAAGCTCTACCCCCTGCTCTCTCAGCCAACTCAGGATTGCCCCCTCCTGTTCCCCCCGGGTCCCATAATTGCGAAGAGGGAAGGCTTGATTTAGTACCCCTACATCTTGAGCCCGTTGCAAAGCTAGAGCATCCTCACGGTCTGAGCCTACAGCCACGATATCCGCCCCCAGCATGCCTTGCTTCCAGACCTCAATCAATGCCTGTAGGTTGCTTCCTCGTCCGGAAGCCAATACCCCGATCCGCATCAACGATAATTCACTCCCTTGCTCTGGCCTTGAACCTCTCCAAAGACAAAGCTTACTTCCCCTGCCGCCCGGAGCTGACCCTGGATTTCCTCTACATCTTGAGGATGGACGATTAATACAAAGCCAATACCCATATTAAAGGTGCGAAGCATTTCTTCTTCAGCTACCTCACCCATGGTTTGTAATAGCTTAAAAAGGGCGGGAACCTGCCAGGCGGAGCGATCAATAGTAACTCCAAACCCTTCCGGAAGAATACGGGGAATATTTTCAGTTAGGCCTCCCCCGGTAATATGGGCCATCCCAAGAATCTGGCGTTTCTCTAGTAGGGGAAGGACGCTTTTCACATAGATCCGCGTGGGACGAAGGAGCGCCTCGCCTAGAGTTTCCCCTAACTCCGGGTAGACCTTATCCCAAAGGTCTGGAGCAAAGACTTTCCGTACCAAGGAATAGCCATTGCTGTGAAAGCCGGACGAAGCAAGACCGATTAAGACATCGCCCTCTTTAATCTGCGAGCCATCGATCAGATCCGGGCGGTTCACTGCTCCTACGGCAAAGCCCGCAATATCGTATTCCCCTTCGGCATAAAATCCAGGCATCTCCGCTGTCTCACCGCCGATAAGGGCACATCCGGTCAATTCACAGCCCTTGGCAATTCCGCCCACGACTTCAGCCACTTGCTCAGGCACCAATTTACCCACAGCCAAATAATCGAGAAAGAACAAAGGCTCCGCGCCTTGGACTAAAATGTCATTCACACACATGGCCACCGCGTCTTGGCCGATGGTATCATGCCGATTCATCTGAAAAGCCAATTTGAGCTTTGTCCCGACTCCATCCGTTCCGGAAACCAGTACTGGTTCCGGATATTTTTTCAGATTCAAAGCAAAGAGTCCACCAAAACCACCGAGTCCCCCCATGACCTCCGGACGCAGGGTCCGCTTTACGGCAGGTTTCATCAACTCCACAGCTTGATTTCCGGCGTCAATATCTACTCCAGCCTGACGATAAGAATATCCCATTACAGATCCACCTTTCTATTCTTTCTAGCCAACTCTCCACCCCGTGGATAAGCCAACTAAGCTTTCGAAGAAAGCAGGTTTCCTATAGATTAATTTAACATTTGCCTTTACAGGTTTCCAATTTAGCTTTCGCCCCCGTAGGCATTCCTGCAGGATAATTGCCATCAAAACAAGCCATACAAACGGACAAGTTTCCTAAGGCTCTGCGCACCCCTTCATCAGATAAATAGTAGAGAGAATCTGCCCCCACATATTGGCGAATCTCTTCCAGATCCATATTTGTGGCGATGAGTTTTTCCCGCTCCGCCGTATCAATACCATAATAGCAAGTGTAGAGAACCGGAGGACTGGAGATGAGGAGATGGACTTCCTTTGCCCCCACCTTGCGAAGCATTTCGACGATTCGTGAACTGGTGGTCCCTCTTACAATCGAATCATCAATCATAATCACCCGTTTACCACGTATCACTTGGGCATTGGCATTCAGCTTCAACCGCACTGCGACTTCACGCATTTCTTGGGTGGGTTGAATAAAGGTTCTTCCCACATAACGATTTTTAAGCAAGCCTTGGGCAAAAGGTATCCCAGATTCCTCCGCATAGCCTAGGGCGGCGGTCATCCCCGAATCGGGTACCGGAATCACAATATCCGCCTCGATTGGGCATTCTCTAGCTAATTCAACGCCCATTCGGCGACGGCTTTCCGTCACATTCAATTCGTCAATCGTGCTATCCGGGCGAGCTAAATAAATGTATTCAAAGGCACAGACTGCTGTCTTCTGAGACGGCAGCCCTTGTCGTGAGTGCAGACCATCCTCATCGATCGTGATGATTTCGCCCGGTAAAACATCACGGACAAATTCAGCTCCTATCGTATCTAAGGCACAACTCTCCGAAGCAAGACAATAACGACCTTCAAGCTGTCCAATGCATAAGGGACGAACGCCGTAGGGATCCCGTACACCCATGATCTTGTTATCCGCGGCAATCACCAGCGAATAGGCCCCTTGCAAATCTAACATGGTCTTCACAAGGGCGTCTTCTAAGCTGCTTCGATAATAGCGAGCAATTAAGAGCACAATCACTTCCGTATCGACTGTCGTCTGAAATACTGCTCCATCCTTGACTAACTCATCTCGTAGCTCTGCCGCATTGGTCAAGTTTCCATTATGAGCTAGGGCCATCATTCCCTTTTGGTAATGAACAACGAGAGGCTGTGCATTAGCAAGGAGGCTAGAACCCGTCGTAGAATAGCGCACATGGCCAATCGCCATTTTTCCCTTGCTATTCAGTTCCAACAGTACCCTTTCCGAGAAGACTTCAGAAACCAAACCCATCCCTTTGTGCACTTGAATAGTACTTCCATCAGAAACGGCAATTCCAGCACTTTCCTGTCCTCGATGCTGCAAAGCATAAAGGGCGTAATAGGTGAGACGGGCTACTTCTTGCTCAGGCGCATAAATGCCGAAAACTCCACATTCTTCATTAGGTTTATCATCCCAGGGCTCTCTCAATTCGATACCCTCCTCATTTATTAATGCCAAATATATATGTCATATTGAGCATCGCGAAGTATCTTAAACCGAAAATATCCACAAGTCATCCTTCCCTTCAGGATGACACTGTTATGCTTTAAGGACTGAACTGACCCGGCGATAGACTTCTTCGTAGGCTTCTTCAACTTGGCCGAGATCACGACGAAAACGATCTTTATCCAGCTTATTCTGAGTTTCTTTATCCCAAAAACGGCAGGTATCAGGAGATATTTCATCCCCTAAAAGCACTTTGCCCTCATTTTTGCCAAACTCCAATTTGAAATCCACCAAGATGATACCCGCTTGGTCCAGAATCTTTTGCAATACCTCATTGATGCTAAGCCCCATTTCTTGGATTTCTTGAAGCTCCGCCACTTCCGCCCACCCCATCGCTAAAGCGTGGGACTCATTGACGAATGGATCACCCAAAGAATCATCCTTGTAATACAATTCTACAACCGGTCGTGCTAGTTGAAATCCTTCATCTACCCCCAGTCGTTTCGCTAAGCTGCCGGCTGCGATATTGCGTACGACCACTTCCAAAGGAATCATTTCTAATTTACGCACAATCATTTCTCGATCATTGAGTAATTCGACAAAGTGGGACGGAATACCGGCCTTTGCTAAGGCTTGGAAAAAGAGAGCAGATAGTCGATTGTTGACAATTCCTTTGTCCCCAATTGTTCCTTTCTTTTCGCCATTAAATGCAGTAGCGTCATCCTTATATTCCAGCCAATAGATCCCTTCTTGATCCGTGACAAAAACCTTCTTGGCTTTACCCTCGTATACCATTTCTCGTTTTTCCATTGCATATCTCCTCTTATTCATGAAGTAGGGAACGACACAGGCCGTTCTGCCGTGAATTTAGACATGGGCTTTATAGAAGTCCGACTCGTTTAAAGATTGTATCCACGTGTTTAGTATGGTAGTTGTAATCGAAAAGTCCCTCAATCTCTGCTTCCGTCAGGTACTTGCGAATCTCTTGATCCTTAAGCACTAAGGACTGGAAAGTCTCCTTCGTCTCCCATGCCTGCATAGCATTACGTTGTGTCCAGGCATAAGCGTCTTCTCGACTTGATCCCTTTTTGACCAAAGCCAACATAACTCTTTGGGAGAAGATTAAACCCACGACTTTATCGATATTTTGTTGCATTTTTTCTGGAAAGACCCGCAGGCCCTCGATTAGCTTAATCATCTTTTCCAAGACATAATCCAGAGCAATGGTACTGTCCGGCAAAATAATCCGTTCAGCGGATGAATGAGAGATATCGCGCTCATGCCAAAGAGACACATTCTCTAGGGCTGTTTGAGCATTGCCGCGAATAACCCTAGCCATGCCACAGATTCTCTCTCCGGTAATGGGGTTTTTCTTATGGGGCATGGCCGACGAACCTTTTTGGCCTTTGGCAAAAGGTTCTTCTACCTCATGCACATCGGTGCGCTGCAGATTTCTTAATTCGGTAGCTATCCTATCTAATGAGCTAGCAACTCCAGCCAAAGTCGTTACATAAAAAGCATGTCGATCGCGCTGCAACACTTGGGTAGAGATTGGTGCCGGGCTTAGACCAAGGGATGCACACACCCATTCCTCGACCTGGGGATCCACATTAGCGAATGTCCCAACCGCTCCGGAAATCTTACCAACGCGAATCTCCTCACGGGCAAATTCCATACGACGGGTTTGCCGTTTAATCTCTTCATACCAAAGAGCAAATTTTAGACCCATTGTGATCGGTTCGGCATGAATGCCATGGGTTCTTCCCATCATTAAGGTGTCCTTATGTTCCAAGGCCCGAGTTTTCAACGCTGCTTCCAATCGCTGCAGTTTTTTCAGCAGTATGTCAGCCGCTTCAACCATTTGCAATGATAAGGCTGTGTCTAAAACATCAGAGGAGGTGAGTCCGAGGTGAATATACTTGGCTGGCTCTCCGACATTTTCTGCTACATTGGTGGTAAAAGCCAATACATCATGATGGGTAATTTCTTCAATTTCCTTAACTCGCTCCCAAGAGAAGCTGGCTTTTTCACGGATGACCCGGACAGCCTCTTCGGGTATTTTACCAATCTTCGACCAACCCTCACAAGCAGCAATTTCTATCTTTAGCCAAAGCTCTAGGCGATGTTGATCTGTCCAGACGCGGCCCATCTCGGGAAGAGTATATCGTTCAATCATCGGCAATCTCCCTTTCCGTTTTAGAGTTCCATAAGTTTTTGGGTCCATTTAGATCATTATCTTTAGATCTATCTATAGCTCTGTATCTATAGTTCTGTATCTATTGTTCTGCATCTATTGTTCTGTGCCTTTAGCTCCAAATGGACCACTGCTTTCAGAAGATTTATTTGAGTTTCTCTTGCAAGGCCTTATCCTTGGCCTCTACCCCTTCTGCCATTGTTACTCGATAGTCTTTTAACGCCACTCGCAAATTCTGGTCGGAAAGCGCAATCATTTGAACCGCCAAAAGTCCGCCGTTTTTAGCTCCATTGATGCCCACAGTAGCCACCGGAACACCCGGGGGCATCTGGACGATGGCATACAGGGCGTCTACCCCTTCCAATGCACCACTGCGAATCGGCACCCCGATTACGGGTAGAGTCGTCGCTCCTGCCACCACACCAGGCAAATGAGCTGCCATCCCGGCCCCGGCAATAATCACTTTGCCACCTTGTCCTTCGAATCCACTCACCCAATTCAAGGTTCGCTCCAAGGTCCGATGAGCTGAGGATACCTTCACTTCATAGCTAACTCCAAATTCCTTGAGAACTTTAATGGCGTCTTCCATGACACTATAATCTGAGTCACTGCCCATGACGATACCGACTTGATTCATTCTATCTTCCTCCATTCGTGTAATTTAGCTTGGCTTATCCTCTGAAGTAATTCACGCCGCCTTCAAAGATCGGCTGATACTTATTGCCGTGGATGTTGATAGCGATGCCTTCACCCTCGCGCTCGGAGTGGGCCATCTTGCCGAGGACTCGGCCGTCTGGGCTAGTGATTCCTTCGATGGCTTCATCGGAACCGTTGGGGTTAAAGCAGACATCATTGCTGGGGTTGCCCTCCAGATCCACATACTGGGTTGCTATCTGGCCTCTTTCCATGAGCTTGCGAATGGTAGCAGGGTTAGCTACAAAACGACCTTCCCCATGAGATACGGGAATGGTATGGATATCATTTACTTCCACCCCACTAAACCAGGGAGATAACGTGGAGACTACTTTGGTTTGCACCATACAGGAGACATGGCGTCCAATTTTATTATAGGTTAAGGTCGGCGAGTTCTCGTCCAATTCGATAATTTCGCCATATGGCACTAGACCTAGTTTGATAAGAGCTTGAAAGCCATTACATATACCCAACATTAGTCCATCTCTTTGGGTGAGCAACTTCATGACTGCTTCCTTGATACGAGGATTGCGGAACATGGTCGCGATAAATTTCCCCGAACCATCGGGCTCGTCCCCAGCACTAAAGCCACCGGGGAGCATGATGATTTGTGAGCGTTCTATCTCTTCAACAATTCTTTGTATGGTCTGTTCCACATGATCAGGGGTAAGATTGCGTACTACCAAAGTGTCTACCACTGCTCCAGCCTTCTCAAAAGCCTTCCTCGAATCATATTCGCAGTTGGTTCCAGGGAAAACCGGGATAAACACACGGGGCTTGGCAATTTTGGTGGAGGGTCTGTGTAGATTACGCTCCCCATAGGAAAAGTCCTGAGGTAAACCCATCTGGGCCGTTTTGGTTGGGAAGATTCTTTCTAAAGGCTTTTCCCAAACGGCTCTGGCCTCGGCCAAAGTAATCTCGACTCCGTTAAGCTCGATAGAGGGCTTGGCTTGAGTGCTTCCTAAAACCCTATAGTTAACTTCCCCAAATAATTCTTTAAGATTATCTGACTCGGAAATTTCTAAAATTATTGAACCGTAATCCGCATGGAATAGGTCTTCCTCAGCCGTTGCTGCTAAAAACTTCATCCCGATGCGATTACCAAAGGCCATCTTCGTGAGGGCTGCAGCCAGTCCGCCCATTCTTACAGTATGGGAGGCATACACCTTGCCGGATTGGATGAGTTCATGAACCTTTTTAAAATTACGAGTTAGATTTTCGAAGTCAATCACTTCTTTTTCATCCCGACGGGAGGGAACTAAAACGACTTGGCTCCCCGCTTCTTTAAACTCCTGGGATACCACGTGATCGGTATGCAACACACCCACAGCAAAGGCCACCAAAGTAGGAGGAACATTGAGATCCATAAAGGATCCGGACATGCTGTCCTTACCACCAATAGCCGGAATCCCAAACTGCTTTTGTGCGTATAGTGCTCCTAGTAAAGCACTGAAGGGTTTTCCCCATTTCTCCGGATCTTTTCCCAGTTTTTCGAAATACTCTTGGAGGGTCAGTCGAATTTTTCCGTAATCTTCCCCGAGAGCTACCATTTTAGTAACCGCTTCCACGACTGCATATAAGGCACCATGGAAAGGGCTCCATTTTGCCAGTTGCGGATTATAGCCATAAGTCATGGCGGTAGCTGTAAAGGTTTCCCCGGATTCCAGAGGGATCTTAGCTACCATTCCCTCGGTGGGAGTTTCCTGATATTTTCCCCCAAAGGGCATTAATACTGTATTAGCGCCGATAGTACTATCAAAGCGTTCCACTAAGCCCTTTTGGCTGCAGACGTTAAGCTCTTGAAGATTAGCTAACCAAGCTTCCTTTAAAGCGGTTTGTCGAGAATGGACGGTGCCTATGGAAGTATCTTCTTTGGCGTCTTTTCCAACAGCCAGTTTTGCTTCGATGCCTTGCGGTAATTGCTTAAAATAGTTATGTTTACCCTCCGGAAGTTTTACAAGCACATTAGCCTTTTGCTTTACTCCGTTCGTATTTAAAAATTCACGACTGATATCCACAATTTTTTTGCCGCGCCAAGTCATATTCAAGCGTGGAGTTGCACTGACTGAAGCCACTAAGGTAGCTTCGAGATTTTCCGCGTCGGCATTTTGGACAAAGGCCTCCAGATTTTCGGCGGCGATCACCACCGCCATCCGCTCTTGGGATTCGGAGATAGCCAACTCCGTGCCATCTAAGCCCTCATATTTTTTGAAAACTGCATCTAGGTTGATTTCCACGCCATCAGTCAACTCGCCAATGGCCACCGATACTCCCCCAGCTCCAAAATCATTACATCTCTTAATCATGGTGCTGACCCGGGGATTGCGGAATAAACGTTGGATTTTTCTCTCTGTGGGAGGATTCCCTTTTTGTACCTCAGCTCCACAGCTAGCCAACGATTCAGTGGTATGTTCCTTGGATGAGCCTGTAGCACCACCACAGCCGTCGCGTCCGGTTCTGCCACCCACTAAGACCACCACATCTCCCGGTTCAGGGGTTTGACGGATGACGTTTTTCCGAGGGGCAGCCGCAATTACAGCACCAATCTCCATCCTTTTAGCGATAAAATCTTCATCATAAACTTCCGCAACTTGTCCAGTGGCCAAGCCGATTTGATTGCCATAGGAGCTATAACCTTCTGCCGCACCGGTGGCAATCTTGCGTTGAGGAAGTTTCCCCGGCAGTGTCTCTTCCACTTTCGCCCGAGGGTCTCCGCTTCCAGTCACTCGCATGGCTTGATATACGTAGGTCCGACCTGACAAAGGATCTCGAATGGCACCGCCTAAGCAGGTAGCCGCTCCCCCGAAGGGCTCTATCTCTGTGGGATGGTTATGGGTTTCATTCTTAAACATCACGAGCCATTCTTCGGTTTTGCCATCGACATCAACATCTACCACAATACTGCAGGCGTTAATCTCATCGGACTCATCCAAATCCTTTAGGATTCCCTTTTTCTTTAACTCTTTCATGCCGATCACGGCCAAATCCATTAAACAAACATCTCGCCCCTGTACCTTATCCCCGTATACAAACTCTCGGGAAGCAAGATAATCTTCATAGGCATTGCGGATAGGTGAGCTGAAATCCCCTTCCTCGATGGCAATGTTTTGTAGCTGGGTGAAGAACGTAGTATGCCGACAATGATCGGACCAGTAAGTATCAATGACGCGAATCTCCGTGATGGTAGGGTCGCGTTTTTCCTCATCTCGGAAGTAGCCTTGACAGAAGGTTAGGTCCTCCGGACTCATAGCAAGCCCTGCCCCTTGATAAAATCTCTCTAGCTCTCCACTGTTCATCTGGGTAAAACCTTCGATAATCTCGACATCATTCGGAGTTTCTACTTCTAAGGCCAGACTTTCTGGCTTTTCCAAGCTGGCTTCCCGAGATTCTACTGGGTTAATGGAATAATTCTTAATGCGGTTGAACTCATGATCTGTTAATTGTCCCTTCAGAACAATTACCTTCGCTGAAAGCACTTCCGGCCGCTCTTTTTGAGTGAGAATCTGAATACATTGGGCCGCTGAATCAGCTCGTTGGTCATATTGACCAGGCAGATACTCCATAGCAAACACGCGATCTGAAGAGGAAATCTCTAGCTGTTCATCATAGATGAAGTCCACAGTCGGCTCTGCGAAGATAATATTCCGGGACTGAGCATACTCTTCATCGGTAATTCCGGCAATATCATAGCGATTAATAATTCTTAAGTCTTCTAAGCCTTTCATACCAAGATTCTCTTGGATATCCTGCAATAATCCTTGGGCTTCGATATTAAAGCCACGCTTCTTCTCCACATAAAGACGCTTAACAGCTTGCTCTAACATGATTACCTCCTAAATTAAATCCTTTGGTAATTAAATCCTTTCTTCCTATCCTTCCCCAAAATGCTAACAGATAATGAAATTAAAAATGCCCAGACGGATAGATTCCACTTTAGAAAAAAGAGTGAAACCTTCCCGCCTGGGCTTTTGTCCCTTCGGTGTAATCCAACGGCAAAGCTAAGATCCACTCTTAAGTGAATCCACCTTTCTATCAACAACCATCAGACCTGTGCCGCTCGGGAAAATACCCTAGGCACACTTTCGCTCATAGTCAGGCTATTTACGGCAGCCCGGTAGAAACTTGCAGACCCTATCTCCGCGATTATATGAACGCAATATTAAGATGTTAAAAACTGACATGAGAAATATATCCTCTGAAATCATTGTAGCTTTTCTTGCTGAAATGGTCAATACTTTTTCGAACATTTCCCTGTTTTTAATCTGAAATGTTCGATTCTCGATTCATCCCTATTTCAGAATGTTTTCATTCATCAATGGTTAAAGTAATAATAATTTAACACAGCAAGGAGGTTAACTATGAACTTTGTAGATAAATTTAATGAGGACAAAAAGAAAGCAGAAGAAAATAAAAAGCATCAAGGTAAGGGTAATCCTGACCGAAAGCTGCCCAATAAGCAGCATAGCACCAATAAATAATATTCGATTCCAAAAAGGGAGTGTCCGTCTGGACACTCCCTTTTTGGATTAACTAAACATTTTCCATTTACCTTTCCCGTGACTGATTCGATAAACCCATCCCTCTCTATGTCCTCATATGCCCTTTTCGATAGCTTTTCTAATTCGTAGCCTTTTCGCAACACACAGTCACTCACCTGAATAAGATACCTCAGGCTCTCTGAAAGGAGGTCGGACACGTAATGACTCTCACTCCATTGGCATGGGTAAGCTTATCGGGAATCGATCCCTCTTTACCCGGAGATGTAATTGCTTATCACCCGGATCAAGAGAAAATCGTGGGGATGATTCCTGTGGGTATTGATCCTCGCTATTTGGCCTGGTTTCCTGCAGAAGATAAGATCTATGTTCCTAACTATGGTAGTGACACGATCTCAGTTATCCTTTGCAATTCTTTAGCTGTTATAAAAACGATTTCTGTTGGCAAAGGACCCCATGCCCTAGTCATTGACTCGATTGGTCATAGGGGGTATGTAGCAAACTCTGATGACCACAGCATTTCGATCATTGATCTACATCAAGATAGAGTAATCGCTACGATTCCTATGGATCTTAAGCCCCTTGGTCTTGTCCTCTCTGGCGATGGTAAGCGACTTTATGTGACCCAGCACTCCAGCCCCTCTGTTTCCCTAATTGATACGGATACAAAGCAAGTGGTCGCCACCTACCCTTTAGGTTCTTATCCCTACAATCTTGCCTTATCTCCCAACAAAGAATTGCTCTATATCGTTCTCAGCGGTGATAATCGAGTTTCTGTCTTCGATCGTGAGCTACAAAATACAATTGCTTTGATTCCGGTAGGCGCTAACCCGCAACGGATTGTCCATCATCCCCATAGACCGTTGGTTTATGTTGCTAATTTCGGAGATAACTCCATAAGTATTATTTCTACCAGCGAAAATAGGGTTCTAACGACTATCCCTGACATCCATGGTCCCAGGGATCTTGTCCTCGTCCCTGATGGGTCCAAGCTCTGGGTTACTAACGATTATCAGTTAACCCTTATCGATACAGAGGATCATACTGTAGAAAATATTCTCTATGCTCCACCCTCAGCACAAATCCGGCAAGGATTAGCTTATGGAGAATCTAGCCAAGAACTGATAACCCAAGAGGCTTCCCGGCATAGATCCCTAAGGCCCTCTTCTTTTGTAACAGAAAAGATCTATTTTAAACCGCCAAAGCCCTTTGATACTACTCTTCATTTTCAATTCCCCACCCCGACCGCCAAAGCCGAAGGACTAGTCTTTGCCAATCCGGAAGTCAAAGCGCATTCCGTGAGCATCCTCGCAATCCCTCAGCGTCCCAACTATTTTCATATAACCTTTTCCTTTCGAATACCCATCATAGTAACTTATAAGGATCATCTTAATCAGCTTCTAGAGCTACATGATACGATCCACCATGTTGCTTCAGCTGTAGAAATTCATCTGACCCCTTCCCGCGTCAGCGAAAACCTCAACCTAAAAATATCAACACAATCAGAGTTGATAGACAAGTCCCGCTTGACACCGGATTCCTTAGACCTCACCCTCCGAACACATCTTCTATCTATGCAGACGGTTCACTTTATAAAATAAATATTATAACTAAATTTGCACAACTAAATTGCATTACTAAAGTGCATGACTAAATCGCATAACAGTCGTTCCCCGATTAATCAGGCTCCTTAACCCAACTAGGGGCCAAGGAGCCTAATCTTTTCTTGATTGACAATAGAGATTACTAGCCTCACAGCTAAACCGTAATGATGGGTACAAAATCACCGCTTTGATCAATGATATGAGATTGCCTCTGAACAAATATGGAATTCACATTCCATGTATGATCCATGCGGTCTCCATGGCGCCTATAGACGTAATTATAGCGGTCTGCGCCATATATCGATATATCTTTCTTGGTGCAGTCCTGCAAAAACTTAATGTCCTCTCCTAAATTAACCGATTGAAATCTCACCTTGTTAAAAACTTCTCTTTTGACAATAAACGTTCCACCCGCTAAAGACGGACCACGCGTATAGCGATTTTCATAAAACGCTCCTTCGGCTGTCGAATAAGGTATAGCAACAGGCAAGCGAACTCCTAAAGCACGATTCGATTCGAAAAAAACAAAATGCACACCCTTGCCGACAATCTGAGCGTAAGTGTATTGAAAAGCTAACATGAGATCCTCTAGAAAGCAGGCCCCATAATAGTCGTCATCATCCATTTTTCCGATATAGTCATATTTCGCCAGATCAACCCCATAGTTGAGGCAATCTCCTAAAGTGTAGCCTTCATCCAGAGCCAAGAAACGGATTCCTTTCAAATCCTGAAACCGCTCATGATAAACTTGAGGGTTGACACGGGAGTTATTGATGATGACAATATACTCGACCTTAGGATATTGAATACGCCTAAGATTCTCAAAGATATTTTCAAGATATTTGGGTTTGGAGGTGGGTAAAACGATGGATACCCCAGGCCTCTCCGCCTGTTGGTATTTCTCCCGAATCAATCTGATCTGTTCCTTTTCTTTCTCCATTCGAGACCACTCAAACAATGCGCTCGCTCCAATCGAAAGTCACCCTTATGAATTGACAATTACTCTGCTCCATTCTATGCAATTGCTGCCTTTTGTCGCCACCCCCCAACAAAGATCGGAGTTCTTAAGCATAAAAAATCTATATCGCGTGAAAAAAAGGAATCCGTTATCTTACTGTGAATATATACACTTAAAGGGGGGAGACACTTGAAAAAAGGAAGCAAAATCGTACTCATATCCATACTCTTTTTCTTTTTTCCCTTTTTAGGAGAATATGCAATTAAAGCAAGTGAAGTTGCTCCCATCCTCACTTATCAAGGAGCCAATGGCCTAGAAATCCGCAGCTATGTTCCAAGCTACTCCAAAGAAAAGCTTCAATGGATTTATGACGAATTCACGAAAAACACCATGGGCGAAGAAGTTGCTTATTTATCCCATATCAATCTCTACCCAGATTATAGTCGAGGGAAACACACAGTAGGAATGTGGCATGGGGAATGGATTAATGAAAAACTCTCCCCCGACCGATATATTGACCTTTACGGAGTAGGCGACGATAATCCTTACTATTTATTGACCCTAGCTCATGAATATGGCCATCATTTCATTTATTATTACCTAAATAAAAAAGAAGATCTTCAAAATGATCTCTTAGCTTCCAACTATGCAAAAATCCGCGGGTTAAACCAATACGAGGAGCTGAACCAGGGCGAACATCGGTGGGCAGCTTCTGAGATAGCCGCAGAGGATTATGTTCAGTTCTTTGGCAGCCCGACTCTAGCCCAAAACAGCACATTTCAGTACAGTCCCCAGGAAAACACAGCTATTCCCTTAGCCTGGGAGGTCCCCGGACTCTATGATTATTTTGTAGAGCTCTCCGGACTTCAGGGAAAAGCTGACCGGGAAGCTCCCGCTAAACCCTTCCTTGAATTTTTAGAAATTACTCCTGAAGAGCTTATTTTTAGGTGGCAAGAGACAACCGATGATTCAGCAGAGCCTCTTATTTATACGACTGTCGGGGTTACGTATCCTGAAAAAGGCTCTCAACTCAATTTCCTCATGAATACTACGAAGGATAACCAAGAATTTCGCTCATCCATCAATCGAAATCAATTAAGTTATTATAATGTTGAAGAAGTCTTGGTTAAGCTAGTTGTTATGGATCAAAGCGGAAATGCCGTTTCCAGTGAAATTATGGTCGATTTAAATAACCCAGAAGAATCCTTCACCTATATTTTTCCTGGTCAACGAATTGGGGGAGAAAATCGTTATCAAACTTCAGTGGCCATTTCCCAAACAGCCTATCCTAATGGTTCTTCCTACGCTATTTTGGTCACTGGTGAAGATTTTCCAGATGCCCTCTCGGCAACCCCCTTAGCCAAAAAATATAATGCCCCCATCCTCCTCACCCCTCCCGAAGCTCTTGATCCTAATATTGCTGAAGAGATCAATCGTTTAGGCGTAACGAATATCCTTATTATCGGTGGTACCGGAGTAGTCTCACAAGGAATCGAGCATACTCTAACTGCTCATGGAATCTCTACCCGAAGAATCGAGGGTGCCACGCGCTACGAAACCTCACTGGCGATTGCCGAGGAGCTTGGTGATTTCCAAAAAATCTTCGTCTGCACAGGTGAAAATTTCCCCGACGCTTTGTCGGCAGCCGCAGTAGCAGCCAATGAAGGCATACCCATCCTGCTAACCCCAGCCCATGACTTACAGGAAGGATTAGCAGAGTTCATCAACAAGCAAGAACTCACCCAAACTTATGTTGTTGGCGGCACTGGAGTGATTAGTGATCAGGTTTTTGATCAACTTCCACAGGCCAAGCGTTTGTCGGGAGGGGATCGCTATGAGACGAACTTAGCTATCCTTGAAGAATTTCGTTCCAAACTCACCGGCGATACCGCCTATCTTGCTACAGGAATGAATTACCCTGATGCTCTCTCAGGATCTGTCTTAGCCGCCGAAAGAAAATCCCCTATACTATTGATTGGATCCGGTGAATCAGCAAAAGCCAAAGCCTATCTACGCGCTGCCGAATTAATCGATCTAAAAGTACAGGTTATCGGTGGCGATAGCGTAGTTTCCAACAGCTTGTTAAAAGGGTTGTTTGATTAAATTAAAACCATCGACGAATACATTGCCGCCCAGCCCGAAGAGGTTCAACCGCTCTTGAACCAAATTCGCGAGACTATAAAGGCCGCCATCCCAGACACCGAAGAGAAGATCTCGTGGAGTATGCCCACCTTTTGGCGCAAGCATAATATCATTCATTTCGCAAGCTTCAAAAACCACATCGGCCAATACCCAGGCCTTATCATAGGTGCAACCCTGAAATTTGCAACTAAATATTAGTTGCAAATTTATTGCATAATGCTATACTAATATCAAAAGAGGTGAGGCAGTGGGAAAGAAAGAGAAATTGATTGAACGATTGAAAAGTCAGCCGAAAGATTTTTCGTTTGATGAGATGCAGAGTGCTCTTGAATCAATGGGTTTCGAATTATTCAACAAAGGCAAGACAAGTGGGTCTCGAGTGAAATTTCTTAAAGACAATATAGTCATCAGCCTGCATAAGCCGCACCCTCGCAAAGAATTATTGGAGTATCAGATAAAACAGGTTTTAGCAATCTTGGAACAGGAGGATTTAATATGAGTAATCTGTTAGAGTATAAAGGATACTTTGGCACTGTCGAATTTTCCGCTAATGATAAAGTGTTGTTCGGGAAGGTTATTGGATTGAACAGTCTGATTTCCTTTGAGGGCGAAAGCATTGAAAGTCTGCAAAAGGATTTTGAGGCTGCAGTCGATGATTACCTTGACTTATGTGCAGAGAAAGATTTAGAGCCGGAAAAAGTATATCGCGGAAGTTTTAATGTACGTGTTACTCCTGAACTTCACAAAAATCTGGTACTATATTCCGCTTCTCATAGTCAAACATTAAATGCCACTGTTGAGGAAGCCATCAAACACTATATTTTGCACAATTTATAATATTATTTTGTACTGAAAAACAAACAACCTCGGAAACCCTTTAATTTCAAGGCTTCCGAGGTTTTCTTTGTCTCTATTCCCACTCGATCCCAAAATCTATAACTTAAACAATTTTGTATAGATTATTTAGTTCATGGTATTTCTAATATATCAGTTATCCATATATTTTGGGCTCTCTTATTTTTTGTTGCCAGATTGTTGCCAGCATAATAAACTTTCAATTTCCTCTGCTTCAAGGTAGCTCTGGCAAACCAAGTTCCTTCAAGAACTGATTATGCTTTGCCTTTGCCCTTTTTATGGCATCTTCAGTTTCGTCAAGGTTCTTTTTCACATCCGCAAGATCAACAATTTCTTCTTGCGCAGCTGTGCTCACATATCTTGATATGTTGAGATTGAAACCGTTCTTTTCTATCTCTTCCATTGACACGCGACGAGAATATTTCTTGTCCTCTTCTTTACGGAACTGATAGGTGTCAACAATCTTGTCGATATGCTCTGGTAGCAAGACATTTTGACGCTTATCTTTATCAAAGTATTCGCTCGCATTAATAAATAGCACGTCGTCGAATTTCTTGCACTTTTTAAGCACAAGAATGCATACCGGAATGCTTGTTGAGAAAAAGAGATTTGCGGGTAACCCAATAATAGTATCGATATTCCCATCTTTGAGTAGCTTCGTTCTGATTTTTTCTTCTGCGCCACTACGGAATAAAACACCATGAGGCAAAATAATTGCCATTGTGCCTTCATCACTCAAAAAGTGAAATCCATGTAGCAGAAAGGCAAAGTCAGCCGCTGATTTTGGGGCAAGTCCATAGCTTTTAAAGCGGAAATCTTCAGCCAGGGTATCGTTAGGCTCCCAACGGTAGCTGAAAGGAGGATTTGCTACGACTGCGTCACATTTCAATTTTTTTGCCGGGTTCATCTCGTTTAAGATATCCCAGTCATTTAACAGTGAGTCCCCATGAAAGATTTGAAACTCAGAATCCTTAAATCCATGAAGAAGCATGTTCATGCGTGCAAGGTTGTAAGTTGTTATGTTCTTTTCTTGCCCATATATCTGGCTAATACTGTTTGGTTCAAGATGCTTTTTAACATTGATTAACAGCGAAGCTGAACCACAAGCAAAGTCCAACAAATTATTAATATATAGCTTTTTGCCTGTACTGGGATCTTGGCTATCAAGTATAACAATGCGTGACAGGATGTTCGAGATCTGCTGAGGAGTATAGAACTCTCCAGCTTTTTTGCCTGAGCCTGCCGCAAACTGGCCAATCAAGTATTCATAGGCATTTCCCAAAAGATCGGTTTCGTTAGTAAACTCAGAAAGCCCCTCGGCAATTTCAGTTATGATTGAACACAGCATGGTATTTCGAGCTTCATAATTTCTTCCAAGCTTGTCAGAATCGAGATTGACCTCGGAAAACAAACCGCGAAATGCGCTGTCAAAGGACTCATTTTCTATAAACTTAAAACCTTCTTGCAAAGTTCGCAAAAGATACTTGCTTTGAGTGCGGGCTAATTCGTATATGTTGCTCCAAAGATAGTGAGGTTTGATTACAAAATGAACTTTACGACGCATTTGTTTTTCAAACATCACAATTTGATCTAAATTTTTATTATACCAAACAATAAGCGGGGTTAACTTTTTACTTTCAAACAATACAAGATGATCGTCAATCATCATATTTTTAACATTTTCCTCTAATTCCTGTTTGATAAAATAATCCGTTACCTGTTCTTTCAATACACTAATAGTCTCGTCTTGTTTGCCAGCATTATTAATACTTTCTATTTCATTTTCACATTGCAAATAATCGCTGCCAAGTTCTTTTTTTGCTGCTTCCTCATAATTGTCAGACAGATAGCGCAAGAAAAGAAAGGACAGCATATAATCACGGAAGTCATCGGGATTCATGGCCCCGCGCAGCTTGTCGGCTATAGCCCATAGAGTTGCGCCTAATTGTTTTTGTTGTTTGTCGTTCATTCTTGTGCCTCCTATGCCTCACCAAATAATTCGGTGTTGAATTTGTAAGTTTCTAAAAATCCGTTCAGAATTTCTTTGAAAATCCTCTTATTATCTTCAACCATTTCAACGGGTTCAAATATTGAATATGCTCCGTGACTTAACAGGTTTGTCATTCGTAAATGGATAGAACCATCCAAGTCTGTTTCGTCTTGCTTAATACAAGCAGAAAATTTATCAAACCCATGAAATGAGGCTGTTTTTTCAAGGATATTTCTTAGAATATTAAAATGATAGGTATAAAGCTTTCCTGAGTCTGCAACCTCTTTCAATTGCTTCAACAGTTCGACATGATGAAAAAAGGGAGTATCCCCGGTATCACGAACAATGTATTTACTAGTATCACCTTTTTTGCTAAGAAAGCGTTTGACTGTGCTGTCGCGTTTTAGCTCGTTATACATTACATTGAAAAACAAAGCATGGTGCGTAGAGACAACTATTTTCATCTCACTACTCTTAATCAGTTGCGCAAGATGGCAAGCGACAGCGACAGCGTTATTATCGTCTAATGATGATATTGGATCATCTATATAGATATACTTGACCCAATCATAAGCAGGTTCTCTGTCAATTGCCAATTGAGCCACTGCAAGGAAAAAACACCAGATAAAAATGTTTTCTTCCCCGCGAGAGACTTTAATTCGGTCTTCGGTTACTGTGGAAGTTCTCGTTCTAACCTCTCGTGAAAAAGCAACATATCCTTCGTCGAAGAATAGTGTAAAATTAAAATCCGCATATATATCTAGAAGCAGGCGAATACGGGTATCGATTGCAAAGCCATCTAACCCTCTAAAAAAGCGGGAATCCTTGTTAAACAACAACCTTCTATCAGTATCTCCATCAAGATCATTGTTCCAAGTAAAAAGATCCTCTGTAAACGCATTATAATAAAGCGTATCTGCCGTTTTTTCATCGGTTCCGCGGATAGGCTTCTTGCCTAAGTCTTTAAACGCACTGGAAAGCCTTGTTTTTCCGGTTCCATTATACGCAAACAGGAGATAGCACTTTTTATCACCAAGTGTATCACGTATATTTTGTGCTAACTTTTTCAGGTTTGGAAAAGTTTTGCTGCTCATTCGCCCACCTCCTCAATAGAAGGGAATAGCCCTTGCATTAAGCCTTTTTTGTGGAGTTTCAATGCTTCAATCTTTTTGGCTTGCTCGGTTATGATGTCATCAATGCCGGTAAGGCAATCAGCAATTCTTTGTTGTTCTTCAAGCTTCGGGAAATAAAGCTCAATTGACTTAACTATCTCCCCTGAGAGGTTTCCTTGTCCGCCCTGTATATATGTTGAAATTATCCAGAATTTCTTATGAAATAGGTATTGATATACAAAAGCGTTGATATTTTCAGGTCTTAAACAAAGGATAGCCTGATTTATGGCTCCATCAATTTTACACAAGGACACTTCACCACTATTGGCACCATATAATGCAACTAACACATCTCCTGCTTGAACCATTTTAGCGGCAGAGTTATCAAGGCCTGCTTTGGTAATAAATAGTTCTGTTGTTTCTCGGTCAATTTCAGCAGACCTGATAAAGGGGATGTTGCCATTGTAATATTCTCTTTTTGAAGTATCGGGAGTACCTCCACTAAAAGAAGCACATGAAGAGCCTATCGTTTTCTTTTCCCACTCCCCGCTATCCCTAAACTCCGGGAACCTCCACTCAGGTACAGATTTTCCCTCAGCGGGAAACAGCTTCTGCATAAGACCTTTTTTGTGCGCCTTGAGAGACTCAAGTTTTTTGTCTTCTGCGGTGATAAGGTCATCAAGTGAAGAAAGACAATCGGCGATTTTTTGTTGCTCTTCTTTTTTCTTTGGGGTAGGCAGAATAATGCTAAAAAAATCAGAAGCGTTGATATTCAGCAGTCCGTCGCTTCTCGCACCACTCGTGATAAACTTTTTCAATTGCTTACCATGAAAATTGTTCTCAAAATACCCTTTATAAAAACTCGATACATAGTTTTCATTAAAATGAAAACTAATAAAAGCATTGGGCACAGCGGCTTCGTCATACTCTTTAAGCTCATATATACAGCCTTGTGGAAACTTCTTGGAATTACCCTTGTTGTAAGAAAAATCTCCTTTTTTCAAGAAAATGTAGTTCTCATATTGCTTACCAGAAATATCTCGACTAAATTTTTCAGCTTGCGAAACAAAGCCTACTCCTGCTGAAATGCTCAAAGTCGTGAGTTGCCTATCGCCGACTTTCTCCGTAAGCCTGTCAGCTATTTCATCAAGTTTATATACTTGCCATTCACCGGTCAATACAAATTCCGGGAACCGTAGCCTCGGCATCAAAGCCGTTTTGTTATTATTATTCATATGCATTTAACCCCGCAATCACACGTCCTCCTGTAAGTTTTTTTAGCAAGGGAATCAAGTCATCCATCAACTCAAGTTCTTTCTTTGTCCGGTCTCTCCAGGCAAGATTTAACGGAGCCAACAAGTCACTCAGCTTTTCGCCATCAAAAATCATGCGACCTATAATTTCATCCACAAAGACTTGCAACAATGCCGGATGTAAGCCATGCTTGACGGCGAGCGATGCCATTTCCTTTGCCGATTTTTCATCTTTGAATGCCTTATAACCTTCTTTTATTGCCTTTTCGTCCAACCCTTTTCCAGCTTCCAGCGTATTAATATACTCAATAATATCATCGCGCTCATCCATCATGTTTGAATTTGAGCTAAGCAAACCAATGAGCTGTTCACGGCTCATTTTTTCTTTCTTAGGCACATCGGGTTGCGTATATTTTGAAATCAAAGACATGATATAATCATAATCAATTATAGCAGAGGAAAACAGAACAAACTCGAAATCGATCTGTTCAATAACAGGGTCTTTATCTTCAATATTCTTACCCTGCTGCGCTTTTAATTGCTGAGCGGTTTCAATATAAACACCACGGAAGGCACGCAGAGTATCCTCCGGCAATAGCTCTTCAATTTTTGCCACTTGCTCTTCTTTGATATCTGTATATTGGTCAAGCTGTGTTTTGAGGCGCTGCACCTCTTTGAATTTATTGATAAATTCACTTCGTGCGGCATCTCCTTTCAGATTGTTCACTTGTTCAGGCTTGTACTCAAGCCCTTGCGATTCCATAAACTTCTCGAGCACGGTGACTGCCTTGTCCAGCATATCTACGACAACAGGAGCTGGGTCAACAAGCCAGATTTCTTTTGCTCTGCTGCTGTTATCTTTTCCGGAGAACAGCGCAATTGCTTCATTAACCTCTTTTTCTTGTCCTCTAAAGTCAAGAATATTTCCATATGGCTTTGTGTCGTTCAGAATGCGGTTCGTTCTTGAAAACGCTTGGATTAATCCGTGCTGCTTTAAGTTTTTATCGACATATAGGGTATTAAGATATTTTGAATCAAACCCGGTTAAAAGCATATCCACCACAATTGTTATGTCAATTTTGTTTTTGTGAGGATAGTCCGAGTTGGGATATTTTTGGTCTTTGATGCGTTGCTGTACATCCTGATAATACAAATCAAATTCATTAGTACTGTGACTTGTGCCATACATCAAGTTATAGTTATCCATAATGCTTTTAAGGGCCGCCTTTTTCTTCTCCGGCTCTTTTTCATTATCGGCTTTCTCTTGCTGCAAATCTTCTTGCAGCTGCTTTACATCCTTGTTTCCTTCGGCTGGCGGAGAAAATACGCAGGCGATATTCAGCGGCACAAAGTTCTCGCCCTCGTCCTTGCTGCGATCGTCCTGCAATGATTTAAAGAGTTCAAAATACTCAATTGCATCGTTGATAGAAGCAGTCGCAAAAATCGCATTGTATCGTCTGCCGTTGGTTGCGGCGTCATGCTTCGAAATTATCGCTTCGACCACTGCTTTTTTACTCAGAACGTTTGGAGCTTTTGCAGCTTTTTTTACGTCCTCTGGCTTAAAGTAGTCAATGTGAAAGCGGAGCACATTGCGGTCATCAATGGCGTTTGTAATTGTATAGGTGTGCAGCTCCTTTTGGAAAACATCTTCCGTTGTTACATAAGAGCCAACTGTACCATCAATTTTTTTGTAAGTAGCATTATCTTCAAATATTGGCGTTCCGGTAAAGCCAAAAAGCTGCGCCTTTGGGAAGAAGTTTTTTATCGCCTCGTGATTATCACCGAACTGAGAGCGATGGCATTCGTCAAAAATAATGACTATACGCTTGTCAGTAAGCTTTGCTAATCGTTCCTTGTAGGTTAATTCGCCTCTTTTCTTTTTCTCCTGATTGCGTTTGCTATCTTCGTCGAGAGCGAGACCAAGCTTTTGAATTGTCGTAACAATAACTTTATCACGATAATCATCGGAAGTAAGGCGTTTCACTAAGCTTTCTGTATTCGTATTCTCTTCAACACAGCCTTCCTGAAATTTATTAAACTCCAAGCGTGTCTGTCTATCAAGATCCTTTCTATCAACAACAAATAGGCATTTTTCTATTTCAGGATTATCCTTCAAAAGCGTTGATGCTTTAAACGACGTAAGTGTTTTTCCGCTTCCAGTTGTGTGCCAAATGTAACCGTTGCCGCGATTCTGATCGATGCAGTCTACAATAGCCTTAACGGCATAAATCTGATAAGGACGCATAATCATCAATCTCTGCTCACTTACAACAAGCACCATATAGCGGCTTATTAGTTGCCCAAGGGTGCATTTAGGCAGAAACTTTTCAGTAAAATCATGAAGATGCGTAATTTTGTTGTTGTCTTCGTCTGCCATTTGATAAATTGGCAAAAACCGCTCGTCGGCATCGAAACAGAAATGTTCCTTTGGATTATTAGCAAAATAATATGTGTTGCTCTCATTGCTTACAATAAAAAGCTGCATAAAGCAAAGCAACGAATTTGTATAGCCGTTACCCGGATCATTTTTATATTCTACAATCTGTTCCATTGCCCTTTTAGGTGTAATTTGAAGTGACTTAAGCTCCACCTGAACAATGGGAACTCCATTTATAAGTATAATGACATCATAACGGTGATTGCTGTTTTCTGTGTTAATGCGCATTTGGTTTATCACTTCAAATTCGTTTTTGCACCAGTCTTTGATATTAACAAGGGTGTATTGAAGTGGCGTATCATCATCCCGTTTGAAGGTGTTTACTTCCCGTAAAGTTTTGGCCGCAGTGAACACTTCTTGTGTGATAATCGTATCTCTGAGACGCGCATATTCAGAATCGCTTAACTTTACACGATTTAGTCTTTCAAAATGTCCTCTAAAATTAGCTTCAAGTGAGGCCCTATCCCTAATGTCTTCGCGGTACGTGTATTTTAAATCCTGAAGCTTATTGATAAAAGATTCTTCAATTTGCTTTTCAGCTTTCATTATGGATCTCCTCTCAATTTGATTTTCGTACCAAAAACCGCTGATTCGTAATTCCGATCAGGGCAATCATTTATGTCCAGTAAATCAAGAGTCTGTCTCTTCAAATTCACAAATATCATCCAGCGTACAGTTCAGCACTTTGCATATTTTCCCAAGAACCTCCATTGTGACATTCTCGCCACGACTGAGCTTACGAATTGAAAATGAGCTGATGCCAGCCTGTTCCATCAATTCTTTCTTCTTCATATCTTTATCAATCAGGAGCTTCCATAACTTTTTATAGCTTGCTTTCATTTGGACACCTCTCTGTCGTGATTGGAATATGTAATACTAAATATTGTAACATCAAACATTGGTCAAATCAACCAGAATCATATTGTTCAATACATTATTATATTTAGCAAAACATATAAAGCTATTATTATGCAGCTGGTGCTGAATACAGACCGCCCTTTATCTATTTCGTTTATACAAGCGATTTGTTTGCAATATCAAATAAAAAAGTGCCGCCCATGAGATTGCTCCCTCAGGCGGCGTTATCAATAAGCTCATCTTTCAAATGGTCTGTATACCGTGACAGCTTTCAGGTATTTCTCCGGCTCCCAATTCAGTATTAGATTGGCATATGCTTTCGGGTCATTATAAATTAGCCAGTCTAGTTCCGAACGTTCAAATCGGTTGTCGGCGACCTCATTTTCTGCCGCTGTGCAATTGATGGATATCATTGTGCTATCGCCGAGCCGTAGCTCTACGCAACCTGTATCCATATTAAATTCGCAGGATATAATGTTTTTCATTGTATTACCTCCATGATTTTATTCCATATTCTTTCAATGTCCTGGACGCCTCTTGAGGTTATTTGTTATAGGGGAAATCATCGTAAAACCCGGTCATGCATTTGTCTGGAAATACGTTTTTGCTCTTTTTCAACCCTTTCCTGCTTTCTGACCGCTTCGATAGTTTCCGCTACACGCTCGGGGCCATAAGCGCGACAGACGCGCTCATAATTTTCTGCCACATTCCTTAACTCTTTATTTTCAGAAAAGACGTCTTCCAACCTATCAGAAAGTGTATTATTCTTTCTTATTTCCCGTTCATATGAAGATTGAAGTCTATCAAATTTGCTGACAAGGTCAAGGTATGCGTTATACACCGAGCGCAGGACTTTCACGATTCCCGCCAGAAGTGGTTTAACTTTTTTCTCTCGGTAGTTTCTGGCGCTTTCCAGCGCCCCAGCTTCCGGAAGCAATTTTTCCGGATCATCGGAATATTTTGCGGCAAGCATCTCCATCTTTTCGACTTTCGGAGCAAGATCATTCAGCCGGTCTTTTGCCTCCTTCGCTTCATTTTGAGCATCAGCTTTTTCTTCCTGAAGATGCACAATTTCAGCCTGCACCTCGGTTTTGGCTGCATCCAACTCTTCAAGCCGGTGCTTTTCCTGCTCGACCTTGAACTGCGTAACGGTCAGGTGCTCCTCAGAGCTCCCGCGCTCACCGCGCTCCACATCGTTATACCCGGCTGCTCGCATAAAATTAAAAACATCATCTTGAAGAACACTATAGGATTTTCGCAGCACCGGCTTGCCGTTCTTTTGTAAAATGGGGCTACCGTCGTCGTCAAGTGCAGGCTGAGACAGCCACTTTTTGCTGCTGCTCACCTGCATAACAGTTTCCTTAACCGTGCCGACCAGGGAAGGGTCTTTGCATCGCTTCGACCAAAGTACTTCTTTCTCCACAACGGGGATATATACTACATGCATATGATAGTGGAAAACTTCCTGCTTCAATGCTTCGGACATGGCTCTGTTGCGTTCATCGGCGTGCATAACTGCCGAAAGAATATACTGCGCACCACCAACGATCTCGACGGCTGCTTTATATGCGTCCGCATAAAACTGCTTGGCAAATTCATAGCCGCCGTGATTGTGGAAGTATGCTGAGTTTACATCAAAGATCAGCTCGCCGTAAAGGTTGGCTTCATCTTTCAGGCCTCGGGTAGATATCACTTTGTCAGCTTCCATTTGAGTGAACATCTTTTCATAATTGTTCGTCGGCGATTTGAAATGAATATTGAAATCGCAGCGCTCAGGCACGATATCCGGATTTATATAGGATTCTTTTTCGCGTTCATTATGTCTTTGTGTGTTGCCGATTTTTGCATTTGACAGGTTGACATTTCTTGCACTGATTCGGTCAACACCATCGTTTCTTGCCATAGACGTTGCACCTCCATTTTTGAGTTTATAAATACACAGTAAGCCACCGGGGAATGCACTTTTTCAAAGTGTAATAACCCACTATGACACTTTCATCCCTGCAGGCTGCAAAGTGCCGTGGGCTGCCTGTGGGCAGGGGGTAAGCTTGCGGCTTCTGCGGAAGCCTCTGCCGTGGTTAGCAAGTGCACTCCACTTTGCAAACCAAAACGGACAGCAACCTGTTTTTCGAAACACTCCGCTGTCCGAGGAAGAGAAAAACCGTGATAATTTTCTCTGCACGTCCTCGTAGAAATCTACAGATTACTCCGTGAGGACGAAGATACGCATGGGCTCCCATGACGATCGTGTCGATGGTGACGGTATTTTTAACACCAGGGCCACTCCCGGAAACATCGTCACGACCGACACGCTTCTGGTGAAATAAGCATTAGTCTGATAAATCTCCCTGAGTGGGTTCGGCTACTCTCATAACGGATATCATATTCCTGCATGAGCCGCCCAGCCTTTACGTTTAACCGCAGTGTAAGTACGTTGGGTTTTATATCCAGGTTGAGTGCAGCTACAAGCTCCGTAGGACTGCCAAACCATTCCGGTTTTTCTGCTGTTACCAGCCGGGAAAGAGAGTCCAGAATCCTATCCGGCGGCTCTTTCAACATCTCAGTTTCTGCATGGTCTAGCATCCAGATAAGCCGTTCTTTATCTCTCTGGAGGTAAAGCCGCTGATCCGGTTGATCACGGCCCACAATATCCAGTGTCGCATTGAGGTCTGTGCGATTTTCCTTTTGCAGAAGGAATGCGCCGTCCGCGCAACCGAGAAGTCCGGTCGTACCGGATATCCTTTCAAAATTGTCACCGGCAGGCTGCTTTCTGGTGTGATGCACCAGCAACAGACAGATACAATGCCTGTCCGCAAATTTCTTCATTTGACCAACAATGTCATAATCATTTGCGTAGCTATATACCTCGCCGCCGATCTCGCGTATTTTTTGCAAAGTGTCGATAATAATAAGCTTTGTGTCCGGGTGTTCCCGCATAAATTTCTCAAGCTGCTCATCAAGACCGTTTCCGATCTGTTTAGCATAGACGGCAAAGTAAAGATTATCTGTCCCCTCCACTCCGAACATACGGAACATACGCTCCTGCAAACGCTGGTAATCATCTTCAAGGGCAAGATATAGTACGGTGCCCGTGTGCACCTCAAAATTCCAGAGCGCTTGTCCCGTGCTGATGTGATAAGCGAGCTGTGCCACAAGAAATGACTTTCCGACCTTTGGAGCACCCGCCAGAATGTAGGCGCCGGAGTAGAGCAGACCGCCTATAATAGGTGGTCTGCTCTGGTAGATATTTTCATAGAGTTCATTCATGGACACTGTATGAAGATAAGCCGGGTCGTTCATTTGCTGCATCATCCGCAGCATCTCTTCGTAATTTTTCTCTGGAGGATTGTTTTTAAAATTTTCTTCTGTTATACTTTTCTCAGAGTTTTTTGAAAGCGGCTTTTCCCCGTCTGTTGGCGCAGACGGAACCGGGACAGCCGGTTTTTCTTTTTTAGTCGCCATGCGTTTCCTCCTTCATTCCGTCCATAATGGTGGCAATCCAGCATATTGTGTCGAGCAGTTCATCGTTCATACCGGCACCTGCTTCAATGCGCTGCAGTTCATCCAGCACGGCGGAGAGCTGGTTACGAAGCGCCTTATATACTCTCGGATTACCTTGCACTACAACATCCTTGCAGAGCAGTCGCCGGGTGATGTAATCCTGCTTGGTCAAGCCGGTGAGCTTGACGGCAATCTCGATTTGCTCATCTTCTTCCGGCGAAACACGGAATGCAACGGTTTTGTTCCTCCAGCGATTATGATTGTCTTTGTTTTTTAATGACATGGTTAATCTCCTTTCTCTGTACGCTCAAAGTCCAGCCTGTTCGCCATCTCCGTCTGTCTTGACGGGAATAGATGCGCATAATTGTAAGTAATGTCGATACTTTCATGACCGACACGGTCAGCGATTGCAATGGCCGAAAATCCCATATCTATCAATAGTGAAATCGCGCTGTGCCGAATGTCGTGAATTCTGATGCGCTTGACGTTGACCACCTTTGCACCTCTATCCATCTCGTGATGAAGATAATACTTTGTGATCTGGAAGATGCGATCATTTGGCTCCACATCGTACAGTGAATTGATATAATCTTGCATCTCCCCACATAGGAACTGCGGCATTTTTATCGTGCGGTTGCTTTTTTCTGTCTTCGGATCAGTAATTACATCGCGCCCCTTTAGCCGCTGATATGATTTACTGATTGTGACAGTGCCTTTCTCAAAATCGAAATCGGCGGGTGTCAATGCAAGCAGTTCACCTTCACGAATTCCACACCAGTAGAGCATTTCAAAAGCATAGAAGGATATAGGCTTGTCCATCATGGCATCGGCAAATTTTAAGTACTCATCTTTTGTCCAGAATTGCATTTCCTTGTTCTTAGCTTTGCCCATATTTCCGACTTTAGCTGCCGGGTTTTGTGACAGGCCATAATACTTGACTGCATGATTAAAGATGCAACTGAGCTGGTTATGCAGCGTTTTCAGATATACCGGAGAGTACGCCTTCCCATGCTCATACTTACAGTTAATCATCTCATTTTGCCAGGCAATGATCTCCTTAGGCTGAATCTCACACATTTTTCGCTTCCCGAAGTAGGGTAGCAGCTTCGTGCGGATAATATGCTCTTTGGTTTCCCATGTGTTTTCCTTGATGCGGCTGCGCATATCGGCGGTATAGGTTTCAATAAAGCTCTCAAATGTCATATCCAAATCAGCTGTTGCCTTTTGAAGCTGTTCACGTTCCCATGCGAGGGCTTCACGCTTCGTGGCAAAGCCACGCTTTTGCGTTTGCTTGCGATTGCCTTTCCAGTCGGTATAGCGGTAGACAGCGCGCCAAGTATTGGTGTTCGATTCCTTATATGCCGCCATTCGATCCCTTCCTTTCCAGATTAACAGGTTCGCCGTAGCAAACCATTTTTTCGAAATACTTCTTGTTGACCCTGCCCGCTATGGTCAGGTAGCCCATGTCTTTAAGCTGCTTGTTGAGTCTTTGAACAACTTTGTAGGCATATGATTTTGATACACCTAATTCTGCCGCCACCTCATCAACGCGCAAGAAAGAGTTACTCATTTTTCCCCTCCTTTTACTGTTTGCCATTCTCTCCTATACAGTTTCCTGACAGGCAACCTTAATCAGCTCTGTGTTGCTTTCTCCATTAGCAAGCCCATTTGCATTATGAAAAGTCATGCCCCACTTTTTCAAAAGATAGCTGCTTGGATAGTCATTCAATTTTATTATTAAACAAATTTGTTTAACTTTATTTTGATAATACTAAACATATTTGTTTGTGTCAAGAGGTTTACAAGATAATAACTAAACTTTTTTGTTTATATTCTCTTGTGTATTCTTAAACAAATATGTTATTATACTTACAAAGAACTCATTTACATGTGATTGGAGATAGTAATATGGCTATTGGTGAAAGAATCCGGTTTATCCGCAACTTGCGGGGCATGACGCAAAAATATCTCGGCTTGGCTGCCGGTTTTGATGAAAGAACTGCTGATGTTCGTGTGGCACAATATGAATCGGGGACCAGAACACCGAAGGACAGCATGATCAATTCACTGGCAGTTGCTCTGGGTATCAGCCCAGAGGCCTTAACAGTACCGGATATTGATTCTTATATTTGTGTCATGCACACGCTGTTTGCACTGGAAGACCTTTACGGATTGAGAATAAAAAATCTAGATGGAGAGCTTTGCATTACACTTGATAAATATAATAGTCCGTCTTTTTCAACTATGTTTGATATGTTCAGCACATGGCAAAAAGAGTATGATAAGTTCAAACGCGGTGAGATTACCAAGGATGAATACGATGATTGGCGTTATAACTATCCAAAAATAGAAGCTGGACAAAGCAAATCTTCAAGAAATACAAAAAGGGAAGCGATAAAAAATGAATAAATACGAATCGCTCTCGGTAACTGATAATATTAATAAAGATGATCATCTCTATCGATACATATCGTTAGCACAATTCATTTCCTTAATTGAAAATCAAAAACTTTTTTTAAGGAAAGTTAAGTCATGGGACGATACATGGGAAGCACCCGACGATCAATTGCCCATTATTATGGATGATGGTTCCGAAAGATACGCTGAATCTTTAATTGTTACATCTACTGTTGGTCAATGCTGGACTTATGAAAAAGATTCAGATGCAATGTGGCGTATATACTCGTCAAATCGCCAAGGGATAATGATTGAAACAGATGTTGATAGCTTTTTTGAAATTGATAATTTAAAAAGAGCCGTTCTTGCAAAAGTGATTTACTTTAATAAAAGCAACTATATAGAAAAACGTTATGAAATAGCAAATAATAAATCCTATCATTATGCCGGCGAGATGGCACTAAAAAGAGAAGCCTTTAAACATGAAAACGAAGTTAGACTTTTAGTATGTTTACAAGGATATAGAGATATAGAAAACTGGTGGGATATTCCTGTTGTAGGATTTAACATAAATCCAAATACATTTATTAAATCAATTACTTTTGATCCCAGAGCTGATGAGTGGTTTGTCGATGCAATGAAAAAATACTGCCAATCGAAGGGTTTAATATGTCCGATTGGAAAGTCCACTCTCTATGAAAGAAACTTCTATGAGGAGGCTAAAATTGTTAGACAGTACAAAGTCGTAACCGAGACAGATAAAACTAAAAAATAATGTGCAAAAGAGCTAACTGACACTCAAAATCAGTTAGCTCTTTTCATATGAATAATACAATTAGTGTTGCCAAAACGTTGCCACGGGAGCGTTTGAAAGTCCGAAAAACCGCATAGTTACTAGCTTTTTACTGTCCTACAAATCATTCCCACTCAATCGTGCCAGGGGGCTTGGAGGTTATGTCATACACTATCCGGTTGACACCCTTCACTTCGTTGACGATGCGCGTAGATATTTTCTCTAGGAGGTCATAAGGCAGTCTTGCCCAGTCGGCAGTCATGGCATCCTCACTGGACACCGCACGGACGACGATAGGATACTCATAGGTCCGTCCATCTCCCATTACGCCGACGCTTTTAATAGTAGGAAGTACAGCAAAGGATTGCCAAACCTCTTTATAAAGTCCTGCGTTGCGAATCTCTTCGACGATAATGGCATCCGCTTCTCGGAGAATATCTAACTTTTCCACCGTGATTTCGCCAAGAATCCGGATTGCCAACCCCGGTCCCGGGAAGGGCTGCCGCCAAACGATTTCATCAGGAATTCCTAGTTCAGCTCCTACTTCTCGAACTTCATCCTTAAAGAGCATGTTCAAAGGTTCGATCAGCTGAAACTGCATATCTTCGGGAAGTCCGCCCACATTGTGGTGACTTTTAATGGTCTCCGCCGTATCGGTTCCACTCTCCACGATATCCGGATAAAGTGTGCCTTGTACTAAGAAATCAATCTCACCTATCTTGCGAGCTTCATCTTCAAACAGGCGAATAAATTCATTGCCGATGCCAATCCGCTTGGTTTCCGGATCAGAAACTCCGCCAACCTTAGCCATAAAACGTTCCTTGGCGTCTACGCAAATCAGGTTGAGATGGAATTGCTCAGCGAATATTTTCTTAACCTGTTCAGGCTCATTCTTGCGCATGAACCCATGATCGACGAAGACACAAGTCAGTTGGTCTCCGATGGCCTTATGAACAAGGACGGCAGCCACGGAAGAGTCCACTCCGCCGCTCAGGGCGCAGAGCACCTGACGCTCTCCCACCTTCTCCCGGATTGCTTTGACTTGAGCATCAATAAAGGATTCCATGGTCCAATCTCCATGGCATCCACAGATATCAAATAAGAAGTGCTTTAACATGGTTTGCCCATCAGGAGTATGCTTGACTTCAGGATGAAACTGAACTCCATAGAAGTGGCGTTTCTCATCCATCATTGCAGCGACTGGGGTATGATGGGTATGGGCAGCTATTGCAAAGCCTTCCGGCAGCTCTGCTACCGAATCTCCATGGCTCATCCAGCATTGCCGCTCTCCCTCTAAACCTTCCCACAAACCGCTGGCTTGATCTACATAAAGTAGCGCTTTGCCATATTCACTGGCTTCAGGATGGATAACCTTACCCCCCAGTTGTGCGGTCATGAGCTGCATACCATAACAAATCCCGAAGATCGGAATTCCCAATTGGTAAATGGCCTTATCCACTACAGGAGCGCCTTCTTGATTGACACTAGCCGGTCCTCCAGAAAAAATAATGCCTTTCGGGTTCCTCGCCTTAATCTCTTCTACGGGAGTTTTATATGAAATCATTTCTGAGTACACATGGGCTTCCCGGACACGTCGTGCAATGAGTTGATTATATTGACCACCAAAATCAAGTACCAATACGAGCTCTTGAGCCATCCTTTTGCCTGCCTCCCACATCAACCTCTTTTTTAACCTTCAGATAAATAGGCTTCCGGTTTTAGTATCCCCACATAAGGCAAATTACGATACTGTTCATCAAAATCGAGACCATAACCAACTACAAATTCATCGGGTATTGTAAAGCCATTATACTCCGGCACAACATCTGCCTTACGTCGGTCAGGCTTGTCCAGTAAAGTAGCAACCTTTATACTAAGAGGATTCCTTGCCACTAAGTTTTCCTTCAAATATTTTAAGGTTAGCCCCGTGTCGATAATATCTTCGACGATTAAAATATGTACATCCTCGACACTCCGCTCCAAATCCTTCATGATTCTCACTACACCAGAAGAATGAGTCGAAGCTCCATAACTGGAAACAGCCATAAAATCATACTTCAAAGGAGTTTTGATTTCTCGAATTAGATCTGCCATGAAGGGGACTGCCCCTTTAAGAATCGCTACAACTAGCAAATTCTTTCCTTTATAGTCACGGGTAATTTCTTCACCCAGCTCAGCAACACGTTTTTGAATCTCCTCACGGCATAATAAAATTTTGCCTATTTTCTCTTCCACCCTATAAACACCTCCACAGATAAAAAACATTCTAGACATAAAATTATATCAGAGTATTGCTAAAGTAGTCAAACAAAAATCGAACGTTTTCCATTCATCAAGGCCTAAAATTCGGAAGAAAACGCAAGAGGCTCCTCAGAAGTTCTGAAAGCCTCTTGGTAATAATCTATTGTACTTCGAAACGATACATTACTGAATGGGTACGGAGATATTGATCTTTTCGCCGTAATCTTTAAAATTCATTGTTAAGGACATCATCTGACTATCGGTTTTGCTTTTCGCTTCAATGACTACCCGGTGAATCAGTTGATCTCTTTTACCTATAAACACAATATAGGAAAAGTCAGTCCATCCATTCTCCATCGCTTGATTCTGAACTGTGGGGTTGAATTTGATCACCCAAGTCTTGAGATCGTCGAGTTTTTCTTGGCCCTGCAGCACCACCTCACCGTACTCCTTAAATTGCAACGATGCTAATGGATTGAGCTCCGCCAGAAAGACTTCATGGGCAGCCGGGACACTTGGATAACGAATCCACCGTTTCGTAAAGGGGTCCTTCATATAGAGCCCTTCAGTCGTTAGTATCATCTCCACATCTGTGCCCACGATCTCCCCTGAGATTCGAGTGTTCTCACCGTCCTTTTCTCCTATGATTTCATTGAGTATGCGATCTTTTCCTTCTACCATTTGATGTTGGATCATCGCGTAGCGAAAAGAGGTCGCCTGAGTCAATTCTTCTAGGCCGTGTGTTAGCAATTCTATTGGGTCGGGTTTCCATAAAAGTTTCCCCACGATACCCCCGATGAACACGGTGCTGATTAAGATGAGTAACAGTATTCCTCTTTTCTTCATATGCTGGCCCCCCTGGCGGAGTTCTTATCACACTTTATGTGGTTCCAGGTTGCCCTATTCCATGGAAATTTTTACTCTTTAATAGTATAAGTCCGCGGATAAGTTCGTTAAATCCGTAAAAAGTATCCATAAATCTGCTCAATCATTTATTAATGAGGTCTTGGGGGTAGCAAAATAGAAACGTAAAAGCAGGAGGGTTTGCAGATGTCATAACCCTCCTGCTTTTATTTTAAGCAACTAATTGATTCATCATAAGTCAACCTATCATCGGAATTGGCAACGTGTGCAAATTCCCTTTGTGCCATTACTTAATTATTTCAATGCGTTATTTTTGCAACATGAGGTAACCAACCTCGATTAATCATCAATTGCAAGAGACGATAGTTCCAATCTAAGCTTTCATCCAGGAATCTGCGAAACATCATTCCGATATGCAATTGATAGGAATTCTGTAGAGCTGCTAGGATATTGACCTGAGCCGCTTTGGCCATTGTCCCGACTGCGGCCGCAATTTCCATATCGTTCATTCGAGCATCCTCAGGAATATTCAGATTTCCCTTTTGTAATTGGTGATTGGTGAAGTGGAATTGAGGCACCTCCGCATTGCATTCTTTCAAGAGTCCTTCGCACTCTTCGATTAAGGGTCTAGTAAGTTTTTCCATAGCTTCTACAATGCGTTCTTTCAGTTCAGAATCTTGGGCGTGGTTATACATAATCTCCAGGGTACATAGATTATGTCGCCCTTGGGAGATTATTCCGTAAATTGCTCCACCCTCAAGATAGTTAACTGGTTCTCGATCTATCATGCCTTGTACGGTAGCACGAGCAGCGGATTGAACTTTGTCCATTACAGTCATGAGTATTCCTCCTTGAAATAGCTTTCCATAGCTATTAATGTACAAAATTATATATTTTATTCTCTTAAAGGAAATTCGATATATGGTGAAATAGGCTATCACATTCTTGGACATGTTTGAATACTCTATATTAGGCATTATCCTTATTGATTCGAGGAGGTGAAACAACTTGTATTGCAACACTTTGGTAGCTTCTCCTCTGCCAGCAATCATGCGATTTATTGCAGCTTTAATTAGGTTTATCTATAGGGTTTTCACATGATATATAAACCTTAAAAGTGCACTTTTTGGGACGCAAAACTATAAGACTTGTTTACGTGGATACCATCAAAACTATTAAAAAGAGGCCTCCCACAAGTTCAGCGAACTCATAAGAAGCCTCTAATCTTGTCCATACCTGTCTAGGGTATGGATATTTCTATTGGAAAATGGACTACATCATGCCGCCCATTCCACCCATTCCGCCCATGCCACCCATACCAGCCATAGCAGCGCCGTTATCTTTGGATGGGATATCAGAAATCAGGCACTCTGTGGTCAGGAGCATAGCCGCTATGGAAGCAGCGTTTTGCAGAGCAGAACGTGTTACCTTCGCAGGATCAACGATTCCGGCCGCAATCATATCCTCATATTCCTCGGTAAGTGCGTTGAAGCCAACGCCACGTCCGGCATTGCGAACTTTCTCAACGACAATCGAACCTTCGAAACCTGCATTGTTAGCTATTTGACGGAGAGGTTCCTCAAGGGCTCGACGAACGATGGCGACACCGGTCTTTTCATCTCCTACCAATTGGAAGCTGTCCAGAGCTTGAGCCGCATCCACTAAAGCAGTACCGCCGCCAGAGACGATTCCTTCTTCAACTGCGGCGCGTGTAGCAGCTAAAGCATCTTCAATGCGGAGTTTCTTTTCTTTCATTTCAACTTCAGTAGCAGCACCGACTTGGATTACTGCAACGCCACCAGCTAATTTAGCCAGACGTTCTTGAAGTTTTTCTCGATCGAAATCAGAAGTAGTTTCATCGATTTGTTTTTTAAGGGCTTCCACTCGCCCTTTAATATTGTCTTGGGAACCAGTTCCTTCAACAATTGTAGTTTCTTCTTTCGTAACACGAACTTGGCGAGCACGTCCCAACATTTCGACGGTGGTGTTTTCCAATTTCAACCCAAGATCTTCGGTGATAACTGTACCGCCAGTAAGAACGGCGATATCTTCTAGCATTGCTTTGCGGCGATCACCGAAACCAGGCGCTTTTACGGCAACGCAGGTAAAGGTACCGCGAAGTTTATTCAGTACGAGGGTTGCTAATGCTTCACCTTCGATATCTTCTGCAATAATCACTAATTGACGGCCAGCTTGAACGACTTTCTCAAGAACGGGGAGAATATCGGCAATGGCGCCAATCTTTTTATCGGTGATTAAGATGAAAGGATCATTTAAAATAGCTTCCATCTTGTCAGTATCTGTAATCATGTATGCGGAGATATAGCCACGGTCAAATTGCATACCTTCAACAACTTGCAATTCTGTGGTCATTCCTTTGGCTTCTTCTACTGTGATTACGCCGTCTTTGCCGACCTTCTCCATAGCGTCGGAGATAAGAGCACCGATTGTGTTATCCCCGGCAGAGATAGAAGCAACTTGCGCAATAGCTTCTTTGCTTTCGATTGGCTTAGCATTGGTTTTAATATCATTGACGATAGATTCAACAGCTTGCTCAATCCCGCGCTTAATCCCCATGGGATTTGCACCAGCCGCTACATTTTTCAGTCCTTCACGAATGATGGCTTGAGCTAAAACAGTCGCCGTGGTGGTTCCGTCCCCAGCAACATCATTGGTTTTGGTCGCAACTTCTTTGACAAGTTGTGCTCCCATATTTTCAAAAGAATCTTCTAACTCGATTTCCCGAGCGATGGTTACACCGTCATTGGTAATTAGGGGCGCACCAAATTTTTTATCTAATACAACATTGCGGCCTTTAGGTCCGAGTGTGATACGAACAGCTTCAGCCAAAGCATTGACACCACGCTCTAAGGCATGGCGAGCTTCTTCATTAAAAATGATTTGTTTTGCCACTTTAAAGTTCCTCCTAACAATTTGAATAAATAAGTCGATAAAGTCAGTTATAAGTAAGCATTTACTATTTCAGTCCATAAGTGAGTAACAAGATATAGGTTAGCCAATTACCGCTAAGATGTCATTTTCTTTAAGAATGAGATACTCTTGACCGTCATACTTAACTTCAGTACCGGCATATTTGGAATAAATAACGCGATCACCGACTTTAACATCTAAGGCAATGCGCTCTCCTTTTTCCACTCTACCAGGTCCTACTGCGACGATTTCACCTTCTTGAGGCTTTTCCTTAGCCGTGTCTGGCATGATGATCCCGCTTTTTGTTTTTTCTTCCATGGGGAGTGCTTTGATGACTACCCGGTCTGCTAGAGGTTTAATGTTCATTGAAGAAAGTCCCTCCTTAAGAACTAAATATTTTTGTAATTGTTAGCACTCATTCCTATTGAGTGCTAACATCATACTATAATAATATGCAAGGTTGATGAAGAAATCAAATCCTGCCAGAAGCGTTTTTCCTAGATTTATGCTTGAAAATCTCCATTTCCCTCGCATTATCTACCCCTTATTGCCCTGATCTGAAATTGACTGAATCTCTTCCCTTCGGCTTGCAATCACTAAAGAGTATATTGACCAGACCCCGGGGGATTTATTCATAAATTTGGTAAAAAATATAAAAAGAGAGAACACCCGATTTAGCATTCGAGTATCCTCTTCATGTTTACCACGATGAATTTAAACACTTAGCTTCTCATAGCGTTTGCGTATCTCTAACAAGGAGGAACCTATAACATTTTGAACAAGGCTGTGTTCAAGATTTAAAAGATATATCTTTGTTTTTCCTATTTTTAAATTTGAGTCGGCATATTCTCGTTCAAGAAGAATTCCCTCTTTTAAGACATGACGAATCAATTCTTTCACCTGTGACGTAGTTGCTCCTAAGTGCTCTGATAAGGCGGTCCGCGCTTTGGTAGAAGCGATATACGTCATGCTTAACTGAAGGTTTGCTAGAATCAAAATTCCTTGTACAAGATCTTCCTCGGCATTATATTTGAAGCGTTTTTCTTCGGTAAGAGTCTCAGTAAAAAAATCCCCAGAATCACTAAACGTTTGGAGATTGTGATGCATGTTTCCATGGGCACCAATGACCTTTACCTCTTTTCCCCAGGCTTTGATTTTTCGGACCAAAGGTAAAAAATCACCATCCCCAGTCATTAGGAGGATTACATCAAAGGCAGAGGTGCGAGTCAGCAGGATTTCTTGGGCTTCCAGAATGAGTTCGACATCCGCTGCATTTCGCCGTAGCAACGTATTAGAAAAACTGTTCTTACCATAAACATGACGTGTATATATATTAATTTTTTCAAAGGAAGTCTGAGCCCGCCAGAATTCCTCGCGATCAAAGTTAGCATAAAGATAAATAGCCGATAGTATATAGTTATTATTTTTAACATAAAGTTGGAGGGATTCCATGAGAATTTCAGGAGTTAATTCATACCCTTGATTAAAGAGTCCAGTCCATATATTTTCATAATCAACAAAAGCAATAGCCTTCAAAACAAAATCACCCCCGTTTCCACTTTTGCTTACTATAGCGTACGCAGGATTAGGACAGGAGTGACAAGCACAAACATTTATTTAGATTGCATCAATTGCTTTTTTCTTATGCGTGATAATTCAATCTTATTAATGGGAAGGAGTTGCGCACTCGCTAGCCTCTCCTTTTAGAATTTGGATCCCATGAGGCAAAGCAGGTACAAGGGCTACCCAACACTCTTTAACTGCTTTAGGAGAACCTGGCATATTGATGATTAAAGTTTTTTTACGCAAGACTGCAACAGCCCGACTTAACATCGCTTTGGGAGTGATCTTATAGCTTTCATATCGCATTACTTCAGCAATCCCGGGAACCATGCGATCAGCGATAGAAAGGGTGGCTTCTGGAGTAACATCACGAGGTGAGAAACCTGTTCCCCCAGTAGTTAGAATAAGATCTAATCCATCCACATCCACCCACTTTTTCATGGTCTGTGCCAAAATCTCTTGATCATCTGGCACGATGGTATAAAGAACCGCTTCTCCGTCAATCTCTTTGACGAGATCTTTCAGTACAGCTCCAGAAAGATCCACTCTTTGTCCTTGCGAGCCTTTATCACTAGCAGTAATGATCCCTACTCTTAGCATTGCTCCATTACCTCAATAGCATCTCCGACGCTAATAGGTCCGCCTTCCAAAACGCGGATGAATATTCCTTCCTTAGGCATGACACAGTCTCCTGCTTGATAGTATATAGCACATCGAGTATGGCATTCTTTCCCGATCTGAGTCACTTCCCCTACACTAGTATCGCCAATCTTGACTTTTGTGCCAATGGGCAAGCTGACCAAGTCAATCCCCTCTGTGGTTAAGTTTTCAGCAAAATCCCCCGGCCCTACATCAAGTCCCATATCTTGCATTTTCTTAATGCTTTCCATAGCCAATAAGCTCACTTGACGGTGCCAATCTCCACCGTGAGCATCTCCTTCAATCCCAAAATTAACTTTGAGTACCCCTTCGCCCACATTCTTCTTCCGCATTCCTTTTTTCTCGCTAGTGCATACTGCAATAATTTTTGCCATTTTCATTTCCTCCAAATCTTTGTTCGATAATTTATATTAACCGTCAATCTCTTCCTTACGGACAAAATGCCCACTCTTGCCCCCGGTCTTCTCCATAAGACGAATCTCTCCGATGACCATCGTTTTGTCGATAGCCTTGCACATGTCATAGATGGTCAAAGCTGCTACACTAACGGCCGTAAGCGCTTCCATCTCGACCCCTGTTTTTCCGGTAACCTTGACAATTCCTTCGATTTCGATGGTCCCGGGGGGGACAATCTCAAAGTTTAGTTTTGCTCCAGTAATAGCTAAGGGGTGGCACATAGGAATAAGCTGAGAGGTTTGCTTAGCTGCCATAATTCCCGCAACCTGTGCGACCGCTAGGACATCGCCTTTGGCAATCTGACCTGAGCGAATCCTCTCTAAGGTTTCGGGTTGCATTTCTACCTTACCTCGAGCAGTAGCTACCCGCATGGTCTCCGACTTATCAGAGACATCGACCATCCTAGCTCTTCCTTCTTCATCAAAATGCGTTAACTCCATAATTATCCTCCAATCTGGGACATAATCCGCTGACCTTGCCAGGCTTCATCGTTCATGTGATGTTCAGCCGGCTTATGCCAAATAGCTTCTGCCAAAGCTTGTTTGACTTCTTCATCGCTCTTGTTGGATCTCAACAATGAGCGGAAATCTAATTCTTTCGCGCTATGCAGGCACAAACGCAACTTACCATCGGGAGTTAAACGGACCCGATTGCAGGTATTACAAAAATGCTTGCTTAGAGCGCTGATAAAGCCAATGCTGCCTTTAAAACCATCAGAAGTAATATATTCTGCAGGACCACCGCCTCGAATATCATGAGTCGGTTTTAGCCCCTCTAAACCAAGGCGCTCTTTCATCTCATCAATAGAAACAAATTCGTTACGCTTATCCGAGCTAACTCCAATAGGCATGAGCTCAATAAAACGCACATGGAGCGGATAATCCCGAGCCAATTCCATAAAACGTGGTAGCTCATGGGTATTTAAATCGCGAACTACCACCACATTAAGTTTTACGGGATGAAGACCAACCTCTAAGGAGCGATGAATGCCTTCTATAACTTTTTTGACATCCCCTCCACGAGTTATTTCTTTAAATTTTTCGGGATGAAAGGTATCTAGACTAATATTGACTCTGCTCACTCCGGCCTTTTTTAAATCCCCAGCCATCTCCGGAAGAAGCAGACCATTGGTCGTAATCATCAAATCCTCTACTCCAGGGATCTGCGATGCTTTCTGTAAAAACTCGAGAACTCCCGCCCGCACTAGAGGCTCTCCCCCTGTGATGCGAAACCGTTTGAATCCCAGCGAAGTGCTGATCTGCATGACGCGTAAAATCTCCTCAAAGGTCAATATGGAATCGTGGGGAATCCATTGGACTCCTTCTGCTGGCATGCAATATTGACAGCGTAGATTGCACCGGTCAGTAATGGAAATTCTCAAATATTCAATCTTTCGTTGATATTGATCTTGCATAGATTTTCCCATCCTTTGCCTCTTACTTACTTTCTACCCTAGAGTAATCAAAAAAAGCTCCACGGTCTGTAAAACCGCGGAGCTTTCCCGCATTCCCTACAGACTCCTTTCCAAATGGGAGGCATGGCCGTTTCCAGTCATACCCGGTGCTTTCACACTGTCTGGACAACCATCGTAAAACATTAGGCCGCCAGCTTCGGAGCATAAAACGTATTTAGTTAAGTAATAATACAACTCTTGTCAAGATAGTCTCTGCATCTTTACTACATTTTTTTATATATTCAGTATACACCATTTTGCCACTTATGAAAAGCCATTAGAACACCCTACTCCAGTGAATAATGCTCAGAATCGTATCATTTCATTGCAATTGCTGTTTTCGCAGTGCTAAACACTCTTGAGGTGTATTGACACTACTTAAATAACGTTGAATCTCTGGAAAATCTTTAAAATCCTCTTCAGTTAGATAGTGAACACTACATAAACGAAAAATATCCCTCAGGCTTAAGCGATGAGCAAGCAGCTGTTTCTCAAAGACGGTCAGACAACTTTTATGGTAATAAGCATGGAGAGGATAAAATCCTCCAGCGATCTCGGGGGCTAAGATATCCTTACCGTCAATTTCCTCGGCCATAAAACGAATAACATCTGAGTTCAATAAGGGCATATCACAGGCTGCAAAAAATGTGTAATCATAGTGAGCTACTCTCAGGCAAGCTTCTAACCCTCCCAAGGGGCCTTGATTAGGATAGTTATCTTTAATCACTTGCACATCATAGTTAGCGTATAACTCCGGATGATTACTGCTAATGACAACTTCCGAAAAAACCCTGTGAAATATAGCCAGACTTCTCTCAATCAGTGGCACACCATCCCATTCGATAAAGGCCTTATTACAGCCCATGCGAGAACTTTTCCCACCTGCTAAGATGATTCCAGTCATGGGCAGAAGGGTTTGACTGACAATAGCACCCATCTATCATTCTCCCTTGTATCTATCAATGAATTAAACTTCTTTCACTATTTTAGCACAGATAGGCCCATTTTATAAAGAGAGAGTGCCTAAGTATGCACGTTTTACATAGCTTGGCACTCTCTCTACTTATCCACTCCGTTGAACTTAGAAATCTGGCTTGTTTTGCAAGCATAGCCGTGTTATCCATTACGCAATAAGTCAACTAAGCTTCACTTATTGTGCAGGTTGCATAAGTGGTTCCACCCGCACACCACAGACTTTATACTCATAGGTCTTTGTTACTTTATCATACGCCCCATTAGTCAAGACATTCGTTGGTGACTCCTTGTAATGCAGGGTCATAAAGAGAACTCCTGGTGGGACTCGTTTGGTTACCCAGACCTTAGTCACTACCTCGCCGCGGCGGGAAACTACTTTAACTTTCTCACCGTCTTGGATACCCAATCGTTTAGCATCCTTAGGATTCAGTTCCGCCAATTCCTCTGGCGCGTGTTCATCCAGCGCTGCCGAGAAACGGGTGGAGATATTGTAATGTTGCAGTTTGCGGCCCGTGGTCAGCAGGAATGGATACTCTTCATCAGGCAGTTCATCCGGCAGCTGATGTTCAATCGCCATGAACAAGCCTTTGCCGCGAGTAAACTTCCCTTCATGCAGGAACTTCGTTCCCAGATGCTCAGCATGGGGAACGGGCCATTGCAGACCCTGATTGCCTAGACGCTCATAAGTGATTCCGGCAAATGCCGGGGTCAGCGCGGCAATCTCTAGCATGATCTCCGCCGGAGTCTGGTAAGCCATCGGATAGCCCATCCGCGTGGCCAATTCGCAAATAATCTCCCAATCAGCCCTCGCATTGGCGATAGGCTTAATTGCTTGGTTAACCCTTTGCACCCGTCGCTCGGTATTCGTAAAGGTACCATCCTTTTCTGCAAAGCTGGCTCCGGGCAGAATTACATCGGCCAGTTTGGCGGTCTCCGACATAAAGATGTTTTGAACAACCAGAAAATCTAGAGTCTCCAGACTTTTACGCACGTGATTGGCATCGGCATCGGTAAGCACAGGGTCTTCACCCATTACATACATTGCTCTCAATTCCTGTGAATCTAACATATCAGGAATCATAAAGCCCGGATTGGGGTTAAGAGTAACTCCCCAAGCCTCTTCAAACTTAGCTCGTACGGCATCGTTGGCAACGTTCTGATAACCTGTGTATACGTTGGGTAATGCCCCCATGTCACAGGCTCCCTGCACATTGTTCTGCCCACGCAGAGGGTTGACGCCGGAGCTTTCCTTCCCTATATTGCCTGTCAGCATCGCTAAATTGGCCAAGGACATCACATTATCCGTGCCGTAAACATGCTCTGTAATACCCAAGGTGTAGAATATTTGAGCACGGTCTACACTTGTGTAGAGGCGAGCAGCCTCAGTCATCAGCTCGATCGGAACCCCAGTGATTTTGCTAACTTCTTCCGGCGAAAAAGCTTTAAGATTTTCCAAGAGTTCTGCATAACCTTCGGTCCGCTCCTCGATAAAGGCACGGTCCTCCCAGCCGTTCTCCAGTATGATATTCATTATCCCGTTGATCAGGGCAATATCCGTGCCCGGCTTTAACCTCAACCACACATGGGCATCCTCGGCCAGTTCAATCTCCCGGGGATCAGCAACAATAAGCTTGGCTCCCCTAGCCAGAGCTTGCTTCATCTTAGTTCCAATGATTGGATGGGCTTCTGTGGTATTCGAACCGATGACAAACATGACTTGGGCATTAGGTATTTCATTAATGGAATTAGTCATCGCTCCTGAGCCAAATGAAGTGGCAAGACCTGCCACAGTGGGAGCGTGTCAGGTACGGGCGCAGTGATCGACGTTATTGGTGCCGATCACCGCGCGCATAAATTTTTGCATCAGGTAATTTTCTTCATTGGTACAACGAGCTGAACTAAGGGCAGCTATAGAATCCGGTCCGTATTGACCTTTGATCTCTGTGAACTTGTCAGCGATTAAACCAAGAGCTTCATCCCAGCTGGCCGGGACGAAGTCTCCATCTTTTTTGATCAGTGGGGTCGTTAAACGCTCAGGACTGTGAATCAAGTCCATCCCAAAACGTCCTTTGACGCAGAGAGCTTTACCATTCACTGGTGCCTCAGGATTGGAGGTTACCCCAATTACTTGGCCATTGCTGACATTCAAATCAAAGTTGCAGCCTGTACCACAGAAAGGACAGGTGGTCTGGACTTTTTCGATGTTCCAAGCCCGACCCTGGCCAACCATCTTTTTCTCCACCAAGGCTCCTACAGGACAGACAGAAACACAAGAACCGCAGAAAACGCATTCCGACTCACTGTAAGGAACATCAAAGGCCGGTCCCACCTGAGAATCAAAGCCCCGTTTAAAGAAATCTAACACGCTACGTCCCTGAATCTCTTCGCAGGCCCGCACACATTTGCCGCAGAGGATACATTTATTCGGATCTCTGAGAATAAAGGGATTGCTATCATCAAGGGGAAGTTCACGTCGATCCCCTCGGTAATCCTCGCCGGTTACCCCATATTCATAAGCATATTCAGCAAGGGAACAGTCTCCCATCTTCTGACAGGTCATGCAATCCAAGGGGTGGTTCGCGACTAAGAGCTCTAGAATCACCTTGCGGGAATTGCGCACTTTTGGGGTCTGTGTTTTGACAACCATTCCTTGGGTCACCTGAGTAACACAGGACGGGGGCAGATTACGCATGCCTGCGATCTCGACAATACAAAGACGGCAGGCCCCTGCATTGGTAAGTTCCGGGTCCTGACAAAGGGTCGGAACCGGGATATCGTGCATTCGGCATGCTTCTAAAACTGTGCTTCCTTTGGGCACTACAACTTCTTTTTCATCAATGGTTAAATTAAGCCATTCCACCAAATCCACCCCTTCTTTTAGGCCCGGAGGACCGCGCCAAATTTACAGGAATCCATACAGCTTCCGCAACTGATACATTTATCCCCATCAATAACATAGGGGGTATTCTTATTCCCGGTGATACAGTTCACCGGACAATTCTTGGCACAGAGACTACATTTCTTGCATTTCTCGGGATCAATCGAATAGGACAGGAGATTACTACAGGCTCCCGCTCGACATTTTTTAGCTTCGATATGCTCGACAAACTCTTCGCGGAAGTATTTTAAGGCGGCAAGGACGGGATTAGGTGCATTCTGTCCTAAACCACAAAGAGAAGTCTCCTTAATGGTGCGCGCCAGCTGCTCCAGCTTGTCCAGATCTGCCATCTTCCCCTCACCACGAGAAATCCGATCAAGCATCTCCCACATTCGTTTATTGCCCTCACGACAGGGTGTACATTTGCCGCAAGACTCCTCTTGGGAGAAGTTCACGAAAAATTTAGCAATATCCACCATACAGGTAGTCTCATCCATCACGACCAGACCACCGGAACCGACCATAGCACCAGCTTGAGCTAAAGTGTCATAGTCGACAGGCAAGTCCAGCAACTCTGCAGGCAGGCAGCTACCGGAGGGGCCACCGATTTGCACAGCCTTAAACTGCTTACCGTCAGCGACCCCGCCGCCGATATCAAAGATAATCTCCCTAAGGGGCATGCCCATGGGAACTTCTACTAAGCCGGTGTTATTGACTTTCCCTGTCAAAGCGAAAATCTTAGTTCCTTTACTCTTTTCAGTTCCGTACTGAGCATACCAAGGGGAACCATTCCTCAAAATATGAGGGATGTTCGACCAAGTCTCTACGTTATTGATATTCGTTGGTTTACCCCATAAACCGCTTTGAGCCGGAAAGGGTGGACGGACCCTAGGCATTCCTCTTTTTCCTTCGATAGAGGCCATCAAAGCCGTTTCCTCACCGCAGACAAACGCCCCGGCCCCCGCGTAGATTTTCAGGTGGAAGCTAAATTCCGAACCAAGGATATTATCACCCAAAAAACCTGCTTCCGTAGCTTGAGCGATGGCAATCTGAAAATTTCTAATCGCTAAGGGGTACTCAGCACGGCAATACACATATCCTTCATCGGCACCGATCGCGTAAGCTCCGATCAGCATGCCCTCAATAACCGATTGCGGATCTCCTTCGAGAAGACCGCGATCCATGAAAGCTCCCGGATCACCTTCATCGGCATTGCAGATTACATACTTCTTATCACCGGGGTTAGTTCGGCACAAGCTCCATTTCAGACCTGTGGGAAACCCGGCGCCGCCGCGTCCCCGTAGACCTGATGCCTTCACTTCCTCTATAACCTCATCTGGCGTCAGTTGCAAAGCTTTCTTTAAGCCTTCGAATCCACCCTGTGCCAAATAATCCTCGATTTTGTTGGGATCAATAAATCCACAATTTTTAAGCGCTATGCGGCTCTGCTTGGCAAAAAAGTTAATATCCCCATAGGTGACTGCCAGCTCGCCTGTTAGTGGTTCCTTATATAGAAGTCGCTCTACCTTTTGATCTTGAGCCAAATCTTTCTCAACAATCTCACGCACATCTTCCGCTTGGATGTGGCGATAGAACTTTTTCTCAGGTTCGATGAATAAGGTCGGACCTTGTTCACAAAAACCATGACAGCCGGTGGCTATTACATCGACACGTTCTGTCATTCCTTGCCTTGCAATCTCCGCCTGGAGTAAGTCGATAATTTTATTAGCTCCCGAGGCCACACAGCCTGTTCCTGCACAGACAAAAACTTGCTTTCTAGCTTCACTGTTCATCCCTATTCCTCCTACTTATACTCTGCCAGGATTCCCGGGATTTGCTCCGGATTTAGTCGACCATGTACATTGCCATTAATGGACATTACAGGAGCTAAACCACAGGCTCCAATACAGTTGACAATTTCCAGAGTATATTGTCCATCGGCTGACGTCTGTCCGTCTTTGATCTTCGTTGTTTTCTCAATAGCCTCGAGAACCTTGGCTCCTCCACGAACATGACAAGCCGTACCGAGACAAACACTGATGACATTGCGCCCCATAGGGGCAAGTCGAAACTGAGCATAAAAGGTGACTACACCGTACACTTTGGCAATAGGAATACGCAAGCCCCTACTTATACGTTTGATAACATGCTCAGGTAAGTATCCATATAGTTCTTGTGCTTCCTGCAGTACGGGAATTAGCGCCCCTTTCCCATGCTTAAAGCGAGCGATAATACCATCCAATTTTTCTTCTTTTGGATCGATAAGCTCCTTGCACTCCTGACACACTATTATTTTCCTCCCCTTTTCCTTTTTTCCAAAAAACAAAGCGTTAATCAAAACGCATGATACCCCGTTCCGTGATTAAAGCATCTATCTTTTTATCGTAAACCTCAACCGGGATACTTTCGACAATCTGGCAGTGAAAAGCGAGTGCTATCTTAGGTGTTGTTTCTCTTACACGTTCAAATAAACGATCATAATACCCCCCACCATAGCCTAAGCGATTCCCTTGTCTATCAAAGGCTACTCCAGGGACAACTATACAATCAATTTCTTCAGGAAGAACACGTGTGAGACCTTCTAATTTCGGTTCACGAATCCCCCACCTTCCCGGTTCAATATCCTTTTCCAAATCACGGATCTGGGATAGAATAAGCATTCCTTTTGGGGCACAACGAGGCAGAACTAGGCGCTTCCCCAAATCAAGTACTTGCTGAGTCAATTCAGTAGTCTCAATCTCATCGCGAAAATTCAGAAAGAGCATGATTGTGTTGGCTTCTAAAAACTCAGGGGTCTGAGTCACCAAACCCTGAATCTTCTGGCTATACATAGTCCGCTCATCCCGATTCATTGCTGCGCGAAGGGATAGAACCTTTTCGCGAAGTAATCTTTTAGCTTCAGCCACTCTATAATCCCCCAAATCACTAATGATTAAATGTCAGACTATTAATTGAGTTCGGCATATTTTAGAGTATTCCTCCTACTATCATTGATTTTATCCTAAAACTAGGGGAACTAAGACAGGAACAAGAAGGGATAAAGAAAGTCCGCTGATTATGGCCACGATTCCAATCCCCTTCGGACCGACGGCAACCAGTACAGGTAAAGTCGAATCCATTGCCGTAGCACCACTGGGAGCTACCAGTGCGAGAGGACCTAGCTTCTTTGCCAAAAAAGGAGCAAAAATAATTGCTAAGACTTCTCTAAAAATATTGCTTAAAAATGCGATTGTTCCCAAAGAAACCGAATGGAGATCAGAAATCAGAACTCCTGATAAACTATACCACCCAAACCCGGCTCCGACTGCCCCACCTTCTCGAAAATCCCAGCCGAAGCATAGGCCAACCGCCATGGCCGCAATAATACTCCCCAGCACTACACCAAAGGGTGCTAAGAACACCTGCCAACCAACTTTGATCATATGTTTCCAAATCTCACGATTCATTCCCAAATCAATCCCAACCATGACGAGGGTAAAATCAAGGGCAAGATCCGTAATCAAAGGTAAAGTATTCGCCCACGTTTCGGGAAAAAAGGTCATGCCCCATAGAATTCCTAGGGCAAACGCCCCCATTATTGCACCAGTCATCCGGTGTGGATGAGCTGTCTCTGTAGCACTAACCTCCATAGTATCGTATTCGGGAAGCAGAGGAGACTTCCCGATAAATAACTTCTCAAGCAATTGTACTGTCACCACACTGCCTAGAATTGCAGCGACTGCAAAGATAAAGGCCTGAAACCCAAAGTTCCCCAATTGGGAAAGGGTATTTCTGTCTACACCAATGCGTAGACCCATGGTTAATAAAAGGATCAGAACCCCAAACATCATTCCTTTTCCCGCCTGATCAAGGAAGATTTTCGGCAACGCGCGGAACCACCCCATCACCGCTCCAAGGATAAGGCATGCAAACAATACCCACATAGTTGTTCTCCATTCTTATGAAAATTCAATAACGCACGTTTTCATTTTATATCGAACAGCAGGAAAAAGAAAAGGTATTTGTTCTATTACCACTCTTGGAAAGTTATCCCCATCCTCATCCCCGTTAAATTGCTCGGCTTCCCAACTTATCCACACTATCCACAGGACCTGTGGGTAAAGTTCCCCAATTTATCCTCAAATCCTTGAAACTCCTCAATCCGCTAATATCAGTTACTCACAAAGTTATCCACATTATCCACAAAACAACTATCCACAGAACATATTATCCCCCCAAAGAGTCTACTTCCCGAATGGCCTATTACGTAATGACTACTTCAACCTATTTTAAATTCCCTTTTCTTGTTATACTAAAGTTTATCTACTCAAAAAACCATTATTTTTTATCCTGAAAATACCTAAAAGCCCTTAAGATTCACTGATTCTTAAGGGCTTTTAAGGTATTTTAGACTAATCCAAAGTAAGAAAAGGTAATTCCGAGGAAAAACGCCCAAATAGGTACGGAACGGAAAACCATTTTAATACCGGCCAAGAAATTATTCTTCCCCTGATTAGCAAACCGATAAAGTGGCTGCATAATCATAAAAATCGTGAATGAATTACCAATATCGTAAAGAATGAGACGCGTTAACCCCGGATCGCCATAAGAAAGGTAGAAAAACAGACTCAGAAACAACATAATATTGCTGTTCAAAGGGGTTGAGACAAAGATGCATTCCGTATCTTTTTCCAGTTTGAATCTCGGAGCTAGCGACCGAAAAATCCCATACATAGCTAACTGGATTAAGATGGCAACGAAAGGGAACAAAAACGACTGTGATACTGCTTTAGTTCCGCTTGCTGAATAAAATATGGTTGCCGGAAGCGTTATATAGAGCACGATACGTGATAAGACCTGTCCTGCCTGGTCCTCCGAATAGGAAAAATATCTTTTAAATAAATAGCCCGAAAGAAAAAAATCGCAAGTGCAAAGATAATCATATAGTGTTTCCTTCTTCATCTACCGATTGTAAATACCTTGAAATGCACAGGAATGGATGTCATTTTTGAGACATCCATTCCAATTTATTGCTAAACAAGAGCCAATCCCGGTATAGCATTTAAATCCCAAGGAGCGTAATCCTTAGCCAAATAACGATAATACCCAGCTGTGGCGATCATCGCTCCATTATCCGTGCAGAGAATCGGTGGAGGATAATGAAATGCAATTCCGCGTTTTTGGCTCTCCTCTGTCAACCGCTCCCTTAGTAAAGAATTTGCAGCCACTCCTCCTGCAAGGACTAGCGTCGGAGCCTTAGTTTTATCTAACGCCAAAAGGGTTTTGCGCACCAGTACATCGACGATAGCTTCTTGAAAGGAAGCAGCTACGTCTTCGACCTTGACTGTTTCTCCCTTCATTCTTGCCGAATTTAAGGTGTTAAGGACCGCAGACTTAACCCCGCTAAAACTAAAATCCAAACTCCTGGGTTCCAACATAGCTCTTGGAAATTCAAAAGCATGTGGATTCCCTTCTAAAGCAGCCTTTTGAATATAGGGACCACCCGGATAACCCAGTCCCAAGGTCCGAGCCACCTTATCTAAAGCTTCCCCAGCGGCATCATCCCGTGTATGCCCCAGGACTTGATACTTCCCATGCCCTTCGAAATACACCAAGTGAGAATGACCCCCAGAGACGAGAAGAGCCAGCAACGGGAACTCTAGCTCCGGATTGTGGAGGAAGTTGGCATAGATATGACCTTCTAAATGATTAATTCTCAACAAAGGTATCCCTGCAGCATAGGCCATGGCCTTCGCTCCAGCTACCCCCACTAAAAGAGAGCCCACGAGCCCTGGCCCATAGGTCACAGCAATTGCGGACAAATCGGCAAAATCCATATTTGCCTCATCTAAAGCCTGCTCCACTACCCCTTGCAGATGGAGAATATGTTCCCGAGAAGCAACTTCCGGTACAACTCCACCATATTTCTGATGGGTTTTAATTTGGGACGAGATCACATGGCTGAGCAGATCTCGACCATTTTGGAGCACCGCAGCTGAGGTCTCATCACAGCTTGTCTCTATCCCTAATATATTAATATCCTTATCATTCACTGGCACGACCTCCCGGTGGTTGCACTATCGATAATCATTAGCAATATCAAGCCACATAATTAAAGCGTCTTCTCGATTATCCGAGTAATATCCTTTGCGCACCCCCGCAGTCGCAAAGCCTAATCGTTCATAGAGTCTTTGAGCACTAGCATTTGTAGCACGAACTTCAAGGGTCATCCGCTCCATGCCTTCTCTAACCATAAAATCGATCACAGAACGCATGAGGAATTCCCCCCGTCTTTTCCCTCTATACTCAGGGGCAATGGCGACATTAGTGATATGGCCCTCTTCAAGTATGAACCATAGCCCCATATAGCCAATAACCTTTTCCTCGTATTCTAGGCAAAAATAGCGGGCATATTCATTATCCCTCAACTCTCCAACAAAGGACTGAGGCGCCCAAGGGACGGGAAAGCATGCTTGCTCGATTTCCATAATCCTTGGCAAGTCCTTTTCTTGCATGGGACGAATAATCATTTCCCCAGACCTGCCTTCTCTTTCTTAGCCCAGTTCATCTCGGCTTCAGATAGTCGAATGTAATAAGGTTCTACCAGCCCATGTTGCTGATTATTCTCCCATGCATTCCATACACATCGGGCCGTATACCCCCCTCGAGGCAGGCCTAAGTAGTCAGGCAAGAGAACAGCTCGCTCACCTAAATAGTCCTTTATATTTTCCCCGTAGCGCAGAACGGCATCGCCCACAAAAATAAAATGATGATTCTGTGCCGCCAATTCTTCGAGCCAACGCTCCGGCTCAATGGCAAAGGGTTCCCTAGTGCGCACTGGCTTTAGCTCTGCCTCGGACCAGTAGTACTGGGCTGTATACCATTCATTCTTACGAGCATCTAAGATAGGTATAATGGCTTCCTTGCGGCTATGCCCAGCCCAAGCTAAGGAATCTAATGAAAGCACTCCAACTAAAGGTACCTTTAATACTTGTGCTAACCCTTGAGCTGTGGCAATCCCAATACGTATACCAGTAAATGAGCCTGGTCCCCGTACTACACCAATAAAATCCAAATCCTGAAGTTTCCAAGTCGAGGCTTTTAGAACCTGATCCAAGACTGGGATCAGGCGTTCGGAATGATTTTTGGTTGAATGCAAAAAACCTTCCGCCACCAAATGACCGTCTTCAGCCAAAGCTAAAGCCGTAACTTTGGTGGTAGTATCAATGGTAAGATATTTCATGAGACCTCCTCGAATTCCTTTAGGCGTCTCTCCCAGTCATCTGTGTTGGACCGGAAGCTGATGTTGCGCGGTTCCTCGCCTGATCCTTCAATACGAATTTCCAAGCAATCCTTCGGCAAGATATCTGCGGCAATCTCCGGCCATTCAATCAGACAAATAGCATCTTCTTGGAATGCATCCTCAACCCCGATGATCTCCACCTCTTCGGGATAACGCAGCCGATATAGATCCATGTGGATTAAACGAATAGGCTGAGAGTGCGCAACCCCCGCATATTCGTTTTGAAAGGTAAAGGTCGGGCTGGTCATAGGTTCTTGAATAGCCAAAGCTGAGCCAATTCCTTTAGCTAAAGCAGTTTTACCCGCACCCAAATCACCCATGAGGCAGATTACATCCCCACCTTGTAGCAGTTTACCAAGCTTTACTCCTAAGAAGTGGGTATTCTCTGCATTTAGACTTTGGACCACTAGATTCATTTCGAACCTCCTTACCTGTCGGCTAGTCGGTTATCACTTGACCGTTAATAATGACGGTTTCCGGTCGTGCTTTTAAGACAAAGGGGTGTTCACTCCAAAGCACGATGTCGGCATCTTTACCCACTTCAAGGGAGCCAACCCGGTCATCCACACCCAAGATTTCTGCCGGATTAATGGTAATTGCCTTTAAGGCCTCTTCTTCATCCATCCCGGCTCGAGCAACAAGAGCTGCACAGAGCGGTAGTTGTTCAATGGGGGTAACAGAGTGGTCAGTGATAATGGCCACCTTGACTCCAGCCCGGGTAAGAATCCCAGGGGTCTCAAAGGATTTATCCTTTAATTCCACCTTGGCCCGATTGACAAGTACAGGACCGACAACAGCAGGATAGCCATATTCAGCAAGCACATCCGCAATCTTATGGCCCTCTGTGCAATGCTCTATGATTAAATCCACATTAAATTCTTGAGCAATACGGATAGCCGTCATGATATCATCCGCACGATGTGCATGTGCGCGCAGGGGAATTTCCCGCTTAATGACGCGAATCATGCTTTCCATTCCTAGATCTCGTTCCGGGAACTTTTCCGGATCCTCTATACCTTGTTCTAATTTCTCCAGATAGGTTTCAGCATCGACTAAAGCTTGACGTAGCAGAGATGCTGTTGCCATACGAGTCATGGGCATTTTCTTTTGCTCTGCTCCATAAACCGCTTTGGGGTTCTCGCCAAAAGCCACCTTCAAACCTGCAGGTTCTCGCAAAACCATCTTATCTACGACCTTGCCGGCAGTTTTCAGCACGACACCGGTTCCTCCGATCACATTGCCGCTACCCGGAGTGGAAAACACCGTTGTAACCCCTCCTAAACGTGCATCGCGAAATCCTTCATCTTCAGGATTAATACCATCAATTGCACGCAATTCTGGAGTTACAGGCTCTGTCATCTCGTTGAGGTCATCTCCCTCGTGCTGGTAAATCTCCTCACCAAGGCCTACATGGCAATGAGCGTCAATAAAACCAGGTAGAACCAGTTTACCTTCAGCTTCAATAACTTTTGCGCCTTCAGGAGCAACTAACTCCTCGCCCATGGCCTTAATCCGAGTACCTTCCACTAGGATGCTTCCTATAAATTCTTGGCCTTTCATGGTCTTGATGCGACCATTATGAATAAAAAGGCTTGTGTTTACGTTCATACTTACCTCCGAAAATCTTTATTCTCATTGGGAATTATTTCGGGTCGTGCAACTTCACTCACACCGGAACTTCGGCTTTACAAGGTTAGTGTACTTGTTTCCGAAGGAGCTCTGCTAGATAGTGACCAGAGCATCTTTAGGTATTTCTCGCATAGAGAGGCTCACTCGCTCTCGCCCAGAGTCGATGCCTAAAACACGGACTTTGACAATATCTCCGACAGAAAGCACTTCCATAGGATGTTTAATAAATTTTTCACTGATCTGAGAGATATGCACTAAACCATCATGTTTAACTCCGATATCAATAAAGGCTCCAAAATCTACGATATTTCTGACGGTTCCTTCCATGATCATGCCGGTTTGCAAATCTTCAAGATGGGTAACGTCTTGACGCAATTTAGGTTTTGGTAAATCCTCCCGTGGATCCCGGCCAGGTCGCTGGAGAGCGGCCAGAATATCTTTGACTGTAGGAACCCCTGCACTAAATTCTTGAGCACATTCTTCTGGACTTAGTTGGGCAATCCCTAGGCGAACTTCATTAGGACGTTCTTTGAGATCCTCGATGGTAAAACCTGCTTTATGCAAAATATTTCGGGCAAGCTCGTAGGACTCAGGATGCACTGGTGTGTTTTCCAGAGGATTAGTTCCTTCTGGGATACGAATAAATCCAGCACACTGCACATAAGTCTGTTCACCAAGGCGAGGTACCTTCTTTAGCTGATCCCGTTTTTGGAATTTCCCGTGATTCTCTCGGTATGCCACAATATTTTTAGCAATGGTCGGTTTAAGACCTGCTATATATTGAAGAAGGGAGGGTGAGGCGGTGTTTAGATCGACACCAACAGCATTAACAGCCGATTCCACCACTCCATGCAAGGACTCTTCTAGACGCTTGGGTTGAACATCATGCTGATATTGTCCGACTCCTACAGCCTTGGGTTCAATTTTAACCAGCTCAGCTAAAGGATCCTGCAGACGCCGAGCTATGGAGACTGCGCTACGCAAGGAGAGATCAAAATCCGGGAACTCTTCTCCTGCTAGCTTAGAGGCAGAATACACTGAAGCACCCGCTTCACTGACGATTATGTACTCGGCCGCCATGCCACTTTCACGGAGTAACTCTGCTGTTACTTCCTCAGTTTCCCGAGAGGCTGTACCATTACCGATGGCGATCACATCCACCTGGTATTTTTCCATCGTCTTTCTAAGAATATCTTTAGCTTCTTCCCGCTTATTTTGGGGAGGATGTGGATAAATTACCCCTACGTGAAAGAGCTTACCTGTGTCATCGACTACAGCATATTTGCAACCGGTCCGGAAACCCGGGTCTAACCCCAGTACCACTTTCCCACGCACCGGAGGTTGTAGTAAGAGTTGCCGTAAATTCCCGGCAAAGACCTTGATCGCTTGTTCTTCTGCCTTTTCGCTTAGAGAAGAGCGAATTTCTCGCTCAATAGAAGGTGCTATTAAGCGTTTATAGGAATCCTCTGCTGCTGAACGCACGATTTCCGCTGCAGGCCCTTGCTTCACAAAGACCTGTTCAATTAAGAGTAGAATGCGCTCTGCAGGAACTTCCACTTTTACACTGAGAAGTTCTTCCTTCTCGCCACGGTTCAGAGCAAGGATGCGATGAGGAGGTAGCTTTTTCACAGGCTCTCGATAATCGTAATACATCTCATAGGCTGAGCGTTCTTCAGCTTTTTTCGCAGAAGCTACCATATCACCAAGGCGAAACGTTGCTTCCCGTACCCTTTTGCGCATCGTGGCATCATCGGAAATCATTTCCGCGATAATATCCGAGGCACCGTCAATTGCCTCTTCAGAAGTTTCTACTCCGAGTTCCTCATTGATATATTTCTGAGCTTCTTCTAACGGTTGGGCTTTAGGATATTGCTCTATAACCCACAGCGCCAAGGGTTCTAATCCCTTTTCCCTTGCCACCGTTGCCCGCGTCCGACGTTTTTGCTTATAGGGGCGGTAAATATCTTCCACTTCTTGAAGAATAGTTGCCTTGGTTATCTGAGCGGTCAACTCATCTGTTAGCTTTCCTTGTTCTTCAATCAAACGCAAAACTTCACTCTTGCGATGTTCTAAATTTCTTAAATATTCCAAGCGTTCCACAATGCTCCGCAGGACATTTTCGTCCAACTCCCCAGTTGCTTCTTTACGATAACGGGCGATAAAGGGGATCGTATTTCCTGCATCTAAGAGTTGAATCGCCTCGTTGATTTGATGGGTTCGAATACCAAGTTCTTGCGCGATGATTTTTGAAAATTCCAAAGGATAATCCCTCCTGATCGTTCTCAATTTTCTATTATATCATTCTTTCTCCAAAAAGCTAAAGAAAGATGGGAAAAGCAAAAAACAGACCCTATTGAGAGCCTGTTTTCAATCTTTACTAATAGCCACCTTGCCTTGAGTCAATGAGTCTAAACCGCTCAGAGGAACGCGCATCTCACTTTTTTCTAAGCAAAATCCGTTAGCATCGATAAGATTGATGTTCAGAACTAAATCGTCGCCTATTTGTTCAAAATCTATGACCTCTTGATTGAGCTTATGATCGGCTGGATATAGGATTTCTCCCTTGCCCGCGGCTCGATGTATCTTAACCAATTCTCCTCCCTTAGATACCGTTCCATGAGCAAAACCAATAATCGTAATGAATTCATCGTCATTAATCCAGAGAATTTTCTTCTTCGGAGTATATTTACCTTCAGGAGCGTAATAATCCCACAGCCTTACTCTATACTCTTGGTCCAGCTGCAGTCGCGACCAACTACTGTTTGCACTATCTTTGATATAAATATCCCCGATGGTTTCCCACTCATCTGGATAGATATAAGCTGTGTAGCGCTTATCTGGGGAACTTCCATGAACCACATAATTTCCCTGAAGAATAAAGTCAGGAACATAGGGATTGGTAGTCACTCGAAAAAGTTCTTTTGTTGGCGCAGTGCTTTCTGACCGCAGGGACTCTCCTTTTACTAGGCCGCTATTTGTTTCACTTGGATTCGCTACTACAGCGGTCTTTACCTTCTTCACATATGCAGCATAATTGGCTCTTTGTTCTTGCATTCTTTGCTGAGGAGTTTGGTCAGGATTGGTGACTAGGGTTTCTGAATAAGTCAGTTCCTCTGCACTAGGTCCCCTAAAGGCATTTAAAGGAAAGATACCAAAATTCATGAACGCAACACATAGTGCCATTCCTAGGAAAAATAGGGCACCGCGAATAATCCATCGTTTCCTGATAGGGCTCCCTCCTTAATTTCATCTTCTGCCTAAATTAGATATCCCATTATTTACCATTATCTTATGACGAATTCTCTATCTCTATGCCTCTATCCTTCTTTCGACGAAGATATGTCATATCAACTGATAAATCGTGTAGATTAAAAACAAACCAACAAAAAACGAACTAGCCTATACTAGTTCGCTAAAAACACTACAACTATGAGTGAGTCATCAAGTAAAACTATGATGAATAGAGGTAAGAGTGATATATTACAGACACAAGGAATCCATTAATGAATATGCAGTCCGGTGTTTAAACTGCCGCTCCGAAAACCCTCTAGATCTAGGGTAACATAGGTAAACCCTAATTCCTTAAAAGGTTTGACGATATCCTCAGGGTCCAGCTCCATGAGTTTTGGAAAGTCTTCTTGGGGGATTTCCAGTCGAGCCATATCTTGATGATGTCGGACTCTTAAATTCCTAAATCCCAGTTCCTTCAGCAAGGATTCTGCTCTCTCGACTCGCTGAAGCTTCTCAAGGGTTATTTCTTCTCCATAGGGAAAGCGTGAGGATAAGCACGGGCTGGAGGGTTTATCCCAAGTCGAGAGCCCCATTGCCTTGGAAAGTTGACGGATTTCCTCTTTGGTTAAACCTGCTTCTTGCAGCGGGCTTCTTACCCCCAATGCTCTCGCAGCCTGCATCCCAGGGCGGTAATCCTTTAAATCATCTTTATTACTACCATCTAGAACCCACTGGATCTTCTTTTCTTGAGCAATGGCCAGAAGCTTTGAAAACAACTCGTTCTTACAATGGTAACAGCGATTTTGGGGATTTTTCACGAACTCCTCTTTGGTCATTTCCTCGGTCTTTATGATTATATAATTGGCCCCAAATTCTTTCACCTGCTGTAAAGCATTATTATAATCCACAGTAGGCATTGTCTCCGAAGCACCAATTATGGCAAGACAGCTATCTCCTAAGACCTCATGGGTTACTCTTAGAAGAAAGGTACTGTCCACCCCACCCGAAAAAGCAACCACAGCAGATTCCATTTCCTTTACTATTTGCTTCAATCGATTCAACTTTTCTTGCATAATTACCTCCTGCAGCTTTCCCATAAGTCATTCATCCATTTAGAGCAACAACTCTTTTTACGCATCTTCCTTAAGGGTTCGCTTCAAAAATCCTTTAAGATTCTTTATGGTTTCATTAATTGTCTCATGCTTCACACCTGTAGCATCAAATTTCACCCAAGAAAAGATTAACTGTACACAGACTCCGATTCCAAAAGCGGAAATAATTGTACCCATCCCGACGGGTCCGCCTAAAAGCCACCCTACTATGCACACCACTACCTCAATCGTTCCACGACACACTCCGACCGATAATTTGGTTAAACGTTCCAAAGCAACCATTAAGCTGTCCCTCGGCCCCGCCCCGAAACCCGAAGCAATGTAGAGATAGGTAGAAAAGGCGCAAATAAAGAGCCCAAGGATTAACATAATAAGCCCTGATCCAAAACTCTGCATCTCAGGGATAATTTCCAATAATATATCCATATAAATACCAATGGCAAAAATATTAACAATCGTCCCAAAGCCTAACTTCTCACCTAACAGTACAACCACAGCACTGATCACAAGGCTCGCTACTATAGAAACACTCCCGATAGACATCCCGATCGTATCGGAAATACCCCGATGGAATACATCCCAAGGAGCATATCCCAAATTAGCCTGCATCGTCATGACAATTCCCACGGATAATATAAATGTACCCAATACTAAGTACACAATCCTCTTTATATAACTCATCTTTATCGTTCTCCTCATTTAGCCCATTATTTACAAGCCTATTATCTGTGTACCCATCATTGTAATGAAAGCAACTCCATCATATCGTGAGTTGCTTTCTCTCGTTAAAAAAGCCTCGATAAGATAAATAACAGGCTATGAACGAGGAAATAGAAGTAGTAGAAAGCAGCATGAATGTCACCATAATCTGATGCTTAATTGCTGACAAATGCATTCACCCCTATGAGTAAGTGTAGCATTTTGTTGATCCATTATCCAAAATTTGATTTTTTATTTTAAGTTTATTTTTTGATCCACCAATGCTCCTATACCCACCCCGATGGTGTAAGCTGCTAAATCCCTCCACAGAAAACCATATCCCAATACTAACCCGCCCAACGTGGTTTGCCTTAGGGCGTCAATCCACGGAGCATGATAGAGTTGGCTGATTTCAATTCCATAAGCAAAAAGTATGGCTATCGCTGCAACCCCGAAAGTTTCTTTGTTTCGAAAGATGCAAGCAAATAAAAAGAAAATCATAAGAGCCCACAGAGCATCCCCTAAGTAAAAGTTGATAACCTTAGGTAAATACCCTGAAAATTGCCGACTCCCTAGGCCTAGCAGCATCGTGATCACTACTAGGGCAAGGTAAGTCCATCGATTTCTTTTGACAACCACTGTTCTATCCTCACTTAGTTCATTTTCTCTATTTCATAAGACTCATGGATGAAGACACCTTCTGCCTCACTTTGGGCTGCCAAAACCATCCCCTTAGCTACAGTTTCTGCACCAATTGGTTTATACTTCCTCAAGGAGCCTGCAAAGAGGAAGGGCAATCCTTTACTAATCAATGACGACACTGATTCACCCACCCGAAATTCTTTTCTATCTCCCAATAGCAAAGAGGGCCGAAAGATATGTAGAGAACCCATCCCTATTTTCTCAAGTTCCTGCTCGAGGATGCCTTTCATGCGGGAGTAGAACACCTTGGATCGGGCATTTGCCCCCATCGAACTAATCACGAGGAACTTTTCAGCCCCCATTTCCTTGGCGATGCCAGCGATTTCCAGCGGATATTCCACATCAACCTTTTTAAAGGCCTCTTGAGTTCCGGCTTTCTTAATAGTTGTTCCTAAACAGCAGAATACGTCGTTGACTTTGAAATAAACCTTATACTGAGCTAGCTCATCAAATTCTAGCACTACCTCTTCTACTTTCGGATGTTTTAATTCAAGGGATTTTCTGACAAAGATGATTACTTTCTCATATTCCGAGTCATTTAATAATAGGCCAAGCAGTTTAGCTCCTACCAAGCCACTGGCCCCAATTAACAGTGCAGATTTTCTTGCCACAGCTATTCCTCCTGTTCAGGATTCGTCATTTGACAGACTACCTCTAGAATTCCCAGACAAGTCACCATAAATTAATCTTGGGAAGCTAACGATTTTATTTAGGCCGTCTGTCATGATATACTGATTCATTGACAACGTCGGTTGATTTACGCATTAAGCTAGGAGGTTTTACTCATGCAACATAAATTTTCGAGAACGGAAATTCTTATAGGCAAATCAGCTTTAAATAAACTTAGTGAAAGCACCGTCATCATTTTCGGTGTTGGAGGGGTGGGATCTTATACAGCTGAAGCACTGGCACGGGCTGGGGTAGGCCATTTAATTCTAGTGGACTACGACGAGATTTGTTTGACTAATATCAATCGTCAGCTTCATGCCCTCTACTCCACTATTGGCAAAGCCAAGGTTGAGGTTATGAAAGCACGAATTCTAGACATTAACCCTAAAGCGAAGGTGGAAGCCATCAAAGAGTTCTTTTCTGCCGAAAATGCAGAAAGCTTCCTAGGCAGTAAGCCTGACTATGTGGTGGATGCCATTGATACTGTCTCAGGTAAAGTTACTCTGGCCAAAGAATGTATCCAAAGAAATATTCCCCTCATCTCCAGTATGGGAGCCGGTAACCGTCTCTCCGCTGAGAATTATCGGATAACGGATATTTCCAAAACCAGTGGTGACCCTCTGGCGAAAGCTGTACGGAAATTACTGCGTAAGGAAGGGATAACCAAAGGGATCAAAGTCGTTTATTCTCCGGATCTCCCCCTTACGCCGCTGCCTACGGAAGCCGATTGCCGGAATAACTGCATTTGCCCAGGTGGAGATGCCCATTGTGCAATCAAACGGCAAATACCCGGTAGCATTTCCTTCGTCCCACCGGTGTCTGGACTTCTTATGGCTGGGCAAGTTGTTAATGATCTAATCGCAGATTGTGAGCGTGTTAGTGATTAGTCATGGATAAAATTCGTGTGAATGCCTTCTTCCTTTTCAGGGAACTGCACTCCGGCTTTGATTCCTGCCTCTTTACACTTTAAGAACCAAGCCATATTCCTTGCGAGTATACGCATTATCTGCAGACCTTCTAAATCCTTTTTGACATCCTCAGGCGTAACCCCGTGGACCATATTCCAATAGCGGGAGGATATTACAGGCATCTGAGCTATGGTGAAGTATTTGTTAAGTTGATCAAAAGCGGCTGTTGTCCCAGCTCTCCTGGCAGAAACAATAGCTGCTGCTGGTTTTAAGTAAAAGGTATTTCTACCAGCATGAGAGTCTGCATAAAAAATCCGATCCATAAAAGAAGTAATCGCACCACCCGCTGCTGCATAGTGCACAGGAGATCCAAAAACAAATCCATCAGCTGCTTGAGCCAGATCAAGAAACTCGTTGACAGAGTCAGGGAAGATGCAATGTCCTATTTTTGCGCAGGATTTGCAGGCGGTGCAGCCAGTTAAAGGTTTTGTTCCTAGTTGGAAAATCTGTGTAGCAATTCCTTCAGCGTTCAGGGTATTGGCCACTTCTTCTAGGGCAACATATGTACAACCATGGGCATGTGGGCTACCATTGACTAATATCACATTCATCATTATTGACCTCCTTTATAATCGTGTAATTATTTACATATCAAGGATATACATCCTCATAGTAGCTTATCACCTGAGATTAGTCCTAAGCAAGAGTATTCGGTAAATAGAGAGTAAACAATTCATTAATAAACTCCAAAGCAAGAAGACCCAGGGCGAAAAATGATATGCGTCTCCTAGGGGAGCATAGCAATACGCTTGGGTCTTCTCTTTCTTAATTTATTGTCTCTGGAGTTATGCTTCTTGGACACCTACAACTTCGTATCCAACTTCTTCAATGGCTGCTTTGATAGCATCGCCGCTTACATCTTGGTTTGCTTCGACTATAGCATGTTTGCCTTCAAGACTTACTTCAACCTGAGTTACTCCATTCAGTTCACTTAAAGCCTCCCGAACATGATTCACGCAATGTCCGCAGCTCATTCCCTCGATCGATACTTTCTTTTTCATTTGATTTGACTCCTTTCAAATACCGTTAATTATATCTAATCTGCATGTGTATTGGCAGATTATTACTAAGTCCTTTAAAAACTAACGAACGGGTTTAAACCCTTTCAAGCGTAATGCATTCAATAATACAGATACAGAACTAAAACTCATGGCTGCAGCTGCAAACATGGGATTTAGTAAGGGTCCGCCAAAAATGTAGAGAACTCCCATGGCAATGGGTATACCTAGGGTATTGTAACCAAAGGCCCAGAATAAGTTTTGTTTAATGTTCCGTATTGTGCTCTTACTCAAATGAATCGCTGTGGGTACATCCATTAGATCACTTCGCATCAGAACAATATCTGCGGATTCCATGGCCACATCTGTTCCTGAACCGATGGCTATACCGATATCAGCTTGGGCCAGAGCCGGAGCGTCATTAATACCGTCCCCTACCATAGCCACCTTTTTTCCTTCGGCCTGTAGCTTTTTAACTTCATTGGCTTTATCCTGGGGCAAAACTTCGGCTAAGACTCTGTCTATCCCTACGTTTTTAGCAATAGCTTCAGCAGTTCTCTTATTGTCACCGGTAATCATGACGACTTCAATGCCCATGTTATGAAGCCTTTCAATGGCTTTTTTACTATTCTCTTTTACCGTATCCGCTACAGCAATGATGCCTGCCAGTCTATTATCCATGGCGATATACATCGGAGTCTTGCCTTCTTCAGCTAAGCGATCTGATGCTTCTTCCATGTTCTCTAGAGATACCTTGCTTTCAACCATTAGTTTTCTGTTACCCAGCAGAAGGTGTTTTCCTTCGATATCCACTTCAATTCCATGCCCTGGAATGGCTTTAAAGGAATCGAGCTTTTTAAATTCCAAGCCTTTTTCTTCTGCATCTTTGACGATAGCCTCCCCTAAAGGATGCTCTGAACCCTTCTCTGCAGAAGCAGCCAGTTGAAGCAAATCACTTTGAGTTATCCCATCGGCCACCAGCACATCGGTAACCTTGGGTTTACCTTCGGTGATCGTACCGGTTTTATCAAAGACAATGGTCTTTATCTTATGAGTCGTTTCTAAAGCCACACCGCTTTTAATCAAAACCCCATGTTCAGCTCCCTTGCCTGTCCCCACCATAATTGCAGTTGGAGTAGCTAAGCCTAAAGCACAGGGGCAGGCGATGACCAAGACCGAGATAAAGATGGTTAAGGCAAAAACAGTGGACTGCCCGCCTATGAAGTACCAGGCTAAAGCGGATAAGGTGGCAATCCCGATAACGATGGGAACAAAGTACCCGGAAATGACATCGGCAAGTTTAGCTATCGGGGCCTTGGAACCTTGGGCATCCTCAACGAGCTTGATGATTTGGGCTAGTGCCGTATCCTTCCCGACCCGAGTCGCTCGATATTTAATGGTTCCGTTCTTATTAATACTTGCCCCAATAATATTGTCTCCGATATTCTTTTCTACCGGTATGCTTTCCCCAGTAAGCATGGATTCGTCTACGGCCGTATTTCCCTCGATCACTTCACCATCAACAGGCATCTTTTCACCGGGTTTGACGATAATCACGTCTCCGACTTCAACCTCATCGATGTTGATGACAACTTCTTTTCCATCTCTAACGACAAGGGCTGTTTTGGGTGCAAGTCCCATCAGTTTCTTGATGGCTTCTGAAGTCTTACCTTTTGTAACAGCCTCTAGATATTTACCCAGAGAAATTAAAGTAATAATGGTCCCCGCTGCTTCGAAGTAGAGCTGATCAACATAGGCTGCATTTCCGCCAAAAACCTGCACGATAGCATATAATCCATATAGAAAGGCTGCCGATGTCCCCATGGCAATGAGGGAATCCATATTAGGACTTCCCCGGAATAAGGATTTGAAACCTACTGTAAAGAAGCGTCTTCCTGCAATCATTACAGGAATCGTTAATAACAGTTGAGTGAGAGCAAAGTTAAGCGGATTCATCATGGGATCGATGAACAGTGGCAGCCTTAATCCTATAACTTCACCAAACATATGCCCCATAGCCATATAGAGTAGGGGGACTGTGAAGATGGCCGATAATAGGAATCTCCTCCAGAGTTGCTTCCTTTCTTCCTCTTTCCGCTCTTTATCAGTGTCAACTGTAGTCTCTTCTTCTATAGCCTTATATCCCGCTTTTTCGATGGCCTTCTTTATATCCAAAACTTTTACAAGTGATGGTTCATAGTTAATGGTCAGCTTTTCCGTGGCCAAATTCACATCGGCTTCATTTACACCTTCAAGCTTCCGCGTAACTCTTTCTACCGTTTTAGCACAAGCCGCACAGGTCATCCCTTCAATTTTCATTGTTTTGCTGAGTGCATCAGTAAGTGCCTTATAGCCTGCCTTTTCTACTGCAGCTTGAATATCTCCAACGGTCAGCTTATCCTCGTCAAAACTAATATTGAGCTTTTCCGTCGCTAAATTGACATTGGACTCCGTAACTCCTCCGAGTTTTTTGGTGACCCTTTCTACCGTCTTAGCGCAAGCTGCACAGGTCATTCCTTCTATTTTTAATGTTTTACTAGCCACATTTATCCCTCCCTGATATTTTGTCCATTGCGTGGACAAGTCAACTAGGCTTCTGGTGGAGTTTTAACTCCACCAGAACAAGTTTCCTTTATCGTTGTTTTAATATACCCAATTATGGATTTCACACTACCTTTTCATGCGGAATATAGTTTTCAATAGTTCGTCGATGACTTCATCATCACCCTGACTTAAACGATCCTTGACACAAGATTTAAAGTGCTTTTCCAGTAACAACTTAGACACACCATCTAAAGCAGATTGCGCCGAAGTGATCTGATTCAGTACATCATCACAATAGACATGCCTTTCAATCATGCCTTTAACACCACGAACCTGCCCTTCAATTCGATTCAGGCGATTAATTAACTCTTTAATTATCTTTTCGTCATGGTGGGCTGTTCTTGTACCGCTGGTTTCAGTTTCACAGGTAGAACAGTTCTCATTGATTTCGTCACCCATAAGACCCAACTCCTTCGCTGAGTTTATATAGTATAGGGGGGTACCCTATTTCTTTCTACATTTGCATTCTAGACTAGATTTATGATTTTGTCAAGAATTACGTTTGAATTTCCGGACAAATTCACACGATATTCAAATTATCTTCTCAAGCTTTTCATAATCTTAAGCTAAGCTAATAGTGTTAGAAAAATCCAAGTTATTGGATAAAACAATTGTTGGAGGGATATACATGAAAAAGAAAATTGCCTTAGGAGTCCTCACATTATCTCTTATGATCGGTGGAGCCACAACGGCTTTTGCCCAAACAGACTTGTCTAAAGCTGGTGAACTTAAAGACCTCTACAGCCAAATGTTTAATTTGCAAAAACAGATTGTTGAGAAACAAGTAGAAGCCGGTGCAATGAACAAAGAGGACGCAAAATCGGCTAAGAAATTTATCGATCAAAACCAAGAATATCGTAATCAAGCCATTGATAACGGAGACCTTGGAGGTTTTAATGGTCAACATTGCGGAGGCAACGGCCCAAATATGATGAATCAAGGCCCTAGTTCAACAAACTATAACCTTTAAAAGATCCCAATACTCATCTCCAGAACACATTAAATCCATCTCTGAGGTTTGTAAGACTTCCCCATTAATGTCTTAGCAAAGATTACTCCGTCAAAACCTCAAATCTAGAATTTATATCTATTAATGGCCGAACTACCTAACTAAAGGTAGCGGCCATTTTTAGGTATTTATGTACACGTTGATATAAACCAAATTGCACGCCGATGAGATTTAAGCCCAGAACTTACTTATTCTGGGCTTAAAAACTTGCATTATAAATAACTAGACTATGAATTGATCTACTTTCTTCTTTAAGTCTTGCAAAATCGTAACAAAATCTTGAATTTGCGTAGTTATTTCTACCATAGCTGCCGCTTCTTCTTGGCTTCCAGCTTGGATCTGTTCTGCTGACTGATTTACATTGCGACTAGCCAAAGATATCTCTTGAATCGACTTTTCAATAACCTGAGCCTCGGCAGAAATCCGCTGAATGGCTTGGTTAACCTGTTCAACTGTCGTTACAGCCTCGTTGGATGCATTTAATATCTGCTCAAATCCCTCCCCAGATTCCCGAACACTCTCCATCCCCTGCTCGACGACCTGAGTGGTAACTTGCATCACTTCCACAACATTTTGCATACCTTGACGTATCGATGAACTAATTAGGGCGATTTCCTTAGCGGAATTAGCCGATTGCTCTGCCAGTTTTCTGACCTCTTCTGCCACTACTGCAAATCCTTGACCATGACTTCCTGCACGCGCAGCCTCGATTGCAGCATTAAGCGCCAAGAGATTCGTTTGGGCTGCTAATCCCGTGATAATTTCAACAATACTCTGTATCTGTTCAGATTCCACTACTAATTGCTGAATTTTTCCCGTCATTTGCTGCTCTTGAAGGACCATCTTTCCCATCTGATCAATTGCCCTCTGGTTTGTTTCATTTCCTGCTAATGCCTGTATTCTATTTTGCCTTACGACATCTAGTGTCGTACTTTCCATTTGTTCAATTTGAATAATTCCCTCTGCTGTTCGATTAACAGCCTCTACGATGTCTTCAATGCCCTTCTGCTGAGTATGTAAATGACCTGCGACCTCCTCGATGGATGCCGCCATTTCTTCGGATGAAGCCTGGGCTCCTTCCATCTGAATGGCTAAAGTATCTACGGTCTGTTTGGCCGTCAAGACGTTATGCTGTACTTGTTGAATCACTCCACGTAGGTTGTCTACCATTATTCCAAAATGATTTGAAAGAAGTTGAACTTCATCTTTTGCCTGATGTCGTATGTTGAGCCTTAATGACAAATCCCCATTGGCAATTTTTGAACTGACCTCTGTTAAATTTCTCAGAGGATTGACAATAGTCTTGGTTAGCCAAAGCCAGCTTAAAGCAGCCAAAAGCACGAAAATGATGCTAATTGTGAACGCAAGAGTTAGGCCTCGTGTGGATATTTGACGAATATTCTCAATATTGGCTGCAACCGCCTTAGTCTTGTGTTCAAGGAGTTCACTAACGTCTTTATTCAATTGATCAATTGCCATCATCTCTTCGCCATAGTGAATTTTTTGAGCACCAGCTATATCTTTTGATTTAACTTTGTTTTCAACCATTTGACTGAGTATTAGATACTCTTCGAGATCTTTTTCAAGAATTTCAATTCTTTCTGATTCTGCTATATCGTTATTAAGCGTTTTGGCTTGGTCTAAGCTTGCTTTAATTGCATCCGTCTGGTGCGAAATCATTTCCAAATGCATAGTATCTTGTGTCACAATAAAGCTAAGCTCGCTCATCCCACGGCCCTGAATATTAACTTGTATATCCTTCAGCAAAATCTGTAAGGGGTAGTTATTCTCAGCTAGATCATTAAATCGATTGATTGTCCTTTGTTCGGTAATGACAAAAGTGCTTCCCAAGATAATAATGAGAAGTACCAGAATAAAATTTGCCAAGCCTATTTTGAAGCTAATTTTCACAATATTCCTCCTATAATTTTAGATGAATTAACCATCAAAGGCTAAGGTACGATTTTTGCCTAACCTCTTTGCTAGTAATAGCGCTGAATCGGACTTCTCAAGAACATCCTGAATTGAGTGTCCATCCTCGGGACAGCTTGCAACTCCTAAGGAAATGGTTATTGGTGGATAAGGGGTATTATCTATGCGGCTTACCTGAACGCGAATCTTTTCGGCAATTTGCAGAGCATTTATCTTTTCACAATCCTTAAGTAACACAACAATTTCCTCTCCTCCATAACGGTATGCATTATCCCCAGATCGAATTATTGCTCTTATTACATCACCCACTTGGTGAAGGACACGGTCTCCGCTTTTATGTCCATATCGATTATTATACATCCTAAAATCATCCACATCAACAAATAGCACGGAAAAAACTTGATTATTGAAATTATTACACTCTAATTCAAGTGCTTTACGATTAAGCAATCCTGTTAAATCATCTCCATATACCTTCGATTTGAGGCTTTCGTTATCGCGCTTAATTTGAGCATTTTTAGCCATGTACCAGTTCGCAAGCAGGAAATTAATTATTCCAAATCCAGATCCCAAAATAAGACAATGAATCAGAGTACTATCAAACAAGGGCATCGATAAAGTATGAAAAAACAGAGCATATATATTACCAATACTTATCATTCCAATGAACAAACCAATTTTGACCATCCTGTCCACCCCTGACTTCGATGTTCATTCTTCTCAATTCTATATTCAAGTTGTGAATTTTCGCTTAATTAATGATGAATATCATATGAAGATTATTACCCGAGCTCCAAAATTTCCTTATGTTCTTTAAGACAAGGAAAATCTTTACAAGTTCTTCATAATCTTGTGTTAAAATTCATCAAAAGAACTTAAGAGGAGCATTTTATGCAATGAATTATTCTCTTTCCAAAAAGTTTATACTCCTAAGTCTTACCGCATTTCTTATTACTGGACTCCAGATTAGTCTTTTCGTTACTAACCATATAAAAACTGATAAGCTAAATAATATTCAAGAATCTACCTTATTAACTCTAGATACAATTCTTACTCCAAAACTAATTCCAAATGATTTTCAATTTTCTGCCCCTAAAAGCAGGACTGTTTCCTTAAATGAAACTTTAAGTAATATTGCAAAATCTTCAGATATCTTCGGAATACGAATTTGGAATACAGAAAGTGAAGAGATATTTTCAACAAATATTCCTATCTCTTATGATGGTGGAAAAGAAATTGCCCAAGCTTTAAATGGCAAAATTCAAAGTAATTTTTTGAATATGGACTGGGAACAACCACAGGGTCGTAGTGCACATGAAGTTATTCAGATCTTTTCACCTATTGCCTTAGATCAGAAAATAGTAGGTGTTTACGAAGTCTATACTTCCTACGACATTAAGAGTCATATTGTTACTTTGAATATAACTATTACTGGAATAACCTTCTTTGGGTTATTAATCCTCTATATTTTTCTTTTACGCAACATCTCCAATGCTTCTCAGACCTTACTCTCACAAAACGAATCGTTAGTAAGGCAAAAACTCAGCTTAGAACAATCTTATGCTCAATTAGATTTATCCTACAGAAATACTGTTATGGCACTTTCAAACGCCGTAGATGCTCGTGATAAATATACTGCTAGACATTCTCAAAGAGTTGCAGGTATCGCTACTGCCATTGGTCAAATAATGGAAATTGATTCACTAAGCCTCCAACATCTTGAGTTAGCTGCTCTTTTACATGATATAGGGAAAATCGGGATTCCTGATGAAATCCTACATAAACCCGGTAAACTCTCTGAATATGAATTTGAAATAATCAGGCTTCATCCTTCAATTGGTTTCAATATCTTAAAAGATATTAATTTTCTCGATAGCGTGTTACCTATCATCCTTCATCATCATGAAAGATATGATGGACATGGTTACCCTGAAGGTATTAAAGGAGAGTCTATCCCCTTTGAATCTCGCATCATTGCGGTCGCAGACACCTATGACGCCATGACCTCAGATCGTCCTTATCGAAAGGGTCTGATCCGTGACGTAGCCATTCAAGAAATACAGAGATGCGCTGGAACACAGTTCGATCCCATTATTGTCGAGGCCTTTATGAAAATTGACTTACAGAGTATACACGGAAACACCCACTCCCAATCCGAAGAGAAATTAGCTTAGATAAGTGTAGTAAGTATCAATCAATACAATTTATAAGAGAAATGTCTGTCGAGATATATTTACTTTGACTGTAAGCGCATATAAATAGAGCCTATATAAGATCCCCGTGCATTGGCACGGGGACTACATGTCCTAATTACTATTTTTATTTTGCTATGTAACAGTACATTGGGGGCTTAGTCTCCTCCCAGTGTTGACGTATTACGAAGTTATTTCGCACTTGTTCTGCCTTACCTATCTTTTCAATTAAGATGCGTAGATTTTCATATAGCGCTTCTAATGTTTGAATTTGGTCGATCAGTTGCACTTCGCAATCAGCCATACTGGTTTCGGCTTGTTTCTTTAAGTCGAGAGCAGTCCGCGCTAAATCATCTTCTCCCTCTTTTTCAGCTAATGAAGCTAGCTTTGCTCTCATCGCAATTTCTACACGTAGTTTTTTAATCCGTTCTACTAGCTGAGTTTTATCGAATATTGCCCTATTAGCTTGAGTCACTAAGTTTCGAGACTCTTCAGCTACCCTTTCAATATAAAGATTTAAGAGTTTCTCTGGGGCCTCGGCCTTGTTCACTAAGTCCAGAATATTTGCGTGAAGTAAAACTTCAGTATGTGAAAATAATCCCATTTGAATCTCCTTCCTTCCTTTATTAAATTTTGCCTACCTTTTGTTCCTTGAATAAGTTATTAGCCATTTCTAATTCGTTTCTGATTTACCATATTTCGTACTAGTTTCACCTTATTTGAAGGGCTGCTTGAACAAGGAAAATAATTGATAGTAGGATAAGTTGATGAATTAAGTAAATTCCTAACGAATGATGACTCATCATTCTGATAAGAAATTGGGGTTTCTTGCTATTTAAGATAGGGATTTGCTCAGCGTCTAACAAACCCTTACCATTGATATAGAATGTTCTATAAAAGAATACTCCAAGAATCGTTACACCAATATAAGGGAATAGTGGGTAGTAATCAATGGAAGAAAAATTAGGATAAGTAACCCCTATAGGAAGAAGCCAAGCTGAGTTAATCAAACTAATCTTCAAGATTTGACCTATCAAAAACGAGAATAAAGCCAGAGGTATAAGGGCTAAGCGAGGTAAAATAGAAAACAGGGGATTAAGCACCATACTGATTCCAAGAAAATGAAGGATTCCAAAGCGGACATAATCTTCTCTGAGAAAGATAAATGTAACAACCGTAATCCCTAAGCCATAGGCAAATATCTTGATACCATTTTTGACAGGGTGTCGGCTAAAACAACTGCTTACTCCAGATACAAACATAAACGAAAAGGCCGATACCCTCCCGATGTAGTACCAAAATGGATCTCGTACATTTATGTCTAGGTTCGTAAATGTATCAAGATCGTATATAAAGTGAAATACAACCATTAGAATAATAGCTATGGTACGAAGTATATCTATTTCTAAAATCCGTTGCTTCTCCATGAACTTCCATTCTCCACCTTTAGTCTATTTGCCCCAAGTTTAGTTACTGGTGGTATTCATAGATTTCCTATAATTTACACTGCGAGTGCCCTCCCTAAGTAGTAAATATATTCCATGGGAGGGCACTTTGTTTTTTTATCCGGGTTGTATATCTCAGTTCAAATCGCCCAGAGGATTACCTATCACCCCGTGCAATTTGAGTCATCTCCAAAGCATCCTCTTGATAAATTTCAGAGAGAATCCATTGACCCCCTTGCCAAGTAAATCTCCAAAACTCCGTAAAGTAAAGTCGATTATCATCCTCACCTGCAATGATTTTCCCTGATGTATCGACAGTATAATCAATCATACTCGCCCTTAACATGACCACGAAGTACTGACTTGATTCGCCAAGGTGGCTATGAATAAATTCTATATCCTCTGCATGAAGAACTGGTTCCTTAATTACGTTGCGTTCACCACGAGATTTAAGCTTTTCCAAATCTGAACAAAATTTTTGCAGGACTGAGGATTCAATATAGTTCTCTCCCCCAGTTAAATCCTGTCGCGTCCAAGCGTCTTGAATCCAGAAAAACGCCTGTCGAACCTGTTCAATCAAAAATCGCCGATCCCAACGGGAGAAGCTTTCAGCATAATATCTCATATTTTCTCGTGTATACTGGATAGCATTATCAAATCGACGCAAATTTTCTTCATTTGTAATTGGTTTTCCAGTAACATCAATTGGATGGGACGAGGAATCATTGTGATCATTATAATTAGAATTTCCCTTGCTTCGCTTGTTCTTCCGAGTCCGACATGAAGATCCCAAAGTTATATATAAGAAATAAATTATCCCAAGGATTAATGCTATACTGATTAATCCACTAAAGAAACTACTACTCCCTCCATAGGGAGTACCTCCCCAGAAAAATGGGAAGAAGGCAAAACCATTTAACCCTCCACCAGAATATCCCCCCGAAAGGCCGCCACCGGAGAATCCTCCACCTGACATAGCGCCTCCGCTGTAGCTTTTCCCCAAGCTTCCACCTCTTCCCCCGCCGGCACGAGCCAGAGCAATATTTGCCTGGCTCGTGACGATCAGGAGAGTGGTGATGGCGATACTCATCTTTTTCGCCCATTTCTTCATAACCATCACCTACTTATACAGTTACTAATCTTTGTATACTTGAGACTTTAATTGTAAAAGCTCATCTTCTATCGCGGATTTCTCTTGATCTTTTTTAAGATCAGCCAACTGTTCTTCCAGTGAATTCTCGTTACTCAGTATTACGCTTGATGCTTTCGCTTCAGCCTCAATTCGTTCAACACGTTCCTTCATGCGATCAAAATTGGCCATCGAGTCATGGTTTGCGATACCTGATACAGTATCATTTGCATCTTTCATAGTCTTTGCCCGGCGCCGACGCATTACAAGATTATTACGTTCTTGTTTAGCCTTTTCCAGTTTCTCTGTTAAGGTCCGCAAATTCTCTTGTAGTTCTTCAACAGCTTTCGCTTGATCCGCAAGTTGCAATTCAAAGTCCACTAAACTTGTTTCCGCCTGCTTCTTAAGCGTTAAGGCTGTCCGCGCCAACTCGTCTTTTCCTTGTTGAACGGCTAAGGTTGCTTGTTCTGATCGTTCAGTAATTTCCTTTTGTAAGTTTGAAATGCGCTCTTCTAATTGAATCTTATCCGCAATTGCGCGATTCACTTGGATTTGAAAGTTGCGAACGTCCTCTGAGGCCTTGTCTACATATAAATTCAGCATTTTCTCTGGATCTTCTGATTTATTTAGCATGTCGGTTACATTCGCTTGAAAAAGATCTTTAACACGATTTAATAATCCCATTGCTATTTCTCTCCTCTCGATATTTCGAAATTACATGCAATACTGTAATGCCTGAATTTCTAAGTATAGTTTAATTGTAACAATTGAATTAGACCGAGTCATGAATAAACTGTGAATAACTAATGAAGTAAGTATTCGACAAAGGAAAGGTACTAACTAACTAACTTTATTTCTTCATCTCACTCGTGGTGGATGCGTCATAATCTCTAGGTTTCCAATCCTTTAGCTCTGTTTCCTCAACATAGATCTTACCAGTAGACTCCTCTACCGTATAGTTGAGCTCGTCCGGTGGGTACTTCGGACACCCTCCGCTCAGCCCTGTGAGATCCGCCATTGCCCATCGTGTATTGCAGACATTACAAACAAGGACATCCCCTTCGATACGGAATTTGCGCGAATAACACGGTTCGCAAAAACTCACGGCGACTGTAATTCGACCTGCCGGTGTCAGATAGGCCATTAACGGTAAGCCTTTTTGCCCATTTCCAACATCATAATTTGGGTCATACATTAAATAAAGGATAGAGCTCTTTTTAAGATCTTCAAGGGATATGCTCACTCGACCATCTTCGATAGTTGGGGTAACCTCGGTCATTTCTATTTTTTGATTTTTGTAATCCATCGATTTCCCTATTGAATATTTATTATCAAAACCCGGAATGGCCTCCCGTGTAGAAAGTATCATGACAGCGATGCCAAGGATAAGCACACTGACAAAAGCACTTAAGACAATCTTTTTACGTCTTCGACTTTGTTGATATACTGCCTCAAACCGGGCTTTTTTCTCATTAAGCTTTGCCATGTATTTCCTCCCCTAAACGATCTCCTTCTAATAACACTTTACGTTCCATACTTATTCTCCATTTAGGGCTTATCCTGAAGATATCTATTAAGCAATTCGAGCTCCTCTTGCAATTTCTTCTGGCGCGTACCTAGTCGTGATATGTACCAAAAAATTAGAACCCAAATAAAGGTGTACCCTACAAAAAGAAAGAACAAACGATCCATTCTCTCACCTCAATGTTTCTTTAAGAGCTGTAATCTTCGCTCTAAGCGTTTCAATTCTGGAACCTTTAACCATAAGCAACAAATAGAGTAATGTAAATGCCAAAAGACTCATATAAAAGGCTAGCTTCATATCCGGAGCAAGTGCTAAACCACTTCCCGAGACGATGGCACCAGGATGCATAGTTCTCCACCAACGAATCGAGAAAAAAACGATAGGAACATCGGTAAATGCCAAAATTCCAAAAACCGCTGCATAGCGGGAGCGTTTATCATCCTCATGAAGAGAAGAGCGAATCTTAACATAAGCAATATACAAAAACCACATAATCAAAGTCGTTGTCAGCCGAGGATCCCAAGTCCACCAAGTTTGCCATATCGGTCTGGCCCATATGGGACCCGTGACAAGGACAATGGTAGTAAATATCACGCCAATTTCGGCGGATGTATAAGCATAATTATCCCATTTCTTTTCTCGTTTGATGAGATAAAGGATGCTGGATAAAAATACAACAAAGAAAGCAAGCATCCCCAACCAAGCAGAAGCAACATGGAAATAGAAAAGTCGTTGTATATCCCCCATGGTCTTTTCAGTGGGGGCATAAACTAATGCCATATACAAAGCCAAAAACATTGTAATAAACGTTGCCCAAGCTAATATTTTCTCTCCATAACGATTTACTAATTTTTTTAACAAAATTACACCTCCAGTAGGTGGTCGAACAATAGAGCAGGTAATACGGTAAAGATTACGGCGTAGGTACCGAGCAGTTTCATATAAATTCCTACGTCATTAGGCATTATTTCAAACGCCCCCTTGGTGACGAGGGTAGAACAGAGCAATACCGGCATGGTCATGGGTAACATTAGTAAGGGTAGAAGCATTTCACTTACTCTAGTTCCGGCTGCTAAAGCAGCAAGAAACGTCCCTACCGCCATGAAGCAATAGGTTCCAAGTATCAGAACCAAGACGAGTAGTGATAGGTGTGGGGGGGCTGGGTAATTGAGCATAATGAAAAATAAAGGGACGATGATAATTTCTACGACGGCCATTAGCAACAAGTTCGTTATTAGTTTAGCAAAATAGATTGTGCTTCGGCTCGCTCGCGTGAGCATGAGACCATAAATACAATCGTTTTGAAGTTCAGTGGTAAAAGAACGGTTTAAGGCTAAGATTCCGGCAAAGATCAACGTCACCCAGATAACCCCAGGTAAAACCTTGCCTGTTTCAGAACGATCCAGATCAAGAGCAAATCCAAAAGCAGCAACCACTAACAAAGAAAAAACCAGCATTGAACTTAGAACCTCTTTGGTTCGGAATTCTCCTCTGAATTCTTTCCATAGAAGAGTCTTTAGATGTATAAAGCTCATGCAGCCCCACCTACGTACTCCAAGTAGGTCTTACGAAAATCCACCCGATCAATATCCTTAGAATTGCAACGGTAAACGATACGACCTCCGACAAGGATAAGACTCTTGTTGCTCTGTGCGAGACCTTGCTCAAAATCATGAGTAATTAAGAAGATAGTTCGTTTGTTCTGGGATATTTGGGCCAAAAGGGTATTCAGAATATGCTTAGCTCGTTCATCAAGACCCGTATATGGTTCATCCAGCAGAAGAATCGAGGGCTTATGTATGAGTGAACGTGCAATGCTTAAACGTTGCTGCATACCCCGTGAAAAAGCACCTACAAGTTCATTCGCAGCATATGTTAAACCCACTCTCTCAAGCAAATCACTTACTCTCGCCTTGGGATGAGATACTTGATACATTCTGGCATAGAATTCTAAGTTATCCTGTGCCGTGAGATTATTGTACAAAAATGAGTTGTGGGATATCACACCAATCTTTGAACGCAAACTTTCGGTATTTTCTTTTGTATCTTGACCGTCTATCCAGAGATTGCCCCCTGAGGGTTTACTAAGGAGTGCCAAAATATTTAAGGTGGTACTTTTTCCTGCTCCATTGGGACCAAAACATGTAACAAACTCACCGTCGTGAATTTCTAAATCAATACCTTTTAAAATTTCCTTGGTTCCAATTTTCTTGGTCAAACCTTCAGCGACAATCATCTGTTACCTCCGTAAGATGGTGGTTTAACCATCTGTTAAATCTTTGAGTCTTATTTTAACTCGTACAAGCATTTCCTTTTTCTGCTCACGCAAATCCTGATACCGTTCCTCAGGAATTTTTCCAGAAGTAAATTGTGAATCCAGTGATTTTATCTCGCCCAGCAACCTATCATTTAAACGTTTAAGCCTTAGAAATGCTTCTTCTTCATCAACCACTTCGTTCTTTTTACTATCCAAAGTCGGTATGCTCCAATTCGGCTTTTCCTGACACCTATCCCTGCGCCTTCTACCTATGAGAACGATACAGGCAATTCCTAAACTAAGCATTATTAAGAAGTAAACTACCCACAAGTGGGGATTTGTATAAACAAGAGGCTCTGAGTTAAAAAGGGCAATGTGAGACTGAAGATGCCCCGGAACAGTATACCCTGATTCTATGCGTGCACCTGTAAGGGCTAGAAGAATAGAGGAATTTCTCATTGTGCTTGCCCTTTCATAATTTACCTATTCATAGTCTCCAATTCTTTTTCGATTTCGTCTTCAATGTCTTGGAGATTATATTTCGCCAGGTTTATATCATCCTTGGTATAGGCATTTGATTTCTCAGCTTTCAAAACCTCGACAGCTATATGAGAATAATTGCTCTTCAACGTCTGATAATCGTCTAATGAAAGCTTGTCCATGTGATAATCAAATTCGATTTCACCTAAAGTACCGAGTATCAAATCCTTTTGATTAACTGATTCTGAAGATTGCCCGTTGCTAAATGCTAATGTGGCAGTATGCCTCCTCCTAATAAAAGGAAGTATAATAAGAAGAATCGTTAAAATCATTAGAAGGGTACTAAAGAGGATATTCAAAGACTATTCCTCCTCTCAAATATACTTTTTAATTTCCTCGTCAAGCTGTTTTTCAAGCTCCGGATCTATGGATGAGATATCCTCTTGGGGCTCTACCAGTCGATTAGGAATAACCCACTTCTCCAAGCCCAAATAAATAAATGCTCCTCCACCGATCGTAAGAACAAAGGGGGCCAACCAAACCGTCCAGTTAAACCCTTTCTTTGGCGGTGCAGCCAAAACCTTTTCACCGTAGATCTGAGCAAGATAAGTATAGGTTTGTTCCTTGTTAAGCCCATCTTTAAACATCTTCTCGCGTATGACATTCCTTAATTGTTCTGCTGCTACATTTTCACAGGAAGGAAGATTCATCATGCAACCATCGAGTACACAGACAACTCCTTGCTCAACTTCGACAGGTATTTGGCGAGTTTGCCATTCTTCAGCCTTTACTGACCAAGGGGTAAGTATACCTACCACGACAAGCACTAAAGTCAACGTGAAGATTCGAAATAAGAATTCCCTCACGAAACCTGTCCCCCTTCACCTAAGTTGGTAGCCGTTGGATAAGAGGCTTTGCTCAGGTATTTTGAACCTGCTTGACTCCCACGTCCTGGCCATAGAGCAAATATCGTGCCAATTATCAGTATATATCCTCCAATCCAGATCCAAGCCACTAAGGGGTTTACGTGGAACTTAAACGTCGCTGTCCCATCTTTTTCCCAAGCCGATAAAATGATATACAAATCTTCCTTAAGTGTGGAGCGAAGCCCCACTTCTGTCGCTGGTTGTTTGGTCGTCTGATAAAAAACCTTCTGTGGTTCAATCCTGCCAAGCAATTTTCCGCTCTCTTTATCCGATATCAAAAGGTCGGCATAGACTATATCCTTTTTGCCATTTTGTTTTTCGTAAAGCCCTTCATAAACAATCCGGTAGTTCCCAATCTCAACACTTTCTCCAAAATTAACTGTTTTGGTAAGTTGTATATCCGAATTATTCGAACCAATGATGCCGATCAACATGATGACAAGGCCAAGATGAATGATATAACCACCATGGCGACGACGGTTGCGTAGCAATAAGCGTATAAATGCTAGAGGATATGGTTCTTTAGTAATACGATGGCGTACTCTAGTTCCTCGAATAAACTCTAGTAGTATAGTTGCCATAGTGAAAAATGCTGTAGCATATCCGAGCATAGGATATATTTTTCGTTCTCCACTAACAAACAAAATGATAACCACCACCAGTGCCCCTAAGGCTGGCCACAGAAAGTTTTTCACAAGATTTCGCCACGAGGCTTTACGCCATGCGATAAGCGGGCAAATGCCCATTAGAAGAAATAGCACAATGCCTAGAGGAGCGATAACTGAGTTAAAGTAGGGAGCTCCAACAGAAACTTTAACTCCACGAACCGCTTCAGAAATCAAAGGATATATAGTCCCAAAATATATTGCAAAGGCCATCCCGACTAGGACTAAGTTGTTAAGTAAGAAACTACTTTCTTTTGAAAGAAAGGACTCAAAGGTATGGTCCTGGGTAAGGAGATCATATCTGAATATGATAAGTACTCCTGCAAAAAAACACATGAACACAGTAAAGATGAGAAAGTAACGTCCCAGGGGGCCACTGCCAAATGCATGAACAGAGGTTAATACTCCACTGCGAACAAGGAATGTTCCGAATAAGGTTAGAACATAGGTAATACTAATGAGGGATACATTCCAGACCTTAAGCATATTCTTACGTTCTTGAATCATCACCGAGTGTAAAAACGCCGAACCTGTGAGCCAAGGTATAAACGATGCATTCTCGACAGGATCCCATCCCCAGTATCCTCCCCAGCCAAGTTCTATGTAAGCCCATTGTGCTCCCCATAAATTTCCGAGAGTTAAAAAAAGCCAAGCCACAATAGTCCAACGTCGAGTGACCCGGATCCACTGATCATCAGAATTGCGAGTAATCAAGGCAGCCATTGCATAGGCAAAGGGTACAGCAAAGCCGACATAACCGAGATAAGTTGTTACAGGATGGAAAACCATACCGGGATTCTGCAACATTGGATTCATCCCTGCTCCGTCTGCCAGATATGTACCCGGATACCAACCCGAAACCCTTTCAAAGGGGTTGCTCAGAAAGGCTAGAACGAAAAGAAAAAAGGCTGAATTGAGCAACAAGATGCTGCTTGCATAAGGAGTTAAGTGTTGCGTCTTTTTGGAATACGCGACAATAACGGTATACCAGACTAAAAGCAACAGCCAAAGTAGCAGTGAGCCGGCATTTCCTGCCCAGAGAGCAGCAAAGCGATAGAACACAGACAGATCGTTACTTGTATAACTATAGACATATTTGATCGTATACTCACCCGTCATTAGATAAAACACCATAATCCCAGTCGCCACCGTACATAGGAGGGCAACTGCAAGCGATGCGTTTTTGGCACTGGATAGAAACATTGGATTCTGTTTGCGCACGCCTAAAAGGAAGGCAATGATGCCATATAAACTTACAATCAAAGCTAGAATCAGTGAGAAATAGCCAACTTCGGCCATTGCTATATGTACCTCCTTAAAATACTTAAAATAGGACTAAGATTTAATGCCAAGGGAGCGTAAAAATTCAGAGACTCTCCCTTCATACTCTGTTGGTTCGCCTGCTTCGTACTTCGAAGGGCACTTCAGGTTTAGGATATCCGCATTAAAGGTGCCGTCTTGTTGAAATTTCCCCTCAACAATGGCACCCGTGGCATCTTGAAAATTGTCCGGTTTTACGTCCTTGAATATCACAGTAAGCTTTTGATCTGGGTTATCCTCATCGTAGATTTGAAATTTTAGCTCAATAGGCGTTTTTTTTGTATTATAGGTGGCCTTTTCAACGTCAATCTTTCCCTCAATACGGTACGATTTGTCCAAATCAATGTTTCCCTGTAAAGCTTCTCCCACCTTAAGATAGTACGCTGTGGTCACTGTAGATAAACTTGAGAGTATGAGGTAGGCTATAGCAACTACAATAACTAGTGTGCCAACTAGAACTTTTAAGTTTTTTTTATTGCTAAGATCCATTGTTCTGCCCCTTATCGATTCAATTTCTCCTCCAGGTCCTCAATATGTTGCTTATATGTATCTTCACTAATTTCTCCATCTAAGAACATCTGACGTATTCGTCTTTTTTCTTTATCTAACTTGTTATTGCTCACTAATTGACTTTGGGGTTTTCGTAAGGCATATATTACGAGAAAGCCTATGGTAACTATAGCTAGAATTGTCGGTATAATGACAGCTGGTTTCGTTAACCAATTTTCTCCCGCTCCAGATAACGAAGGTGATGTCTTCGCTCCAACTTGAGGCGTATCAAAGGTAGGTTTGTTATCGGACTTCACATAACTAACGTTAACATTCACGGGTGTATCTGAAGTTAGGTTATTGTAAGTATAGAGATAATTCGCGAGACCTTCCTTATCTTGAGTAACATTTAATGATGCGGGATTTGTCATAAAATTAGTTGCAGCCTTCGGCGCTATGATCCAGAGCTTCAGTATATCAATGCTTGAGGTGGGAATGAATGTATAATCAAAACTTTTATTGGGAGCCACGGCTTTATTGTCATAATAGAATTCAAGGAAGATAGGGTACTTTTGATTTGGGGCTATATCCTTAGTTATTTTCCACGATAATTGAACTTTGTTGTCTCCAAGTTCTTTGGTAGTATATGGTTGACACTCATGACCCCCTTGGACATTAAGTTCGCAGGCCATGCCAATCTTGGCATCCTCGGGTATGATAAAGGAGATAGGAGTGCCTTTCTTTATGATCTCATCCCCTGAATTGACAAAATCCCCTTTATAAATAACTAAAGTCTGCGGATCATCATACTCTGGTTTTACATAGACATTAAAGTTCTGGGCGTTTAGACTGTTCGCTTCTGCTAATGATATATTGGGCATAAGAAGAACTAAAAATAGCGAAAACACCAGTGTAATAACAGATATTTTTTTTCGTGTTAGCAATTCGAATCACCTCTTACCTTTTAATGAAAAGAGATCTCTCCAGACAATATTCAGAAGAGATCTAACTATGGAGGCTGTACATTTGATGCTTTATTCTGAAAGAATTTATCCCTTTACCTTGTGCCTCTCATCATCATGAACATCATTGGCATCATTATCAACAAACAGAGCAAAGGAGCTAGAGTTAGCAACATATTCCTTATTCCAGGAGATAAAAAACCTCCCATAACTGGTATTAGTAATATAATAGCAATCGGTAAACCACAGCATAAAACCATCATCCACATATGGGATAAAAATCCCTTATGTTTCTTCTTCTCTTGTAAGATAGTTTTATTAAAAGTATAAACTACAAATTCGATTATCTCATGAATTGATTGTGAATTTCTTGCGAGGATTCTTGAGGTTAGGGAAAAAGCGTCCTGTATCATCAGCGTAAGTTACGTATTCTTCACCGAAAATTTTAATGGACTCACGCTCTTCAACCTTTGCCAACTTTATATACATGATGACTAAGATTGGGAACATTAATTATGTTAATAACGTAGGCCATTGTAATAAGAAGCCAAACATAATCACGATAAAAGCTACATATTGAGGATGTCGTATCAGCGCATAAGGGCCGCGTTTGGCTACAATACCCTTACGCTGTGCCCTATATAAAAATATCCATGTAATAGCTAAGAACAAAAGCCCACCGTTAATGAACCACGTGCTTGCAATGTAGATAGGGCTTGTGTGTGGGTCCCCGCTTAAACCCAAGAACCCATTATTTTCGCCATGATTCAAGTTCTCTTAGTCACAAATTATCGCACCATTCTTTAATCCCATAATCATGACATCTCCAGGAGTTTCTAACCTTAAGCGTTAATTATATTTTTTGGATCAAATACGATGGTGCGATTTTTTCCAGCGCACTTAGCCTGAAGTAAGGCAAAATCCGCTTTCTCAATTACATCCTGTATCGGTTCACTCTCTTCGGAGCAACTCGCTACCCCTAAAGAAATTGTAATTTGCGAATAAGGATCGTTGCTTAGCATATCAATTCGGGTGCGAATTTTTTCTGCGATTCCTTGAGCATTTTTTTGATTACAGTCTTTAAGAATTATTACGATTTCCTCGCCCCCATAACGGTATGCTCGGTCCCCAACTCGTATAGTCGTTTTAATGGTTTCAGAAACTTTACAAAGAACCGTGTCCCCCGCTTTATGGCCATATTGATTGTTAAAAACATGGAAATTATCAATATCGATAAAGATCACAGAATAAATCAATTCATTACAACTATTTAATTCTACATCCAATGCTCTACGATTAAGTAATCCCGTTAAATTATCGGTTATAAGTCTCGATTTTAATAGTTCATTTTGATTTTTAAGTTTGTTATGTTTATACAAATATAAATTCGCTAACAAGAAATTGGCAAGACCAAAACTAAGGCCTAAAATGATACAATGCAATAGTAAATTATTATTAAGGGGTATCATAACGAGATGTGAAAACCATGCGTAAAAAACACTAAGCCCTATCATTCCAATGAATAAATACAATTTGAGCATGCCCGTACCCTCTTCTATTCCTTCATTGTTGCATTTCATATTCTACCTTCATCATTATAAGTTAAAGTTCGACCAAACAATTATTTAATATTTCAATAGAACCATTGGTATTTTAAATAGACCCACTTAGGGGTAGAAGCTCATGCGAGCATCTACCCCTTGACATTTTGAAGTATCCATTAAAGAACTCGAACCCGGTCCCCATACCCGATTATTACCAATTCATCATATTGGTCCCTGACCCCATCATATTTCCATTATGCATAGAGTTCATATTTCCATTATGCATAGCATTCATGTTTTCATTACTCATCATTTGATTCATAGCGTCAACTGCATCCTCGCCTATTTGAGCTTTAATCTCAGGAGAATTCATGGCCTCCTTCATTTTATCAACATTTCCAGAATTCATAGCCTCTTGCATCACTGTTGATTCGTGCATATTTTGCATAGCTTCAACATTCATATAGTTATTTTTAGTGGTATTATCTACTGGTTGGGTATTCTCTACCGGTTGGGTATTATCGGTGACCGCAGCCATTGGAGCTAAATTCGCTTGATTCGCGGTTTCTGTGTTAGTACCGGCAAATACGGGTACAGCCAAAATTCCAAGAGCCAAAGCTGCACTACTTAAGATTAATCCTGCTTTTGCATTAAGTTTTTTCATTATTTTCTTCTCCTTTATTTCGTCAATTTCTCTTTGACAATTATGATTATAGCAATCGAATTTGTCAAAAGAATGTCATAGTTATGAATAACTTATGAATTTCGAAATTCAATTACATATGCATAACCAAAGGGATGCCCTCCCTAAGTAGTAAATAGCTATCATGGGAGGGCACATTGATCCATTGCAGGTAAATCTCCAAAACTCCGTAAAGTAAAGTCGATAATAAAAAGAAATCTCTTCTGAAAATGTTCAGAAGAGATCTCAATATGGAGGCTGTAGATTTTGAGGCTTTATTCTTAAAAGAATTTATCCCTTTTCCTTGTGCCCTCTCATCATCATGAACATCATTGGGATCATTAACAACATACAGAGGAAGGGAGCAAAAGATAGCAACGCAATCCTTATCCCAGGAGATAAAAAACCTCCCATAAGTGGTATTAGCAAAATAATAGCAATCGGTAAACCACAGCATAAAACCATCATCCACATGTGGGAAAAAAATCCCTTATGTTTCTTCTCATGCTGACAATCCGTCTCATTCCCGCTCTCATCCACATTTGACTTTTCGTTATCACAACATTTCATCGATTTACTCCTCTCTTGTAAGATAACTTATTAAAAGTATAAGCTACAAATTCGATTATCTCATGAATTGATTGTGAATTTCTTGCGAAGTTTCTTGAAGTTAGGGAAAAATCGTCCTGTATCATCAGCATAAGTTGCGTATTCTTCACCAAAAGATTTAATGGACTCGCGCTCTTCAAGCTTTGCCAGCTTTATATACATGATGACTAAGATTGGGAACATCAATAAGGTTAATAAGGTAGGCCATTGTAATAAGAAGCCAAACATTATCACGATAAAAGCTACATATTGAGGATGTCGTATCAGCGCATAAGGACCACTTTTTGCTACAACACCTTTACGCTGTGCCCTATATAAAAACATCCATGTAATAGCTAAGAACAAAAGCCCACCGTTAATGAACAACGTGCTTGCAATGTGGATAGGGCTTGTGTGTGGATCCCCGCTTAAACCTAATAATTCATACCAAAGGTGACCTGAATCATGGGCAAATAGGTTTAGTTGGGGGAACTTCTCGCTTAACCAGCCTGAAAGTAAGTAGATCGTGAGGGGAAACCCATACATTTCTGTAAATAAAGCTACTATAAAGGCTGAGAAAGTTCCGAAAACACGCCAATCCGTTGCATTTTTCGGTCTCACAAAGCTAAATGCAAAAATGATAAAAATTAGTGAATTTATGACTACAATTTCCCAATAACCATATTGAAACATTTATATCTCCTTTCCATGGAATATATTCTAATCATTTAGATTGTTTCGAACTTACCTCAGTTTGTTTTAAATTTTTATGCTTGTTTCTCAAAACTACCATAAACCCAAGACTTATAATAATCATCCCCATACTGGTCCATTGACCTGATGTCCAATTGAACAAGTAATACGGACTATCACCTCGGAGAAACTCTAGCGCAAATCGACCGACTGAATAAAGAATGATATAGGCTAGGAAAATGAAACCTTCGGACCATTTACGCCAACGACTAAGCATAATAATTATGGCAAAAACAATAAAATCCCACTGTCCTTCCCATATTTCAGCCGGCCATAACGGTTGACTCCCAAACGCTGCATAGGCAGGTGTCCCTTCAGGGTAAACGGTTCCAAAGTTCGAGCCTGTAGGCGTTCCATAAGCATCGCCATTAAGAAAACATGCAATCCGCCCAATGCCTTGACCTAGAATTAATCCTGGTGCAGCAATATCTGCTAAACGCCAAAAGTTTATTTTCTTAACTTTGGTATAGATTACTGCGGCAAGAACAGCACCCACAAGAGCTCCTTGGATTGCCAATCCCCCATGCCAAATCTTAGGGATCTCCGCTAGATTTTGAGAATAATAATCCCATTCATAGAAAAACACTTGCCAAGTTCGTGCACCAATAATTGCACCAATAATCCCATAGATAGGTACATCTAATAAATGCTCTCTATATTCCTTATCCGACGTGAGAAGATAGGCAACTGTTAAACCCATAAATATTGCGAAAGCTACAATAACTCCATAGGAACGAAGGGAGAAATTCCCAATAGTAAATAAAATCGGTGCCATAATTAACCTCCATAATAATTTTTTTTAGTATTTCCAAGTAAAACTTCGTGCCGGAGTATCGTACACATTTTTAACATTCAATGTGAAGTTACTCCCTGGGCTAATCTCAGTAAACTCTGGACTTGTAATTTTGAGTTCAGCTGAAAGGTGATGTCCTGAGCCTTCCCTCTCTAGTTCTTCAATCTGAATAGGGACTTCTTTGTCATCGAGTAAAACAGTAATGTTACCTTCAAATTGAAACTCATCCACATCGACGGCATGATTATCCAAAGTTATCGAAAAAATTTGTTCTTGAGATGGATTTTCTTGTTTCATCCATTGTACGATCACTTGTAGTCCCTCTTTGTCATCAATGATGGGGTCAGTTATCTTCTGGTTGGAAGTTTCGCTTGTATTCGAAGAAGCAGCATTTGTCGTACTTACCTTCGCTTTTTTGGCTGCGTCTACGCCCCCATAAATGCCACCGACTAATAGAAGTACTAAAACTCCAATAATTACTTTAGTCTTCACAATCATGCCTCCCTGAATATCATGGTATTACTATACAGCAAGCTTCTAAATATACGATGAATTAGATGTGAATATCTTATGAATAGGTCACATCCCTAACGGTAGATTGGGCAAAAAACGTCCTAGGAAGCCTGTTATTTCAGTTAATTGATTGGTGTAAATGACATATGCCATAAAAAGCATAAGAACCCCTGCTAAACGCTCAGCAATTACTTGGTGGCGACGATAGCGTTTCAATAAGTTTATCACCTTATTAAAAGTCATTCCCGCTAATATATAAGGGATAGATAGCCCCAGCGAGAAGAAAAACATCACAAGCATACCACTTCCGGGAGTTTGAGTCGCACCAGCAAGAGCTAAAATAGAAAAGAGTGTCGGGGCAATACAATGAGAACACGCGATCGAAAATAATAGTCCTACTAGGAAAGAAGACCCGGCACTTCGAGTTGCTTTTGCCCTGAGCTTTGAAAAAAAACTTGGTTCCCAGTGAAGTCTATTAAGAAAAAGGAGTTGAAAAAAGCCAAGCATTTTGAGGGCAAGAATCAAGATCATTGTGCCCCCTAAGAAATTCAGAACCCCTTGCCATTCACTGAGCAAGGAAGCCAATTGCCCTGCTACCGCGCCTGCTGCAATAAAAACTACAGAGAATCCTGCAACAAAGGCAAGGGTATTTTTCAGGATTCTTAAGCGTAAAGCAGAATCTACTGCGGCCTCTTTTAGGCCTGAAACAGTCAAACCTGTAATTAAGGAAAAATAAACTCCCAACATCGGTATAATACAAGGGGATAGAAAAGATAAAATACCTGCCGCAAAAGCAATAATGATAACGGTTGTACCCATATGTTCCTCCTAAGAAAAGAGCCCTGAGTAGGCTCTTTTCTTACTTACTTTAGTTCTTATATCCTTATCTTTATGGTAGCAGATTCTTTTGAATTTCCTCTGAAAACCCTATGAAAAAGTTATGAATTGCATTTACGGTGCTGCCTGGATCGACTTCAAAATTTTGAAGTAACGATCCTCGATATACTTTATCCTTAGTCCAGCCTTTGCTATATTCTCAACCGTTCTACGGTTAATGTGTGGCCCCACTAATCGAACAGTTATGGGGTCCATAATATCCATGATTTTCCCCAATACTGGATTTTCACTGCGAACATGCTCAAGGAGAAGTACTTTACCTCCTGGCTTGCAAACTCGCTTAATCTCCTTTAACCCTTTAATGGGATCCGGTACAGAACAAAAAACACAGGTAGCAACTACAGTATCGAAGAAGTGATCAGGGAACTGGAGTTCCTGAGCATCCATTTCCTGCAGGGATATATTAACTTGTAATCTTTGGGCTTTTGCCTTTGCTTTCGCAAGCATACCGGGACTTAGATCAATACCGATCACCTGACAATCCGGTGAATAATACTCCAAGTTTTTTCCCGTTCCTACCCCGACTTCGAGAACTTTACCCTCTGCTTCACTGAGTACCTTTTTCCTCAAATCGGGTTTAATCATCCGATCCATGATATCGTAGAATTGTGCCGTCCGATTATATCTTTTGCGGGTTAATAAAGTTTCTTTGTCCATTTACACCATCCCTTTGAAGTAAAAAGAAACGACAAGGGCATCCAGCTCTTGCCGTTTCGCTTTTGATTATAGTACCCTTCTTGCTCCATAATAATGCTTATCCCAATAGCTCTCTGACAAACTACGAATGTCCACACCGCCACTTGATGCTCCAATCGTTTGATTTCCTCCGATATAGATTCGTACATCTGATGCACCCTTCTGATACGTACTGAAGAACACCAAGTCCCCAGGTTTAAGTTGATTCCTTTCTACTGGCGTGCCGACTTTATACATATCAAATGAGGTACGGGGTAAGGAAATGCCTGATGCCTTAAATACATATCCAACAAAACCAGAGCAATCAAATCCTTTAGGAGTTGTTCCTCCCCAAAGATACGGTACTCCTATTAAACCGTTAGCCCTGTTAAGTAATTGCTCTATCTCACCTGCTCCTCTGGAGACTGCCGGAGGTGAGCTCTTTTGAGCTGTTTGTTTTTGAGGTTGCGCTGGGGTTGGCTTTGCTTTAGCCGGTGCTGGCTTTGATCTAGTAGGTGCTGGCGCAGTAGATACCTCTTTTTTTACTTCTTCAGTATTTATTGTGGATAACTTAATTTCCGTGGATTTCAGAGAACTTTGCGAAGCTTCTATAGATTTATCTCTCTTTGATTGTCGAAGCCATTTTTTCTCTAGGAAAACCTCTTTTTTTAAAGATTCCGTCTCCACACGTGCATCAAGTGCTATCATATTAAGCTCTTCTTTCACAATAGGATTTAAAATCTTATCCTGTTCTAGGCTGATATTTGTAGGTACAATACGGGAAACCGGATTTTTCCAAGCTTGTGCTGGAATGGCATTGAATAGACTAGTAGCTAAAACTATTCCTGAAATAACTGCCACACCAAACCATTTCTTGGGGTACGGGATATTCAATTTTTTACCACCTTTCTGCTTACGAGGTTAGTTGACGGATTCGGGCAAAGGTGTATGCCCTACGCAATATACTGCGATTCACCCCACGAGAAGTTTCCCCCGTTCTAAGGCTTTGCACCTCAGATTCAGCTTCACTTAATTTGCTGAATATAACTTTATACTATAGATATGTTGTACCAATGAAAAACTTATGAAATTCTCATGAACGCCTCATACTTCTCTAGACCAAGTAAAACTCGTGCCATTAATTAAGTAGTACGAGGTTTTTAACAAAATTGTTATATTGCCGTTAAAGTTCTGTAAAGATTAGAATTTATAATGTAAACTACGTATATATGAACGAAAATACAACTGCTATCAATGTACAGAATCTTAGAAAAAGAGTCAGAGCCTAGTCGGAGGGGAATTGGGATGAGAAATAAAATCATAATGATCTTTGTTATAGTAATTGCGTTTCTGGGAGGTCTCGTTATATCTAAAGGATTAGATATAGTCCAGCCCTATCTATGGACAAAGGGTTCATCCACATCACAACCGAATGAACCTGGTATAATAAATTACCCGCGATCAACCAATCAGCAATATCCTCCAAGTGGAGGCGGAATGATGTTTAGTCCCATGAATCCCAATTACAATCCTCAATACGATTGGTATACTCCTCCTAAAAATAACGGAGGATATTGGTGTTGGTAGAATGGAGGAAGGACAGTTAGAATGAGAATTTTGGTAGTCGACGATGATGAACGAATACGAGAGATTGTTCGCCTATACCTTGAGGCAGAGGGCTACGAAATTGAAGAAGCTGAAAACGGAAATAGCGCTTTAGAAAGGGTTCGAAATGGTGCATTTGACCTTATTGTCTTGGATTTAATGATTCCTGGTTTAGATGGGTGGACCGTGTGCAAGATCTTAAGAAAAGAGACTCAAATTCCGATTATCATGTTGACTGCTAAAGGTGAAGAAAATGATCGGATTCTCGGCTTTGATTTAGGTGCCGATGACTATGTAGTAAAACCATTTAGTCCAAGGGAACTGAATGCACGTGTAAAAGCTGTTCTTCGAAGGCTAGATGGAGAACAATCTAAAGATCATCTCATCATCTTCCCTGGTTTTACAATTAACCAAATTACCCGTGAAATCGTAGTAGAAGGCAAAGAAGTTAAACTTACAGCGAAAGAATTTGACCTATTATTAGTTTTAGCCAAATATCCAAGTCGAATTTTTACACGAGACCAGTTGCTTAACTCAGTCTGGGATTTTGATTACTGCGGAGATTCAAGAACGGTCGATACTCATATTAACAGATTACGTTCCAAATTTGATAGTCAAGTAGGTTACAGTGATTTCATTCAAACTGTTAGGGGAGTTGGTTACAAATTCGAATTCAATGGTCATTGAAAAAGAGCCTTAGCCTAAAACTTTGGCTGACAATTATCGCCTTGGTTTTAGGGGTATTTCTGTTTTCTATTTTGGTTCAAGCTCAGCAAATTAGAACGCTAATTTATAACCAACAAGCTAAATTTTATATCTATGAGGCTCAGGAAGTTGTTACCATCTACAATACCTATAAAGATACAGAAGGCGAACGTATCAATGAAAGGTTTCGGATTCTTGGAAAATTCTTAAACGCTAATATTTCAATAGCTAATCTTGACGGAGAGTTGTTATACGGACAGCCGCTTAATGAACCCCTTGAAAGGATTCTTCATGAACCAGGGTTTAAAGAAAAAGTCTCAAGCGGAAATAATGTAGTTTACTCCGGAAAACTTCCAGGAGTAATCGATGAAATTTTTTTAGTTGTAGTTCCTTTAAAAGACCAAAGTAAAAATCTTGGTTCTGTTGTTATTAGTAGTCCATTATCAACAATAAAGCAGCATGTTAACAGCATTTTAGTCATAGCTCTCATTGGAGCTGTTATTGGAATTATACTAGCGACTATTATTAGTGTATTCATTTCAAGAAAGCTCGTTCGGCCTTTGATTAAGATGGAGGAGACTGCTCAGTATATAGCAGAAGGAGAATATGGCCGACAAATTCAAGTAGCATCAGAAGATGAGGTCGGTCGTCTTGCCCATTCATTTAACGTTATGTCCTCCGAGCTGAAGGGAAAAATCGATGATATTGAACGTCTCGATCGTTTAAGACAAGAACTTCTTTCGGACGTCTCCCATGAATTGCGTACGCCATTGACTGTTATTCAGGGTTTTTCCGAAGCCATCCTAGACGGTTTAGTAAAATCTAAAGAACAAGAACAACACTATTTGAAACTAATTATTGATGAGACCGAACGACTTAGAGAGCTCGTCGATGATCTTCAAGACCTCAAGGGATTAGAAGCTATCAATTCCTTAGATGATATGGATTATATCGTACTAAATAAGCTTGTTCAGATTTCAGCGGAACGATTAAAACATTTTGCAGAGTCAAAAGAAATTCAATTAAATGTTATTTTACCAAAACAACAAATCACGATTTGGGGAAACAGTGATCGACTTAAACAAGTTCTTACTAATTTAATGGATAATGCGATAAAACATTCCGATTTAAATGGAACAATAAGTATTCAGCTTGGGATAGAGAACAGTTGGGCTTTTATTGCGGTAAAAGACTCTGGACCCGGCATTCCCCAGGAAGAGCTCGAAAATATCTGGGAAAGATTTTATAAAGTGGACAAGTCGAGGTCCAGGAGAGGAACCGGAACGGGTCTAGGACTTTCCATTGTAAAGAAGATAACTGAAATGCATGGTGGAAAGGTTGCGGCCGAAAGTAAACTAGGGAATGGTACAATGTTTACCGTCTATTTCCCGTTAGAAAATTAAACAATAAGGAGAGGTCGAGATATTCTCGCCTTCTCCTTATTGTTTTTACCAGGAACGATGTTTGCTCCAATCTGAATTATGATTTGAATCTCGCCATGAATTCATTGGCTCAGAGGAATTGTATTCACCATCGTGTTCTGATTCCCCATTCCAGTTTTCATCGTGATTTTTATTCATAAAATTCGGAGTAGTCGTCGAGTTCTGCTGTGGGGGACTTTGGGGCGTTGAATTTTGCTCTGTAGGGCTTTGAGGTGTTGAGTTGCTTGAATTTGCAGGTGAATTATGCCAGACTTCAGGAGTTTCGTTAGACCCGTTGTTATGCATAGAAGAGGGACTTTGTTCACCGGATTCCATTCCCCGATTATCATGAGCCTTTGGTCCCATTTCGGAACCCCATGAATTTGAACTACTCTCAGTTCTTCCCGACTGCATAGATGATCTAATCTCAGTACATTCTCCCGGAAAAAGGTCACTTATGTTCATATTAGTATCGGATAAAACTTGTTTTGGATCACTACCGCGCAAGGCCTCAGGCTGTACAACGATTCCGTTTTCTTGGAAGCGCTCATACATAATATGGTCATTCACGGACATTCCATGTTCTATAGCTTCCTTACGCACTTCTTCATTGGACTCACCAACGATCAAATTCCCAGCGACGTTTAAACGTGACATTTCAGCCTCAATTGAACGTTTTAGGGTTTCTTTATCAAGATTATTATCAAACCATTGAGAGAGAGGAACGATACGGACAAAGATAAGATTTTCAGACTCTTCTAGTTCTCCTGATTTCACAGCATTCTCGATAATGAGGTTAATGGCTTGGTAGGGATCTTGACCGGTTAGAGATAATCCCTCAACCATATATGCCCCGCCATTAACATCGCGTACTTCAATCACTTTACCATCTTTATTCACCAGAAGTTCGATACCTTTATTCATATCTAGTGAAACAGAGGCCACTGCCATGTTCGGAAGAGCTAAAATATTAAATGCGGCCAACGAAAAGACAAGGAGAAGGATAGCAGCAGAGGCCGTGTACTTAAGCCAAGATTGACTGTAAAGCGGGAGCCGTTTGTTTTTAATATCCACCTCAATCATATCGCCTACACGCGGAATTTCTTTTGGCGTAGGGACTTCAATAAAGTCTCCTTTTTCCGTGTATATAGCAGTCACCTTTTTTGAGGTTCGCATAACAATTCCTTTGGTTTTTTCCATAATATAACCACCTACTCCATTAAATCTGTAGTGATTTTGGTAAACGTTTTGAGTGGATAAAATCCTGGCTCAGAGAGAATCAAGGTAAGAGCAATAATATACCTTCTTCCTTTTTCTAAAACCTTTCGCTTAACTCCGGTTGTAAGCTCGAGTTCTTTGATAGGTAAGAGTTTATGCTTCTTTAATTGGGCAACTAAATGAGGGTATTGAATCAATGTCATTGTCACTCGGATAAGGGTTTGTTTACTATCTCGATGCTTAGGAGATACTTTGAGTAAATCATCAATACAAACACCATATTCACTGAGTGCATGAATGTAGGTCTCCATGACTTCGGCAAACTGGGCATTACTCTTTTCTTCTCGATATTGCTCTTGAGAATTATTAAGGTCGTAAATGCTCAATTCCTCGTCCTCAGGATTCATTGGGGACAAGGAGAGATACTTATGTTTTCCTTCTTTGCGAAAATAATCGACTAATCTTCTTCGAATAACGGTGTGTGCAAAACTTTCAAAAGCTGCTCCGCCTTGAGGGTCAAAGCTGTCAATGGCTTCATTAAAGGCCATGAGCGCTATGCTCAGCTCATCATCATTATCCCAGGTTAAATACCGATTGCATATTCTAGAACTTACCTTTGCGATAAAGTTTTTGTGAGATTTTATGATTTCCTCCCGGGAGAGAGTATCACCGTTTTGAGCCGAGAGAAGAAAATCTTTTAAAATCGGTTCATGCACATTAATCACTCCACTGTTATTCATTCGTATAAAGTGAACCTCTTTTATGGGGTAGGATAAAATAATTTACATTTCATTTTAGATTCCATTATAGAGCTTAAATGTTACAGGAATGTCACAAATCGTATGTTTTCCTGTTACATAGGGCATAGAAACCCCGAAGACACTGTCTTCACTTGTTGGCCTAAAGTCATACAGTGGGAGGCGGAGTCACTGGTTACATAAAAAATTGCACTCCTTAAATTGAAAGGCTGAGCAATTCTTCTGCTATTAAATTGCGCACCTCAGAATAGACCCGTTACTTGGTAGCGGCCTGTTTTTTTGAAAAGTTTTTACGGCCACCCCCCTAAAGGTGATCTTTGATGTCGAAAGACTACTTGAACACGGAGGTGGTCAATAAATTCGAATGATACCTAAATATTCTTTACATGCAAGTTGAAAAATTATAAAGACAATTGAAGGGAGAAAATGATTATGAAGATTTTCAGAAACAAGCTCTTTACAGGTGCATTAGCTTTAGGTCTATTTGTTGGAGGAGCTGGAATTGCAACAGCCGCAACTTCTACAGATTATGAACAAAAAATGGCAGATTGGATTAAAAATGATCCTAATCCAATGGTTATGAATATGAATACGAGTTCCCCCAGTGCTACAACGCCAACAGCTGATCCTTCTACTACTACACAGACTCCGGCTGATTCTACAACAACAACTACTGATCCCTCCACACAGACTCCGGCTGATTCTACAACTACTAATAATACAGATCCCTCTACAACGGCTCCTGCTTCTACAACACCTTCCCAAGAAACTGTTCAGCAGCAGACTCCAACTCAACTGACACATCAAAAACCTGCAGTATCTAAACCTACTCCAAGTCAGCCTTCAACGCCAGCTCCAAGCCAAAACTATCAATATTATTGCAATGATTACCAAGATCATTCAGATATGAATTCTCAACAACACCAGCAATGGCATAACGCTCAAACGAATCAAAGCGCTCAGCCATCAAGTACGGTTAAAAACACAAATAACATTACCACAAACGGTTATAACGAAAATCATAATATGAACCGTGATGGTCAAAATCATAATTCCATGGGCGAGAATCATATGTCAGGTAGCTATAACGGTGGGCATAGGTAATATATGTGAACATATAGTTGTACTCCTTAATTGTAAGGATGTGAATTTTTTTGTTTAGCTAAGAACAAATTGGCGGTATAGTCTTGGTGCTTATGAGTCCGATTATATGGACTTCTAAAAGACAGTACCAAATTTTATATAGACCCCCCTAAAGGTAATCTTTGATGTCGAAAGACTACTTGAACACGGAGGTGGTCAATAAATTCGAATGATGCCTAAATATTCTTTACATGCAAGTTGAAAAATTATAAAGACAATTGAAGGGAGAAAATGATTATGAAGATTTTCAGAAACAAGCTCTTTACAGGTGCATTAGCTTTAGGTCTATTTGTTGGAGGAGCTGGAATTGCAACAGCCGCAACTTCTACAGATTATGAACAAAAAATGGCAGATTGGATTAAAAATGATCCTAATCCAATGGTTATGAATATGAATACGAGTTCCCCCAGTGCTACAACGCCAACAGCTACAACTCCTTCAACTACGACTGATCCCTCCACACAGACTCCTGCTTCTACAACACCTACCCAAGAAACTGTGCAGCAACAGACACCAACTCAACCGACACCTCAAAAGCCAGCAGTAGCTAAACCTACTCCTAAACCGGCTCCCAGTCAGCCTTCAACACCAGCTCCAAGCCAAAACTATCAATACAATTATTGTCCTCCTCAATGGGATCAGAATTGTTGGAATGGAAATTGGAACGGAAATGGTAACGGAAATATGATGTCTAATAACGGTTCAGGTTATAGGTGGTAACATCTTAAAAGGCACAAATGGCAGGTTACCTAAAAAGGGCCTGCCATCTGTGCTTTTTAAGGAGTAACGAACAGGTAAATTACGGTGAATCCCTATCACAAAAATGTTAAAATTCCGTAACATTATTGTGATTTAAGGATTATATAATTAACTTATAAAAAAAGGGGGTGTACAAATGAAATTTTTTAAGAAAACCTTGATTCTATGTGCTGCGGCTACATTCCTAACGGTTGGATTATCCACCTCAAACGTCAACGCTGCTCCAATGTCACCACAAGGATACTGGGCTGCTCAAGAATCTGATCAAAATCAGTCTGAATCCTCTCAAAGACCATCTTATTATCCCTACTATGGTCAGATGAATCCTGGGAACTGGTCAGATAATGGTTGGTACAACTACGGAAATAGCCGCTGGAACGGTAATAATGGTTCGATGATGAGCCGTTCAGGGTGGTGGTGCTGGTAACGTACCAATCATGCAAAAAAGTTTGTCTTAACTAGAATAGTATTGAAGGGGTAGTTTATATGAAAAAAAGATTAATCACTATTATTGCCTCTCTTTCCATCCTAGCTTTCGCAGCAGCTCCTACATATGCAGCAATAACAGATCAACAAAAAACGGAAATTGAGGCTTTGAACCAACAAATATTAGAGTTGCAGAAACGGATCGTCGATAAATATGCAGAGGCAGGAGAAATTACCCTGGATCAAGCAGATGTAACTAAAGCTAATATTGATATTTATGAGCAAAATAGGCAACAGTATACCCAACAGTATGGTACAAATGCACCGACTCAAGACTACGGGTGGGGATATGGCCGTGGATATTACGGCGGCTGGGGTTCAAATGGTGGCGGCTACTACGGTGGTTGCTGGTAAGAAAATTAATATTTGTTTATAAACAGCTCAGATTAGAGCTGTTTTTTATGCTTGTTTTTAAAATGCTTAGATTCAATAAATAGTAACATATCTAAATTCCCAAAATAGTGAAACGAGCCACTAGTACTAACTGTATTCGTGGCTCGTTTTATTTAAGTAACGAGTGATTTTTCTGCCCAATCAATGGGAGCGTCCAGCAATATTATAAATCAGTTGGCACACTTCCCTTAGGATCTATAATAGATTTAATATACAGTACTTCCTTCTCAATACTGCGTTGACGTTTAGACACCGTAAAGACATAAAAGAAAATTACAAACCAAATGGCTGAATAGGCAGCAAATAAATAACTCATATTCTATCTCCCCTCTCTAATCTTTTCTTTTAGCATAGCGAGTTCGGATTGCATTTTCACAACAAACATAGTATTGGCTAATAAAAAGAAATAAAGAAATGTAAATGCGACTACGCTAACCAAGAGAGTAACCACCATCTTTGAAGACATTGCAAAACCGGAACTACTTACGACTACTGGATGGATCGTTCTCCACCATCGTATTGAGAACCATACGATAGGCACATCTATAAAACCTACCATTCCAAAAATTGCTGCTATGCGAGCTTTTTTCTCCGGCTCAATAATTGAAGAGCGGACCATAAAGTAGGCAATATAAATGAAAAACAAAACTAAGGTTGTTGTAAGTCTAGGGTCCCAAGTCCACCATGCATTCCAGGCAGCTCTTCCCCAGATAGGCCCTGTAATCAGAACGATAGCCGTAAACATGATACCTATTTCTGCCGAAGCAGCACCAACAGCATCCCACTTTTCGTTCCTTGTCCTGAGATATAATACCCCTGCAACAAAAACCACAAAAAAGGCAAAAAAGCCAATCCATGCTGCTGACACATGAAAATAAAAAATCTTTTGAACCGGGCCCATAATTCGCTCATTGGGTACCCACATAAACACAAGATAAGTAGCTATCAGGACTGTTATAAAAGTTAGCCAGGCTAATACTCTTTTTACCATTTTCACACCTCCAACAAATAGTCAAATAGTATCCAAGGGACTACAGTAAAGATAGCTCCAAATGCCAACAGAATTTTTAACCAATTGGAGACGTCGAACCAGGTACCGCCACTGAGTATTACACCTGTTCCTTGGACTGCAGCGATTAGCACAGGTACAATTAGAGGAAATAAGATAATCGGAAGTAAAATTTCACTGTTTCTCGTATTAATTGCTAACGCCGATAAAAATGTCCCGATGGAAATAAATCCCCAGGTCCCTAGTATGATAACGAGACCCAAAAAAAGAGGCGAACCCTTAAACTTGTAATCAAACAAGATAAACATCATTGGGACAGTAATGACCTCCACAATGAACATAAATATAAAATTCGATATAGACTTAGCTAAATATATTACCCCTCTATCTAACGTACATAAAGTTAGCCCTGTAAGACAATCATTGGTTTTCTCCGTGAGAAAGGAGCGATTCAGTCCTGTTATTCCCGCGAAACTGAACGCAACCCACATAATTCCTGGAAAGACCTGTTTAATAGTATCTATATTTGGATCAAAGGCAAAATTAAAGATCACCATGGTTAGAAGGGAAAACACGAGAATACCACTAATCATTTCCTTTGTTTTCAACTCAGAAAGAAGGTCTTTCCAGATCAGCGTTTTAACTTGGTTGAGGTAGTTTATTTTTTCCACCTCCATTTACGATGCAAAGCTTTTGAACTTCATCTTTATTCAAACCTTCGGTCGTTCCTTGGTACACTATCCGCCCCCGAGACACAACAATTGCTTTATTCGCTAGGAGTAAGCCCTCTTCTATATTGTGGGTAATCATGATTATCGTGCCGCCTGCCGAATTAATCTTCGTCATTATATTGTTAAATGTATTAGTAGCCTGTTGATCCAACCCAGTGTGTGGCTCATCAAGGAATAGAATCTCAGGGCTATGAATCATAGCCCTGGCGATTGCTAGACGCTGTTGCATTCCCCTCGAATAACTTTGGATTCGTTCATTCAAAGCAAGTTCCAAACCAACCTCTTTTAGGACACTGTAAATGCGCTCTTCAAGATGACTTACCCCATACATTCGACCGTAAAATCGAAGATTTTCATAAGCAGTTAACTGTTCATATAAAAAGGTGTGATGGGATATTACACCCAAGTGCTTACCAATAACCCCACCAGCAGTTGTCGCATCGACCCCGTGAAAGAATACTTTGCCACTCGTAGGCTTCATAACTAGGGAAAGAATCTTCAATAGTGTGCTTTTCCCAGCACCATTCTCTCCGAGAATACAAATAAAATCTCCCTTATTCACTTTCAAATCTACACTAAAAAGGATGGTTTTAGTGCCAATTTTTTTAGAAATTTTCTCAACTACGAGCATATCCATCCCTCTATTCTTGTTTGCTAATCTGCTCGATTTCTCTTATCTTTTCTTGAGTCTTCGAGAGGTTTTCCTCATACGATTTCAGAAAACGTTTGTAATCTGCTTCAGTGATCTCACCTGAACGGTGTTTTATGTCAACCTCTTGAAACTTTTTAGTTAAGCGCTCTTCTCGCCTGATAAGCTCACTTAGGTATTGACTTAATTGATCCGTAGGATTTTCCTTGGCTTCACGACTCTTTTTTCTTATATGTATTGAAGTGAATACTCCTCCGCTAACTAACAATGTCAACAACATCGCTGTCCAGAGGTGCGGATTTTGCTCACTTAAAGGAGACGTTTCCCATCTCTGGATATGTCCTGGACTATGAAAACCAACGTCTGGAGGAGTATACTCATTAATTTCTCTAACAGATACCTGATTCGCTTGATTTGGGTTAGCTACTACAGCTGTTGAACTTCCCAGTACTACCGCTAGAATAAGTAATAGCACAAACAAAGGCCTTCTAGCTCTCACTTCGCACCTTCATTCCCTTTATGATTTAATCTCTTCTTCGTATTTAGACGGACATTTAACCAGTACCTTATCCGCCTTAAACTTGTTATCCTCACCGAATCTTCCTTCAACGATTACGGGATAGCCAGAATCAAAGTTATCCGGCTTCGCATCAGCATACTCGACGCTTATCACGTTTTTATCATCGGTTAAATCGAAGGTCAATAAGGGTCGCGCGCTGTCATATTTTACTGATGAACTGACGACTACAGCCTCTAACTGAATGAATCTGTCCCTTTTATCCTGAGCAGCAGATAAAGCTTCTTCAATTGTGAGATACTCACCTACCCCTCCACTGGCCCTAAATCCCTGGATGAACAGAAATGCCACTGCTATTAAGACGGTGCTGACTGCAATAAGCATTTTTATCTTTTTATTCATAGTCAGGCCCCCTAATCCTTTTTCCTTTTCCTATGCTTCTTAATCTGCTGCTCTATTTCTCGATCAAATGTTTGATCCTCTTCATCAAGCAGATCAAGGGCCTGCAACTGATACTTGCTTTTTAATTCTTCATAGTCCTCTCTCTCAAGCTTATGCATATTATATTCAAATTCGATTTCTCCCAAGGCTGTAAAAACAGTTTCTTTAGGGTTATCACTTAAACCATCTAAGGCCGGTTCAATACTTTGCCTACTTGATTTAAACAAGGGTTTAGCAATCAAGATCCCCGCAGCAATCGCCATTAACATCTTTATTACCAGTATCATGTTATCCCCCCTACAGGTACTTCAACATCTCTTCATGTATTCGATCCTCATCGACTGAATCCAAAATCTGTTGCTTCTTTTTACGAGATTTCCGCTTCTGTGAGTTTTTAACCCATTTGTTAATGGCATAATATACCAAGAATGTGCCTCCAAGAAGGGCGACAGGCGGGAGCACCCAAGCCAGCAAATTGAAGCCGCTTTTCTGTGGAAAAGCTAAAATAATCTCCCCATACTCTGCCACATAAGCTTGTATAATCTCGTCCTTCGTTTGTCCGGAAGACAGCCTTTTTTGGATATCTTGTCGGGCTTTTTCTGCTGTACCATCCTGACAAGCAGCGACTGTCATACGTTCATCGAGACAAGCAGGACAAATTAAGCTCTCTTGAATTTCATCATATAACGCGGCCTTTGCCTGCCCTGGCGAGAAAAAAATGAGTATAACTACTAAGACCATAACTTGTCTAATGTATCTCATTGCTTAGCTCCTTCCTAAGTACTTAGCCCCTACTGCGCTGCCTTTACCTGGCCATAGTGCGAACAAGGTGCCTAGGATTAATACATAACCACCTGTCCAAAGCCACTTAATCAAAGGATTGATGTTAACTTTTATAGTTACTGCCTCATCTTCCCAACCTACAAGTGTTACGTAAAAATCTTCTTTCCATGTGCTTTTCACAGCCGGTTCGGTAGATGGCTGTTCGGTCGTAGGGTAAAATACCTTTTCAGGGGATAGTTTAAACTTTAAAGAGTCTGACTTGCTAATATTTAAGTCTGCACTGATAACCATATTTTCTCCTTTGGGTTTCTGCTGAAGGCCTTCATAGGTCACTAAGTAATTATCAACACGGACTTGTTCTCCGGCTTTTAGAGTTTTTGTGAATTCTTGGTTATAAATATTCGACCCGGCAATCCCAATAATCATCATCACAACGCCCAAATGTATCACATATCCACCATATCTTCGACGGTTTTTGGTGAGCAGGCGGTAAGAGCTTATGAGCCATCCCTCGCCCGTCATTTTATGCCTTACCCTAATTCCTTTAACGATATCCTGAAGAGTAGACACAATGACAAAAGCACAAATACTAAAGGCGATAACAGCATAGGGCTTTCTTATCCCCACTACGATAAGAGTTAAACCCGTGAGGCCAAGTACGACCAAAGGGACTCGGAAGTTTCGCACGATACCCTTAATACTTGCTTTGCGCCAAGCAATTAACGGACAGATTCCCATGAGAAGAACAAACGCCAGACCGATTGGAGCATTGATTGCATTAAAGAAAGGCGCACCTACGGTTATCTTTCTCCCGGTAAATCCTTCTGAAACGATAGGAAATATCGTCCCCCACAGAATACTAAACGCCGAAGCGACAAAAAGTAAATTATTCAGCAAAAAGCTACTTTCCTTAGAGATAAGGCTTTCAAACTCGTTGCCCTGCTTCAATAATCCGATACGATCAAGAACCAAATAGAGCGAACCCATAGTAACTACCGTAGTGAACACAATAAAATATAGCCCTAAGGTAGAATTCCCGAAAGCATGAACAGATGCAACTACGCCACTTCTCACCAAGAAGGTTCCGAATAAAGTTAAAGCAAAGGTAAAAATGATTAAGAGCATATTCCAGATCTTCAGCATATTTTTACGTTCCTGAACCATAACGGAGTGGAGGAAGGCTGTGCTCATTAACCAAGGAATAAGTGAAGCATTCTCAACAGGGTCCCAGGCCCAATATCCACCCCAACCCAGTTCTACATAAGCCCATTGAGCTCCGAAGAGATTACCCATGCTCAAAAACAACCAGGACATAATAGTCCATTTGCGGGTAACCTTAATCCAGCGATCGTCGGCCTGACGAGTAAACAAGGCCGCGATTGCATAAGCAAAAGGAACGGTAAAACCGACATATCCCAGATAGGTTGTTACAGGATGGATAACCATGCCCGGATTTTGGAGCATCGGGTTAAGACCATTTCCCTCGAGTAAAGGTTTAGGGAGTTTTACAAAGGGATTCGAAGTATTGATAATTAGGAATAGGAAAAATGCACTAATCAGCATCATGACTGCTCCAACATAGGGCTTTAAGTCCTCATCTCGCCGCCCAACGGTTACAATAGCTGCGAGTATCGTTAGAATCCAGGCCCATAATAAGAGCGATCCGTTATTACCTGCCCAGAAGGCGGATAACTTATAAAAGGGAGGCAAATCACTACTTGTATACGACGCTACATACTGAATTGAAAAGTCCCCGGTCATGAGTAAATAGATTAAACTTATTGAAGCGATTGTTGTGAAAATTGCTGTCGCAAACACTCCTCCTTTGGCACTAGCCAGCAGGGGCTCTTCGTTTTTTTGTAATCCGATAATATAAGCCGCTAAAGCATAAACACTCGTAAGTAAAGCAATCACTAAAGCGAAAGTTCCGATATCAGCCATGTTTTCCCTCCTCGTGAAAATACAGTTTTCTTTTGGGATTTCATTTATAGTCTCGTTCAATATCGACTAAGATTTCACGATATGTCTCTTCATTAATTTCACCATCTAAAAGCTTTTGCCTCAATTTTCGTTTTTCTTGAGCATATAAACTTTCTATTCTGTCAGAAGAATTCTGCTCTTGATTCCTCTGTATTGATTTTTTAGGTCTTTGAGTTGGAGTTTCCCTAGCACTTGAAGTGTTAAACGACTTAATAGAAATAAGAATAACAAGGCCAAGCATTCCAACCATAGGAAGCAATACTGCAGCACTGCTTAAAGAACCCTTCTGCTTGACGCTGCTTCCTGCATTCTGCGTAGCACTTAGAGGTGTAATAGAAGGCTCAGGATCAGTTTTTATATAAGAAATCTCGACATTTAAATTCTGACCTTTACTTAGTGGTGAGGGATCAATCCTATAAATGTTAAGACCTTCGCTATCCTTCTTAACAAATTTGCCGGCAGGCTCCATCTTAAACTCCGTAGCCTTCAATGGTTCGAATACATTTACTTGGACTTGACCAATATCGAAATTAGAGTAGAGGGTATAGGTAAATTTTTTCTGTCCTGTACCGGGTAAAGGATTAAAATAGTATTCCAAGTGAATGGGATAATTCTCCATAGCTTTAACTGGATTGGTTGGATTCCATACAATTTCATCGTACTCGCCCTTGTCCTCGACTCTAACTTGAATATGACTATCACTTCCTGTGGCCTGTGGAGTGTCCTCTATAACAATTGGTTTGGTAACTCCTTTAGGTACAGCAAATCGTACCTCCCCCGTATAATCACTTTGTGAATCATTAGTAAATTGAATTCCGTAAATTATTAATACATCAGATGTGTCGTACTCAGGCAATACATGCGCAGATAATTGCATTATTCCAAGGGTTGGAGAATTTTCAGCATACCCAGGGCTGACGGAGAAAAATAGAAGGAATAATAGTACCATAAAACTTATTACAAACCTTTTAACCACATATATCCTCCTTTAATTAAATTTGGTAGCCCTATTTTACTCCCAAGTTGTAACAAATCTATATCAAAAGTTAAGAAGTCTGTAATAAATTTGTAACAATTAGCGCAAATACGAGCCTAAACTTATCTTTCGATGTCAATCATATACAAATGGGGTTCGTTTCTTTATAATTAAGGTAAGGATTAACTAATACACTTATTTTGATGTTTCTTGCGTGTAATAAATTAACATATGAATTAGGGTGATAAAACATGGACAAAAAACAACTCCTCATAGTAGATGATGAAGAACATATCTGTAATCTAGTTAGTCTATACTTAAGCGACGAATTTCATATTACAAAAGTATATGATGGACACACTGCCCTATCGGTGTTCGTAGAGAAAAAATTCGATTTAATCGTGCTCGATATTATGCTGCCTGGTCTTAATGGTTGGGAGTTGTGCCGAAAAATCCGTATGTTATCCGATACGCCCGTCATTATGTTAACTGCTAAAGACGACCCACACGATAAAATTCTCGGATTCGACTTAGGCGCTGATGATTATGTCACAAAGCCATTTAATCCAGGTGAACTTTTGGCTAGAGCCAAAGCCGTATTACGCCGTTTTAATTCAGCTAGTTCTGAAGAGCTTCAAATCATAAAGTACCCAGGGTTCATCCTTAACAAAGAATCCTTTAAGGTGGAAATCTTGGGCCAACTTCTTGAGCTCACTGCCAAAGAATTTAGTCTGCTTTGGTTTTTTGCCAGCAATCCAGGAATAGTACTGCAACGAGAAAATATTATGCTAAAAGTTTGGGGATTTGATTATTTGGGGGATACCCGGACCATTGATAATACTATTAAACGCCTAAGAAGAAAGCTTGAATCCGTTCCCGAAGCACCCGTATACATACAAACTGTCTGGGGACTTGGCTATAAGTTCGAGGTCGCCCGAAATGAATAAAAGTATTTTTTTCAAACTATTAGCGAGCTATATAGGACTTGTGATCGTAGCCATTACGATTATTGGAAGTATGCAAGTGTATCTAGTGGAAAACTATTTAATTAAATCCAAAGAACAAGAAATGGTTGTTCGAGGCCAAGAGCTAAGTAATATGGTAATGCCTTACTTAATGTCCAACCTAAATCCGCGGCCTGTGATACTTAATGTAAATAGAGCCGATAGAATTTTAGGTACAGAAGTTTGGGTCATTGACAGATATGGCAAAGTCATTACTGCATCAGCAGATCACTTGTACTGTGAGGGAAACACTCTAGAGGCGATGGACCTCACGCAACTACAATCCGGAAAAGCCAGTATCAAAAGCGGACAGTCCGAATATTTCCAGGAAGCTGTAATACGTGTAGTTACTCCAGTGATTCACGATAATGAGTTCATCGGCGGAGTTATCTTATATTCACCCGTTAGGGGAGTGAATGATACTTCCAAAAATATGAGTAAAATCTATGTTGGTGCTGCTTTGCTTGGAATACTCATTTCAGTTTTTATAGGAATTATTTTCTCTCGACAAATTACAAAGCCAATTAAAAGAGTTTGCGAGATAACCCGTAATATTGCTGATGGGAAATTTGATGAGAGAGTTGAAATCCATTCTAAAGACGAATTAGGTGTTCTAGCCTTATCTATAAATCACATGTCTAAGCAATTATCAGAATTAGACAGTATGAGGCGTAATTTTGTTGCCAATGTCTCCCATGAACTGAGAAGCCCGCTAACCTCTATCCAAGGTTATATTGATGCCCTCCTTCAAGGGAAAGGAAAAGATAAGCAAGAGGAGAAGAATTACCTTCAAATCGTTCAAAAAGAAACTCATCGTTTAAGTCGCCTTGTTAATGACTTATTAGAAATTTCACGTTTCGATTCACAAACAGCGCTATTTAACATGGACGAGTTTCCATTACGCTCTATTATCGATAGGGCGATGAAAAGTCTTAGGCTTCAAACGGCTGCCAAAGACCTTATAATCACTACAAATCTGACCTCTGACTTACCTCTTTGCTACGGTGACGAAGATAGAATAGAGCAGGTGATATATAATCTTTTAGATAATGCCATACGATACTCTTCTGATAGAGGTGAAATCCTTATCTCAGCTATACCTTATGATGATGATATCTTAGTAGAGATTACTGATTTTGGGCAGGGTATCCCTTCGAAGGACATTCCTTTCATTTGGGATCGTTTTTATCGAGTTGATAAGGCCCGCTCCCGTAATGAGGGGGGAACTGGCTTAGGTTTAGCAATTGTTAAGGAAATAATCGACCTACACGGAGGTAAAGTCATGGTAGAGAGCACCCCAGGGGAAGGAAGTACGTTTGGTTTTACCTTAAAACAGAGTGGTGGATAAATAAAACAGAGAGCAGTTTCAAATAAATCAAACTACTCTCTGTTTTTATTGTGCCAACTAGAACCTATATTGTACTACTAAATTTTCTTCGTACTCAATACCCTGGAAGCATTGATTACCGCAATGATAGTCACCCCTACATCAGCGAACACTGCCTCCCATAGGGTCGATAGCCCAAAGGCACTCAATACAAGGACAACTGCTTTTACACCCAATGAAAAAGCGATGTTTTGCCGTGCAATTCTAAGTGTCTTTTGTGAAATCTTCATCGCAGTGGCAATTTTTGAAGGCTCATCGGTCATAATGACAATGTCCGCAGCTTCAATAGCCGCATCAGAGCCTAAACCGCCCATCGCTATTCCAATATCTGCACGAGCTAAAACAGGAGCATCATTAATCCCGTCCCCTACAAAAGCAAGTTTTCCTTTTGCGGACTTCTGAGCAAATAGCTCTTCTAGCTTTTCAACTTTATCCGCCGGCAACAATTCAGCATAAATCTTGTCAAGACCCAGCTCTTTGCCAACTTTCGTACCTACATTTTGAGCATCACCCGTCAGCATTACGATTTGTTTAATGTTAGCAGCTTTCAGTTCTCTGATGGCCTGTGCTGAATCTGCTTTGACTTCATCGGCAATGACAATGTAACCAGCATATTCATTATCCACTGCAACGTGTACTACAGTACCCACGACTTCACCTTTGAAGTAAGGGATACCCATTTTTTCCATGAGCCTAATGTTGCCCGCCATCACTTTTTTACCATCGACTGTTGCTGTAACACCATGACCTGCTGTCTCTTCAACATTGGTAATGCGTTCATTGTCAATGTCTTTACCATAGGTACGCTTTAGTGAATGAGAGATCGGATGATTTGAGTAGCTTTCAGCGTATGCTGTTAACTCCAACAACTCTTCTTTAGATATATTTTCAGGATGAATTTCCTGGACGTTAAACACGCCTTTAGTTAAGGTACCTGTCTTATCGAAAACAACAATTTCCGTTTGTGCCAACGCTTCCAGATAGTTGCTGCCTTTGACGAGAATTCCGCTTCTAGATGCTCCACCTATTCCACCGAAGAAACTTAACGGAATAGAAATAACGAGAGCACACGGGCAGGAAACCACGAGAAAAGCGAGTGCACGGTAAATCCAATCACTAAAGGTTGCTCCCTCAATAACAAGTGGGGGAACAATTGCAAGAAGAACGGCGACGATTACCACAACGGGGGTATAGTATCTTGCAAACTTTGTAATAAACTGTTCCGATTTCGATTTCTTACTACTTGCATTTTCGACCAAATCAAGAATCTTAGTGACAGTGGATTCACCAAATTCCTTGGTGACTTCCGCAGTAATTACACCGTTAATATTGATACATCCGCTTAAAATATCATCAGCTACGCCTATTTCACGTGGAACAGACTCCCCAGTAAGTGCTGAAGTGTCGATCATAGAGTTGCCGTCAATGACCTTTCCATCGAGCGGAATTCTCTCGCCAGCCTTAATGACGATAATATCGCCAATCTTTACTTCATCCGGGTCGGTTCTGACCAGTTCATCACCGTGCTTCACATTCGCATAATCCGGGCGAATATCCATCAAGTTTGCAATTGATTTTCTAGACTTGTCAACTGCGTAGCTTTGAAACGTTTCACCAACTAGATAAAATAGCATGACTGCAACGCCTTCTGGATATTCACCAATAAAGAATGCGCCGATGGTAGCAACACTCATCAAAAAGTTTTCATCGAATACCTTACCCCTAAGAATGTTTTTAGCAGCCTTTAATACCACATCGCCGCCCGCAATAATATAACTAGCAAGATACAACGCAAGCTCTAACAATTCATTGTCTGTTTTTAAAATGAGCGCGATAGCAAAAACTGCACCGCCAATAATAATTCGCCAAAGACGTTTTTTCATATTCGCAACCTCTTTTTTAAGCCTTCTTCACGACAACCTGAGGCTCAATTTTCTTTATTATTTTTTCAGCAGCTTCTACAATCATAGCCATTTTTTCATCTTCAGCTTCAATCACCATTTTTGTAGTCATAAAGTTAACTGTAGCATTTTTTACGCCATCCAACTCAATGATCGCGTTTTCCATTTTCGCAGCGCAATTTGCGCAATCTAATCCTTCAAGTCTAAATGTTTTTTTCATATAAAAACTCCTCCTATTTTTTGTTGTTTTTTATAAAATTATTTATCTTCTCTGATGTGCTCTAAGCCTTTTTCAAATATATCTTTTACATGGTCATCTTTTAAGGAATAAAATACTACCCTTCCCTCTTTTCTGGATTTTACTAGGCCTGCTTGTTTTAACGATCGAAGTTGGTGTGAAATAGCAGACTTGGTCATATTATGAAGTACCGCTAAATCACATACACACATCTCGCTTTCATCAAGCGCCCACAGGATCTTTACCCGTGTGCTATCACCAAAAACTTTAAAAAAATCAGCGAGATCATATAATACATCTTCATCGGGCATTTTCTTTTTAACGGAGTCTACCACATCTGCATGAATAACGTCGCAATCACATAAAATTTCACTTTTAGACAAATAAACACCTCCTTTTTCAATTGAATAATTGTTCAACTATCGAACCTATTATAATTGAACAGACACTCAACTGTCAATTGTTATTTTTAGATTCTGCATAAAAAAATTAACTATTGTAAAGGTTCCCAAGAGCATGTCACTTTACTTCTATAGTACGAATTGAACAAACAGAGCTCCCAAGATAAAACCAGTAAAGATACTAGTTACCAGGTGTACTCTTCGGGTATTTTTTATAGCGTGCCCCAAGATTTCATGCCAAGTCACTAAGAATATAGTGCCGATTGCGATTCCAAAGAATATGGCTAAGAGCACCGAGTTGATAATTCCTAAACTTGAACCTAACAAAGCCCCGAATCCTGCAGGAAGAGCCACAATTCCAGCAATAATTGGAATAGAGATCGGACTGAGACCACTGAGTGCCAAGGGAAGTGCGATAGCAAAACCTTCAGGGAAATTATGGAGAAGCATGGTTGTTGCTAGGTCTAAACCGATCTTATCATTGTTGATCAAACCGGTTCCCAGAGCAAACCCTACCGGTAAGTTATGAATGGCTACCCCTAAGGCAAGTAATACTCCTGAGCGAATGAACATCGATTTGCGTGGGTTGTCTGTAATAATCACTACTTTGTGAAAGAATTGCTCCAGACGGACAATTAAGAACGTACCCACGATAATACCTATTCCCGTGGCGATTAAGCCACCGGCATTAATGCTTTCAGGCAACAGTTCGAATAATAAGAGTGCAAAAATCATACCCGCTGCACACGCTAAGATCATTCCGGATATCCTTTCAAAATATCTTCCCAAGCCGAACGCGACGATGCCTCCCAAGGCAATACCTAAACCACCAACAGCCAATCCTATTAATGTCGGAAATAATTGACTCATCAGTAATCATCCTCTCCCCTTCCTACTGTCTTGGTTTTAGGTCTCTACTCGCAAAGAGCATCTCCTTAGTTCATTTGAATATATGTTCATGTGTAACGATAACAAACTTAGGATAAACTAACAAGTCGTTGCTTGTACTATTTAGCGCAATAATTTTGACGAATCTTGTTCGAAACAGACCCAATTCAGGAAATGTCTACAAAAGAATATATGTTCAATTATTCATAAGTTCGGTAAACCATCATATAGAATTTCTAGGAGGTGAAGTTATGAAACCGATAAAAAACCTGAATTTTAACCCGAATCCTTACATTCTAATTCTAGTTCTCATTTTCGGAATCTTAATTTGGGGTTTAACAACCAACAATCCGACCACTTTTTTTACTACAGCACCCATCAAACGCTGGAATACGATTGATCCTGATGTTACGTCGAATGGCAACACGTTACGAGCACTAACCTTGCTCCAAACAAAAAAAAATAATTTAACCCCCAAGACTCCCTCACCCAGTGCGGTATTGAATAAACCTTCGAACTATTACAGTAAGTATCTACAACTTTCGGGCACCGTTAAATCAATTCTACCTTTTTCTCCAGTGAGCAAACTTGAAAGTATAACTATTGGGGGTTCGACTGAAATTATTGTCCTCGCCAATGATGGAAGGACCCTGATTGATTTCTTTCTGATAGGCTATAAGCCAAACCTTTCACAAGGTGCCCCCATAATCCTTTACGGTTATACGCCTGGAATACGATATATCCAAAATACCCAAGGAGTTGTTACTCCAGGGCTGGTTATCCTCGGTAGCTTACAACGTTAAATTTCTGATTAGAAGGTGAAGTTAATGTCAAATCAGTGGGGCCGTCCCTCAAGAGTTGAAAAAAATCAATCCATCTTGAAACTTGTTTCAAGCATCCTTGTAATTGGCATAATAGCTTATCTAATTTTCACAGGATTCAAAGATAAGATATATCCTCTCCTCAAGCCAACCTATGCATCTACGAATTCTAATAACGATAGCCTTCCTAGTCCCAATAATTCCTCAGCGCTAAATACATCCACATATTCCGCACAAGACTCCCCGAGTCCTTATAACCTATCGGTTGCCAATGAGAATAATGAAGTTACAACAGGATATTGGCTACTCTTTGTAGCAAAGGGGCAGATGAGTCAACTCTCTGTTGAATCTGGAACCATTACTTTTATTCAGCAGTTGATTGAAAGAGATCGGAAAACTACAGGCAAGAATACACTCGCTCTGGTCGAAAATGGTCGCTTTCGTCAGTATATAGTAAGTGATGAAATTTATTCGGTCGTGTCCAATCTATCAGTCATCAATATACGAGTATCTGAGAGCTCCGAAAACTCTAGTGTGAATAGTTCTGATAATTCCAGTCTTACTGAATCATTAAATCCAAACCTTTCTGCTCCTGAAACGACCCCAAATCCTTCAACCGAAGAAAGCGCTAATACCAATAATTCTGGCTCAGTTAATACTCCTGATTCCATATCAAATTCTTATTAAATTTGCACCTTTAAATTGGCTTTGTACAAATAATGCCTTTAAAGAAAGGAGAAAATTTATGCAAAGAGGGCGTACACCTTATGGAACAAAACAGCAACAGCTTGGTAATTTTGGTTTTGCCATTGTCTTTATAATCATCATCATTTACCTGTTGTATCAATTCTTTTCAAAAAGTAGTTATTATCCCTTTAGCTCCTCCCTAGCTACAACAAGTCCAATTAACTACTCTAGTACTTATCAAACGAGTAACTTGGATTCCTATAACTATCCTAACCAAAGCTCCTCAAATATGTATGATCCTTATTCATATAACTCATACAATTCATATAGTGCATATGATTACTCTACTCAAAACTCCCTACCCACATCGGAAAAAAATTATACACTAACAGGATATTGGGTCTTATTTGACATGAATGGAGTAATCACTCAATTTAATTTGAATTCAAATGATTATGCCTTTGTTCAACGATTGATTCAAAATGACACTAAAGGAATTCCAAAAATCAAAATCTTCCTTATTGAAAATGGTCGAACACGTCAATATATAGTTAGTACTGAACTCTATACAATTATTGCAAATATGAATTACATCATCGACTCAAGGACTATCAATAGCTCGACGACCTCACCATCCTACGGCTCTTCATATACAACTCCCAATTCTTATTCGAATTCATCCACTCCCAATTCTTCTGCTATACCTAATTCATCAACATCAAATTCTTATCCCAATACATCGACCCCCAATTCCACCTATAACCAAGGCATTAAACCCTAATTATATTATTCTATAATCGCCTGGATAGGCGCTTAATAATAGAAAGCAGAGAGGGTTTGACACCTCAAACCCTCTCTGCTTCCATAAATTTCATTCGTCAATATGTTCTAATCCCTGACGGTAAAGTTCTTGCACATGGTTATCCTGAAGTGAATAATATACCATTTTGCCATCCTTGCGGTATTTCACAAGGTTACTATTCCGAAGGATTCTCAGTTGATGAGAAGTAGCGGATTGACTTAAATCTAAAAGCTCCGCTAAATCACAAACACAGAACTCTGACCTAGCGAGTGCATCCATTATTCGTATACGTGTAGGATCTCCTAATGTCTTAAATAAATAGGCAAGCTTAGTCGCTCGTTCTAAACTTAAAATTTGGTCTGCATACATATGAATTAGGTCTGGATGAATACATATGTCGTCACAACTTATATATTCACTTTCCTTATTATGTTTATTAGACATCATTTTCTTTTCACCCCATCATGCTATTCCCTCTAGTTAGTAATATATCAGTAAATTCTAAATCGTTCAAGCTAACAAAAATCGTAAAGTTGCTCAACACTATAAGTTGGAGCCATTCATATCATTATTACGAGTAATCGCGACTCCTTATTCTTGTGCTACTCTTAGAATTACTACTAATCATCGATGGTTTTAACTTAATCATCGCTCTGGAAGTTACACTTTCGGGAAGCATCATTATCCTTGGCCGTGATGGCGTTCAAAGAGATCTTGCCGGCCTGAGGGGTTCTTATAAAATCATTGAGCAGACGGATAAGGCCAGAAAGGCGATATCATCTCTTTTTGGGTTTTGGCAAACAAAAAACACCTCAAGATTAAAATCTAACATGTTAGGTCTTCATCTTGAGGTGTTAAATTTTGAGGAGAGAGCAGCCTAGTTCTCTTTTCGGCAGCTCTACTCTAGTCCTCTTCCCCTGGCCAAGCACAGCGAGCATTTGAAACTTCCAAAAGGCGGAAGTTCCAGAAGCCTATGGAGCTTATTTTCATGGGTTCAGTATGATCGCGTAGCCTAATTCCGGGATCGAGGTAAACCGTAATCTGATCGACTTGGTGCATAATATATTCTGGATCATTGGGTGTACCCCCTCGAACTGAGGGGACATGGCTTTCTATAGCCGTGCCTGAACTGCATTTTCAGCCACCGTCTATAACGCAATGAATAGTGACTTGGGAATTGTACTTTTCATGGATAAAAAGTTTGGTTTTTTCCGTGATGACAATGTTCATGCTGACTCTCCTCTACTTTAATTGTGAACAGATGTTCATGTAATGTAGTTTACCATTTAGCAAATTGCTTTGCAATATAATAATATAGTCTATCTATTAGCATTTGTTTTAAATAAACTTGAGCACATCCTGCAAGCGAGCTTAAGTGTTCGCCAAGCGGGGTAAGTCATGGCTACGAGTCCTACTGCAAGTGAGCCGAGGATGAGAGTAACTCCTAAACCTGGCTGGAGAGAGAATACCATTGAGTCATAGGAGGCCTTATTGGCTTTGCTTTGGGAATGGAATTAGCAATTCAGTTTGGATCTACCTTGGCTCAAATGACCGTACAAGTGCCTTTCCAGCCTATTTTTGCTCTTTACTCCATCTTGGCGGCTTTAGTAATTAGCCTTTTGGCCAGTGTCTATCCTGCCTTAAAGGCAACTAAACTCGATCCTGTCGAAGCACTTCGTTACTTCTAACCCGGAGGTACCTATGACACTTAACCTATGGCTTCTGCTGACTCCTCACGATAAATCTTGTTTCAACCAGGTTTCTTACTCTGTTTCCACCTGTCCGTGAGGCCTCCCACGGTAAGACGATTCACTTTCATTCCATGTACCCGCAACATTTACGCTGACGTGTCCGTGTAGCTTTTGGGCTTTAACTTGTTTAGCAGTCTTACCCCACGTTTCACGCCTGATGATGTTCGTGTTCCTCGGGTCGAAACTTTGCCGACTGGCTTCCTTCAGATTCCACCTCGCGGTGGACACCCTTGCCCTTGGCTAATGGTTGGTCGCTACATACCCCCACAACGGACTCTCACCGTCTAGTTAATCGCCATGAGTGGCGCACTAAAAAAGATCTCTTCAGAATATGTTCAGAAGAGATCTAAGTAATGGAGGCTGTTCATTTTAATGCTTTATCAGAGGCTCCTTCTGTATACGTACTAAAAAATACCAAATCTCCGGGTTTGAGTTCATTCCATAGGTAAAGCTCCTTACGAATACAGCTATTTTGTTAAATCTTCTTTCCGCCGATGAAACTCTTCAGAATCAATCTCACCTCGAGCATATCGCTCTCTGAGAATCCCCATTGCATCATTTCGAATACTCAATGAATCAGTGCGTTCATTACCCTTTTTAAAGAGCGACACTCCGAACCAGATTATGAGTACCCAAAAAAGAACTTGAACCGCCATCATAACGACGCTCCAAAACCAACTTCCGCCACCTGACCAAGGTCCATAACCCCACATCATCATGTTATTTGCACCTCCAACACCTTTTCGTGACCTGTACATAGCCATTCCAATCTCTTTATGAGCACCTTTTTAGTGGGTTGTTTTTATTACCAATTCATCATAGTGTTCCCTGAACCCATCATGTTACCACGATGCATAGAGCTAATGTTTCCATTACTCATCATTTTATTCATAGCGCCAACGACTTCCTCGCCTAGTTGAGCTTTAATCTCAGGAGAATTCATTGCCTCCCTCATCTTATCAAAATCACCAGATTTCATAGCATCTTGCATAACTTTTGAATTGTGCATATTTAGCATAGCTTCATTATTCATGTAGTTATTTACAGTCGCATCTCCTACGGATTGGATATTTCTACTGGCCGCTGCCACTGGAGCTGAATTCGCCTGATTTGCTACTTCTGTATTTGTACCGGCAAGTACTGGTACAGATATAATTCCAAGAGCTAAAACAGCACTGCTTAAGATTAAACTTACTCTTTTATTTATTTTTTTCATTATTTTTTCCCCCTTGTAATTTTGTCGGTATCACTTTGACAATTTGAATTATAGCTATCAAATTTGTCAAAAGAATGACATAGTCATGAATAACTCATGAATTTTGATTAAATAATCATAAAAAAACAAGTGGTCGTTCGCCACTTGTTTTTGAATTAATATATTAAGTCCCCTTCTCTGTCAAAAATCAGTGAAGTCTGAACTTTTTTACCTACTAAGCACAACCAAACCATCATCTTGTAATGTGTAAACAAGTTTCTCTAGTTCCGTTTCTTCACTAAATTTCTCTTCACATTCTGAGCATATATAGTCGACATTGCTGTCCATGTCTACTGGTGGCGTGAACCATTTACCGCATCCTATACAACTATACTCTCCATCCGTGCAGTGAACCATAACTTCTAATTTTTCATACACGTAATTTAAATCCAATCTAGTCTGTTTCATTTCTGTGTTGAAGGTTTTTTCATCTCTATAAAACTCTTTGCATTCCTCATAAGTAATTGAGGACAATTCTTCGCTTAACACTTTTGCTTTTGCTAATAACCTTTTAAATTTATTCATAGGCTTAACTCGCTCTTGAAAAATACTATGGATCATTACATTATCACCTCTTCCACTTTTTGTTACCCTATTTTTTAGTTTATACTAGTGAATTCTTGCATGATTTAAGTATATTCTTACAATTAGAACATCTGATGAACTACTTATGAATTTCTCATGAATACCTTACAAAAAAGAAGTGCAGATCACTGATCTACATTCCCTCTCTACTTACTTGCCCCTGGGTTAAACTTGAGCACTCTAGGAATTTTGGCTATGAACTTCATATTTATAACTGACTTGAGCGACCTTATTAACGGTATGAATAACACTGCAATATTTATTAAAAGAGAGCTCGATGGCACGACTAATTTTTTCCTCCGGCAGGTCATTTCCCCAGAATTGATAAACTACTTGAATATCAGTAAATACCTTGGGATGTTCCTCTGCTCGCTGGCCATCAACATAGATTTCAAACTTCTCATAGTTCACTCGCATTTTCTCCAAAATGCTTACAATGTCTATCCCGCTGCATCCAGCTACTCCCATTAAGACGAGTTCCATTGGGCTGGCTCCCAAGTGCTCAGAAACTGCTGTGCTCGAAGAGATTTTTACGGACTCTCCAGAATGGCCCATCCCTTCAAATGCCATTCCTCCCGCATGTTTAACTGTAATACGCATCGCTTATAACTGCCTCCTCTCTCTGTTTTCGATAAAGAAAAGTTCTGGTTGATTGTTTATAGTAGTGGATCAATTATAGATAGAACTAGGAGTCAAACACAGAAGTACTCAGATAGCGTTCCCCAGTATCCGGTGCTATAGCCAAAACGCGCTTACCTCGACCTAATTGTTTTGCAACACTGAGCGCAATGTGCACTGCAGCTCCAGCAGAAACCCCTACAAAGATTCCTTCACGTCTTGCTAAGTCTCGGGTCGTAATGGCTGCATCTTGATCGGAAATCAGAACGATTTCGTCATAGATCTCCCTGTTAAGAATATCCGGAATAAAACCAGGTCCTGTGCCGGGAATACCATGGGGCCCCGGTTCTCCTCCCGAAAGAACTGGTGATGTCTCGGGTTCAACGACAAATATTTTGATTCCCGGGATTCTCGCCTTAAGCACCTCTCCAGTACCGGTTATAGTTCCACCCGTTCCAGCTGTACTGACGAAAGCATCCAATTGACCATCCATCTGCTCAATAATCTCTAATGCGGTCGTACGACGATGGATCGCCGGGTTGGACAAGTTCTCAAACTGATTGGGCATAAAGCTACCTGGAATTTCGACCAGAATTTCTTGAGCCTTCTTAATCGAGCCGGACATACGCTCCGCTCCTGGAGTGAGCACAACTTCTGCTCCATAAGCCTTGAGGATCGCGATTCGTTCCTTTGTCATGGTATCTGGCATGACAAGGATCGTTTGATAACCCCTCGCTGCCGCAACCATCGCCAGGCCGATTCCAGTATTTCCACTGGTGGGCTCGACAATAGTTGCTCCCGGCTTAAGCAAACCTGCTTTTTCCGCCTCTAATATCATATTAAACGCAGCTCGATCCTTGACGCTTCCACTGGGATTGAGATTTTCCAACTTGACGAATACTTCAGCCCCTTCAGCAGCAGGCAAGTGATTTAACTTGACGATCGGTGTTCCCCCAATAAGCTCAGTGATACTCTCTACAATTTTCATAATCAAAATCCCTTCTTTGGCAGGTAAATTAATTCGAATAAGAATTATTTCTTAAGAACTTCATTCAGTAAGGTGAGATCGACTAAACCGGTTACATCCGTATTTCCTTGGACTAATCCTAAGTCTTTTGACCATTGTTCCATCTCGTTAAGAATATTTGCATCGACCTCATAGGTTATTTCAGTTCGTGCAAAGGACTTTTCCAGGATTTCAATGGGCAATTCTTGCTTGGCTAATTCAGCTAAGTTCTTCTGTGTTAACGTAATGGCTTCATCTGGACTTGTTTTTACAAAATCTACAGCAGCCACATGACCTTTAAGAATAGCTTTAACAATCTCTGGATTTTCACTCACAAATTTCTTCGAGGCAACGAGAACCGTACTTGGCAATTTGCCTTCCCAGGGCATATCTTGGGCATCCACGATCACTTTTGCTCCTACTTTTGCTTCCATTTGGGCAGCCCATGGTTCTGAAACAATAGCCGCATCCAGTTGCTTTTGTTGGAACAGGGTCATCATATCTGCAGGCTTTTGAGTTACTTGCTTAACCGTTCCCCCTTGACTTTCCATCTTTAGGCCTTGCTCATGCATTAAGATCTGTAAAGAAATGTCATGAGTGCAAGCCCGTGAGGGTGTGGCGACAATTTTCCCGTTTAAGTCACTGATACTATTGATATTGGAATCTTTTGCTGCAACGAGCACATTACCCCCATTGGCAGCCCCAGAGAGGACTACTACATCCCCACCTTGTAAATAGCGCGCTATGGCAGGTTCAGGTCCTACATAACCCATATCGATTTGCCCGGTGGTCAGTGCATCCATAAGAAGAGAACCATTCGGGAATTGGGTGGTTTCTAATTTTACCTTTTCACCAAGCTCAGCTTGAAAGAAGCCTCTTTCAACTCCAATCATCGCTGAAGCATGTGTAACATTGGGGAAATAACCGAGTTTAACACTGGATAACTCGCTGTTTTCCGAGGTGGTTTTTGTGGTTCCACAGCCTGCCAAAAATACTAAGGAGCTGGCCAGGATGACTGCTATGGGGCGTTTGATTTTCTTTAAATTAAGTTTCATAGGTTTCTTCCTCCATATTCATACGCTTATTGCTATTTTTGATCTATATTTTTCTTGTGGTGTTTCGGCATCTTAAGCCCTTATTATACCTTTGCTAACCCCCAACGAGTTAAGACGTTCTTTTCAATCCTTTGAAACACGAGATTATCTAAGATCATACCGATCACAGCAATAATAACCATAATCGAGAGGACTAAGCTCATGTTCCCGACATCACGTCCAAAATTGAGCATTTGACCCAAGCCGCTCCCACTCCCGATCAATTCTCCCGCCATTAGTGCCCGCCAGGCGAACGCCCAAGAAAGACGCATCCCCGTAATCAGGTGGGGCACCGAAGCCGGTAAGGTCACTTTAAGGAAAAGATGCCAACCCGAGGCACCCATGGTCCTTGCTGCACGCGTCAAAACCGGTTGTACATTGCGAATACCAGTAGCCGTATTCGTGGTCATCGTCCAGGTCCCTCCCAGAGTAACAATGAACGTTATGGCTGTTTCAGACATCCCGAACCAGAGTAAAGCCAGTGGTAACCAGACAATGCTCGGCACACTTTGCAAGCCTATTACCAACATCCCTACCGTCTCATTCATGATTTTCGACTTGGCAATACTGACTCCGAGAAATATACCAATGAAAACAGCTAAGCTATAGCCCATCAATAGCCGCTGGAAACTAGCCTTCAAAGCGATGATGAAACTACCATCTTGGAACCCATGAATGAGGGTTTGGGCAACGTTTAAAGGGGAAGGAAACATGAAGGGCGGCCAAATCTGGAATCTAAATATTACTTCCCAGATCCCGATCAGCGCTCCAAGGAAGACGATTCGACGTAACATGGTAGTCATGATCCACCTCCTCCTGCATCACTTTTTCGATCTCTTCTTTCAAATCGTCGAAGATCTGCCCTTCGATATAAGTCAAATTCGGATCACTTTTACTTCTCGGCTGGGAATACGGGATAAGGAATTCCTTAATGATCCGTCCCGGTCTCGTACCCATTAACATTACGCGATTGGAAAGCTGGACTGCCTCATGGATACTGTGGGTTACAAAGATAATTGTCTTTTTGGTCTTCTGCCATATATCTTGCAATTCACTGTGGAGAAGAAGCTTTGTTTGCTCATCCAAAGCTCCAAAGGGCTCATCCATAAGTAAGTATTTAGGATCCATGACCAATGCCCGAGCAATCGCTACCCGTTGACGCATCCCCCCGGACAATTCATGTGGATACGCCTTAGTAAATCGGCTTAAATGCACCATCTTTAAGGTTTCCTGAGCCAATTCCTGTGCTTGCCGCGCTGGCACACCCTTCATCTTTAATCCAAACATAACGTTGTCCATTACCGACAACCAAGGAAAGAGAGCTGCTTCTTGGAAAACCATCACTCGATCACTCTTCGGGCCTGTCACGAGCTGATGATCGACGAGCACCTCGCCCTTTGACGACTTCTCCAACCCAGCAATGATGTTGAGCAAGGTCGATTTCCCACATCCTGAGGGCCCCAGCAAAGAGACAAAATCCCCATCATTTACAGTAAGATTGATATCGACCAAGACATCAGTTTGTTTTCCATCTTGGGGAAAATGCTTACCTAACCCTTTGATCTGTATGGCCACGTTCTTTCACCTTCTTGCTTCTAATGTATACTATTCCGCTAGGTTTTATTATCCCATTCCGTATTGAAATCTTACCAGAAGACTTGGATTTCGTCAAGCAATAAGAACCCTGAAGTTTCTGCCGAAAAACAATGTAGAGCTTAACCCGAAAAGCAAAAGCCCTAGATGCCTTACATAAGGGCATCTAGGGCTTGGATTTGACTGATTTCGTTGTGCTTACTTACCACTTTCCGTATCATAGGGCCAAGAATTTATCCCCCCAAGATTATGAACATTCGTATATCCCATATTTACCAAAATCTTTGCTGCTGCAACACTTCTACTGCCGCTTCTACAATAGACAATGATTTGGGTATCCTTATTGGAAATCTTACTAGGCGCTTCCTTTTCAATTTGACCTAGAGGGATGAGTGTACTGGCGGGAATATGCTTGTCTGCATATTCCGAGAGTGTTCTAACGTCAACTAAAACGATTTCGTTGTCGCTTTCGAGAAGTTTTTTAGCTTCTTCAGGTTTAATATTTTTATAACTTGGGATAGATTCCTCTACCTTTGATGGGTTATTGGCCGAGGGATTCCCGCTGTTATTTGAAAAACCACAGGCGGTGAGTCCAAAAGTCAATAACCATACAAGTGCAATTCCTAATATTTTTTTCATTGGTTTTATCCCCTTTACATTTAATACTCCCTAGCAAGAACTTATGGTTTAAAGGCCTTCTCATAATCGTAAAGACTTAATTTGAAAGTCCGCTCGAAGCTATCATTAACCCTGCTATTTTGAGTTTGGTTAAGGAACTCTTGGAAGGTTTCTAAACCATATTTTTTAATGAGTGCATCCGTCGCTAGATAACCCTGAGCTTCTAGATAATACAAACCTTGCTCGGTGTCATCTAAGGGTTGAAGTTTACCCTTTTCGGCTAAATTCTGAACGCTTTCTCTCATTACTACCGTTTCAACCTTAGCTTGAAAGGAATCAACTTTTTCCTGTGCAGCAAGCCCCGTAACCCAGGCTGTTCCCTCATTTAACCACAGTGGCAGCTTACTCGCAATACCTAGTTGGTTTAAGGTGACATGAACTAATTCATGAGTTAAGGCATTAGCGATTCCGCCTTTACCCTCTAAATTATAGAGAGGAATCCAAATCGATGAATTTAAGGCGACACCACCTGAACTCTTAACCATTGTTGTTACATCAGAAGAAGCAATCCCAGCTTGAAGGAGAGCTTGTCCAAAAGATTCAGGCGTGGTAAACAGGGTAATCCTAACCTTCTTTACGGGTACTCGATTGAGCTTGCTTTTTAAAGCGGGCAAGGAAATCTCTTTGATCATCGTGCTATAATCGCTAAGTTCAGTATCCGTAATCCCTGTGTCACCAGCAACCACCCAAATCTTATCGGTGACCTGGTGTTTTACACTGGATTCCTCAGGTAAAGGTAAATTCCCTAGAGCGGTCAAACTGTAGCTTTGCACAACCTCTTTACGAATAAGATCATCGATTCCAGTCTTTCTTAGATAACTTTCCGTCATTTTCAGATAATGAGAAACCGGTTCAGATTCAATAATTTGGGTGTACGTTATTTCTAGTTCATTTGAAAAAATAAAGGTAACAAGTGTGAAAAACAGGATAAGCGCTCGTCTCACTCTATCACCTCTTTTTGGGTTTTGGCTTAAAGAAAACAGGAAAACAAAAACACCTCAAGATATTCTAACATGTTAGATCTTAGTCTTGAGGTGTTAATTTTTGGAGTAAGATTGTTCGCACTTTATGAGATTAAGCCCGAAGAATGACGGAATCACTTTGAGGTCAGCATAAGGAGACAGTATTTAAAAAACGTGCGACTTGAGCCCAAAGCGAGCTTAACAATTCTTCTGAATCCGTACTGGTTTATCATTTCTGTCTTACGATTTATGATTAGGTTTATATATAAATTGGTTAGAAGCAATTCGTAATAGTAACGTTTTAGCGACATCTGAGAGGGCCTAATCATCACTTGGCCAAAAGACCAGCTCTCAAAGTCCTCAGCAGGATACAGTAACCTATCCTCATATTTTCTGTAAAGGGGAAGATTCGGAAAGGGCGTTAAGGGATTGACTGTTGCAATCTGTGGCCTAAGCAAGCTTACGGTCTTCCTGAGTTTCCGAAAATCTGCACTTGACCAGTCCGGATGTGCTATGAAGGAAGCCCATACATCAATTCCTAATTCTTCAAGGATTCTTGCAGCCTTCAAATTATCGTGGGTATCCGATTTTTTTCGGTAGTCAGAGAGTTCTGAGTCATTAAAGCTTTCATACCCCACAAGCACAGCCTTTAGCCCCAATTCCTTAAACTCCTTCACAAGGGGCTCATAACTTAGAATGCCTTTTACGGAGGCATAGACAATAAAATTCTTCTGTAAATGTAGCTCCCTGATCAAGTCGAAGAAGGTCCTGATCTTCTGTTCATTGGCAAAAAAATCATTATCCACAAGCATAATGGTGGGTTCCCGAACGGACTGTAGATCCTCTATGAGGAGATTCCGTTCGATTAGATTTTCCTCGTAGCCCTCAATCCTCCATCGCAGGCAGAACTCACAGCCCTTTTGGCACCCTGTTCCATACTCTAGGATAGCAGCAGGCTTATAGCCAAAGTAGGAATACTCACTCCTGTATCGAGAAGTGGATTCTCGATTAGGAAGGAGGTACTTGTTCCTGCCCTTTAAGCCATTCAAAGCAAAGCCTTTGAACCGGGTCCTAACTCCTTGAATTAAGGAAATATTCTCTTCCCTTTCGTCTCTCTCGCTATCTAGACCCACCAGTTGGGCAAAAAGCTGCTTCACATTGGACTCGTCCACAAACTCAAAGATATAGTCTACTGAATCCTCAGCAAAAGACATGGGGTTAAGAAAAGCTTGAGTGCCACCCACTAGGGTTATAATGTTAGGACTAAACGCCTTGGCTTCCCTACACAAGCGAAGCACGGCATGGACATCGATACAAAGGCTTGTTATCCCTACAGCGTCTGGAAGATACTCCGCCATTTTGCTTGTGAGACTCCCTTTTTCGACCATCATATCAAAAATCTCTACCGTATGATTCTCTTCAAGCTGCCCGTAGATCATCTCCAAACCTAAAGGCTCAGCAAACATAAAGTCACTTACCGTAATCGCCTGTTTGATCCTTGGGGGTCTGACTAGTAGTATCTTCATTTAAATTAAATCTCCTAAATACTTTGGTAGTCATTGGCAGGCTACTCTGAAAATGACCCGAAAGCTAATTCTCCAGGATTTTGCTTTCGGCGTTCACTCCATAAGCGGCGCGGATGTAGGATATGCTGCCTGACCTGAGCAAGATTTCGAGCCTCAAAATTGCCGCAAAGCCGCGTGAGTTCGTCCTTAGATGCTCAGGATGACACCGATTAAAAAATATTCGGTGTGACCCTTTGCTTAATCTGATGCCTATAGTAAAGATTAACTGCCGCGTAGAACAGATATTTCCCGGGATTCCTAAGAAACTCTTTTCTAAACATATTCCTTTTGGCGATCGACTTCAGGGTGAACAAGGATTCATACAAATCCCAGTACGCCTTCGTCAATTCTTCCGGAGTCATATGAGGGATGGTATGAACTGCCTCAGTTCCGTCAAAGGAATAGATATCCGACTTAACCAGCCTTCCCTGTTCTTCGATTTCCTTGAAAAACCGGGTACCTGGAATCGGAGTAAGAATGTAGAAGCGAGGAACAGAAATCTTGTTTTCTTCAATAAAAACCTTGGTCGCTTTAATGGACTCTAGGGTATCGGCTTCCCCGCCGACCACCATCTCTGTCGACACATCAATCCCGTGATCCTGGATATTTCTTATAAGTGCGGGATAGTCTTCAGGGTTGGCCCAGGATTTATTCATTGCTTTAAGGCTATCCTTCGTTATACTCTCTAAGCCAAAGCTTAAGGTGGTGCATCCGCTATCCCTGAGCATCTCCAGCAGCTTACTATCCTTGCCGACCCGAATGTCGCACTGGCTCATCCACTCCATGTCTAAGGCCTTAATCTCCCCCATGAGCTGGCTAAGATAGACTCTGTCAGAGAAGATATTGTCGTCTAGCAAAAGGAACTTCTTGTAGCCAAGCTCCTTAATCTGCTTGATATCTCGCACAACCTCCCCGACCGGTTTCTTAACATAGCACCCCTCATAAAGGCAGGCCACAGAGCAAAAGCTACAGCTATGGGGACATCCTCTACCTGCCTGGACCGGCAAAAAATCGCCGAGATTCTTTTTTAAGATAAGATCAAACCTTGGCGAAGGTGTTGAGAACCATCCTTTCTCTAGCCTCTTCTCATAAACAGGTTTTAGGGCACCCTGTTCATAATCCCTCAGTAGCTCCTCCCAAACAAACTCCGCATCGCCGATCAGCACAGAATCGCAGTACTTCTGTGCTTCTTCTGCCATGATACTGGCCATATAGCCTCCAAGCACCACGGTCTTTCCCCTGTTCCTGAATTCCCTGGCGATATCAATAGAGCGGATCACACCATGACCCATAGAGCTAATCCCGATTAGCTCCGCATCAGTATCAAAGGGTATATCCTCAAGGATCTCAAAGATTATTTCGACTTCGTAGTTACTGGGGGTAAGAGCAGCCAAAAGGGGTAGCGCCAACCCAACGAAATAGAGCTTTTTCTTCTTTAGAGGCCTTTTGTTCTTATCATAGGGACTGGGTTGGATGAGTAAGATTTTTTTCATTAGTAACCCCGCATTACTTTCATCAAGTACTGTAGTGACACAGCCGAGCTTCCAAGAAGCATCTTCAGATTTTGCCGGACCCCATATTTCTTAACCAAGGCCAGAATATGCTTGGGTCGCATGATAATCCTGTAGTAGGCTTTTACGATCTCCCAGTAGAAGGCCCGGATCCCCATGCCCTGAGGCTCCAAGATCACATGGGCCATATCCCACATTTCATAGCGCTCCCTCGGATATAAGAATTGATCGGAATACTGTTCGAATATCCCCGTTCCCCGAAGTGGAGTGAGCGGCTGCAAGTTGACGAAGCGGACATTAAGCTTTCTCAGCCAGGCTGTCAGCTCTTTAAAGTCCACTCGATCAAAATCTGTGGGAAGAATCAGAGTTGCATAGAGCTCGATATCCAGCTTCTTCAACACCTGAATCGCTTTCTCGTTCATCTCTTTATCTGTCTTTTTATTATATTGCTCTAGGTCCCCTGCCCTAATGGATTCGATGCCGACAATCACAGCCTGAAGTCCCTGTTTTTTAAACTCTCGAAGGACATCCTCCTGGGCAGCTACAAAATCTGCCCTGCCATAGACGAGAAAGTTCTTCTTTATCCCTCTTTCCTGAAGGAGTCTTAAAAACTTTCGAATCCTTTCCGTGTTGAAGAGGAAGTCATCGTCGACGATATAGATTTCTTTCTCAGGGATGGCTGCTAGTTCCTCGACCACATCTTCTAGGTCCCTCGTAAAATAAGTTCCGTCCGTAATCTCTTTGCAGAAGCAAAAGCTGCAGTTATAGGGGCATCCATAGGAAGTCTTAATCAGCGCACAGGGGCTATGGAACATATAGTAATAGCCCTGACGGTATTTTGAGACAGACTTCCTGTCTGGTTGTTTGTAAGCGAAAGACCTTTTCTTTTCACCCATTTCCCCAAGTGACGCCTTAATTTCTTCCGTCATTTTATTCTCAAGCATCCCGCTGAGGGTTATATTAAAACCGTCGATACCATTTCGCGAATAAACAAAGTCAATATCTTCCGACAAGAAATCCATGCCTACAACTTCAGCATGCACTCCCCCCACTCCTGTCAATACACCCGGCAGAAGAGACTTTGCTGTAGAAGACATCCTTTTGATTAGTCCCACATGGGTTATATATCCTGTAAAAACGACCAAAGCAGGTCTTGTTCTAGTCAGGATGCATTCATAGGATTCCTTTTCCAGAATCATATCCACTATCTCTACCTCGACCTTCGACTGGAGGTCTTCAGGGACATTCGAAACCAAATATTCCAGTTCCAAAGGTTCACAGACCATAACATGCTGCAATCCGATGGTTTCTTTATCCGGCCTTGGTCTTACAAGCAGCACCTTGATAAACCTCACTCCCTGCTGTCATTTTTCTTACTTAGGGTATAGACGGCAATCCTCGGCATAAAGAAGGCCTTCTTAATAATCTGAAGTTTCCTTACCTCAAAACAATCCTTAACCATGTCCAAAAATTCAGCGTCACTGGGATAATGAGCTTTTCCCGTGGTTAGTTTTACAGGCGAGAGAGCTACTTTATCGTAAACGCTGTTGCCGCTTGCAAAGCCAATGATGAGCCGCCCTTCCTGATTAAGAAGCCGGCTTAGCTGCCTGAAGACTTCCTTAGGGTTACGGTAATAAGGCAGAGAATGGGTACAGATAATCATATCGTATCTTCCCTCAAGCTTGTCTAGATCAGCAGCGTCCATTAGCACATGCTTTACTCTTTTATTCCTTTGCTGAGATATTTCAAGCATCCGTGGGGAATAATCGATTCCTGTAAGGTGCAGTTGGGGAAATTTCTCCCCTATTTGATTAAGGAGTTCACCCGGACCGCAGCCCAGATCCAGAAGCGTCTTCCTGTCAGAGGAAATTTCGGTAATTTCCTTTAAGACATATTCCCTAGTCGGTCCAAGACTGACCTTTTGAACCCAAAGCCTACTATATCGATCCGCCCAGAAATCCCATAGTTTTACTGTCATATTCATCCTTCGCTTTCATCCTAATATCTACCGAGAGGCATCGGCTGATAGGGGGACAATTTTTCTTGTGAGTCTGGAATGAGCAAAAAGCTGCCCTAGGTAAGCATGGATCCTTCTGGACTTGAGAAGCCTCCAATGCAAGCCATAAAAAAGCAAGTAAAATACGGCCTTGGGGAGTTTAGAGGGAAGTACCCTGTGCAGAAAATCAAATTTTCTGGGATCCTCCGTTAGCAGTTGGGATTTTTTATCCTCATAATTTCTTGTGCCTTTGATAGGGGTAAGGATAGAAATCGTATAAACACTTAAACGGTTTTTAGCTATAAACCGGTTCAACCTTTTGAAATCGGCCAAGCTGTAATCGGGTCTCACCATAAACAGAGCCGTTAGGTCGATATCATTTTCTTTAAGCAGTTCAATGACCTTAGGGTAATCCAGAGCATCTGTGAGCTTATTGTACTCCTCCAACTCCCTGTTTTCCGTCGCCTCAAATCCCACGATAACTTCATCAAGCCCGCACTCCTTAAGCTTCCCAAGTAGATCACTCTCTTGGGCAAGGAAGTCTGCCCTTAAATAAGCAATGAGCTTGATGGCCATTTCGCCCTCTTCTTGGGTCAGCTCCCCGTAGGCCTTAATGTAATCTAAAGCCTCCTGCCTGGAAGCCAGAAAAACATCATCCACCACCCAATGGTACTTCGCAGGGGCCTCCTTGACTTCCCTTAACATTTGCTGATAATCACCTTTTACCTGTACCCCGTCATTAATAAGCTTACAATAGCAGAAATCGCAGGAGTAAGGGCACCCCATCCTGTTTTTCACCAAGGCAATCTTTTCTTTGTCCAGGTATCTCGTCCTATTGACCCCATGCCCGGTTAATAATCTGGTTGGTTTTATTTTCTGTGGGGTCTTCACCGTAAGACGGGTTCCTTCACACCAGGCATCGCTGCCGTCCGCAGCTAACCTTCTTACATCCACCCCGGCGCAGGGTATCTCCTTGATATCTCCGCGTATGAACTCTAGAACCTTTTGAAACACGGTTAGATCCTGACTATGAATAACAAAGTCTATAGGGTGGGTTTGAAAGGATTCCCTATTCAGTTCCACATGCACCCCACCGACAATAATTTTGGCTTCCGGATAGATCTTCTTGTAGGCATCTGCTTCCTTAAGAATTTCTCCCTCCGCCGTATTATATCCTGTCAGAACGATAGCCTCAGGCCAAATGTCCTGAGGCTCGGGAAATCCAAAAAGATCATCGACAATATAAGCTTCAACGCCCATCGCTTCGGAGACGGCTTGAAGATAGCCTAGCTCAAGTGGCTCAACCCGCACAGGATTAAGAAGGGTGAATAACGTCCTCGCCCTGACTTTTTTTAGAAAAATCTCCATCCATACCCGCCCTTCCATTGAGTCCTTCGTTTTCCTTGAATACTCGATGGCCAACTGGGTATCCCCTATAGGAGAACCTTCCGGAAAGCTTTCTTAAAATACTATCGACAAAGGAATTGCTATGCCTTATATAAAGATACTTCTTCTCTTCAACACAGCCCAATTTAAGCTTAGCTTCCTCGGAGGTCTGTCCAAGGTTAATCGTTTGATAGCCCTTCTCTATACCATACCTAAGGATAAAAAGAAGCATAGTGTGATAGAGAACTGCACTATGCCCTTCCCGATCTCTTTCGAAACCACAGAACATAAAATGAAGCGTATCCCCTATACCCTTCATTTGGAGGAAGGCGAGCAATTGCCCTGCCGAATTTCTTACTGCAAAGATCTCTGCCTGATATCTTCTAAAAAAATCCTCGGAAAGTATTTCAAGTGGATATTCAGAGCGTTTCATAATGCTTTGATAAAGCTGATAATGCTCCCCTTTAAAAGAAGAGGGGGAAATCTTGTGGAAGGCAAGATCTCCTCCCTTTATCATTGCGATAGTATGCTGCCTTCGGTAGGAGGATCTCATTTCTTTTAAATAGTGTGCGAAGGAGGTAAAACGGTTTTGGAATACTAAATTTGAAAGCGTTTTATTCTCTCCAGGAAAAGCAATATCGGAGTTGAGTACGACTGTAAGTCCCTTGAGGTTATCAAGGGCCTCAAGCACCTTATTTTGCACCGTGATATCCTGTTCACCACGGGCCCATAGACCACTTTGACTTATAGAAAGGGGCATCCCGATTATTCTCGTCCTAACTTTTATGCTCTTGTTCTTCCCAAAACTCAGAAGGTTAAGCTCGCATTGATAGCTGATCAAGATGATGTCTTTGTGGACAAGGTATTCCTGCTTGCAAGGGTTTACCTCTTCTAGAAGTTCAAGCAGATGGATAAGTTCCCGCTTCTCCTCGATAATCTTTTTTAACTTTTCCGAATCATATCCCAGAGTAGCGTTGCCACAACACCAATCCTCAAGAGCTCTAACAGAAAGGAACCTTTTCATTCTGTCACATCCTTAAGGTAGGCCTTGTACTTCTTGTCAACGTGATCCGTAAGTTTTACTCCTAGCATCCTGGAACGATAATTGGAATGAAGAATCCAGCCCGATTCAAAAAAGGAGTACTTCCCTTTTGCCAGCTCGAAAACCTTGTTAATCAGCGCTATCACGGCGCCCTGCCTCATTTCCTGAGGAAGTACTCCTACTTCCACAATTTTAACGGTCTTGACTTTATGTGCCATAAATTTGTTCCTAATGACCGTTCTAACGCCTAAGGTCTCTCCAGGCCTCATAAGTTCGTGGAAGTCGGGATACCACAGCAAGAATCCCACCGGTTCCTCTCCCTTGTAGGCAAACAGAAGGTTTTCAGGCCGCAGAAGGGGCTTAAAGTCCTTGAATAATTCCAAGTCCTCAGCTGCTTTTCTTTCATAGTAAAACGGGTGGTCCTTGAAGGCTTCGTTGTTAATGCTTGTGTAAATTTGAGCATCCCTTTCGAGATTTTTATAATCCAGCTTGCGTATGGAATAGCGTCGATTCACTCGTTCCAGCAATTTTGGGCTAAATAACTCCTCAAGTTCACTCAGATCCTTTCGAAAACTCACCATATCAAGGGCTTCGAACCCGCTCTCTTCAAACAGCTCGTTATAGAAAGCAGGGTTATGCAGGGTTCCAAAGCCCTGTGGTTTCTGATAATCACTAGCCAGGAAGCCAAGCCCATAGTTTACGTGAACATTGAGAGAGCCTGTAAGCTTACTGGCTCCTTTTTCCCTGGCCAGTTCCTGGGCCCGGTCTAGAATAAGCTTAAAGGCTTTTTCATCCTTATAATCCCCTTCGAAAAATGCAATCTGGACACAGTCTGGCATCCTATCGACATAGGCTAAGAGGGCAATCATAATAATCCTGCCGCCCTCTTCCACCATAACCGGTTCAAGATAGGAGGATTTGCAGATCACACTCTTACCCTTAAGGAGACTCTTCAGGAGGCCGGACATGGAGTTCCGCTTCAAGGGGTCTGTTAAATATCTTCTTTCATAAAAGTCTATAAAGACATCAGTCTTAGAACCATGCAAAAATTCAAGTTTCATTTTTCACCATACCATATTTAAAATGACTAAACGTTAGCCCTTTTCATTATATATCAGGCTTATTCATTATGAAAGAAAGGATAGCGTCTTTCCCGTATATCATTTCCTACTCTCCCCCCAGAGTTCCCCCAAAACCTTCCTCGTCATATCACTAACCTTAATCCCAGCTCGGAACTCTACCCCTCTTATATAAACTTAAGGACATCCTGCAGATCTAATTTCAGTGTTCTCCAAGCAGGGTATATCATTGCCACCATTCCTACCAATAGAGAAGCAGCCACTAGAGCACTTCCTAGCCCTAGATGGGTCGAGAAGATGAAAGAATTATATCCTAAAAGCGGCCCGACGATTAAGGGGACAAAGATTCCTATTATATAGCCCAACAGACTTCCCGTGAGGCTAATGATCAAAGCTTCCCGGCCAAATAGGTTAAGAATATGATTTTGTCGAAAACCGATAGCCCGAAGCACACCCAATTCACGAGCTCGGTCATTGACGTTTCCCGCCAAGGTCACGATAATCACTAAGGCTCCTATTAACCCCATAGCTATGGAAATGGTCCAAGAAAAGCTAGCAAAGCGTTCCACACTATCCTTGGAGCCTTGAACGAGCTGAGTCACTTCAGTCACATTAGCCTCAGGTAATACTGGGGCTAATTGAGCCGCAGTTTGCGCTGTGTCTTGAGTGTTGAGCTCAATTAAGGACCATTCGGTAGTGATACCCGTAAGAGAACGAGCCGTATCAATCGTGGCAAAAACTCCTTGATCCTCTGATCCTCCAGTTTCCGCCAGGATTCCTATTACAGGGTATTTAGCCTTGCCGAAGTGCATGATATCCCCGATATGAAGATTTGCACTCATGGCTAATTGTGAGCCAAGGACAATTTCATTTTCCTTGGGAACCTTTCCATCAATCTTCCACCAGGGCTTAATCTTAAGTTCCTGGTCAAAGTCCACCCCAACAATCATGTAGAGTTTCTCTGGGGATTGTATAGAGCCGATTACTTTAGGGGCAATGGTTACTGTCTCCCCCACCTGTTTAGAGATAATCTTCACAGTACTAGAATCAAGCTTCTTTACCTCATATTCCACACTGGAAACAGATAATCCACCATAGCTTAAGTTCAATTGCTCAGTGCGTGGACTAACGACGACATTGGCTCCGTACTCTGTTAAACTTTGTTGTAAGTCCTCCTTCATCCCCAAAGCGAGGATGGTTAAAGCAGAAATCGTTGCGACGATAAAAGCAAAGGTTAGAACAAGAAATAGAGTTTTCCCAGGTCTTCGTCTTAGATTTTGCAGGGCGATATGATTAAGTGTCATAGGTACCTCCGATTAGAAGTAACGTAAAGCTTCTACAGGATCAAGCTTGGTAGCTTTCCAGGCTGGATAGATACTTGCCATAAGGCTGATTCCTAAGGCAGCCAAGATGGAGTACAGCACTAGGATAGGCTGGAACGGTACTTGAAGGGTCATTTGGGCTAAGGACGATCCAAAATTCATGGCTAATCCCATTCCCAGACCAAATCCAATTAAACCGCCTAATACGCTAACTAAGCTTACTTCGTATAGAAACATGCGCAAAATATGATTTTTCCTAAAGCCAATGGCTCGAAGGACACCGATATCTCGAGTTCGCTCTTTTATCGCTGAAATCATGGACATGGCGACCACGAATCCACTGGTAACCAGCAAGATAACCGAAATGACCGTAGCGAAAAGGCTGAACTGATGGACGGTATCATCCCGTGATTCTAAAGTTGATTGAAGGGCCGTAACTTTCGCTTCAGGCAACTTTTCATTCAGTTGCATCGTTACATCTTCAATTGGGCAAGTGTAGCAAAGAACAGCTGCTTCAATAAGGCTAATGGCTGCAGGCTTATTTTCTGCCTTTTGCAAAGTGGCTAAATCCATAAAAATGGCCTGATCGTTTTCAATAGACCCCGTAGGTTGGATAATTCCTCCTACGCGGAATTCCTGACCCTTAAATTGGACAAGCTGCTGGGGGCCTAGCTTAAGGACCCGAGCCACTTCACTTCCGACTAAAACTTCATTGGTGTCAGGAAGTTGTCCCGCTTCTAAGCCATCAATCTCCCACCATTTTTTAAGACGGAGTTCATCAGAGAATTGCACCCCTACGAGAAGTACCTTTTTATCTTGGATATCTGCCTCAGTAAGCAATTTTGGCGATAGGGTTGCTAAGGTTTCATTATTTTTAATCGTTTTCATCAAGGGGATCATGGACATGTCTAGCTCTTTACCTGAGCTAGTCCCCACAGTTACACCGCCAAAGGATAAGGTTTCACCCGCTTTCGGCAGAATCAGAAGGTTTGAACCAAACTGGTCGATCTTATCAGCTACATCCTGTTCCATAGAGCGAGTGGTGGTAAAGAGAAAGACGCTGGAAGAAACGCCGATGATGATACTTAACAGAAGCAATAAAGAACGCAGCTTACGCCTTTTAAGATTTCCTAAGGAAATATCGAGGATCTTCATAGCGCATCACCGACTACTGGCTCAGGGTTTCTTTCGATTATCCCATCCCGAATTTGCACTGAATGAGAAACATAAGCAAGGTTTTCTAGGTTATGGGTTACCATAATAATGGTCTGCCCATCCCGGTTCAAGGACTGGAAAAGCCCGAGGATTTCCTTCGCAGTTGTGCTATCTAAACTTCCCGTGGGTTCATCCGCAAAAAGAAGAACTGGCTCGTTTACAATGGCACGAGCAATAGCCACCCTGTTTTGTTCTCCCCCAGAAAGTTGGTTGGGTAAGCGCATGGACTTATTGCCTAAGCCTACCTTTCCCAGAACCTTTTGGGCCATCTCCCTTTGCTCCTTATCCGAATACTTGGTTATAGCTAAAGGAAGCATCACATTTTCTAAAGCTGTGAGATACGGTATTAACTGATATTGTTGAAAGACAAACCCAATATACTCATGCCGAAAATCGGATCGCCTTTCCTCATCCAATCCATAGATATCTATGTCATCAATCAAAACCTTTCCCTCAGTAGAGGGATTCAAGGCCCCAAGAATACTCAGCAAGGTACTCTTGCCAGACCCTGAAGGGCCAAGCAAGGCCAGAAACTGACCTTGCGTAACTTCCAGATTGATATTTTTTAAGGCAAGAACTTCTCCATCTCCACCTTGATAGACTTTCGAGACATTATTCACCTTGATAAGACTCATCATTCAACCCCCTTAGCTGTCCAAGTTCTTGGTCAGGCTAACCAAGAGATTTAAACTCTTGGTTTCCATGCATCCAGTACAGCTTGATCAACCTCTAGGTTATCTCCGTTTTGGGTATAGACTAAAAGTTCAGGTGGATAATCCTGACATCCGCCACTAAGCCCTTTAAAGGTTTCTAATTCCCAAACCGTGTTGCATGCATTACAAACTATAGTTTCTCCTTCAATCCGGAAAGAATCACTGTTACAAGGTTCACAGATGCTGACAGCCACTACGATACTGCCATCAGGGCGAACTAAAGCAGTAAGCGGAAGGGCCTTGCCAGACTTTTGGTATTGTGTATAAATAAATTTCTTATCCTTTAGTTCTGACAAAGTTGAAACGACGACTTTACCGTTTTCAGCTTTCACAGGGGTAGTTTTAACCTGTTGGATAGCAGTTGATCCACTATAATCAACAGTTTGACCCACAGTGGCGGTGGCAAATTGATCTGAATCAGAGTTTTTGTTCCCCAACATGAAACCTCCAGCGATGATTGCTATGCCTAGAACAATGGCACCGCCAATGAGAGGAGCTTTGCTCTTCTTTGCAGGTTGGGTGAATTTTTCTCTTTTACTGTTATTCTCTTTAGTCATTGATAGTAACCCTCCACAAATTTTATTTATCCATTGGTTTCGTCTCAACATTGGGCTCTTTTCTATTTTTGCTTACGCATATGATTTCCAAGTGAAAAACTCATGAATTTCTCATGAATTTCCGGTTCATTCTAGGAATTTACCTTTCCAACGCCACGTTTGTCTAATAAAATAGGATTAGTAACAACACTATCTCCAAAATCTCTAAATCTCAAGATAGTAAATATCAAACAATTTCAATTAATTTCTAATATGAGGTGAATCTCCATGCGCATACTTTTAGTAGATGATGAAAAAAACATCAGCAATGTCCTTAAAGCCTACCTTCAGCAAGAAGGATTTCAGGTGACTACTGCAATTAATGGGGTGATCGCCTTAACCTTGTTCAAAGAAAACTCCTATGATCTTGTCCTTTTGGATCTCATGCTTCCTGGCTTATCCGGCGAAGAGATTTGTAAAGAAATTCGCAAAATCTCTGCCATTCCTATAATCATGCTCACTGCTAAAGTTGAACTCGAGGATCGTATTCAAGGTTTTCATCTGGGTGCCGATGATTATCTTAGCAAACCCTTTAGCCCCCGGGAAGTAGTGGCCAGGGTAAAAGCCGTTTTGAGACGTTCTTCTGAGACTTCTCCCCTGGCTGATCTGATTACCTACGATAATGGAATTACCATAGATAACTCTCGTCATGAGATCCTTTTGCACGAGGAAGCTGTCCCTCTCACCCCCACCGAATTCAAAATCCTTGGTGCCTTAGCGAAATATCCGGGAAGAGTCTATTCTCGGGGGCAATTGGTGGAAATTGTTCAAGGTCATGATTTTGGCGGGGATGAACGGGTGATTGATGCTCATATCAAAAAACTTAGACAAAAACTAGAGAAAATCCCCAGTCAGCCGAAAATCGTCCTTACAGTCTATGGGGTCGGCTATAAATTCAATCCTCATCAGGAGGAATAAAGACATGCATAAACGACTTTTTCTATCCTTCTTAGCGATTATCCTGATAACTTTGTTATTCAGTATCTTATCCGTCAACTACGTATTCCAAAAACAATTTAGTGATTACCTAGCTCGCTCCACTATAGAAACCTTGGAGCAGCTGCCTGAACGCTTAAGCAACAGTTTTTACAGCCATGGGTGTTGGGATCCAAATTCCCTTAATTCCATCGCGCACTCCCTACCTTTAGGAACACATATCCAGATTAAAGAACCCTCCGGAGAAACCATTTTAACACTTATCAACCCCATGGAAACCATGATGCAAAATGACTCTGATATGGACATGGGCATAGACATGGGGCTAAATTATTCTATTGAAGAATGGAAAAGCAAAACGCTCTCGATTGTTGGTCCTGAAGGTGTCTTTGCTATCGCAGAGGTACGTTATCCTGCCCGAGCTAAAGTTTTAAACCCTGCGGATCAATCTTTTGTCTCCGCTATTTACCAATCCTTATTTATTGCCGGCGCCTTAGTTCTTCTTATCGGTAGTTTATTAAGTTATTGGACTAGTCGGCGTTTGATATCTCCTTTACAACGCTTAACAAGGGCTGCTACACGGGTAGGAGAAGGGCATCTTGATGAGCAAGTTTCTGTGACGAGCAGGGATGAAGTGGGACAACTAGCAACAGCTTTTAATGAGATGGCGGATAATCTTAAAAAACAGGAGCAACTACGCAAGCAATTCACAGCAGACATCGCTCATGAATTACGCACTCCCTTAACCTCAATCCGTAGCTATATTGAGGCCTTTCAAGATGGAGTGCTGCCAGCCGACAACGAAAACCTTACCATCATTAATGAAGAAATCGAACGCTTGACGGGGTTGTCCAGTGACCTTAAGGATCTCAATGTGGCAGAGATGGGTGCCTTACAACCGAATTTCACTCAAGTGGATATCAGCGAGCTCATCGATAAAACAGTGAATAAACTTACCCCACTTATCCAAGAAAAGGGGCTCTCTCTAGAATGGCATAAGCCGGACTCGGTCCATATTGAAGGAGATGAATATCTATTGACTCGCCTTTTCTATAATCTCCTTCACAATGCTTATAAATTTACAGAAAGTCCGGGAACAATCTCAATCCAAATGGAGCCACATCCGGAGAATATACAAGTATCCGTTCGTGACTCGGGGGTTGGTATTCCCGATCAAGATCTTCCCCTGATCTTCGAACGGTTTTATCGAGCAGAAAAGTCTCGCTCTCGGGAAACAGGGGGTACGGGCATTGGGCTGGCCTTAGTCAAGCAGATCACCCACCTTCATCAGGGGACCTTGAAAGTTGAAAGTACACAAGGCGAAGGAAGCCAGTTCACAATCTTACTTCCTCTAAACATTAACGAGCAGATTAATCGTCAATAGCAATACTCCCTATACAGAAACTTGGTAGTAGGCCAAGTTCTGTATAGGGAGTCCTAAGGAGCTTATTCATTTCAAGTATCGCCTGATATGAAACGTTGGAATTCTCTGTCCAAAAGGCTAAGGAGGCTGACTTTAATTCCATAATCATGAAAGGGGCCAAACCTATGGACTAAAGACCTTTCACATCCATGGCTCGGAAGGAATTGAGTATCGCCAGAACTGTCACCCCTACATCAGCAAACACTGCTTCCCACATAGTTGCTAGTCCAAAGGCGCTTAAAACCAATACCGCTACTTTAATGCCGATAGCAAATCCAGCGTTTTGTCGCGCAATCTTTAAGGTTTTCTTAGAAATCTTTATGGCGGTGGCTATCTTTGAAGGTTCGTCATTCATAATAACGATATCTGCCGCTTCAATAGCTGCATCGGAACCTAAGCCCCCCATGGCGATACCAATATCCGCACGAGCAAGTACGGGAGCATCATTGATTCCATCACCCACATAAACTATTTTGCCACCTTCAGACTTTTGCGAGAAGATTTCTTCAAGTTTTTCGACCTTCTCCCCAGGCAAAAGCTCGGCATATACTTTATCTAGACCTAAATCTTTAGCTACCTTTATACCCACACTTTGGGTATCCCCTGTTAGCATAAATGCATGCTTAATATTTAAGTTCTTTAACTGACTTATAGCCTGTGCTGCATCGGCCTTTATTTCATCGGCAATCAAGATATACCCCGCATAATTGCGATTAACCGCCACGTGGACCACAGTTCCTGCTACTTCACCCTTAAAATAAGAAATATTATTCTTTTCCATAAGGCGGAAGTTTCCTGCCATCACCTCTTGATCATCGATAAGAGCCGAAACCCCATGCCCGGCGATTTCTTGAATATTTGAAATGCGTTCATTATCAATCTCTTTACCAAACGCCCGCTTCAAGGAGTGAGAAATAGGGTGGTTAGAAAAGCTTTCGGCATAAGCGGTAAGCTCTAAAAGCTCTTCTTTGCTTAAACCTTCAGGATGAATTTCCTGAACGTTGAAGACTCCTTTGGTCAAAGTCCCAGTTTTATCGAAAACGATGATTTCCGTCTTAGCCAAGGCCTCCAGATAATTGCTGCCTTTTACCAAAATTCCACTTTTGGATGCCCCGCCGATTCCCCCAAAGAAGCTCAAAGGGATGGAAATAACGAGAGCACAGGGACAGGAAACCACGAGAAATGTCAACGCGCGATAGATCCAGTCGCTAAAGGTTGTGCCTTCAAAGACCAAAGGAGGAATTATGGTTAAAAGTACTGCGATAATTACTACGATAGGTGTGTAATAACGAGCGAATTTAGTAATAAATTGTTCAGATTTCGATTTCTTGCTGCTGGCGTTTTCGACCAAGTCTAAAATCTTGGCCACTGTAGATTCTCCATATTCTTTGCTTACTTTTACTATAAGGAGACCGTTCAGGTTAATGCAACCGCTTAATATATCATCTCCGACATTAACTTCTCGGGGGACAGACTCCCCAGTCAAAGCGGTTGTATCCACCATGGAATAACCTTCTAAGACTTTTCCATCAAGTGGAACTCTTTCACCGGGTTTTATCACGATAAGCTCCCCGACACTGACTTCATCAGGATCCGTCTGAACCAGTTCATCCCCACGTTTTACATTTGCATAGTCCGGTCGAATATCCATCAAACTAGTAATAGACTTTCTTGATTTATCTACAGCGTAGCTTTGGAACAATTCCCCAACTTGATAAAACAGCATCACCGCTACCCCTTCGGGATATTCGCCAATTGCAAAGGCCCCGATCGTCGCAATACTCATCAGGAAGTTCTCGTCGAAAACACTCCCGCGAAGGATATTTCTACCCGCCCTTAGAACCACATCCCCACCTATTAGGATATAGCTAGCAATAAATAATGTTAGGGATAGCCCAAACAAATATGGATTAATAAACAGTGCAGCAATAAAAATCACAAACGCAAGAATGATCCGCCAAAGTCTATTTTTCATTTTATACCTCTTCTAAGCCTAAGCCTTTTTCACTATAACTTCGGGCTCGATTTTCTTGACTATTTTTTCGGCCGCTTCAATAATCGAGGCCATCTTTTCCTCTTCTCCTTCGATGACCATCTTCGTTGTCATAAAGTTGACAGTAGCATCATTCACCCCATCCAAGGCGCAAATGGCATTTTCCATTTTGGCAGCACAGTTGGCACATCCTAAGCCTTGTAACCTAAAGGTCTTTTTCATAAGAACTCCTCCTCGACATTCTCGTATTTTTTCTAGAAATGGTATGAAAATGGCTAGACTTCCTTAATATGTTCTAATCCCTTTTCAAATATCTCTTTCACATGGTCATCGGACAGAGAGTAAAAAACTATTTTTCCCTCTTTTCTAAACTTCACCAAATTAGCTTGCTTCAAAGAACGAAGCTGATGAGATATAGCGGATTTAGTCATATTTAAGAGCACAGCCAAGTCGCACACGCACATTTCACGCTCGTCCAGCGCCCACATGATTTTCACTCGGGTGCTATCTCCCAAAACCTTGAAAAAATCCGCTAAATCATAAAGAACATTTTCTTCAGGCATCTTCTTCTTGACTTCCTCGACCACCTCAGCATGGATGACATCACAATCGCAGAGCACTTCATTTTTATTCACCATGAGTTGGCCTCCTTTCTCGCGCTGTATAGATAGTCTTCGCAAATGATTGCTCAACCGTTCAACCATTGATTATTATCATAGTTGAGCGGTTGCTCAATTGTCAATGCTATCTATAAAAAAGTTTGGTAATAATAATTGGTAAAATATTCTTCATCCCAGAGGATAACCCTCAAATATGTAAAACTCAAAGGGCAGAATAGTGTATCCTGCCCTAGTTTCAGTAATGAATTCTTCTACTGCAAGCTCCCTGGATTCTCTAGGATTCTGAGAAAGTGGTTAGCCTCTCTTAGCACATGATCCCCTAGCAGCGGGATGATGATGGATCGGATCTGATTCGCCAAAATTTCTTCTGTAGCCGCCGCCTTGAAATTCCTGATCTCCCTGGTGGCTGCGGTTTCTTCTGTGATCAACCTACCCAATACTAGCCTCGTTGAGATATTTTGTTCCACACTTCGAATTCTTTCGAGAAGGGAAGCAAATAAATCTGCAAAGTCATCCGCTGTGTTGATTAAGGCAACCTCTGTGGGGTCTAGTAATTGAGCTATAAATTCAGCATGCTCTTGCATAATTTGATCCCAGAAGGTCTTTTCTTCAATAATTTCTTGCATTAAATTAATCGGCTCTCTTCTCTGTAAACGCTGTAAATGTTCAACAAAGAAGATAGCTTCACGTCTTATATGCTCTATTAGCAAGGGGAAGTTAAAGGTAAACAAATCGCCGCTTAACATTTCATTGAGAACCAAGGTCTTAAATTGAATGAGTTGCTCGGTTAGAGCGATAGCCCGTCGATTTAACTCGAATACCGCAGGCGCTAAGAATGGATTTGGAGCACCGGGTTGGAGGGCTAACTCCTGTACTGTTAACTCGGTATCAAAAGGTACATCTGAAAGTTCCATGGTCTTTTCTTCTGCTCTAAGAGTCTTATCCGTGACCACTTCACCGGAGGAAAGGACAACGTTACTTACATTCCGATTAGCTAACCGGACAGCCTCACGTAAAAGAGCATTAAATTGTTCTCTAAACTGGCTTGCCTGGTTAGCCAAGTTAGCATCCCTAGACAAGAATCCAGCTTGCAGGAAAAAAGAGTGTTCCTTCATGATGCGCAAGAAAAACAGGTGAAGTTCGAGTGACAATCGTACAAAATCCCTTGATGGAACTCTTTGACAAAACATTTCTATACCCACCCCATTCATTTTTATTTAATACATGATATGCAAACTTCCGGACATGGGTGACAAGCTCGCATCGTAAAAGATTTTAAAATCAATAAGAAAACGAGCTTCACACATCTATCAAGGGTGAGCAGTAGATCAATGGTCGATATGCTTCATAATTCAATTGGGATATTCTGTTTGGGTAAAGCAGATAACAATGATATAATTTTTTAGCGATGTAAATATTTATATTTCATTTACGAAATCGATTTAAGTCAATCTTTCATAAATTTTTATTGCATCAATTTGTGAGTGGATAAATTTGGAGAGGGGCACATCATCATGGATACTTTAATGGCAATTGAGTTAAGGAAAAGCATACGTAATTATCTGCCTAAACCGGTAGAAACCGAAATTATCGCACAACTTTTGCGAGCAGGAAATAGTGCACCCAAAGTGGGTTTTTTTCATATCACTGTCATCGAAAACCCCGAAGTACTTAAGGAAATCAACGACCAAGCCTTAGTTCAATATAAGAACTCTGGTGATAAGCTTCTAATGGGGCCTGCTGCAGTCGAGGGATACCAACCCTTATACGGTGCCCCTGTGTTCTTCCTCTTCTCTGCTCCATTTGCGAGCCCTTCAAATGAAGCAACAGCTTCCTGCGCGGTAACGTGCATCACCATAGCTGCGACAGCTCTAGGACTTGGTTCTTGTTATATTCATTCGGCTTTGCTAGGCATCAAGGGTAATCCTAAGCTCATCGAAAAAATAGGCATCCCTTTTGGTCTCACACCGATCTGTGGTGTTGTCATCGGTTATTCTGCTGATGAATCCTTGACCTCTCCCCGATCCCGATTTACTGAAGAGAATGTTAATTATTGCCGGTAAAAAAGAGCGTCTGTCCTTGAATTATCACTCATGGACAGGCGCTCACAATTTTAATAAAAATTCATTGTACTACATTGAATCATTCATATCGTCTTGTTTAATTTGGGTCTAGCAAGGACTGTGGTAAAAGCACTCTCTTCTTAGACAGCTTGACTCGTTGTGTTAGAACGTCCTGGCTTATTCCCCTCGTCAACCGGGAACAAATGCTGCAAAAATCCTTTGTTCAAGAAGGGGAACTTAGCGACCAGTTTGTTCATAAAGAAGCGATCTACCCCAATTGCCCCAGATGCGGCTGCAAAGTATAAAATGAGCAAGAAGCCAAGAACCATTTGGGGGTTGGAAGATACTGTTCCCGTAAGCAAGAAAGAAAAGTTCATAGTCAGTGCAAAGAAAGCTGCTAAGGTTGTAAAACAGCCAAGGATAAGTCCTAAGCCGATAAGCACTTCACCTGATTTAACCATGAAAGCCATAACGTCGGCATTCGGTAAAAATACATGATTAATGAGCCAAGCCCAAGTATCCGTGACATTCGCTTTTCCTGTTTTGCCCGCGGCAGCTAAAGCATCTGCTGTTTGGGCTAAACCTCCCTTTAAGAATCCACCAACACTGTTACCATTAAAGCCACTTTGGAACTTGCCGATTCCTGCATGAAGGAAGTAGTATCCGAAGTAGAAACGAATAAGTAGGGCAATGACGGATTTGATTGGATTTTTCATAAACTAAACTCCTCCTGTTAAATATGATTGTTATTACCATATTTTTAATTACAATAATCTATTATGCAAATTTCATGCCAACCCTTATTAACTTGAATTTGCCCACCTCTCAAGTTAATAAGGGTTAACTACTTAACATGCAAGAGTTAACAGTGTTAACAGCGTTAACTCTGTTGCGTTCATTCTGAATTCCATGTACTGTTTCAAGGTCTTCGGAAGAATCCAGTTAACATCTGAACTGGGAACAGGTATAATCGATTAATAAGGAGATTTGCTTCTGGTGAAGCACAAACTCCAATAAAAACCGTAAACGTCTGATAGTGGTACGACATAGGAGAATGATCATGAGAGATGAACTTTTTGAATCCTTTCCCTTTGGGATAATTCGTATAGACGAAAACGATACGATTCAACGCAGCAATTATTTTGCTAAGCAGTTAATCCATACGTTGGACCCTGAGTCCCTAAAAATGCTCTTGACTCTAAAACCTAAGAATAATATTACAACTTGGTCCGTAGCTAATCACCATGTTGCACTGAATGTTGAGGTTTTTGAGGTGAGTGGCGATTCTCACCGCCTTCTACTTCTCGGCATGGAATCTAGTTGCACATCAATTCTTCCCTCCCATTTTGAAAGAAGTCTAGAAGATCTAACTACTGATCCTGAAGAAATCATTTCCCGAATTGTGAATTTAATCAGTGATGTGACCTCTTTCGAGCGATTTGATCTGATGCGGGTAGATCCCCATCTTCGCAAATATAGCTATGCTTACTCCATCGGTTTTGGTATTGAAGGAAGCTTATATGCTCCCTACTCAATGATTCGCAAGACAGGTTTAGGCTGGGTTCTAGAGACCGAGTCCCCTCAGCTAGCTTCCTCACTTCATCCCGAAAGCTTCTCTTTTAGTGAAGATCCTTTATTGTATCAGACCGGATTTCGTTCAGCCTTGAGAATTCCTATCCTCTTTGATTACGAGGTCATCGGCGCCATCTTACTTGGTAGCATGAAGCCCTCACAATTTGAAATCGAAGATGCTTATTTAATTAACCAGCTCGCCAAGCACTTCAGTCAGGCCTTCTTTCATTCAGGAATTATCCAGGAACGCACCTATCAGACAATGGCCACTTCGACCTATATGCACAGCGTTGCCAAGAATCTTCAAGTCGAACATGTTCCTGATTTCCTTACTGACTATTGTACTCAATTACAGCACACCACTGAGCTTGAAAACATAAGCCTCTATATCCTCGATAAGCAGCTTCAAAATTACCAATGCCTGGTGAATGTTGGAGAGAACCTTCCTTTTGAAAAAGAGTGGATGCCTCTCAATAAGGGTATGACCGAAATGCTCCATGCTAAAAGTATTGTTTACTACACTATTGCCGATTCTCAATCACTGGGCATAGATCCTTTCCTTGGCAAAGGGTTTACATCTATCCTATACGCTCCTATTGAACAAAACGAGAGTATCATCGCCGTACTTGCTGCCTCAGCCATGGATGAAAAAGCATATTCTCCTCTTCTTGCTGGGTTATTCAAGGTTGCTTCTGAGCAACTCAGCCCCATAATCGCCACACTCCTTCCCCAGTATTCTGGTGGGGCTATCGCGAAATCCCATCCACCTAAGAAATCTCCCTATCAGTCTCCTAAACGAGCAGTTCCTCCTGGATTTTCACGTATTATTGGAAATTCCGATGTCATTCAGGATACGATTCAAAAAGCTGCCCGGGCCGCTCAATATGATTTTCCGATTCTTATTACGGGGGAAACGGGAACCGGTAAAGAATTATTCGCTAAAGCCATCCATCAAGCAAGTCAGGTTGCCCAAGGGCCCTTTATTGTGGTGAATTCTGCTGCTATACCTGCTAACCTCTTAGAATCTGAACTTTTCGGCTACCACGAAGGAGCTTTTAGCGGTGGACTAAAGGGTGGAAAGCGAGGAAAGATTCTTTTAGCTGACGGCGGAACCCTGTTTCTCGATGAGATTGGAGAACTTTCTTCTGAACTTCAAGCTAAGCTCTTACGGGTTATCCAAGAGCAAGAGGTCGAACCGCTAGGAGCTATTAAGCCTATACCGGTTAAGGTACGCATTCTCTCCGCAACTCATAAAGATCTCAATCAAATGGTTGAGCAAGGACAATTCCGCGAAGATTTGCTTTATCGCCTTAACTCCATAGAATTAAAAATTCCTCCTCTGCGCGAACGCGGGAAGGATATTATAGAACTAGCCGAGCATATGCTTCGATACCTTGCCCAGACTCATGGAACTCTTGAAAAAGACCTTTCTCTCGGTGCCCAAGACATTCTGCTTAGATACACTTGGCCGGGAAACATTCGTCAACTCCAAAATATAATGAACCGACTCTACGTATTCGTGGAAGATTCCATCATTCAGTCTCATGATCTCCCTCCTGATCTTCGAGTTTCTGATCCATATAAAGGAAATTCCGAAAAGGAAGAAATTGAACGCTTACTTGGTGAATTCGGAGGAAATAAAACGGCTCTTGCTCATTATCTTGGGATTACCCGTACTGGTCTTTGGAAAAAACTTAAGCGCTTAGGTCTTCAGTGATCCCCCAGTGATTCCCCCTTTAACTCGCTTCTGCACTGCAATCCATAACTTTCCTGTTTATTTTGTTTTGAACAGGTCATACTAGAATCAGTCTCAGAAAACATAAATGACTCAAAGAATTCAGAGCTTCAAAGTTGAAAAATTACAATTTTAAAAGGGGGTTACTTATCATGCCTAACAACAATCAACCTGCTACCCAAGGCGCAAGTCAATCACTGGACCAATTCAAATATGAAATCGCTAACGAATTAGGCGTTCAACTTGGTGGAGACCGCACCAGCCGCGAAAACGGTTCCGTAGGTGGAATGATGACTAAGCGCATGATTCAATTCGCTGAGCAAAACTTAAAGGGTGGTACAAAAATCTAACCCTCTATCCTCTGAAACGTTGTACAAAAGCACTAGCCTTCGCGGCTAGTGCTTTTTAACTTGGTGTCTACGCAGTGGACTAGGACATTCATTTCATCATGCCATAATCTTTCCCTGCCTTAATGAATTGTTGAAATAATCTCTGACTGTTCTTATCTTTGACCATCACTTCAGGATGCCACTGCACTCCCACACAAAACGAGGCTTCCTTCTTTTCAATAGCTTCGATGATTCCATCTGGAGCAACTGCGCTGACAGCAAATTCTCTGGGTACCTCAGCAACCGCTTGATGGTGAACACTGTTGACACTGATGCGCTCTTCACCTAGGAAGTCTTTTAAGTGTGATTCCATAAGAAGAATTTCATGCCAAGGAAAATCACGAGGTGCTTTCATTTTATGTTCCATCGACTCCGGACATTCGCTGACAATATCTTGATAAATCTTACCCCCCGCGGCAATTGCCAGTATCTGGATTCCCTTGCATATGCCGAGAAGAGGCAGATCCTTATCTAAAGCCTTTTGGGTCATGAGAATTTCACTGAGATCCCGATCCGGAAGACATTCACCTACTCCCCGTATAGGTTCTTCTTCCAACAAAATCGGCGATATGTCTCCACCACCCGTGAGAATCAGCCCATCGATTAACCCCACGATATCTTCTGCCTCTTCAACTGTAGCAATAGTCGGTAGTAATATAGGCTGCCCTCCAGCTTGCTTCACAGCCTCTACATAGAGTGCCCGCGGATAAGATTTCAACTCTTCATTGCAGTGTGCAATAGTTATGCCAATGATGGGCTTACGCTCCATCTTCATATTTGACATGGTATCCATTATGTATTCACCCTCCTAGAATAGCTTTGCTTCTCCACTAAGTATTCTATTCAAGAATCCTCTTAAGGTGCGATCGGATAGTGAAGCTTGTCAAATAAAAACAGCATCAGTTGTTCCCAACTAACGCTGTCCACTGCTTATATATCTGTTAGTCCCAAGCTGATTTCGATAGCTTGGTCTACTCTCAGCATCACTTCTTCATCGAGCACGGCGACCTTCTCTTTCAAACGGCTTTTATCTATGGTGCGGATTTGCTCCGTCAGAATCACAGAATCCCGTTCCAAGCCGCTACGTCTTGCCCGTACTTCTACATGAGTCGGCAATTTTGCTTTAGCAATCTGCGATGTAATCGCGGCAATAATAGTCGTCGGACTGAATTGATTTCCGATATCATTTTGGACCACCAAAACAGGACGCGTACCGCCTTGCTCGGATCCGATGACGGGGTTTAGTTCAGCATAATAAATTTCCCCGCGTTTTATAATCATCTCTGACACTCCGCATTAGAATCTTCAAATGTCGGTTGAACTTCATCCTCGGCAAGGAATAATTCTCTTGCAATGGCTAAGTTTAATTGAGCCATTTCCTGATATCCTTTACGCATTTGCTCGCGGATTCCCCGTTTCCGGCGTTCGTGAAGAATACTATTAATTGCTTCGCGTATAAATTCGCTACGATTTCTATTCTCTAATGTAACGACATCATCCACTTCCGCAAGCAAATTCTCCGGTAAACTGATCATTATCCGCTTACTCTCAGCCACATCAGCACCCCCAAGTCATTTAGCCACAGCTATACTCCATTATAGACAATAAACCTAAAAAGTGTCAACGAAGTAGGACCTTAGGAAGGCAAAAAAACCGTCATATCAGCCTTTTTGAGACATGTAAATTTTGGCATCTCATAAATCCCCTAATCTTGTAAGCCTTTTTAAGGCTATATCTATTATATGAGTATAGCAAGAATGATATACTATGAATCTGCCTAAGTTAGTATCAACCCTTGATTTGACTGCAATACCCAATAGAAGTTATTAAATAATCACATCTTACTAAGGATCCTTTGTACCACAGTCTGATGGGCAAGCTCTTCTAATTCATCATCAAGCAAACTCAGCGGTTCGGTCAGCCCCCTTCTCTCCATAGCCAATCTCAGTAGCAAATCCGCCAAGTGAGGATTTTTGGGTAAAAGCGGTCCATGAAGATAGGTTCCAAAGACATTCTTATAGCGCATACCTTCGCCCGAATCTTCCCCATTATTTCCGTGACCATGGATAACCTTACCCAACGGCTTAAGGTGAGTTCCCAGATAGGTTCGCCCCGAATGGTTTTCAAACCCTACCATAGTGGAAAGCCTTGCACGCTCACTCTCAGCGGTTAAATCTTCAATATCTAAATCAACTACAATATTGCCGATAAGGCGGTTGGTTCCGGCAACGGTCCAGAGGTCCAAAACTCCTAAACCTGGAATCTTATTCCCTTCAGCAGTCTGATAATACTTTCCTAAGAGCTGGTATCCACCACAGATGGTTAGGACTACAAGACCATCCTCAACGGCTGCCTTGAAATCATCCACGCGTTCCATAAGATCTTGGACAAGAATGTTCTGTTCTCGATCAGAGCCCCCCCCTATAAACAGGATGTCTAAGGATTGAAAGTCGATTTTCTCCCCCAAGGATACTCTTTGAACTTCCAAATCTAGCCCCCGCCAGTGTGCACGTGCGGATAAGGCCATGATATTACCACGATCTCCATAGAGATCCAACAAATCCGGATAAAGATGGCAGAGTTTAATTTTCAAGTCGAACCCTCCCCTCTTTGCCTTTGATACTCGGAGACACCTAGGTTGTCTTTTTTAATCTGCATGTTTTCCAGAATCCCTCGAATTGGGAAAAGCAAAGTATAAGTCGGTAGGATAAAGATTGTTTCCGTTCCCTCTGAGTCAGCCTGCACTTTATCAAGAGCTTTATTCATTTCACGCTCAATGTGTAGCTTGTTCACCGGCACTCCCGCATATTTAAGCCGAACTGCCATATCTTCAGCGCGAAGACCAAAGCAGATTATTCTTTGAATTCTCTCCTCTTCTTGGCCTAAAAGTTCGAAATCCACATCCCATAACCAAGAGATGTCCCGCCCATCTGCAGCTAGATCATTAATGCCAATCAGCAGCCGTATCGGTTGCTCCTTACGGTTTAAGACAGTTTGGATGACTTGATTAAAGCCTGTCGGATTCTTAACTAGGGTCAAAGTGATGGGACCCTTCGTTAAAATAAATTGCTCCATACGACCGGCCTGGGGAACAAATTCTCTCAAACCACGTTCTATTTCCCGATCTTTTATGCCCAACCGCTTAGCTGCGGTCAGGGCGGCTAAAGCATTATAGAGATTATAGTAGCCCTGAAGAGCTATCGAATAAAAGATGGGCTCGACTTTAAACTGGATTCCACCCTCATTGGCTATAACATCTTCAGCTAGAACAGATGGTTCCGGTCGCATATAACCGCACGAGCAGGCATACTTCCCCAATTGTCCATAGTGATAAAGAGTATACTTCAGCTCTTCTCCACAACGGGGGCAAAACCTCGCCTCTCGAGTCTCTGTACTCACTGATTTACTGTCTGATGTGCGTTCCACCCCGTAATACAGAGTATGTAGTCTCCCCTGTCCAAACTGAGCCACTAGAGGATCATCAGCATTGAGGATAAGGTGCGTTTCCTGGGGAAGTGCGTCTTGGACTAGCTTAATAGTGGTATCCAATTCCCCATAGCGATCGAGCTGATCCCTAAAAAAGTTAGTTATGATCGCAACCTGTGGGATAACCTGTTGACAGAATTTCGGCACGGTAGCTTCATCGACCTCTAAGAGAGCCATCTTGACCTGGGCTTGCCCTCCCCAACCTGTGTTTGCCAGCATGGCTCCTGTAATACCTGTGACTAAATTGGCTCCTGCCTGATTAAAGGCGAACGTCTTTCCAGCCGTTTTTAGAATCTGGGCAAGGAGATTGGCGGTAGTGGTCTTCCCGTTGGTTCCCGTCACCATAACGATCCCGTCGGTAAAACCCACGCCTAATAAGCCGATAAGATGGGGTTCGAAGCTTAAAGCAATTTTTCCAGGTAGGGTTGTCCCCTTTTTGCCCAGAAGCTGCAAGATGCTACTTATTCCTTTACCTGCCCAGAGGGCAAGCCAAAAGCGCCACGTTCGTTTCACAACTGTGTCTCCTCTTATTTTAAGATTTGTTATTTTTGTATTCGATGTCCCAATTTTAGCACTCTTTAAGGAAGCATATCAAGAAATATGCAAAGGGACCGAAAATAATTTACTGAGAAATTTGGCTTAAGGCTATCTCTAGTATAGAATAAGGTTAGTCCAACCAAAAAACGGAGGGGAAATCCATGTTATATTCTTTCAAAGATAAAAAACCACAGCTGGGTAAGAACTCCTTCATTGCTGATGGGGCTAAAGTCATCGGGGATGTGCAAATTGGTGACGAATCCAGCATCTGGTACAATTCCGTACTTAGGGGTGATTTAGCTTCAATTACAATCGGTAACCGCACCAATATTCAGGATTTATCAATCGTTCATGTCGATAGTGGTCATCCCGCAGTTATTGAGGATGATGTTACTGTGGGGCATTCTGTAACACTCCATGGCTGTACTATCAAAAAAGGTTCCATGATTGGCATGAGTTCGATCATTCTCAATGGTGCAGTTATCGCTGAATACTCTCTAGTGGGGGCCGGTTCCTTAATAACTGAAAACAAACACTTTCCACCGGGAGTTTTGATTATGGGTTCTCCAGCTAAGGTGGTGCGCGAACTCACTAAGGAAGAGATCCAATCGCTTCAAGGCGCTGCCAATCGATATGTAGAAAAATCATACGAGCACCGGGAAAATGTCATCCTGCCAACTCCTTAAATCAATCTTCAAGGACAACTAGAGTGTATACGAACATAAACAAAATCACTAAACCTTCAAACCGAAGATTTAGTGATTTTTAACATCAAGTAGACTTGAAGCTCATGGTGCCTTACTTAGCAGCGATATTCGCTCCCCGTATGAGATGCTTTTCATTAATACAGGTCAGGGGCTCTTCCCCATGAAGTACAGCTATGATATTACGGGCAGCGATTTCTGCCATTGCCTCGCGAGTCTCAATCGTTGCATTACCAATATGGGGTGTAAGAATGACTTGGTCCAGTTGATCCAAACCCGCCGTGATTTGAGGCTCATGCTCATACACATCTAAAGCGGCTCCGGCGATTTTTCCCTGCTGCAAGGCTTCAAGGAGGGCTTGTTCATCTACTAAAGGCCCCCGGGCTGCATTGATGAGGTAAGCCGTTTCTTTCATCATCGCCAAAGCTTGGGCGTTAATCATATGGTGTGTTGACGGACCATAGCTTAAATTCAGACTGATAAAATCTGCTTGCCCCATGACTTCTTCAAAGGTCCCGTAGCTAATTCCGAGCTCTTTTTCTTTTTGCTTGGAGAGTCGCGTACGACTATTGTAGATAATCTTCATATCGAATCCCTGTGCCCTTTTGACAACCGCTTGGCCGATACTCCCCATGCCAATAATCCCAAGCGTTTTTCCCGTGACTTCGACTCCAAGATGGTAAAGGGGTGCCCAGCCTTGAAAACGTCCGGCTCTGGTCTCTTTATCTCCTTCGACAATTCTACGGGCGAGGGCTAGGATTAGACCCATCGTCAAATCAGCTGTTGCCGCAGTTGACACATCCGGCGTATTCGTGACCGGTATGCCCAGTTTGCCCGCGGTCTCAATATCAATATTATTAAAGCCCGCGCCATAGTTGGCAATTACTTTTAACTCAGGATTTGCTGCGATAATTTCACGATCAATGGAATCCGATAACAGACAAAGTAAGGCATCCTTGCCTTCTAGTCCGTTTGAAATTTCTTCTTTACGCAATAGTCGAAGATCATCATGCATCGTCACCTCAAATTCTTGGGAAAGAAGTTGAAATGCTACCTTGGGCACCCTTCCTGAGATAAAAACTTTCTTTTTTATATTTCTGTCTTGTTTCATCATACAAAACCTCCATTCACTATGTGAAACGCACTCTATGCATTAAAGATAACATAGAAGATTGAGGTTAGCAATGGATTTTCCAGAAGTTTCTATTTTGCAAATTCCGTTAAGCTTATAACGATTCTAAATAGAAAATTATTTCAGACAATTTGCATTTCTTGCCGCATACTAAAATGCCTCCCATCACTACGCTAGCGTAGGATGTGAGGCATTTTAGTATGCTTATTTTCGATAGACTCTCGGTACCCGCTTCGCTATTCCACAAACAATTTCATAGTTGATAGTATTAAGCCAGCTCGCCATTTCATCGACATCAATTCGATCGTAGCCATCAGTGCCTAATAGCGTGACCTCGTCTTCCATTTGAACATCCGGAATTTTCGAGACATCCAGCAAAGTCTGATCCATGCATACTCTACCAATTATTGTAGCCCGTCTTCCCTTGACGAGAACCTCGCCTCGATTAGAAAGACTCCTTCGCAATCCATCGGCATAGCCTAAGGGGATGGTTGCCACTCGAGTAGGATAAGCCGTTCGGAAGGTCCTACCATAACTTATAGTTTCTCCCTGAGGAACTGTCTTAATATGGCTGATCCTTGCTCTCCACGAAAGTACAGGTTCAAGTCCGATATCTTTACCTATATATTGGGAGGGGGCAAGTCCATAGAGGATAATTCCTGGCCGTACTAAATCCAAATGAGCTTCCGGCAATTGCAACAATGCTCCGCTATTTGCGGCATGACGAATCGGTATATGGGCCCCTTTGGTCTTTATCTTGTCAGTTAGCTCCAAAAACTTCTTTAATTGTTCCTGTGCAAACCCTAAATCAGCATGATCGGCTGTGGCGAAATGGGTAAAAATCCCTTCGACAAAAAGATTCGGTAGCTTCAAACAGTCGAAAAGCTCCTCCCAGTTTTCTTCTCGAAAGCCTATTCGCCCCATTCCTGTATCTACCTTCAGATGAATGACAGCCTGCTTGCCTTGTTTCTTAGCTTCTTTCGATAAGAGCACTGCTTGCTCCAAGCGATACACCCCACAGATGATCCCTTCTTTAACAATCATCTCTATGGAATCCATGGGTAGTGTTCCAATTAACACAAGCTTAATATCCTGAAAAGCCTTTCTTAGCTCGATCGCTTCCTCTAATAGGGCAACTCCAAAACGCCGGGCACCTTTTTCATAAAGCGCCTGCACCACTTGTAAAGCCCCATGTCCATAGGCATCAGCCTTGACAATGGGCATCATTTCACTGCTCGTCAATGTCGCAATTCGGTCATAATTCCTTTGCAGCGCCGATAAATCAATCTCAGCCCAAACTGGTCGTCTAATATCCATGATGTCTCATCCTTATTGATTATTTTCTAAGCGTCTCCGTGCCTTAGGTAGCTCGTCCGCTACCTCACTTGCTGTAAAACCACTCCAACCAAATTCTCCTGCCAATAGATCAGCGGCCATCCCATGAAGATATACTCCCAAGCAAGCTGCTGTAAGGGGCTCCACCCCTTGAGCTAACCAGGCTAGGATGCTTCCGGTGAGTACGTCTCCCGTACCTCCCGTTCCTAGTCCAGGGTTTCCCGTAGGATTAAGGAAAGCCCGTCCATCAGGGGCGGCAATAATCGTGACAGCTCCTTTTAGAACGATGATGCTCTCCCATTCTACAGCCTTGGCGAGGGACAATTCAAGCCGATTTGCCTGAACTTCTTCTGTAGAGCAACCGCAGAGACGAGCCATCTCCCCCGGATGGGGAGTCAAAATTAAGGGCCCTCTCCCCTGCCGCCAACCCAAAATTCCCGGTTCTTTCGCCACTATATTCAGGGCATCAGCATCAAGAATTACCGGAAGAGGCAGATTGCGTAAAACTTCCTCTATGACCTGAAGAAATTCTGACTCTTGACCTAACCCTGGGCCTATGGCTAAGGCCTGAGCGTTTTCTGCCCGTTCACAAATCACTGACCAGGCATTGTCGTTGAGAGATTTTTCTCCTTCCGCCCCCCAAACGGTGGCCTCCTTTAAGGCTAGATCGATCCCGTGGGCAAGTCCTTGGGGAACAACCATCTGTAAGAGTCCTATCCCTGAGCGCAGTGCAGCCTTACCTGCCAATAAGGCTGCTCCAGTCATACCCTCCGAACCAGCCACCAAAATCCCTCGGCCATGGGTTCCCTTATGACCTTGGAATCGACGCACGGGTAAAAGTTTGCGGATTTCCTCCGTTAAAACAAATGTGGTTAGGGTTTCATGTTCTAAAAACCTCTCCGGAATAGAGATAGGATCGACAATCACTCGACCAGCATACTCAGGACCGGCTCCTAAAAAATGCCCAAGCTTAGGCAAGCCGAAGGTCAATGTCTCTTGGGCTAGGATTGCTTGGCGGTATACCTTCCCTGTATCTGCTTCGACACCACTAGGAATATCCACAGCGATTATCGGGGCCTGAGCTCGATTAATTTCTTCCACGTAGCCTTCAATCAAACTGGGTAAGGCCCCCCGAAAACCCGTACCATAAATAGCATCAATGATTACATCCGCTTGGGTTAGGGAGATCCTTACAAGTCGGAGCTGTTTCTCTCCATCGATGGTAAATAGTTTGCCTCCCGTGTTCTGGTAAAGACGGTAATTGAGTGCTGCATCACCTTTGAACTCCTCAGCCCCAGCAAAGGAATACACGATGACATCCATCCCTAAAATGCTGAGATGGCGAGCAACGGCTAATCCATCTCCCCCATTATTGCCCTTGCCGACAAAAACAGTAACCTTCCCTTCCGTCAATTGCTTTTGACGAAGGCCAAGAAGGTGACGTACCTCCTGCACCACAGCCAAAGCTGCGTTTTCCATGAGCAATAGGCTTGGTATGCCAAATTCTCGGATAGCACGATCTTCTATTTCTCGCATCTGTTTGGCGCTGACCACCCGCATGATCTCTACCCCCGCATCCTGAATCAAGATTCGTAGTTCCTCTTCTTCCTCATTATGGCTTATCTCTCTTTAGTAGAGTATGGCCATTCCTATTGCATACTCTTTTTCATGGGAAAGACTGAGCCGAATTTGGGTCCCACCCCGAGCCCGAACGAATTGCTCAGCCCTCTCTGTTAAGGAGACCACAGGTTCTCCTAAATCGTTGCTGAGAATTTCTATATCATGCCAGGATAAACCTCTTAATCCCGTCCCTAAGGCTTTCAAAATTGCCTCTTTACCCGCAAAATGAGCCGCCCAGCTTGTCATGTTTTTAGCTTGCAACTCCATAATTTCACGATGTGTAAATAGACGCTCTTGTAGCTTGGGCGTCCGCTCACATGCTGAGGTAAAACGTTGAATTCCTATAATATCTATCCCTGGAAACATATTGAACCCCCCAAAAGAATACACAATTGCCCCCACGCTCTAGATCATTTCTGATTCATCTTCCTCATCTAAAAAAGAGAGTGGTAAGTGCATGGTCACTGTTGTACCCACATGTGGCTGGCTCCGAATCTGCAAGCCATACTCTTCACCGTAATAACCAAGTAAACGTTCATGGACATTGGCCATACCGACCCCATTGCCCGATCCTACCCCAGGTTTCAATACATCTTGTAAACGGTCCGGTTGAATCCCCACCCCATCATCAGCTATGTCAATGTAAAGTTCCTGCTCTCTGCGTTCAACCTTCACAGAAACAATGCCATTGCCAATCTTCTCACCGATTCCATGTTTGACTGCATTTTCTACCAGAGGCTGAATGCTTAAACGAGGAACCATCGCCTCCATTAGTTCCTCAGGAATCTCGCCCAGAAAATATAGCTTGCGGCCAAAGCGTGCTTTTTCTAAGATCAAATAGGTCTTAACAAAACTCATTTCCTCCCGCAAGGTAATCAAGGTTCCATGAGATTTGAGGGCCTTACGAAAAAACTCCGCCAGATGAATCAACAATCGCCGTGATCGATTGGGACTGGTACGACTAGTAGCGATAATGGTATTGAGTACATTAAAAAAGAAGTGGGGATTGATTTGGGCTTGCAAGGCATTCAACTGGGCTTCCGCCGCTAACTTGGCCTGATGATCCAGTTCAGCTAACTCGATCTGAATCCCCAACAACTGCGCCATTCCTATGGCTAAGCGAATTAGGTCCGGCGAGATGTGCCCATCCTTCGTTTCATACAGCTTCATGGTCCCCACAACCTTACCCTGACAATGCAACGGAACAATGACAGCCGCCGCCAAAGGACAGTCACAACTATTTTGGCGAGGGCAATTTAATTCTTTCTGTGTTCTAACGATTTTATAGGAGCCTGTTTTGATCACATCAAGGGTCGCCCGGGTAAGGATACGATCTCCTGGATGATGTTGGTCACAACCGGCACCTAAGTATGCCAGTTGCTTTTCACAATCTGTAATGGAAACCGCGGCAACTTGACCGATCTCTTGAATGATCTTAGCTATCGATTCGGCATTTTGGACATTTAGACCTCTGCGCAAATAAGGCAGGGTCTCATTGGCAATCTTAAAACTTAGCTCAGCATTGCGTTCCGTAGCTTTGCGAGCAGTCATTTTATTTTGTACATTTATTTTATAGAGTAGAAAAAATGTATTGCCTATTAAGAAAGGAATAAGGAGTTTCATTTCACCTGTCACTAGGACAAGTGTCAATTCAGCACCTAAAATAACACAGGTTTGAAAGACCATCCATCATCCCTCATCTTCATCTCGAATTATTAGTCTATTCGACAGACGCGATTTCGCTTCCTGTATCTTCACTGAGGATTTTCTGGAGCTTTTCCTTGCCTTGCTCAGATCCTACGACTAAAAGTATATCTCCCTCAGCTAAGACAAACTCTGCACCCGGCGAGAACTGTTCAATCCCACTTCTCACTACGGCAACTACAGTCAAGCCGGTTCTCTCTCGCAATTTCAAATCACTTAAGGTTTTCCCTTTAGCACTTGACCTTTGGACGATCTCGATTTCGGCCACATCCATCCACCGGCTAGCTAGGCGATCCGTATAATTGACGATCTTCGTTAAATAGGCATCGATTTTTACATCGATCTCCCGTCTCTGCTCCATTAATTTCTTCATCTCATCAAAGTAAACTTGAATTTCTGCTTTCTGGTCAAATCCTCGCATGAATTTCTCTGCCATGCTTTTGGAGACTACTGTAATCCCTACTCCTTGACTCACCATCACGACACCCATGGTTTGAAGGATGGCAATAGATCGCCGAATCGTCTCCGGAGATACATTATAACGCCCTGCTAAGGTTGAACGCCCATGAATCTTTTCACCTTCTCGATATTCTCCCATAACGATGGAGTGAGCAATATCTATTGCAATTTCCTGATAACGTGCTTGATGATCCATATGATTCCTCTCCTTGATTCCATATCTTTTAGTAACAATGACTACTACCTACTATAGCTTTTTCAACACATATTATCTTACTCCATATCAACCATCTTCTTCGAGCCCTGACTAAGCGCAGTTAGTTATAATTCCAGCCGCAGTAATACAAAAAAGTTTAGATGAACACAAATCTGTAATTGACCGCCACCAACCCATATGTTACTATTAAGTTGTTAGTTATGCAACTTCATAAGGCTTAATTTCCCAGAGGGAAAACGGGGGAACCAATATTGGGGTGAATCGCTTCTTAGCGTAGAGCATGTTTCAGCTCGAATCCGTCAGCTAACCTCGTCAGCACTGAGACACATGAAAGGGTGAAAGCACACCTATTTATGTATAATGCTTTGCTTTGGGGACCGTATCGGTTCTTTTTTTATTTGGCCTAAAGAAACTTCTTAGCTCTCGAGTACGAATAGAGGAGGTAAACATTATGGCAGTGGAATTCCTACCCCCTAACCCTAGAGAAGCTTCACAGGCAAGGGCCTTAGAATTAAAGCAAATGGCTCAGCCTTACTTTAAATGCAAAGAAACAATTCCTAGTGGTCTTGCTTTAAGCGAGGAATACAATAAGAATCGAGATATTATTCTGGGGCAATTCGATGCTAACCTTGATGATTGGCAGGATTGGCGGTGGCAACTCAAAAACCGCATTCAAAATCCAGAAACCCTAAGCAATCTATTGCCACTGACAATAAAACAAATTCATGAGATTAGCGAAGTCGGAAAAGCCTATCGTTGGGCGGTTTCTCCCTATTATCTGAGCCTGATCGATAAGGATGATCCTCAAGATCCCATCCGCTTGCAAAGTCTTCCTTCTATTCAAGAAATCCGTGATTCATCTGGGGAAGAAGATCCCATGGGTGAAGAGTTTACTTCTCCTGCACCCTGTATCACGCGCCGTTATCCTGATCGATTAATTATCAATGTTACTAATCTTTGTGCCATGTACTGCCGGCACTGTCAACGCCGTCGGAATATTGGAGAAACGGATCTCCATGAAACCCGCGCTAATCTGGAGGCAGCCTTAGACTATGTACGCTCTAATCCAGAAATTCGCGATGTCTTGATAACGGGGGGCGACTCCCTTCTCCTCAGCGATCAAATGCTGGATTGGCTTTTAGGAGAATTGCATGGAATTCCGCATGTAGAGATCAAACGCATCGGTACTCGGGTCCCCGTAACTCTTCCCATGCGAATCACCGAAAACCTATGTAAGATTCTTGAAAAATATCCACCCCTTTATATCAATACTCAGTTCAATCATCCCAAAGAGGTGACCGAAGAAACCAAGAAAGCTGCTGACCGATTAATTAAGGCCGGTGTCATCTTAGGCAATCAAGCTGTTCTCCTCAAAGGGATTAATGATCAACCCGATATTATGAAACGACTTAACCAAGAGCTTCTTAAGATACGGGTACGACCCTATTATATTTTCCATGCCAAAAATGTCAAAGGGACAAGTCACTTCATTCCCCGTATTCAAGACGGTTTAAAGATTATGGATCACTTACGTGGCTACACCTCCGGTATGGCAATTCCGACGTATATTATAAACGCTCCAGGTGGGGGTGGTAAAACTCCAATTCTACCTCAATACCTTGTTTCCCTTAATGAGCATGAAGCTATATTAAGAACTTGGGAAGGAAAAATTGTTCATTACCCTAATCATTAGTACAGCTAATTACGTAAAGACTGCCAACTTAATTAATCAATGCTCAGAATTCCTTTAATGAAAGGATGCTATTGAACGGCTAAACTGCCCTCCAATAAGGAGATCAGCAGGTTAGTCGTTTGTTTTTGTTATAGCTTCTTCCCTTGCCAAGTTCCACGTCTTTCTAACTCCTGATCAATACCGTTGAGAATCTCCCACTTCTTGAGACTCCAGAGGGGGGCAATTAGATCCTGCCGCGGAGCGTCTCCTGTTAAACGGTGTATCACCATCTGGGCAGGAAGAATTTCTAGGGTATTGCAAATCAGCTGAATATATTCTTCCTGAGTAAGCATAGGAAACGGATTGTCTTCGTATAATTTGGCCATTGGTGTTCCCCGCAGGACATGGAGAAGATGAAGTTTGAGCCCTTGCAGATCGAGCTTGGTGACAGCTTGAGCAGAGTCGAACATATCCTCTATGGTTTCCCCCGGCAGCCCGTAAATCAAATGGGCACATACTCGAATATTTCTTTGGCGCAATTTTTCTAGCCCCAACAGGAAATCCTCATAAGTGTGCCCCCGACCCACCCATGCCATGGTGCGGTCATGAATGCTTTGTAAGCCTAACTCCACCCATAGATAGGTCCTCTCATTCAACTCTGCTAAATAATCCAAAACCTCTTCCGGTAAACAATCCGGGCGGGTAGCGATGGACAGACCTACTACCCCCTCCTCCTGCAAAGCTTGCTCATAAACTGCTCGCAGGCGTTCGACGGGGGCATAGGTATTGGTATATGCTTGAAAATAAGCCAGATATTTGGCTTGAGACCATTTATGACTCATAACTTCTTTAACTACACGAAACTGATCATGAATAGATTGGTCTACTTGCCCGGCAAAATCCCCTGATCCCCGCGCACTGCAGTAGATGCAACCCCCTTGCCCTACTCGACCATCACGGTTCGGGCAGGTAAATCCCGCATCCAGTGATACCTTAAAGACCTTATCACCAAAAAAATCGCGAAAATGCTGGTTTAAGGTATAATAACGTTTCTCACCATTTTGCCAATTATAACTCCCTTTGCCCTCATCTCGGTAACTCAACTTAATATTGCCTCCATTTTCCTTAGTTCACTACTAGTTAACCTTGATAAAGTTCGAGTTTTTCTCCAGAGGGGCCTCGAAAGAAAAAGTTAAAGCGCCCTTCCCCCATTTCACGAGGTTCTTCATTAATACATTCTACATGGTGGTCTTTCAGCCAAGTAACTGCCTGGAAGATATCCTCAACCTTTAGGGCAAGGTGATTGATCACACCATCTTCAAATTTACGTTGGTCATCAATCTCAATGAGCTCAATAACATTCTCCCCAAATTTCATGAAAATAAGCTCAACCTTTCCTGGTTTAATTCTCTCGATGAGATCAAATCCCAAGACATCCTTATAAAAGGTCACAGATCGGTCCATATCCACTGTCTTAATCCCAATATGGACTAAGCCTTGAAACATCACCTTCCCATTCAAAGTTACGCCCTCCGTTCTTAATAATTACACCATTTGTTCCAATCTTGCTATTCTTGGCAATGGGAAGCCTCCAAGCTAAGAAGACGTTCTTTATGATCAAGACCACTGGCATAGCCGACCAAATCTCCGCTTTTTCCGACCACCCGATGACAAGGGGTAATGATGCCGATAGGATTCCTATTATTCGCCATGCCTACAGCTCGTGGGCCTTTAGGATTTCCTACATTTCGAGCAACTTCTCCATAACTCAGTGTTTCCCCATAAGGGATTCTTCGTAGCTCCTCCCAAACCTTTCGTTGAAAGGGTGTCCCACGTGAGTCGATAGGGATAGTGAATTCTTGACGACTTCCTGCAAAGTACTCAGTCAATTGCGTTATCACTTCGCAATTAGGATGCATTCCCCACAGGACGAGTGCCCCTGGCGCTTGCTTTTTAGCCCAGGCTCTAAGTTCACTTTCTTCTGTTCCCGGGTTACCAATGCTCAACCAACAGAGACCTCTTTGTGAGCTGGCAACACAAATGCTCCAGGTGAAGTCTCCTTGCTGGAACTCTTTAGTGTAAAAAGTAATGACTTCCTTTTTTAACAACTCTGAAACTTTAAATGGTAGTAATTCACCATCGATATAAATCTCGAGCATCGAATGATCCTGTTCCAGTCTTTTCTTTAGATCTTCAGGAATCACCCACATTTCTTTTGCCTGCGCATAATTCTCCATTAAGGAAAAAGTCCATACCGCTAAGCCCCTTAATTCGGCATTCTCTACAGATAGAAAAGGACAGACTTTCTCAAAAACCGGATCCACTGCTTTTGGAAAGACAATCGCAAGATTACATAGTCCCCAGAGAACACCCACTTGCAAGCTTTCGTCATCGCTGAGATTTGCCAACTGCCAATTAAAATGTCCGCATTCTTTCGGGTTATGAGCCATGATGCTGCCAATCGCCTCGGAAGCATTCCAGGCCGTTCCGCCGGATTCATCATTCAAGGACCAGAAGTAGCGCCTGATAAGCTCTGCGGCGTAACCCTTATTCTGCTCTTCTACCAAAGCAGCAGCTACACCCAAGGCCTCTATAGCCCGCCAAAACATCAAGCCATCCTTCACATAAATCCTGCTCATGAGGCCTCGAATGCTATCTTTCTCTCTTAGAATCTCACGGCCCCCAGACCAATCTCTTTTTAGCAGGATGCTCTCCAATTTCTTCTGCATATTCACACCTTCTCTTTTTTCACTCTGTTTCCCTAATCATCCAACAAAAGTCATCTTTTTTCAATAGTATCTTCGGCCCAAAATAAAAAAGCCGGCAGCTACCCACCGGCTTTCATTTGATGACTTCTTAATCTTTAATCTCTTTGACCTTATCCCAGTATGGACTCTCCACTAAAACATCTCCACCAATACCAAAATTACTATACTTATGTTCGTCGAGAACAACAGTGAAAGACGCCATAGGCAAACCCGTTGCTTGAGAAGCCGCTTGAGATATACCGTGAATTAGACTCCGCTTCTGATCCATGGAAAGTTCGGGACCGTCAAAATGAATCATTGGCATAAAATTACACCTCCCTATTAGCTTGTTAAATACATCTATTAAAATTCCCGATTTCACTGAGAAACATGTAAATCTGAGAAGGAAATTTAAATAGTATGGAGAATAAAGACTATATAAAAAATGGATTAATAAAGACCATGGAGGTCTTACCGTTTTAACGGCATCTCCATGGTCTTTTCATAGCAATTTAAAGGAGGAATGGCAATGTGTGAAGCGAATGCTTATTTAAAAGAAGGTGCGGAGGAAGTTTTGTTTATGGAAGCGGTGGATATTATAGAACCCCATGAAGAAGGCCTAAAAATCGTCGACATCTATGGCAAGCAAAAGTTCATTCGTGCAGTCATTAAGGATATGAATTTACTCAATCATCGCATCGTTCTTGAGAAAGGTTGATGGATATGAAAATCGAATTCCAAGCTATTGGTACTATTCACACCCCTTATCTTCCTTCTCTTCCGATACCTAATCAACCTCATCGAGATGCGCCTGGAGAGTTTTGGATTAGTCTTAATCCCGAACATACCGATGGGCTAGATTCTCTTGCGTCTTTTCGCTATATTACAGTACTATTCTATCTGGACAAAGTCTCTGAACAGAGCTTAAAAATCAACCCTCCCTTTGCCCCAGAGTTGGAAGTCGGAGTTTTTGCCAGTCGTACACCCCGCCGCCCGAATCCAATCGGCTTAAGTGTAGTGGAACTGAAAAATATCGAGGGGCATGAGATTCTAATCTCCGGTATTGATGTCTATAATGGCACTCCCCTCTTAGATATCAAGCCGTATATCAAGACACTTGATAGCAAAGCCGATGCTAATGACGGGTGGATGGATACCCTTCCTGATAAAGAGCATCGATTAGCGCACTTCTTAGGCCTCGAGCATGAGCACGGGCACGAGCATGATCACTCAGGCGACCACGCTCATGGACATTCACATGACCATGCTCACGATCATTCACACGACCATGATCATAAACATTCACTCGACCATGATCATAAACATAATCATAAAATATGATTAATATTAAAGATGCTCCCTAGAGGATAGGTTGAATTCCATACCTCTAGAGAGCATCTTTTCAGTTACGTTGTTGCGTACGTGAACAGCTTTACTATCCCTTTGCCAATCGCCACTTCTTCCAACGAGGGAGGAAGACTCGATCCACACCCCAATAGTAAGCAGCGGCACCGGCCCAAAGAAGCAAACCTTCCCAAAAAAGCATAACAGGATTAGTACTGACTGCTCCAGCTAGTAGATAGCTTAAGTTCATCAATATAGCAGCTAGGAGGGCAAGGGAAGTAAACAAACCAAGAATTAGCCCTATCCCAACTAACAATTCACCCCAAGCCACAATGTAACCAAAAATAGTGGCATTTGGCAAAGCAACATTTTCGATGAACGTGCCATACCAGCCTTGAACGTCCGGATGCTGACCGCCCGTCTTGGCTAAGGCAGCATTCAGAAAACCCGTCACTGCCGTACCGGCTTGCGGTCCAACCCAAACCGCAGAACTTGCACCAAACACTTTATCGAGGCCATGACTAAACCATTCCCATCCTACATAGACCCTTAGAACGGTCCATATAACCTGCATAAGCCGTGATTCTCGCCAAGCCATTTGCCATTCCTCCAGTCAAATGATCCATTGTTACTGTATATTTTCTCGTTTTAGATACTTCTGAGGTTAATGCATTTGATTTTCTTGCCCCGGTACATTTGGCGTTATTGGTTTGGGTTGTGTGTATTGAGGGTTATTTCTGGTTTTATCGTTATAGCCAGGGCCAACCTCTCCTTTGCTGTCCGCGCCGCGATCTTTACCATATTGAGCGGGTCCTCCATATTTCTCATTGGGGCACTCTTCATATTGAATCCCATTGCCTTGATTCCAAGGCCCGCGAGAATCTCCCACCCCAGTAGATAAATTCATATACTTTTTCGAGAACTCGGAATCGCGGAAATTCGCATCTGTCCCGGTGCCTTTAAGGGTTTCAATTGCTTGCATGAAAGAGAAATTATGAGATTCTTCCCGACTAAGAAGAAAACGAACCATATCTTTGACTCCTGCATCATCGGTTTGCTGCAATAAGCGTTCATATATTAGCTTAGCACGAAGCTCTGCTGTCGAGTTAGAAGCCAAATCCGTATAAAGATCGCCGGAGGTCTCGATATATGCCGAAGTCCAGGGAGCTCCCATACAATTCGTAATAGGCGGGCCTCCAGATAAGAGCGCCATATGTATAGCAGGAAAATCCCGAGACACTTTATCTGTTGGACCAAGTAGCATAGCGATACATTCCCCTACCATCTCGAAATGGCTCAGCTCTTCTGCTGCAATATCATGTAGCATGTCCCGAATCTGAGGATTGTTGCACCCCACAGCCTGGGAGAAATACTGCATTGCAGCTTTTAGTTCACCATGGGGACCCCCAAATTGCTCGAGCAATAGATTAGCAAACCGGGGATCGGGGCGATCAACATGCACTGTGTATTCCATATCCTTGATGTGTTTAAACATAACGACACCCTCCTTTTAATTGCTAAGCAGACAAATTTATTATCTTCTAAAAGGAGAAAACTATACTTAATGTAATATGAAACGGACATATTATATTAATACTAGAGGAGAATTGTAACAAACTATTCAATTGTCTGTTAAACATCTTGTATTTTGAAAAAAGATATGATAGTTTATAGGATAAGGTATTCGTGAGCAAAGACGCTCTATAGAGATTTTCTGAGCAGAGAGTCCTATGAGGGTCTTTTTCTTTGTTTAGCCGGATTAAGGGAGGATAAAAGAATGGATTTCTTCGGAAAAAATGTATTTAATGATACGGTTATGCGGGAGAAGTTACCCAAGAACACTTATAAAGCGCTCCATAAGACCCTCGATGAAGGCCTTCCCTTGCAACTAGAGGTCGCTGAAGTGGTCGCTAATGCCATGAAGGACTGGGCCATCGAAAATGGCGCAACACATTATACCCATTGGTTCCAACCCATGACTGGCTATACTGCAGAAAAGCACGACTCTTTTATCTCTCCTACTGCTGATGGACGAGTGATTATGGAATTCTCCGGCAAAGAGCTGATTAAAGGCGAACCGGATGCTTCCTCCTTTCCTAATGGTGGTATCCGTTCCACCTTTGAAGCCAGAGGATATACAGCATGGGATTGCACCTCTCCCGCTTTTCTGCGCGAGGATGCAGGCAAGGTTATACTCTGTATCCCTACCGCCTTCTGTTCCTATACAGGTGAAGCATTAGACAAAAAAACACCGCTTTTGCGTTCTATGGAAACTCTCTCGAAACAAGCATTAAGAATACTCCGTTTATTTGGTAATAGCACTGCTAAACGGGTTACTCCCACTGTTGGTGCCGAGCAGGAATTCTTCCTTATTGAAAAGAAATACCATCAAAAACGTTTAGACCTCATGCTTACAGGCCGCACTCTTTTTGGCGTATTGCCTCCTAAAGGTCAGGAAATGGAGGACCATTATTTTGGCAGTATCAATGAGCGCGTGACAGCCTTTATGCAAGAGGTCAATATTGAGTTATGGAAGCTGGGGGTTCCTGCCAAAACCCAACACAAAGAGGCTGCTCCTGGCCAATATGAAATTGCTCCAATTTTTGCTACAACCAATATTGCCACCGACCATAATCAACTTATTATGGATACCTTGCATAAGGTTGCTAATCGCCATGCCCTTGCTTGTCTCCTCCATGAAAAACCCTTTGCTGGTGTGAATGGTTCAGGCAAACACAACAATTGGTCTTTAAGCACAGATGAAGGCGCGAACTTACTCGAACCGGGCACAACTCCTCATGAGAACGCACAGTTCTTGACATTTATTTGCGCCGTTATTAAAGCTGTTGATGATAACGCTGAACTTCTCAGGGCATCTGCGGCCAACCCTGGCAATGACCATCGACTGGGAGCCAATGAAGCACCACCCGCCATTATCTCCATCTTCCTTGGTGATGAATTATCTGATATTATTGAACAGCTAAAAATCGGCAAACCCAATACCTCCAAACAGGGAGGTCAAATGACCATTGGAGTATCAACTCTACCTTCCCTGCCCAAGGACTCTACAGACCGCAACCGGACCTCCCCCTTTGCTTTTACAGGTAACAAATTTGAATTCCGCATGGTACCCTCTTCCCTTTCCATTGCAGGTCCCAATGTGATAATCAACACCATTGTGGCTGAAGTTCTTTCCCAAATGGCAGATCGCTTAGAGCAAGCTGATGACTTCCATAGTGAGCTTCAAGCTATTCTACGAGAAGTCGCCATCAATCATTCCCGAGTAATCTTCGATGGCAATGGTTATTCCGAAGAGTGGGTTAAGGAGGCTGAGAGACGAGGCTTACCCAATCTCACTTCCACAGTGGAAGCTATTTCCGCATTAATCAGTAACAAAACCATTGATCTCTTCAAAAAGCATGGGGTCTTCAGTCACACAGAACTTCACTCTCGCTACGAAATCTATCTTGAGCTATATTCCAAAACTATTAATATTGAAGCCCTCACCATGATTGACGTGGCTAAACGCCAGGTCCTCCCCGCTGTTGTTCGATACTCAACTGAGCTGGCGAACTCTATTAATACGATTCGCACTGCAGATCCGAAAGCAGATGTTTCAGCACAGAAAGATTTGCTCAACGAAATCGCCCCCTTGCTTAAAGACCTTGGCCTTATAATCAAAGACTTACAAGATGCAACCACAGCAGCAAAACAGCTTCATGGAGACGCCTATAGACAAGGCATCTTATACCGCGATTTAGTCTTCAAGACTATGAACGAGTTACGCCAAATCGTCGACCATCTGGAAGTTCTGGTGGACTATGAAATGTGGCCGTTGCCTTCTTATACCAAGATGTTATTTAGACTATAATCATGCCATGATCTCTACCCTCTATATAAGCTAACGTGAAAACGCTAGCTTATTTTTTTCTACATTACTTGATTAAAGCAATTGGGGTGCAATGATTCCTATCACTGCGCCCCATCAGGTTTGGATACCGACTTCAACTAAACACGTTTCGTCAAATATTGCCATCTTAATGGATGTCTACCCTCGGTTGGTGTTATAATAGAATCATTATCAACGCGACCAAGCTAATTTTATACAAAATTAATCTAAAGCATTTCGAATTGGAGGTTCATCTATGTCCAAAAAGGTTTTACACACTGATAAGGCTCCCGCAGCCATCGGACCCTATTCTCAAGGAATTAAAGCCGGCAACTTGGTGTTTACTTCTGGCCAATTACCTCTTAATCCAGCTACTGGTGAATTAGAAAGCGATATTCGTAAAGCGACTCAACAGTCCTTGGAAAATGTAAAGAACATCTTAGAAAGCGCTGGTGCCTCGATGGATAAAGTCGTTAAGGTTACTGTTTTCCTAAGAGATATGAATGATTTTGCAGACATGAACGAAATCTATGGAACCTTTTTTCCCGCGAATCCACCGGCACGCTCTGCCGTACAAGTTGCTAGACTCCCCAAGGATGCTATTATCGAAATAGAAACCATTGCTTTAGTAGACTAATATCCTCCCTTCGCAGCAAAGTGTACTTGTTCTTTGTACTAAAATTGTGCTTTATGCACCCATATGTAAACTATTGCCCTATGCAGTCACGATTTAGTCGTGGCTATTTTTTTACCCATAAAAAATCTCAAAATGCACATACTAAACTAACTTTGTAGAAGAAGGTGTAAAAATATGCTTAACGAATTGATGCTTCGCCTCATGAATCCTTTAACCGATGCTATGTTAGAAAATATGCTCACCGAATCCTATCCCAATAATCCTATGGTCATGACCACAACCTTTGAAAAACTGAGTTTAAGGGCTGTGATCGAGGCGGGGATTCGGGCTGAGACAGGCAAAGCCCTCTCAAGACCTCTGGGAAGTCCCTTGCGTTTATCTCCATGGGAACAACTCTTGCTCAACCCTAGACAACTCTTTCAACTTCCTACCCCAGACGATACCACCCTTGAAACCAAAGTGGTTATCGGTCCCCATGCCAAAAAACCTCTCAAGTTGGATACTCCCATTTTAATCACTGGTATGTCCTATGGAGGATCTCTGAATCTGCCCATGAAAATAGCTCTTGCCAAAGGAGCCTCCATGGCCGGAACAGCTACCAATACTGGCGAATCCGCTGTATCTGAAGAGGAACGGGAAGCCGCCGACTTCTTGATCGGTCAGTACAACCGCGGTGGCTGGCTCAATACCCCAGAACAGCTGGAGCTGGTGGATGCTATTGAAGTTCAACTGGGACAAGGTGCTTGGGGAGGCGCCGTTGCTTCTTCTGTGAAGGAAGATGAAATGGATGAACACTTGCGGGCACTATGGAAAATCGAAGAGGGCGGAAGCACAGGAAAACACTCTCGCTTACCCGAGGTTAATTCACCAGATGACGTAGTTAAACTCATTAAAAAGTTGAAACAAGACTATTCCGTTCCGGTTGGAATTAAAATAGCAGCTACTCACTTCATGGAAAGAGAACTTGAAGTCATCGCCAAGACAGAGGCTGATTTCATATGCATCGATGGCCAAGAAGGTGGAACTGCTGCTGCTGCTCCTACTTTGGAAGATGATATGGGCCTACCTACCCTCTTTGGTTTGGGCAGAACCATTCATTGGCTCCGTGAACAAAACCTCCGCGATAAATTCACTGTAATCGCTGCCGGTGGCTTCCGTACACCGGGTGAAATGCTAAAAGCTTTAGCGTTAGGCGCAGATGCCGTATACATAGGTTCTATTGCCATCATAGCCACTCTACAAAAGCAGATGACTAAAGCCCTACCTCAACACCCTGCTCATCAGCTTGCTTTGTATAACGGGGCACTAACTAATGAACTCGATATTGAGGAAGGAAGCCAACATCTTGCTAACTTCCTGATTTCTTGCCAAGAAGAAATGAAAATGGCCCTACAAGCCATGGGGAAAAAGAGCATTCAAGAACTCGGTCGGGATGATCTTGTCTGCCTCAATCCTGAGCTGGCAAGAAACCTAGAGATTGGCTATGCAGGCACCCCTGTATCAAATTACTGGCGAAGCGCACCTTTAGCGGCTCGCTAAGGGTGCCTAATGCCACCGGAACGGGGTGGATATATGGCAATGGCAATGGAAACTCGGTTTAGTGAAGAATGAACAGAAATTCTAGCCGGTTCGGGCTAAGAGTCGCATAGAAACCTGATAAGCAAAAAGGAGGGGTAGCCCCCTCCTTTTTCGAATTCCACAATCTGATTCTATTTTAGATCGTGATACATCTGTTTTCTATTATAGTTTTACTCGTTGTTCTCTGCAGGCGCTGCAGTGACGACTACTTCACCCGTGGTGAAAGCAAGGACTTCATTTTCTTGGCCATCTGCGACAACCGTTATAACTTCTAAAGCATACTTATAGGTGCCCGCTTCACTAAAAGCGACTTTGAATTGACTTGCACCATTGATGAAAGGGAATCCTGTTGCAGGACCATAAAGAGCACTACCTTTTTCATCTAAAGTAAGAGCCTTATAGGTTCCGTCATTTTCAAGGTATTGAAGAGCCACCTTTTCCTTGTCCCCTTCAGTTAAAGTCACCTTGACAAGAACCTTGGCATTAGCTGCTGCAGGCTCAGCCGCAAAGCTGTTTGGAGCAGTGGTCACTTCGAAATCAGCAGTTTCACCAACAGTTAACGCTTTAGCTAATCCAGAAGTGATGGTAGGGTCATCCAGAAGCTTCACATCTCCGGTTAACTCAGTGCTTTGAACCGTGAATTTGCGTCCATCCTGATATTCGATGGTGATTACAGCTTTGGTTGGGACATCTTCAACTGTTCCCTTAAACTCACCATAAGTCCAGTAACCATCCTCCTCAAAGGATCCATCAATGTTAAAGGGAGAAGAAAGTTGTTTACCAGTCAATTCGAAGAGCTTTGCGTTCTTAGCACGAGTAGCCATGTTGGTAACCAAGACTGTCTCGGTAACTTGCTCTTCTTCTGTTTTTTCATCTTTGCTGGTTTCTACTTTAACCAAACTCACTTCAATGCTCTTTAAATCTACAGGGAGTTTGTCCACTAAGGAGAAGCCAACACTGTATCCGTTAACTCCAGAGCTTTGCATTACACCGAAATCTTCAGCCTTAACATGGTTGAGAGCTTCTTTGTTCAGATCTTCAGGATTTCCAGTAAGATTGGTATTCACTATTTCGAAAACACGATCATCAGAATAGGTCACTTTAATGACAGCTTTATTGGGAACATCAAGAACTGTCCCATTATACTTGCCATAGGTCCAGAATCCATCAGCAGCGAAGTTTCCGTCAATATTAAAGGGAGTAGAAAGTTGTGTAGCATCAGGGTATGAGTTAAAGAGTTTATCCAAGCTGGTGTTTTTTGCAAGGATGTTGTCCCCCTTATAAAGGGTAACTTCAACACTCTTTAAATCCCTTGCAGTTCCATCAACAATTTGGAGACCAACATTATAGCCATTCACACCCGAAAACTGCATAACACCGAAGTCTTGGGGACGAACATGATTAAAGGTGAGAGCTTTATCAGTGACAACCGTCGATCCACCGAGGGCTACGATGCTCTTTTGCCCTAGTTTAGGAAGCAAGAAGTCTTCTACTTTTTTGCTGAGACTATTATCAGTCAAGACAATCGGAGAATTTGTTTTTGCTGCAAGAGCAGATACAACCAGAGCATCCACAAGATGGTTATCAAAACCATTGCCTACATAAACCTTGTCATATTTCAGATCCGAAAAGGTCTTTAAAACTTTCAGGTTCGTATCGAAACGATCATCCCCAAAAATACGAATCTTACTTTCGCCATCTTTTCCTGGCAATTCCTCATAAACTTTTTTACTGACCAAGGTTTCCCCACCGAGAACGTAGGTTTTCTTCACTTGATCTTTGATGCTATCCAAATATTCTGCCTGTGCTTCCAAACCTTGATTCGGATGGGCTAAAAGAATCGGCATATTCTTCGCAGCCGCTATAGAGGCAACAGAAAGAGCATCAGCATTCTTAAAGGCTGTGGTTACCATAACCCCTTGTACCCCTTCAAGCTGTTCTGCAATATTTTTTGCCGTTTCAAAGCGGTCCTTGCCACCTAACTCCTCTTTAACTACAATTTCTAACTCATTATCTTTGAAAGCCTTCTCTAAAGCTTCCTTTTTAATTGCACCGCTTACAGTATAAACTTCTTCAACTTTTAAGGCCTTAAGCGCCTTGATAGTGGCCTCAGGAATCTTTGCCCCATCGGTCAATAGAATAGGTGCATCCACAGACTTAGCAAAGGGTGCGGCAGTCAGGGCATCCACGAGGTTCTCTTTTTTACCAGAAGCCAGGATTGCAACTTTAGAATCTTCCCATCCTTCAATTGCTACTTTTGCTGCTGTCTCAAAACGATTCTCACCATATAAACGATCAACGGAACTCTTTGTTTCACCGGCAGGAACCTGGGTGTCGGCTAAAACAGCAGCCGGAAATGCAGTGCCTAATACCATAGTTGCAACAATTGCACTGGATAAAACACGAGCTCTTGTCTTTTTCATTCGAAGAATTTCCCCCTATAATTGTAATTATTTATGATTATTGCTGCATGCAAATCACGAAGTACACAGTATATCTAAATCTGCTAATTATAATATACACTGTTGATATACTTAATGATTGCCTGTCCGCAATACCAATGATATATCAGATGCACCTATAAAGTCATTAGTGTTTTTCTGGAAACGATTGTGAGATATATCTCGAAGCATTCATTACGAATTATAGTTGTACTGCTAAGTCCATTGGTAACCTTTACCATATAACTCGAATATTGTGGATTAGAACATTGGGTAAGTCGACAATGGTGTTTTCCATAAGGAGGGAATAAATATGCACCTTTTCTCGCCAGCCAAACCACAAGGCAATTCCTTGGGCACCCCTCAAGCCAACTCTCGATTCTTTCAAAATAATATATATAATCTTCCGCTTGCACCATCTACACCGTCTTCACTAACTTCTCAGCAACAATCCCCGCTAAGTTCTAATCCCCTACCCGCAAATCCTAATAGTGCACCACAGTCCAGTACGGATAAAAGATTGCAAAGCACCCCCCAGACAACAGTTAATCAAAAAACACCTAATATCATAAGGCCGACTGGAAAACCAAAGCCTTCTCAGAATTCCCCAGCGAAATCTTCTGAAAATGCTCTTGAAAACAGCAACTTATCTCTAAGTTCTCTTCTTCAACAACAAGGCTTAAGGCTTCTCCAAAATTACGGTCCTACCCTTGCCCGAGAATTGGGGACACCTTTCGCTCGAAACTTCGCGCCACAACTCGCTCAGCGATTAGGTCCAGCCCTCGCCGACAAAGTAACTCTTCCCCTAATAAAAAAGGTAGGCTTTCCCTTGGCTAAAAGGGTTGGCCTACCGTTAGCAAAAAAATTGGGCGGACTCGTTTTGAAACGAATCGGTTTTTAGGATCTTTTCCAAATCATCGTGGCCCCAAGAATAATTAAAACTAGGGGCCACATTTTACTTAGGATAAAAGACAAGGTATCCCAGATCGGAAACCATTGATTCAGCAGAAATAGTACACCAAGGGCAACTAGGATGATTCCTGCTGTTCTGCCGCGTCGCGGGTAATCCTTTTTACTTGTAGTGTACGTATGAGAGTCGACTCCAAAATCTCTTGCCGTATTCTTAACATTTTGTACGACCTCATCCATAATATCTTGAACATGATCTCCTTGCCCACCATAAGAAATGGGGCGATCATGCCGATCACTGGGGATAATAACTAACGCGGCAAGATAAAGTAGAATACCTGCCCCTCCCATAAATAAGGTAATCAGTGCGACTATCCGCACTAAGGTTACATCCACATCGAAATAGTCTGCCAACCCTCCACACACGCCGCCAATCATCTTTTCCCTCGAGGAACGATACAAACGATTTGTCATGTTGATTTCCTCCCTGTTTATCTTCCCAATTCACTTTCTTGTTTTGTTACTACCATTTATAATGATGATAGTAATACTTTACTATTTAAACACTTCCTTCATTTCTTAATACGTAATTGGCCTTAAAAGGTTTCACCTAGTTAAAGGATGAATTCATATGAGTGCTAAGGAGGTAAATTTGATGGAAAGAAACAAGTCGTTTTTGGGAATTCTCCTTATCGGGGTGGGTGGTATCCTATTGAGCGCTAATCTCCTCGGATTTCAATTTGGAATGATAGCCACTCATTGGCCGCTCTTGCTTATTCTCTTGGGTTTGTTCTTTGAAGGAGCTTATCTTGCCGACAAGAAAGCCCCCGGAATGCTTGTTCCCGGGGGGATCTTACTCGTTATTGGTTTTCTCTTTGAGTTCGAAATGTTGACCCATTGGCGTTTTTCCGAATATACATGGCCGATTTACCTCTTAGCAGTAGCCTTTGGCCTCCTCCAACTCTATTTTGCTTCAGATCGCCCGCGAGGGCTCCTTTTTCCTATCGCAATATTGAGCAGTATTGCTGTGATTGCGTATTTATCATTTATCTATAATGCCCTAGCTGTCACAGTTAATCTAGGCTTAATCATTCCCCTTATTCTCATCGTCAGCGGATTATTGATTATCCTTCGCCGCTAATCAGGCCATCGTTCATAACTTACTTTATATAGAGCTTGTATAAGGCATGGGTACCGCTATTTTCTTCGCCCTCAGCAGCCAATCGCTCATAGAGAGATTTTGCCAGCTCCAGGCCGGGAGTCAACAAACCCATTTCTTGGGCAGATTCCAAAGCGATCTTCATGTCTTTGATAAAATGCTTCACATAAAAGCCCGGTTCAAAATTCCCGGCAATCATCCGTGGACCAAGGTTGCTTAAAGACCAGCTTCCTGCTGCACCTCCAGCAATACTTTCCAGAACTCTTGTAGGATCTAAGCCGGCCTTCTGTGCATACGCGATTGCTTCACAAACTCCAACCATGCCAGCGGCAATCGTGACTTGGTTGGACATTTTTGTATATTGTCCTGCACCGGCTGGTCCCTGAAGGATAATATTTTTTCCCATGGCTTCTAGAACGGGTTTGACAGAGTGGAAAACCTTTTCTTCTCCGCCAACCATGATCACGAGGGTACCATTTTTTGCTCCCACATCTCCACCTGATACTGGCGCATCGAGGGTGTCTATCCTTCGCGCTTTACCTTGCTCGGCAATCTTCTTGGCCAAGATCGGGCTAGACGTGGTCATATCAATTAAAACACTTCCCGGTTTGGCATGAGGAATCAATCCCTCTTTGTTAAGGTACACCTCTTCTACATCCTTAGGGTAGCCTACCATAGTGATAATTACATCGGATTGTTGCGCTAACTCGGCCACCGTATCCACCCATACAGCACCTAAAGCGAAAAGTTCTTCCGCACTAGCTTTAGTCCGGTTATATACCGATACGGAATATCCTGCATTCAATAGATTTTTAACCATACTTCTCCCCATAACGCCTGTACCTATAAAACCTATCTGATGCTTAACTGTACTATCCTTCATTGTTTTAACTCCCTTCACTTAATCTAGTCTGTCTCCGTAATTATTTAGTAAATCACTTTTTATTATAACAGCTTGTCCTTTTGAAGGAAAACCCGGCTTCCCAAGAGCAAATAGCCATGGTTGATTTTTACAATCCCACCATGGCTATTTGCTAAGAAATTACCCTTTTCCGCCTTTGAACTCTGGTATGGGCAGACCAAGAATCCTCAGGAAATGAATCGCCTCTCGTAAGACGTGATCCGCTAATAAGGGAATAATTAGAGATTTTAATCGACAAGCCAAGATTGCTTCAGTACCCGCCCCTTTAAAGTCTTTAAACTCTTCTGTCACTCTTATAGTCTCATTGGTAATCTGTCTAAGATTAGGGCGAGGCACCATTCCATCGCTAAACTTGCTTAATATCTGCTCATAAATCAATGCAAAATGATCAGCTTGGGCAATCATGACCTTTTCCTTGGGATCCAACAGATGGCTAATCACTTCAGCATGCTCTTTCATGATATGATCCCAAAACATTTGCATCTCCACTATATAATAGGTAGTGTCTAGATGCTGATTATTCTGCAACCTCTTGATCTGTTTCATATACATTTCTGTTTCTTCCATCTGATGTTCATAGATCGACGGGAAATTATGACTGACAATACAACACCGACTGATTTCCTTCAATGCACGGTCTATATATTCATACATGGAACAGGCACAAGCGAGAGCTTTTTCATTGAGTAGGCGTACCTGCTCGACAATCTCTTGTTCATAAGGAATCATTCCCATTCCCCCACCCATGGAGGGGTGTAGACTCATAGTTTCGACCGTCAACTGGGTCGCTATTGGGATACATGTCATCTCTTGGGTCGTTTGCTCTGCCTTAATGGTCTTATTGGTAAATAACTCTCCGGATCTCATGACTTCAATACTGACATTTCCATCAGCTAAGCAATTTGCCTCATGAAGGATTTCTTCAAACTGGCATTTGTATGAGTCCGCCTCCTGCATCCACTCGCCATCTTTACACATAAAACCGCTCTCCAAAAAGATGGCATGCTCTTTCATAATCCTCGCCCAGAAAAGATGAAGTTCCAAAGATTCTCGCAGAATATCGCCGGTCATTGGCAGGGTACTCATAAAGGCAACTCCTTTCCATCAACGCCCCATGCACAAAGTATTTCTGACACAGCATATTCAGAACTACACAGTCTAGCAACCTCAAATCTCATTCCTTTTTATTCCATTATGTTTAGCACTTTTCATTGGACTAAACTCAACCCCCTTTGGGACCCGACTCCTAAAGAGGCGAGTGAAACACGGAATTTTAGTTAAGTAAAAAAAGAAAGACCCGAAGAAGGCGTAGCCGTTCTCAGTCTTTCTCTACTTAGAACTATTCAGTTATAAACCTTAGCGATTAGCCATCAGTGATTTTACAAGGGTATAAGCCGCTTCTTCACGGGTCACTTTTTCCGTTGGGTCAAATTTATCACCTTCGATGTACATAACATCCAAACCCTTGGTAAGGGCGATATAGCCAAGGCTTCCGGTGTTAAATGCCTCTGAATCTTCATAAGGAGCTTGGAAAAGCTCTTCCATCTGAGCAATTTTGTCGAGCTGGAGCATCCGAATGACTAATTTGGCATGCAACTCGCGACTGACTTGATCATTAAGTGACAAATTTTCTTTCAGCCACCCGAGTTCCTTCGCTTGTTTCAGAAGTTCTTCATCCGTCATTCCTTGATAAGACCAGGCACCATTTTTGGCAACGAACATAGCTCTTAACAAGGATTCAACAGTGACATTTTCAGTGGGTCTGAATTCATTCTCATATTCGCCAAATGCTCCGGCTTGACCGAGGAGTTTGATCTCTTCTTCGGCAAAGCTCCCCGAGCTATCAGTGAAGTTATATGGTCTTGGTTGTTCCTTGATGGGTTTACCCTGCCAATCAAGAAATTCGCCGGTTTTGGCATCCATTAGATTGGAGACCGTGTTATTATATTCTATTTTGGGTTGATAAACGATTAGTATATCGGACAATTGGCCATTCTTGTTAATTTGTACGTATTTTAGCTCTAGAGCTCTTTTATTGAGAAAAGTGTCTTCACCTTGTTTTTGACTCATGGCTACAGAAGTGCTGGGGAAGTTCACATCGGCAAAATTCATATCGAAGCCAATCACTTTTTTACTATTACGATCCACAGTGACGGAGAATCCATTACCAGGCACAGGAATCCCATTCACTAGACGTTGATAACGATAATCATGGCTGGGTTGGTCTTCCGGATACTTTTGTCCATTATCTAGATTCTCTAAGTATTCAACTTGTAGAAGGCGGTTGGGTTGAATTTCCTTTAAGAAAGCATCCGCAACTGCTTTGGCCCCGACTCGATTTAAGGCATCCGCACCTTTCGGGGGTTGAGTGGAGGAATAGAGATTAAAGCCCATGACTTCTCCGGTGGCTGCATCCACACGAGCATACACAGAGTTATATCCTTCGGCGCTATCCTCACTGCTCCAATCGAAGGACCAAACTTGTTTTTGATCAAGATCTCCTTGTCTGCCTAGATTGGCACTACGCAAGGTAAGTCCCTCAGGTATCTCCACCCACTTCTTGACACTTTCAACGGCCTTTTCTTGTGAAAGGAGCTTGGCGTTATTGTCGACTTCTTTCTGCTCCTCAGGTGTGATAGCATTCTCCGCAGCAGATTTAGCCATGCCCCCCAAACCACCTATGGCATCAAAGGACGAATCTTGGAGCCACTCCCCCGAGTTAAGCTTGATTGGTTCACCTGTTTTAGCATCGATCATACCGTTAAAAGCATCATTACTCAATTGATAGACCAACAGGGCACTTTTTTTGGCATCGCTCATCTTGCTATCCAGTGGTCTAACACCTGAACTCAGGAAATACTGTAGTTCCAGAAGCTTATGATTGACGAAGGCATCTCGTGCCTTAGTTTCCACGATGACACCCGTAAGACTTGGGATAGTTTCCTTACTCCAATTAAAAGAATAGCTTGTAACGGTACCATCATATGCATTCACTTGGACGTTAACTCCATTACTAGGGAATGGAACACCATTGACAACTCGCTGCCATTGCACGGAATAGGTGGTATATCCATAGTCTATGGCAGGGATAATTTGCGTATTTTCTGGCTTAAGCTCTAATTGACTGAGTCGATCGCCGAGAATACCTTCTACTAAACTTCGGGCGACAACTTGTGCCTCTTCGTATGTATACTTAGGAACACTACCTTGATTGGCTGGACTTATGTTGTTCCAGCTGTTCATATAAATGATTTCACCGGTATCTACATCAACTTGCGCATTAAAGCTCCCACCTGATTCCTCCTTTGAATTCCAGAATAAGGACCAGGTTTGCCTTCCGTTATAGTTATTATAACCCGATGTAAATTCGGTAAAAGCTGCCGGAACTGCAAAGTTCTTTTTCACTAGTTTTATCGCGTCTTCCAGAGTCACTTTTACTTGGGTAGGAGCTGCAATAGTCTCCACCACGTTCATAGGTTTTGCACTGAGTTCCGCTGCCAATATCGAGGCAGGTAGTGTGCCCTGGACCAATAAAGCAACTGCCATTGGAATTGCTAGTTTACGAAATTTCTTACTCATTTTCCATCCCCTTCTTTCATTAGCTTTATCAACCTCATTTGCCATAATAGACGCAAAATCCTGCCTAGATATGACGTGCAAGATAATCTTTTTATATATTGTATTACATATTGTATTATATATTGTAATCTTCTCCTCGATAGACTAATCATCTAACCAAGACTATCCAAAAACTATTTTTAAATTAGTACACTTTTCTAAAGGTTTTCAATTCTCAGAAGGTAATCTCAACTTTTTGCAGAATAATTATGTAAACAACAAACGACAGGAGTGAGAAGAAAATGAATCGCAACATTTGGGGTTTTTCTGTTGTCTTAGCTTCCTTATTTCTTCTTGGACATTGGATTCCCGAGTTTTCAACAACTTCTAATCTCGTCTCCCCTGCGCAATCTGTACTAGCTTCCACCGTAAGTAATGCGATTAACCCTGCTGAACGCAAAGAAATGGAATCTCTAGCACTAGGCTTTACTAAAGTGTATTACACATATACTTTGGACAATTATTTGCAAGAAGGTCAAAGCCTCCTTCCCCTTTTAACGAAGAACTATCAAGAGACTTACCGTACCTCACTTGAAAAAAGTTATACTGCTGCCAAAGCTGTACAAGCGGAATCTTCTGTAGTTAGCGCTTTCATCATGGGGATCGAGAAGACTGCCCCTGATACCGGTGTAATCAAGATGCAATTTAAAGCCAAAGTTTTAACTCATGAAATAGAGACCTTGAACCGCTATAGCACGACTTTAGAACTCAAAAATGAAGATGGGGCTTGGCGAATCAACGATATACTCGAAGAGGATCCCGTTGCATTCTCGAATCTCCGGAGTCTACTCTAGGAAACACACAGCAATTATAATTAAAAAACAAGTACTCTCCTAGTTGTTCAGAACAGCTGGGAGAGTACTTGTTTTTGGTATTAGAATGCAAATTATTCGATTGATAGAATAACGCAACCAATGTTCCTTATTAGAAGAAGAATAGCCAAGTTACCAGCGCAAAGAGCGGTAACAAGATACAAATGCTGTAAACCATATAACCGAAAAAGCTAGGCATTTTTACCCCGGATTCCTCGGCGATCGAACGGACCATGAAATTCGGTGCATTACCAATATACGTAACTGCCCCAAAGAACACAGAACCAGCAGAAATCGCCAAAAGGTAGATGGGTTGATTAACTAAAAATTGAGCCACTGCCGGGGCTTCAGCGACACCGGGGTAGAATTGGCCCAAAGCGGTGCTAAAGAAGGTCAAATACGTGGGAGCATTGTCAAGGAAACTGGATAAGGCACCGGTAATCCAGAAATACTGAGTAGGTTCCTTCACGGCATTTGTGATAAAAGACAAAGCTCCGGATTCACCAGCTTTCAAAATGGCAAGAACGGGGGCCATGGTCACAAAGATTCCGAAGAATAGATACACTATCTCCAAAATAGGACCCCAAGAGTACTCATTTTCCTCGCGTAGAGCTTTAGGGGTGATTTTCATCGATAGAACAATAATCGCGACCAACACTATATTACGTATGAGATCCTGCCATCCAAGGTGTACACCCAAGATGGATACTTCGCTCATCTTAACATAACCGCTAAAAAGAATAACGCCAATAATCACTGCTAAAAGGATAAAGTTCTGAGAACCTAATATCTCTAATCTCTTGCCTGTGGCTGGGCTGCTAGAAGGTGATTGGGATTCCAACCGATCCCCCGTGGATGTAGCTAAGCTGCCTTCCTTTTGCTCCTTAGCTAGATAATACTTATCAAAGGCAATATAAATCAAGAGAAGACCAAGCAGCACGACAATCATCGGAGTGATAAGTCGCAAGGTCCAAAAGAAGGGTACGCCATGTAAGAAGCCAAGAAATAACGGCGGATCCCCCAACGGGGTAAGAGCTCCACCTACGTTAGCAACCATAAAGATGAAGAATACAACCATAAAGGCCCGATACTTACGGTCTTTATTCACGCGTAAAAAAGGTCGAATTAAAAGCATTGCCGCCCCAGTGGTCCCCATCCAGGACGCAATAATAGCCCCCACCGTTAAAAAACTTGCATTAACCCAAGTCGTTCCCTTTAAAGTGGTACGGACTAAAATGCCCCCACCGACCGTAAACAGGGAACCAATTAGAATAATGAAAGGGATATAATCAACAATCAAAAGATGTAGTAGTTCATCCACGCCCTGTTTTCCAAACGCGACGATTAAAGGGATAGCTAATAGAGCTGCCCAAGCTGCCGATACCTTTCCAAAATGATGATGCCAAAACTTAGAAAACAAAACGGGACCGAGAGCGATGGATAGTAGCATGCCTACAAAGGGTATAGCCGAGAATAAGGGCAATTGTGTACCTAACGAATGTTCCATTTGTCCTCCTATTGTGCAGAATTTAGCTTTTGAAATTTTTTAACTTTACTTACTATTCTATTCCATAATGTTGAATTTCACAATATTAATTTTCTTAATTAACTAAACATTCTGCTTGTACTCAGAGACAACTTCTATTAGTAACTACGAATCAGTCCATAAGTGCTTATAGTCCCTATCCAGTCTAAGGAGATCGTCATGATTTCCTCGTTCGCTTATACTTCCTTGCTTAAACACTAGTATTTCATCCATATCCTTAGCCAGTTCTAGTTGATGTGTAATTACGATGAGGGTTTTCCCCTTCATCAAAGCAAGTATTTCTTTTCTAAGCTCCTGTTCTGTCACTGGGTCAAGCCCGGTGGTTGCCTCATCTAAGATAAGGATAGGCGCATCTTTTAATAATGCTCGGGCGATGGCCAGACGCTGCTGCTGTCCACCGGAAAGCTTCATTCCTTCTTCCCCGATTAAGCTATCATACCCTTGAGGGAGGGTATGAACAGATTCATGAATCTTTGCCCGACGAGCCGCCTCTTGAATCTCTTCATCCGTGGCCTCAGGTTTTGCCAACAACAAATTCTCTTTAACGGTAGCATGAAAAAGGTGGGGCGTTTGGGTTACTACCCCCATCCTTGCTCTGACCTCTTGGGAACTTAGTTCTTTAATATTTACACCATCTATGTAAATCTCTCCTGAATCCGGTTCCCAGAACCGTAGCAGTAAATTGACAACACTACTTTTCCCTGCACCGCTAGGGCCTACAATAGCAACCCTACTGCCTATCGGAATTTTGAAAGATAGGTTGTGTAAGACCTGTGGCTCATCCGCATGATACCGAAAACTAACATTCCTAAATTCAATGACTGGACTGTGTACAGAGTGTGCCTTAGCTGCCTGCTTATAGTCAATCCTTTCATGGGTTTCCTGCTCAAGTAGCTTTTGCCCCTCATCGACCAGGTTCTTTAGTCGTTGTCCAGCCACGATACTCTCTTCATAATAATGTGGAATGACTGGCATAGTCGACAAAGCTTCAAAACTGCTTAAAACCCCTAAGGCTAACATACCTAGCAAAATTCCATCAAGTTGCTCCTTTTCTACGAAGAGAATTCCTAGCACCAAAACTGCCAACATTCCTAAATTTGCGGACATCCCCATGAGTGCATTGGAAATTCCGGTCACACGGGCCATTTTGCGATCCGACTGACTGAGGTCATTTTGTGCTTCCCTGATTTTCCGCACCATCGCTTGGGTCTGCCCAAAAGCCAGCATCTCCGGCATCCCTTGTAACATATCTAAAACAAAGGTGTGCATCTTGGCCTTGGCTTGAACTTTTCTCTGACCAATACCTTGGCCTATGATCCGAATCAAAAAAGGCAAGGCTACCCCTGCAGTTAGAAAAACAGCTGCAAGGATATAGGTGAAGCCTAGGTCGATGTGAGCCAGAAACCCTCCGTACCCAATCAAAACCAACACTGCCACGAGAGGGGGAGCCAGCACCCGCAAAAATAAATTTTGCTGAACTTCCACATCACCAACAATACGACTGAGCAAATCTCCCTTTCGTAGATCCTTTAAATAGGCGGGAAGCAAGGGCTCAATACCTTCATAGACAATGACCCGGATCCGGCTCAAGACTCGAAAGGTCACATCGTGAGAGACCAGACGTTCAAAATAGCGAAAAACCGCCCGAGATATACCAAAGAAACGAACCCCCACGATCGTCACCATCAAATCCATAAGAGGGGGATGAAGAGCTGCTCTGGCCAGCAGATAGGAAGAAGTAGCCATTAAGCCAACATGACTGGTAATCGTAAGCGCACTGAGTAGCAGCGCTAAGCAAACTCGGGGCCAGAAGGGAATGATCTCTTTAATGATCCATCCTAGATTCTTCATTCCACTTCCCTCCGATACGTCCTTAGGAAACGAGCATATAATCCTGTTGTCTCCATTAACTTCTGAGGAGAACCTTGCTCGATGATTCTCCCCTTTTCAAGGACGATAATTCTATCCGCTTGAATCGTCGTCTGCATCCGATGAGTAGTAAAGATGACCGTCCTGCCCCTACCAAGGTCTTCTAATGCCACCAGCAGATCCTTTTCATTTTCTGCGTCAAGTCCGCTGGTGATTTCATCCAATAATAACAGCGGAGAATCCATAAGGAAGGCTCTCGCTATAGCTAAACGCTGAGCTTGTCCACCACTTAGTCGAGCTCCACCTTCGCCGATAGGCGTTTCATAACCTTGTGGGAGTGACAGAATGAATTCATGAGCCTTAGCCATCTGAGCAGCCTTGATGACATCGTCAAAAGAAGCATCCGCTCGGCCAAAGCGAAGGTTTTCCACAATTGTTCCGGCAAATAGATATGGCTTCTGTGGAACATAAGATAGCATCCCTCGCCAATCTTCAACGGAGTGGGCCTCTATATTTGTGCCATTAACCAGTACCTCGCCCCCGGTCGGCTTTACAAAACGGAGTAATATCTGAAGGATCGAGCTTTTACCGGCACCACTTGGTCCGATAAGCGCAATGTGTTCACCCCATTGAACATCAAAGCGGACATCCTTCAAGGCCCTTTCGCCGTCTTTTTCATAACGAAGTTCCACTTGATTAAATCTGAGCCAAGGACTCCCCTTGCCGACCGCTAGCTTCTCTTGGTCAATTTTGGCCACTAATTCTTGCTGTACTGCTTGTGGTTTGCCTCTTTCAGCCGATCCTTTCTCTATCTCGAGGACTTCAAAAATTCGGTTAGCTGCATTAGCCCCGGAGAGCCTGGCATGAAAATATAACCCTAAGGTTCGCAAAGGCAGATAAAATTCAGGTGCGAGAATCAAGACAAAGAGTGCTTCTGAATAAGGAATTGTCCCATTAATCAAACGTAGTCCTAAAGTGACTGCGATAATCGCCGTGCTGATCATACCCATAAATTCCAGTACAAAGGCCGAAAGGAACGCTACCTGCATCACACTAAGGGTATTTTTCCGAAAGGCTTCACTTACCCGACCAATGACTTTCGCTTGATCCTTACTCCGACCGAACACTTTTAGAGTCGCTAAGCCTTGCAGCATATCGAGAAAATGGGCGCTCATGCGACTTAAGCTTTGCCATTGTCGTAGAGACTTTTTCTCAGCTAGTTTACCAATTAAGAGCATAAAAAAGGGAATGAGGGGACCGGTAATCATTAAAACTAAAGCCGACGTGAAATCTTCAGGAATAACGAAAGCTAACATCATGATCGGTACGATCAAAGCCAGAATGAGCTGCGGGATATAGCGAGCAAAATAATCATCCAAGGACTCAATGCCTTCAACTGACGTATTGAGGAGTTCCCCCGCCCGTTCGCCACGAGCGTATACGGGACCAAGGGAGATAATTTCCTGCAGAAAATTCTCCCTCACCCTTTCCTTTGCTCGGATGGACGCCTCACGGGCCGTGACTTCACTAAAGTATTGGAAAATGGCCCTCAGACCCACGATGCCTAGAATGCCCAAAACATAACCCTTCACTTGAGAAAAAGGGGCGTTTTCCAAAAATACTTGCGCAATGACCTGGGATAATAGATACGCTTGAGCAATCGCCAAAAAGGCAATGCCTACCCCCAGTGCTATCGCCCCCATAAGATGACCCTTGACCTGTGTTGCTTCCCGCATCAATCGCTTATCAAGCATAAATTTAAGGGGCAAGACTAACTTGCCCCATCCCCCCTTGGCTATTTCATTCATCCTTATTCGTTTTAGTAATAATGAGGATTTAATAATGAATATTTTTTGCTGTCACACGTTTTCTAAAAATCCAATAGCTCCAGGCCTGATAGGCTATAACTATAGGAACCGTAGTTAAGGCCACGATGGTCATAATTTTTAGAGTATAGGGACTTGATGAAGCATTATAGATATTCAGGCTCCACTCTGGATTTAAGTTAGAGACCATAACCCTCGGAAATAAGCCTAGGAATACTGAGATTACTAACGAAGCAATGGTCACCCCGCTGGTGATAAATGCTTTACCGCTCTTTTTCTGATAGGTAAACATCACGGTTAGTATCATGGCCACTGCACAGATGACAATTCCTAAGGTCGCCCCAAGACTTGCATAAAGATCCGTCTGGAAATAGGTCATGACTGCCAAGATCACAAGAACTACCAACGCCGCACCACTTACCGTTTTGGCAATTCCCCACGCCCGTTGAACCATTCCCCCCTCAGTCTTTAAGGTAAGATAGAGAGCCCCGTGCAAGGTAAATAAGAGAAGAGTCGTCAGGCCGCCAATCAGGGTATAGGGTGAAAGCAAATCAAAGAAGGTTCCCACATATTGCATTTCCCCATTGATGGGTACACCCTTAAGTAAATTGGTTACAGCCACTCCCCAAAGAATAGCGTTGAGAAGACTGCCGACAAAAATTCCCACATCCCATGTGGAACGCCAGCGTGGCGAGCGATCGCTACTACGAAACTCAAAGGCTACCCCGCGAATGATCAAGGCCACAAGAATAAAGAAAAGTGCGAGATAAAAACCACTGAAGAGTGTAGCATACCAGTTAGGAAAAGCTGCAAATATGGCACCGCCAGCGGTAATCAACCAGACTTCGTTTCCATCCCAGACAGGGCCAATCGTATTAATGACTATTCTTCGTTCAGAGTCATTTTTACCCATGAAGGGAAGAAGAATCCCCACCCCATAGTCAAAGCCTTCCAAGAAAAAGAAACCTACAAACAATACGGAAATCAGGATAAACCACAAAATGTTTAAGTCCATAATGATGCCCCCTTCCCTACATCTGTGGAGGAATCTTCATCCTCAGCCTCTACAGGCCCCCGTTTGACGAACTTTAGGATCAAATACACATCAGCAATGGCTAAGATACCGTAAAGTAAAGTAAATCCAATCAAACTGGTCCAGATGTATCCTGCCGACACTGCCGTGGAAACCCCATCCGCGGTTTTCTGCAAACCATACACGATCCATGGTTGTCGTCCAGCTTCTGTCATATACCATCCCATCAGATTCGCGAGATAAGGAAGGGGAATCATCCAAGGAAGAAGTCTTAAAAACCAATGGGCATTGGCAAATCGCTTTGTCTTGAACAAAAAGGCACCTACCAAAACAACCAATACCAATAAACTACCCACACCCACCATGATGCGGAATGACCAAAAGAGTGAAGTGACCGGCGGAACATAATTGCCCTCTCCATACTGTTGGACAGCCTCTTCCTGCAAATCGTTAATCCCTTTCACTTCCCCGGTAAAGGTCCCATAGGACATAAAACTGAGCATTCTTGGTACTTTAATTTCAAAACTATTTTCCTTATTTTCATTGTCTACAATGGCTAATAGGCTTAAGCCAGCGGGGTCTTCTGTCTCCCAATGGGCCTCTGTTGCCGCCATTTTCATAGGTTGAGATTCTACTAGATGCATACCTTGTGAGTGACCTATCCCAGTCACACCGAAAACACTAATAATCCCGAATACCAAGGCAAACTTGGCTGAGCGCAGAAAAATATCAGTGTATTGTTTCTTTAAAAGATGATAAGCGCTAATCCCTAGGACAAAAAAGGCTGCTGTGGTAAATCCACTAAGTACGGTATGAGGAAATTGATAGAAAATATGCGGATTGGTTATTAACGCTAAAAAATCCACCATTTCCGCACGACCATTGCGAAGCACATAGCCCACCGGCTCTTGCATAAAAGAGTTGGCAATCAGAATCCACAAAGCTGATAAGTTGCCGGCAATAGCGACGAGCCAAATGCTCAACAAATGGACCTTCTTGGATAGTTTATCCCAGCCAAAGATCCAAACCCCTAAGAATGTCGATTCAATAAAAAATGCTAAGAGAGCTTCAATCGCCAAGGGCGCCCCGAAGATATCCCCCATAAAACGCGAATACTCAGACCAGTTCATCCCGAATTGAAATTCTTGAACTAGTCCTGTAGCCACACCCATGGCAAAGTTAATTAAGAAGAGCTTGCCCCAAAACTTGGTCATTTTCTTGTAGGTCTCATCACCAGTCTTCACATACCAAGTCTCCATGAGCGCAATTAAGACTGCTAATCCTAAGGTGAGCGGGACAAATAAAAAGTGATATGATGTGGTCACCCCAAACTGTAACCTAGATAAGATTAGTTCGCTCAACTTTGTTTCCTCCCATCGCTATCTTTTCTATAACTTTATACAACCCACGTCTTCTTTATACTTATTATAAGTCTAAGCGTTTTGGAAGTCTAGACATTTGTGAACTATTTATTTTACCCTCATCTGGAGGCCTTCCAATAGTGCCTCCATACTTTCTTGCGCTTTAATGGCCACACGGATAAACTCACCGCTAAGGCCTTGGAAATTATCACAGTCTCTGACAAGAATCCCCTTTTGCCCAAGCCTTTGGAGGATTTCCTTTTTCCTAAGCTTTGCTCCCAAACTATCTTTAGCACCTTGCGTATCGAGGATTTCGATCAAGGCAAAATTCACAGTACTAGGATAGACTTCGATACCTGATAACTTTCCTTCCTTTATCCTGCTCTGAAACTCCTTATAAAAAAAGGCCTTACTCTCCCCTAGACGTTCCCTGACTTGCTCAGCATAGCTTTCATCTGTCAAAGCCGCTAGCCCTGCTTCCTCAGCCAAGGCATTCACAGCCCAAGGATCTCTCTGCTTTTTCAGTCGGCCAAGAAGGCTCGGATCAGCAAATATGCACCCTAGGCGGAGTCCCGGTATCGAATAAAACTTGGTTAAGGAATATAACACCAGCAAGTTTGGAAAGTCACTTAAATATTCCTTTCCGGACCAGCGAATTTTATCCTCCAGAAAGTCAACAAAGGATTCATCAAGAACAACCCATGTTTTAGATTTGTGGGCTAAGGCAATTATCGTCTCGAATTGCTCTCTTCTTAAAGAGCTTCCTGTTGGATTATGGGGAGAATTGATAAAAATAAGGTCATTCTCAGCCATTGCTTTTTCCCACGCCCTTTGGGTTTCAGGGCGGTCAAAATCCAGCGAATCCCATCCTTCAACCCCTAGAAAAATCTTGTTTACTTCTGCTCCACAGGCAAGTGCTGCCCGTTCATATTCGCTAAAGGCCGGCTGAGGAATCAGCACTCTCCCAGGCTTTAGGGCGTGCAAAAGCAAAAATATCAATTCCCCTGCCCCATTCCCCAGCAGGATTTCTTCTTCTGTTAAAGAGTAACGTTGAGCCATTTTGCGCCGGAGACGCCTATATTCCGGATCAGGGTAGTGAATAATCGCTTTTAGCGATTGCTCAATTGCCCTCCAGACCGCCTCGGGAGGACCAAAGGCATTGATATTAGCAGACAAATCAGTAAAACTATCTCTGCCATACTGTTCAACAGCTTCTAACAGATTGCCGCCGTGCATCTTCAATTCCCCCTTCCACACCACCATCACAGGTCTGAACCCAATCAACCCTATTAGGACAAAAACGTTGGTGACTTTCTCTAAGAATTTTACTTTGTTCCGCCATGGGAAGTTGTATCGGAAAAACACCCGCTAACAAAGTTCCGCTATGGGCGGTAATGACCCCAAGCCCTCCCCTTGCTTTTACCCAGGCAAGAAACTCTTCAAAAAGCGGCTTGGGATTAATCTCTTGATTGCAGTGAGCACTGATAGTGCTGGCCTTTGCAATCTTTTCCAAATCGTCTTGGGCTAAACCTTCATAGAATAAGGATAGCGCATAACCTATGGCTTGTTCATTCCTTCGATAATGCCCTGACAGCTCTCCTCTGGCGTTGAAAGTTTGGGTGTCAAGAACTCCCCCCCCATCCAGCATTAGCAAGTGTGCCTCAACTCTCGGCCCAAGAGCTCTCATAAAGGACCCGTCCCGATGAGCAAATTCAGTAACTCCGTGAAACATGACCGGATCGCTAGGCTCAATCGCTAAGACCAAATTTGCCAATTCCTCCGGTCCCAAGGAAATACCTAAAGCATGAGCCATAGCACCCACTGCCGCAACCATATCCGCTGTTGAGCTGGCCATGCCTTTACCGACTTGTAATTGAGATTCCATCTGAATCTCTACTACACTTGGGGATAGTTGCCGTCTATTGGCATACTCCCTCACAAACCTTTGTAAGGCCTGGCGCGTCTTCTCTTTACCCTCGGGAAGCTTCCATAGCCAGTCTCCTTCTCCCTGTGCCAAGGGGCTCTCATCCATAGCTTGAGGACCAGCAAAATGAATCTTCGCCCTCGCTTCCACAAACCGGTTTACAGGACAACCGATTAAAAAAGGAATACCTTCTTTAGCCCCTTGAATCCATTCACCACAGGATCCCGGACATCTTGCCCAACCGATTATTCCTTTCATCAGTATTCAATCCCCCTCCGGCTACGTATTCCTGCTTGGAATGGATGCTTTTCCGGCTGAAGTTCCCACCATTCATCCACAATATTAGTTAGGTCCGTGGGCATGTCTCTCCCCGTCAATATCCAATCCAAATCATCTGGGCGTTGTCCCATTATTTCTATCAGTACTTCTAACTCTAAGAACCCTTTATTGAGGGCGTGGCTTACTTCATCAAGAATGACCAAGCTTAAATGAGGATTCCTGATCTGTTCTTTAAGAAACTCAACCCCCTGAGCCACAAGGGGTAAGGCGATATTGGGGTCTCTATTCTGGCGAAAACATTCCCCACACCCAGTACAATGTCGCAAACCCGTCCGGATCATAGCCGACCAGCGACACCCTATCCCGAATTGGATGATAGGTATACCTAAACGACCCAAACCATAGAGTTCTCCCATATAAGTACTTCCCTTTAAAAACTGAATAATTAGTACTTCAACCCCTCGCCCCCGGGCTAAAAGGGCTTCTCCCAAGGCTGAGGTGGTTTTCCCTTTTCCTTTTCCGGTATACACTCGAATCATATTTATACCCCTTGCCTTAGGTACTCTGCCCAGTGTTGCAAAAGCTCAGGATGCCCCGCAAAGTTCAGATGGAGATAGGAAGCGACGATATTATCCCGTGCATAACCATCAAGCCGCAAAGACTCTCCTCCCTTGAGAAGCTCAAAGGCAGAAGACCTACTATTCTCTGCATCTATGTATCTTACCTCGGAATAATGAAATTCATGACCATAGACCCTATTTCCTGCTACCCCTAAAAAATTGTCCTGCTGAAAAACCCCTTCCCGGTAGCCCATTCCTCTTAGCTTCCGAGTCATCTCCGCCGTAATCGGAATAAGATCGGCCATGGGGTAGGTCTTTCCTTCAAAGTCTGTTATTTGTTGACCGAGGTACATATATCCCCCGCACTCGCCATAGATCGTTTTCCCAGAGCGGTGAAACTTCTTCAAGGATTCTAGAAAACTAAGGTTCTGGCTGAGTCTCTCCAAGTGTAACTCAGGGAACCCTCCACCAAAGAAAAGCCCATCTAATCTCTCGGGTAAACCCTGATCCTGTAAAGGGCTAAAGGGGATAACTACAAAACCTAAGTTATTGGCGAGATCAAAGGCATCTTGATAATAAAAGGAAAAGGCCTCATCCCAAGCCACTCCTAAACGCAATTGACGGTCCACTTTTTTGTGTCTTTTATTGCCCTTGCTTGGTGCTGTGTCTTGGATTTCGAGCTTAGCAGGTTTATTAGCATCAACATCTTCCGACACCTTTTCAGGAAATAACGCAATGTTCTGTTCATACACCTTGTCATTTTGCGGTGTTTCCTGCATGATCCTTTGAATCGCATCCAGGTCAATAGTTCGTGAAACAACATCGATTAATTCCTCAAAAAAACCCTCCTGAAAGGCTTTCTCTTGGGAAGGGACCAACCCTAAATGCCTTTCAGGCAAGCGAATTCCCTCTTCTTTCGGCAGTACTCCGAAAATAGGAATCTCAATCTCTTTTAAAGCTTCGCGTAATATATTTTCTTGAGCTGGAGATTTTACCCGATTGAGAATGACTCCAGCAATCCTTAAATCCGGATCAAATGTAGAAAAGCCATGAACCATGGCTGCTACACTGCGTGATAAATTGCCTGCGTCCACAATCAAAACCACTGGTGTGTTGAGGAGCTTGGCAATATCTGCACTGCTCCCATACCCCTTTGTTCCGGATACCCCATCAAATAGCCCCATGACCCCTTCGATGACCACCCAGTGATCTAGCGAACTTCGCAAAAAAACGGGGACAAGCTCTTCCCTAAGCATCCAGCGATCTAAGTTCCGCGACGGACGGCCTGTAGCCAAGGTATGATAACTAGGGTCGATATAATCCGGACCCACCTTATAGGGTTGAACGGGGAGCTCTTTCTGAGCCAGGGCTGCCATGATCCCGGTGGCTATGGTCGTTTTGCCTACCCCACTGTGGGTTCCTGAGATAAGGATCCGTGGGGGCATATGATGGAGCATGTGTTTTCACCTCTTTCTCATGACGGTTATCAATTGATAAACACCGCAACTCCAAATATAATCACAAAACTAATCCAGGTCCCCAGTCGAATTAATTTCTGGCACCGCTCGATATCCTGCCAGGTCAATTCATGCAGGGGATCCCCCATCTCAGCCCGGTGGTGAACTTTTCCGTGATAGATGTTAGTCCCCCCCAGTTGAATTCCCAGTAATCCTGCTACCATACTCTCGGGATTGCCTCCATTTGGGCTGGGATGGGCTTTGGCGTCTCTGCGCCAGATCCTTAGAGCCTGACGAACAGGAAGCTTATAAAACCATCCCGCCAAACCGAGAATGCCAATAGAGAGGCGAGCCGGAATATAATTAGCCCAATCGTCGGTACGGGCCGCGAAGCAACCGAAGTCTTCATAACGCTCATTGCGGTAGCCAATCATAGAATCCAGCGTGCTGACAGCTTTAAAGGCCATGGCCAAGGGAGCACCGCCGAGGAGTAGAAAAAACAGTGGTGAGAGAATTCCATCAACGAAATTCTCTGCCAAGGTCTCGATGGTACCCCTAGCGACTTCTCCTTCTGACAAGTTTGCGGTATCCCTACTGACAAACCAACCGAGCTTATTTCGCGCTCCCTCCAAATTACCTTCCCTTAAAGGTTGAAGTACTTGACTACCAGCCTCAAGGAGAGACTTTCCGGCCAGAGTAGAAGAGATGAGAAGCACTTCGATGATCAAGCCTAAACCGAAGGAGATTTCTTGAGCAACACCGATTAACCCTGCTGTCAAGGCAAAACTCCCTGTCACTAAAATCAGAGTTAAGAGGGCACCCTTAAGGCGGCGCTTCCGGTGATTGCCCTGATTAAAGCGCACTTCATACCAACTAATAATTCTTCCCATAAAAATAACGGGATGGGGCCATTTGGGCGGATCGCCAACGATCTGATCCCAAAGGAATCCCAAGCCAATCGATAGTGGGTACAGTATTAGCATCATAATCGTCATCCCTTTTTCAGACCCATGATAGAACGAATTTTCTCCATATCCATGCTATTTCTTACCCACTCAGCCAATTCATTAAAGGCTTGTTCACGGATAGCCGCCTGTGACAAGGTCTTTCCTACAGGTCGCTGTGCTCCTCTTTTCTCCCAAAGCCATTCTAGAAGAGCGGTCCGCAGTGGGTCATTATCAAATATTCCATGGAGATAGGTTCCAAAGGCACTACCTACTAGTAAGCCATCCCCATAGGTTTCTCCTTGGGCTTCGATTGCAAAGAGGGGCTCCCCCTCCCCTTGGGAACTGCCCATATGGATTTCATAGCCTGTTATCTCTGTCCCTTGGCAGCGTTGGAAGAATAACTCTGTTCCTATAACCTTACCATGACTTTGCACCGTATGTTTATCGATGGCAAATTCCGTCTTCATGGGAAGAATGCCTAGCCCGTTCATTTCCACTAGATCCGATTCTGTACCGAGGGGATCATGAACCACCCTGCCCAGCATTTGATAGCCTCCACAGATGCCAATAATAGGAACATTCTCTCGCCAGAGATCGAGAATCTTCTCTCCCAAACCACTATCCCATACAAAGCGCAGATCGGATAGGGTATTTTTACTCCCAGGAAGAATCACACAATCCGGCTGACCAACTTCTGCTACTTCTCTCACATAGCGCAGGTTGATATCAGGCTCATCTTCGAAAGGATCAAAATCCGTGAAGTTTGACAAATACGGTAGACGTATCACAACAACATCTAAGGCTTCTGCACGGTTTTTCCCCTTGTGGTGTTTGCTATTTTGCTCTTCCAGAACCACAGAGTCTTCCTCCGGGATCTTAAATTGATCATAGAAAGGGACCACTCCCACCACGGGAATTCCAGTTCTTTCTTCGAGAAAATCAAGAGCAGGCTGCAAGAGCTTAATATCTCCCCGGAATTTGTTCATCACGATACCTCGAACCAACTGACGCTCCTCTGGCTCCAGAAGTTCAAGCGTACCCACCACGGAAGCTAACGCTCCTCCCCGATCAATATCTGCTACCAAAAGCACAGGGGCTTGGGCTTCCATCGCCACACGCATATTGACGATATCGTTTTGCTTGAGGTTGACTTCGGCGGGACTTCCTGCCCCTTCGATGACCACGATTTCGTTTTCTTCAAGAAGCTCATGAAGAGCCGTTTCCACGATGGGCCACGTTCTTCTTTGATACTCACCGTGATACTTCAAGGCGGAAAGTGTTCCCTGGGATTTACCGAGTATAATTACCTGGGAGCCGGTATGCCCTGTTGGCTTTAACAACACAGGATTCATACGTACATCAGGCTCTAACCCCGCAGCTTGAGCCTGCACAACCTGGGCTCTGCCCATCTCTCCTCCTGATCGCGTAACAAAGGAATTCAAGGCCATATTTTGTGCCTTAAAAGGAGCTACCTGATAGCCCTCTTGATAGAAAATCCGACAAAAGGCAGCCGCCAAGACGCTTTTCCCCACATTAGACGATGTGCCCTGAATCATCAACCGAGTAGCCTGCTTACTCCTCTGCCTCTCTGCACCGGACGTTTCATTTCCGCTCATCCTCTCACCTCCATCTAAGACTTTCATTAGCTTCAGATCTCTCGTTTTACAGCTAAATAAATCAAAGCATTGACACAGGTTGCCGCTAAGGGACTTCCCCCACGATTCCCGAGGATCGTAATCGAAGGGAGTTCTTGATGCTCTTCCCAGAGGAGGTCTTTAGACTCCTTAGCTCCCACAAAGCCCACCGGAATCCCCACGATCAAGGCCGGCCGTGTTTGGGGATCTTTGGCGAGCTCCAGTACTTCCAGCAAGGCAGTGGGCGCGTTGCCGATGGCCACGATAGCCCCTTTTAACCGCTCTTTGTTCATACGCAAGGCAGCCATGGAACGAGTTATTCCCCATTCAGCCGCCTGAGCCGCCACTTGAAAATCACTAAGGAAGCACTCTACCGTGCTGCCCAACTGGGCTAATTGCTTCTTGGCAATCCCTGCTCTGACCATTTCCACATCGGTTATGACCAAAGCTCCTCGCTTTAAGGCCTCAAGCCCAGCCTCAATGGCCTGAGAATGAATGCGGATGACCGGTTCCAAGGAAGGATCGCCGCTGGTATGGATGCAGCGCTCCACAATCTTTAGCTCCTGTTCAGTCCAATCCAGTTGTAAATGCCCCTGAATGATGCGCATACTCTCACGCTCAATCTGGTGCGGATCCGTTAAAAATTCCTTCATGCCCCTAATGCCTCCCTAATTCTCAGGCTTGCTAACTGGGCAATAACATCATCTGCTCCTAACTCATTGGTAAACACAATCTCAACCTCAGGATATTTTTCCTTAATCTCACAGATCTCTTCATGAACATCGACGGTAACATGCACTCCTCGAAATAAAAAGAGGGGCATAATGATAATCTTCTTCGCGCCTTTGTTAATCTTTGCCAGTACACCTTCAGGTAAGCTGGGGGCTTGATGAGCCATAAACACCGGGGTCACTTCTTCTCCCAAAATATCGCTCACTTTACGAGCCACCTCTAGCAATCCTTGATTCGCCTCTTTCCGACGACTTCCATGTCCTAAAAGAATCAATTCATAATCCAATTGTATCCTCCACCTTTCTGACAAAGTCTCCGATCGTTGTCGGCATGGCATGAGGGTCATTTACATCGGTATTCAGCTCTGCCTGAGCAGAAGCCGGCCGTTCCAAAAGAATAATAGGGATTCCCAACTGCAGACAGGCTTGGACTTTCTCCCCGGTTCCACCGAAGGACCCGCTTTCCTTCGATATAACGACCTCGATTTCCATTTGCTCCCAAAGGGCCTCATTAAACTTACTAGTAAATGGCCCCTGCATGGCAATTATCTGATAGGGTTTCAATCCCGCAGTTTCACATTGGCTTAATACTTGAGCCGTAGGGAGTATCCTAACGAATACCTCACAACCTTGAAAAACAGGCTGTGCCAACCATTCACTGAGATTTTTGCTTCCCGTACTTAAAAAGATGCGTCCGCCCAATTGGGCTGCCCTTTCAGCTGCTTCTTCGAGACTCGATACAAAATAAATAAGCTGATGAGGAGGATACTCTCCTAAAGGACGTTCCCAACGAAAATAGGGTCGCCCACATTCACTGGCAATACGCTGAGCTAAGCCATGAATCTCCTGAGCATAGGGGTGAGTAGCATCAATCAGCGCGCTCATCTCCTGTTCTCTCAGAATCCTCCTTAAGGAATCTTCGTCCAAAGCACCGAAGCGGACCGTAAGTCCTTGCTCTTGCGCAATTTCAGAACCATATTCCGTTAAGGTAGAAACCAACACCTGATAACCTCGCTTCTGGAATGCAGAGGCTAGTTCTCTACCATCCTCCGTCCCGGCCAAGATGAAGAGGTTCATAGCACATATCCCCTGGGAGTAACCATATAAGGACCCACCACGCGGGTATTCGAATTACCAATTATAACTGTGGTCAACATATCAATCGGAGATTGAGTAAACTCTTCTAGGGTCGTGATGACCACTTGGGATTCTCCCCGCAATGCTTCACGGACAATGCCCACGGGAGTGGCTGGGGAACGATATTCCAGCACCGCTTTGCGAACCCATTCAATCTGGTCCTGACGTCCCTTGCTCTTAGGATTATAGATGGCCATGACAAAATCTCCCTCTGCTGCCAGCTTAACGCGCTTCTGGATAACTTCCCAGGGGGTAAGCAAGTCACTGAGACTAAGCACAGCATAATCATGCATCAATGGTGCACCCAACAAAGACGCTGCAGCATTGGCGGCACTGATTCCTGGAATAATCTCCAAAGGGGTATCTAGGGCGTCTTTTTCTTCTAAACATTCAATCAAAATCCCCGCCATACCATAGACCCCAGCATCGCCGCTACTGACCAAAGCAATTCGCTGTCCCTCTAGGGCGATTTCGACAACCTCGCGACAGCGGTCGATCTCCTGCCGCATTCCTGTGGAGACTAACTTTTTCCCGGCAACCCAAGGACGAATCAAATCAATATAGGTTTTATACCCAGCAATTACATCCACTTCGCTCCAGAGATCTAAAACACGCTTTGTCATATGCTCTTCATCCCCGGGGCCAATCCCTACGACAAAAATCTTTCCTTGCTGATGGCCACTGTGACCCCGTTCAGCTTCAGTTTGGGGAGAATCAATTCCCCCTCTTTCGTTCCCAGTAAACTCGCTGCTTCGCATACCCCATCCACTCCAATCATCTCTTTGACATAGTCTGAAGAACTTAGCCTAAACTTTTCATTCAACTCTTGAATCTGCTGGGCTGAAAATGTTCTAAAGGGCACTCCGAGGTGATGGGCTGTCTCAATCAGTCCAGCCTCCTCAGCTTTTAAGTCGATGCTATATAGACCAAGAATGCTCTGAGAAGAAATCCCCAGCTGCCGGAGACTTTGAGCAACGGCTTTGCTAATCTGGTCTAGACTTGCTCCCTTGCGACACCCGACACCGATACTATAAATCCTAGGAATTAGACTTACTGGATGGCTCTTGTCAGTGCACAGATCGATCGGATCCTTTTCCCACTGGCTATCTCGAGGGGTAATCCATAGATGGGCATGTGCCTTTTCTTCATCCTTTACAAAGCAGTAAGCGGCGTCTTGACGAAGCGGATGTTCCTCCTGTAGACAATCCGTCCATACCCGTAGACAACTTTCCTCTAGTAAGATTCGATTGATATATTTTAATCCTGCTAAAGGCTCTATTGCCCAGCCGAACTGCCGCGCATACTCATCAGGTGCGATTAATCCCTGTCCATCAGTGGCTGTCGTCACCACCGGTTGTGCATCAAGCCACTGGGCCACAGTTCTTGTCCAGGCATTTGCTCCCCCTAAATGGCCGGATAACAAAGAGATGACAAACTCCCCCTTTTCATCCAGCACCAAGACTGCCGGGTCCCGATCTTTCCCCTGTAGATAGGGAGCAATCTGCCGAACTACAATCCCTGTAGCCATAATGAAAATCAAAAGCGAGCCGCTCTGCCATATCCTCGGCACGACTTCTTTTAATAGCTCAAAGTAGTGAGGATGCACGGTCTGCGCTCCATCAGTATACTGACCTTTGAGTCGCTGGTTAAGCCATAACTCCGGCTTCAGTGGTTCCTCGTCGGACCATCTCTCCACAATATTGCGAGCTGTGCTGAGGCCTTGACCGGTGAGCGCCACGAGGGCTACTTTCATACCAAATTTCCTTGCCGATACTCATGGGTAAATTCAGGGTCATAGAGCTTTGAACGTGCTCCTTTATCTCTGAGAAAATCCCCCACTAAGATTTGGGCGTGCTTTCGAATCCCTGCCTCTTTGACTCGCTGTTCAATCGTTGCCAAGGTCCCCTCCAGAATCTGTTCATCAGGCCAACTGGCCCGATATACAACGGCGACCGGCGTATTCGGGGGATAACTTTGGCCAAGAGATTCTACCACTTCACCAATCTCCTGCACACTAAGAAAAATCGCCATACTGGCCCGATGCTGTGCCAATAAGGCAAGATCTTCTTTTTCTGGTACAGGAGTTCTTCCGGCTAAACGCGTAAGGATTAAAGTTTGACTGACTTCGGGTAAGGTGAACTCTCTCTTGACAGCTGCCGCGGCAGCGAACACAGAACTTACCCCTGGGATCACCCCATAAGTCATTGCCAAGGCGTCCAACTGTTGCATTTGCTCTTGAATTGCACCATAAACACTGGGATCACCAGTATGTAAGCGCACAACCTTTTCACCCTTGCGTACTCCTTCCGCCATAATAGTGATGGTTTCTTCCAAGGTCAAACTGGCGCTATCAAAAAGAGCAATCCCTTCTCGGCAGTGCTTTAGGATTTCCGGATTGACTAATGATCCCGCATAGATGACTCGGTCAGCTTCTTCAAGTGCCTTTTTGCCTTTCAAGGTAATCAAATCCGGATCTCCAGGGCCTGCTCCTACGAAAAGGACTTGACCCAAGTCAACTTTCACCTGATCAACCAAGATCTTCACTCCTATCCTTCTTGTATAGCACAAGACTTAAATAATCCACTTTCTCTATCACTTCTCCTGGACTAAGCAGACGGATCTCTTCTCCTGTTTGACTGACACGTGTTGCTAAAACAGCTTGCGCTCCTGTCTTCTGAATATGATTAAGTACATCCGGCAGATTTCGTGATACTTTCATCAATACGAGATTAGGGTATTGCTCATACTCTTCTAATCCCTCGATACCTGGTAAAACTATTAAAGGGTCGTCGCCAATGGCTAAGGGCCAGTTTACCCGAGCTGCTGCAGCTGACATCGCAGTGATGCCCGGAATAGTCTCGATCTGATCCGGTTCAAGCTGACTTTTAAGAATCGCCAGCAGGTAACTGTAGGTACTATATAAAGAAGGATCTCCTAAAGTAAGAAAAGCGACCGAATGCCCTAGATCAAGCTCAGCTTTAATTTTCACTGCTGCTTGATGCCAGGCCGCTTGAAGTATTTCTTTATCCGCGGTCATGGGCATCTCCAACTCCAAAATTCTCACCCCAGAAGGGCAGTGGGCTTGTGCTATTTCCCAGGCAACACTTTCCCGCTCCATCTTGGACTTGGGTATGGCTATGACCTGCATCCCTTGCAGGATTTCCACGGCCCGCAGAGTGATTAGGCTCGGATCCCCTGGGCCAACACCCACCCCATACAACTTAGCTTTCCTTGTACTCTGAGGAATTGTTCGTTCATTTTGTTCTTGCTGCATTATGGTTCTCCTCCGTTCTGAAAATTCAATTTCACTCTAGTTAGTTTTCTTCCGCCCTGAGATGATAAATACCGGATTTTGTGCTTGGGCAAGATGAATATCCTTTATCCCCATCCCCTTCCAACGCACTGCTTGAATGGATACCACATCAATATCTTGATAAGCCAAACTTTTCAGGGCTTCCATACCACTAGCCAAGGTCTCTATTGTTACAGCAGTCATTACTACCCTACCCCCCGGTACAAGGGGAGCTTGTTGCAATATCTGTTGAATTTGGCCGTGACTCCCGCCGATAATACACACGTCCATGGGGGGGATACCTTGCAAAGCGACCGGGGCTGCCCCTCGAATCAGCCGAAGATTTCTGATTTGAAATTTTTCTTGATTTAGGAGAATGAGTTCCTGTGCCTCTGGATTCTCCTCGACGGCGTAGACACACCCCCGCTGGGCCAGAAGAGCTGCTTCAATACCGATACTGCCTGTCCCCGCTCCCACATCGAGGATTCTCGTGGAAGCTGTAATCTCGGCCTTCGCCAAAACCTGAATCCGAATTTCACTCTTGGTCATAGGCACATTCCCTCGGATAAACTCCTCATCATTAATACCAAACCCTTTAGGACAGGCAAGAAGCGATGCATCCCCGGCGAGCTTAGTCTCTTCAGGGTAGAGAAGCATCACTGCATTCGTAAAATCCCCTGCTGAGTCCATCAGTTCTTGGGCATCTGTATTTAACCACCTCTCCTCAGGATAAGACAGTGCATTTCCCACAGAAATCCTCGGATTAAATCCATACCTCTGATAGTAACGAGCGACCGCTTGGGGAGTGTTCTCGCCACCGGTCAATATCCCTATGGTTTGCTTAAGATTCAGAGGCAATGAATTCAACGAACGTCCATGGACACTGAGCAGCTCCGCCTCCTGCCAAGGGATTCCAGCACGGGCAAAAGCGAATTGAATCGAGCTGATTCCAGGGAACACTTGAATCTCCTCATGGGGAAATTCTCTCTTTAACAAGGGAAGAAGGCTATAATAACCCGGATCTCCTGAGACCAACACTCCAGCCTGCTTTCCTTGCTCTATCGCTCTTTGTAGCTTTTCTAGGGTCTCTGATAAATTACCACTGATTTGGTATGTATCTCCCTTAAAATCAGGAAATAGCTTGAGCGCCCGAGAGCCACCCAGTAAAACACCGCATTGCTTTACACTGTCTCGGATTGCTGGGGCAACCCACTCTGGCGTTCCCGGACCCATTCCCACGATTCGGATCATCCCTTATCTTCCCTTCCGTATAAAAATAAAAAGAGCCTTGAGCGGCTCTTTTACAACACCCATCGCTCGTAGGTGTGAATATAACAATTCAAGGCAGGTCTCCTGGCTTCCAGTCATCACGCCCCTTCCCTTCCCGGAATTATCTAGTGGGTTATTGAGGGGCACTCATGGTTCACAGTGGCGGGACCGCGCCGGATTTTCACCGACTTCCCTTTTCATCCTCAAAGAGGAACCTTGAACTTTTATTTAATTCTGACTCTTTTCTCTATTCCTTATCCTTGAATTCTCTATTTTTCCCGTAAATCCTGCTTGGCTTCCGGCCAATACCAAAATTCCTTGATAATATCCTCAGCTCGAGCATCCCAAGCAATAATCTCACCATTAAGCAAGGTGAATGCTGTACCCACCAGCAAATCCCCACGAACATGCTCCCGAGCCCGCTCACTTGCCCGATTCGCTAAATGGAAGAGCAAATCGCCCCATCCCTGAGCCAGTACTTCTTCAGCAGCCCCTTCAACTGTAGGAAATTCAGCGAACTTTAGCAATGACTCTTGGGGAACCCCGGCCAGTGCCGCATGTGCCACAAGAATCTCCATGCGAGCATCGGCCACATGGGTATGGGTATGAAATATTCCACCAGCAACTTTAATAAGCTTTCCGATATGGCCCAAAAGTACCACCTTCTCAAACTTGCGATAAGCGGCTTCTTCCAATAAAAAACCCACAAAGTTGCTCATCTGCACAATAGCTTCCTCGGGCACCCTCAGTTGTCCGCTGGCTACCTTAAACCCATAGTTGCCTGGGGTCAAAATAATAGCTTTATGACCATAGCCCATCGCTTGATCCAACTCCGGAAGGATCGAATTCTTAAACGCTTCTTCTGACATCGGGCGAACAATCCCTGTGGTTCCTAAGATAGATATTCCCCCGATGATTCCTAAACGGGGATTGAGAGTCTTTTGGGCAATACTCTCTCCTTCAGGCGCTTCAATCACAACCTGGACTTCTTCCCGAGGAAAAACTTCACGTACAGCCGCTTCAATCATTTGGTGTGGCACAGGATTGATGGCAGGCTCTCCCTGAGGGACTTGAAGTCCCTTTTTGGTGACGACACCTATTCCCCGACCACCGCAGATATGGATTTTTCCTTGGTCGGAAAGGATTCGCACCTGGGCTTGTATTTCTAGACCATGGGTAACGTCCGGATCATCTCCTGCATCCTTTATTATTCCTACCCGCGCCCAATCATTCTCCTTTTCTCTATTGTGAATTGGTAGGGGAAGCTGTTCTCCTCGAGGCAGAGTAATCTCGATCTTCGGACCCGGGTCTATTCCTTGGAGCCATAGACACGCGGCTTTCGCTGCTCCGGCTGCACAGCTTCCTGTGGTATATCCCGTTTTCCAAGAATGCCTTTCCTTCTTCTCTTTTCTCATATCTGCCGTCCTAACTTTCTTGGTATTAGCCTAGTAACTTAAATTTACTTTTGGGAGTCAAATTCATACATTTCTTTAATAAACAACCGCACTTGACCCATGCATTCGGCAAAGCGCTGATATTCCTCTTCACCCTTGGTTTCCAGAAACGCACCACAGCGATGTTCGAGGGCTTTTTCTATCTGAAAAATGGTCTCTTCTCCATGCTTGGTAAGAGCTATTTTTACATAACGCTCATCTTCAGGATCTCGTACACGCCTTAAGAAGCCAGCTGATTCTAATTTCTTACACATTGATGACGCATTACCACTGGAAAGGCCGATGATACTTCCTAAAGTACCTACAGTGTGGGGGCCACCTTCCTTAACTTCAACCAAAATACGAGTTTGCATCAAAGTTAAATCGTATTTTTCAACGATCGGGCGGAAAGCATTGGCCATACTCTCACTAATCGTCCTTAAAAAATCCCAAATCTCATTCTCAAACACCATACTTCTCATCGATACTGCCTCCAAAGCCAAACAAATAACTTCTTTACGCCATATATGTCCTAAATTCCACGTGTGTTTTTTATTAGCTTCAAAAATCACTATTTCACGAAGAATTTAGACTGCTTCTCACACATTGTAACATTATTTACAACCACCTTTCAATCATTTTTGATAAATCATTGATTTCATCTTTGCTGCAATGATACTTAATAAACTCTGCAAGTTATCCACAGAGCAACACTCAATTTTATTGATGATATTCTTATTATACCAGACATTTTTCATACACTCCCTTGTACGGATAGTTTTCCGACAACTTCATGATTACATATCTTGCGGTTTTGATTATTTTTGCTGCAAGAAATACATACTTCAAACGAAAGGTCTTTATTTGCTGTCTGTATTCTGAAGAGTCCAAGGAATCAAACTTGAACAACAAAAATAGGTTATATGAAAGCATCATCATTTGAAACACGGCTTCATTCGCCCAAAATGACTTTAGCAAGAGATGACCCACCGCCATGTCGTATTTGGCTTCTTTGATATAGTTTTCAGCATTACCACGCTTTTCATAGTATATAACTACTTTTTCAGAAAGCAAGGTAGTATTTGTTACAAAGAAAAAGTAGTCGTATTCGGAACCTTCTAAAAGTGATAATTGTGCTCTTTCTTTTTCTGGTTTCAGTACGCGAGATACGACAAATCTTCTGTCTTTTTCCCATTTAACTAATTTTGTATACAGTTCTGTAGTTTCTCTACCTTCTTCTCCTTTAACGAATACAATTGATGAATTCGTTGCTTGTGAGGTGAGTGTAGAATAACTTTTGGCTTTAATTAAATATTTGCATCCAAGAGATTCTATCGTTTCGATAATTTTTTCATCAAAGTAGCCACTATCCATTCGAAATAAAATTTCTAAATCGTCTGATTTGATGTTAGCAACAATTTCTTTGATCATTTCCGCAGCACCGTTTGCAGTGTAAGTATTGCCACTTCTTACAAATCCGGTAACATATGCTTTTAATTCGTCGCAAAATGCAAATTGGATATTGTAGCATCGGTTTCCCAGTTTCTTAGGATTATATCCTTTTGACGCACCTTCTTGATGACCTTCTACGTTAATTACACTACTATCAATATCAATCGTAATGGATGTCAATTTACTTTTAGTGAGCAGTTTTTTAAAGACTTTAAAATTAATGTCTCTAAACATTTGGGTTGTCTTGAAGTTGAAGTTTCCTAGAAACCGTGACACTGTTTCAGGTTCTTTTACGGAAATATCAAACTCGTTGACGAGGGGATCATTTTGAAGTAGCTTTAGACGTTCTAACTTATCAATGCCAATGAAGTGACCGCAGAGCATGGTCTTTATATGATTCATCTTGATTTTATTTGTTGAGTCATTATCAAATACGAGGTCATTTTCAATAAAATCAAAAATCCCATTGCTTTTTGCATTCTCAAGGAGCAGAAAAAGACCTGCATTTGATGTTAGATTCTTAGCTTTGAAATCAATTTTATTAATCATAATTAGAACCCCTTTTTACTACTTTTCTTACTATTATTTTACCATATATCGAGTCATAAAAGCTGATAATTTAACATATTTTTGAGCACTTTTCTTTCACCCAATGGGTGAAAGCTGAATTTCGAAGGAACGCATATTTATCAAGGCTTTGATTATGCTTTTTGAAGTACTGACGTAGAATCTAGGTATGTTATAGTTTATACTTGATTTAGTCAATAGGCCTCAGCCGGGGTCTGACTAGGTTTTCATGCTAAACTATCTAATTCGTCATATACTAATGTAAAGAGGGAGGGAGATAAAAATGAAAAACTTACCCATGTTTTATCGAGTAGCATTTATCGCTTTACTTCTCCTTCTCCAGATCTTTGCCTTGGTTATGATCATTTGGAGATTTAGTAACTTCTTTATCTACTTTTACATATTCAGTTTTTTGTTGAGCATTATTGCTTTGCTTTATATAATGAACCTCAAGACCGATCCCGCTTATAAAATTGCCTGGGTTATCGCAATACTTCTATTCCCCATCTTTGGGGGGCTCTTCTACCTTATGTTTGGTCGCACAAAGCTAAGTAAGCGTAAAAGACGAAAGATGCAAATCGTTAACGATAAGATGATTCAACTTTTGGTTCAAAAGGAAGAAACCATCCAGAAGCTTACGTCCGAAGATTTACGGGCAGCCAATCTTGCACGCTATATCGAAAAGTACTCCTTTTGCCCTGTCTGTCAAAACACTCATTCTGAATATTTTCCAATTGGCGAGAAAATGTATGAACGACTTTTGATAGAATTAGAAACAGCTGAGAAGTTTATTTTCTTAGAATATTTTATAATTGGCGAAGGCCTGTTATGGGATTCCGTACTGGCTATCCTTGAGAAAAAAGTAAAGCAGGGAGTAGATGTACGGGTTCTTTACGATGATGTAGGTAGTCTCTTCAAGTTACCTTTTGGTTATGAAAAGGAACTGGAGGCAAAAGGGATAAAATGCCGCGTCTTTAATCGCCTTATCCCTGTTCTCTCTATTCATATGAACAATCGAGATCATCGTAAAATTGCCGTAATCGATGGAAAAACCGCCTTTACAGGCGGAATTAATCTTTCTGATGAATATATCAATGCCTTTGACCGATTTGGACATTGGAAGGATACTGCCATCCTTATCCAAGGGGAAGCTGTCTTAAATTTTACTGTCATGTTTTTATCCTTATGGGGATATGAGACTGAAACAAATGAGGATTATACTCAATATAAGTCCTATACTGAAGGAGCTACAGCAATCACTTCGGATGGATATGTACAACCCTTCGGGGATAGCCCCTTAGATGATGAACCGCTCGGAGAAACTGTCTATCTCAATCTCATCGCCCAAGCGGAACACTATATCTTTATCAATACCCCTTATCTCATCCTTAATAATAGCATGCTTTCCGCCCTCAGCTCCGCCGCCAAACGGAGCATCGATGTTCGTATCGTTACCCCCTATCGCGGAGATCGCTGGTTTGTTCACTCCATGACTCGTTCCAATTATCGGTTACTGATTGAAAGTGGTGTGAAAATCTATGAATATTCTCCCGGCTTCATCCATGCGAAATCCATTGTTGTTGATGATAGGCACGCTGTAGTCGGTACCATCAATATGGATTATCGAAGTCTTTACTTGCATTTTGAGTGCGGTGTTTATGTCTACAATACTCAGAGTGTTATAGATATTAAAGAAGATTATGTGACAACCCTAGAGCTATGCCAAAACATTACATTAGATGATTGTTACCGGGTTAAGTGGTATCGGCGATTAGGCCGCACAATTCTGCGCATTTTTGCTCCACTGATGTAGGGGCTTATCATACATGTCTTTTCAACATTAACGGGAGCATCTGTAAACTACACTTGTGTAGCTAGAGATGCTCCCGTTTTCTTATTGAAAATCTAATTCAGCTTTTTATCGGACTCGCTCCGATCTTTTCTTTTAATTTCGATAGCCGGGAACTCCATAACACAAACATATTCGCAAATTCCACAGCCAGTGCAAATCTCCGAATCGACCACTGGATATTGAAATCCTTCCATCTTAATTGCCTCATCGCTTAGGGGACAGTTGTTGTAGCAGGTGCGGCATACATCACCCTGATAAGCATAACATAGGTCTTTATCGACCTCGGCAACGCCAATTCTAACCTCCCTCATATCTAAAGGCACAAGAGCTCCGCTTGGGCATACCTCGGGACATTCCATACACAGTGAGCACGGTACTTCGCGAGGAATAAAATAGGGTGTGCCAAGGTTTAACCCTAGGTCGAGATGCGCACTTAGCAATGTCTTATCCGGGCATATTTCAATACATTTGCCACAGCGCAGACATTTTGCTAAAAACTCTTCTTTCCCCACCGCACCCGGTGGCCGAAAAAGCTCAGGGGTAGCAGCCGCAAGAACTTGGGAAGGCTTATAAGCTAAACCTGCCAAGGCAATCAATCCTGCACCTTGCAAAGCATCTCTGCGAGAGAATCCTTGTGAATTAGTAGCAGCAACCACATTTGACTCGATAGCGTTACTTTTCCCAATTTGATTGGCACCTGATTTCAAAGAGAATTGTAAGGCTCCTGTAGGACAAGCATCGATACAACATCCACAGCGAGTGCATAAGGCTGAAACTGAAAAATCACATCCTCCCGAAATCACCTTTTCCAAGCTATCGGCAGTGTAAGCACATGCCTTTGTACATTTATGACATAGGATACACTTGTCAAGATCACAACGGATCTTAATGGGGCTCCAGCGGGCGATTAGGGTATAGAATGCACCGATAGGGCAAACCATCCGACACCAACCTCTTCTAAAGCCCACCAGCTCCATAGCAATAATAATTAAAATGACTAAAGCTTCTAACCCTAATCCAAACAAAAGAGTTCTATAAACGATACCTATAGGTGATAGAGTTTGGAATACCGGAATACCTGCAGCAAAGCTAAGCATTAAAAAGAACGGCAAGGCCCAGTAGTATTGTTTTTGCTCATGTTTCGATTTCCCCTTTAGGGTATCAAGCAGCGCATCAACTTCTTCGATTAAGAATCCCACAGGACATGCCCAAGAGCAGAATACTTTGCCTAGGGCCAGATAAGCACCCACAATCAATAAGGCGCTGACTAAGAAACTAAGCGTCATTGTTTTTGAAGCTAACACTACTTCTAGGAAAGCCAAGGGATCGGTTAGGGTTACTCCCAAAATCCGACTTGAACTCAGTGACCCGATTACTTGGTTAACTGCCATAAGCGGTAAGAGAAAGATTAGGATCATCACTATTTGCACAGCGCGCCGACGCCGATTCCATGAATTCTTAAGCATTGCCCTAATTAACCGCTTTACACTTTTTCAATCTTTACTGCACAAATCTTAAATTCGGGTTCTTTGGAAGCTGCATCAACGGCATCTATCGTTACAGCATTGACCAAGGGATCTGGTTCGAACCAGAGGGCAAAGAGCAGACCGGGTCTTGGTTCTCCTGGTCTTCCTACTTTAACTGAAATTTCAACTTTCCCCCGACGAGAAACCAATCGTACCCTATCCCCCTCTTTGATGCCTAATTCTATGGCATCTTTGGGATTCAACTCCACATATTGCTTCGGTACAGCTTTCATAATCGAGGGACATTTACCCGTCATGGTCATAGTATGCCAGTGTTCAAGAATACGACCGGTAGTAAGATAATATGGGTATTCCTTATCGACTACCTCGGCAGGCCCCAAATAGGGTCTGGCAAAAATTACTGCTTTATGATTCTTTGCAGAATAAAAATCAATTCCTTCCTTCACATACGGATCGTCGGGAGCCACATAACGACGAATAGCACCTTTATTGCCCTGATGATCCTTAACCGGCCACTGGATACCATGAGCCTCTCTTAATTCCGGATAGGTGGCAAGTTCCATATGGGTTCCAGTTGTGCACTTAAGATACTCATTCCAAACATCCTCAGGGGTTTTGAAGGGGAAAAGATCACCATGACCTAAACGATGAGCCAAATCAAGAAGGATATCTAAGTCAGGCTTAGCCTCACCGAGTGGTTCGATGGCTTTGGCCAAGTGTTGGGTGCGGCGATCGGTATTGCCATACACCCCTTCCTTTTCACACCAGAAGGCTGCCGGAAGAACTACATCAGCATACTTGGTGGTAGCGGTCGGATGGAAGGCTTCGGCAACGACCATAAATACCTTTTCAAATCCTTCTTGGTAAGCATTGACATTGGGTAAGGAATGGGCCGGATTAGTACACATCACATATAAACACTTAATCCTTCCATCCCCACAGGCTTTAAATAACTCCATGGTGTGAAGACCGACTTTAGGGCTAATCCGATCGGCGGGCACGCCCCAAAGCTCTGCCATTTCTTTTCTGTGCTTCTCATTAGCAATTACACGATGCCCGGGTAGCAAATGAGACAAGGCTCCGGTTTCTCGGACACTTCCACAGGCACTGGGCTGACCGGTCAAAGAAAAAGGAGTTGAGCCCGGTTTGCAAATCTTGCCGGTAATCAGGTGAAGGTTATGAATGAGATTATTAGCCCAAACGCCGGCGACACGTTGATTAATTCCCATGGTCCACATGGACATTGTATTCTTGCCCTTTTCACCAAACAAGCGTGCAACCTCTCTAATTTGGTCAGCTGGAAGACCTGTTACTTTTTCAGCCTTTTCTGGAGTGAACTCTTTCAGAAAATCCTTATAGGCTTCAAAGGTTATGGCCTCTTTGCCATTAGAAAAGCTAGTGTGCTTGGCGATAAATTCTTCATCAGCCATTCCTTCTTCGATGATAACATTGGCCATGGCGTGGAGTAGAGCCATATCTGTCCCCGGAACAAACTGCATAGAAATATCAGCAATTTCGTGGGAACGATGCCGTCTCGGATCGGCGATGATGATCTTAGTATTGGGGACTTTCTTCTTTTTATCTGTCAACCTTCCAAACAGAACCGGGTGGGCCTCCGCAATATTCGAGCCAATAATAAAGAACACATCCGCATGTTCAAAATCGTCTAGACAACCCATGGGCTCATCGGCCCCAAAGGTAGTTGTATATCCACCTACCGCACTAGCCATGCAAAGTCGTGGGTTTCCATCCACGTTATTGGTACCGATTGCCCCTTTGAAAAGTTTATTGGCAACATATCCTTCTTCCGCCAGCTGCTGCCCGGAACCGTAAAAACCTACAGAATCCGGACCGTTCATTTCGATAGATTCTTTAAATTTCGCGGTAATAAGTTCCATAGCCTCGTCCCAAGTACTTGGCTCTAACTTACCATTCTTACGAATCAAAGGTTTTGTAACCCGTTCATTATGAGTAATAACTTGAGGTAAAAAATACCCTTTTGCACAAAGCAGTCCTTTATTTCCCTCGTTATCGGGATCACCTTTAACAACGGTTACTTTCCCATCCTTCACACCGATAAGTATTCCGCAACCGGTCCCACAGTATCTACAGACAGATTTAACCCATTTATCGACTTCATTTTGTTTGGGTGTACTAGGATTTACATTGCTAGGGTCAACTTGAACAGTCTTTGTTTGGCTAGTACAACCCGTTGCCATCATGGCTGCAGAAATTGCACAGGTTTTAAGAAAGTTTCTCCTACTGAATTCCATGTTCCTACCTCCTTTAAAAAATAGCTTACCTGACTATACGTGACACTGACGGCAGACAGTAAGCTCCGGATGAGGTGTCTTTGGCGCACCGCCAACACCCTCGTTATGACACATAGCGCAATCTTCTCTTCCCTCAATAGCATGGGGAATTTGCACAGGAAAACCTTCTACCGTTGTACTTTCTACTACTGCAGCCCCGGCCTCTTGGCCCCCAACGGGAGCCGATGTATTCGCAGGTTGACTTTCGCAACCGGCTAACATAACTACACTAAGCATTAAAACAAGAAGCGCTAAGAGCAGGACTTTTGACGACTTTTTCGAACTACCCATCATTTTCTCTCCTTATCATTTTTTCTTTCTTCGGTTAACATGAGATAACAGTGATTGCAGAACCTTCTGCAATACATGCCTTGATACATTGACCGCACCCAATGCAGTATTCCGTCCGAATTGTAGGATAGCGAAAATCTCTTAATTCTATGGCCTTTATCCCCAGCGGACAAGCATAAAGGCAAGAGCTGCAAAGCTGGTCATGATAGGCTAAACAGATATCTTGGTGTATTTTTGCCACTCCTATAGAATAAGATTTTTGGGGCCCTCGGTTCTCAAGAACTCCACTAGGGCAAGCTTCAATACACTTCAGACAAAATGTACAAGGCTGTTGATCAGGAACAAGATAAGGTGTTCCAACTAGTATCCCTTGGTCAGGACCGGCAATGTGAATGGCCCCTTCTTCACAAACTGAGCTACACTTTCCGCAGCGTTGACATCCAGCCAGAAAAGCAATTTCCTCCATGGCCCCAGGAGGTCTGATAAGCTGCTTCTTTATCGTTGTATCCTTCATTGTCATCACTAAGTTCCCGACTTTATTAAAAACGGTCCCAAAAAACTCCCTTCGGCCCATGGGTTCATCTTCAACTTGCAGAATTCACACCCCCTTTGCAAGGAAGTCTGCATCCATATGAATGTAGACAGGATAAACTCCCACAACCCCCGGCAATGATTGGATTCCGGTTTCGATAATTTGAACGGAAGCGTTGGCCGACTCGCTTTCAATAACAAGAATGATGTCTCCATTTATAACAGCCTCCACCGAAACCCCTTCAATCTTTTTCAATTGAACGAGAAGCGCGTTCTCCGTGCCGTCCATACATTTTACTAACACGCTGGAAATCACCATAAACTAAACTCCTCACTTATCACTTCATTTTTTACGATGCGATTAATTATTCGATGAGAACCTTTGCACAAGCCCAGTTAACCATAGTCCACCCCCTTTTAACTCTGCCATTAAAACAAAAGAAAAGAAGTACTTGCTATTTTAAATTATAGCAAGTATTTCTTTTCAGGTTGTTAGTCAGTTGTTCACAAATTCTTAACAATATATTAACAAATCGTTAACCACTGGCCTATTCACAATATTTATAGCCTATTCCCCAAACGGTTTGGATATATTGGGGCTTTGATGGATCGCATTCTATCTTTTCACGAAGCTTGCGAATAAATACGGTAATCGTACTTGTATCACTGGCATATTCATCCTCCCACAAATGAGCGAAGAGCTGTTCACGGGTAAATACATGGGCAGGGTGTTCAGCCATAAAGCTGAGTAACTCAAACTCCTTGGGCGTTAAATAAATTGGTTTGCCACGGACAAATACCTCATGGCTTTCACATTTGATTACTAAATCGCCATGACAAATTTCCTTATTTAGTCTTACATTAGGAGGTACCTGTTCTTTGTCAAAGGTTCTACGCAAAAGAGCCTTGATGCGCAATCCCAATTCTACGGGACTAAAAGGCTTCACGAGATAATCATCGGCCCCAAGGTTAAACCCCACACTTTTATCGATAATCTCACCTTTGGCGGAAAGCATGAGAATCGGTACCCGACTCGTCTCTCTGATGGTTTTGCACACCTCATAACCATCAATCAAAGGAAGCATCACATCGAGAATGATTAAATCAGGATTTTCTGATTGAAAACATTCCAAAGCTACTTCCCCATTATCCGCATAAATCAACTCGCAAGCATCCCTCCTTAGGACTTGCTCGACGACTTTATAAATACTCTCTTCGTCATCGACCAATAGAATCTTATAGGCGCACTTCATTCCTTTTCCTCCTTGTGTAGCTTCTCAGTGGGTAACTTTTCAGGGTCTTTGGGTAAATAAACCACAAAAGCACTCCCTTTACTCAGTTCGCTCTCAACCCATATATTTCCTTTATGAAGCATCACCAATTCCTGAGCTAAAGCCAAACCTAGTCCTGTTCCACCATATTTTCGAGAATTAGAACTATCCATTTGGGTAAACCGCTCAAAAATTGCCTCCTGGTCTTCTTTGGGAATACCTATCCCCGTATCGACCACGCGTATGGAAATCCAGTCCTGCTTAGGGGCGTTATCTACATTAATCTCTACGCTGCCTCCTGAAGGTGTGAATTTAATAGCATTCCCCACCAAATTTTCAATCGCCCGCCGAAGTTTCTCCGGATCGGCACGAAGCAAAGAAACTTCAGGTGACAAATTGATCTTCCAGTTGATTCCCTTTTCTTTCGCCAGAGGCGCAATCACACTATCTATCGCCCCCAGAACATCGGCCATATCCACATATTCTAACATCAATTCCTGACGGCCAGCTTCAATCTTTGCTAGATCGAGGATATTATTAATTAATTTCAGGAGATTTTCGCTGTTCTTTTTTATATACTTCAGATTCTGCCGTTCCTGATCCCAATCCGGGGGGATATCCTGCAGCAGTAGATCCGTAAAAGCCATGATGGAGGTTAAAGGAGTCCTTAGCTCATGACTCATGATCGCCAGAATTTCCGATTTATATGTATTGATTTCGCTTAATTTCACATTGGCGGCTTCAAGCTCTTCCTGCTTGATTCTTAAGACATCATTCGCCAATCCTAGTTGCAAGGTCCGTTTCTCTACCTTGCTTTCAAGATTTTGATACATATCCTTCAGTTGATTAGTCATATCCTGGATATGCTCTGCCAGCCCCTTTATTTCGCCCCTAGCCTTAATCTGACTTAAATCAATATCAAATTTACCCTTTCCCACTTGAGCGGTAGCCATCTTTACTTCTCCTAAAGATCGCAGAACAAGGCGGGTGACTAGTAAATACATGGAAACCAGTATGACAGCTATCAATAAAAGCGAAAAAGCTAATTGTCGATAGATATCCGTTTTGATACCCTGCAAGAATAGCTCCATGGGCATAACCAGACTGATGGCGCCACCCAGATCCCCCACTTGATAACCTTCTTTAGGGTGGCCACTGACATCGATTACGCCTCTGGGCTCGCCATGACAAGTAAGGCATTCACTCTTAATCTGGAGAGGGACCATATACCGAAAAACCCGTTTCCCCTCCACGACATCTTCTCCCCAGATCTCTGTAAGTTGAGGTTGCTGGCTAAACGTTTGAATCCCTTGATACTCAAAAACATCCGGGGTATTACGGCTGTCTCGGTAGTCGATTCGAGTCTGCTTGATGGAATAATTGGTGAGTTCGCCAAAAATGTCACCAATCTCCATGCCCACAGCAGCAGGATTAAAATGCTTAAACTCAAAATTTCCCTCAGAATCATAATTGATTCGATCCTGATTTTTTGCTATGACTTCTCGGGTAGCAATCAGTTGTTTCGTAATTACTTGTGCTTTTTCGTGCATCTCCAAGATCGCTTGATCTCTTTGGGTATGATAATCCCAGGCAAAGTTAATAAGCATGATGAACACAACAACAAAAGTAGTGAACATCATAAAGCGATATGTCAGACTATCTCTCATCCCATCAGCTCACTTATCATCTAATACAATCTATATTTCTAAAGTAACATAACCGATACAAGTAATTATAGACAATTATCCCACAGAAAGGAAGACAATGCTTTCCTTACTGGAAATTGATATGAATGATAATCAGTACAGCCAACACAATGGTCATCATTAAATGATTGAAATAAACGGATTTAACTTCTTTACTTTTAGCCATAATGTTTTTGTCCAGACCAGATGTAATTACTAAGCTCATGGGAATTAAGGCTACGGCCCCTGTCACATAATAATTGGGGGATATATTATTCTCTGGCCAGAAGGCTAAGGACAAGAAATACAAGCTATGGTAGATGACGAGTACAAAAGTAATCCATCCAAAACTCATATGCAGGAATTCAAAGATCTTTTTGCCCTTTTTGCTCAATTCCTGGTCTTGGACAAACTCTAAGAATAGAACCTTTAGAACTGCTAGCATAAGAATCCCAGCAATAAAGAAACAGGCAATTCCACCAGCTTGTTTGACAGAGCTTCTGGTCACTGCTGTGATTAATAGGAAAACTACCGATAAAAATAAAGCAAAGAGTATCTTTTGGTATGTTTTTGTCAAGCGGTTAAGGGATAGCACGCAATCACCTCATTAAAGTTAAATCCTATACCATTTCTTAGCTCATGATAGATGCTGCACTACTGTAAAATAAGTAGCGTCCAAGAATCTGTGCGCTAAAGAGTAAGACTAAGCTTAGATAAAACACGGGGCGTAAACCTTTACCTGGATTTTTGTGTCCTTGAAAGCCATAGACCAGAAAAGTAATTCCCCCTATAAAAAGAAAGGTGCAGTAAAGTACAGGAAAGAAGGAATATACCTCCGAGCTAACGATGAAAAACACCCCCTGGACAAGGAGTACTCCCATGGTAAAAAGCGAGAGTCTCCAAAGCAAGGTACGTACTCCTTGATGAGCTGTGAAATCTTTGATTGTGTCCATGAACATTGTGCAGGCTAGGGAGCCTAGGATAATCATTGTGGCAAAGAAACTAATGTAGGTATTAGGAGAGGCCCAGGCGGAAATTGGCGTTGTATAGTAAATACTCGACATACTAAACACTGCGATTAACCCAAAAAAAGAAGTAACCCATCCCAATGTCATACTTGAAGCCCCTCGCCGATAAACCAAAATAGAGATTACCCAGAAAAATAAAAACAACCCACTAAAGACAATTTCCCGGCTTAACCAAGACGTCAGTAAATTGGCTACTGATGCATAGGCCTGCATTGGAGAACCAAGGTGAAATATCGAGATCACTAAGGCAATACACATGAGAGGGCCAACCACCAAGAGGGAACGCCAAGTAAGTTGAGCTATAATATTTGGCTCTGCCCTTTTTGTAAACGTCCTGAGCCCAATGGCGACTACCCAGATTCCTACCGCACATTGAGTTAAAATGCTGAAGATTATTAAAGCCCATTCTCCGTTAGCCATTCGTATTCCTCCTCTTGTTGATGATTATTACTGTCTAATATATCTCGTTGTTTAAGATGATTCTAACAGACAAAGATTTAGAAAACTGTGATATATTTGTGTTTTGTGAAATTATAAAAAGAATCCTACTTTCCAAGATTAAAGAAAGCAGGATTATGAAAGATATTGCACTAGTAGGGTAACTAGAGATTACTTAAGTCAGTCCAATTGTTGAAGCAACCATTCCTGCGTAAAACACATATCTTCCAATGAATTGTCCGCATATCAGGGCCCCGAGTGAAGCGTAGATTAAAATTGAAGATTGTCCCTCCGTCTTTATGGATTTCTGAAGGGTTGGCCAAAGTAGAACCACCGCTCCTCCTAAAACAAGAATCCATTTAAGACTAATCATAACGCTCATTCCACTGAGAATTTCCGCGCTGGCTTGAGCAGCAGAACCCCCAAGACCTAAGGCTATGGCGTAGGGAATAGCTACTGCAGCCTGGAGAATAACGGCAGCTAACACGGCAAATCCGTAAACTTTCTTATCGACACCCTGCAGCTCTTTCAGGCTTAACACTAAGAATAAGAGTGCACCTACCGCTATAGTTGTAGCATAAAAATCCACGAAGGTATTGATTCCCTGCCAGACAGGTACTGAAGATGTCGTATAAAGTTTGCCCATGGAGAACACGGCAATCAGACCAACGCCGCTACCAATCCACCGTAACCCTGCACTCAAAGCTAAAGCATCCGATTTATACCATTGAACCAATGCATAAAGGACGGCAATACCCATAAATAAGCCACTAAATAGAACTTCTCGGCTTAGCCATGAACTACCCAAGTTCAATAGAGAATTCAAGGCGTGGAGAGGTTGACCCAGATGGGCCAAAGAAGCCAGAACCCCAACGATGCTTAATCCAGCAGCAGTTGCAGCTGCACCTTTAAAAGCTTTTCCTTTATATAGCTGATGACTTAGGGTCATAAAAAACATCATCCCAATAGCCGCTTGCATACAAAACGAAAACACCAATAATGCCATATCTCCCATGATTAATCCTCCTTCAACATGAAATCTTTAAGAAGTGCCACAGACTTTGGCTTAATGAGAACAGATGGAGTTGTTTTCGAAGAATTCGGCAACACCGGCAAATCACTGACTGCCTCCGCCCCATATTGTGCTCGTAATTCTTCGAGATCACCCCAATGGATAGCCCGCATCGTACAGGCATCCACACAAGCTGGGTTTTCCCCTGCTTCCACTAAGTCCTTACAAAAATCGCATTTATTGACCCGACCCGTTTCTTCGATGAATTGAGGATGTCCGTAGGGGCAGCTCCAGGTGCAGTAGCGGCAACCGATGCATTTTTCCTTATCATGGGCAACGATACCATTATCGAGCTTATGCATGGCCTGTGTTGGACAACCTTCTACACACTTAGGTTCTTGGCAATGGTTACAACTGATGGACAGATAGTAGATCCAAGGCATAGGGAATTTGCCACCTTCAAACCCCTTGACCTTTCTAAATAAAACACCAGGCTTTAAATCGTTTCGATCATTGCAAGCAATTTGACATGTTTTACAGCCCCCGCAAGCGGTCATATCAAAGTAAAATCCATATTGAGCCATTATTTATCCCCCCCTTGCGCTGCAACAATCCTTTTTGGCCACAAATAATCAGCTTGTAGCTTGCCCTCATACTTTTCTACGTCGACGATACAGGTGTTATAAGCCTGCACCCCTTGACCGGTGGGAAGTCCACCGTTTAACACATTGGTGGCACCCGCCATACAAAGTCCGGTGTCATCATTGACTTCCGCCCAAGCTCCTTGACCCAAGGTAAGGGTTCCTGGCATGATTCTTTCCGTGATATACACGGGTCGAATCACCGCTCCATGTCGGCTGCTGACTTTTACAATGTCTTTTTTGCTGATACCTCGTGCTTGTGCATCCATCGGGTGAATATAGAGTTTGTTTTGGAAAGCCTCTCTTAGCCAGGAGATGTTATCTAAGGAAGAGTGGCTACGACGTGCATAGTGGATCGTGGTCAGCTGAAGCGGGTATTCATTTTTTTCCTTTTTCTCAAAGTTGGCGAAGGTCTCTTCATACCCTTCAGTAACATATTGGTATTTGGCAATAGGTGCTAAGGTATTCCATCCATAAGCATTGATCGTATCTGCTAAGCCTTGACTATGGATCTGGAATTTTCCGCTTTCTGTCTCGAGAGGATTCTTCTCTGGATCCTCAATGAAATCTTTGTAATCAATATATACATACTGGTCTCCAGGTGAACGGGGCACTTGATAGATCCCTTTTTCTTTAAATTCCTTATAGGTAATACGCCCTTCTTGAGGTTTACCTTTCACACCCATCTCTGCGATGTCTTGTGCAGTTATGGTTACAAGCGTCTCGAAACCCGAACCGTCTTCTTTCATTACGGTGCAGCCAGCTAGTTTATTAAAGAGCTTTTGTTCTGGGGAGAGAGGGTCGAATTCAGCAGGGTCTAAGCCTAGTCGCTTTCCAATCTCTCGATACATCCATTCATCATCTTTAGCTTCATACATGGGCTGGGTGATTTGACTGTAGAAAATGAGCATTTCTGGGTTGCCACTTAGGAATCCGCCCACTCTCTCCCACTCTGTAGTTGCCGGAAGTACGATATCAGAGTATTGAGCAGTGGCTGTGAGGAAATGAGCCGAGGTCACCACGAATTCAACTTTGCGGAAGGCTTCAATGCCTTTCATCAAATCCGTGTTTTGATTCAAGGTATTACCCGATCCGATATTCCAGATCATCTTAATATCGCAAGGTTGCTTACCTCGCACACCAGCAGTGTATTCACCATTGATTACGGCATCCCAGGCTTCGTCAATGACGATTCCCTGCCAGTCGGTCTTGAATGGATCTGGCCCTGGGAAGGTCGCTTCTTTATAAATAGGGTTAGTTGACTTTGGACTTTTATCGCCGCCAGCTTTGACGAGAGTTGGTCCCCCATAGCTTTGGGTATTATGCCGATTGTTTGAACAGACGCTGGCACCTGGTTTTCCCACATTACCTGTCATCCAGCCTACCGTCAAGAACGCTTGGCAGAACTGCTCACCCACGGAGGTTCTAGCTGCTGCGGAGGAGCTGGTGAAGGTCATGGGTTTCGTTACTGCAATCTCGTGAGCGAAAGAGCGGATAAGATCCGGATCAGTGCCACAGTGCTCTGAAGCCCATTCTGGAGTTTTCGGCGTGCCATCATAAGTACCTAAAACGTAGTCTTTAAAGTTTTCTTTAGGGTCAGCACCTTCGGGCATATGATCAGTATCAAAGCCTACACAATATTTGTCCAAAAACTCTTGATCATGAAGGTTATTGGTGATCATATAGTGGGCCATCCCTAACAAAAGAGCCGTGTCTGTACCGGGTCTTACTGGAATCCATTGATCAGCAAGGATCTGGGCAGTATCGCTATAGAGAGGATCCACCACAATAAATTTTGCCCCAGCATCTTTAGCCTGTTTAAAGTTATACGCTGGATTACCGGCGCTACTCCATACAGGGTTCGATCCCCACAGAACAATCAGCTTTGAATTTCTTAGGTCCAGTCGGTCATTTGACCCTCTCGAACGATTGCCATTCATGAACTGTTGAGGCTTCGGCCATGCTCCATCAGAAGTGCATCCCCAATAGGTCATAGCTCCGCCGTATGTGTTGAGGGCCGGACCAGTACTTTTGGCAAGAATTGATTGATTGCCATAGTTTTCTTTGACTCGCTTGAGCTCTGAAGCCACATGATCGAGGGCCTCTTCCCAAGAAATTCTCACCCACTCATCCTTACCTCTGAGCTCTTTTTTCCCGCCGTCACCCGGGTTCCAATTCTTTCGTTTCATAGGATATCTCAAGCGATCCGCACCAAAAATCTGCTGGCGTTGGGATCTTCCTCTTGCACAACCCCTTTGTTGTGGGTAATCCGGGGTATCCGGATGGGTATCATCGGTTTTTTGACGGATGACAATACCGTCGACTACCAGAGCTTTGTTAAGACATCGTCCACCGCAGTTATGCCAGCAGGCAGCTGTAATCCATTGACCTTCTTGCGCTGCCGCCTGACCTGCATTGGTCGTGGTTAAGCTATTTCCACATCCCACCAAGGACAGGCTGGCTGCTGCTGCCGCGCTCGCCTTAATGAAACTTCTACGGCTAATCGTTAATTCGTTCGTCTTATCGATAAATCTTGTCATGAGTGGTGTCTATACCTCCTTATACTTAAAGTCTTTTTGCTGGGCAATTGCTTTGGGTTTAATGACCAAAGATGGTTTAGTCCGAGAGGATTCAGCGAGAATCGCTAGATCACTGGTCGTATTACTGTATTTCATTCTCAATTCATCCGTATCTCCCCACTCTATGGCTCGCATGGGACAAGCATCCACACAGACGGGATTTGCCCCCTCGTCGCGCAAGTCCTTACAGCTGTCACACTTGCCCACTTTCCCAAGGTCCTTAATGAATTGGGGTACACCGTAAGGGCATGCCCATGTACAGTAACGACAGCCAATACATTTGTTTTTATCATGTTGGACAGTGCCGTCCTCAGCCACATGCATCGCTCCAGTAGGACAGCCTTCCACACACTTAGGGCTTGCACAATGGTTACACGTTCCAGAATAGTGATAGACACCGGGAGCCGGATAGGCCCCAGTTTCGTAGGTTCTGGCTTGCCTAAATATCGTCCCGACTTTTAAGTCGTTTTTATCCTTGCAGGCGACTTGACACGTTCTACAGCCGATACAGGCCGTCATATCAAAATAGAATCCCAAGTATCCCATGATCTACACACTCCCTTCTAAAAAATGATTCTTTGTGGTTTTTCTACATCCGGAATTAATGGAGCAGCGGTGTATTTCTCGAGGTTCACAACGCAGGTATTCCAGCCTGAGGCGCCTTGACCTGTTGACACTGGACCACACAGAATATTGTCTGCGCCACCCCGATCAATTCCAGTCTTTTCGTCCATATCCACCCAAGAACCATGGGGCAGCCCTATAACGCCTGGCATAAAACGCTGAGTAACCAAGGCAGTTCGTAAAACCTTCCCATGTTGACTGGTCAACATGACCGTATCCCCATCCATAATCCCTAGCTTCATGGCATCATCGGAGTTGATGAATACTGGGTTAGGCCAAGTCTCTCTGAGCCACTGAACATTATCGAAAACCGAGTGCGAACGACGAAGATAATGGGGATTAATAACTTGGAAAGAATAGTCGCCTTTTTCCTTGCTCTTCCAATTACTAAAGGTAGCCTGATACCCTTCAACTGGTGGGATATAGGTTGGGATAGCTTCAATCTTGCTATAGCCCATGTTGTTAATTCTCTTGGCAAGGGCACGAGAATAAATCTCCATTTTGCCGCTTTCCGTTTCCAAAGGATTCGCTAGCGGGTCATCTCTGAAGCTCTTATAAGCGATAAAGCCATAATTGTCCCCAGGTTTCCTCTCTACCTGATAAAGACCTTTTTCCTTGAATTCGTTGAGTGTGATTTGCCCTTCTTGTGGCTCACCCTCTACTCCCCATTCCGCAATGTCAGCAGCTGTGATTGTCACTAAGGGAGTTTTCTTCTTCCCATCGGGCAGAGTCACTTTGCTACCAGCAATCTTATTAACTTCAAAAGAATTTGAACTTCTTTCCTTTATGGCCAATCATCCAGGGCAAGTGTTTACCCGTCAACAGCTCTTTGACAACTTGTGGGAAGAAAAGTATCTCGGAGACTCTGGTACCATCACTGTCTTTATACGGAAAGTTAGGGAAAAAATCGAGTTGGATCCTGGTCGACCCGAATACGTTCTGACTGTTTGGGGTGTAGGTTATAAATTTGCAGGCTAATGAAAAAAAGCCCCCTTGGGCTTATCTTCACATTCCTTTTACGTATTGAGAGCTACACTCTTGATTTCTAGGTAATTAGCCATGAACTCACCTCACGAGGATCTCTCTGAGCTGGTCCATGGGACGCTGACATTCTGTGAACCAAGCCCGCAGAACCTTATTGTAGAGCAGGGGATTTTCGAAACTAAAGTTATGGCCAACACCTTGGACGAAATAACCTTTAGCGTTAGGAATAGTTGAGTTCCTATGGAATCCGCGTTTTAATGGACGGACCTAACCCAATACCTTAGAACCGTTCTTTGTTTCTCCAGATCGACTTTTCTTGCATCAGTCAGATAGATTTCTTTGTGTAGCAAAGTTGTTCTCTCCAGATTGTTATTCTCAATAAATTCTTTCATTAGGGCGAAGCTTCTCGGTTCATCATCATAAGGACCGACATGGAGCATCTGCAGGGATAGTCCTTCTTCCATGGTATCGAAAACGACTTCATCCAGTAATGGGTGAGGTTTCTTTTTTCTCACGCTTTCAAATGCTCTCTCCACCACTTCTTCGGTTACAAAATCCGGCTGTCTGATCATGATAGTATAGACTAACTCATCCTTATTGAGGACATCCAGCTTTCTTCCTTCTTCAGTCAAATCCCATACACCTTCCAAGGGATATACTGTATACTCAAGGTACCCTTCAGGAGTATAGCCTTGCTTAGGCATCATACGGACCGCATAGGCTAAAGAATACAGAACTGCCACCCGTTCTGCAAAATCATCTTGGTTGGGATTACCTTGGCCTCGAATCATAAAGAACTTCTGTTCAGGAACGGAAATAAGTTCAGGCTTTTCTTTAGGGAGATATATTTGCTTTTCCTGTTTTCGCCATTCAACCTTCATTAAATTCTAGTCCCCTTTTCTATACTTCAAATCTCGACTACTGCTTCGCTTTAGGGTGACGAACATCATGTTGTACATACTCTTTCTTAAGCGCCCTAAGTAACGACTAAATCCGAGTTGCCTTCTTATGCAGATGAGTTGCTAGGGAGATACCGAGACCGATAATGCTTTCGCTGTGCAACATGGGCTCTATCGAAGAATCAAAGAGAATTGTGGCATTGGCTTTAACCTCTTCGTCCCCTTCCCAAATGACTACACACACAGGGATTTCCGGAAACGCCTTGAAAACAGCTGAACAATTTCCCATGTGTGCTGGTCGACCTCCTAAGAAGGCTCCCGCAGTTTTTAAGAGCTCAGCCTGATGACCAAAGGCCTTGATTAATGGTGAAATCGCTGTCTTTAGAAAGGCTGAATAAAAAATCATCCCTCCCGGGATTTCCTTGATACTCACCCACCTAGGCTCTAATTCTGATAACGGCTGTGCATAGGCTAAATAATTAAGCACAATGATTGCATCCATTATATTTAGGTGATGTCCATCGGTTTTTCGATAAACTGTTTTATGGTTGCTATCTACTATTAGCTCTTGATCAAAAAATGAGACCACAAATTGCTTTGTATCCCCGTTATAAGATACCGTTCGCATTGAAGTAATCTCTTCAGGTTCTCTATTCTTTATATCCTGCCAGAACTTATCGTAGGCAACTCGGTAATTTGTTTCCACCTTCAACCCCCTCCGATCAATGATTATCATAATAACTTTATACGGACGGTAGTGAGGTTATTTGAGATTAATCTTTACAAGCAAGGGTAACGATTACTTCCCAGGCGACCACTTTAAGACCGGCCAAGGCAAATCTAATGGCTTAATGGCCTTTTTTTCCCCCACATTTTGTACTCTCGCATTGCAAAACCCTTTATCCTCTAACATCATGAGCTGCTTTACTTCAATATCTGAAATACTTCCCGTATAATCCGTTACTCGAATTGATGTAATCCGATCTCCCTCTTTAAAAGTACCTACGATAATATATTTATCATTTTTAATACAGCTTTTAGTATGAGAGTCAATGATAGGCAGCATTTCTATCGTGCCTTCATCGGCAGTCAGTGCTACCCCTTTAAAATGGGCATTTCGACAACCATGTTCTTTGATATACTCAAACGCGCCAGCCGCCCCCATATCCTGAACCGTGGAGGTAATCTCATCAAGTAAGCGGTAGCCTAATGTTCTATGACGTTCTTTAATGACCGCAATAACTCTAATCACGAAAAAACACCTCTTTAATTTAATTTAGCCCTGAATCTTAAGCTAACTTTTAATAATTTCTAATAAATCTTCCGTTCTTTCTCCCATGTATTTGTATGAGTCGTATACTCCTTGATTGTAAATATGAGGCGCTAAATCTTCAAGAAAAAAATCCAAAATAAAGTTTGCTGCCAAATCTCCTAATTCTTCATCTCGTTCTTTTAAGAAATAGTTTTTTATGTCTGACACCATTTTCTCTTTTGTCTCCTTCTCTATCTGAATTTTACATGTTGAATACTTTTTACTGGCCAAGGCCTCTCCTCCTCATTCTTAATGGCATTCATTATACTCTGGTTGCGGGAACGCTGTATTGTGTGAAGTAATACTGTTTAAGTATAAGTCGAGCTTAATTCCTGCAAAAGCCCATAAATTCTTTCTGATAAATCGATACTTAGTGTACCCGTACCACAGCTTGGGGTAAGCATACTCTGACTCCGCAAGCTTTCTTCACTAACTCCTCGCTTGACCAATTCCTTGATATGGGTCTCAAGACGCGCTTTCAGACTTTCAACAGATTCTTGCCAAGCTTTTGTGGAAGTAGGTACAATGCCCCACGATAGAATACCGCCTCGTTGAAGAAACACCTCAAGCTGCTCGGCTAGTACAACCATGCTTGTCATGTATTCATAAGCATCAAAGTTAATTACTTTAATTTTGGAATCAAATAACAAGGTCCAATCCATCCCGGCGCAAACATGAACACCCGGTATCCCACCTTCATTGAGAATCCCTTCAGCAATTTCATTGATATCTCCTATGAGGGTGCCCCGATCCAACGTAAGATAGGTTGATGAACCGTAGCCATAGAGACTGGGGTCATCGATGGACATCAAAACAGGTAATCCAAACTGAGCTAGGATTCTGGTCTGCCAAAGAGCGTGTAGTCTTAAAGACTTAACAAGGATATCCCGTTGAAACTCATCATAGTAAGCAGCTCTGCGATTTTGATCGGTAATTTGCATTCCTAGGGTGACAGGACCGCTTAGCTGACCTTTTAAGATTTGCGCTCCTTGAGGCCCTTTGTGCTTAAGCTCCTTGAAGAATTCATTGAATGCAAATCCTCCTTCGGCAGTGAAGCCGAATCCCTCTAGGGCCTCCTGATTCCCCGATTCGGCTTGGAGATAGCGTTCATAGAAGCTTGCCATACGGTCAGCCCAATCCGGAGCATCTCCCTGGAAGCGAGGGTGTTCAAACCCTTCAATACAACCTGTATCCACGAGCACCTTTAAATATTGTCCGACAAAGGAGCTTTCCGCTCCTAGTCGTGGAAGTTGTGCCCAATGGGGTGCTTTAGGTACAGCTTTCCATACTTGCTCTAAAGCTGTCATGGGATTATCGTACGGTAGACTTCCTACCCCTGTGGCAAGGAAATGCGGTTTCCAACCTTGAGTATCGAACATAGAATTACCTACTTTCTAGGGATATCAGGCTTCTATATAACTTGCGCCGCACCCCATAGGCATGAAAAATAAGTCCCAGGGTGCATCAGGAACTTCGCCTTCTAGGGGAAGTTGTGCTAGCGGAAATCAAACTATCTTGAAGATTCAGATTGCTAATAGCTAAATTATATCTGGTGAGGGAGAATTAGGCAATTCTTTCATACTTGTCGCTTACATTAACTGAAGTTCATTAGGAGGTTGGGATGTCTGAATGCCAATGAACAATAAATCTATATTGAAAGAAAAAGCAAAGTACCTGCCAGAAAAACCTGGTATCTATCTGATGCTGGATTCTTTAGGTAATATTATCTATGTGGGTAAAGCCAAAAACCTCAAGAGCAGAGTCAGCCAATATTTTCGCAAAGCAAAAAATCGGGACCCTAAAGTAGAAGAGATGATTCAATATATCGCGGGTTTTGAGCATCGGGTTTTAGATACGGAGCTGGACGCCCTCCTCGAGGAATGCCGAGCAATTAAAAAAATCAAGCCCCGCTACAATCGGCAAATGAAAAACGACCAAAAGTATGTTTATATCAAAATCCCTGCTGAAACCTTTCCAAGGCCGGAGATTGTACAGGAAAGAAAAGAAGATTCAGCAATCTATTACGGTCCTTTTAATAGCCGCTCTCGAGTTGAAACAGCTATGTTGTACTTAAAGGATAACTTTTTGATCCGCAAGTGTGCCAGCCCAGGTCTGGTCAAAAGGAACAGCGGCTGCCTCTACCAGCAATTGAACACATGTCTCGGAGTATGCACCGCTGGGGTTAGCCCTGAAGAATATATGGTTCATCTACAGGCACTTTGTCGGGTCATTGAAGGACGTGACAAAGAGACCAAGAAGGAAATTAGTAACCAATTAGTGAAGGCTATTGCGGATCTAGACTTCGAGAAAGCAGCTCGTTATCGTGAGTATCAATTAGGGTTGTATTATATACAAGGTCGTCAAAAGTTCCTCAACTCAACGCGATGCAATACAGACCTGCTGGCGCTGGAATTCTTAGATGACAAGAAGGCAACCGCAAAAATATACCTGATCAAAGGAAATAAGCTGCTGGCGAGTAGTGTCATTGATTTTGCTAGGTCTATCAGAGATGGTCATATGCCAACCGGACATAATGCAGATATAAAGCAATTTCTCATATTAGCCCAAGAAAAGCTACTTGCCGACCAAGGAAGCCCTCGATTGCTAACCCAACAGGAAGTGGACGAGGCTCAGATCCTCGATTCCTATCTTCGCAAAGACCGAGTCTTTACCTTTCGCGTCACCCAAAGAGCATTGAGGCAAGATGATTTCATCGAGAAAATGCTTGAGCGGATCGAAAGAACATTCAATCCATAAGTATTTTTCAGCAACCTTATAGCAATTTGACCGATATATTAAATTAGCAATCAGGGAGGTAACTTTATGCGTAAGATCTATGAATTTGAAGCCGAGATCAAAAAAGTACCGGATATCGACGGGGCCTATGTAGAAATTCCCTTCGATGTGAAGGCGGAGTTCGGAAAAGGCCGCGTGGCTGTTACTGCGACTTTCGACGACGAAGTGTATAGAGGAAGTCTAGTCAAAATGGGAACCCCTTGCCATATCATCGGGATTCGCAAAGATATTCGGGCAAAGATTGGCAAACAACCTGGTGACATAACTAAGGTGACCATCCATGAAAGGGATTGAAACAGCAGCGTTAAAAAAGACCTTGTTGGAAAGCTATTCACTTTCCAACAAGGTCTTTTCAATTCTAATTATAGATCTTCTAAGGAAATACCGAGGGCTTCGGCGACACCTTTGCCATAGGCAGGATCAGCTTTTAGGCAATTGCCAATATGACGCAGCTTAACTTCTTTAGAAGCATCTCCCATCGCCCCAGCAGTATTGGAAAAGAGTGCCTTTTGCTGTTCGGGGCTCATCAGGCGGAAAAGCTTACCCGGTTGTGTATAGTAATCATCGTCATCTTCTCTAAAATTCCAACGATCTGCGGCACCATTTAAGGCCTGTGGTGGTTCCTTATATTCCGGTTGTTCCCCCCAGACACCATAGCTATTCGGTTCATAAGAAATCTTGCTGCCGGCATTCCCATCAACACGCATTTGACCGTCCCTATGGAAGCTCGTCACTGGGCATCTAGGCTGATTGACAGGAATCTGATGATGATTTACACCTAGGCGATATCTTTGCGCATCCCCATAAGAAAACAAACGACCTTGAAGCATTTTATCCGGCGAAAACCCGATGCCTGGAACGATATTAGCCGGATTAAAGGCGGCTTGTTCAACATCTGCAAAATAATTCTCTGGATTGCGATTGAGTTCAAAATAACCCACTTCAATCAAGGGGTATTCCCCATGATACCATACTTTTGTAAGGTCAAAGGGATTATAGGGCATCTTAACAGCTTGCTCATCTGTCATCACCTGAATGAACATTTTCCATTTTGGAAAATCTCCGCGCTCGATGCTTTCATAAAGATCACGTTGATGGCTTTCTCGATCTTTCGCAACAATCGCTTCGGCTTCTGCATCTGTATAGTTCTTAATGCCCTGCTGGCAAACCAAATGGAACTTTACCCAGACTCGCTCATTATCAGCATTGATCATGCTGTATGTATGACTGCCAAAACCATGCATATGCCGATAAGAACTAGAAAGGCCTCGATCACTCATGGTAATCGTTACTTGGTGGAGGGCTTCCGGAAGAGATGTCCAGAAATCCCAGTTGGAATTAGCACTCCGCATATTGGTACGGGGGTCCCGCTTGATGGCATGATTTAGGTCTGGGAACTTGAGAGGATCACGGAAGAAAAACACTGGGGTGTTATTACCCACTAGATCCCAGTTACCCTCCTCAGTATAAAATTTCATAGCAAAACCACGTATATCACGTTCAGCGTCTGCAGCCCCTCTTTCACCTGCTACGGTAGAGAAACGCACAAACATATCTGTTTGCTTACCAATTTCCGAGAAGATTTTAGCTTTAGAGTATTTAGTAATATCATGAGTTACTGTAAAGGTTCCAAATGCACCTGAACCTTTGGCATGCATCCGTCTTTCCGGAATGACTTCCCGATCAAAATATGCAAGTTTTTCTAGAAACCAAACATCCTGCAAAAGCATGGGACCTCTTGGGCCGGCGGTTAAAGCGTTCTGATTGTCGGACACTGGGGCTCCAGCAACAGTCGTAAGTTTTTTGTTTTGATCTTCGCTCATACTATACCTCCTTGCTAATTTTTTCGTAAATTAAGTTATTTGAAAAAATGAAATTATTATAAATAAATTATAAGCTATTTTCCATCCGAGTTCAAACACCATTTTGTTATTTTAAGTATAGTTAAAGTTCAAATACGATTTTAACTAAAATTTTAACCCATGAAAATCTACATTTCATGGGTTAAAGCAATGGGCCATTAGCCAATTCTTCCCGTTATATAATCCTCGGTTCGCTTATCTTTAGGGTTAGAGAAAATCTCCGTCGTCTTATCAAATTCGATAAGATCGCCCATGAGGAAGAAAGCTGTTTCGTCAGATATCCTAGCCGCTTGTTGCATCGAGTGCGTTACGATGGCTATGGTGTAGTCTCTCTTTAAACTTTCCATAAGTTCTTCAATCTTATAGGTAGCAATAGGATCGAGTGCCGAAGTGGGTTCATCCATCAATATGACATCAGGTTGCACGGCTAAACATCGAGCGATACACAAGCGCTGTTGCTGACCGCCAGACAGACCGTAGGCATTATCATTTAAGCGATCCTTCACTTCATCCCACAGAGCTGCATCTCTTAAACTCTTCTCGGCGATTTCCATGAGTACTTTCTTATCTTTGATACCATGGATTCTCGGACCATAGACAACATTGGCAAAAACTGACTTCGGAAACGGATTCGGTTTTTGAAAAACCATGCCTACCTTGGTCCGAAGCTCTTCTACTCGCATTGATTTGTCAAAAATATTTTGTCCTTGGTAGATGATTGCACCCGTCGTTTTAACACTTGGGACATTCTCAATCATTCTGTTCAGAGTTTTAATAAACGTCGATTTACCACAACCAGAAGGCCCGATGATTGCGGTCACCTTATTATCTTCAATTCTCAAATTAATATTTTTAAGTGCTTGATTCTCGCCATACCACAAGTTAAGTCCTTTAACATCAAAAACAACATGTTCTTCCTTACTTATTGTATTCGTCAATTAAATTCCTCCTGTTAGAATCTTTGTTGGAATTTGTTTCGAATTAATATCGCGACTGAGTTCATGAGAAACAGTATTATAAGCAAAACGACGACTGTGGCCGCTGCTAGGTTAGCATATTCTGGTTTTAGCACGGCATCCAGAGTCCAGTAATATATTTGAATCGGCAGTATAGTAAAATCATCCATTACCGAAGAGGGAATCTTCATGATCAGTGTCGGGATTCCTAAGACAACCAAAGGAGCCGTTTCGCCGATGGCTCTGGACATTGCCAGAATCGTACCGGTCAAAATCCCCGGCAAGGATACGGGGAGTACAACCTTGCGTATGGTGGTCCATTTATCGGCACCCATAGCATAAGAGGCTTCTCTTAAAAAACCAGGAACAGCTCGAATGGCTTCTTGAGCTGCAACAACTACGATTGGCAACACTAAGAGTGACATGGTAAGTCCCCCAGCTAAAATACTCGAACCCAGATTCATGAGTCTTCCAAACAAGGTTAAGCCGAGGAGTCCAAAGATAACAGAAGGTACACTGGCAAGATTAGAAATGTTAACATTGATAAAATACTGAAGCCTGCCCTTTTTAGCGTATTCCTCCAGATATATGGCTGTGGAGACTCCTAATATCGTCGTTACAGGGATAACAATAAACATCATCATGATAGTGCCAATGATAGCTCCATAAATTCCAGCTTTGTGAGGAAATATCGAAAGATTGCTCGTAAGGAATTGTAAGTCAAGCCAGCCCACACTATCCGCTCCAACTTCGTATAAGAGAACTCCCAACACCAAAATGGAAAATACCGTTGAAAAGGAGAAAATATACTTGAAAATGTTATTTAACATTATTCTTTTCTCAATTAGTTTACTATCGATTTTTACCCTCGGTATTTCTTGACTCATCATCAATACACCTCTCTGTACTTACGGGATATATACTGGGCAAGGAGGTTTATCAGCAAAGTAAAGATAAAGAGCACTAATCCTACAGCATAGAGACTGTAGTACCCTAATGTTCCGCCCCCTGCGTCTCCGCTTGTAAATTCTACAATGTAGGCGGTCATGGTCTGCATGGATTGGGTAATATCAAAAGTAAAATTCTTCGAGCTTCCGCTTGCAATGGTCACAATCATTGTCTCGCCGATAGCTCTCGATACCCCCAAGACAATGGAAGCCATGATGCCTGAAATAGCCGCAGGTACAACTACATTGAAAGTCGTTTCCAACTTTGTCGCTCCCAAACCGAGGGCACCTTCCCTCATGATTTCCGGCACCGAGTTCATGGCATCCTCGGATAAGGAAGCAATCATGGGAATTATCATGATCCCCATCACAATTCCTGGACTCAAGGCATTTTTAGCTTGGAGAGATGGAATCACATTCATGAGCAAGGGAGTAACAAAAGAATAAGCAAAAAAACCATAGACTATGGTTGGGATACCCGCTAAAATCTCCATCATTGGTTTTAAAATTCTGCGCAACTTACTAGAGGCAAATTGGCTTAAATAAATCGCCGCTCCAAGCCCTATCGGCACAGCAACAATCATGGCAATGATGGTCGTCATTAAGGTTCCAGTTATCAAAGGCAAAATGCCATATGAAGGATTTGCACTTAGTGGCGCTAGTTTTGTGCTAAATACTTCCGTCAAGGGGACTGCACTAAAGAATTTCGAAGCATCCACGACCAAGACTGCAATAATACCAAGGGTGGTTATAACAGATACCGATGCCATTAGCAAAAAGAAGCTTGGCATCACCTTGTCAGAAGTCTGTCTTTTTGTTGAAATATTCGTCCGGATTATATCTCTTACCTTTGTTTTATCATCCATATTTTCACCTCTGCGACATTCTTCTGCCGAACCCTAAACTATAGGATGGGAATCCATTGAACTCCCGCCCTATAGTTTAAATGTCTAAATTTTCTACTTAACTGCTTCTAGAACTGCGGTGTACTCTGCATAAACTGATTCAGGCAGGGGAGCAAATCCGTTTTCTGCAGCTAATTTTGCAGCACCTTCAGGGGAAACTACATATTTAGCATAATCAAGTATTTGTGGTTTTTCTTTTGCATAGTTCAGGTTCAAATAAGTGTATACAAGTCTAGTAAATCCAGCATAACCAAGGTCTTCACCGATTGTTCCCAGGCCAGGAGCAACAGGGCCTTGACCGAAGTCAACCGCTACAGCTTGTAATTTATCAGTGTTGCTAGCGTAGTATCCATAGCCAAAGAAAGCAATCGCGTTTTTATCTTGAGAAACCAAGTCAACCAAGGTGGAATATTCTTGTTGTAAGTTAACAGAAGCAACCATATCTTTTTTCTTTAAGATGTTTTCATAGAAAAATTCATAGGTCCCATGATTTTCATTCGGTCCATAGAACTTGACCTCTTCTTTCGGCCAATCGGAACGAATATCAGACCAAAAAACTTTGTCATCTGCCTTCACGGCTTTGGCGGTAAACATCTTAATGACTTCGTCTTTAGTCAATTCTTTAGCCCAAGTGTTGTCCTTATTGATTACAACGGTCAGTCCGTCATAAGCAAGTTTGATTTCCATAACATTGGCGCCCATTTCCAGGCCTTTGGCTTTGAGTTCGTCTACTTCAGAATCTTTAACTTTTCTGGAAGCATCGGACAAATCAGTTTCGCCAGTAATGAACTTTTTAAATCCAGCACTGGATCCTGCGCGTCCGACCTGAACACTGACATCTGGTTGCTTTTCGGTCATATAGTTTTCAGCTATATTGGCCATGAGGGGGAATACAGTACCAGAACCGTCGATGATAACGCTTCCGCTTAGCTTCTCAGCTAGAGCTTCTGCAGGTGGAGTATTTGTCTGATCTTTTGGTGCGCTAGTCTGTCCGCATCCGGCTAAACTAAAAACTAAACCTAAGCTAACGATTGCCGCAAGAACTTTCTTTTTAAACATTAAATAAACCCTCCTAAAATCTAAATACAACTTTTTATAGATTTAAAAAATCAATTATCTACTCACCGTTTGACTATCCATTAAATAATCTAACAATAATCTCTTTGGCTAGAAAATTTTATACCTTCCGTTTACCTACTTCTAGATACTGACTACCCCCTTTTTACTTTGAGAGCGTACCTTGGAACTTTTGCTCCCTCATTCAGCAAACGAAGTATGAGTCTATGACATGAAATTGTACAACTCCTTTGCATAAGCAAAGTATAAGCTCCTATTGTTTTTTGCAGGTTAACTTATTGTAAAGATTAGGTTAATATTTAAATCCAATAGTTAACTTTTAGATACATCGTTGTCGCTTTATAATAAGCGGCAGTTTTTCTGCAACTTAACAGGATGGCTGTTATCACGCGCACACCCTTAATTAATAAGAAAGAGAGCTAATACTTCTACAAAAAAGTTTTAGCTCCCTAATCGAACATACTTTCCATCTATATCTAATCCTTGAAAAAAAGTCACTTTCTAGAGATTAAGATCTGACCTTTTCCCGGTTTCCACGTATACGACTTCTTCGGCGATGTTGGTACAATAATCTCCCATTCTTTCCAGAAAACGTCCAACGAAAATAAGATACGTGGCTTGACTAATCGTTTTAGGGTCTTCCATCATGAACACAAGCAACTCACGGAAGACTTGTGCATAGAGATGATCTACCTCATCATCCATTTTAGCCATGGCTATAGCGGCTTCTGCATCTTCCATCTTATAAGCTTCAATTCCTAAAACAACCATCTGTTGGACAATATCTGCCATTCTCGGCAAATCAACCAAAGGCTTTAGAGCTTTTTGCTCTCCCGTGCGAATCGTATGTTTTGCTATATCAACAGCTAAATCGCCAATTCTCTCCAGATTAATAGATAGCTTAAAAGCAGCAACTATTTTGCGTAAATCCGTAGCCATGGGTTGCTGGGTTGCAATCAAAAGCATACAACTTTCTTCTATCTGTGATTGAATTTCGTTGACTTCTAAATCTCCTGTTACCACTTGATTGGCGAGTTCTAAATCCTGTTTAACCAAAGATTGCATGGAAGCATCCACCCGAGAATTTACTATTTTGCCTAATCTAAATACTTTTTGATTGAGCTCTTCCAAGGAATTATCAAATACATTCCGATTACTCAATTTATGCTCCTCCTTTGATTAAGTTGTGTTACCTGATAACAAGTCCTAGCACTTGTATAGAAGTGCAGGCCATACTATGTTTAAACCATCGAATGTAAAGTTTTAGCCGTTTTTGGTCTTCGATGGACTGCCTTCTAAACGATACCCTACACCCCGTACAGATTCAATAATGGGTGCAACGCCTTTGAGCTTACTCCTCAGATTACTAATATGGACATCGACGGTTCTCGTATCTCCACTGATAGTATATCCCCAAACCTTCTGCAAGAGGTACTCTCGGTTGAATACTTGATTAGGGCGTTTAATAAAAAGATAAAGCAGCTCAAATTCCTTACCCGTAAGTGTTACGTATTCTCCTCTAATCGTTGCCAAATAACTTTCCGGCCAAATCTCTAGATCTCCCCAAGCAAGTGAAATCGGTTCGGGATATAAATTTCGTTTTCCTTCGCGTATCCTCGCTTTGATTCTCGCTAGCAATTCCTGTGTGCTGAATGGTTTGGTGACATAGTCATCAGCACCCAGTTCTAAACCAACTACTTTATCTGTAATTTCATCACGGGCACTCAGCATAATAATGGGTAGGTTTGCCGTCTCGATATTTCCTCGAATAGCCTTACAAACTTCAAAGCCATCCAACTCAGGCAGCATAACGTCCAAGAGAATCAGATCGGGTTTCTCTTTTTTCAGAAACTCCAACGCACTTTTTCCCTCATCAACGGTTTCTACGATATACCCCTCCCGCTCAAGATTAAAAGTGATAAGCTCTTGAATCATCTTATCATCTTCGACGAGTAAAATTTTCACCATGACATCCTCCACTAACATCCCTTAGTCGCGCATAACTTCTTTAGTTTTCATACTCTCATATTATCTGGGTCATGTTAAACTATAATGAAGTTAAGGTTAAGTTACTGTTAAGTTAAGATTACCAAGGCGGGGATGATTTCACATTCAATCCTAAAAAGACCGCATCGATTAATAATATAATAAAAACAGAAAGGATGCCCCTTCAGTTTAAACTGAAAGGGCATCCTTTCTGTTTTTCGAGTCAACGCAGGATAATTTATCTCACCTTAGCAAACCGTTCTTCAACATCCGTCCAGTTGACAAGACTCCACCAAGCTTCTACCCAAGCTGCTCGCTTATTCTGGTATTTAAGATAATAAGCATGCTCCCAGACATCCACCGTCAAAAGTGGCGCTACGCCCCATTGGGTAAGGTTTTGGTGTTTTTCCGCTTGTAATATCTCTAGTTTCTGGAATTCTGGATTCCAGACAAGGACCGCCCAACCTGAGCCTTCAACGGCTACGGCGGCTGCTGAGAATTGGTTCTTAAAACCCTCAAAAGAGTTGAAATCTTGATTGATTCTCGCTGCTAAAGCGTCGCTTGGGGTTCTTCCACCTTGAGGACTCATGTTCATCCAGAACAAGGTGTGCAGTAGGTGACCGGAACCATGGAAGGCCAATTCTCGTTCCCAATGCTTAACTAAGGAGAAATCTCCTTTTTCGCGTGCTTCCGCAAGCTTGGCCTCTGCATTATTTAGCCCGTCCACGTAGGTTTTGTGATGGGCGTCATGATGGAGGCGCACAGTAGCCTCGTCATAAACAGGCTCCAAGGCATTATAGGCATAGGGTAGTTCTGGGAGTTGGTGAGACATCATATTTTCCTCCTTTATTCCTTAACTTTTTTCCAGCTTCTGTCTTATTCTATTATCTTCAATCTCACTGGAAATATTAAATAATAATACTAGCCTCTGCAAGGAACTTGTATTATAGTATTCTTAATGACTAAATCTTAGTTTATCTATTCTTTCCTATAGGAAGATTATCCTTCTTTTTCCTCAAAACCAAAGCATAGTCTCATCATATAATATTAAGTTAGGAATAATTCGTAGGTTTTCTAGGGAAAGTACCATTAGATTCATTGTCTGATTCAGTATATAATTTACTTTTTATAAGCTGTTGGGAGGAAATAGAGATTGGAAGTAAAACCAATAAAAAGGCTAAAGCTCTACGGGTTTAATAATCTTACCAAAACTTTGAGCTTTAATATGTACGATATATGCTATGCTAAAACTCCTGAACATCGCGATGCTTACATCCAATATATTGATGAGGAATATAATGCAGACCGCTTGACCAATATCGCAACTGAGGTAGCCCGTATCGTCGGAGCCACTATCTTAAATATCGCCAAGCAAGATTATGACCCTCAAGGGGCTAGTGTAACGATGCTCATTGCAGAAGAGCATATGGATCCTGAGCATCCGGACGATAATCATCTCGAACGCATGTATACGGGCAAAGAGGTACCTCTACCCGATGCCGTGGTTGCCCACTTGGATAAAAGCCATATCACCGTGCACACCTATCCTGAAAGCCATCCCCACGGCGGAATATCCACTTTCCGAGCGGATATTGATGTCTCCACCTGCGGGCAGATTTCCCCACTGAAGGCCCTTAATTTTCTGATTGAAAGCTTTGGTCCAGATATCGTTGTCGCCGATTATCGAGTTCGTGGATTCACTCGTGATGTTGACGGAAGAAAGGTTTTCATTGACCATAAGATTAATTCTATCCAAAATTACATCAATCGGAAGTATCGAGATATTTACCAGATGATCGATGTCACAGTCTTTCAGGAAAATATCTTCCATACTAAAATGATTATCAAGGACTTCGATCTCGACAACTACCTCTTTGGTACAGCTAAAAAAGAGCTTTCCATCGGTGATAAACGCAAAATCAAGCTAAAGCTCAAAAAGGAAATGTCTGAGATTTTCTATGGTAAGAACATGCCAAGAATTTAGGGCATGAGCTATTATCAGAGCAGGTTAAGCCCCTCGTTTCCAACAACATTGTTGGGAGCGAGGGGCTTTTTTAAGTCGTTATCTTTAGGAAACTGATTGTTACCAGGTTTTGGTTTGTCGAGATTGAGTATCTTCAGTCGAATCTCCCGGTACCGTTAGGCGTTCTAAATTAACTTTTCCGGCAACCATAGAGATATCCATCTCAATCTTCGTTTTAGCATCATTATAATTCGGGGTTACCCAATCCTCTGAGCTTAGGATAAGTCCATCCCCTGCAAAATTTGTTTCACTGGCGATTCCGCTAATATTGATTTTCAAACCTATATTTTCGGGGACCACAAGATCCAACTCGGTAGCTCCTGTACTGAGTTCGACTTTTGTCGTGACCCCAGTGTCTCCAAACCTCAACTGGATATCACTGGCTCCTGAATTGATCTCCAGATCTTCAATCCGCAATCGGCTAAAATCCATGGTTCCGCTCACAGCCCCTGAATTAAGATTCACACGATTATAGAGCACTTGATCCGAAAGGTTCAGCTGGATTTTGCTTTCTCCTGAACCGGTTCTTTTTTCAGAATTGAATTGGACACGTGTAGTATCCCCACTGGTTTTATGAGAAAACTCAGGCTGTCCACTCCCCATGCGCCCTCTCCATGTGTAGGAGCCGTTGACTACTTGATCGGATTGGGACTCTCCTTCGATTCCCTGTACATCCATGGTCACTCCTCCCAAGTTTAGGATGAGCTCAGCCTTCTTTACATTCTCCTCCAAGGGTGCGGAGATTTCTATAAACTGTCCCCCACTTACCTTACCTTGTGGCAGCTTGCTCGTTAAGGAAGGGCTGCTTTGGACAAAGGAATACCCCACAAGAGCAAGCAGAAACACGATAAGGATCGAACTAAAAGGAATACGCTTATTTAGCAACAAAGCAACCCCAGCAAAAATCAAAAGTAAGGGCCAAAGATCAACAACATTGCTCCAAAAATCCCAAGGCAAAAAGCCATACATGTTTGCTAAAAAAACGAGTCCCAAAAGAATTAAAAACAAACCTTTAAACACTGAGTCCACCGCTTGGCGCATCCTAGTCCCTCCTCAAAATGATTCCGATACCCATCAGAATTAAAATCAGAGGCCACATTTTCCCCCAATCGAAGACGTAGGGAAACCATTGGTCCAGGAGAAAAATGACCCCGAGAATCATCAAACCAATTCCGATATACCTCTTCCTATGGGACGGATTGACCGACTTAAGATCGTGAGCAAAGCTCTGGGCCGAACTTCCAATGTCCTGAACACTTTCTTTCATATCATCCACTACATTTCCACCATTGCGATAAGTGGCCCCCGACCGGTAGCTCGGGTTCTCGGGAATCACAACCCAAGCCACGATATAGAGAAGCAGGCCGACTCCCCCCATGAAAAAAGCAAGCAGTACTACTAATCGGATTAAGGTTGAATCGATATCAAAGTACTCAGCTAGTCCCCCACAAACCCCGCCCAGCTTTTTATCAGTTCCTGAGCGGTATAATTTATCTGTCATGTAAATCCCTCCAGGTCTAATTTCTTATACACCCTAGTTACGAAAGATGATGCGTAAATGTTTCAGTTCGTCCACAAAGTTCTTATTTAATCAATTCGAGATTTAGTATGTCTTTTTCTAGCAAATCACTTTATAATAACCTCGTGAAGAGAACGCGAGAGGATGGAAGAAATGACGGATAAGCTTTTTACACGTAGGGAAGCAATCTGGGTCGGAACCCTTAGCCTATTGCAGTTGGGTATCCTTACCTCCGCCTCTGTGGGTTGGTGGGATTTTGAGCCAATAAAAAAACAACCTAACGTAAATTTTGCAAACCTCCATGAACCACCGAAGGAACTAGGAAATAATGGAAACGAACTTCTTCGCATTGCAGTAGCTTCTGTCATTTCCCCTATGGAGAACGTGGATTTGTATGGGGATTTGTTAAATCTACTAGGAGAACGGGTGGACATGCAAGCTCAAATGGTCCAGCGGGAAAATTACTCTGACACCAACCATCTCATTGAAAATGGGGATGTTCAAGTCGCCTTTATATGCTCTGGCGCCCTTCTCGGCAAGGATAAGGCTGAACAAGCTGAACGGATCTTGGTTGCCCCTGAAATAGCAGGTTCATCTAAGTATCGTTCTTATATTATCGTCCCCGCAAACTCCCCCGCCCATTTTCTGAATGATTTGAAAGGACAGACCTTTGCCTATACAGATCCACTCTCCTTCTCTGGGCGCATCGCCCCCCAATATATGTTAAAACAGGCTGGTTACAATCCTTCGTTCTTTTTCAGTAAAACAATATATACCTATAGTCATGATAATTCCATAAAAGCTGTCGCCGAAGGTCTTGTGGAAGGGGCTGCTGTAGACAGTTTAATCTATGACCTCACCTTATCCCGCCGACCTGAGCTTTTAGACAAAATTAAAATAATTGATCAATCAGAAGAAGTGGGGAATCCTCCCGTAGTAGTTTCCTCCCAGATTGATCCAGAACTACGAGCCCGCATTAAGAACGTCCTCCTCACCCTGCACTTGGATGATGAAGGACGTAACGCCTTACGTCTACTACAATTTGATCGATTCGTTCATGCAGATTTGGATCTATATGATCGGGTTTGGGAAATGTCTCGGGAAGTGGGGGCCGGTTAATGACCATCATAAAAAAGTTAATTTATTGGCCACAGTCTGCTCCCATTAAACTAAAAATCATGGGAATTGTTATTCTCTTTGTCTCTCTCCTGGGACTGATCGTCATGATGGAGACTCGCTCCCATATGCAGCAGATTTTAAGGGAGCAATTAGAGCAAAGAGGACGGGCTATCGCCAGTGATGTAGCAGCACGAAGCACCAATCCCATGCTGGTTGGAGATTCCTTTTCCTTATATGAAATCGCTCAGGGCCTTTCTTCTCATTACGAAGATATCCGTTATCTTATGATTTTTGATAAAACTGGCGAACTAGTTATTCATACTTTTGGGGAAGGCATTCCTAGTGGTCTTTTGGATTTGAGGTTCATTCCAGCTAACCTTTCTTATGATGATACTATATCCTTTGACTCGAATGAGGGAGAGATTATCGATGTACTTGTCCCCATCGCCGAGGGAAAAGTGGGCTGGCTGCGACTTGGTATGTCAGAGGTTAGCATCTATAGCAGCATCGACCAATTATCCCAATTGCTCCTTATTACAACTGTTATTATTTCCCTACTAGGAATCTTAGGTGCGATTCTTATCTCTCATCTAGTTACAAAACCCATTCGCGATTTGGCTACCGCCAGCCAGGGAATTGCTCTTGGTGATTACAGTCTTCGAGTATCTACTTATGGTGCAGACGAAATTACCGACTTAGGACACAATTTTAACGCCATGACCACCAGTATTCAAAGTTATGCCAAGGAACGGGAAGCTTTGGTCGAAGAATTACAAGCCAAAGAATCCGTCCGCCAAGAACTACTCAAGAAGGTCATCTCAGCTCAAGAAGATGAACGCAAACGCATTTCTCGAGAGCTTCATGACGAGACCAGCCAAAGCCTAACTTCGCTTATACTCGGCCTAAAGTACCTTAGTGAGCAGGAAGATCTAGAGAAACGCCCAGCGATGGTTTCAGAACTAAAGGATCTTGCTTCCTCTACTTTAAAGGAAGTACACCGTATTGCAGTTGAACTTCGGCCTACAGTTCTTGATGATATGGGTTTGGTTCCAGCTATCGATCGCTTTGTGAACTTCTTCAAACACCAGTACCGTCTTGATGTGGATTTCCATGTACAAAATAAAATCCAAAATCGTTTGCCTAGCGAAATCGAAATTACTCTCTACCGGATTGTCCAAGAGGCCTTAATCAATGTGGCAAAGTATGCTGAAGCTCAAAATGCCAGTATAGTCCTAGAAATTCGGCAGGAATATGTGAATCTCATTGTTGAGGATGATGGAAGGGGCTTCGATGTGGACTTAGTCCTTAAATCTTCGGCAAGTGATAGTCATCTAGGAATTGCCGGCATGCATGAAAGGACTTCGCTCTTGGGTGGTGAGTTTACCATCGAGTCTTCACCTAATCAAGGTACCACAGTGTATGTGCGTATACCTATGGAAAGGAGAGATGTTAATGACTCTTCAAATTAGGCTATTTATCGTAGACGATCACTCAGTTCTCCGTAGTGGACTGAAAATGATTCTTAACTCACAAAAGGATATGATTGTCATCGGGGAAGCAGAGTCAGGAGCCGTTGCTCTCACCAAGGTCAAAACATTAAATCCTGATATTATCTTACTGGATATTTCAATGCCTGATATGAGTGGGCTGGAGGCATTGGAAAAAATCCGGAAGACCTGCTCAGCAAAAGTATTGATGCTTACGATGCATAACGATGAAAAATACTTACAAGAGGCCTTAAAAGCGGGTGCCAATGGTTATGTTCTTAAGCAGGCGGCCGATACAGAGTTACTTCAAGCTATTCGTGAGGTTGCGAAAGGTGAAATTTATCTAGATTCTACCTTGGCTCAAAATCTAGTGAAGTCCATGTACTGCCCCCACAAGGAAACCAAAAACTCCGACTCGCATCTTACTGAACGAGAAAAAGAAGTCCTGCGTTATGTAGCCTTAGGCTACACTAATAAAGAAATCGGCGAATCCCTTTTAGTCAGTGTTAAAACAGTAGAAACTCATAAAGCGCGCATTATGGAAAAGATTCAATGTCAGAAACGCTCAGATCTTGTCCGGTATGCGATAGAAAACGGGTACATCTCTACCTAATATTTTATAAATTATTCAGTCGATTACGAGTCAGGGTTTTCCCTTACTCGTTTTTTGTTTGCTATGAGCTAGAGCCTTGCGGCACCGGAGTCTAACTGCAAAGTGTTTTAGTATTTCTCCAGAACTTACTTTTTAATGTCAGGGTTATTCCTGACTCGTAAGGATTCTCACCGATTTACCTTCTAGCTAGGTTTGTTAAAATCAATAATGAAAGTAATCACAAAATATCAAAGGAGGTCAAGGTATGGAATGGCATGCTCCATGGGACATCCGTGTAACGCTGGATCTGTTCCTCGGTGGGTTGGGAGTCGGATTATTCCTCCTCTCAGCCCTGCTCACAGTCTATGACAAAAATCGTTACCACAAACTTGCGGCAATGGGGGCTTATTTAGCTCCAGTCCTTGTCGGTGGAGGGGTTCTCTTCCTTCTATCCGAGCTTGGTCGACCCACACGCTTTATCTCCACTCTGTACAATTTTAATCCCCAATCCATCACCTCTTGGGGAAGTATTGTCCAAATGCTTTTCGTTATCCTTTCGTTAATCTACGCTTGGCTCTATTTCAAAAATAGCACCTCTAGTTCTCTATTTAAGGGCGTAATGGGATTCGGTTCAGTATTCGCTCTTTTAGTCGGCGGGTATCACGGTCTTTTACTTTCATCCCTTGGACGCCCTCTCTGGGTCGGTGGTATGGTGACAGCACTGTTTCTTGTATCTTCCCTATTAGGTGGCACTGCGCTAATGATTATAATCAAGGAGTTAGGAGTCTCCTTCGGGGTTCCTAAAAACGCCTCTAGCGAAGTAGCCTCTGCTACTGACGGTAAAGGCTTCAATTTCAGCTTCCTAGTGTGTATTCTAAGTGCTCTTCAGCTGATTCTTGTTGTAAGTTGGCAGGTCTCCATGACCCACAGTGGTTTAGAACCAGCGGCTACCTACAGTAATCTTATGGATCAGTATCGTGGATGGTGGATTGGCTTAGTCCTAATCTGTGGTTTGATTCTTCCTTTACTCGGCAGTTTATACTCTTTAATCAAAGACAAGACGGCAGAAATGTCCAAGGGAATGGGGCTAGCGCTTTCCGTCCTCATTATCACTGGCGGATTTACCTTTAAGCATCTTGTTCTTATAGCAGGCCAAATAAAACTACCTTTTCTTTTCTAATTCCCTATTTAACCCTCAATAACTTAATGCATTCACCACATATCAAACATGTAAACTGCTTTAGTTAACGCATTTGGTGAAAAGTCCAATATTCGATTAGAAAATTATGTGAGGTGGACTCAATGAAAATTACACGCAGAAGATTTCTGCAAGCTTCGGCAGCGACCGGGCTCTTAGTTGCTGGGACCACAGGTTTTCCGGCTCTTCAGGCTCTCGCCCAAGGCGAAAATACAGCTCCTAGTGCAGAAGGCAAATGGATGAGTACACTCTGTCAAGGATGTACCACCTGGTGTGCCATACAAGCTTATGTCGTAAATGGCCGAGTGATTAAAGTCAGAGGAAACCCGAACAGTAAAGCCAGTCATGGCAAAATCTGTCCACGTCCTCATCTAGCCATTCAGCAGCTCTATGACCCAGACCGAGTTAAAGTTCCAATGAAACGCACTAACCCCGTAAAAGGACGTAACGAAGATCCCAAATTCGTCCCCATCACTTGGGAGGAAGCTATTGATACTATATCCGATAAGATGATGGAACTTCGCAAAAATAATGAACCTGAAAAATATGTCTTCTTCCGTGGCCGCTACTCCGGTACAACGGATGTCCTCTACGACGCAACCACCAAAGTTTTTGGCTCTCCAAATAATATTTCTCACAGCTCCATCTGTGCAGAAGCCGAAAAATTCGGTCCCTATTATACAGAAGCCTACTGGGATTATCGGGATTACGATTTAGCTGAAACTCGGTATGTCCTCAACTGGGGTGCCGACCCAGTGGCCTCCAATCGCCAAGTTCCACATGTTATGAATATTTGGGGTAATGTCGCAGATCAAGCAACAATCGTTACTATCGACCCCCGTCTTTCCGCCTCCGCTGCGAAGTCTCAAGAGTGGATGCCTGTTATTCCAGGAGAAGATGGGGCTCTGGCTGTCGCTATTGCCTATGTTATCCTCTCGGAAGGGTTATGGAATAAAGACTTTGTGGGTGACTTCAATGATGGAGTTAACCTCTTTAAAAAAGGAGCCATCGTTCCTGTAGAATCCTTCACTGAAAAATATACCTCTGGGATAGTCAAGTGGTGGAATCTAGAGCTGAAGGATCGTACTCCGGAGTGGGCCTCTGAACGAGCAGGTATACCTGCAGATCAAATTTTCCGTGTTGCCCGCGGCTTTGCTAAAGCAGCTCCACGAGCCATCTCTTGGTTATCCCCTGGCTCTTCCATGCAAGTTCGTGGCGCCTATACCACCATGGCTGCTCATGCCCTCAATGGCTTGGTCGGCTCAGTTGAGAATGTGGGAGGCACTTTGAGAGGCTCAAGTGTACCCCTTGCCAAACTTCCTAGCTATGAAGCATACCAAGATGATACCTCCAAAAAGGGAACCAAGGCCAAAAAAATTGACCAGCGTGGCTATAAAGAATTCCCTGCCTTAAAATCCGGCAAATCTGGTGGTGGTGTTCTTACAAACCGTGTTGCAGACGCCATGCTTGATAAGGATCCGTATGAAATTAAAATGGCAATCGCCGATTGGTGTAACCTCCCCTTCTCTTGTACTGGTGCTCAACGCTGGGAAAAAGCCCTAGAGCAGCTTCCCTTCTTGGCTCATATTACAACCAACCCTTCTGAGATGACTCAGTATGCGGATATCGTCCTGCCTGCACCTATGCATGTGTTTGAGAAATGGTCCTTTAATAAGAGCAAAGCCAATAAATATGGTTTTGCCGCTATCCAACAAGCCGTTGTCGAGCCCCTTTGGGATGTAGTCAACGATGAAACCGGTTTTTCTTGGCTTCTTGCAGAATCCTTGGCCAAGAAGGGTTTCCCCAACCTTCTCGACTATTTCAAGACTGAAGTTAAAGATCCCGAAACTGGCAAAGCTCCAACTAATCACGAAGAGTTCACCATGGCCTATCTTAAACAGTTAACGCATGCCCTCTGGGATCCCACTGCAGAGAAAAAGGGAGATACCCTGAACAGCTGGCAGGATTTTGTAGATAAGGGAGTATGGAATACTGTCGAACCCGCTTATTTTAAAAACTGGGATGACTTCGGTACAAAAACCACGAAGTTTGAATTCTATAGTGAAACCTTAAAAGCTGCCCTCGAAGGCCATGCTGAAAAGCATAAAACGACGGTTGATGATATTATGCAGGCGACCAAATATTTGGCCAAAGGAGAACAGGCCTTTGTTCCACACTATGAAGAGCCTTTACGCCATGGCGATGCTACCGAATACCCCTTCATCTTCTTTGAGCATCGTTCGAGGCTGAATCGAGAAGCCCGCTCAGCTAACACACTCTGGTATCAAGAGTTCAAAGATGTAGACCCGGGTGATGAGGCTTGGGATGATGTGGCCAAAATTAACCCAGCGGATGGAGCAAGTCTTGGTATCCAATCTGGAGATACCATCCGTATTACCTCTCCACAAGGAAGTATTACCTGCACCGCCAAGCTCTGGGAAGGTGTACGCCCTGGGACAGTGGGCAAATGCTATGGTCAAGGCCACTGGGCCTACGGTAAGATTGCCGCTCTGGAATATGGCAAAAAGCCACGTGGAGGAAATAACAACGAAATTCTGCCCTCAGACTTCGAACGCTTAAGCGGAAGTACTGCCCGTCACGGTGGAGTAACCCGAATCAAAATCGAAAAAGTTTAATTCACAAAAACGGAGGTGAATGACATTGGCACGATATGGAATGGTCATTAACTTGCATAAATGCGTGGGCTGTGGAGCCTGTGGAATTGCCTGCAAGAACGAGAATAATGTGGATCAGGGGATGTTCTGGGCCCATCATATAAAGCGGACAACAGGCGTTTTCCCCAATGTAACCTATGAGTATGTCCCTACCCTTTGTAATCATTGTGATAATGCGGCTTGCGTCAGAGCTTGCCCAACCCAAGCCATGTATAAGGATGATAAAGGACTAACCCTTCACGACCCAAATAAATGCATTGGCTGTAAAAGCTGTATGCAAGCCTGTCCCTATGAGGTCATAAACTATAACGCTAAGGAACCTCACGACTACTGGCGGAATAAGACTTCAGTAATTGACCAGGGTACGACGAATGGCGCCGAAGTAGCTGAAAAGGTTGGGGAAAAGATCCCCTATTATAACCCAGACCGAGCTACGACCTACGCTGGCATTCGTCCCAAAGGCATTGTTGAAAAATGTACCTTGTGCGATCATCGCTTAGCTAAAGGAGAAATACCTTACTGCGCAGCTTCCTGCCCAGCTGATGCAAGAACTGTGGGTGATTTCGATGATCCCACAAGTGAAGTTAATCAGCTCATCGGCAAGTATGGTTATAAACAATTAAAGCCTAATGCCGGAACTCAGCCAAGAGTGTTTTATATCAGAGATTTCTAAGATACCTCTATGATTCGGAGAAACTGCAAAAGGGCCGAAGTCGGCCCTTTTGCTCAATGCTTTATGAGCAAATGACTGAAAGGTTGGGGTAGCGATGATTGTCCCCCTAGATACCCAGGAATTAACCCAAACAGCGAATATCTATAAACTTATCTCCTTGCTCTATGGTTCCCCAAGCGATGCAATGGAAGAGGCACTATTCTTATTAAAAGAAACCCTAACGGATATCCGATTCGATCTGGTTCCACTAGTATCCGAAATGGAAAGATTCTTCGTCGGTAATACCAATTATGAAGAGCTAAAATTCGAACATGCTAGATTATTTGTTGGACCTTTTGATCTATTGGCGCCGCCCTATGGCTCAATTTATTTAGACGGTCAACGTCGAGTTATGGGGGATTCCTCGGTTGAGGTATTACAGGCATATCAAGAAGCTGGTCTTAAATTATCTAATGAATTTAAACAGCCTCCTGATCACATTGTAACTGAACTGGAATTCGTCTATTTCCTTATAGCGAAATACCTTGAGACTAAGGACAGCCAGTGGCTCACAAGGAGAGATGACTTTCTTGATAGGTACTTGAAACCTTGGATGAAAGATTTTGCAAATAGAATTGCAAGCAATTCCCAAAGTACATTTTATAAAGGATTAGCCCACTTGACTTTAGAACTTGTAAATAAATAATTAAAAAAGTGACGCTTCCTGTGGTAATGCACAGGAGGCGTCTATGATTAAGAAGGCAAGGAACATTTCATTGTTGTTCTATCCCTTTAATATAAATTGAGCTTTCTTAAATCTTAGGAAGTTTAGCTATATATGTTAGATATAATACAACACCTATAGCAATAAATATGCAAGAATGAGCAGAATAGGCCATGGGCCTCAACCACTTAAACTAAGTGGTTGAGGCCCAGGCTATTCTCTATTGTATTCGATCTCAAATTTGCCTTAACTAACAATTGACAAAAATATATATCAGTTTTACAATAAACATACTAACACATATGCAATTATGTACATATGTCAATATAGGGTGGAATGATTTATAATGAATACATTAACCAATATCTTTAAAATTCTCTCCGACGAAACTCGATTAAGAATCATAATGCTCTTATACCAGCAGGACCTTTGCGTCTGTGAGCTTAGTGGTATATTAGATATTCCTCAGCCTAAAATATCTAAAAGTTTATCCAAGCTAAGAGATACAAATCTAGTTTCCGATACAAGATTGGAAAAATTCGTTTTTTATTCATTGAAAACGGAAGATCCAGTCCTCCTTAATACACTAAAAACTATTATGGAGAATCTAGAATCTTATCCTCAACTTATCAATGATCGAACCAGACTTGCTGATAAAGAGATCTACTTAAATGCATGTAATAACGTTAAAGAGGGAGATTAATATCCTAGCTAGGAGGAGTTGAGTTATGTTTATCTTTGAATTTCTAAATAACCAGCTATTAAAAATGCAGTGGCTTTCAGATTTAATCCAGTACTTAGTTGAAAAAGGATTCGGTCTCAATATCTCCGACCGCCTAGGTGGTAGTATTCACTTTTTTATCTACGATGTGATTAAAATCTTCATTTTATTGTCTGTCCTGATCTTTACTATCTCTTACATCCAAAGCTTTTTTCCACCTGAAAGAACAAAGAAAATCCTAGGTAATTTTAACGGCGTTACTGCTAATATTTTGGGAGCACTTTTAGGTACCGTAACTCCCTTTTGCTCCTGTTCATCAATACCACTTTTTATTGGGTTTACCAGCGCTGGCCTCCCCCTAGGCGTAACATTTTCATTCCTTATCTCTTCCCCATTAGTTGATTTGGCCTCTGTAATATTACTGGCAAGTATCTTTAACTGGAAAATCGCCATTGCTTATGTCGTTGTTGGGCTCGTTCTTGCTGTTATAGGAGGAACCATTATCGGAAAGTCGAAGTTAGAAAAATATGTGGAGCCTTTTGTGTTTAGCAATAAAATGATGGAAGTTGAACAAGAAGAACTGACGGTTAAAGATCGGATTGATTTTGCTAAAAACCAAGTTCAGGATATCATCAAGAAGGTTTGGCTCTATATTTTGATTGGTGTCGGTATCGGGGCTGCCATTCATAACTGGATTCCTGAAACCGTGATCTCAGCTGTTTTGGGTCAGGATAAATGGTACTCTGTCTTACTTGCCACATTTGTGGGCATTCCCATGTACGCTGATATTTTTGGAACGTTACCTATCGCCGAGGCACTAGTTAGCAAAGGGGTCGGCATTGGGACGGCCTTATCTTTCATGATGGCCGTTACAGCACTGTCTCTTCCCTCGTTAATTATGCTAAAAAAAGTAGTTAAAATGAAGCTGCTTGCCATCTTTGTGGGTACTGTCGCAGTGGGAATCCTCATTATCGGATATACCTTTAATATTTATGGTTATCTTCTATTTTAACTAGCTTGAAAAAGGAGGAAAAAAGCTGCGGTTGCTCTTGCTAATAAAAAACTGAAAGGGGATCTACAAATGATTATTAAAATTTTAGGAACAGGTTGTACCAATTGTAAAAAACTAGAGGCAAATGCTAACGAGGCTGTTAAAGAATTAGGAATCGAGGCTGTAGTTGAGAAAGTGGAGGACCTGCAAGCCATTATGGCTTATGGCGTTATGAAAACCCCCGCCCTTGTGGTTAATGAACAAGTTAAAGCCATGGGGAAGGTGCTCTCCGCCGAAGATATTAAGAAATTTCTTAACTAAGTTGATTTCTATTAGTTTTCCTATTGACGTACCAATTACTTTGCACAAAGGAGACCGGTGTTCGGTCTCTTTTTCATTGACTTTTCTATGCGAACTACTTCAGTAGACAAGTTTATGAAATCTCAGTAGCCACTTTGTGGTCCGTTAATACTCATCCGATATAGTCGTTGGCGATACTCAATATGGTGCGGTAATAGCCTTTATCTCCATACATATATTCTTAAAATTGTACATTTGTCACAGACTGTAAGACATTGAATAGATACAATGAATTAGTGATTAAGAATACAAATTAATTTTAAAGGGAGATGTAAAATGTTGAGGAAATACAATCTATTGGTTCTAATCTTGCTATTAGTGGTCACAAGCCTCGCCATAGGCTGTAGCTCTCAACCCGCTAGCCAACCGTCTCTAGCTCCATCCTCAGCCCCTGCTCCTGTATCTGGCGCACCCACTCAAGATATACTTCAAACTAATCTACTGGAGTTTGACGCTTGGGAAGCAAAGATGGCTGGGGAAATCAACTTAGACTACTACGTCATCGATCTTCGCAGCCCTGCAGAGAGCCAGCTGGAGAAGTCTATCGAAGGATCCATTAACATCGATGCCAATGAGACCTTAGCTAAAGGCAATGTAAGTATTATTAATGAGAAACTCAGCACTGTTCCTGAGGATGCTATAATACTACTCCACTGCAAATCAGGCGGACGTGTCAAAGCTAACCTTGCAAAATTTGTTGAGGCAGGCTACTCCAATGTCTATGGACTTAATGGCTGGACAGCCTTTGATGCCAAGGGTTATATTGGAGCTGCAAAGATCAATGCCAACACAGAGCATATAAAGCCTGATGCTTGGGTGGCCAAAATGAGTGGCGAAATCGGTAAAGATTATTTCATAATCGATACTCGTAATAAGATTGATCATGAAACAGGCTATATCAAAGGGGCTATAAACCTAGGAGCTGCTGAAACTTTCACTGTTGATCACTCTGCAACTATGGTTATAGTAGAACAAACCATCCCAAATAAAGATTCTGTTATTCTGGTCCACTGTAACGCAGGGACTAAGGCTAGAGTCACTCAGGCTCATCTAAAAGCCGAGGGTTACAAGAATGTGTTCGTTCTAGACAACAGGATGGTTATCGACAAGGGTGGCAACTATACATTCGAGTAAATTCATAATAAAAAACTCTACCCAAAGGCACTGTTTTAGCACCTGATACCCTATGAATAGACATACCCCCGGAATTTCTTGAAGATTATCTACCGTGGAGTCCAGACGTGCAGGCTAACCATGCCTATTCTTATGATTTGCAGAGAACATAATCAGAAAATACCATTCGAAGGGCCAATCTCGCTCCCTCAAATTCGGCACCAGTGCAGAATTTGACATCTTGAAACTTCTGGCGTCCTGATGATGAACTCAGAATGTTTCATATTTAGTTCAGGTGGCCGAATTCTTTTCTTCGCTTTTCATTGGAGTCACACAATGATCCACCTGGGCTATATTATGATTTATTTCTAGAAGCCTAAATAAAACATATAGAAGCCAATACACAAAACAACCAATCCCATAAAGATTCTTAGCAATTTGCTTATTTGACCATATTTTTCATTTGACGTTAACTTCTGTACAAAACCAACTGAAGTCCCAGCAAATAAGACCAAAAAACTATGCCCCAAAGAATAGGAGATTAAAAGAAAGATTCCCCATATAAGACTTCCTTCTTTCGCCACAACAGCAAGCAATACGACTAAAACAGGGGTAGCACAAGGAGACGAGAAAAATCCCCCTAAAACACCTGCCAAAAAGGCGCCTGCAAAACCACGCTTCGTATTTCTACTGATTGCATACGACGACGGAATAAAATTGTAGACTTCCCAAATCTGTAATGTCATTAAAAGCATAAGAACGCCAAGAAATATGTACCACCAAGATCCGGTCCCTTGCACTAGCCTCCCCAAAAGAGAGGCGATTGTCCCTAGAACAGTGAAGGTAGCAGCCATGCCAATTGCAAATGTCGCAGATAGCCGGAAGGCCTTCCCCGGTTCTCGCTGTCCAGTACCTCCTACATAACCAATTACGAGAGGTACACTGGTTAGTGCGCATGGGGTAATCGATGTTAAGACCCCCGCAACTAAAGCCAAAAGTGGAGCTACCCAAGAATTCATGGATATTCCCGCTGAAATCGATTCTAGCCATTGATTTATTATGCTGTCCATCAGGTTAAACCCATTTCTTCTAAGATAACAAGTAGCTGTTCTTTGCTTAAACTTCCTTCATGGGTTGTAAATACATGCTCTTCAGAATCTCGAAGGGTATACAGGTTCATCTGCATTGCATCGGGATCTTTAGGTTTGTAGGGTTTTCCTTCAGCATCGATAAAGACCTGAGTCGGTATTAAGTTAATAGGATACCCTTTAGCCAACTCCTTATATTTCCACACGTCTACAAATTTAACTATTGCTCTACCTTGGAGCTCTTCATTTAACTCTTTCAAGACAGGAGCCATCTCTTTACAGGGTATACAAGAATCCGCACCGAAATCAATGATAATAGGTAACCCATAAGATTTTAATTGTTCTATCTCCAGAGATTCTGTTACATGTAGTGCAAAGTCAAAATTCGGGCTACCTTCTGATGCAAACCCCGCATTAGAGTTCTTTAAACCCCATATGCCTAACACAACACCTAAAAAAATTAGAGGGATAATAATTTTCAACGCAAATCGGTTGAACCCTTCTTTCTTTTCACCATTCATAAGCAACACTCTCCTTCTTGAATTTCACAACCTGAAGGCAAAAATTCCCTTAAATCCATTATAGCAGTCAGGGGACCAGAATAGTTCCCTGACTGCTATAATTTAGGACCTTTTTAAGCAGTTATTTTCCCTAGTTTAAAATACTTCTTCCCTAGGCGTAATGCTACATTAACTAAGGCAATCATGATCGGCACCTCAATCAAGGGTCCGATAACCGCCGCAAAGGCTTGCCCGGAATCGATTCCGAAGACGGCTACAGCTACTGCAATGGCTAACTCAAAGTTGTTACTTGCTGCTGTAAAGGATAAAGTGACCGTCTGATCATACGGAACTCCCATCCGATAGCTCATAAAGAAAGAAACGAAGAACATCACCAAAAAGTAAATCACTAACGGAATAGCAATTCGCACCACATCCATGGGGAGGGTCACAATATACTGACCCTTCAAAGAAAACATAATGACAATGGTAAAGAGCAAGGCAATCAAAGCTAAGGGGCTAATCTTAGGGACGAAGGTCTTTTCATACCATTCTTTCCCTTTTCTTGGTAGCAAAAGCTTACGTGTAAGAATTCCGGCTAAGAATGGTATACCAAGGTAGATTAGAACGCTTTTCGCTACTTCCCCCATACTAATATGGACTTCCAGTCCCTCAGATAGGCCTAACCATTGGGGGAGTACAGTGATAAAGAAATACGCAAATACGGAATAGAAGATGACCTGGAAGAGAGAATTAAGAGCAACGATAGCTGCTGCATACTCTGAATTCCCCTTGGCCAAGCTGTTCCAAAGAATGACCATAGCAATACAACGGGCTAACCCAATCAAAATAAGTCCAGCCATATATTCTGGATAATCATGGAGAAAGATCACTGCCAAGACAAACATAAGGATGGGACCGATAATCCAGTTTTGAATAATCGATAAGGACATGACCTTCTTGTTCTTAATAACCAGACCCATCTCTTCATATTTTACCTTCGCCAAGGGCGGATACATCATGACGATAAGTCCGATGGCAATAGGAATAGATGTAGACCCAATGGATAAAGAATTCAACCAATCCGACACTCCCGGGAATAAATAACCGATTCCCACCCCAATCCCCATTGCCAGAAAAATCCACAGCGTTAGATAACGATCCAGTACCGAAAGCCTCCGACTGATCGATGAATCAACACTCATTTAATATTCTCCTCTCCTTTTCCTTACCCTCAAGGAATTCTTTTAACCGTTCTTCATCTTCTTTAATCACTGGAATCATCGGCAGGATTATCCCTATGCAATGATTTTCCTCATTCAAGGAATAATAAGTCCATTGACCTCCACGACGTTCTTTTGCTAGGCCACTCTGGCGAAGTCGTCGCATTTGTTGTGACACACCGGGTTGGCTAATTTCTAATACTTCTGTAAGGTCGCATACACATAGTTCTCGATTACGGAGTAAACTAATAATTCGCAACCGCGTCTTATCCCCTAGTACTTTTAATTCCTCAACAAGGGATTCTAGAGTTTGCATCTCATCCATTGGTTCCCCTCCCCTTGATATTTGATAGTTAATCGATTACTTCCGTTTTACTTACCGTCTAAGGCAAATCTCATAATTCTTTCTTCGATTTCATCACGTACACGCCGAAAAACAAGCAGGCGTTCCTCTTCAGAGCCCTCAGCTCGAGCCGGATCATCGAACCCCCAATGGTCCCTTTTAACCTGTGGAGGAGTGATAGGGCAACGATCATTGGCATCTCCACATAAAGTAATCACATAATCCGCCTGAGTAAGTAGAGCAGGGTCAATGACATCTGAAGTCTGCTTAGATATATCCACCCGGGCTTCTTCCATAACCTGTACTGCCTTAGGGTTCAACCCATGAGCTTCAACTCCCGCACTATAGACCTTGTACTGATCACCAAGATATTTCTTGCCAAAACCTTCTGCCATCTGACTACGACAGGAATTTCCGGTGCAAATAAAGTAGATCATCTTATTATTCATAGATTCTTCCTCCAAGTAGATAAATTGAATTACACGATATAAGTATATGCTTATCTGCTGATAAGTCAATAGAGCCATCCTACAATTTCGAGGATGGATTATTCCGGTTTGCGCTCCCGCAACATCCTTGACCCCGATTAACAAATGCAATGGCATACTTTTGTCTTACTTCTTCTCGATCAATATCCATACCCTCACACTAATAATATTTTTAACCAGAATTATAAATATTATTTTTTTGATGTATCGGCTTTATCGGGAAAACCATAATGACTCTCGCACACCAATGCAAGAGTCATTATAAAACAGACGGGAAGCAAATTATTTCGTTAGCTTTTACACCTCTTCCAAAGCCAACATATGTGTATCAATTAACCCTATCAAAAGAAGGGCAAATCCTTTAAAGAAATCTTCTGTTGTCAACTCAAGTAGACATTGTACAAATTTCGGAATCCATGTGATCATATATTCATGCATAAAACTCGACTGCATTTGGATAAGAATCCTCAATTCATCTGCATCCACGGTTTCATTTAATTCTAGAGCCCTAGTGGTCAGGTAATTGATATACTCAAGTTCTGCACCTAGAAAGTCATCCGGGACAGAACTCATATTCGACATTACAATATTACTTTCAAGATAGTGCTTACGTACTTCAATTGTGCTTTCGTCCATAAGTTTCGGTTTAGGTTCCTTACTTAAATAAATAGAAGCATAAGGGCTTACTGGTGCCTTACCTGGGCCAATAAATAATCTTGTATATTCTCTATTTAAAACCACTTCACAAGAAGCAAGGTCTTTTCCATCTAGTGCCTTTTGAATCGTAATAATGCCTTTAACTAGATTGTCATCACCTTCTTCTTCATTGAGAGATTCACCATAAATACTTTGAAAACGTTCTAACAGTTCCTTTTTTGGGCCTAAAGTAATGGTTTTGCTTAGGAAACCATAGAGTTCACGTTGTGTTATAAAGATCTGTTTAAGTTCTTCGATTTCCACTAATTCAGCCTCCATTCTTTACTAGAGGGGTATGGAGCCAGGGCGAGCCTCTGGCTCCAAATTGAATCCTATTAAAACTTTTTATGCTTTTATAACTTTGATAATCATATCCGCATAACAGGGCATACCCATAATCGGACTATGAGCATTCGGATCGACTAAACCACTATGGTTCGGTGTATAATCCTTGTTCTTAGAAGTTGGGCCTATTCCAGGGGAGAAACGACCTCCCGTACCAAAACCAAGTTTGATCGTTCCAGGCCTCATTCCCTCTGTAACGTAAACTTTACCTTTTTCTTGTGCTCCAAGGGGATTTTCCAAAATGGCTAAATCGCCAGTTTTTAGACCTAATTTTTTAGCATCATCGGCATTAATGGCAATCGTCCCCACACAGAATGTATTCTCTTTAAATTCCTTTTCAACTTCCTCTAACTCATTATTAGCATTCATATCAATGATTTTATGCTTAAAGGAATTATTCAAAGGCATCCATATACCTTCTACAGGAGCCTCTGATAACCAAGGTACCATTTGTGTTCCTGTCATCGCATGGTGAACACGGCCGCAGATGAGCTGGAATGGATACTCATCCTTATACTTTGCATACTCCTTATTAGTATAAGGGTTCCATTTTGTTTCGAACCAGTAGAAGGTATTTGGATATTTATCATATCCAATCTCTTTTAATCCGCGTGGAATAATACCCGTTTCCGCGATGAGTTTGTTGTATTTATCATAAGCACTAAATGTGAATTCAAACAATTTAGAGTTCGTTTTGGCTACAGCCTTACTTGCTACATGCTTACCTGCTTCTTTATCAAATACCTTAAAGCGATTCCAACTCATGGGCCATACGGCAACCCCTTTGTTCTTGCGCATCCAATCAACCGTAACTAGTTCGCCTTTTACAACCTTTTTCTCATGGTCAATTGTTACACGACCAGCATCCAGTGAATCAGGTGTTCCTTGAAGTTTATAACCTAATGGAAGGTGAGGATAAGGAATAGGTTCTCCAGCATGATTGCGACCTGGTGCGGGTGCGAGCATTTCATTAACGAAATCTTCTTCACTCTTATACTTATCCCAGAAATCACTTGCTTTGAAGTCTGCATCACCAAGTTCACTTAATTTTTTAGCAATCATATTCATGATGTCGGTCGGACATTTAGCCTCATGAAGTGGTTCAATTACTCGATCTCTTAACCAAAGAACTTGATGTGATGGATACACATCAGAGAGACTCATCCGCTCTGCATAACTTGCTTCCGGAAGAATGACATCTGCGTACATTCCGGTTTCCAAGTAGAGCGTGTCAATATTGACGACGAGTTCCACTTTATAATTCCCATTAGAATCCTTTGCAGTCAAAGCGTCAATCCAGTCTTTAGTATTTCCTCCGGTCATAACGGGGTTACCGGTACGAATCATAAAGCCTTTAATCGGATATTTATGTCCCTTGAGCGGCCCATAATTTAGAGCAACACCTTCTCTAAATCTTCTTGGATAGTCGCCCACTACATCATCCCATGCAGCAGGCCAATCTCCATACCAATCCATGTGAAGATGTTCAACTTCTCCTTCAACTTCTTTGCCGTCCACTAATCTTTTTACCTTTTTCTTCTTGAGGCTAGATCCTTTAGCATCTCCACCCTTATCACTCTTCACAAGTTCTGTGTCAATTGCCCCGCCTGGTACGTCGATATTTCCAGTGATAATATTGAGCGCCGTTCCTAAAATTGATGCTGGATAGCCATTGTAATGGTGGCCTGGGCTTTGCATCCCCCACACGAGTGCTGCTGGCTTTGTGATTCCAAATTCGTGAGCGACTTGAGCAATCTGCTCTATAGGAAGTCCGGTTCTATCTGTTGCCCAATCAAGACTAAAGTAAGACTTACCGTTGATAGGATCAGTTTTGCCCCACCAGGATTTGAATTCCTTCTCAAACTCATCCCAGCCAACACTGAGCTCTTTGAAACTCCAATCAATATATTTCTTTAACGGATCATTGGGATTGTCATTTTCGATGATATATCTTAGCATTGCCGCAAAGAGGTCACCGTCTGTACCCGGCCTAATTGGTAACCATTGATCAGCTTGAGATGCCGTATTCGTATGTGCTGGGTCGACTACAATAACCTTACAGCCGTTTTCAACTTTAGCCCCCACAGTTCCGCGACTCTCATAATTGATCCGTGTAGCAACAAATGGGTTCCAACCAACATAAATAATAAGTTTTGAATAATAGGTGTAGTCTTTTTTCAGACTACCATCTGGCTGTCTAACGAGGACAGGACGCATAACATCAGGCTCGATGCGTTTGCCGCCCAACATAAGCTTAGGACCATGACGACGTGGCGTATCACAAATGGAACCATGCTCTACACAGTTTGGAGTCCCGAAAGCATGAAATAAGCGATAATATTGATCCCTATCAGTAACGTCACCAGCATCCATAATTACTGATTCAGCACCGTAATTCTTTTTAATCTCAACCAATTTCTTGCCAATGTAATCAATAGCTTCTTCCCAGGTTGCTCTTCTAAACTTACCTTCTCCGCGTTCCCCCTCTCGAATCAGAGGATACTTGTTCCGTTCAGGGGAGTATATCAGTTGCATACCAGATGCACCTTTAGCACAACACGCGCCATCGTTAAAAGGACAGCTATCGTTTCCGTAGATTTTTGTAATGCGGCCGTCTTTAACCCACATTTCCATTGCGCACTCACTCGGGCACATGACGTCCGCGGTATACTTTACTTCAACATTTCCTAAACTTTTTGCCAGTTTCTCAGATTCCTCTGCTGAAACCTTTTTTATGTTCAGCATATTCGCGCCGAAACCCATTCCTGTCGCAGCTGTAACAGCAGCAGAAACTTTTAAGAAATTCCTTCTTGATAGAGAAAAGGAATTATTTTTGCTAGACATAGTATACCTCCTTGACTAATTCTTTATTTCGCACTAAAACTTAGGGCATTACTGCAGCGAGACCGGCAAATACCAAGGAATACCTCATCGAAAACACTCCAATTAGTAACAACACTGAAACTACTGTAAACACGGTTCGATTTTTGTTTACATTTCCAAAGAGTAGAAGAGCAAGCGGTGCGAGTAAACCCAATACTAACTCGCCAACAACAAACCATCCAGAACTCCAAAGAGTTTGTACAGCTAATTGTGATTCAAGTCCAGAAGTAGCTAAAATTATACTTCTTGAGGCAATCCATATTAAGCTAATTACAATTAAACTAATTGCAAGCGTTTTAGCTGAAGAAACTAACTTCTCACTTAACTCTTTTTTTGCTGTAAATCGAACAGCAAGTATAAGAATAGCAAGTCCGGCAAGTAGACTAGTGGTTATGAAGTATACAGGTAACAGCTCAGTATTCCATAAGACTTTCGCTTTAATTACACCCAATTCGAACCCAGGGTAGGCACTCAACAATAACGCGAAAATAAAGACTAGCGTGTTTAAAACCTTATTGTCGCCACTTGCTGTGGCAGCAGTCTCAGCAACGGCTTGGGAAGAAGCAGAACCTGTAATAAATCTCATCGCAAATAAAACCAACGTAATACCGTATAAAATCAGAAGCCATCCACCCCAAGACATAGGTGAATGAACATTAAAATTAAGTGGATTAATTACATACAAAAAACGCATTGGTTGTTGCAAATCAAGAATCAAGAACAACGGAGCTAGTGCAAGGGCAATTAAAGAAGTAAATGCCGCCGGGCGAACAAGGACATCATAATGCTTCATCCCAAATACTGTACTTAAAGAGGCAATCATTAAGCTACCTGCACTAATGCTTATTATAAAGAAATATAATGGAACCAATGCCTCCCAATTTGATTCATTCATAAATGTATACATGTTATTAACCGTCAATTGATTTCCCCTCCTTACTTAGGCTGTTGATTAAAATCAGCCGATATATAAAATACTTGAGGTTTTGTTCCTTGTTCCGGTTTAATCACTTGAACAGCATTAAGGGAAATGAGCTGTGAAATCTTGCTGTTCGGGTCATTTAGATCTCCAAAAATCCGTGCCTTTCCCATACAGTTTTTCACACATGCTGGTTCTCCACCATTATCTACACGATGATCACAGAAGGTACATTTGTCAGCAACTTTTTGGGTTTTACTCATATAACGAGCATCATACGGGCAGGAAACTACACAGTAACCACATCCAATGCATTTCTCCTTATCAACTAGAACGATGCCATCCTCACGCTTATAAGAAGCTTTAACAGGACAGACCTCTACGCAGGGAGCATTTTCACAATGATTACAAAGCCTTGGCTGATAATATCTCTTTACATTTGGAAAATCACCTTTTTCAGTCATGTTTACCCAGGACCTAAAAACACCAAAAGAGACTCCATTCTCCATTTTACAGGATACCGAACAAGACATACATCCGACACATTTTCTCAAATCAATTACCATGCCGTATTTTTTTTGTTTGTTTTCTTGGGGCATAACCTGACCTCCTTACCAATTTTTATTAAGATTTTAATAATTTAAGAAAAGTTAGGCATCACTCCTTATACCCACTTTCACAATCCTAAGTTTATTGTATTACAAAAAACAGGGTGCTTGAATCAGGCGAACGCAATAAAGAATTACTGCAATCACCTGAAAAGCACCCTAGGTAAACACCCTGGTTTAGACACAATGATTATTGAATAAGACCCCTTTTTAAAGCATACTTAGTTAATTCAACCTTACTATGAACACCTAACTTTTTCATTAGATTTGATCGATGATAATCAACCGTTTTTGAGCTAATATTTAATATAGGAGCAATTTCGTTATTGGTGTGTCCCTTTGCTAAAAGTATGAGAATCTCTCTTTCTCGCTCTGTTAAAGTTTCATATTCATCTTCATTCCCATGTCTATAAGCATTGACCACAATTTCTGCTATTTCAGGGTCTAAAAATGAACGTCCCTGATACGTTGCTCGGATGGCATTAACCACTTCATCTGCCGCAGCCCTTTTGAGAACATAACCAGATGCACCAATTTTTATAGCGGGAAGAATATATTCTCTATTCTCATATTGTGTCAAAAGAATGACTTTAGTCTTAGGAGCCCCTGCCAATATATCCTTAGTAGCGGTTAGCCCATCCATCCCTTTCATCGCAATGTCCATTAGTACAACATCAGGATTTAGTTGGAGTACCATCGAAATTGCTTGAGCCCCATTATCAGCTTCACCAATAACTTCCAAATCGCTCTGTAAGTTTAACAGCAGCCTAATACCCTGACGAAAAATAGTATGGTCATCGACCAGAAAGACCTTGATTTTCTTCATTTCTTTCCTCCTTGTAAGATAGATATTGGGTTAAGGTTATAAAACCTACCCGAACGTTCTTTGAAACCATAATCCTTATTGTTCAGATGAATGAGCTGACACTCTACGTAACCAATATCGCTAAACCTCTGGTATAATCATTTTTGGTCAGAGAGATAGATGTGCGTTCCTCCTGGATCCCTCTTTTGAGGCTTATCCGTGAAAAAGCGTGTCACTCCACAAGAATGGTTCGATGTTTAGCTGGTTGGGTCACGTTCTCGTGTTACCCGTTTCAAATGCAAGGTTGTTGACATTCTTTTTTAGTGGATGCTCTGATTCATCTGTTGAAAGGTTGTGTTAATTTGTCCCAGTTTCTTCATGATTTTGTTGTTGGAATCGATGTTTCTTCTGAATTCTCAATCGTTGCAATGCTCGCTCCCTCCGGGGAACTAATCCGCAAACCTTTTCGGATTGATCATAATCCTGCTGGCTTTCATAAACTGCTCGATATCCTAAAAAAAGAAGAAGAGCGGTTAGAACGAAAGCCCATCTACTTCGTAGAATCTACGGGTATCTTTCATTTACCACTCTTCTTCTTCTTGAGGTCGAATGACCTCCAAGGTTTTGTGCTCAACCCCTTGAGTGTTCATTCTATCAAAAACTTTGACTTAAGAAAAGTGAAAAATGATCAAAAAGATGCTGAAGCGATTGCTAGGCTTGCTAAATACCAAGATGTTAAGTTTTCTCTGGTTCCTGAGCCTCAAATTCTGGCTCTACGCATGATGACCCGAGAATATTATGCTTTGTCGGATACCCTCACTGAGATGAAGAATAGGCTATGCACCGATCTCTATCTTCTTTTCCCAGGATTCCTTGATGTGTTCTCTAATATCTTTGGCAAAACAGCTTTAACCGTTCTGAAAAAGTTCCCTTCACCGCGAGCCATTCAGGCGGCTGATACAGAATCGCTAACTTCGCTTATTTCGAAAATCAGTCGTAAGGGTACGGCTTGGGCCGAAAAGAAGGTGAACTTACTCAAGGACTGCGCGCAGCTTGCCTCATCCATGCCTCATGAGTTCTCTTTGCTGGATGCTAAGATCAAAGTCCATATCGATGGGATCAAAAGCATGCAGGCCAGTTTAGACGGGATTGTAAAGCAAATTCATGCGATGATAGACTCTGAGCTCTTTCCTGCTGATGCCAAGCGGAATATTGAGCTTCTTGATGGCATACCCGGTATTGGCTTTCTAACGGCTGCTACGCTCATTGCGGAGATGGGAGACTTCAGTCTTTTCAAGTCTGCTAAGGCCTTTACAGCCTTCTTTGGGATTGATCCATCTGTCAATCAGTCTGGAAAATTCCAAGGTGACAGAAACAAAATCTCTAAGCGTGGCACACGGATAGGGAGAAGAATTCTGTTTACCATCGCTATGGCTTCCATTCGTACAACGCGCAAAGGTGATGAGATTAATCCGGTTCTGCGAGAATTCTACGCGGCAAAATGCGTTAACAAGAAGAAAAAGGTAGCTCTCGTAGCCGTAATGCATAAACTTCTCCACTACATCTTTGCTGTTCTTCGTGACCAGAAACCCTTTGAGATCAGGCAACCTAAGGATCATCAATCCTGGAGAAATACAAAGCTCAGTCAAGCACCTGCGGCTTAAACATCTCTTTGTTACATGGTTGTAAGTTTGCCCGTGTCAAGGGTGATGCGAGGAATACCGGAGGCCCTTAGGCCGAGGATATGCTCGCCATCATCCCATTGACACGGAACAACACCAGAAGCTTGAAGACGGCAAAGTCTCTTAAGCCCCAAAGTATTACCCCATATTAAAGAGAGTTTGCCTGGCAAGCGCCGAGCGTTTCGTTCCCTCATACATCGATTTGGTCATTGTTCGGATTTTTCAATGGCTTGGTTTCCTGTACCCATTTTTTCTTGGACCTTGAAACTAATCTTTTTTACATTACACCTTGACTTTAATTAGCTGGTCTCAAAATCAGGAAAATCCAATTTCAATGATATCCGGGTACCACTATCAATCCTAGATTTAATATCTATTTCCCCACCTACTAATTCTGCTCTTTCCGTCATCCCTAAAAGTCCTAGAGACTCTTTTCCATCGATTTGACTAAATGCCTTTTCTATATTAAATCCGACACCATCATCTTCTATAAACACCTCTAAAGAATTCAGGTCAAATTGAAGTCCTACATAAACATTCTTGGCATTTGAGTATTTGATTGCATTAGTGATTGATTCTTGGACAATACGAAAGATGGTCATCTCTATGTCATCAGGAAGTCGTATGGGATTTCCAGCAAACGTCACATGGGGTTTCATCCCTGTAGTTTCCAATCGGCTTTCTACATACCACCGAATTGCGGGCATCAAACCTAAATCATCCAAAAGAGATGGTCTTAAATCATATATTATTTGATGCAACTCTTTTAGGATCATTGAAGTCTTATTCTTTAAATCTTCAAGAACCGTTAAGGCATACTCTTGATCAAATTGCATAATTTCAATAGCAGACTTTAACCCAATACCTAGCGCCGCTATGGTTTGACTACTTTCATCATGCAGCTCACGTGAAATTCGTTTCCGTTCTTCCTCTTGAGCTGTAATTACCTTATTTAAGAGCTGCTTTCTTAATATTTCTTTTTTATTGAGTTCAACCCACAACTCTGCATTTTCTATAGCTACACCTAGCTGCAACCCTATGGAATTCAGCAGGTTAAGATCTTCTTTTGCAAATGACTCCAAGTCAGAAGCGATAATATTTAAAACTCCTAGAACTCTATCTTTATAACTCAGGGGTACATAGACATGACTTAAAGCTTTTGTTCCATCAGGCAAATATAATTGTTTAATAGGACAAGCTGTACTCAAAGAGGAATGTACTTGAATAGAATTCGAATTGGGGGGTGGAAAGTTGGTACACCTTTGAAATTGCTTGGTCTGAGCTAATGCTTCTTCTGGTAGAATGCCGATTTGACACATGAGTTCAGCTTTATTCACATCGTCTCTCTCATTATACACCAAAATCCAACCAGCTTGCTTTCCAACAACCTGAAGTATTGTATTCAATGCCTCGTCTAATTTACCCTTAAAATTCATTTGACCACTTATTGCCTTAGAAAGCTCATTCAGAGCAGCTAGTTCACGATTTTTGCGGATAATTTCCATAGAAGTCTTCTTTTTTTCGGTTATATCTCTGTTAATACAGATAATGGCTTGGCTACCTTCGTAAGTAATATTACAATAGCTTGCTTCCAAGTAAAGTTTCGAACCGTCTTTTCTTTCGATGGCAATCTCTATTTGCTTTGGTAGTATTAACCCGCGCTCTGAAAGAACCCAAACCTCCTCAACCTGTTTTCTGCTTTCGGAATCTACGATTTCATTCCCTTCCATTTCGAAAAGTTCTTCTTTTGAATATCCTGTTAAATTTTCGTATTGCTCGTTAACATACGTCATGGCGCTTTTGTGATTCTCACTGTCTTGGAATACTACAATCCCTTCTCCAGCAGCACTTATGGCTTCAAGCAATGTTCGATTACTCTCTTCAGACTGGCGGAGCATCTGCATACCCGTAAATAAATCCTTTCTCATTCGGTTAAGACATCCCGCAAGTTCTACAATTTCATCCCTACCCCTTATAATAATATCCTCTTCGAGATTACCCTTACCCAATCGAAGAGCATGAGAAGCTAACTTTTTTAATGGCCTTGTAATTAAAGTACTTAGAACTAACGCTGCCACGGCTCCTATCAAAACTCCATAAACCGTTAGATTTAACATAAGATTTCTAACATTATAAGTCCATTGAGAAATAATATCCTGACTGAATCCAACATGAATTTCAGCATTAAGCCCCTCTAAAATACGAACTCCTACATCACGGATTAAACCTTGTGACTGTACATTTAAGAGCATGGTGTTTGTAATTTGATTTGATTTAAGTATATTAGTGTTTGTCAAACTGCTTGGGAAACCTCCACTAAATGTATGGGCGATCACTTTCCCATCATTATCGATGACATAAACATAGGAAATTCCTGAGCCTGTTTGTAATAGATTTTCTATTGTTCGCTGTACTATGAGAACGTTTCCATCTAGAAGGGGATTAGCAACGTTATCAGCAGCCATCCGTGAATACGTTGAGCCCTGTTCCTCTAATTGTTGAGTCATTGCTTGTTCGACGATTGTAGAAATAGCGCCCATAGTTAAAAGCCCCATGACAACGATCAATATTACGGTAATGATAATCATCTTGGTGCTTAGTTTCAATTAATTTCACCATCCACTTTCTTTAATAACCCGAATTTATCAGCCCAATTTCTTAATGTATTATAATCCTCATCGTTTGCTTGTGTAAATCCATGTCGCATTTCAGATCTCTCCCAATGATAAAGGCCAACTTTTTCCTCTCCTTCAGGATCAAATTTTATTAATGCCTGAGTAATTCTAGAAACTACATCTCCACTAACACCTTTGGAAAAAGCAATACCACTGCTAGGGTATTCCTCTGAAACAGCTACAATTTTCAGAAGCCCATCAGTTTCAAGTGATTTTGCAAGGGTATCCTGAATACCACCTGCATCAAATCGACCACTCATAACAGCATTAGCAACTTCGGAGTGCGAAGCAAAGTTCTGGTAATACTTCAGCGAACTCATTTCAATCCCTTTTTGTGATAACATGATTCTTGGAATCAAGTGCCCTTGGGTTGAAGTTGGGTCGCCGAAAGCAAAGGACTGCCCTCTTATATCGGATATCCTCATTATAGGACTATCGGGACGGGCCACAATCGCGGCTTTATACCTATCTTTGTCCTCTATGTTAAGCCCTTTTACAGTAATGACTGCTCCGTAATTTTCAGAGGCTTGCAAGTATCCCAATGTACCAATTGCTGCCATTTGGATTTTTCCTTGTCCTAACTCCTCAACAACACTCGATTTGACTGGAGTAACATGTATTTTAAAATTATACCCAGTCTCCTTTTCCAAATATTTTAGTAGGGGAACATACATCTTCACATCTTCTTTTGTCTCTAGCCTTCTGTCAAAGCCAAAATAGATAACATCTGAGGAGTCGGGAGAATTGGAGCGAACTTCCGTATAGGACCGGTTAGTTAAATCGATATCGATCGCTTTTTCTCCCTGATTACTACAGCCTGCAAGCAGGGTTGATAGCAAAAAAAAGAACAGAGCAATAACTTTATAGGATGGAAAATCCAATTTAATTCTTAGAAAAAACTTAAATTTCTTATGAATAGTCAAAATGTTTCACTCCATTGAAAAAGTTTTTAGGGGCTCAGAACGCTCCCTCAAATTTTAATCTATCACAAACTTAGTTTTCCTTTTATACTATTACAATTTTCTCAAATATAATCTTTGCTTAGAATTCGACATTAAGACCATAAACCCCTTGCTGTTTTACATTTTCGAGCTATCATCAGGCAAAATAATAATGAGCCGTATTCATTGCAAATTTCACACGCGATTCAGAAATATTTTATTTACATCATGAAGAAGCTATCAGAACAAATCGGGGGACCTAATCGGCCCCCTGATTTGTTCATGCCATTATAGCCATGATCTGGGATAAAATCAAATCATGGCTAATTTATTATTGCATTGATAACCCTTTCTCTATGGCATTTTGAATAATTCCATGACAGCATTTGCCTAACGGGTTATTCTTTTGGCATTGCGAATTACTCATTGCTCCAGTGATCTTTATAACTTCACTCATATTGCTTGCACCTTCTTTTATTACAGCGTTTATCACCTCTTGTTCAGTAACTTTACTGCAATAACAAGCATATTTAGGATTAGCGTCATTTTTAAACCATATAGGTACTTTTATCTGTTCCTTGTTAAATTCAACATTGGACTCTTTATTATAGTAAGAAATATCACATTCTTCATTCATGCACAAAAAATAATCAACATCACCAACTTGTTTTATTAGTTCATCAATTACCATATGCTTTATTGTAATATTTTTGACAGGGACACCTTGTTTATCACATACCGGGCACAGGTTGATCCTCGGCTTGGTTGCCCAAATAAAACAGCTCACAACTGCTCCTTGAAATTCTTTAATCTCTTCTTCAGTCAATTCTTCTAGCATACCCTGCAAACTGGGGTCCTCAAGATCATATTCACGAGTAACCAGAAGCTCGATATTCTCAAACCCTGCATTGGACAGCTTTCCACGATATTCTTCTTCGGTCATTGCCCCGGCGATACATCCAGCCCAAGCAAGGATACTGTCTCTAATTTTCTCTGGAAGAGGTCTCTTTAATACAATATCGGAAACGGCAAAGCGTCCCTGAGGCTTTAATACACGGTAGGATTCTTTTAAGACTTTATCTTTGTCTCCCGAAAGATTAATCACACAGTTCGAGATGATAACATCGACAGTTTTATCCGATAAAGGAATCTCCTCTATATGTCCTTTCAAAAATTCTGCATTCTCAACACCGGATTTCCTCTGATTTTCTCTTGCCACAGCCAGCATTTCCTCGGTCATATCTAATCCATAAGCTTTTCCTGTCGGGCCGACTCTTTTAGCCGAGAGAAGTACATCCAGTCCGGACCCGCTCCCTAGGTCGAGAACCACCTCTCCAGGGTTTAAGGTAGCAAGTGCTGTAGGGTTTCCACACCCGAAGGAGTTCGCGATAAGATCGGAATCTAAGCCCTCTAACTCCTTCTCATCGTAAAGATTACTCGTTATAGGATCTGCCGCATTATTGGCGGAATCACTACAGCATCCAGCACTCCCGCAACACCCTTGACCCCGATTAACAATGGCCAGAGCATACCTCTGTCTTACTTCTTCTCGAACATTATCCATTCCATTCCCTCACTTTATTTCATATTTTCAACTAGAATACATCAACCTTTTTTGATGTGTACAAGTAAAAAAAGAGGCTAAAGATTATTGTCTAAAGTAATCTGTCTGATGTATTCCCTTAATGTCTCATGATTAAGAGAGTAAAACTTCCATTTGCCTCTCGTTTCCTCTTTGATTAATCCTGCTTCGGTTAACTCTTTCATATGATAAGAAACCCTAGACTGTAACATCCCAAGTGTTGATACTATATCACAATTACATAGCCCTTCTTCTGGGGAGTTACAGCAGACTTCTTCGAGTTCACCCCTTTCAAACTTTGATAACATCATCAGGATTTGATAACGGTTCGGATCACTTAGTGCTTTTGAAATAATAGTAATGTTATTCATGAATATATCATATCAAAAACATTTGATATGTCAATCTAATTATTGCGTTTCTCTTCTCTTCTTTTTATAAAAAAATGATTATAATAGAAGTTGTATCATTAGGGTTATAAAAGTATATGGAGGTTATCTTTATGGATAGGAAATATAGGGTTTGTAAACAAGCAGAAGACTACTATCGCCGGGGAGATTACTTTTGTTCAGAGGCGATTGTTCGGAGTATCCGCGACGAATTCAACATGGATGTGTCCGACGATGTCATTGCCATGGCATCGGGCTTTCCTGTGGGAATGGGAGGATCAGGTTGCACCTGTGGCGCTTTAGCAGGAGGTATAATGGCTCTTGGTTTATTTTTCGGACGCCGTGAACCCGGTGATCCAAGGGTTAATCATACCATGGCGCTCGCTAAAGAGCTTCATGACCACTTCACTTCTCAGCACAAATCAACTTGCTGTCGTGTCTTAACAAGAGGCATGAAATTAGGTTCTCCTGTGCACATGGAGCAGTGTATCTCCATAACAGGAGAAATTGCTGAGAAGACGACTGAACTTATAGAAAGAGAACTCCTAAAGAATACCTTCATCTAAGAAAAGCATAGACTTTAACATCTAATCATATGATTTGCGGAGAACATAATCAGACAAATACCCTTCGAAGGGCTAATTTTGCTCCCTCAAATTTGGCACCAGTGCTAAATTTGACCTCTTGAAACTTCTGGGGCCGAGGAATTGCACTAGCCTCCTTCACCCTATTGATGAACTCAAATGTTTCATATTTAGTTCAGTAGGCCCACTGGTATTTATTTTAACCAGTGGGCCTACTGCATATTTTCTCCGTTTTTTGATATAATTTATACTTGGACAACCTATTTCATTTAGGCCCGTTACATAATCACTTTCGACTGATGATGTTATCTTCTCTATTGCCTTATGGCCTTAATATGTATAGAATTTAGTATAATGTATAAAAAACCTTGATCGAAGATAAGGAGGCCTCCGATGAAAATCAAAGAACCCATGAATGCCCTGACCCATTTTGTCCCTTTTGTAGCCGCTTGGTTTGGTCTGGTTTCTTTACTGCTCTTATCTTACGGAAGTCTCTCCAAAACCATTACCATGGCTGTCTACGGATTAAGCGTCATCGGTTTATATGGCACAAGTTCTCTGTATCATGCATTGCCATGTACCCCGAAGAAAGAGCTGATCTTACGCAAAATTGACCATATGATGATCTATATCCTCATCGGCGGGTCCTATACCCCAGTCTTTTATTATGGATTGGAGGGAGCTTGGCGCTGGGCCATGCTCATAGCAGTATGGGCCCTTGCCCTGATTGGAGTTCTTTTAAAAATTTGGTTTATCAATGCCCCCCGTTATGTATCGACAGCTTTCTATGTGACTCTGGGTTGGATTGCCTTGGTGCCCATTGTTCAGCTTGTACATAACCTTCCCTTAGGAGCCTTGATCATGATGGTAGTGGGTGGGGTAATGTATACTGTAGGGGCTATCATATATGCGGCGAAGATCTTTCGAATTCCTCGTTTGCATCTTGGCTTTCATGAAATATTCCATATTTTCATCGCAGCAGGGACTTTGATCCATTTCTTGATGGTTCTCATCTATATAGTACCTATGGCTAGCTAACTGATTTAGGAGCAATAATTCGAAAAGACAACTTCTCGGAACCTTTCAAGTCGTAACTTACTTAATCCTTAGATTCTAAAGGCCTTTGAGCTTTGACATCCCAGTTTAAAGAAGATAAAGTAAATAGTGTTAGCCTTAACAAATATTTGTACTCAAATAAGCTCATGCGGGGATCTCCTTTATCTGGATTAATGTCTGGGAGGGGAAAACCGTTTACACTCTACGCTCGTGAAATAATATACAATCATTAGGGTGCCTATCCTAGAGCTTGGAGAAAAACAAAGATTTGTTATGTGGTTACGTTGGGTTGTATCAAAGAATGGAGGGTAATACAGATGACCGAAACTGCAATTCAGGCTATTGAAAGGAAAGAAAAGCCTAAGAAAGCTAGGGATAACGGTTTTGTACCTGGAGTACTCTATGGAAAAGGCATGGATTCCATCAGTGTGAAGTTTGATGAGAAAAAGCTTCAGAGAGTGCTTCAAGGTCGTTCTCAGAAGGCTAAAATCATTGTAAAAGTAGGCGATGAAACCAGACACTGTTTCATCCAAGAGATTCAAAGAGACTTAACTTTAAATAAACTTATTCATATCTCTATGCAAGTGGTTCGTGAAGATCAGATTGTAAAAATGAAAGTGCCCCTTACCTTCGAAGGAACTGAGAAACTCAATGAGAAAAGACTTATTCTCCAACCGTACTTTTCGGAAATTGAACTTACCGGTCCCAGTATGGATATCCCAGAGCATATCCTTGTGGATGTTGCAAATATATCCTTAGGGGAGAAAATCACAGTAGCAGATCTTACGGTTAAGCCTTCAGTAGAAATACTCGATGATTCCGAAAAAATCATTGCTGCTATTACTGCATCAAGAGTTAATCTGCCCGCAAGCGGTGAGGATTCCGATTCTGCAAACTAAACTCATATTGTAAAAAACGCGACTGCCTAAGGCAGCCGCGCTTTTTACTGTTTAAAGCTACTGTTATTTTTTTAAGCTCTTATTATTGAAGATTTTGGGCAATACGTTTTCCTAACTCTACACAATGAACAAGGTCATTTTCATCAGGTGTCCACATAAGGCGGACCCCATCATCGACGACTTCAAAACCGCCTTTCTTCAACTCCTCATTCAATAGCTTAGTTACTTCACCGCTCCACCCATAACTGCCAAAGGCCACAGCCTTTTTATTTTTAAACTTCAGACCTTTAATTTCTTCCATAATCGCAGCTATGGAGGATAGATAGCCATTATTCACAGTGGGGGATCCAACCGCGATGGCTTTGGAACGGAAAACCTCACCGATAATTTCCGTCGTATCGGAACGAGCAGAATTAAATAGCTTAACGGTGAGGTTCGGATCAACCATCCGAATTCCCGTAGCAATAGATTCCGCCATCTTCCGAGTAGCGTTCCACATCGTGTCATAAATGATGGTGACTTGATCTTCTTGATAGTCATTAGCCCACTCTAAGTATTTGTGCACAATCTGCAACGGGTTGTCCCGCCAGATCACGCCATGGCTGGGGCAGATCATATTGATCGGCAACTCCAGCTTAACAATCTCATTGATTTTGGCCGTGACCATTTTGCTGAAGGGCGCAAGAATATTGCCATAGTATTTGAGGGCCTCTGTATAAAGCTCACTCGTATCGACTAAATCATTATACATATGTTCTGAAGCAAAGTGCTGACCGAAGCCATCATTACTAAAGAGGATATTATCCCCTGTCAAATAGCTAAACATCGTGTCCGGCCAATGGAGCATCCGTGCTTCGATGAAGATGAGTTCACGACTCCCAATATTCAGGCGATCACCGGTTTTAACTTCGACAAAGTTCCAATCCTTATGATAGCTTCCTTGAAGAATCTTTTTGCCATTAGCAGTACAATATATTGGTGTATCCGGAATTTCTTCCATAAGAAAGGGAAGCGCACCACTATGATCCACCTCATTGTGGTTCATGATAATATAATCGATCTCTTTCAAGTCGATTTCTTGCTTTAGCTTTGTAACAAACTCACGGCCGAAAGGTTCCCATATTGTATCGATAAGGACAGTCTTTTCATCCCGAATAAGATAAGAATTATAGGATGATCCCCTCTTAGTTTTGTACTCTTCCCCATGGAAATTCCGAAGCTCCCAATCGATTTTACCCACATATGTAATGGTCTCTGTAATTTTAAAAGACATATCTATAATTCCTCCTTTCATTAAACTCAATTTAATATATATTGTCCCCGAAAGCAAGTTTAAATAATAAAAGACCGCTATATTCCTACAGGTAAAGGAAAAAGTCGGTCTTACTCAACATCATTCTTAGGGATTAATAAAAAAAACTAACCCCATGGTAAACGAATAGATTAAGAATAGGACTTGTAACGCAACTAATCCTTTCGCTGTAATCGATTCTGGAAAAACGGAGCTTCCCGTGGTCGCAAAGGTTGTAATACTAAAATAAAGAAAAGTAATAATCTCCTCTATAGGATTATCTTCGATATTATCCGTAAAACTACTCTTATCCAAACGATAAAGCCAAGTATAAACCGATGCAAAATATAGAATTTGGACGGCAATAGCACCAGCAATAGGCCAATAGATATCCATAAGATGTCCATCTGCTACAACAAGAACAGAGTAAACATAAGAAGAGAGTCCTGCTGTCACAACAGCACTATAGATAACACTGCCGATTTTCCCCTTTAATACCTTACCATTCTCCCCCTCTAACCCCCTAAATAGGGTAGTAAATAAAGAGTAAGCCGCCGTCCCTACCATGGCTGGAGCCAGAAGCCATACATTAGATGCTGCGGTAATCTTTGCATTAATCCGCTCCGCTTCCTGAGAAAGTATGGGGGCAACTCTTTTGATATGACCAAGAAAACTGGGTCCGGGATAGCTTGAGGGATAAGAATCCGGATATAATGGATACTCTCCTAAGGATCCATACACTAATAATCCCCCCTTTAACTCACTTTTATATGGTATTTTATTCCACGAGGGAGATTCTGTTCACCTTTCTTTTCCTCGCAACTATGTTAAAGAAAATCCCAGAGCCTCACACTCTGGGATATTATTATCTCGGATTGCTCTTCTGAACCGGTCTAACACTCTCAAAATTCCTAAGCTCGGAAACGGTACCAAAGCGATAACCCTGTTCCCTTAACCGATCAATAATCGGGCCTAAAGCTCGGATGGTTTGTTCCCGTCTTTCTCCCCCATCATGAAGCAAGATAATTCCTCCGGGGAAACTGTTCATCACCACGTTTTGAATAATTCGTGACGGTCCCGGGTTTTGCCAATCCTTGCTATCAATACTCCACAAGGTCAAGGTATGCCCTTTTTCCTTCACTCCTGCCAAGACAGATTCAGAGATGATCCCCCCCGGCGGACGATAATAGGTAGTACGTTTTTGAAGCAGCTCATTTAAAACTTCATCCGTACGTGTAAGCTCGGGGACAAATTTACTGGGGGTATAGCTATGGGAGTAGCCATGGTTTGCTATTTCATGCCCCTCCTCACTGATCCGTTTAAGTAGCTCGGGGTTGTCTTGCGCATTCATCCCTAAAACAAAAAAGGTAGCTTTGACATTTTTCTCCTTAAGCACGTCGAGAACATCTCCTGTAAAAAGAGGATCCGGTCCATCATCGAAGGTTAAGGCCAACACTTTTTCTTCCGTCTGGACTAAATAATAAGTTCCCGGATGCTTAGCAATGGAGGGAAGAGCCCAGTCCATAGTCCGGACACTGACCCCTAGTAAGACTAAGCCAAGAACCATAATACTCAGATACAATCCTTTGCGAGATAAGATCACAATACGCAAAAATACTTCCCTCCTTTGCACCCTATTTAAACATATGCATCTATGCGGGCCCTAAAACCTTAAAGGAGGAGATTTATCTTTTCAGAAAAGATTCTAAGTCGTATTGGGTAAAAAACGACTTGAATGGACCCTAACCAACAAGTATAATGCTTACAGTACTTCAAACTCTCACATTAGTTGCTATTAACGAACATACCGTTTTGATAAGTGAGGAATATAACCATGACTTCTATCGTTATTGCACTAGGAGGTGCCTTAGGCGCATTATCACGCTATGAATTGAGTCTTTGGATCTCCGACCGCTGGACTCACTTTTTCCCTCTGCCAACTTTTATTATCAATGTTAGTGGAGCTTTCTTATTGGGCTTTATTAATGTTCTCTTCCTGGATAAATTATCTTGGGCGCCTGAGTGGCGATTAGGAATTGGGGTAGGATTTCTCGGAGCTTTTACTACTTTCTCGACTTTTGGCTTTGAGATTTTTACTTTAATTGAAAAGGGATATTATTCGACCGCAATCTCTTATGTTCTATTGAGCACTCTGGTTGGGTTGTTTGGGGTTTCTGTAGGTGTCACCCTTGCTAGGTGGTTATAATAATACAAATGCTCTCTTATCGACGTGGGTTCTTACTTAACCTCATCATCGATAAGAGAGCATTAATTATTTATGGCCATCTTGCTATCTACTGCTTATAGGTATTTCGGTGAATTTTCTCCAATAGTAATTCATCATCTGTATGTTCTGGACGTGTTTCTGCCGGATAACCCAAAGAGATAATACTTCCAACCTGTAGATGCTCCGGTATTCCCAGTAGTTTTTTTAAATAATCGCCAGCGGATATCCCATCTTGATAATTCCGTTCTCGAATCTGAATCCAACAGGACCCAAGGCCTAAATCTTGAGCTTGCATCTGAATCATAATAGAAGCGATTGAAGTATCTTCTACCCATACATCACTTTTTTGGGGATCTGCGCAGACAACAATGCCTAAGGTTGCACCTTTGAGGGATTGAGCTCCGACTTTAGCTACAGAAAGCTTCTCTAAGAGCTCCTGATCCTCTACCACGATAAATTCCCATGGTCTCCCATTGCAGGAGGTTGGGGAGAGTAAGGCAGAACGAATGAGTTGGTCTACTTTTTCTTTTTCGATAGGGGTATTCGTATACTTTCGTATGCTCCGGCGCCTTTGCAGAAGATCCTTGATGTCCATCTTTGCCTCATCCTTTCTATAGTCACCCATAACCGTAATATCGTATTCCAGACTGCCTATTATTTTAGCTTTGGTTTTCCATAAGCCGAAGCATCTTTAATCCCATCTCCAGCTCAAGGCGATTCTTACTATCCTCTAGGTCGAGTTGAGCAATTTCCTTAATGCGTTCCAAGCGATAGAGTATGGTTTTATAGTGGATAAACAATCCCTTAGCGGCTTTACTGGCGTTACCGTTGCATTCAAGAAAGACCTCTAAGGTTTTTAATAGCTCAGCTTCGTTTTCCTGATCATGCTTTAGAATTTTAAGCAATGATTTGGGGATAAACTCTTCTAAAGAGTTCCTTTCCGCGAACTTGCATAGAATTCGAAAAACCCCCAATTCTGAAAAGGCCACAACGGTACTCCCATCGTGAAGCATTCCTCCATAGCTCAGAGCATCTAAGGCTTCTTTATAGCTACGAGGAATTTCTTCAGCGCCATTAGCCATATCCCCGATACCAACTTCAACACAAAGCTTTTTCACCCTCTTCTTTAGTTGATCCTGGGCATCTTGAGCAATCTTTTTTACGTTATCTAAAGGATTTCCCTGGGACTCCTTAGCGGGCAAGAGCAGAACAATCTTATCCACTTTATTACCAATAATAAAGTCCCGAGTATGCGTTTTAATCGTCCCTGATATGAGGGACGTTATTTCTGTTTTAATGCTTTGCAAAGCCATCTTATGCTGAGAACGATGCTCTGCATGATAAGAGTCCAAATTTTTAAGATTAAAGAGGACTACATAATAGGAGCGATTTAAATCCCACTCCATCAGATTGATGCGTTCTTGAGCATTGGTTGAACCCAATTCACCAGAGAGGATATGCTCAAGCAAATCATTCTTAAACTTGTATTCTACTTCCTTAACCGCAAACCGCTTGACCATATCCAAGGTGGTCACGGTAGCAGCTTGCTCAATACTAATAAAATCCATATCAGCAATAGACTTATTGAGCTCCACAATCGTCAAATAGCCTTTAATTTGATTAAAGGCTTGGATTGGGACGACCACTTGAGGTATGCATTGTCCCTCCAGTTCCGGATAAGAGACGGATTGTCGATAATAGGAAAATTTATCATTAAGCTTTTCCCGCAAAACAAATTCTTCCGGCACCTGGAACTGCTCTAAAGCAGGATGGGTGCTTTGAATGCATCTATAGTTTTTGTCATATACAGCAACGGGGTTTCCCACCAGTTCTTCTAGGGTATTAACGATCGCTTCCAGCCCTTCGCATTGCAAAGCTAAGGTGGTAAAACGTTCTTGTACATCCTTATAGTATTTAAGCTTCACCACTTGGGAGTTAAAAAGCTCCTCCATGACCGGATACATGATGTCGACAAATCGTACACTGCCTTCCAACTCAATGATGGGCAGGCCATATTGGTTAGCCGCCTCGATAATTTCGTTCGGGATCTCTTGGACGAAGCGTCGCACTTTGATGGCCAAGGCTGAGACCTCTTTCTCAGCCATTTTCCGAATGAATTCACAATAATCCATTCCTTCACCCGGTCCTGAGTACAAACTCGTCAAAAGGAGCTCACCGCCCGATAGCCAATTCACAATATCAGGAGCTTCGATGATGGTAACACCTTTGACTACATTATCAAGTTTTTGGTGCCCTGCAACCACTTGGGAGGTTTTCAAAGGGCCAACCCTCAATAAATCTTTCACAGTAATCTCCAATGTGCTACCACCTCTCACTCTCATTTTGCTGTTATGCTTTCTTCGGCATTCCAGTCAACTATAATTGAACGTCTCGATTGCAATCCTTCGTATAGATATAGGTAAAGGGTGTACGCCCTACGCCATAGCAAGCCTGGGGTACATAGGGACCAAACCATATAAAGTCTTCTTTCTTCACGGGAATCCATTGCTTATCAATCAGGTAGACCCCTTCTCCCTCTATCAGGTAGAGTCCATGTTCTTGGACATGGGTTTCAATAAAGGGATGGCAACCGCCCGGTAAAAAGCTCAAGGTATGGAAGTTGACATCAAAGCCTAAATCCGTAGGCAACAAATCCTTAATTCGGACGTTCTCCATGCCATCATAAGGGGCATCAGGCATATCATTGAGTCTTCCGACCACAACCCTCGCCGCAAAGCCTTCCACTGCGCGATAGCGTTGCTTGTAAAGAAGAAGTCGCCAGGGTGCTGGGGAATCATTCTTAAGATTCATGCCTGAGGAAGCGGGAGCAAAGACATAGCCACTTTCGTCAATGCAATATTCTTTACCCTCAACTGAAACTTTACCTTCACCGTTTAAGCAGTAGATAAACGTTTCAATTCCTTCTTCTTGAAAAGGCTTTACGGTGCCACCTCCCGGGAGAACCTCGACTGTATACATAGCAAATTGGGGACCATAATGAGGAGAAGCGATAATGCTCACATTACACTTTTCCAAATTCGGCAGAACATTTTTCACACGTCCTTCGGGAGGAATCAAAGCATACCTCCCATGTTGGACTACTGCTCTTGACGATAATAAATCCTGAGGATAACCCATATTCCATTCTCCTTTCATTATACCATTGAAATTCACCTAATTAGCATTATATTCTTAATGTTCGTTACCCCTGCATTTTTACCTTTATCCAAATGTGATAAAGCTTTAGCCTCATCAACCCTTATAATTTACCCTATTATGCTAAGATACATGCTCGCCCGACAAGAAATCAGCTCTCAATCTTTATCAACTGGGGATAAAGGAAGTACAAAGGAAACATCGAATTGTATTGCAATGATTATTAAAGGAGATGACGTAGATGAGCCGTATACTTAAAGTCGAGACCTTAACCAAGGAAGCTTTTGAACCTTTTGGCTATCTTTTATATCCTAATCCCGGCATTGCACCCTTTAAAAATACTCCTCCCATCTTTACGGATCGAATGCCCTTTGAAGTAGATGAGGGAGAATCCGAATTTGTCTATGCCCTCTTGGATCGCAAAGAATTTAAGTTTTCGAACCTAGAACGTCATATTAAAGTAACCCAAGGTTTTTTTATGATGACCAGCGGACCAGCAATCATTACAGTTGCGCCGGCCACCGACCCCTCAGACTTAGAATCTTTACCTTCCCTTGATTCGGTACGCGCCTTCCTCTGGGAACGGGATATGTGTTTTGTTCTCCATCGCGGAGTTTGGCATGGAACCATTCTTCCCCTAGAACCGAAATTCGCCTATATTTTAGCTACTCGCAAGCAAACCTCTGACGAATCCATCGCTCCACTCTATGACGGCGATGTCCAAATCCGTGAATTAGGAGAGACTTTTGAGTTAAAGCTCTAAACGGAACTCGGTATAGTCAGGCTTTGCCTTATAATAAAAAACCAACAGGCGTCCCTAACCACTTTCAAAAGTAGTTTGGGGACGCCTGCTTTTATAAAACCCTAATCCTAATTCCTAAATCCTGAACTTAATCCTATTTCCATCCTTATCTTTATACTTCAACAACACACATAATTTCCACTGCAGCGCCACCGGGAAGCTGATTGGTACCCAAGGCCATGCGGGTATGCTTTCCTCTTTCACCAAAACAGGTCAAAAGCAACTCGGACGCTCCGTTCATCACTAACGGCTGCTGGGTAAAGTTGTCGGCACTGCGAACATAGCCAATGACCTGAACAAATTGCTTAATTTTATTTAAGTCTCCAAGGTATTCCTGCAAGGCGGCCAGACAATTGCTCATGGCAATTCGGGCTGCCTCTTGTCCCTGATCCACAGTGAAATCCTCGCCCAGCTTGCCCAAAAACACATATTCTCCTTGAAGTTTAGGGGTATGTCCGCAGACATAAAGTAGATTTCCTGTCTGAATCACTCTGGAATAAAATCCATCGGGTTCTGAAGGAACTGGCAACTCCAGATTGTACTTCGCTTTTAAGACCTCTTCAATATCCATCATTCAGGGCTTCACTCCCCTCATCCCTATATGCGCACTGCCGTATCAAGTAAAACATGGTACAATACATTCACTCCATCAGCGCAATCTTCCATACTGCTCCATTCAGCCGGATTATGACTGATTCCGTCTTTGGAGCGGATAAAGATCATCCCAATGGGGCAAATATTAACCATTTGCATCGCATCATGTCCCGCGCCGCTGGGTAAACAGAAATATTTCAACCCGATCTCTTGACAAGCCTTTTTGGCCGCTAGTTGAAATTCTTGGGAACAAGGTGTCGGAGGAATCCGCTGCAGGATTTCCGTTTCAATCTGAACTCCTCGTTCTTGGCATATTCTCTCAATTTCTTTAAATATAGCGGCCTCTACTTGATCACTGACTTCTTGAGAGATATCCCGCAAATCCAAAGTAAATTCCACACGCCCAGGAATAATGTTAATACCGCCCGGAAAAACATTGAATCTCCCTACGGTTGCGACAGTACTTCCTGTTTTCTTGGCTTCGCTCTCTATGACTTGAACCATCTCAGCGGCAGCCACCAAAGCATCCTGACGAAGATTCATGGGAGTTGCTCCAGCATGGCCCGCCTCGCCATTGACAACAATCTTCATCCATAGCTCATTGACAATGCCTGTGACGATACCGACCGAGAGATCATTGCGTTCCAATACCTTCCCCTGCTCAATATGAAGCTCGACAAAGGCCTTCAATTCTTCCTTGGCGCGAATGGCTTCCTGAATTTTCACGGAGTCAAAGCCCTGCTCACTCATAGCCTGCGCCACAGTCATACCAGCTTTATCCTTCATTTCCAAGTCTTTAGGCGAAAGGTCACCGATGACACCACGGCTACCAAACATACTAAAGCTAAACCGGGAACCTTCTTCATCATTGAAAGCATACACCTCAATGGGGTGTTGGGTTTCGATTCCTTGTTCCTTTAAAGTCTGAAGCACTTCGATGCCACCAATTATCCCTAGGCCACCGTCGAAGATTCCACCGTCACAGACCGTATCAATATGGGAACCCGTAAGAACCACAGGGGCGTGAGGGTCCCTTCCTTCGCGACGGCCAATCAGATTCCCTACAGCATCTTCACGGACACTCAAGCCTGCTTGCCGCATGTACTCAGCCACTAAGTCCTTTGAGGTCCGATGTTCAGCTGTAAAAGCATGGCGAGTTACCCCGCCGGATTCTCTCAGACCGATCTTCCCCAATTCTTGTAATCGCTGATATACACGTTCTTTGTTAATCATAACTGCCACCTCTTCATTACTGCTTCAATGGTTGAACATTTCTGTTCATCTACATCACTGAATTAAAATGTTCAAATATTATCTCAATTCTTTTATTTTATTTATCCTTATTTTTTATTATTTCAAGCCCTTTGTCTTTGGCAACTTTGGATAATAATCTTAAGGTCTTTCTATCCTTTTAGACCACTGACCTAAATAGATTGACCAGATGGCTAACTACCTGCAAATTTACCAACCTATAAAAGTGCTTTGTTTATGCCAGGTAGCCATCGGATAAAGGAATGAATAAACGTGTCAAACTAAATAGCTTAGTCTTTGTTGGATAAACCTTTTTAGGTTTTATTGTCCCAACTTGATAATGCTAAATTAAAATATTCAGTATATTCTTAATGTAAATTAGCCAATCACTCAACCCTTTTTCTCAGTTTACCATGTAGTCCTATTTTATTTTTAGGGGGCATGTATGTGTTTAATCTCGTCATTAAAAACGGTAAGGTTGTGACTGCTGACAAAGTTATTGAGGCAAGCATCGGTATTAGTAACGGAAAAATTGCCGCCATCATCGAGTCAGGAACAGAGGTCGCAGCAGAAAAGGTTATCGATGCCCAGGGCAAGTACGTTTTCCCTGGAGCTATCGATACCCATGCACATTTAAATGATCCTGGTTACCTCTGGAGAGAAGACTATGCACACGGTACTGCTGCCGCAGGGGTCGGCGGTTTTACCACTATCATTGATATGCCAATGCAAAATGAACCGGCCATGACCGATGGTAAAATCCTAGCTAAAAAGTTAGAAGCGGTTTCTCCTAACGCTTATGTAGATTTTTGTTTCTGGGGCGGTCTCGTCGATTATAATCTGAACAATCTGAAGGAACTAGATGATAAAGGCTGTGTAGCTTTTAAATCCTTTATCGGACCGGTTTCTCCAGACTATGTTTCTTTATCCATCGGCCAAGCCAAGGAGGCTATGGAGATTTGCAAGGAGTTCGATGGCCGGGCAGGCTTCCATTGCGAAGATTATTCTATTATCAAATGGGAAGAAGCCAGAGCCGCACGTAAAGAGAAAAATGATTGGCAGGACTTTCTTGATTCTCGCCCCGTCCTAGCTGAACTGGTTGCTACTCAAAATATCATCGATGTAGCCAAAGAAGTAGGAGCCAAGGTTCACATCTGTCATGTCAGTCATCCAAGAGTTGCCGAAATTATTCGCCAAGCCCAAATAGAGGGTGTAGATGTGACTGCTGAAACCTGTGGACATTATCTCGTCTTTACTGATCAAGATGTCATTAAAAATGGCAGTCTCTTTAAATGCGCACCGCCTTTGCGTGATGCCGCAGCTATGGAAGGGATGTGGGAGTACATCAACAATGGTACCTTATCCGCCATCGCCTCCGATCACTCTCCCTGCGAGCTTAGTGAAAAAAGCGAAGCGCAATATGGTGTTTTTGGCGCTTGGGGTGGAATCAGCGGCATCCAAAACGTGATGCAAGTAGTTTTTAGTGAAGGTGTCGTCAAGAGAGGCTATTCCCCTACTCTCTTAGCTCGCTCCTTAAGCCAAGGCCCAGCGAAAGCTTTTGGCATCTTTGGTAAAAAGGGCGCCCTTCAAGTAGGATTTGACGCTGACTTGGTCATCCTTGATCCAGATAAGGAATGGGAAATCACACCTGAATCCTTACATTATGTTAATCCAATCTCTGCCTTTGTTGGTCTGAAAGGCCAAGGCCTTCCCGTATGCACCTTAGTCAGAGGTCAAGTGGTTGCTCAAGATGGTCAAGTGGTAGGTCAAAAGGGCTTTGGAGAATATGTTGAGAAGCTAAAATAGAAGGAGGTACCTCATGAGCAGTCATTATGATTTAATTATCCGCAATGGACATGTGGTTTGCCCCGATGGTGTACGGAAAGCTGATATTGCTGTCTATGACGAGAAGATTGTTGACATCGCCGATGAAATTTCCGGTGAAGCCAAGGAAGTTGTGGATGCCACCGGAAAATATGTCTTTCCCGGTACGACCGATGGACACGTCCATTTTAATGACCCCGGAAGAACAGAATGGGAAACAATCTCCACAGGCTCAAGTGCTTTAGCCGCCGGTGGCGGAGTCGCTTTCTTTGATATGCCTCTCAACTGTAACCCTTGCACCCTAGATGCAGTTCACTTCAATAATAAACTGGCCGTAGCTCAGAAGGATTCCTTAGTGGACTACGGTTTCTGGGGCGGCCTCACTCCGAACAACCTAGATAAGCTAGATGAACTAGCCGAATGTGGAGTGATTGGCTTTAAAGCCTTTTCCTGCCACAGTGGCATTGATGAATTTGGGCGTTTGGACGATTACACTGCTTTAGTCGGCATGCAGAAGCTCGCCAAACTAGGGCTACCCTTGATGGTTCATTGCGAAAACGCTGAGATTACCAAAGAATTAACCGAGCTTTCTCTGGCCAATAATCGGGCAGGGGTGCGGGATTACTTCGCAGCTCGCCCACCTATTACTGAGATTGAAAATGTTTCGCGGATGATTACCTTCGCTGAAGAAACCGGTTGCAAGCTTATTATTGCTCACATCAGCACCGCCAAAGCAGTTGAACTTGTCACCGAGGCCCGAAAAAGAGGGGTTGATGTCTGTTGCGAAACCATCGGCCATTATCTCTACCTTACCGGCGACGATGTAGAACGCCTAGGAACCGTAGCGAAGTGTTCTCCTCCCATTCGCGATGGCGCAAACCAATCCAAAATGTGGGGAAAACTTTTCAATGATGAGATTGCTTTTGTTTCTTCTGATCACTCTCCTTGTGACCCTAAGCTTAAGGATGGAGAATTCATGCGTGTTTGGGGTGGCATATCGGCCTGCCAGACCACCCTGCAAGGCTTGCTCACTCATGCTTACCATGATCGGAAGTTCCCTCTTCTGGATATTGCCAGATTAACCGCCCAAAATGTTAATGACATTTTTAATATCCAGGGTAAAGGAAAAATCCAAGCCGGTTATGATGCAGACTTTGCCTTAGTAGACTTGAATCAAGAGTTCACCTTGCAAGCAGACGATCTCTTTTATAAGCATAAAGTTAGCCCTTATGTAGGCGATCGATTCCGCGGCAATGTTACACAAACCATTCTGAGAGGAACGACAATCTTTAAAGATGGAAAAATAGTCTCCAAGCCCATCGGTAAGCATCTCAAACCAACTCTATAAGCTAAAAGAAGATTCTCACCTTAGCCAAAAACCAAAAAAGGAAGTGAATACATGTCTATAAACACTGAAGTTCAAGATATTGTGATTGAACATGCTCCAGGTGTAGAAGAAACTTTATATCCAAAGAGAGCCAAAGATCGCACCATGGGACCCATCCCTTATATGTTTATGTGGATTGGTGATGGAGTTAACTTAGGTAATATGACCCTCGGCGGCAGTATGATTATTGCCGGAATAGCTACCTTAAATATTTACCAAACCTTTGCTGCAGCCATCATAGCGATCGGAATCATCTCCCTTATTTTCACTCTGAATGACAGACTGGGCTATAGAACCGGAATCCCTTATGTTATGCAACTGCGGATGTCTTTCGGTGAGAAAGGATCTGTTATATCCTCGCTCTTACGTGGCATTCCAGCGATTGTCTGGTACGGATTCCAAAGCTGGGTCGGTGCTACCGCCTTAAATGAAATTCTCAAAGTCTTTACAAACGGCTCCTTTGATAGCATTCCCATCTGCTTCGTTGTCCTTCAGCTAGTGCAGATTGTTCTTTCCATGTATGGCTTTCACGCCATTAAATGGGTAGAAACCCTTATCTCTGTTGTCCTAATGGCCGCCTTTGTCTATGTATTTGGTCTTCTCATTGCGAACTATAGCGATGTTATCGCTCAAAAATGGATCAATACTCAAGGCACTTGGGGCATCGAATTCTGGGCTTTCATTATGGTCCTTATGGGCAATTATGCTGCCATATTCCTCAGTGCAGCCGATTATTCTCGTGAGCTCAAACCCGGAATTAGTGATGGGAAACGCGGCCTTCTTTACTTCTCTCCCATTGTCATAGCCTATGGTGCAGTCATTGTTATTGGTGCCATGCTAGCTTCAGCTACCGGTAACTCAAACCCTGTTAAAGCTTTAGCCATCGTTTTCAATAATGATGCCGTCACCGTTTTTGTCTCCGCCTTTATCGTCATGGGTGCAGTCGCCGTAAATATGGTTGCTAACATTATTGCACCAACCTATGTCATTCAATTGCTCACCAAAATCAAATACAAGCCAGCCGTTGTAATCACTGGTCTCCTCGGCCTTTGCTCCTTCCCTTGGGTACTGGTACAAGATTCCTCATCCGCAGGTTTGGCTATGTTTATTCTTATCTACTCCGCCTTCTTAGGACCTATTGTGGCCATACTCTTAGTTGAGTACTACATTCTAAGAAAACAAAAAGTAAATGTGGTAGACCTTTACAAAGCAGATGGCCCCTTCTCCGGGTATAACCCGGCCGCAATCACCGCCATGCTCCTTGGTGCAGCCGCAGCCTTTATGCTGGTGGACCTCGCTTGGATTATCGGTCTCGTCGTCGGCGGTATATCCTACTTCCTTCTCACGAAATATGCCTTTAAAGGCTCCAAGTTTAAAATCGGTACCATCTTCGAGAATAATTAAAACTAAATTTCGTCTCATATTTAAAAACTGTTTCCGGCATATTTGTTGGGAGCAGTTTTTATTTTGATCAGACTTCTATGCTACTAGAGCTAGGCTACTAATGAGTGGAAAATTCAGTGTCGCCTGATAAGATCATCATTATTGGTATTATTAGGTAACTTTTCAGCCAAAAAATGCTGTTAGACTTTCAGGATTAACCAGTGAGCCCCTCATTTCGACTATTGAAAGAAAATCTCTGGACCACTAAGGAGCTCTAGATGATAATAGTATCATATTGTGAAACTCAGTTTTGCACATCGAAACAAGCACTCTTGGCAATTCTTCTGCACGGTTTAGGAAATCGATATTTCAACCATTTAACTGTGAAACACTGTTTTATTATTTAAAATAAGGAGGAGTTATTATGGCACTTTGGGGAAATGAAAACGACGCCACCACTTTTGAGGGGTCTTCGGATACGAGCAAGGAGCGCATGACAGGAGCTCAGTTTATCGCCGCCTTTTTAGAAAGAAGAGGGGTCAAGCAAGTCTACGGGATTCCCGGAGCAGCCATTCTTCCCTTCTACGATGCTATACGGGAGCGAAACTTTGCATCTTATAACGTCCGCCATGAGCAAACCGCGATCTTTATGGCTGATGGTTTTGCTCGAACCACCGGTCAGGTAGGAGTTTGTGCCGCCACATCAGGCCCCGGAGCCACCAACTTTCTGACAGGCCTGTATAGTGCCTACAGCGACTCGATTCCCCTACTGGCTTTAACCGGTCAGGTCCCCACTTCCTTAATCGGTAAGGATTCCTTTCAAGAAGCCCCCATCCTAGAAATGGCTCGCCCTGTGACCAAGGCCGCTTATCAGATCATGAAAACAGCAGATCTTCCAACGATCATGAACGAAGCCTGGCAACTAGCCACAACGGGCAGAAAAGGTCCTATCTTGCTGGATCTGCCCTTGGATGTGCAGAAAGGGAGCTTGGCAGTTGATTGGAATGCTCTTGATGCCGCTTTGGATTTAAATTTACAAAGCTCACCCAAGCAGGAAATTGCGCAGAGCGAATTGAATACTATCCACACAATGCTCTGCGAAGCTAAGACGCCAACTCTACTGGTAGGTGGAGGGGTTGCTCTTGGTAACGCATCGGCAGAGCTGCTCGATCTGGCTGAGCTTCTGCACATCCCCGTGGTATCCAGCCTAATGGGCAAAGACGCCTTTCCCAACGATCATCCTCTCTATGCAGGGTTGATGGGCACTATGTGCCAAACCCCTCTAGGGAATAAAACCATCCTCGAATCAGATCTAATCATCAATCTCGGCGGACGTTTTGATGGTCGCGGCACTGGAGATGTAAAGCAGTTTAAAGCTGGACGAAAAGTGATTCATATCAATCTCGACAAGCAAGAGCTCTCTCGCCATATTCCCACAGAGATTTCCTTAGCCGTGGATATCAGGGACTTCATAGACCAGTTTCTCAATTTACTACGGGACAAAAACTACTCCCCAAGCGCTCAGGCTCAAGCCCGCATTCACTCGCTTCAAGAGGAACGGACCCGTTTAGCCCGCCAAACGGTGTTCAACACTTTCCCTCTCAAGCCCCAGCAAGCCATTGCTGAGGTACGTGGAGCCCTCGACAGAGATGCGATTTTAACTCTGGATTGTGGCATTAGTCAAATCTGGACAACACAGCTTTACGATGCCTATGTCCCCCGCTCCTTCCTGATCACTGGTCGGGCCGGAACCATGGGCTGGGGATTGGGAGCGGCACTGGGAGCAAAGCTTGCTTTTCCGGAGCGTCAAGTTGTTAACCTTTTAGGGGATGCGAGCCTTGGGATGTCCCTACAGGAGCTGGCCACGGCTGCCAAACACAATATTCCTGTCGTTGTGGTGGTATTAAATAACTCTCTCTTTGGCTTGATCCGTCAACAGCAAAATCTTCTTTTTAACCAACGTTGCATTTCTACGGATCTTGAGTACGAGAATCGCGTACAAGGTCATTCCCGAGGGCTGGACTTTGTGGCAACTGCTCAGGGCATGGGCGTGGAAGCGGAATTGGTCGATAAACCCGGCAAGCTTCCAGAAGCCTTACAAAGAGCCTTTAGTAGCGACCGTCCTTATCTAATAGAAGTTTTAGTCGACCCCACAGCCCAATGCTCCGTTTCCCTGGATGGAACCTTAACAGGTGTCCGCGAACTAGAGTGACAAAGAATTTAGGGAGGAATCAACACATGTTTGTAAAAAAAGAAAACCTCGTTGCCAATTTGTCCTTTCTCTTTACCGATTTGCCCCTTCTGGATCGCTTCAAAGCGGCCAAAGCAGCCGGACTGAAACGAGTGGAATTCATGTTCCCCTACGATTATGAGCCAACCGAGCTCAAAGGAGCCCTAGATGTCAACGGTTTAGAACTGGTCCTCTTTAATCTTCCCGCCGGAAATTGGGATGCCGGCGAACGCGGGATCGCCCTCGACCCCAGCCGCCAAGAAGAATTTCGAGCAGGGGTGGCCAAAGCCATCACCTTCGCCCAAGCTCTCCAGGTTAAACAAGTGAACTGCTTGGTGGGTAAAGCTCTTCCTGACCAATCAACGGAAGTATTATGGTCAACCCTAATTGCCAATATTCGCTATGCAGCTGAACAACTCCAAGCTGCCGGTGTTAAACTACTGGTTGAGCCACTCAATCACCTTGATGCACCCGGATTCTTTCTTAATACGACAGACGACGTGCTCAATGTCATTTCGGCATCGGAGAGTGATAATGTTTTTCTCCAATACGACACCTATCACGCGGCCCGCGAAGGAGAAGATCTCTTGCAAGTCTTACGTGATAAACTTCCTCAGATCGCTCACATCCAAATTGCTGATAACCCCGGACGTCATCAGCCCGGTACCGGCGAACTTGATTACCATACCTTTTTTAAGACCTTAGAAGAAGTGGGTTATCCCTTTGCGGTCGCCATGGAGTATGTGCCCCAGCCGGATACGGTGACATCCTTAGGGTGGATTAAGGACTTTGAGTAAGCTGCACGGAAGTGTGATAGAAAAATTTACGAGGAGGTACTCAAAATGAAAATTGGTTTTATTGGCTTAGGTATTATGGGCAAACCCATGAGTTTAAATTTACTCAAGGCCGGTCATGAGCTGGTTGTCTATAATCGCAGTCAAGGGTCCGTTCAAGAATTAGTTAAGGCCGGTGCCGAGGCCGGCCTATCTCCCAAGGATGTGGCCGAACGTTGCTCCCTGATTATCACCATGGTTCCCAACTCTCCCCAAGTCAAGGAAGTGATTCTCGGCGAAAACGGAGTGATTGAAGGCGCCCAACCTGGTAGCATGGTGATCGATATGAGCTCTATTGCACCGGGCGCTAGTCAAGAAGTGGCCCAAAAGCTGGCTGAGAAAAGCATTCGTTTCATGGACGCACCCGTCAGCGGTGGTGAACCTAAAGCTATTGAAGGAACCCTATCCATCATGGCCGGCGGGAATCCTGCCGACTTCGAGGAATTCCTTCCTATATTAAAGGCCATGAGCTCTTCAGCTGTACTTTGCGGTAATGTAGGCGCTGGAAATGTAACAAAGCTTGCTAACCAAGTCATCGTCGCCATCAATATCGCAGCGGTTTCTGAGGCCTTGACCCTCGCCACTAAGGCTGGAGCGAATCCTGAAACGGTCTACAAAGCTATCCGAGGCGGGTTAGCAGGAAGTACTGTCATGGACGCCAAAGCGCCGATGATGTTTGAACGCCGCTTTGACCCAGGCTTCCGCATTAATCTTCATATAAAAGACCTCAACAACGTCTTGGAAACCGGACACGATATCGGCTCTCCTCTACCACTGACCGCTTCAGTCATGGAAATGATGCAAACTCTAAAACACAGCGGTCTAGATCAAGCGGATCATAGTGCCTTAGTCCAATATTACGAAAAGCTAGCTGATATCGAAGTGAACAACGAAGCCTAAGCCTCTTCAGTTGATTATGATTCGATAATGCTATATACCCACAATATATACCCCACTTTCCCCACTCCATTGAGTGGGGATTTTTTATGTACCATTATATTTCCGATTCATATATTTAGGATGTTTGTTTAACTATCTTCACATAATAAGAAAGGCAAACCAACCTAATCATCAATAATTAACAATCCATAATCTAGAATCCTCGAGGAGGGAACACATGAAAAAATCGGGCGAGATTCAAAGACGACCTGAAGGGAGAAATAGCGCTAAGTATGAATCACGTAGTGCCCAGGAGAAGCAAGCCCAGAAAAAGGAAAAGGACCCTTCAGTATTAGAACAATCCTAGAATCCAGAGCCATTCAAAATCAATTTTTGAATGGCTCTAAAAATGCGTGACCTCTACTACCCTGGCGTTTTTACTGTAATGAGTTATTCATAGCAATGGGCTATCCTATGGCAATGCTACTATTTAGCAATGGCTTTCACTCTCTTATGGAGTGTGATTTGCCTTTCACGATATTCTAGCATTTTCATTAAGGCGGTAAACATCAAAGTTGATACCCCTAAGGCTATCCACCCTGTTCCCATTTCTATGTAGGTTAAGGCAATTCCCATACCGAGAGGACCTAAGGTATAGCCCGAATCAAAAATGATGGCTAGGGTTGAGGTCATTCTCCCCCGATGGGAAGCTGGGGTATTATCCGCCACAAAGGGTGATACCGTAATCGCAAGTATGATCTCTCCTAGGGTAAAGATAAATGCCCACAGGAATAAAAACTCCAACGAATGTAGCACCCCAATCATACCAAAGCCAACGGCGTAGAGTATTCCTCCAATCACCGCTCGTCGCAAGTAAGGAAGATGCCCGGCGAAGCGGGTGACAATCGGGGTAAAGACCATGACGATAAAGCCGTTAAAGGCTGCTACGAATCCAAAATACTGGGCTCCCATAACGGGATAGTCCTTCATAATCTGCATAGGAAGCATAAATGACCATTGCGAATAGGTGAAGTTATAACCGAACATAATCAGGGCAAAGAAGATGAGCAAGGGACGTAGTCGTATGACCTTGAAAATCGACCCTTCGACACTACGCTCTAGGTAACGTTCCTCATCTCGAATCTCTTCCTGAGCCTTGGCAATCGTCTCCTTAATAAAGATAACGATAAGAATTAAGGACAGAAAAATCGCCAAGCTCTCTCCGATAAAGACCCAAGGGAGATGATGTCGATAAAGGAATCCCCCTAAAATAGGACCAATTGCAAAACCAATATTCCAGCCCATATAGGAAAGAGAATAGGCACCACTTCGATTAGCAGGGGTTGTGAGGTCAGCAATAAGGGAGTCGTAAGCCGGCTTAGTCGTTGAACTTAAGGCTGCCGCAAGGATGATGAGATGAATCATCTCCTGCGACGGCTCCATCAAGCCGATTCGAAAATAAAGCAACACTGCTAAGCCTGAAAATAAGACAATGATTCTTTTTCGACCAAAGTGATCAACAAGTTTACCACCGGAAAGTGCGGCCAACATGCTAACTATTCCGGATATGCAAAGATAAAAACCTGCCCTTCCCTCGGACAATCCAATACTCTGAGTCATAATAATGGTCATTAAGGGTCCCACAAAGGCCCCTATTGCATTGATAATACGGGCAACGAAGATAACATAGATTTCTCTGGGCATTCCACGATACGGATTAAGCATATTGCGTAGTATTGACATCTTCTATCTCTCTCTTCCGTCAATCAACAAAGCCACGGACTTCTCTCCAAAGAGAGTTCCGTGGCTTTATAAAAATAAATAAAGTCACGGTTATAGCCCGTGACTCCACCATCCATTTCCAATTCAATAAATGTCAATGGTCAAATGGGTAGTCTCAGGCCGTAGGATGAAATTACAGGATAACTGTTATACAAATAAGCTGGAGCAATAAATAAAGTCATAGTCACGGCCTCCTTTCTGACGTACGCTAAGTAAGATTTTTCCTATGTATTAAAACATTATTAAGTATACGTTTTACCGGGCAAGTCTGTCAATCCTCCTATTTACATTTTTTTCTTGTATCATTAAGTCTTTTACTTTAAGTCCCCTACAGGATTGGAGCATGTTCAGCATTTTACCTTGAAGAAGTGCTCAACCTTTCAGGTTATCTCATTCTATCCATAAGACGAAAAGGAGCGCCGGCTGATGCCCACACTCCTTACTGTTCCTATTTACTGCAATCCTAATCCTTTGCGTTTAGTTATGATGTGAGCCTCAATGCCTTGGGCCACTTCGACAGGGTCATCTCCGAGAGCGACCTTCCCTCCGGTCATCCCCTCTATATCTTCAGTCAACAGCTTGACTAATTGAGGGGCACCTGAGACAAAAGGAGTCGGTGAAAGATGGGTATATGCTCCGTAGGCGATAGCAAAGATACCATCAATCGTGGCCTTCTGCTCCATCCACTCGGGTGCTGTAACGGCAATAGGAAGTTGAGGAATATCCACATCCAAGTGATCCGCAAGAGCGGTTACCAGCATACTGATCCGTCCAGTGTCTGTACAGGTACCAAAGCTGAGAACCGGGGGAATTTTTAAGGCGGTACAAATCTCTTTAAGTCCTGAGCCCGCCAGATTCACGGCATCCATGTTGCACAGTCCGGCAACTTCTAAGGCGTGGTTTCCACATCCACCAGCGACCACAAGGATATCTCGTTTGATTAACTCCTTCGTCAGATTCACAGTATTCCAATCCTGAGGACCATTCCTTAAGGTTGAGCAGTTAGCCAAGGCGACGACACCTTTGATTTTCCCTGCTGCAATGACTTCGACTAAAGGGTCCAGCTTATTTCCCAAGGCCCCTAAGACAGCCTCTGTGGAGAATCCGGCGATTGCTTTCATCTTTTTCTGAGGAACTAAGGGTTTCACCTTATCTTTGCGCTTTTTAAAGTTTTCAATAGCCAAATCAATGAGTTTTTCGACGATAGTTTCCGTTTCTGATGGGTCATAAGGGAACTTATGTTGAAGTCCTGGGATATCAATAATCGTGCTGATAGAAACAAGGGTGGCTTGGTATTTCTCAGCATACATGTCAAGAGCCGGGGGGGAGCAGTTTTCTTCCATGGCAAAGACATCAACGGTCCCCGTGGCCATGAGAGGCTCGATTGCCAGCCAGTTGCCCATCAACCCTACAAAAACATCATCCACCTCAAAACGCTGTAGAAGCTCTTGTCCTGTCTCAATAGATCCAACCACCCGCAGACCTTTTGCCCCGGCGGCTCTTGCTTTCTCTTGAACATCAGCCGAACGCGCTCTTTCAATGGTTGCCGCACCAATCCAAGGCTGATGACCATTAAAGACAATATTGACATGTTCCGGGCACATAATCCCTAAGTCCACTTCGACTTCGTGAGGTTTGGGTGTTCCATAAAGAATATCTTGCACCATTTCCAGACCAATCTGAGAGTTGTAAATGGTGGCTAATCCTAAACGGAGGGCTTTGATAGCCAAGGAAACATGGTTGCCATCCACGTTGGTTAAACAGCTTGCTACACAGTTTTGTTCTTCATGAACTGTTCCAGAAGGGTATATATTCAGATCCCGCCAAACTTGCTTTCTCTTCTTCGGAGCAAAGGCTTCAACCATCAGGTTAGGCTCTTCCACTCCGACTCGCTGTTGATTCTCTAAAAGATCTGCCAGCTGAATAGCCATCTGGTTCGTATCTTGGTTCGTATTGATACCCAGCTTTTCGCACATCCACTTTAGTTTCTCGGGCTCCTTAATTTTAAAAGGGGTTTTTCCTTCGGCAGTGGCTTTCAAGGTGCGAAAGGCTTCATAAGCATGATGACTATATGTACCTGCACCCATAATATTTTGCAGGAGGAATTTTCTCATGGCCATCGCATCAGGACCGATACCGCAAACCCCTTTGTCCTGCCCTCCCTTATCGCTGATTCGGCAAGGACCATTAGAGCATAGCTGACAGCTTCGGCCTTCGAGACAGAACTTGCAGCGGATCTTTTCTTGAGATGCATAACGATCAAATACATTAGACATCTCATCTTCGCGGATTCTCTTGAGCATTTCCTCCACGGAATCGTGATAACTAACCCGGCCTTCGCTTTTTTCCAGAATCGATTCAGTCATTCGCTTCACTCCTTATTCTTTGAGCCGTTCTATAAGAAAAATATATACAACAAAGAGTTTGCGCCTTTTGAGCCATGAATATGTACCTGTTGTCGCTAATCTTTTATGAAAAATAATGTATACTTATTCATTTTCTACTTATCAACCTCTGGGCATTATGGTATCATGTGTACTATAATAGCGATTCATATATTTATAAAATATCAAAGAATTAAGGAGAGTGATATTGGAGTGATTGCTTTTTCGGTCATCTGCTATATGATCATGATGTTGTCCATCGGGTATTATTCCTATAGAAGGACCACAAATCTATCCGATTACATGATTGGAGGAAGAACCCTTGGCCCAGCGGTCACAGCTTTAAGCGCCGGAGCCTCCGACATGAGCGGTTGGCTGATGATGGGACTACCCGGAGCTATGTTTGTTTCCGGAATAAGCTCGGGCTGGATTGTCGCCGGCCTTACCATCGGTGCTTATCTCAACTGGCTTTATGTGGCACCACGTTTGCGCTCCTACACGGAAATCGCCAGTGATTCCATTACGATTCCTTCCTTTCTCGGACATCGTTTTCATGATACTACTCATGTGCTCCGTTTAGTATCCGCACTTGTCATTATTACCTTCTTTACTTTTTATGTTTCCTCGGGTCTAGTTTCTGGTGCCGTTCTTTTTAACACGACCTTCGGCATGGATTACCATACAGGTCTTTGGTTGATTCTTGCCGTCATTGTGGGCTATACCCTCATCGGCGGCTTTCTGGCTGTGAGCTTTACTGACTTCGTCCAAGGACTAATCATGGTTATCGCTTTGATTGCGGTCCCTGTCGTAACCCTCTGGTATACGGGCGGCCTTGGTGAAAGCATCACCACCATCCAAACCATTGATCCTAACCTTTTAAACATCTTTACCGGAACGACGGCCATCGGTATTATTTCCCTATTAGCATGGGGCTTGGGTTACTTTGGTCAGCCACATATCATTGTCCGTTTTATGGCCATTTCCTCAGTCGGCGAAATCAATCGATCCCGCAAAATTGGCATGAGTTGGATGATCTTCTCTGAAATCGGCGCTATGTTTACTGGTTTGGTGGGGATTGCCTACTTTTCTACTCATGGCCTGACCTTAGCCGACCCTGAGACAGTGTTCATTGAGCTGGGCAAAATTCTCTTCCACCCAATCATCACGGGATTCCTGATCTCTGCCATTCTTGCCGCAATTATGAGCACAATCTCCTCTCAGCTTCTGGTAACCTCGAGTTCCCTGACTGAAGATATCTACCGTATTCTGTTCCGACGCTCAGCTACAGATAAAGAGCTAATTTTCGTCAGCCGCCTTTGTGTTTTGTTGGTTGCTCTGCTGGCGACCTATCTGGCCTGGACCCAGAACGATACAATTCTTAACCTCGTAGGTTACGCTTGGGCGGGCTTCGGCTCTGCTTTTGGCCCTGTTATTCTATTGAGCCTCTACTGGAAACGAATGACCAAGTGGGGAGCACTAGCCGGTATGGTTATGGGTTCACTCACCGTTATCCTTTGGGAACAGTTCCCTGCCTTCAGCGCTGTCTATGAAATTATTCCTGGTTTCATCGTCGGCCTGCTCTCAATTATCATCGTCAGTCTTTTGACAGCTGAACCTTCAAAAGCTGTTCAAGATGAGTTTGATAGATCTGCAGCTGAGACCAAAGGTATATAGGCAAAAGCAAATCTCATTAATCAACAGCAACCCTCCATAGAATATTTGACTGCTATAGGGCAAAATTAAAGTGCACCCTCAAATGTTGGACACGAAATCTAACATTCGGAGGTGCACTTTTTTATATAGCAAATTCAGTAAAGAGTTCAGCTTAAACCTACTTCTAGGAGCGGAAGATGAGCGGTTTTAGCCATTCTCCTCCATGATATTGCGAGCAATCATCACTCCGCAGGCTTCAGCCTGGGCTAGACCGCGAGTAATCCCCGCACCGTCTCCCCCCGCATAAAGTCCCCCAATTTCGGTTTCAAAATTGCTTTTTAGCTTCGGACGCGAGGAATAGAATTTGGCTTCAACTCCGTAAAGCAAGGTGTGTTCAGAGGCAATCCCCGGCGTTACTTTATCGAGAGCTTCAATCATCTCTATAATGCTTTTCATGGTGGAATAAGGAAGTACAAGCCCTAGATTGCCAGGAACAGCTTCTTTTAAGGTGGGCTCGACGAAGCTCTCCTTGATCCTCTTCTCTGTCGAGCGGCGTCCTTTCATAATATCCCCAAAGGTCTGAACTAAGACACTGCCGTTGGATAAGTCATTGGCCAGTCGGGAAATATTCTTGGCATACTCTGTAGGCTTATTAAAAGGATAGGAGAAGTTATGGGAAACCAAAAGGGCAAAGTTCGTATTATTGCTGCCTAGATTCTTATCACGATAAGCATGTCCGTTGGCCAGCATCACACCCGTGTGATTTTCAATAACCACATGACCGGAAGGGTTGCTACAGAAGCTTCTTACTGTCGTACCTACGGAAGTCCGATAGAGGAACTTTCCTTCGTACAAGTTCTCATTAATATCTTCCATGATAGTGTCCAGGGTCTCGACCCGAACCCCCACATCCACTTGGTTGCTGCTCATTTCCAACTTGTATTTCTTTAAGGCATCAGCAAACCACTCTGAACCATCCCGACCGGGAACCACCACAACCTTAGGTGCATAGTACTCCTCGCCCTTAGCGGTGCGGATTCCCTTGACCTGCAGGTGTCCTGCCCCTTCATCTGCGATGATGTCGGCAACTTCTGTTTCGAAAACCATATCGATTTTGCCTTTAAGAAACTCGTAGATGTCCTTAAGAATTTCCAGGTTTAATTCCGTTCCCAGATGGCGAACTTGAGCGCGGAGCAATTTCAGGCCAGCTCCTAAAGCTTTCTTTTCAATTCCCTTTACTATAGGAGTATTGGGATCCGTTAGGGCGGAAGTGGCTCCATGCTTTAGGTTAATCTCATCCACATATTTAATCAGGCTTAAGACTTCTGAAGGAGGCAGGTATTCGGTGAGCCATCCCCCAAACTCTGTGGTTATATTAAACTTCCCATCCGAATAAGCTCCGGCACCACCAAAACCATTGGTGATTGAGCATGCCGGTGTACAGCTGGCAAACTCCCTTTGCTTATTAGGCGGCGGGCATTTAGAAAGGGTCTTTTTTAAAATAGGACAACTGCGTTTATAGATATCCCGGCCTTTTTCAATCAAAAGGACAGAGAGCTGGGGGGCCTTGATTGCTAATTCATAACTTGCAAAAATTCCGGCGGGACCTGCCCCAATGATGATCACGTCATACTTTTTCAAGATTTTTTCCTCCTCGGTTAAAGCTTGACACCACGCAAACCTTATAAACTATACCTTATGTTCTTGAATAATTCAACCCTAAATTCGAACATTTCATTAAAATTACGCTGTTTCGTTTGGATTGAACGAGGCCGCGTTTTTAGAAAGGGATTCGGATTCAACCTTCTTTGATTATTAGTCCAGTACCGAGGTCAACTTTGGTTGATCTCGCCATCTTAAGCATAATCTAACAATAATAGAATGTTTGTTTCTATTGATATCGAACATATATTCGCATATAATAGATAAAGCAGAACTAAATTTAGCAGTTCATTGCAAAAAATGATTCCTCTTCAGGTGGTGCTTGATATTGAGCAAACATATTATCTTTCATATTGATGTGAATTCGGCGTATCTTTCTTGGGAAGCAGCTTACCGACTCCAGCAAGGGGATTCCTTGGATTTAAGGAGCGTCCCTTCTGTAGTGGGAGGAGATCCGTTGACCCGGCATGGTATTGTCTTAGCCAAATCTATACCTGCTAAAAAATACGATATCAAAACCGGAGAAACCTTATATTCTGCTCTCTCTAAATGTCCGGACCTGATTATTGCCAAGCCTAATTATCTCCTCTTTCGCCAATGCAGCCAAGCTTTAGGAGATATTTTAAAAGAGTATTCCCCTCTCATCCAGCAATTCTCCGTGGATGAATACTTTGTGGATTTCACCTCGCTGGATCAGCTTTGGGGAGATCCCCTTAAGGCGGCCTATCTCATCAAGGATCGGGTTAAGAACGAACTGGGCTTTACAGTGAATATCGGTATCTCTACCAATAAGTTATTGGCAAAAATGGCCTCGGAATTCCAAAAGCCCGACAAGGTCCATACTCTATTTTCTGAGGAAATCCCCGAAAAAATGTGGCCCCTACCCATCGAAGAGCTCTTCATGGTGGGAAGAGCAACCTCCCAAAAGCTTCTCTCGCGCAATATTAAAACCATTGGCGACCTGGCACACACCGATCCGCGCATCTTAAGAACAACTCTAAAAAGCCATGGCATCCTGATTTGGAATTATGCCCATGGGATTGAAAATTCCCCCGTTCGACCCGGCGGCCGCGTGAAAGTCAAAGGTATGGGCAATTCCACCACCCTGCCCTTCGATGTGGATAGTCGCAAGGAAGCTCACCTGGTCCTGCTCTCCCTTGTAGAAACCGTCAGCGCTCGTTTAAGACATGATCAGTATTTCGCCCAACTTGTAGCCGTTTCCTTTCGAACCCATGAATTTCTCTCATATTCTCATCAACGAAAAATCTCCCACCCCACAGACTGTACCAACGAAATCTGGGAGATCGCTTGTGAGCTCTTCGATGAGTTATGGAAGGGTCAACCCCTAAGACATATGGGCGTTCGGGTCTCTGAGCTTTGTCATAATGATTTTCTACAGTTATCCTTCTTCGAAAGGGACTATGAGAAGGATCGGAAAATCGATCAGACCATCGACGTGATTCGAGAGCGCTTTGGCTCTCATTCCATCATGCGTTCTTCTTATCTTCACTCCGGCCTCAAGGCCATGACCGGAGGGGTAATAGCCGAAGAGGAATATCCCATGATGACCAGTTTACTTTAAGCTGCCATCAAAATCGCCCGACAACAAAATACAAGGAGGAATGTTTAAGTGAAGGTTATCATGCAACCCATTGAGATGGTGGCTCGTTTCAATGAGCAGGGCATTCCCCGTCCGGTAAAGTTTAAAGCCCGCTTCGAAGGGGTTCCTGTGGTCGTTTCCATTGATAAAATCATCCTAAAAACTGAGGAGAAGCTGGCCGGCAATCGCATGATTATTTTCCGCTGCCAAAGTGTCATCAATGGACTTCTCAAGGTGTTTGAGCTGAAGTATGAACTCAACACTTGCAAGTGGTTCTTAGCGAAGATGTAATAGGTTCTTAGCCAAAAAGAATAGTCCACGGCTGTCCTTTTGTTGGGACGAAAGCCGTGGACTTTTGTGTTGCACTTATTATTGCTTTGAACTTATTGTTTTGAACTACCATCTGACATCTGACCTTACTGCAGGGGAATCCTACTCGTTGTTAGCGCCTATTCTTTCCTGCGCTCTCTTCTGCAACCAGCTTTTAAGATAAGCATAAACCGGCGGTATTGCCGATGTTCCGATGATTGCAAAAATCACTAGAGTGAAGTTATCTCGCACGAAGGGCAAATTGCCAAAGAAAAAGCCTCCGAAAAGGGCGACCGTAACCCATAAGAGGGCTCCGATGAGATTGTAAGAAAGAAATCGCATATACTTCATGGCGCCGACACCTGCCACAAAGGGAGCAAAGGTCCGAATGATGGGTAGAAAACGGGCAATGATAATGGTCTTTCCCCCGTGTTTTTGATAGAACTTCTGCGTCTTCAGCAGATTCTCATGATTAAGGAAACGTATTTCCTTTGAGAATACCTTGGGCCCAAGGTAGCGTCCGATCTCGTAATTGACAGTGTCGCCAAGGACAGCAGCCCCCAGAAGTAAGAAAAACAAAATCTTAATATCCAATGCCCCAGCAGCGGCAAAAGTCCCCGCCACAAAAAGCAAAGAATCTCCGGGAAGAAACGGAGTCACAACCAATCCCGTTTCCGCAAAAATAATCAAAAAAAGTATGAGATACGTCCATAATCCATAGGCACTAATAATTTCACCAAGATGCTTGTCCAAATGAATGAATATATCAATCACAGTTTGTAAAAATTCCAAGATTGAACCTCCTATTTTTTAGCCTATCCGTCGCAAAAGAAACTTCAATACTTCTTCGAATCATCATATCGTCTGCATTATCATATCGCCTCGAGGGGGAAAAATCAATTTATGAACGGCGAATTTAAGAAAAGTTTAATAAATACCTCGGAAAAGAAAACCAATAAAGAACCCAAAAAGAAAAACCGCCAATAAAGACGGTTCAGGGCGACAAGGGCAAACCCTTGTCTATATAAAAAGTTAGGAGAAGAATGTTATATGCATCATAACACACTAAATTAAAATGCAAGTGAAGAAATCGTAAACTCTTTGTTAACATTGTGTGAAAATAAGTTAAGCGCCCTTTGACACCTGTCTCCTATGAAGACGAGTGTCAAAGGACGGGTTAGTCCTGTGTTAATCTTCTTGGAATAAGACGGTCGAGAGATATCTTTCTCCTGTGTCCGGGAGAAGGACAACAATCTTTTTACCCTTATTCTCTGGTCTCTTAGCAATTTGCGTGGCTGCATAAGCTGCTGCACCGGAGGAAATCCCTACAAGAAGGCCTTCGGTTTTCGAGAGCTTTCTGGAGGTTTCGAAGGCTTCTTCATTTTTCACCTGATAGATTTCATCAATGATTTCAGAGTTATATACACCAGGAACAAAGCCGGCACCAATACCTTGAATCTTATGGGACCCAGGGTTTCCTCCTGATAAGACAGGGGAATCGAGAGGCTCCACAGCTATAACCTTTACCCCTGGTTTTCTCTCCTTAAGCACTTCGCCCACACCCGTTACGGTGCCACCGGTACCGACTCCGGCGATAAAGATGTCCACCTCTCCATCCGTGTCTCGCCAAATTTCTTCGGCAGTGGTTTTTCTATGAATTTCAGGGTTAGCCGGATTGTTAAACTGTTGCGGAATAAAGGCATTTTCATATTCTGTCGCTAATTCTTCGGCTTTTTGAATAGCACCTTTCATCCCAGCGGGTCCCGGGGTAAGAATAAGCTCAGCTCCGAGGGCTTTGAGAAGGTTTCTTCTCTCCGCACTCATCGTTTCCGGCATGGTTAAAATCAAACGATAGCCACGAGCAGCAGATACGAAGGCCAGAGCGATCCCTGTGTTGCCACTAGTCGGCTCAATAATCACGGTGTCCTTGGTGATTAAACCTCTTTCTTCGGCATCTTTAATCATGGCATAACCAATTCTGTCCTTAACACTGGAAAGGGGGTTGAAGTATTCGAGCTTCGCTATTACAGTGGCTTCTAATTCATTGGCTTGATTGTAATTGGACAACTCTAAAAGTGGGGTATTTCCGATAAGGTCAGTTAAACTCTTGGCAATCTTTGACATGGTGTTTTCCTCCCTAATAATAAACTTAAGCAATCGACGTCTGTCTTTGCGTGTAATGTCCGGTTTATTATTCCTAGTATTCTTATATGTTTTGTTGCCTTTATTTTAATACGGCCTCTCGGAGCTGTCAAGAGCAAATTCAAGAAAGCTTAGTGCATCCTGAAGTTTAAATGTTCAATTTTTATTATTCTACAGCGTCCGCCGAAATACTCTCATGCTTATCCTGGCCAAACTGACTCAGCTCAGTGAGAAAGACCTCGGCAGCCTTGGTGAAATAAGTATCGTATCCTCTGACAATCACAAAATCCCGCGCTAGATAAGGACAGCTTTTGTCGAGGGGTATGGTCATCAATTCTTTGGTCTTTAATTCTTTTTGGATAATTAATTTAGATACCATGGCAATACCCAAACCGCTGATGACTGCCGCCTTAACTCCTGTATTACTGCTGAATACATAAGAATGTTGCATTTTTATTTTTAAAGCTTGCATAAAATGATCGCTAAATTCCCGAGTTCCAGAACCCGCCTCACGGAGAATCCAGACGAAGCCTTGGAGGTCCTTTGCCGAAACGCTCCTAATTTTCGTTAATGGATGCCCCGCGGGAGCGATCAAAATCATCTCATCTTCCATGAAAGGCTCAACCATAAACTCCCTCTCATTCACTACTCCTTCTACTAAAGCGATATCTAACCGATTTTGGCGTAATCCTTGGGCAATCTCTTCCGTATTCGCTATCGTGACCGAAATGTTGAGATTGGGATATCCGGTCGCCATTTGGCTGATGAGTTCCGGCAGAATATATTCCCCAATGGTGAAGCTTGCCCCGATCCGCAGAGTTCCTGTAACTACACTTTGGATTTGGTTGATTTTCTCTTTCGCTTCTTTGTACTGATTAATAATCCTAGTGGCTTCCTCATAGAAAATCTCTCCAGCTGGAGTAAGTTCTACATGCTTTGATGATCGATTGATTAGCTTTGTCCCAAATTCATTCTCCAGATTACGGATATGTGAGCTAACAGCAGGCTGGGAAAGGAAGAGATCGTCCGCCGCTTTGGAAAAGCTTTTTTCTTCCGCCACTTTTCTAAAAATCTCCAACGGTTCAATAATCAAGAATATTACCTCCACTTTAGTTAGATTTTAACTTATAACATTTATCTATGTGATCTATTTGCAATTCAATTTGCATCATCTTCCCTATCAAGAGTAAAGTAAGCAGTATGTTAATTCCGTCTCTCTACTTTACTTCAGGAGGTTCTCATGTCAATTATAAACTACTTAGCAGAAAAAGCCGAACGTCCTTTTTATTCGAGCCTTAGTAATTACTCACCTTTTTTCTTTGGTGTTTTTTTTACAGTAGGCATTGCCGCTTTCGCCGTAGGGCTTGCCAACTTACCCGGTCTCAACAAGATTGGAGCTATGCTCTGCGCCATTTTTATTGCTGTTCTTTACCGCAATACTCTTGGCTATCCGGAAAGCTACCGAGTCGGCATTCAATTTTCAGCTCAGAAAATCCTCCGTTTTGCTATTATTCTATATGGCTTTCGCTTAAATATCCAACTTATCTTTCAGCAAGGCCCTTCGCTGCTGATCCAAGGCGGACTTACGATTGCAATCGCTATTATTACGACCCTTTTTGTCGCTAAATTGCTCAAGGCAGATCTGCAGCTTTCTCTTCTGCTAGGAATTGGCACCGGGATTTGCGGAGCTGCGGCTATTGCTGCAGTTTCTCCTATCCTCAAAGCAAAAGATGAAGATACTGCTATTGGAGTGGGTATCATTGCTTTAATCGGTACATTCTTTACTCTAGCCTATACTCTACTCTATCCCTATTTAGGTCTTACTCCCGCTCAATACGGAATGTGGAGCGGAATCAGCCTCCACGAGATTGCTCATACCGCTGCGGCCGCCGGCCCCGTGGGGTCGGAGGCTTTAACTACAGCGTTAATGGCCAAGTTAGCAAGAGTCTTCCTCTTAATCCCCGTCAGCTTCATTCTGCTCTGGTGGGTGCGTCGTAATTCAAAAGAAGAAAAAGACCCAACTCAAACAGCTTCCTTTCCTTGGTTCTTACTAGGATTCATCTTGACAAGTATTATCGGGACGTATTTCTCTATCCCCACTGTAATCTTAGATAGCATCGCAACCCTCTCCACCTTTTTGATGACTGCCGCTATGGTTGGCCTAGGCTTGAATGTTCATTTAGCAAGCTTACGTGCTCGTGCTCTCCGTCCTCTCCTAGCCATGTTTATTGCGTCTATTTTAGTTTCTACAGTCTCCTACCTCGCCCTAATTCTTTAAAAATATATGATAGCGTAAAGAAAAGGGATGTTCCAACAAAGGAACATCCTTTTTCTTTCGCATTAGCATTCATTTGTTTATTATCACACATCGTTGATGATTAGCCTACGGTTTTTCTTAGCGCTTGATCAAGATCATAGATAAGGTCGTCCGCGTCTTCAATGCCAATGGAAAGTCTGACCATATCCGGGGACACTCCCGCTGCCAGCAGATCCTTCTCCGACAATTGAGCGTGGGTCGTGCTGGCCGGATGAATGACCAGTGATTTGGCATCCGCAACATTAGCCAGCAAGGAGAATATTTCTAAGCTATCAATAAATTTCTTACCCGCTGCCACTCCCCCTTTGATGCCAAAGGTGAAGATTGAACCCGCTCCGTGGGGAAGATATTTTTGAGAGAGATCATAATATTTACTCTCTTTGAGGTTCGGGTAGTTGACCCAGGACACATGAGGATGGCTGTTTAAGAATTCCACAATCTTCCTCGTATTTGCCACATGTTTTTCCACCCGCAGCGATAAGGTTTCCAAACCTTGTAGGAATAAAAATGAATTAAAGGGACTTAGGCAGGCTCCCGTATCCCGCAAAAGCTGTACTCTGGCTTTGGTGATATAGGCAGCTGGACCAAGAGCCTCAACGTATTTTAGCCCGTGATAACTCTCATCTGGCTCCGTTAATCCGGGAAAGCGTCCACTACCCGCCCAATCAAACTTTCCTGAATCTACGATGACCCCACCGATGGATGAGCCATGACCGCCAATAAATTTCGTCGCTGAATGAACAACAATATCGGCTCCCCATTCGATAGGACGAATCAGGTAAGGCGTGCCAAAGGTATTGTCCACAATCAAAGGAACACCATTTTCATGGGCAATTTTGGCTACGGCCTCGATATCCACCAGGTTGATACCCGGATTACCGATAGTTTCTATATAAAGAGCTTTGGTCTTTTCCGTGATGGCCTTGCGGAAGTTTTCCGGATCATCGGGATTAACAAAAATCGTCTTAATCCCTAGTTTGGGTAAAGTCGCAGAAAAGAGGTTATAGGTTCCTCCATAAAGAGTGCTGGCTGAAACGATCTCATCGCCCATTTCAGCGATATTGAGCACCGCATAGGTGATGGCCGCAGAACCAGAAGCCACGGCAAGAGCTGCGATTCCGCCCTCTAAGGCGGCCATACGTTGCTCGAAAACATCCGTGGTCGGATTCATAATCCGGGTATAAATATTACCCGATTCTTTTAAGCCAAATAAATTAGCCGCATGCTCCGCATCATTGAACACATAGGATGAAGTCTGATAAATTGGCACCGCCCGTGAGCCTGTCGTTGGATCGGCTACTTGCCCGGCATGAACCTGCAATGTATCAAATTTCAATTTTCTCTCGCTCATTAGTTTCACTCCTTTAATCCTCATTAATCTACCCTAGCAAGACCGGAACTATTAGAGATCTTCGCAGTCCAAGTGTTATCTAGTATTTTAATATGTTTACTTGGCTTTAAACAGATTTTAATCACATTCTCTGCTTTTGTCAATACAAAATCACCCTGTATTATATATTTTTTATCTTTTTCGCTCTCTATCATCCAACAGATTTGCACAAAAAGACCTACTCTGGACCAAGACAAGAATTTTCATTCAGCAGTGCTGACGTAAACAGCATAGGAGTCTGATAGTATAAAAAAGCCGCCTCCAATCATCTGAAGGCAGCTTTACGCTTAAATATAATACATAATCGCACCATTTCCGCTCATCGCTTTATACTCCTGAACGAGATCTTCCAAGGTGATGGAATCCACAAATTCATTGATCCGTTCGGTCATCTGATCCCACACCTTAATTTGGATGCACTCCTGAATGCTTACCCCGCTATCATGATTCAATTCTTCATTGGCCACGGATAAATCTCCTTCCAAAACCCTAAGAATTGTACCCACTCTTATATCCGAGGCTTTATCTGCTAAGATATAACCGCCTTGTGCACCCTTCACGCTTTTGATGATTCCAGCCTTGCGCAAGGAGGAAAAAACCTGCTCTAAATAATTCTCAGAAATAGTTTGACGCTCTGCAATATTCGAAAGAGGAACATGCTCCCCCTGGGAATGAACTGCTAAGTCCAGCAATGCTCTTAGTCCGTATCTTCCTTTGGTCGATATCTTCATTACTTAACACTCCAAACTTAAGAATTCTGATTGGTTTAGTATCAATGTAATATGAATACTGAGCTTTGTCAAACTCCTAGGGGGTTCAATTATCTGACTGAGATATATCCTGTCTTCTCCACGAGACTTTGACCCTCTGCTGATAAAATCCACTGGATTAGCTTTTGGCTATTCCCATTGGTATTAGACTTTAGGGTCACTGCATACACCGGAACGGTGAAGGGATAGCTGGCATTGCGCACGTTTTCCGGGTGGGCAGAACCACCATCTGATTAAGTAGAGTAAGGACAAAATATCTTTTATTCGATTGCATGACGATCTAACTCCTCTCGGTGTCTCTCAATCGTTCAAAGCCTAAGTAACGTGTCCCTTGAAAGCTTAACCTTCCAATATCCTCCTCAGCCAACATCCCATACTCCTGGGCCCCCACTTGGAATTCCATCCTATCTCCACTCTCTACTTCAAAGGTCACATAATAGGTCGTGCTATGATGGTTATGAGATAGCCCGTTACCGCTGTTATGATGGTGAGATGTAACATGATCTCTCTTAGCTACAATCTGCGAGGGTACAATTAATACCGGCTGTGAATTATTATACTTCCAGGTCCGTATCCCTTGGATGATACCCATAAGTATTATCCCAAAAACAACAACAAACCCTATGGTTACCATGATCGGAACTATGGAGAACATCATATCCGATTGAATAAACAAATCCAAAGCGCCTCCTTATCGTGGTTTTAACACGTTATACTATTCTCGACTAGATTTAGATATCCTTCAAATTCCCCATTAATTTACAAGGACTTCCCGCTAAGCCGACTAGCTTAGCGGGAAGTCCTTGTAAATTTACTGCCTTTAAATTTATTGCCTTAAACCATAGGTTCGATTTACATCAAGTACAAAAATAATACCATGCCCCGGATTATCTATATGAAGCTCCTGACGAATGGCCGTGATAATCGCTTCAGTAGTAGAGGACTCTGCCAAAATCATCACGATTTCTTTCTCCGGTTCAATAGCCATAGAGAAAAGGGTATTTGTTTCATGGATACCCGAACCTCGAGCATTGATGATGGTTCCCCCTCTAGAGCCGGCTTTTGTCGCTGCTTCCATGACATCTTCGGCCATGCCCCTGTCGACAACGGTATAGATCGCATTGTACATTGGGTTTTCTGCACCTCGACTTTCATCTTCATGGCGATAACTATGATGATGTCCTACAAAACCCCTTACAGAGCTTATAAAGGCAATCCCGTGATTTGGCTTATGCAATGCCAGTTTTTCATTAAGTGCTGCGAGGGCGTTCTCCGCTGCTTTCTTTTCCCCAATCATCATAACAATTTCTTTGCGTATATCTGTTAAGTCTAACAGCTTCAGTATAGGATTATTGACCGTCCCTCGCCCTAAACAAATGGTCCCGCCGGATATTCCGTGCTGCTTGGCAAACTTGAGCACTTTAGTTCCCACCCCATGATTCACTACGAGGGAAATCAATTCAAATTCCAGTGTTGTAGGGCTATCCTTCATGTTGTTCTAACCCTTCCTTTACCGATTTAATCTTAAAAATAAACCCTAAGGTTTGCAGCGCAATAATCGGTGTCATAGCGACCATCGCAATAACTCCAAAACCATCGACCAGCACATTGGCCCCCTCAATCGCCTCCGCGGCGCCTTGAGCAAAGGCTAAAATAAATGTTGCCGTCATCGGTCCGGATGCAACCCCTCCGGCGTCAAAAGCTATTCCCACGAATAACTTAGGCACAAAATACATCATGAGAATGGAAACCACATAACCCGGCAAAAGAAAATGCCACAATTGAAGTCCGGGAACCAGGATTCTTACCATGGACAGGGCTACTGCAAAGGCAACGCCAATAGATAGAGCAATGAGCACCACCGGTCTCCTCACATATCCACTTGTAACATCTTCTATCTGATGTGTCAATACGTAAACAGCAGGTTCAGCTAAAACTACGACAAGTCCTATGAGAAAGCCAATACCAATGACAATCAACTTATTATCTAAAGCGGCTACGCTATAGCCGATCTTAGTTCCGACTTCCATAAAACCGGCATTAACACCCGTTAAAAATAGAACCAATCCGATAAAGGTATAAAGCAAACCCTTGAGCACTTTACGATAGGCTTTTTTAGATATTTTAAAAGAGACTTTCTGAAACACTAAAAACACTAGAATAATCGGTGCTAAAGCAATCAAAATTTCCCAGGCTACACTAGGCAATTTATGCATAAAAGGAGCAAGAACCGACGTCGAAGTTGCAGCAGCCTCCTGGAGGCTTCCCGTAATCTTATCTTGTTTTGACAAAATACTCATGATCATCACGGCTAGAATTGCCCCTGTGGATGTCACGGCCACGAGACCAAAGCTATCCTTTTCCGAAGCCTTGCCGTCCTTTTTCAAGGATGAAACTCCTAAAGCAAGCGCCAGCATGAAAGGCACTGTGAGCGCCCCGGTGGTTGCACCGGACGCATCAAAGGATATCGCGAGGAATTCCGAGGAAGTAAAGAAACTTAATCCCAAAATCAACAGATAGAGAACCGTCAGCAACTTATACAAAGGAATATTATAAACGATACGCACCAAACCGCAAGTGAGCATCATTGCAACACCAATGGATACCACAACCACAAGGCTCAGCTTAGATATCACTCCTGATGTCACCATATCCACTTGACCAGCTAGAATATGCAGATCTGGTTCGGCAATGGAAATAAAAAAGCCGAGCAATAAGCCAGCCCCAATAATGATCCACAATTTATTGCTTTTCGCTAAAGCTCCTCCCATGAGGGTACCTACTTTGCTAATGCCTATGTCCACCCCAAAAAGGAAAATTGCTAAGCCAAGAACAATGAATAAGGCCCCCAGAAGGAATCGAATGATTAAGTAGGGTTCTAGAGGGGTTATCGTGAAATTAAGAACCAATACGATGAAAACGATAGGGACAACGGACCATAAAATTTCTTTAAGTTTCTCTAAAAGTACACTCAAATAAACTTCCCTTCCCTTCTGTCTTTTAGTTTCTACACCTGCCGTCGCTTATGACGCAAGTATTCAATGAACTTTTCCACCTCCTCGAGCTCAAGTTCTGTTAGATCCTTCACATTGATTTCCCTACGGGAATGGCCCTCAGACGTTGAACTCTCATCGAGGTATCCCGCAACTTTCATCAGTTCGTTGTAATTTAGATGGAGAGCCAGAGCAATGGATTTGAGCACATTAGGAGATGGGTGCTTTCGTTCTCCATTTTCTAAGCGATAGATTTCTGTATGGCTCAAGTTTGCCAAGCTTGCCAATTTCCGAATAGAGATCTTTTGCGCTACTCTATGAACGGATAGATAATCTCCCAAAGCAACCATTTCAACACCTCTTCATTTTGTCCCAATCAACTTCACTTTTGCTCAATCAATTCGAACATTATATTTATTATCAACTTTAAAATTATAACATTCCTTGTATCCTCGTGTCACCAAAATTATCTTTTTTGGTGACACGAGGATACTATATACAATTGTTGACTCTATTTACAAATTTATGTATAATTAAATAAACTCGTTAGATTTTGCGGATGGAAAACCTTCTCGATTGCCTGTGGCTTTGGGGATCAAGGATACTACTTCCCAGTAACGGGTCGAATAAAATCTTGGAGGTTTTTTTGATGTTTGAAGACAAAGTATTATCCTGCAAAGACTGCGGCGCAGAATTCGTTTTCACAGCTTCAGAACAAGAATTTTACGCAGAAAAAGGCTTTACAAACGAACCCGGTCGTTGCCCTTCTTGCCGCGCAGCAAGAAAAGCACAAAGCCGTAACGGTGGTGGATACTCTTCACGCCCAGAAAGAGAAATGTTCCCTGCAACTTGCTCAACTTGCGGGAAAGAAACTACAGTTCCTTTCCAACCTACTGGTGACAAGCCTGTATATTGCCGTGATTGCTATACCCCTCGCAAACGCAGCAACTGGTAATTTCTAAAATCTACATGCGAACTTTGAGTTTAACGGCTCAGAGTTCTTTTTTTGTCCCCAATTGCAATACTTTCTTCCCCTTCGGCGCCAATCCTATCTAGACGAAAACCATGACCAAACCCGAGAGATTAAAAGTTAGTATTAAAGTTACCTATATAAATATTTATAATTCATATGTTAAACTTCCGTGAATTTACCCCAAAAATACTTGCCTATGCAACAAAAAAGAAGTATGATAGAGAAAAAAGGAACAAATCGCGAGGTAACACATATGCCAACATTTCAAGAATATACTTCACGATCTTTTGGGCATAAAGTGAACAAGTCGGCACGGCTCATGTCACAAAGAATGGCCCATCTATTTAAAGAAAACGGTTATAATATCTCCATAGAGCAATGGCGACTTCTTCTCTATTTGTGGCGCGAAGATGGCGTAACGCAAAACTACTTGGCAGATACCACAAGTAAAGATGAACCCAGCGTTTCTAGAATTATCAATACCATGGAAAAAAATAATCTAGTTATTAGAACCAGACATCCTCATGACCGTCGCACGAACCTTATCTATCTCACAGAATCCGGAAGGGACCTGCGGGATGGCTTGATGACTATCGGAGCAAGAATGAACAAAGATATAACCGAGGGTATAGATCCTGATGAGTTATCTGTTTGCGTTAAAGTATTAGAAAAGGTATTAGACAATTGCAATAAGCTGTTAGAAAATTGATTGCTCTTTGTTATTCAACTCTATAAGCACATAGATAAGCATATATTAAGAATACGAAGAAGAAGAGAGTTAGTATAAGGAATATTGCCTTATACTAACTCTCTTCTTTAGTATTATGGACATGCTATGGAACCGACTTGCTATGAAGACTGACTCACTGAGAGGATTGATGCTATGAGGATTGGCAAGCTGTGCTCAACCTACCGGCAAGCTAGCGTATCTGCATAGCGATAAACCTCTAAAACCTCCGTGGCCTCAAGACCAGAATCAAGGATACCTGCACTGGTGCCAAATATATAACGGCCAGGTCTGGCAGCTTCTATGAGTTCATCCACCTTATTGCTTCCTCCTGCGCTAAACCACGCCAAGCTGTACCCGCCCATCAGACAAAAATCATCGCCCACAGCTTCACGAACCTTCCTCAAATCCATGACGGACTCTAACGAATGGAGGCCGTTAAAGCCCATCTCCTTTATATCCTGAAGAATGAGCTGGAGATTTCCGTCAGAATGAAAAAATATCGGTATCTCTCTGCCAGTAAATGCTCGAGCGCTCTGCACCAGTTCTGCACGTAATTCTTTAAGATAAGGAAAAAAACGTTCTCTCATCGTCCGGGGAGATACATACAGCCCCTGATTATAGGCTATATCGTCTGCAATTAAAATACCATGTGCTCCGGAAGCTATAGCGGCTCGCCCCAACTCTAGACTTCGCCTGAGCGACCCTTGAACCAAGCTGTCCATCTTATCCTCATCCTTGACGATATCCATTAAAAACTCAGTAAAATCGGGATAGCCATGCCCTACTCCCTGAAAAGGTCCATCGATTAAAGCAAAGGTGAAAAAATCACTTTCCTCACCCCAACGTCTTAATTCTGCCCAAGGGCCGTCTTGGCTGTCGGTATCCGCCATAAAAACAAGCGCATCGAGCCCTAATAATTCAGACGCTTTTACGCGATCCTCGAAATCAATCCGCTTCAAACTTTGGTGAGAAGTCACTTTCAGAAGTTTGGTGATCAAGCCATCTTCGATATGAAACTCCCCCTTGGGAAGTTTATCTACTGCTTGCCCATAAATCGTGGCTAAGACTCTTTCAATCTTCGTCATATTCCCTCCAGGCGTCAACGGTCTAGGATAAAAAAGTCCAGGCAAAGTAAACTTCACCTGAACTTTTGCTTAACGTACGTAATCTCTTGGGTTGACAGTGTCCCCATTGACGATAACCTCAAAATGCAAATGGGATCCAGTCGATCGTCCTGTGGAGCCAACCAATCCGATGGTTTCTCCCTGAGACACAGATTGTCCCACTGAAACCAATAATTTTGAAGAATGGGCATAGCGAGTCTGAACACCATTACCATGATCGAGCACGATGCAATTACCATAGTTCCCTTGCCAACCTGCACTGATAACGGTTCCTGCCGCCGCAGCTACATAGGATTCGCCAGCCGGACCGGCATAGTCAATTCCTGTGTGGAATTCTCCACCCCGATATCCATAATAAGAAGATGTACTTCCCCCATAAGGCCTTACTAAGCCCGGCACGGAACCGCTACCCCGGGAAGCGCTTGCTACCTGCACGCGTTTCGGTCCTTTCGCGACCACCTGGGATACTGCCTCTTTTGTTACTTTCTCATCAACAATCGCTTTAGAGACCACTTTGTCATTTTTTTGCACATAAGAATATGTAACGACTTTTTCCCCATCAGCTCCAGCTTTAGTTACCTTAGAGGTACCGCTAGCCAACTTGGCATCAACCTTTGTCACCACATCAAAAGGAATGGTTTCCGTATCGGTCTTCGTTCCTTCAAAAACTACCGTAAGATAGGGTGTAATTTTCTCAATCATTATCTTTTCCCCAGGCTTTATCACCGTATCCAGTGTTGTTCCAGGGTTCGCGGCCAGTACCTCCACAGTTTTGAGATTGTTCTTACGGGCGATAAGCCACCAAGAATCGTTTTCTTCTACGACGTACTCTTCTTTTTGGATATTCCCCTCTTCAAGCTTAGCAAAGGCTGCTTCGGCTGTAGTGATTTGTTCAGGTAATACTTCTACATCCTTTATCTCTATCTCTTCATCAAAAGAGACATTCTCAACGACGTTCTTTTCATCCTCGTGAACGTAGATTCCTTGATAAGTTTTTATCAGTTCATCGACATCCTTTTGATCCGCTAGATTAAAAAGGGAGTTACCCGCAATGTTAACTTGAACGGCCTCGATATAAAGGGATAGTTTTTCTTTGAGATCCGCCTTGGATAAGGCGGTAAATTGATTATTAATCCGCGCAGGGTTGTATTCAATTTGATCATGGGTCTTGGCAGTTTCGCCAAAAGCAGCACCCTCTTCAGCGAGGATTTGCTCTACAAGCTCTTCGCCGGTTTTAACATTTTCCACGACACCAACGGTTTCTCCATTGACAACAACATAAGCCGCGGAAGCTGTGGAGCTTAGATAAAAGCCGCCTCCACCTAGGACTAATAATGCTGTTAACGCTCCACCAATCACTTTCGGGGATTTCCACGGTAGTTTATTTAAAGACTGAAGCCAAATCTTCGATTCTGTAATAATCTTCACAGGCTGCATCGCTTACCTCCTAAATCACAAACAACTTCGCTCATTATACAGGATGGATGTGAAGATTTTGTGAAAAAATATCAGATTTTTTATGATTCTCATAAAAAAAATTTATTTCCATAAATCTCGGCAAAAATGGGTTTATTTCTCACGCGCCGGCTTGCGGTCCTGCCGCGCGTATTTCAGCTGTGATCTGCCCAAACTGTTCAAAGTTCTTTCTGAAACGCTGGGCCAACTCTTTGGCATTATGGTCATATGCTTCTTTATCCTGCCAAGTGAGCCTTGGCTTTAACACATCATTAGGAACCCCAGCCACATGATTGGGAATCAAGACTCCAAAGTTAGGGTCTGCTGTAAATTCGGCCTCCGCCAAGGAGCCGTTGAGTGCTGCTGTAATCATCGCTCGGGTATATTTTAAGTTGATCCGCTTACCTACTCCATAGGCACCACCGGACCAGCCGGTATTCACCAGATAAACTTGTGTCCCATAGTTATCAATTCTTTCACCCAGCATCTCCGCATAAACCTGGGGTGCTAAAGGCAGAAAGGGTGCCCCAAAGCATGTAGAGAAGGTTGCTTGAGGTTCTGTAATTCCCCGTTCGGTACCTGCCAATTTGGAGGTGTAGCCGGATAGAAAATGATACATTGCCTGTTCCTTGGTCAATTTGGCAATTGGAGGCAATACCCCAAAAGCATCCGCCGTGAGGAACACAATAACCTGGGGCTGTCCTCCCACTCCAGGGATAACCGAGCCTTCGATATAATCAATCGGATAGGCCGCCCGGGTGTTCTCGGTTAGAGACGCATCGCAGTAATCCGCCACTTTTTCATGTGAATCCAATATTACATTTTCCAGTACAGTTCCATATTTAATCGCATTCCAAATCTGGGGTTCTTTTTCTTGAGAAAGGTTAATGCATTTGGCATAGCAGCCTCCCTCAAAATTGAAGACTCCGTTTTTGGACCAACCATGCTCATCATCCCCGATTAAATACCGCTCAGGGTCAGCAGATAGCGTCGTTTTACCAGTTCCGGATAAGCCAAAAAAGAGAGCCACATCCCCATCTTTACCGATATTAGCCGAGCAATGCATGGGTACAACTTCCCGTAAAGGCAAAAAGTAATTCATAACACTAAAGATAGATTTTTTCATTTCTCCGGCATAATGAGTACCGCCAATCAATACGACACGTTTCTCAAAGGAGCAAATGATAAAAGCTTCGGAGTGGGTCCCATGAACTTCCGAGTTAGCTTTGAAGCCAGGGACAGCGTATATGGTGAATTGAGCTTGATGATTTTGCAATTCCTCTTGGGTGGGACGAATAAAAAGCTGATGAACAAAGAGATTTTGCCAAGCAAATTCATTGATGACGCGAATCGGCAACCGATATTCTTCATCTGCTCCGGCAAAGCCATCAAAAATGAATAGCTCCTCCTTCGTTTCCGCATAGGCTTTCACTTCATCATAGAGACGTTCAAAATTCTCCTGAGAAATCGGACGATTCACCGAGCCCCAGTCGATTTGATCATGAACAGAAGGTTCATCGACAATGAATTTATCTAAAGGGGAACGACCCGTATATTTCCCCGTACTGACATGAAATGCACCGGTTGAAGAAAGAACACCTTCACCGCGTTTAAGGGCACTATTCACTAGTTCTGAAACCTCTAAATTATGATGAATTGTTTGATCCATGATAATGTTACTCCTTTTTCAGTGATAAAATATACAAAATACATTGCGTTTTCAACACACATTCAACATTATAACAGCTGTTACGCAGATTTGGCACCCATATTTTTATATTCTTAAAAAAACTATGTCCAAAACTATGCCCGACCCGCAAGATGACCTCAACAAAAACGCCGGGAATCCTCTCCTGAGGTTCCCAGCGTTTTATTTAAGCCATATATTTGTTTGTTTTTATATTTTTTAGTTTTTGGTTTTTCTATTATTAGGCTCTTGGGGGTATTGATTGTAGTTGTCTCCGTCACTTGTTAACTTGTCTTTGTTACTTGTCTTTGACTACTCTTTATTCTCGTCTCGGAGGTTCTAGTTTGCTGCATAGTAATTGATCAAGCTACCCTTGAGGATAATTTCGCGCTCGTCTTGGGTCAGAGGATTGAGCTGAAGCTTCATCTCTTTAACCCCTGCTGCAGTTACCAGCTGCCCGGTGATGAATTCGTCCTCATTCAAGATACTTTGACGAATCCCGGGAATGAAAATATAGTCATCCACTTGGAATGTAATATCCGCATCATAGTCCCAAGTAAAGGGTAGCATGCCCCAGTTGATCAGATTGCTGCGATACCGCTTCGTGGCGTACTCTTGAGCGATATTGGCCATGCCACCTAAAACCCTCTGACAGGATGCCGCCTGTTCCCGTGCGGAGCCATCACCAGGTTTTACGGCATAAATCACCGTACCGATTCCCGTGTTCGCCAGTGCGTTTTCCACATTCCCAAGGGCTGGGTCAGCCTGAAGCATTTTCTCTGCTGTCGCGCGCAATTCCCCCGTTATGCCGCTAAGGTCTTTTTGCCCAGACTGAATACCTTGACGTTCTTTCTCCAAGGCATGAACCGCTTTAGCACGGGATACATAGAGTGGTTCCTTTCGAGATAGGGTGAATTCGGCAAGTCGTAACGGGTTAGAACGGTAAGAAGAGGTTTCCCCAGACGGAATTAACTCATCCGTGGTGGTCACCGGATCATGGACGACCGCGGCAAACTTTAAGAGAACATTCTCAGGGAGGGTAATCATCTTCGGCCAATCTGCGATATTGGGCCCAAACTTCAACTCCGTCTCGGGCTTCGCCTGACCAAAGCCTTGGTATACCCTTTTGGCATAGATATCGGCATTAAATTCATAATCGGCGTCTGCTGGTGTATACTCAATCTCCGTAGCCGGAGTGAGCCGACCGCCATTAATTACGGTGGCGGCTATCGAACGAGCGTCCATCAAGGCAACCGAAGAAATCTGAAGATCACCCGGTTTAGAACCCTCTCGGTTGGGGAAGTTCCGTGTGGTATGGCGAATGCTCAATTGACCATTGGCCGGTACATCCCCCGCTCCAAAGCAAGGACCACAGAAGGCAGTCTTGATTAGTGCTCCTGCTTGCATAAGCTTGCCGATGGCACCTCTCTTGATGAGCTCGTAGTAAATAGGCTGGCTGGCAGGATAGACGCTGAAGGAAAGATAATCACTGCCCACGGATTGGCTATCGACAATAGTAGCTACATCCATGATGTTTTGATAGCTACCACCGGCACAGCCGGCAACGATCGCTTGATCTACAAACAGTCGACCGTTTTTGATGCGATCCGTAAGATTGAAATTGATTTTAGGATTAGCCAGTTGTTTTCTTCCCTCTTCTTCCACCTGCTTGAGGATATCATAAGGGTTTTGGTTGAGCTCCTCAATCGTAAAGGCGTTGCTGGGATGGAAGGGCATAGCAATCATCGGTTTAATTTTGCTTAAATCCACATGGACCATGCCGTCATAATAAGCCACATTCCCCGGCTCAACTTTGGCATATGCTTCGCCACGGCCATGGATCTCCATATACTTCTTAACCTGATCATCGGTCACCCAAATGGAGCTTAAGCAAGTGGTCTCTGTGGTCATAACATCGATGCCGCTTCGGAAGTCCACCGATAAGTTCGCAATTCCGGGGCCCACAAACTCCATGACTTTATTTTTGACAAAGCCATTGTTGAAGACGGCCCGAATAATGGCTAAGGCCACATCTTGAGGTCCCACCCCAGGCTGTGGTTTACCTTCCAGATAGATGGCGACCACCCCAGGATATTTAATATCATAGGTCTTTTGCAAGAGTTGTTTGACGAGTTCCGGTCCCCCTTCGCCCACGCCCATGGTACCAAAGGCTCCGTAACGGGTATGGCTATCTGAGCCAAGCAGCATTTTGCCACCACCGGTCATCATTTCTCGCATATATTGATGAATCACTGCTTGATGGGCCGGAACAAAGATTCCGCCATATTTTTGAGCTGCTGAGAGACCAAACACATGATCATCCTCATTGATGGTTCCCCCGACCGCCGATAAGCTATTATGACAGTTGGTCAGAACATAAGGAATGGGGAATTCCTTTAAGCCACTAGCCCGAGCGGTTTGGACAATCCCTACATAGGTAATATCATGAGATGTCAAGGCATCGAAGCGAATCTTCAAGTGCTCCATAGTGCCGGAAGTATTGTGCCGGGATAAGATTTGATAAGCCATCGTATTTTGTTGGGCACTTTGACGATCTAGGATTACTTCTTGAGGAAGTTGATCCGGTTGAACGGGTTGCCCTGCCAGATCGCAAAGCACATTTGTATCCTTAACCTCCAAGGCTTGCTTCCCTTGAATAAGGAATATACCATTATTAATTAGACGTACCATGTTCATCCTCCATACTCTAAGGTTTTTTACGATTCTTCCTCTACCGAGGGATGGTTTAAATTTACCGAGAATTTTACATTCTATCAACCTTTTTACACCATGTATACAATATTTAATAGTTTTTTAGAAATTAGAAACCGATTTGGCACTCACCAACTTTAGTGTCTTGCCATTTGAGGATTAAATGATCCCCATCCTGTATTTTCCCGACCCCTGCCGGAGTTCCCGTGAAGATAACATCCCCGGCTCCGAGTCCAAATTCCTTGGCGACATATTCTAAGATCTCAGGAATGTCGAAAATCATATCTTTTATATTCCCATGCTGGACTTCTTGCCCATTCTTCAGCAGAGCGAAATCATATTCCTTGATAGCCTCAAGACCGGCAAACGGCATCCACGGAGAACAAAGAGCAGAATTGGGAAACCCTTTAGCAGGCAACCAAGGATAACCTTTCTTTTTCAGTTCTTCTTGCAATTCTCTTAGGGTGAAGTCCACCCCAATTGAAATCTTATCAATCAGTTCATCGGCGCTCATTCCTTCTTCGTAGTCTTGGTCGAGATGGATGACGAGCTCCACTTCATAATGCACAGCCCCTTTGTCGGTCGGCATTTTAATGATCTGCCCCTTAGCCTCCGTATAAGCATGAGTTGGTTTGGTAAAAATCAACGGGGCTTCCGGCACCGCATTATTTAACTCTTCTGCATGCAATCGGTAGTTGCGACCCACGCAGTAAATATTTCGAAGCGACATGTTTTCCCTCATTTCCCTCATTTACTTATCTTATTATAACCTAGATGTCCACCACGATGCCACAATACGACAGAGAAGTCTCGGCTCAAGTGAGTATGAATGGGTGACAATGCACAGGCCTGTCCCAAATACGAAGGCGCCTTCGTATTTGGGACAGGCCTATATATACGCTTAGTAGAACAGGAGCACAGTATCTACTTTTTCCAGCTAGATAATGCGCACCTAGGCACGCACAGTACAAAAAGGTCACCCTTTTAGTATCAACATGAAGGGCGAGTCAGCCTTTCTTTTGGGAACTTTCTTTGTCAGACATCCCGAAAAAACCCATGCAGAATCCAGGAATGCGGTTCCAAGGCTTCCTTAAAGTTTGGTTATAGAGCCTTACCGACTGGATATATATATCTTGACTACGCAGGAGAATACTCTGGGCATCTAATTCGTCCAGCTCATCTTTAGCTTGTAAATACTTCTTTCGGCAGACGATGAGCTGACTTGCGGCACTTTGAACTGTAGATTGTTTAGCCAGCAACTTTTCGCGCACTACCCAAAACCATAAAATCATAAAAGCTGTGGTGCTGATTCCTGCGACTAAAGTGAGGATTATTGTCGCCAAGCCACATCCCTTCTTTCTACCTTCCCTAACTGTCTTAATTAATTTATAACCTATCGATATACCTTCTAGTCAAAAAATATTAAATTAGGTAGACTTTCGTGCTATACTTGTTCTGTTCTCCCAATAAATCTTCGTGATTATCTAATAATTTCTCTAAAATGAAGCAAAGTATATAGAGCTGTGTGAGGGTAATTTGATATGCTATCATTTTCTATCATTAATTACTGCTTCGTCTTGATATATGGACTGATAATGTCTTTATCCTTTGCCAATGTTTCGATTAGAAGATACTTAAAAAGTGTTATTTTTATAGCCCTGAGCTTTTTGATAGTGCAATTAAGTGTCCATCTGCTTTTGGGTACAGATTTTTTATATAAATCTTATCCCTTTTTTACCCATATCCCCTTGATTATACTCTTGGTAATCTATTACAAGAAACCTATCAACATCGCCTTAGTTTCTGTGTTGACTGCTTATTTACTATGCACACCACGGAAATGGATCGGTACAGTAGTTTCGTCCTTTTGGGGATATAACAGCGATATCTCTTATTTGGTACAAATCTTGATCACGATCCCTTTGTTGATCTTAATTATAAAAGCAGCAGCACCGATTATTATTGGTTTGAAGCAAGAAGATCATCGAGTTGTTTCCTTATTTATATATGTGCCTCTGACTTATTATGTAATCGAATATGGTATCACAGTATACAGTGACTTGTTATATAGTGGTGGACCTGCGGTGGTTGAATTCTTAGATACCGCCATTGCTATTGTTTACTTCATATTCTCCATCATGTATTTAAAAATATCCAAGCAGAAACGGGACATGGCACTTGAGAATGCTAACCTACAGCTACTTTTCAAACAATCCGAATTGGAAATGTCTGCCCTCAAAGAAGCCCAGAAAGCAGTAGCCATTTACCGGCATGATATGCGTCATCATCTTTCCCTAATCAGGGGTTATCTTACCGATGGTGAACAGCAGCAAGCCTTAGACTATATTCAGCTTACTCAAGCGGATATTGAAGAGATGACACCCCACCGCTACTCGAAGAACAACACTGTCAATCTTATTCTTTCTTCCTTCGCGGTCAAAGCAAAGACCCACGGTGTCAAATTCTCGGTGAAGGCTAACTTGCCGCCGAGCCTTCCATTTCTCGAAACTGAGCTTTGCGCTTTGCTATCCAACGGGCTTGAAAATGCCATGAGTGCTGCGGCACTAGTAACCGATCCCGCGTATAGAATGGTGCGCGCTAACTGCCAAACTCATAAGGGTAACTTGCTTATCCTCATAGAGAATAGCTATGCCGGCCAATTAATATTGGAGAACGGTCTGCCCCAAAGGCCAGGCAAGGACTCCGAGCACGGCTTCGGCACCAAAAGTATCATGATGATCACCGATAAACACCAAGGCTACTGCTCCTTTGCAGCTAAGAATGCTATTTTTACTCTTAAAATTGTGCTGCCCTTAGGCAATAGTTAAACTTCTCTTCCTTGAAATCCGCTCTTTTATTGTGTTGGCTAGCGTGCCGCTCTGGGTTATTTACAACCTCTTGGCGGCACGCTTTTTTGTGTTAATCAGCAAATAGTTACCTTCTACTTCTACCGGCTATTGCTGGGCTTTAATACTAATTTCCTTTTTCACTACCTCAGAAAGTGCACCTTCACCTCCTAAGACATAGATCTTTTGGAGCTGCCGCTCTTGTAAAAAAGCACTTAGCTCCGTACGGAGAGAGGATTCATTCACCAGGAAGAGGGGCATTCTTTCTTTGCCGGCCAGTGCTGCTCCAGCCAGTGCATCGGCATAGCTTTCCCCTGTTGCAAAAGCCGCTTTGGTATATAGCTTTGCTGAGTTGTTTGTACTGGCATTGCTTTGATCTGCCACGCCATAGTTCTCAAAGTATTGGGCTATGGCCAGACTGGTTTGATAACGATCACTGCCACTGAGGCGAGTGATTTTTATCTTTAGCTGGTTTTCAAGAGTATCTCCCACAGCTTCGGCTATGACCCCTGAGCCACCCACCAGGATAACCTCCTCAATGCCCCAATCTCGTAAAGCTTGAGCCGTCTTTTCCTGCAAAGCTTCTTTTCCGGTAAAGAGAATCGGCAGTGCGTACTGAGCCGCAAAAGGTGCGATACTCAAGGCATCGGGATAATCTAGACCCGTTGCCAGGATGACTGTTTTTGATGTGTTATAGTTAGCGGTGTTTGCCTTATCGGACTGGATCAACTCTCCCATCTTTACGGCAGTTTCATAGCGATTCACACCATAGATACGTTGAGTAGTATAGTTTTGAGCCAACTGGTCCTCCACTGCTAGAGCGATCACTCCCGAACCACCCAGAATATAAATGTTTTTAGCTTGCAGACGCTGAATCTCCCGTAATGTCTCCGGACTTAAGCTGTCTTTAGCTGTCAGGAGAACCGGAGCATCCTTCACCCCAGCCAGGGTCGCTGCCACCAAAGCATCAGGATAATCCTCACCACTGGCTAAGACAACATTATTAGCCGTTTTCCAACCCTGACGGCTGATGGCCGCCGCAGTCTCATAGCGATTGGCCCCACTGAGTCTTTGGGCCGGAATACCTTTTTGAGCCATTAGATAGAAGTTGCATAGGTGGTCGGTGGTGACGCTAAAGGCATTGTTTTCCCAGTCAAAGGTTCCGACCAGAGTCGTAATGCCCCCGTCACCACCCTCCTTATAAACCACTAGTGTACTGGGATCGATGCTCTGGATTTCTTCTTCCGTCAGCTGGAAGGTTAAAGTGATCTTCCCCTTTAGCTGGGTAATATTATTGGTCTGTCCGTCTTTCTCGGTAGCAAAGGTAATGTTGTAGCCTTTGCGAAGGCCCTGTTGGTCGGGATAGGTCAGATAGAAGGAATTAAGGGTATTTGATTCTTTGATTTCCGAGGCTTTGATCACAAGGGCTTCACCCTCGGCGCGGGGGATATCCTGCGGCTGGGCAGTAATTTGCAGGCCGTTTTCCACTTGAATGGCCTGGTTGCCGCTGATCATCTCCGTAAGCTGAGTAGGGGTAAAGGTAAAGATTCCGGCGGTTGGGGTTGGGGTTGGGGCCGGGACAGAACCGCCACCGCCTCCGCCGTCTGATGATGGCCGGGCAGCGATGGTGATGCTCAGCTCTTGTGTATCATCCGGACTTACTCCGTTTGTGGCTTTAACCGTGAAGGTCACGCTTCCGCTGGTCGTGGGTGTGCCGCTGATCGTGCCGGTGCCTGCGGCCAGGGTCAAACCTGCCGGCAAACTACTGCTGTCCAGCGACCAGGTAATCGACGTACTCCCTGTGGCAGCAAGCGTCTGTGAATACGCTGTTCCCACTGTGCCCCCCGGTAGGTTGGTGGTGGTGATACTCGGAGCTACCAGTGCTGAACCCACATACACCGCCGCCGTTTTGCTGGATGGGGTAAAAGCAAAGCCTGTTTTAGCAACCGCTACGGTTACATTGGCGCTGTCGGCAACGGTAATGTCGGAAATCGCCAGTTTATACACGCCGTTTGTCTCTGTGGCACTTAAGGCACCTTTGGTTGCACCAGTCAGGGTGATATCCCCGGCTGCAAGTCCTGTTACGCTGCTGTCAAAGGTAAGAGTCAGCTCGGTTGTTGTGGTGGTATTTGCTACCCCGTTGGCAGTCAGACCGTTGAAGGCAATCTCCACAATCTCCCTGATCAGCTTTCCGTTTGCGGTCGTATAGGCTGTCGCAATACCTGGAAGGGTAACCGAATTCCCCTCTTCCCAGGTACCGGGAACATAGACGGTAGCAAGGAGCGTGCAGTTTAAAAAAACATCACCAACCTCTAACATATTAGGCCGTGTGTTTCCCAGAAAGCTTACAGCGGTCAGACCACTGCAGCCTTCGAAAGCATATGGATCAATAATGGTCACACCGGCCGGTATGGTCAGGGTGCCGGTCAGGTTGCTGCAGCCTTGAAATGCTTCAGGACCAATGGTCGTAAGCTGACTGCCTGGAGCAAAGCTCAGGCCGTTGAGACCACTGCAGCCATTAAAGGCATAAACACTGATAGTGGTCACACCGGCGGGTATGGTCAGATTGCCGGTAAAACCGCTGCAGTTCGTGAAGGCTCTAACACCAATAGTGGTCACACTGGCGGGTAGGTTCAGGGTGCCGGTAAGACCACTGCAGCCGTCGAAGGCTGCAACACCAATAGTGGTCACGCTGGCGGGTAGGTTCAGGGTGCCGGTAAGACCACTGCAGCCGTCGAAGGCTGCAACACCAATAGTGGTCACGCTGGCGGGTAGGTTCAGGGTGCCATTAAGCTGGGTGCAGTTAGTGAAGGCATTATTACCGATGGCAGTAACGTCGTAGGTCTTGCCATCTTTTACAACAGTAGGGGGAATGATTAGCTGACCTGCGGTATCTGGCGCAATTGCACTATTCATACCATCACCGATCTGCACCTTTCCGAAAGTGCCTTCGCCCGCAGGCACCTCTATAATTTTATAGGTGCAGGGAACAGCTGCAGCGCCCACTGTAATATTGGCGGTGAACACATCGCCGACTACTAAGGCATGAGCCGAATCTATCGTGATATTTCCTGCTGCCATATTACCGGCGCGGTCAACAACGTTGGCCGCTGTAATGACAAAATCTGCGGCGATGGTTGCCGCACTGGCGCCGCCGTTATTCAGGGTCGCGCTTACGCCGTCGCCTGCCGGGGACATGGTTAAATCGCTCGCTGCAATTCCGGTGATCCAGTTTGCTCCTGCGGCTGTGTTTGCTTTGATTTGGTTAAAGATGGCCGTCCAGGAACCAATGGCTAGCGGGCCTCCCACGGCTGTCAGGGTGACGCTTCCACCTGCCGGAATGGTGTTCTGGGCTGATATGGTAATTGCGCTCGGGGCAATTCCGTCAATAACGATGTCCTTGTTGGCCCCGAGAGAACCTGGTGCCCCGGGATCCGGCAAGGTTAGAATTGCATCTGTTGCTCCCGCTATAATGGTTCCTCCGTTTAACTTCAGCGAATCTGTGGCCTTATAGTCAAGGTCCTCCGCGCTGTCTCCGGCCTGAACCGTGTAAATGAAGGTTAAGGTATTTGTGCCGCCTCTGAAACCATAGCTTGCAGTCCGGTCCGTTGTTACGGTCTCCAGCCCCAACCGTGGTGTACCGGTTACGGTAACCGCGCTGCTGAAGGTTACGGTTATGGCTATCGTGTCTCCTTGCTTATAGGAACCGTTTGTAGTTGTAGCACTTACACTTGTTACTGTTGGTGGTGACGGTGGTTCGCCCTCCCCAAACACCTCAGCCGGCACCATGGTAAGCACCATACAGAGCACCAGCAGTATACTGAGAATTCGTTTCTTAAGCAATGCAATTCCTCCTCTTATGCTTATTTGCATTTTCTATCTTGTTCGGTTTTTCTCACTTATTCATCCTTTTTTGTTTATCCTCACTACACGCTGGTGAAGATCTACCCGTCAATGGTCTCAAAGGTGACTGGGGCATCCTCCCAATCTACGCTGCTTAAGTTATTAACTATAGAGTCAAGCTTTAATAACTAGATTCCTAAGAGCTGTTTTTTCTTAGCTGCAAACTCCTCCTCTGTGATAAGACCTTCTTCCAGCAAGCCTTTAAAGCGTCTAATCTCTTCGATGCTGTCCACCGGCCTTTCCGCTGCCATTGCCTGTTGTAAAGGATTAACCCAACCCACAAGCATTTCCTCCGCATCCGGGAAAGCAATATGCATCAAGGAGCCAGCTAGCTCTTCTAACTTAGCCGCAGTCTGATCATACTCACGCATAAAGGAGTTCGCATCGGGGTGGGTATTGTTGAAATCCGGGCCACTTACTTTAAATTCGATAGTCTGCCAATAAGGATGCTCCAGCTTCAGCTCAATGTGAAATTCTTCAAAGGGCTCAGGCATATCCATTCTTGGGCGATAGCTATTTTTGTTATCTTCATCCCGATCAAGCTGATTAGCTACCTGCGCTGTCATTCTAACCATAGCCAACTGAGGAGCTAGAGCGGCAACACGGTCAGGCACACTGCTCGTATAACGCTTTAATCCAGCAGAAGATCCTTCAAAAAGAGTCTCCTGATCCTCTTTAATCGTAAAAGACTTGAGATGGCTACCTGCAAAAACCATCTTGTCAGGTTCTCCACTCATACAAAAAAGCTTATTATAAAAATCAAAGATAACTTTTTCACAGAAAAACCCAAAATCGAGATCTTTTGATATCACAAAGTTGTCGCGCAGTACCTGGTTTTCCTCCAAATACACAAAATGCTCTTTGATACTTTGAAGGGTCAAATTATCCTGCAAGCTGGGCTCCATATCGATTCTATCGTTACAATCACTGCAAAGGGGCTGTTCTTCAATCACTCTGGCAAAAATCCTCGGGGTTGCCCCCCCACAAATTCCGCAAGGGTTTTTCTTGGATGAAAATAATCCCATAGTAAATGCCTCCCTTTAAAAATTCGTTACCTTGTTCCACCGCCACGACCACCGCCTATTGAGCCTCCACCGCCTCCCAAGGATGAAAACCCACCACTACCCTTGCTACGGGCTGCCTGGGCTCGTCTTTCTTCAGCTTGAAGCATGTGAGTTACCAACAGATGACTATAGGCATAAGATGTCTTTAAGTTTTGGCTGTATTGCTCCACTTCTCGCCCCAGCTGCGGATAGACTTCCTGCATCTGTTCCGCAACCTTGTCCGCAATGCCAAAGAGCAAGGCATAGGATAAGAGCTCTTGCCAGATAGGCATTGTTTCCACTCCCCGCTCGGCCACCAAGGAAAAATCCTCCAGATACTGCTTAAAGCCCACTAGCTCGCCTAACTCTTTTTCGCCACTAGGAGTTAGATGCTTTAGTTTTAAAGGCGGCTCCCAGCTTGTCAGGCATTGCCTTTCCTGCAAATACTTAAGTCCCCCTGCATTCGATTGATCAAGATAATTTCGTAGCAAGGTATCATTTCTTTCAGCAAACCTTGGCAATTCCTTTGGCTGTAAAATTCCATCAGACCCTGCTGCTCCTTCTAAAACTGTATACAAATACTCATCATATTCGTTCATCTCTTTGTGGTTACTGCCTTTAAGCTCTAAGCTAACAATTTCCTTTGTCTTGCCCATAAATCCCACTTCTTCCAGCCGGACAGGGGCTAAACAACCCAATTGAATCAAGCGCAGCATTCCCGTCCCCAAGATAGCGCCCTCCTCACAAAGCTCAAACAATCTGCCCAAGGCGTAAGTTGCTTGAACATTGCCGCTGTTGGGAACCTCGCGAAAATATCCCCAGCGCTGCCCGAACTCTTGCATCTTCTTAGCTGCACTGCGCTTTCTTAGCTTGCTAATCAGCAGGATAAGGGCCAGCGGGATCCCAATAGAGAGCGCTACCGTTAAAAATACTGCTAGCGCTGAGACTTCCTCCCCTGAGCCTTCATCGTCATAATCGCTATCTTGAAAGGCTTGCTCTCTGACCTCTGCGAAGCTAACACTCTCCGTTCTTGAGGGATTCAGAAGACCCTTCTCAAGGCTCAGCATGACTGTCACATGGTTGTATTCAGTAAGCGGTTTTTCTGTATAGGCTCTAATGGCCCCATCTTCAAAAAGCACCTGTCCCTCATAACCAAAAGCCCAGATGTCACTGCCTTCATCCTTGAGAGGTGTTCCATCAGCTAAGCGTATGTCTACTTTCACATCCGTGGGAGTCGTATTCATACCCTTGTTGGCAAAGCGAAAATTCACTCCATCGAGATCGGTATAGCTACCAATGACATTTTTCAGCCGATACTCAATCGCATAACGGTTGGTGCCGTACTCGCTAAGTCCGAAGCAGATCTCATAACCTTCCTCCGTGTAGTTGAGCCCACATTTGGAGGCTTTCTCCGCAAAGCCGGCCTCCAGATCCCAAGGCTCCACAACCTGATAGACACCATTGTGGTCAGCCACTCTTAAGTCACTGATCTGCAGATAATCGGGAGCAGCCATAGGAATGTAGATTTCGGTTCCTTCGTCAAAGTCACCCTCCCAGACCTGGGTAATATACATTGAACCATCGTCATAGATGACTGCCTCAATATCTATGGTGCGGACATGGTTTTGAGCATAAGTCGGCTTAGGGCCAATAGTTAACAGCAAAACAACTAGCAAAATTCCGCAGCTATATCTCATCATTGTTTTCATAGCAGACCTCATTTCATGCTCGGCATAACCGTCTTGCCTTCCTGCTCCTGCAGGTAATCTCTTTGCCGAAAGCCCAACATACCGGCGATGAGCAACACAGGAAACATGCGGATCTCGCGATTCAGCTTTGTCACACTATCGTTATAAATAAGACGGCTGTTGCGCACCAGGTTTTCATATGTATTGACAGCATCCATTGTCTCAGCATAGGTTTCGTTAGCTTTAAGCTCTGGGTACTGCTCAGCCACCATGGCAATCCTGCCTAACGCTTCCGCTATGATCCCCTCCTGGCGTAAGACCTCGTTCGGGGTTGATTTGGCAGTAATGACACTACGACGGGACTTAATCGTCTCGATTAGAGTTTCACTTTCATGCTTGGCATAGCCCTTCGTTAAATCCAGCAGGGCCGTCAGAGCATCAAAGCGTGAGGATAGCTGAACCCCTATCTGACTCATGGCATTATTGATGTTCTCATCTAACACTACTAATCTACGCTGTGTGGACATAACCCATAAAACAACCAGAACGACAGCAACACCTAAAATAATCAATGTAGTTGGCAAAGCAAATCACTCCTCAATCATAAAATAAAAGAGCAGGCTGAAAGTATACTATCTATCTATCTATCTGTCTGCTCTTAGTTAAAAGTTCAAAATTTATTTCTCCAACCGGTCAAGGAATTCACCTAATTTTTTATCATATTCGGCCATTAATTCAGCCACTTGAACCAGCTTGGATTCATCATTTTCTACACCCGCTTCATAGCTTAAACGTTCCCCATCAGCTAAGGCTCTAATCGAAGCAGTTAGAAGGGCAACATGCTCCTTATAATACTCCGTCTTCCACTGCGCTTTTTCCGCAGTCTCCAGCAGGGCTTGTGCATGATCAGCCAACTGCTTCGTGGCTTCTAACAGGGCACTTTCTTCAGCTTGGCCATCGATTACCTTTTGACGCAGAGCTGCGAATTCCGGTCCCATGTTTTGGTGTTCGACGATACCTTCCATTAGTTCTTGGAGCTGAGCATAATCTGCATTAGCCAACGCTTGCACCTGGGCCACCTGGTCCGCAGGCACTTCGTTTGTAGGTGGATTGCTAGCTGGCGCAGAAGCCGGAGCCTCATCTCCTCCACAGCCTATAAGACTTAAAGACATAACCGCTATCATAAGGACTACTAATAACTTTTTCATTGATCAATCTCCTCTTCTCATAAATTTCCTTGGCGTAAATACCTTGTTATCAGCATAGCAAAATAAACTTCCTAAAACTGTTGAGGGCGTGAAATGTAGTTTTTTCGTCCTGAAAGTTTGACCAAGATTCAAACTATTCTCTGTTATTATGATAAAATATACTTGGGTTATATTAACACTAGGAGGCATCGTAGTGCTAAAGATTGCTATTTGTGATGATGATGTACAAGAGCTTACTCGTCTTACTAATCTAATGAAAAAATATCAAGCTGAGAAGAAAGCCACTATGAAATATGTGACTTTCTCCAATGCCATAGAACTTTTAGAAACCATGCGTAAAGGTATCTATGATGTCCTACTACTTGACATACTAATGCCTGGAGTAAATGGTATGGAGGCAGCTCATGAAATTAGGCGATTTGACAGTGAGGTAAGAATTATCTTCTTGACATCTTCACCTGAATTTGCAATTGAAAGCTATGCTGTCGATGCTTATTACTATTTACTCAAACCCTGTGCCCCAGAAAAGCTCTACCCTGTTCTGGATAGCCTTTTTCTGGATTCACATAAAGAAGAGGCTGCCTTAAATATTAAGACAGCCTCGGGAGTGATGCGTATACCCTTTAGTAGGCTAGAGTTTTTAGAAGTCATCAATAAGAAGCTATATTTTCACATCAATGATGGCAGTGTAAAAGAAATCTATGGTTCGCTCTCCGACTTTGAGCCTGAGCTACTGAGCCGTGAAGAGTTCGTTAAAGTGCACCGTTCGTGTATCGTAAATATGTGCTGTATACAGGAAATAAACGGCAGAGAACTTATTACATATGCTCATCAAAGCGCTCCTATATCAAGGCTACTTTACGGAAAAGTAAGAGAAGCTTATATGCAATATTTGTTTGTGGAAAAAGGGATCCAACCATAACTTCTCCTACTCATAAACTGTCACCTTTTTCTCTTATCTTAGTGTCCAGTTTATCATACCATTTCCAACCTCCAATTGTTGGGTATGTCTAACAATTGGGTGCAGTTCATCAAAGCTGCTTGTTCCTTTTTCTATATCTGCTATGTCCTCTTCACTTAATTCGACAGACTCGTGATCGGCGCCGGAATTCTGCCCCCGCGGCGGATAAAGTCACGGGAGGAAAAGGGATTAAGCCTAATGACCGGAGCTCCTCCCAACAGTCCACCAAATTCTACCCGCTCGCCGACCTTTTTGCCGATGGCGGGAATGACCCGCACCGCGGTTGTCTTCTTATTAATCATCCCAATAGCTGCTTCATCGGCTATAATACCGGCAATCGTCTCCGGCTCGACATCCCCGGGAATCGCAATCATATCCAAGCCCACGGAGCAGACACAAGTCATAGCCTCCAGCTTTTCAATGCTTAAAGCCCCCTCCTCTACCGCGCGAATCATGCCCGCATCTTCCGAGACAGGAATAAAGGCTCCGCTCAACCCTCCCACATGGGAGGAGGCCATGGCGCCACCCTTTTTCACGGCGTCATTGAGCAAGGCCAAGGCAGCGGTGGTTCCATGAGCTCCGCAGCGCTCCAGTCCCATATTCTCTAGAATTTCTGCCACACTATCCCCTACAGCTGGGGTAGGAGCTAAGGAAAGATCCACAATCCCAAAGGGTACATTAAGAACCTTGGAAGCCTCGCGACCGATGAGTTCACCCATGCGCGTAATCTTAAAGGCTGTGCGTTTAATCAGGTTGGCTATTTCCCCTAAATCCGCTTCCGGACTTTTCTTGACTGCATGGGCCACCACCCCGGGGCCACTAACCCCTACGTTGATCACCGTCTCCGGCTCACCTACCCCATGAAAGGCTCCAGCCATAAAGGGGTTATCTTCCGGCGCATTGCAGAAGACAACCAACTTGGCAGCGGCAATACCATCTTGGTCTGCAGTGCGTCGAGCGCATTCGAGGATGACTTCTCCCATGGTTAAAACCGCATCCATATTGATCCCGGTTTTCGTAGAACCGATATTTACCGAGGAGCAAACTCGTTTTGTTTCTGCTAAGGCTTGCGGAATCGCCGCGATGAGAGCCCGATCTCCTTTGGTTAATCCCTTTTGGACTAAGGCTGAAAAGCCTCCCAGAAAGTTGATTCCCACTACCTCTGCCGCTCGGTCCAGTGCCTTAGCTAAACGCACCATTTCTTCCGGGTTAAAGCTTGAACCGAGAAGAGCGATCGGGGTTACGGAAACCCGCTTGTTGACGATGGGAATTCCATAGCGAGCAGATAGACTTTCACCTACACTGACGAGATGCTCCGCTTGCTGAGTGATTTTATCATAGATCTTTTGTTCCACACGCTGAACATCATCTCCGGCACAATCCAACAAGCTAATACCCATAGTGATCGTACGGATATCGAGGTTCTCATTCTCAACCATCTCGATGGTTTGAAGTATTTCGTGGGGAGCGATATGCATTTTCATCCTTTTACCCCCTTAAACTCGATGCATGAATTCAAAAATATCTTCATGCTGAACATTGACTTTTAACCCACGGGGTTCTCCCTCACTCTGCAGCTGCTTGGTGAGATCCCCTAAAGATACGGACGCTTGGGCGACATCCACAATCATAATCATGGTGAAAAATCCCTGGAGGATCGTTTGGCTGAGATCTAAGACATTGATGGATTTTTCAGCTAAACGTCCGGTCAGCCAAGCGATAATGCCAATCTGATCCTTACCGAGAATGGAGATAATCACTCGGTTGGAAGTTTCTTTAGTACTTTCTAAGCTCATTTCCTTTACCCCTTTTCTTCTTGATTTTCTATCGTTCCCATTTTGAGCAATAAAAAAGAGTCAACTAAAAGTTTGACTCTGGTGAGCAAAGAGAATTCATTTAAGCGGCAACATCTAATGCAAGAATCGTAGCCAAAAGCGCCCAAATCTTTTCTCTGTCCTTTTGCCTGAGAGATTGGACAGTATCTTCTACTGTCTTGCCCCTTCGGCGTCCTTACGGAACTCTCCAGAGTTCTGTCCATTTCCAGTTTACCATCGGTTTTACACCCATGCACTCCTGAGAACTTCATCCAGTCCTATTTACTTATATCGTATTATAAACACAATCACTAAAAAAATGCAAACCCAGAACTGATCTCATAATCTTCACAGTTAATTGTTAGCTAGTGAAAAATAAGTACAATCAAAAACGCAGCTGTTATAATGAAGTTATAGATAATAACTAATAAATTGGAGTTGATAAAAAATGAACGTCATCGCGGTAAATGGTAGTCCACGAAAAAAGTGGAATACTGCAACACTCTTACAAGAAGCGCTCAAGGGAGCTCAATCAGTCGGTGCGGAGACCGAATTGGTTCATCTTTATGACTTAAACTTCAAAGGCTGTATCAGTTGCTTTATATGTAAACAGAGGAACACTAAGTATCTCGGCCATTGCGCCTTAAAAGATGATCTTACCCCTCTCTTAGAGAAAATCCTCATAAGTGATGTCCTGTTGCTGGGTTCCCCAATCTACTTCGGCAATGTTACCGGAGAAATGCGCTCTTTTTTAGAACGGTTGTATTTCTCTAACCTAAGCTATAATGAAGGCCAACGTAGCGTATTTCAAGGCAAGATAGCTTCAGGATTTATCTATACAATGAATCTCCCGGAAAGCAATTCACAGCAGATGGGTTACGAATTCTTATATAATGGCAACGCGCGCAGTCTAGAACTCCTAAATGGACCTACAGAATATCTACTTCCTAGATTCTACGTCAGTACTTCAAAAAGCATAATCAAAGCCTTGATAAATATGCGTTCCTTCGAAATTCAGCTTTCACCCATTGGGTGAAAGAAAAGTGCTCAAAAATATGTTAAATTATCAGCTTTTATGACTCGATATATGGTAAAATAATAGTAAGAAAAGTAGTAAAAAGGGGTTCTAATTATGATTAATAAAATTGATTTCAAAGCTAAGAATCTAACATCAAATGCAGGTCTTTTTCTGCTCCTTGAGAATGCAAAAAGCAATGGGATTTTTGATTTTATTGAAAATGACCTCGTATTTGATAATGACTCAACAAATAAAATCAAGATGAATCATATAAAGACCATGCTCTGCGGTCACTTCATTGGCATTGATAAGTTAGAACGTCTAAAGCTACTTCAAAATGATCCCCTCGTCAACGAGTTTGATATTTCCGTAAAAGAACCTGAAACAGTGTCACGGTTTCTAGGAAACTTCAACTTCAAGACAACCCAAATGTTTAGAGACATTAATTTTAAAGTCTTTAAAAAACTGCTCACTAAAAGTAAATTGACATCCATTACGATTGATATTGATAGTAGTGTAATTAACGTAGAAGGTCATCAAGAAGGTGCGTCAAAAGGATATAATCCTAAGAAACTGGGAAACCGATGCTACAATATCCAATTTGCATTTTGCGACGAATTAAAAGCATATGTTACCGGATTTGTAAGAAGTGGCAATACTTACACTGCAAACGGTGCTGCGGAAATGATCAAAGAAATTGTTGCTAACATCAAATCAGACGATTTAGAAATTTTATTTCGAATGGATAGTGGCTACTTTGATGAAAAAATTATCGAAACGATAGAATCTCTTGGATGCAAATATTTAATTAAAGCCAAAAGTTATTCTACACTCACCTCACAAGCAACGAATTCATCAATTGTATTCGTTAAAGGAGAAGAAGGTAGAGAAACTACAGAACTGTATACAAAATTAGTTAAATGGGAAAAAGACAGAAGATTTGTCGTATCTCGCGTACTGAAACCAGAAAAAGAAAGAGCACAATTATCACTTTTAGAAGGTTCCGAATACGACTACTTTTTCTTTGTAACAAATACTACCTTGCTTTCTGAAAAAGTAGTTATATACTATGAAAAGCGTGGTAATGCTGAAAACTATATCAAAGAAGCCAAATACGACATGGCGGTGGGTCATCTCTTGCTAAAGTCATTTTGGGCGAATGAAGCCGTGTTTCAAATGATGATGCTTTCATATAACCTATTTTTGTTGTTCAAGTTTGATTCCTTGGACTCTTCAGAATACAGACAGCAAATAAAGACCTTTCGTTTGAAGTATGTATTTCTTGCAGCAAAAATAATCAAAACCGCAAGATATGTAATCATGAAGTTGTCGGAAAACTATCCGTACAAGGGAGTGTATGAAAAATGTCTGGTATAATAAGAATATCATCAATAAAATTGAGTGTTGCTCTGTGGATAACTTGCAGAGTTTATTAAGTATCATTGCAGCAAAGATGAAATCAATGATTTATCAAAAATGATTGAAAGGTGGTTGTAAATAATGTTACAATGTGTGAGAAGCAGTCTAAATTCTTCGTGAAATAGTGATTTTTGAAGCTAATAAAAAACACACGTGGAATTTAGGTACATTATTAATAAACTCGAGGATAGTGATAAGATAACCGCGATAGCGGTTGATTTTATCGGCATCCACGTGCATGGTACACCCTCCGGGTACAATCCCGTGCCCATGGGGAGCCTTGCCCCCGAAAACTCCGAACGCCGCATGTGCATACCGAGAAACTTCGATGGCTTGGAAATAATGATCAGTCATACGTTGATCTTCTTGGGGAGTAAGGCGAATATCTCCCTCCAAATGAGGTAGGAAGGGGGGGATGTCGGGGCCTTTGAAATAATCAGGCATGCTCAGAAGGTAGAAATGACGGAGATGATTCTGCAGGAAATCACTACCCATAATAAGATTGCGGAGGACCAATCCGTTCGGTGGAACGGCCATCCCCAGGGCTTGCTCCACTGCATAAGACGCCGCCACCCCATGAACTGAGGAGCAGATGCCGCAGATGCGCTGCGTATAATAAGGCATATCAAAAGCGGATCGACCTTCGAGAATTTGCTCAAAGCCTCGGTAGAGGGTATCCGCGATCAAGGCGTCTTGGATCACTCCGTTTTCTAGATGGGCCTCTACCAACATCGGATTGTGGATTCGGGTAAACGGAAAAACAACCTTCTTCTCCAGTAAGCTCACTCCTCGTTCACTTGTAAAATCAACCGCCCATGTCGATTGGCGGCATCACTTTTGGTCATTGCTGAGATTTCTTGGGCCGATAGGTATGATACGTCTTGGCTTTCTTCAGCTGGATCTTTTTCTTCACCTGGTTCGTCGATTGAATTAGATTCCGATGAAGACGTCCTTTATAAAGTGAGCTTAGAAAATGTCCGCCAATCCCTAGGGTAGCTAAGCCTAAGACCCCTCTACCGATTCGATCGGTTGTTTCGCGGGTTCCTCCGGGGAAGGTGATGTCGGAAAAATGATTGGTAAAAGGCTCCATAAGATCAGGAAACCCGGGCTCGGTGCAGCCGATGCAGGGAGAGTTACAGCCGATTGGCCAGTTGTAGCGGTCGTTCCAGCGACGGATAGGGCAGTCGGCATAGGTGACGGGTCCTTTGCAGCCTACGCGGTAAAGACATTCCTTCTGACCGATATCTGTAGCAAAGATACCTTGGTCGTAGTAACGACGTCGCGGGCAGTTGTTATGAATGGTTTCTCCGTAAAACATTTTGGGACGGCCGAATTTTTCTAGTTCAGGCTCCCCATATAGAGCCAAATGCAGAAGGGTACCCATAATCCAATCCGGATGGGCAGGGCAACCGGAGACATTGATAATTCGGCGTTCGGGGAGGATCGTTTGTGTACCGGTACTCTGGGACGGGTTAGGATACCCAGAGGCAGGCCCCCCATAAGTAGCACAATTACCTATGGCCACGATATATTTAGCTTTTAAACCCAGCCTACGAACCAGGTCCAGGCCTGTGACCATTTGGCCGTTTTCGAGGCCGGCGTAATTATAATGACCATTATCTCTACGCGCGATAGATCCTTGGACAATAAGTATGAATTCATGGGCTAGAGTTTCTTCCATATCCAATAAGACCTTATAGGCTGACTCCCCTTGGGTTTGCATCATGGTCCAGTCATAACGCCATTCAGTGATGTTGGTAAAAATATCGGATAGTGTCGGTGTCCAAATATTATCTAAAGAGATACTATCTCCGGTACAGGTTCCCGTCTCTACCATCAGAATGGGTAGCTTCTTTTTAATATCTCCTTGAGCTAAGGCTTTTTCTAATTCGGGGGTTACTAAGCTGATAAAGTTGCCAAGAATGGCTCCTTTGACGACCAGCTTAAGAAATTCTCGACGGTTCAGCACATCATAACCCTCCTTAAAGGAATATTTTCCCCCAAAGAAGGGCTAATCATTCAAAAAACAAGAAGTGGAGTTATGAAAAATCATAACTCCACTTCTTGTTTGGGTAACGAAGTAGACTGGTCACAAATTCCTGCGTCCAGGAATTTATTACGCAACATCAGGGTACTTTCTACAGATACCTACCAATTTGATGACTATACAAAATATGAGGCCTCAAGGTTCGATGCGAAGCATAAGGCTCAAGTTAGACAGGAGCAGTTTCCGCAGGAATGCCAAAAAGCCTTCGAGCTAGGGGCAAGATTAGCTAATCCCATCTAAGGAGTCCCATTTACTCAAGATCTTGGCCTCCCTAAAAATAAAATGGCTTCATAGTCCAGATGAACTCTTATCAACTTAGAATGTAAAAATACGCCCATCAACGGGCGTATTTTTTGTTAGATCAATTCACGCTTATTAAAAGAAGCCGTTGCAAAACGTTGCATAGCCTTCATTTTGGTCAACCACACGATATGGGCGTCATTCTTTGTATTCTGAAGCATCTGTGGAACAAAGAAGGCCGCGACGGTCTCTGGCTTATCGCCAAGAATATTAAATATCTTCCTGAATTTCTGATCCTCAATCACGGGTGACTTTTCACCGTCCGGGGTTTTAGTAATAAAATCTGTTAGCATCATGCCCGGGGAAAGGCGTCCCACTAATACAGGCTTACCCTCAAGCTCTTTGGCCAGCCCCCTCGTAAAATAGGTCAAAGCACGTTTAGAAGTACCATAAAGAATTGTTTTAACTTGTATCATATCGTTAGAACCGAGACCCTCCATATTCCATAGCTGTCCGCTCCCCTGAGACAACATGTTACTCACTGCAACTTGAGAGCCATAAATCATGCCTTTGATGTTAGTGTCTATCACTGCATCGACATAGTTTGGTTCCGTATCATAAGCAAATTCATGGGGGACGTTTTGTCCAGCGTTGTTAATCCAGTAATCTACTCGCCCCCATTTTTTGACCGATTCCTGCCAAAGGTTTTCTAGTTCTTCTTTTGCCCTTACATTGCAGGGGACGTACAACACCTTATCGGTGAACTCAGCCAGTTCTTGCTTGGCACGTTCAAAGGACTTGTCACTTCTCCCAGAGATAGTGACATTGCATCCTGATTTCAAAAACTCTTTTGCCATGCATAGTCCCACACCCCTAGTACTTCCGGTTATAACTACGGTTTTCATACTCAGCATTCCCTCCGGTCCAATTTGAATTAACTTAATCGAATCTAATCGAATATCTTTATCTTGGTTATTTAAAAACTTTGAAATCCTATCTTTTTAACTATTCCCCACGCGCTGCCTCATGGCTTAACAATGAGCGGATTCTGAACTCCATATTTCTGCAAATGCTTAAGCAGGTTTTCTCTCTGCAGCTTATGGAGATCCTCATAATCCCCATAATGATTAATAATATCATCGGCGAGTCCGGGGATTTCTTTACCTGATACAGGGGTAGTGCAATATTGGCGAATCGAAGGGAGCCATTCAGAACCATCCTTGGCCTGCTCATAGCTGACCAATTGATAGTTTCCCGCCTCACTCCTTTCAAAGGTAATGGCCGAGGGAATAATGCCTCCACTTACTTCCCGAATAGAAGCAGCATTAGCAGTAGTATTCATTATGTAGGTTGCACTGTAGGTAGTCACAAAAACTTTCAGGAAATCCCCTTCCTCAATACTCTTAAATATTTTCGGTGCAACTACTGTGAAGCCTCTTTGTGGCTGGGAATAGTGAGCTGTTTCAGTAGTATAGACGAGCTTTTCCAACTCATCTTTGCCGTCATAAGAATAATCCGGGAGCTTGATTGGCTCTTGCTTAGAAAAGGCAGTATACCACTCTTCAGGAGAAAGCGATTCATCAATTATGGTATTTCTCGCCCCTAAAATATCTTTGCAAAGGCGCATCATGATCTGTCCCCTTAGCCCTTCTGCATTCCCTTGCTCGAATTGATAGAGCATATATTGCAAAGCCTCTTCGCCACCGAATTTCAGGATAGTTTCGTATTCATCCTCATGGGCCCGGATGTAATCCTGTGGATTGGAGGAGCTTAGCGGCGAGGAGATAATGGCATTAAGGCTATGCTCTATATCAAAAGAGGTAGTTTCTTTCGGCTTAATTCCAGCCTCCGTAAAAATGTTAAAGATTGCTTGGGCTGTCCCTGAACTGATTCTATTGATCCTTTGATAAGGTCTTTCAATAAAATAGTTCTTCCCGTCCTTGGTATAAACGAAATAAGTCTGAGAAGGTTCCTGACCTAACAGATCCACCCGGATATATTCATCGACAGTAGGTGCGTCGTTCACGCTGGAATATTTCATAGCAAGGAGATTTTCCTCTCCTTGTGCTAATAGCACCGCCATCTCCATTATTGAACTGTCGGTAATGGTAACGGGAGTAGCCGGTTCCCCTTTTTTCCACTCAGTAAGGGTCAAGCTTTGCACTTTTGGATAGCCGAGCAACGCTACTTCTTGGATAACTCGGAAATCTTCCTTTGGAATGGCATAGTAACGATATTGATCCCCGGATTGGATCATGGCCAGAGCTGGTTCCGCTTCATAAAAGCGAATCTCGTTATCAGTATTCACACGAATTGTTATGGAGGGGGTGAGTTCATATGGCGAAAAGACCCTTTTTTTCTTCCATTCATCTGTCGCCGAATGAAGCCATCTTCCTAACTCCAGACTGGACACAACAATAGGATAAGGGTAGCCCGCTTCGTCAATCTGTACTCCTTCTCCTTGCACAAGGAGGGTGGCCAGATTATCCGGATTGAGGAAGGATAGATCCGGTTCCTTTTTAACAGGGTTAGCTATTAAAGCGAACACTATACCACCTATGGTAATGATCAAAGCAATCGCGATCCAAAAAGCAGGCTTCTTATAATTAAGAATATTTGCCCTATCCGAACTCATTTCCTCGCCTCCTCGATCATCTTCTTCATTTGCTCAGCCTCCTGTCTAGACAGCTTCTTATCTTTAAGAAAGGTGGCTAAAAAAGCTGGCAGAGAATTATCAAAGGATTTTCCAAAAACAAACTTTTGAGAATTCCGTATCTTTGCCTATTTACAGACCATCTAAAAGGTTTACTACAATATACTCAATTAAGTTTATCGCAGTAAACCTACACTGGTCAACTAAACTTCCCTACCCCGACATCCTATTGCTAATAATATTGTACTACAGTATAATATTATCCATGAGGTCATTATTGTACTATAGTTAGGCTATCGTTAGGCTATCTTAATCTTGAGTATTTTTTGCGAGGTGATTGAGTTATGACTATGCCAATGAATCGAAGAGAGCGTAAAAAAGAAGAGACAAGACTGAATATCATCGACTGTTCCATCGAGCTTTTTAGGGCAAAAGGGTTTCAAGAAACATCCATGGAGGAAATCGCCACAAAAACGGACATCGCTAAAGGCACTCTCTATAATTACTTTGAAAATAAGGAGTCCATACTTAGCGCCTACGTACAATCCTCTATTATGGATTTCGGAGAAGAGCTGGAATCTCTCCTTAAAGATCATTCAGGAATCGAGGCAAGACTACGACTATTGCTAGATTTTAGACATGATTTTTTTGGTAAAGATCCCGAACTAACCGCTATCTATTTAAGCTACCGCATGCAGAATCTTTTCAACGGTCCTACCAGCCCCTTTGAACATCCTGAACGCAGTGGTTTAGAAAAGGTCATATTAAAAATCCTCTTAGAAGCCCAAAAGAACAAGGAAATTCGCGACGATATGCCTGTCACAGTTCTCGCCAGGAGCTTCCAACTCATAACCGTCAATTATTTTATATCTTGTCAGTTTTCCCAAGAATCCGCTGAGCTCGAACACTTAAGAGAACAACTCATTACACTATTTCTTAATGGAGCCAAGCAAAACTAAAGGAGGCAAGACTATGGAGAAACGATATACCCTATTCTTTGATGAGATTGACCAAAAGGACCTCCCTCTTGTGGGTGGTAAAGGAGCCAATCTTGGGGAAATGACCAAGGCTGGGTTCCCGATACCTTATGGTTTCTGCGTCACTACGAAAAGTTATCAAGAGTTTCTTTCCCTTAACCACTTACAGAGCTTTATTACTGAAGGGATTAAGGATGCCAGCCCTGATACTATTAGCCAAGTCGGTGAGACCCTCCGCAGGAAACTAAGCGACTCAGAAATACCTGAGCAGGTCAAAGGCTCCATACTGCAAGCCATGAATCATACAGGTCCAGATACCTATTATGCTGTAAGGTCCAGTGCTACAGCTGAGGATTTAGCTTTTGCATCCTTTGCCGGCCAGCAGGACACCTATCTCAATGTTAAAGGCGAAGCCGCCCTCCTCGAGGCAATTCGCAACTGTTGGGCTTCCCTCTTTACAGACCGGGCTATTCTCTACCGAATCCAAAATAATATCGCCCATGAAATGGTGCTTATGTCTGTCGTCGTCCAGAGGATGGTCCTCCCCGAAGCATCGGGAATCCTCTTCACAGCCGATCCCGTATCTGGGCACAGAGGAATCATCTCTATTGATGCCGGATATGGTCTAGGAGAAGCCCTCGTATCAGGTCTTGTCTCCCCGGATATTTATAAATTCAATAAAAAGTCTAGAGAAATCGAAAATATAACCATCGCTGAGAAAAAAATAGCTATTATACCCCTTGCGGGAGGGGGTACCCAAAAGGTAGAGCTTAGCGGAGAAAAGGCAACCAGCCAAGTTCTCGATGATTCCCTTATTCAAACCCTAGCCGAGTTGGGGATGAATATCGAAAGTCACTATGGCTGCCCCCAAGATATTGAGTGGTGCCTAAGTTCGGAGATTTCTGCCACAGGAGAAACCGTACCGACTCTTAGCATTGTCCAAAGCCGCGCGATTACTTCCCTCTTCCCCCTTCCCGCCCCCTTGCCTCAGGACGATGCTCTACATGCTTATTTTTCCTTTAATCATCTTCAGGTGATGACCGACCCAATCTCCCCCTTGGGCATTGATATGCTTAGGATGATTGCTTCATTTGACAAAGGAGCTCGGTGCCCCGAAGATTATCGAGTCATGACATCGGCGGCGGGAAGAATCTATATTGATATCAGTGAGCTTCTAGCTCATAAAACCATCGGGAAATCCTTCTCTCGCTTCTTAGTTAATGCCGATGCCTTGATGGCAGCCTCCTTGAGTGAGCTCATGAACAGACCCGACTTTGCTACTCGAATCAAAAAGAATGAGCATACCGTAAAATCAGTGAGAGGATTCATTAAGCCCATTGCCATCAAAGCACTGAAGAACCTAACCTATAAAAAGCCAGAAGGCACTGTTGAATTTGTGGGCGATTATATTGACAAGCGAGTCAGACAAATCAAGGAAGAAGTCAACAAGGCTAAACCGGGTATTGAGAGACTGGAGGCTATCTATAATTCAGCTCGCTTTACCTCTGATTTTCAAGTTCTTTTGCCCAAAATGGCACCGGCTATGTTAGGATTTAAAGCCTTGGAAACTCTGGAAGAAAAGTTTCTAGGAGGACATAAGTATGCCCAATCAATTGTTACCGGACTGGAAGGGAATATCACCACGGAAATGGGACTTTTGGTAGGAGACTTAGCCGATTTCGTTCGTGAGTCGCCGGAGCTAATCCGTGAATTAGAAAACGAAGACTACGACACCTTATTCGCTCGCCTTGACAATCTACCCGGCCATGCGGGATTCAAGAAAGCCTTCCACAGCTTCATGACCAAATACGATATGCGAGCAGCTGGTGAAATCGATATGGCTAAGGACCGCTGGATCGAAAATCCGGAACCCTTAGTCAGATCCATCCTATCCACCGCGAAAACCGCCCAAGCAGGAGCTCACCGTCTAGAATACAAGGACACGATCATGAAAGCAAAGCTGGCCGCCGAGGACCTGATCAAGGAAGTCGAGACAAAACACGGAAAACTAAAGGCTAAAGTCATTCGTAGGGTCGTCAGGGTTGTCCGCAACTACTTACCCATCCGTGAACATCCGAAATATTTGATCATGAAACTGATCCTGATTTGCAAGAAGGCCTTTTTAGAAGAAGCTAAAATCCTGGTAGCTCAAGGACATCTCGTTACAGAAAAGGATATCTTCTATGTGGGCTTTTGGGAGCTCCACAAAGCAATTCAAGAAAACTCCAGCCTCCTAGAGCTTGTCAAAAAAAGAAAAGAAGAATACCAACATTATATAAGGCTCAGTGCCCCACGCCTCTTAACCAGCGACGGAGAGGGAATTAAGGGAAGTTATCAGCGGGCTAACCTACCAGAAGATGCTTTAGTGGGCATGCCGGTGTCCTCCGGGGTGATCGAAGGCATCGCCCGAGTGATTACCGACCCCACGAAAGCCAGCCTAAACAAAGGAGAAATCCTAGTAGCTCCTTTTACCGATCCCGGTTGGACACCTCTCTTCATCAATGCGGCTGGTCTGGTTATGGAAGTGGGCGGCCTCTTAACACATGGCACCGTAGTAGCCCGGGAATATGGGATTCCCGCCGTTGTCGGCATAACTGATGCCACTAAGCGCATCGAAACCGGACAAAAAATTCGGGTCGATGGGAATGCAGGTTTCGTGTTAGTGCTGGAAGAATAGGGGGGGTGTCCTATTCACGCTTTCGTAGGCCTACTCTTCGGCATGTTTGCCATTGGAGTTATGCAGTTAATCCTAGCCACGGCTATGCCCTTCATTGTTCAGGAAATCGGTGGCAGCGAGTTATATAGCTGGGTCTTTTCCAGTTATATGCTGGCCTCGATTGCTGCGATTCCTCTGTTCTCTAAGCTTGCTGACATCTATGGCAAAAGAAGATTCTATATTCTGGGCATGATGGTCTTTGCCTTAGGTAGTTTATACGGAGCCTTAGCCTCTACCATGCCTCATTTAATTGGAGCAAGAGTTATTCAAGGCTTCGGAGCCGGTATCATTACTCCCGTGTCGATGGCTATGGTCACGGATATGTTCCCACCGGAAAAGCGCGGGAATATGATTGGGATGTTCAGTTTCGTCCAACTTCTGGCCAATCTACTCAGTCCACCTCTCGGCAGCTTTATTACAAAAGAGCTGGGCTGGACTTGGATTTTCTTATTGAACTTAGGGATGGTATTTTTCTCGGTTACCTTGGTTGCCTTGGCAAGAGGAACACAGAAAAGCAAGCTTGATCTGAAGCTCAAAGAAGTCGATATCTTCGGCGGTTTACTTTTCGGGGGATTTTGCCTTCTAGCTGTTCTATTATCCAATAAAGTGAGCGCACAAGCTGGTGAAAGTAGCTTAAGCCTTTTAAACAGCGGGTCTTTCCTGCTTCTTGCCGCTTGGATCCTTGCCGGAGTTTTACTTTTCTATAATGAAAAGAGACAAAAGAATCCTATTATTAAAACAGAATTCTTTAAAGTCAAAATCCTGCGTCGCTCGCTTATTAGTGCAGTTTTGGCCGGGGCGATCATGTACGGCTTAGTTACTATCCTTCCTCTCTGTGGGGTCATTCTTAATCAACTGGGTTACCAACTGAATGAAAGCAGAGTTCTTCTCTTTTTCATGGTCGGTATTACTTTAGGACTTCTCGCCGGTAGCCGCTTGAGCAAGCTAAGATTGAGCCAAGCCCCTCGCTATCTGTGGGTAGCCTTGTCCCTAAGCTCGATTCTTCTTCTCTATTCCATTCAAGCCGAGAACATCATAGGTTTTAGCCTGTTCTCCATCATGACTGGCCTGAGCACCGGAGGCATCATGGCCACCTTTCTAATCAACTCCCAAAACGCGGTGCAAAGCGAAGACCGAACCGTCTTAAGTGGCCTGGTCCAACTAGGAAGATACTTTGGCGCCTCTGTCGGGATCACCTTATTAGTGGGCATGTTGCCGGAAGTCGGCGCAATCAGCGGAATCGACCAGTTTTTAGGGACATTCGTGGTATTAGTAGCACTATCCATCACGGGCCTAATCAACGAATTAATATAGTAACACTAAAAGGGAGCATGGATTACTTCTAAAGTAATCCATGCTCCTACGATTAGATGCGTTAAATCAGCATATTCCGTTATTCTAGTAAGTGGGACTGAGTCGATACAGAACTACTTTTTCTGAGGAAGAATACGCTTAATCCCAAAAGCCCCTGCGCCAAGGACGACAACAGCACCGATTCCATAGAGCAATGTGTTGGATGACGCGCTTTCTTCTGTTCCTTTATCGCCACTTTCAGAGGAGGTTATGCTTACGTCAGCAACAACCCCTCCAACAGGTGCAGAGAGAGGGGTATCCAATGCCGGTTCGGCTCCTCCGGAAGTTGCGGCTAAAGCGACTGCCAGTTGTCCTTCCACGACTTTGACCTTCTCTTTACCAAAAATACCATAAAGATATTCAGCACTTGCTTCGCTATAAGGTTCAATCCCGATCTCCACATAATCAGCCATCGGGCCGGTATGAGTTACAGAAAAGCCCTTTTCTGCAAACTCCCCGCGATGCTGTTCAAAAACAAACTGATCAATCTCTCTTTGTCGATTAAGCAGGTCTGCGGGAATATCTAAACCCGGGTAAGCAGGACTTGAAACCGCAGTATCTGGCGCAAGCATCGTGCTTGCAGCAGCTGGCTGAACTTGACCCGCAGCTTCAGCAGAAGTTTTATCATCACTAGCATAAACAGCTCCTGAAAAAGCTATAGTTAAGCACATTCCCAAAACCAATGACTTTGCAAATTTAAATTTAAGCAAATTGAATCCCTCCAGTTTTATTACCTATCAGCCATTATTAAGTTGTACAACTGGTATATTAGACGAGAGAGGATGTCTGATTCTGACGTTTTTCTCTATCCAATTCTTGCCTGCCTACCAGTAATGGTTCACCCTTCGCCTTTGCCGATAGGAGACCTTTTGGTTTGCAAAAAGATTTATTGTAGTAGTAGACAAGCTATGTTAGGATGTAAATAATAGGAATTCGAAGGAGCTGTCAAAATGGAAAACGAAGAATTTCAAAGACTGGTATTAAACGGTTTTAAAGAAATGAATGAACGTTTTAACAGCATCGATGAGCGCTTTCAAGGCATTGACGAACGTTTTAACAGCATCGACGAGCGCTTTCAAGGCATTGACGAACATTTTAACAGCATTGACGAGCGCTTTGAAGGCATTGACGAACGTTTTAACAGCATCGACGAGCGTTCTAAAGGCACTGATGCACGATTTGTCAGCATGGAAGAGCGATTTGATAAAATTGACTCCAAATTAAATGAACATGATTTACAATTTGCAGAAATCAAAAGCGAACTAGCTGATTTGAAGATTCTTTCCAGCCAGCATCATGAAGAGTTGGAGAAAGTCGCACTACAAGTGCAAAAGTCACTACAAACTACGGAGAAGCTAATTGAAATCGATGATGAGCACTTGGCTAAGCGTAGCTCTTTATTAAAACGAATCGAATAATCAGAAGCACAAATATACAATGAGACCTTTGCACAGTGAAAGATTATGTTTCTCTGTGCAAAGGTCTTTTTTTGAGCGGTGGCATGCAAAGTTAAACCTGAAAAAGCAACCCCATCCCCCTCCTGAGTAAACGCTAAATAACATAGGCAGAGAATGTCAAGTTTATGGTCCCTTACTTAAAAACTTGAGAGCAGTGTAGCTAAGCAAGGCAGCCCCAAGGGGCAATGCTCCTTCATCCAAGTCAAATTTCGGATGGTGAAGGGCGAAATTCGGTTGTCCGTGGAAGCCACCACCTAAATAGATATAAGCTGACGGAACAAGCTGGCTGAAGGATGCAAAATCATCGCCCAATAGAACGGGTGAAACCGCTAGAGTATTCTCTTTTCCCAGAATTTGCTCTCCTGCTTCCTTGATAAGCCCGATCATGATTTTGTCATTGATTAAGGTCTTTACTTCTGGTTTAAACTTTAAAGTGTAACCCGCCCCGTATGCCGAAGTGATGGAACGCAGGATATTCTCCATCATCTGGCCTGTGCGATTCATTAATTCATCCCCAAAGCACCGTACCGTCCCCTCGATGGAGACCTTTTCAGGGATAATATTGGATTTTTGTCCTCCATGAATCGATCCTAAGCTTAAGACAAAGGGCTCCATCGGATCAATTTGGGCTGAAGCTATGGTTTGAAGGGCCTGAATGCACTCAGCAGCCACCAAAATCGGATTAACCGAATGATGGGGCAAGGCACCATGTCCACCTTTTCCCAAAATTTCTATGGCAAAGAAAGCCACCGAGGCAAAGAAGGGACCCTCTTTATAGCCGATTTGACCTGTCGATAACCCTGGATTGACATGGAGCGCTATTGCTGCATCCACAGTTGGATTTTCTAGCACCCCTTCTCGAATCATCTCGTCTGCTCCCCCTATCGGAGATTCCTCACTAGGTTGGAAAATCAGCTTTATATTACCGGCAAAGGAATCCCTCATGCCGGAGAGTATCTCCGCGGTCCCTAAAACAACGGCTATATGGGCATCATGGCCACAAGCATGCATGACTCCTGACCTGGTAGAGCAAAACTCATGACCTGTCTCTTCTTGGATAGGTAATGCATCCATATCGGCACGAATGGCTAGGGTCTTCCCTGCTTCACTTCCTTTGAGAAGCCCGACGACCCCAGTTTTTCCGACATTCTCAGTGACCTCACACCCTAAAGCTCTAAGTTTATCCGCTATATAGTTTGCCGTTCTTTCTTCCTGCAATGCCAATTCCGGTTGTCTGTGCATATCCCGTCTTATGGTTATAAGCTTATCTTCAATGGATTGTGCCGACTTCATTATTTTTTCCAGCAATTCACTTCCCCCTTAGTCTGCCCGAGATTATTGCAAGCGAGATGAGTACTCGGTCATCTTTGTAGATTATGAGGGACACCGGGATAGGTTCATTGCCTCCCCCGTTTCTCACTGCGCTTTCAAAGTGACCCGCTCTTCTTCCCCCCCATTCCATCGAACCGAGAAATCACAGGTATCGTCCTCCTCCGGAACACGACCTGTGCCAAATCCGAACCACCCCCACCACAGGTTTGAGCCCCCATAGACACTTGTCTGTTCGTCATCAAAGTTGCCTTGTCGAAACCCATCATCCGATGTTAGAGAAGATGCCCCACCAGGCCATTCAAAACGGTAAGTGATATCTCGTATCTCTTCCGGGTTGCCCTTATAGCGGATCAAGGGCAATTCAGTGGAATTCGTTTGAGTACGTTTATACCCTTTTTCATCGGTCCACTGCTCTTCATAGGTCGATACAACTAATTTACCTTCCCAGTGCTCTCCCTCACCCTGAAGGACAAATTTCCTCCCTTGATTTAACTCGTAAAAGATCGTTTTCCCCACGGTTAAGGTGATAGGGGTTAGAATTTTAGTTTCGTTTTCCATATTTTCCAAGGTAATATTATAAACTAGGACCATCACCATATTTTTAGCCCCATAAGCTCTGCTCAGCTTCTGTGCCTTAATAAACGGATCACGAGAAAAGGGATCTTGGGAATTAGGATCTCCTCTTCCGGATAGTTCTTCTAAAGTAGTTCGCCTTTCCAAAGTAGAATTAAATTCGTAGATATACAACTGGCTAAGGCCATCATCAATATCATAGACTTTCGGTTCCACCCTCCCTAGTGCACACTCTTTGGGAGCTAAAGCCGGCTCTTTAGAGATCTTTAGTTCAAGCCCGGCCTTTTTTAGAACCATTAACACATCTTTCGTCTTAAAAGTTTCCTGATCTGTCAACACCATTCCTGCCTGATTGTTTACCATGCTAAATCCCATCGCACCCAAAGCAATAATTAACAGAGCCACAAAGGCGCCCATCCGCAAATATTTTTTCCATCTCTTCATCACTTTCCCGCCTCCCCTTCAGCAAACTTCTTGAAATCTACTGTCCAACCTGCTTCCAAGAATTTTGTCAAGACACTTTGGAATACTATCTTCTATATTCATTCTAGAGTACCCTCTTATGTTGTCAACAAAGAAAGTTAATCGATGACCGAAGGCAAGGCACTGCCTTAAATATAAATATTGCTAAAGCAATAAAAAAGTATTGTTATTTTTATACCTCTTAATGTATAATTATACAAAACTAAGTCTTAATCTTCCCTGAGAAATACCCCACTACTTAAATAAGGAGTTGATCATACACATGCCCAAAAGAAATGATATCCATAAGATTATGATTATCGGTTCAGGGCCGATTGTGATCGGACAAGCTGCAGAATTTGATTATTCAGGAACACAAGCCTGTAAAGCACTGAAGCAGCTAGGTTATGAAATCGTCTTAGTAAATTCCAACCCTGCCACGGTCATGACTGATCCTACCACGGCAGATGCTACGTATATTGAGCCTCTCAATGTCAAGAGAATAGCCGAGATTATTGAAAAAGAGCGTCCTGATGCTCTCCTACCTAATTTAGGTGGACAGACGGGTTTAAACCTCAGTTCTGAGCTAGCTAAGGAAGGGATTCTCGATCACTATGGGGTGCAAATCATTGGGGTTCAGTTAGACGCTATCGAGCGCGGTGAAGATCGCATCGCCTTTAAGCAAACCATGGAGAAGCTGGGCATTGACATGCCGAAGAGCAGTCCTGCTTACAGCGTCGAAGAAGCAGAAAAAATCGCGCAGGAGCTGGGTTACCCTGTAGTTGTGCGTCCAGCATATACCATGGGTGGTACCGGTGGCGGTTTAGTCTACAATGTGGAAGAGCTAAGAACCGTCAGCAACCGCGGTATTGCCGCCAGTATGATTGGGCAAATTCTGATTGAAGAATCTGTGCTGGGTTGGGAAGAGTTGGAGTTAGAAGTAGTTCGCGATGCCAAGAACCAAATGATTACGGTCTGCTTCATCGAAAACATTGACCCCGTCGGCGTTCACACGGGAGACTCCTTCTGTAGTGCACCGATGTTAACCATCAGCCAAGAGCTTCAAGAGCGCTTGCAAAAATATGCCTATTCCATCGTTGAAGCCATCGAAGTCATCGGTGGAACCAACGTTCAGTTTGCTCACAACCCAGCCACAGGGCGGGTCGTCATCATCGAAATCAATCCCCGAACCTCCAGGTCCTCAGCACTAGCCTCCAAAGCTACCGGATTTCCCATTGCCTTAATCTCCTCTCTGCTGGCTGCGGGACTCACTCTCGATGAAATACCCTACTGGCGCGCTGGGACTTTGGATAAATATACACCCTACGGCGATTATGTCGTGATTAAATTTGCTCGCTGGGCTTTTGAAAAGTTTAAAGGGGTAGAAGACAAACTCGGAACACAAATGCGCGCTGTTGGGGAAGTCATGAGTATCGGTAAAAACTATAAGGAAGCCCTACAGAAAGCGATCCGTTCCTTGGAGATCGGTCGCTACGGCTTAGGCTTCGCTAAGGATTTCCACAATAAAAGCTTAGGAGAGCTACTCGCTTTGCTGCAGGAGCCCTCCAGTGAACGACAATTTATTATGTATGAAGCCTTGCGCAAGGGGGCCAATCCCGAAGACTTAAGTCAAATAACCTATATTAAGCTCTGGTTTATCCAACAAATGAAAGAGCTCGTAGACTTGGAAGAAAAAATTCTTAATTATCAAGATCAAGAGCTTCCCGGTCACCTACTGTTGCAAGCCAAGAAGGATGGTTTTGCAGACCGCTATCTGGCTCAGATCTTACATGTGCCGGAAGCCAACATTAGAAAGCAACGTTTAGCCTTAGCCCTTCCTCAAGCTTGGGATAGCGTGCCGGTAAGCGGAGTGGAAAATGCCGCTTATTACTACTCCACCTATAACGGTCCCGACAAAGTAAGCACCAGCAACCGCGAAAAAGTTCTCATTTTAGGCGGTGGCCCTAACCGTATTGGTCAAGGGATCGAATTCGATTACTGCTGTGTCCACGCTGCTTTTGCCTTACGGGATTTAGGCTACGAGACCATCATGATCAACTGCAACCCGGAGACTGTTTCTACAGATTATGACACCTCGGATAAACTCTATTTTGAACCGCTTACCGTGGAAGACGTCTTAAGTATTTACGAAAAAGAGCAACCCCTCGGCGCAATCGTTCAGTTTGGCGGTCAAACCCCTCTAAATATAGCCACTCAATTACAGGATGCAGGGGTGAAAATACTGGGTACCCCTCCGGATGTGATTAATCTGGCCGAGGATCGGGATCAGTTCCGCAAAATGATGGAACAATTGGATATCCCTATGCCCCAAGCCGGTATGGCAGCTAACTTAGAGGAAGCACTGGAAGCAGCTGAATTCATTGGTTATCCCGTCATGGTCCGCCCTTCTTTTGTCCTAGGTGGGCGAGGAATGGAAGTTGTTTATGATAAGGAGCAACTTCAAGAATACGTAAGCGCAGCTGTTGACCTCACCTCAGAAAATCCGATTCTCATCGATAGATTTTTAGTCAATGCCATCGAAGCGGAAGCCGATGCGGTTTCCGACGGCAAGCTTGCTTGCGTCCCGGCTGTCATGGAGCATATTGAATTAGCAGGGATTCACTCCGGGGACTCCGCCTGCGTCATTCCACCCATCAGTATTCCGGAAAACCACCTAAAAACGATCGTCGACTACACCCAAAAAATCGCCCAAGAGCTTCACGTCATTGGGTTGATGAATATTCAATACGCCATAGCCGATGATAAAGTCTATGTACTGGAAGCCAATCCGCGCGCCTCCCGTACTGTGCCATTGGTTTCCAAGGTCTGCAACATTCCCATGGCCCGCTTAGCCACCGAGTTAGTGATGGCCGATTATGCAGGCATTGAAAACGATACGGTGACCAACTTTAAACCGCCCGTGCTTCAACACTTTGGGGTGAAAGAAGCGGTCTTCCCCTTCGACAAATTCCCAGAGGTCGATCCTCTGCTCGGACCGGAGATGCGTTCGACAGGAGAAGTCTTAGGCATGGCCGACTCCTTTGGTTTGGCTTATTATAAGGCTCAGGAAGCTACTCAATCCCCTCTTCCCTCAACAGGAACCGTGCTCATGAGTATTGCTGAGCAGGATCGTTCCCCCATCGTTGCCGAAACTGCCCAAGAGTTTCTGAAATTAGGGTTTACCATCAAAGCAACCCAAGGAACCCGTCAGTATCTGCAAGACCACGGCATCGACTCCGAATACATCTATAAGATTTATGAAGGCCGACCCCATATCCCTGATGAGATTATGAATGGCAAGATTCAATTGGTTATTAACACCCCCACCGGCAAGCGCAGTCTGCAGGACGATTCCTATATTCGCAAGACAGCTATTAAACACAAAATACCTTACATCACTACCACGGCTGCTGCCTTAGCTAGCGCCAAAGGAATTGCTGCACATCGCGAGGCTGCCAACACCAATGCCGTTGTGAAATCCTTGCAAGAATATCATGCTCAGTTGAATCCGACAGATAACGAAAAGTAAATAAGTGAATTAAAAGTGGCAGTGTGAAGCTTTGAGATTTCACACTGCCACTTTTCTGTACTATGACGGATCAGCCTTAACATTTGGTTTCCCTGCCTCCACCAGAACCTTACTGCCCAAAAGGAAAAAGCTCTCAAAAAATATCAACACTCCGGTTCCTAAGAGCATATATTCTATGGGGACAATATCAGCTAGCGGGCCGAAAACAAGCATCCCTAAGGGCATCATGGTGCTGGAAATCATGGAGAGCACCCCAAAAACCCGCCCGAGAAAATCCGGCTCAACCTTCTCCTGAAGCATGACATAAGAAGGAGTATTAAATATCGGCATGGCTACTCCAATCAAACTCATAAACAAAAGGTATACCCAAAAATTCGGAGTGACCCCAAGAGCTACGGTGCAAACTCCAAACATAAGTGTGCCAAGAGTCATGGAGTACACCCGATTCTTGAACCCTCCCCAGGCCGCCATTAGAATTCCACCCACCATCATCCCTATAGAAAAAGTCACTTCAAGAGCTGTCAAGCGCCAGACATCGACCCCAAAGGCTCGAGTCACATGCAAGGGTGTCAGAAACGCTGCCGGAGCGGCCAGAATCATGAACCCTGCGCAGAAAAGGAAGAACTTCTTTAAAAAGGCATGGCTATTTATATAACGTATTCCTTCAACCATATCACCAAAATAACTTACTGACTGTTTCTCTTGAGCTTTGCGGTGGGCAGGGACATGCAAAAACAGTAGCAAAAATACAATGGCAACCGTCGCTGTCAGCACATCGATCATGAAAATTACTTCAAGAGAAGTCACCGACATCAAGGCCCCGCTCAACAACGGGGAAATCAGCATAACCGCCGATTGGATACTGCCGTTGACCGCATTCACCCTGGTTAATTGCTCCTCCGGAACCAACTGGGGAAGGAAGGCCCCTATCGCAGGCATTTGCACGGCTGCTCCCAGAGCACGAATCGCTGACATCGCAAAAAGCAGCCACATCATGTCATATCCGGCATAAAACAGGAGCGCCAAGATAAGGGTACAGGTAGCAATCATGGAATCAGCTAGGATAATCAGGGTTTTGCGGTTATATCGATCTGCCCATACCCCGGCAAAGGGCGAAAGAAAAAAGGTGGGCAAAAAACCACAAATAATGGAGATCATCATCATAATTCCCGATTGAGTCTTCAAGATGATATACCACATAATAGAATATTGAACCAAGGATGAGCCAAAAAGGGATATGGTCTGACTTGTTAGGAATAATATAATGTTCTTTTTCCAGTCTTGCTTGCTATCCAGAGAAATCCGCTCCAATCGTTTGCTGAATTCTTATACTAGGTCATCCTCGCCTGAGTGGGTTAATCCACATAATTCCCATTAAAGCCGATAAAACCAATGATTATGAATAATTTTACCATAATGAAATAAGAAATAGAAACTCCGCAAGGTTCTTCTTGCGGAGTTTCACATTCTTCACACAGTCCACTACTATAGATATCACTCATACGGGTTTTTCTTAACTTTGTCAGGGTCTAATATACTCATTACTGACCAGTAGGTCAGCTATGACCTCAGTCGGAATTACAAATTCTTGGATCCCCATCACCCCAGGACCGACTTCATACTTATCAAAGGATATGACCAGCTTATAATCGGGATTGATAAAGAAGCTCTGCGCAGGGGAAATCTGTTGGAAGGGTTCAAAATACAAATCTTCCTCTTGTCCTTCTCTTTCAATCCAATACATCATGTTGGGGTCCTTATCCATAGCTTGGTTCATTTGGGCAACGATATAGTCACTGATGACTGCCACATACTGATCATCTTTAAAGAGACTGGGTAAAGTAATGAGGACTTGCTCCACCTTATCGATCGTATCATATTTGATTACTGTGGACGAAGAACCGACCATTTCTACCACATAGCGGCCAATCGATAGCAAACGCTCATTGTCCGTCTTGATCATATAACCACTGTCCACCCCTAGGTGGCCTTCCCCTAGCGCTTCCATTTCTTTCACGTTGATCATGAATTGCTCATAAAGCGCTTGGTTCTCTTCAAGATACTTCTGGTTTAGTGCATCCCCTAAGCCAGACTCTTCGAGACCGGTAATGACTGGCACCTCGATGTTAGCTTGATGCAACCCATCGTCAAATTGATAATCCCGAAAGGTTAAGACTTGAACCAGGTTTTTCATACCCGGCACCTCCGCTAATACACTAGCCATGGTGGGACTGATATTAATACCCCCCACAAAGATAATGATGGCCGCGGCCACTGCTGACACACGATGCAGCCATTGGCGATTCTTGCGACTTTGCTTGCCGGTCTGTAGTGCCTTGCGCACAACTTGGTCTAATTCTTCCGGGATAGCAACCTTCTGATGGTCTTCCTTTAACTCATTAAGCTTCTTCTCGTTTAGATTCTTCTCGCTCATATTACACCTCCTGAACGGATTGTACATCGATAGGTTCTTCCATCTGTAAACGCAGCTTTTTTAGGGTCCCATAAAGACGGGATTTTGTTGTATTCACATTTTCCTTTAAAATAAAAGCAACCTCTTCTATTTTTAGGTCCTCATAATAACGAAGCACGATGCGAGACCGATCCGTAGGCGTTAACCCTTCGATAGCCTTAGCTAAATCTAGATCGGAATAATCATCCGCTCCAGCCGCACTCTCAGTGTAGTTATTAAGCGTCTCCTGATCGACCACCACCATACGCTTTTGCTTGCGCAAAAAGTCCAACGCTGTATTGACCACTATGCGATAAACCCAACTCTTCATACCTTGGGTATCCTTCAGTAAATCCGCTGACGATATGGCCTTAATGATGGACTCTTGGACAAGATCTAGGGCATCCTCCGGGTTCTTAACGTAACTGTATGCTAGTCGATAAATATACTCTTGATTCGTTAGTAAGTAGTCCTCCAGCTCACGAGCGGACTTTTTAGATAACATAACTCCTACTCCTTTGAAGTGCACTTCATTCTTGGATAATCATCCTCTTCTATAGTATAGACGCACAACCCCCTAAAGAAAGTTTAAATTTTACGTGACATTTTCTTTTTTTACTCGTTTAAGCTAATAAAGGAGGTGAAGATGTGGAGACCTGGTACCGGGAAACTGTTACAAAGCTGTATCGATTCATCTACTCCCAAGTCCAAAATCGCGAAGAGACTGAAGATATCACTCAAGAGACCTATCTGCGTTGCTTTAAGCAACAACCAGAAAACCTCCCCCCTTACCCCTATCTTAAGCAGATTGCGCGCAATCTCATCACCGATCGTTTTCGAACGACACGCCGAGCTCAACACCATCTCGGCCAAGTACTCAGTCAAGAATCCCCCTCTCCGGAAGAGGATTGGTTGAATCAAGCCCTAATCCAGGAACTCATGGAACAACTCCCCCCTGATTATCGGCAAGCCATTGATCTCCGCATTATCCAAGGCTACTCGCGCAAAGAGACTGCCACATTCATGGGTCGCAGTGAGGATGCCATTCGCGGGCTTCAATATCGTGCTCTGCAAGCCTTACGAGATTTGATGCGGAACAACGAACAGAAAGGAGGAGCATCGTGACAAACGACAATCAGCAGAAAAACACGCCCTCTGCAGAAGATCTAGTGGATGTCTTTATCAATGATCTAAATCAAGAGCAACAGCTTAAGCCAAAAAAGACAACAGCAGACACAGAAGAAGCGACTGCTAAAGTGACTTATGAGATATCTACCAAGGCAATTGGTGGAGTAAGTAAAGATGCAACCGAAGATGTCAGAGAGCTACAAGCCATCGCCCAAATCCTAATAAAAGAGTCTTCACCTATAGAAGGGCCAAGTGAAGATTTTATAGCTAGTCTCTGGCAAAAGCTTGAACCCCTCGAAAAGGGACAGGAGAAAACACATGAACTCAGCCCGTTCTATGCAAATAATAACCTCTCACGAACCCCAAGCCCTTCTCCGGTGAAGAAAAAATTCCTCCCCTGGGCCGGACTTGTAGCAAGCATCCTCGTCTTTCTCTTTTTCTTCTCCACTTGGTCAGGTTCTTCGCAAAACATCGTCCTGGCCATGGAAGATTCGGTCAAAAAACTAGAGAATTACCATGGCATCCTAGAAAAAACCAGCACCAATGAAGCAGGCGAACGTCAATTCCAGATTCGAACGGAGATCTGGTCTGTCGGAGAAAACTATGCCACCCAAACTCAAGATGGAATTCTTACCGTTAATAACGGCGAGACCCGTTGGCGCACCAACTCCGCTACCAAGGAAATCTCACTTCTCCCCATTTATGCAGATCCCCATGACTTCGATCTTCAGAAGGAAGCCGCCAAAGCCTTAAGCTATCCTCACCAAATTCTCGGTGAGGAAACTATTGCCGGGCGAGTTGCCACCCATATTGAAATCCAACCACCCGGAGGGCTGCCCTATTCTCTCTGGATTGACCAAGAAACTCATTTGCCTATCCAACTACAAACAGCCCTACAGAAATCTCTGCAAACCACCTACACCTATATTAGCTTGGCAACCAATACTACGATTCCAGAAGATATTTTCGCTTACAATCCACCCCAAGATTACCGCGTGGTGGACAACACGAACGACCAACTCGTTGCTAGTCTTGAGGAAGCTATCCAGGTCAGTGGTTTAGCTCCCCTAGAACTCACCACCACCCCACGGCGCATTTTTGCGGCACCGGAGCGTATTGTCTTTGACTTTGAAGATACGATCATTATCCAATCCAAAGCCACTGGGGCGCTGGTCATCGATCCTCTAGCGGCTTTGGGCCAAGCCGAAGGCGGACCTCTAGAAATCCTGCCCAATAGCTTGCGCTGGCTGCAAAAGGATTTGGAAATCCAAGTTCAAGGGAAGCGCTTTGAAGAGCTGGCTCGACAATTGACCTACACCCTAGACCTCACCCCTCAAGCCAAGCCACTACCTCCCGAGAAGACCATGATCAAGCTCCCTATCGATCTGGAGATTGTGAAAAACAACCAACAACAAGTTGATTCGGGAAGCAGCCCTTGGCAGCTTGATCCTGTCCAAGTCGCTTTTACCTTCATTGCCCTGCAGATTTCCCCCGAAGGGATCGTTGGCGAGCCACCTCTGGACTATGATACCTTGACAATGATTGAAAACGACGGTAAAAAAGCTGTCGTGCAAGCCGCAGAAGGGCCGGTCAAAGCTGTGTATCTGGAGCGCTTGATTCGTCAAGATGAGACAGGCATCTGGACCGTTACCGGTTATCTAGCGCGCTAAATCATTAAAGAGCCGACGCTGTGAACGAATTGTTCATCTGCGCGGCTCTCTTTCTCCATATAAATTTAACGCTCACCTTTTGTACTGTACCTTACTTTCCACCATACACTGTTAGGGCGCTATAGACTTGATCATTTACGAGTCCTACAGGCTCAACACTTGGGCTGTCTTTATCCAATTCTGCTATTCCATTCTCCTATCGTAGCGCAGGATAATCCTCGTACAGCTTTGTGATTTCAGCGTTTATTCCTTGAACATCGACGGATTCCACAGACTGATTGGAAAGCCCGTACTTCTTCTTCAAAGCAAGCACCCGATACACGCTTTCATCGATTCTATCGCTAGATATTACCCCGGTCCGGGCTGCTGCTAGAATCGCCTGCAATGCCGCTTCTTCTTGTACAAAGTCATGACAAATCAAAACGATATCGCTCCCGGCTTGCAGGGATTTTACTGCCGCCTCGCCAATCTCATAATTCTCCAGGATCGCCCCCATGGTCATATCATCAGTGAAGACGACTCCCTCAAATTTCATGTCTTCCCGTAAAATGTCCGAGATCAGGGTTTTTGAAAGCGACGCGGGATACTCAGGATCAAGCTGTGGTATCAGGATATGAGCCAGCATAATGGCATCCGCATCATGGGCGATGGCCTCGGAAAAAGGAATTAACTCGAAGCTTTGCAAGCGTTCAAGGTCATAATCGACTTTGGGTAGACCCACATGAGAATCCACCGTAGTATCTCCATGTCCTGGAAAATGCTTGACCACAGGGATGATGTTTTGAGCTTGGATCCCCTTCATCGACTGAATGCCCAGCTCACTGACCAGCTCAGGAGTACTCCCCAATGCCCGGTCCCCGATAACCGTGTTCTGAGGGTTGCTGAAAATATCTAAAACGGGAGCGAAATTAACATTCATACCGAAGACCTTAAGTTCTTGGCCCAGGACTACTCCTACGCGGGTCGCCAAATCACTGTCATTCTGCTTTCCCACCTTTTGACTGGAAGGCATCCTCCGCAATTCAGCAGGCATCCGGGAAACTCTCCCTCCCTCCTCATCAAGGGCTAAAAACAACGGAACCTCATTAATGGCATTGGTCTTCTTTAAGGAATTGACGAGATCGAGCATTTGTTGAGTATCCCTGATATTTTTCTGAAAAAGAATAAACCCACCCACATGATAGGTTTGAATCAGCCGCTGGGTATTTTCATTGATCTCATATCCATCAGTCCCAACAATCACCAGCTGTCCTACTTTTTCCTCTAAGGACATCTCTTTCAGCTGTTCGGCGATGGGGTCAACCTTGGGCGGAGCGCTCGGTAGCATAGAGGAATTGTTCCCTCCCTGCTGATTAGACGAGGGGCCGTTATTGTTTGCATTTCCCCCTTGGGTGAGGGCATACAGAATTCCTACGACAAGGACAATGATGGCAATTCCCAAGGCGACTATCCTTCGTTTGTGCATTTTTCATATCAGACCTTTGCTATGTGATAATGCTATGTGATAATTTCAAACCTCTGGTACCTGTCAATTCGCGGTGCTAAAGGCACTCTCATTCCAAGCCAAATAGTTATCTTTTGACCACTGTGATACCTTGATTCACTAATCTTTCTTCCCACTCGAGCAATAAAATTTCTAGGTCATCGGTATAATCCGTTTTCGTTTCATCTTTATCATACTCTAGCTGTTCCAGTACTTCAAATGTGAAATTCTCTACTCCCTGCTCTTGAAACTTTTTCAACAGTTCGCGACTTGGATGAAAATTCGTTTCCAGTTTGAAGCGGGATCCGTTGAGGACCGCACGCAGATTCTGACTTCCTTCAATATAACACCAAGTATCTAGCTTGGAGCGAATGCCCATGATCCCCATATCTGGTCTCATCTGCTTATATTGTTCTTTAAGCTCCTTTTTTCTATCCATAACTTTAATATCCCATCTCCTTAAGAAGTCTGGCGAGCGTCCGTAAGCGCTCACCCATGAGCTCATCGTCATTACTCAGTGCCTGATTAAAAAGCTTGATATCTTCATCAATCCTATCATTATCAGTGCAGACAGCCACCGTCATAGCATCCCCTTGCAAACCGACTCTATCAATCACGGGATTTTCTGGATCATAGAGCTTTTCATACCGATAGGCTTCCCGGAAGTGGAGCTTGGTTCGGCAGACAAGGATTGCTAGGTCGAGGACCCTGTGAAGGGGTAGTTCTTCCGATTGCCTTGACCATTTTTCTCCAGTATAGCGCCATACCTTAGCAGAAATATCAACCTTCCCCCGATCATTCCATTGAGCTAGACCTAAGGAAAGGCCTTTGGCATCTGATTCATAAGCGTAGCGGCCATCTACATTCTCGTAGTTTTCTGATACAATAACGGGTTTATGCTTTAAACTTGTGGGTATTTTCATGGTTTTACCTCCATACACCCTATTTATTAGGATCGATTATCTACTCCCATGCTTTACTCTGTAGTCCTTAGAAGGGCCACCTTTCAATTTGGTGATTTGGTAATTAATAATTTAGTAGTCTAGTAGTTTAGTAATTTACTCATCTACTAAATTACAAAGTAAGTATATCTATACGATGAGTATTTGTCAATATAAGCAAAACTCTCTTAGTACCTACGCTTTTTAAAAATCTAGCAGATATTTAGCCAGTATTGGTTAGTGCATAGCAAATTAAGGCAGAAGAGGCCATAGCTTACCGAACGTCTTCGGTCTGCTTTAGCCTCTTTTTCTTGGTAGGTTAATCTATATGATGTTAAGGGTTACCTTTTTGATTAGCTAAAGGGAACAAATACCCCTGCGAAAACGATGGAATATCGCAGGGCAATTCCTCCCACAAGGAGTGATAAAGCACAAATCAGTAAGACGCTTTCTTTCTGGGAGCGAACAAGCGTTTCGAGAAGCAGGGGTAGTAGAAGCCCAACACCAATCACTAAACCCCAAAAAGGAAGCGCGAGGAATCCCTCAAGAAGAATTGCAACACTACTTGCTGCTGCTCCACCCGATTGATTTGAAATATAAAGAATTAAGCCAAGGACAACAATTTCTGTAAGGATCAGACCCACGTCAAGCTTAAGGATGGAATGCAAGGCCTGGGAAATTTGTTCTGATCGGACTTTTTTAGCGACAACAAGACTAAAGAGTATAAAGCCAACCCCTGAGGATAATGCTGATGCCAAAAATAGTAGAGGGAGAAGAATTGGGCTGTTCCAAAACGGAATTGCTTTAACAACTCCTAGCAAAAGCCCTGTGTAGGTTGCGGTTCCTATGGCAAGGCAAAAACCTATCCAATCGAAGTAACGAGGTGTTTCTCTCTTGCGATATAGATTTTGAATCATTTGTACCAAACCGAGAACTAGGAATAGCGATAGAATAATCGTACCTATGGAGATCATTGAGGAAAACGGTTTAAGTACAGCCAAGGGAGCAAACAGGGGTCTTCCTAAATCAAGTAGCAAAAATCCTGTTCCAACTGCAACAAAAGCAGGACCCCAGAAATACCCAATATTCTGCAAGGAATTATCCTTGCGTAACAACTTATTCCCAAGGGTGATTAGGTATATCCCCGCCCCTGTACCCGCCAAAAAGAGATACCAAACTACAAGATCATGCCAGACGTGTTGAGGATGCATTAGACATTCCCCCCTTTTACAACAGCAGATTCAGGCAGATAATACACGGCCGAACCAGTCCCCTGGTTCTCTATAAGCTGAAAGGTCTCATGCTCTTTTAACAGAATAGATATTTCGCTTTGTGGATCGTCTAAGTCACCAAAAATTCGCGCGCGTCCCGGACAGCTTACAGTACAGGATGGAGCTAAACCTTGGTCGACGCGTTCATAGCAGAAATTACACTTTCCCGGAGTTCCCTTAATATGTTGCTTATATCCCTGTTCCTCTAGCGGAGTTAGGCCATATTTAGGAAAGTACCCTTCTGATTTCTTATTAAAGCTTCTTGCTTGATAAGGACAGGCGACTACGCAATATTGGCAGCCGATACATATCTTCTGGTTTACGGTGACAATTCCATCCGCTCGTTTCGATGTCGCGCCCGTAGGGCAGACCTTTAAACAGGGTGGATTTGAACAGTGATTACAGAGAATCGGCATAAAGGTCATCCGAGCCTCTGGATATTCACCTTTTTCCTCTACGATGACCCGGTTCCAAGTCACTCCTTTTGGGGTTGCATGCTCAGCTTTACACGCCATAACGCAGGCGAAACAGCCGACACATCGTCTCAAATCGATTAGCATCCCATATCGAGCCATTACGATTCCCTCCATTTACTTTGGCGTTATACCTTCCGGATTTTTACTTTGATATCTCGATCGAGGTTGATTTTCAAGGGGTTGAAGAGCTCCTCCGAAAGCTTTAGCAAGTCACCAAAGGCAGGGCCTCGTTTGGCTTCAGGGTTAAAGTTAGCAGTTTGAATGCCATAAGCACCAGCGATGCCAAGGACTTCTTTATGGATGAGGTGTGTGGTCTTGACCTTTCCTTCGATTCTGCTTCCCACAAAGGATTCGATTTCAATCAAGTCCCCATCCTTCAGTCCCCGTTCCTGTGCAGTATAGGCATTGACCATTACATATAAAGCATAGGGGTCCTGATTTTCAGTAAGCTCCATAAGCCATCCATTACCGATATTACAGGCAAAGTGATGTTGCATGTTTTTATAGTTGATACAATAGAGGTCATATTCTTGAGAGGCTTTGTGTTCTGGGTGGGGTTCCCAATTCGGAAGTGGAGTAAGCTGATTTAACACAAACTCGTTTCCTGGTTTCCTTGTGATGCCTTTTTCTTCAAACTCCTGTGTAAGGCGCATATGGTGAGAAGCAAACTCCTCTAAGTAAATAGGAAGTCTGGCTTGCGGGTATTTGCTATAACCGTAATAATTTTGCGTATTGTAAACATCATAGGAGGCAATACCATTTTTCTTAAACCATTCTAGATCATATTGACCACCCGTTTTTGCTAAGCACATTAAATTAATAACTTGTTCCCAAGTGTATTTCTTTGCTGTATCAAGTTGGTACTCACCCTTTAAGCCAAGCGTCGAATTTAGCCGGGATAGTACTCCGCCATCACCCTTGAGAATACCTAGCGCCTCGCTGAGTTCCAGGATAATCTGGTTTCCCTCTTTAGTATCATATAAGGGCTCTTCTAAAACAGGTTGCTGGATTGCCCATCCGTAGTTTCCTTTTTCTTGGAAAACATCAGTGAAGGAAGTCCTTGGAGCATAAGCACTCAGTCCATAGCGCTCTAGCCAGCTACTCTCAGGCAAGACGATGTCAGCAAATTCAGTGGGCTCGTCGAACTCATAGGAAATCGCGAAGGTAAATGGGAAACTCTTCATTATGCCGTTAACTCGTTCGTAGTCTCCGAGAAGGGATTGGGGATTTCCTCCCCACATGCCCAATACCTCCGGAACATAGTCGAATCCATAGGACTTGGGGTCGGTTAGACTAAGCCAAGCTAAACCGGTAGAAGATCCTGCTATGGGAGAATGCTCAACAAGAGAGATAGTATCAGGATTCTTTTTGAGCGGAACATAAACTAACTCCTCTGAAGTCGTGACTCCGTCTACAGGGTTAATCTTATAGAAAGGAGCCCCTGCTGCCTTGGCGGAACCCGGGACCTCAGCTGCCCCTACAATGAGAGAGAGAATCTTTGTAGCATGGACAACCATATAATTATCCACATGACATTTTGACCCTTGCTCAGAAATGATTGCTACCGGACGGTAGGGATAAGTCTGATCTCCTATCGTAATGCTGTTGCCAATCTCTGCGTACTCAACCCATTCTTTAGCTAATCGACGTACTGTATCAGCTGAAATACCTGTGATTTCTTCTCCTTTTTCTGGAGTGTATGCCTTGACGTGCTCTTTCAAGGAATTAAAGGCAGTGCGATAGCTTTTACCGTTGATTACGAAAGTTCCATCGAGTGTAGGTTTTTGAAGGGCTGGATCATCAAAGGCTTTTGCACGTTGATCTGCCTGATCCCAAACCAGAGGCTTACCAAGATGTAGACCACGAACTTCATCTTCACTCTGCTCATCATTACGGAGATATAAGCCATCTTCCCCAACTAAGTAAGGTGAATTCGTTCGTTGAACTAAATAAGCCTCATCATAATTTTCTATCTCATTGAGGATGACTTGAATCATCGATAATAGAAAATATCCCGTTGTTCCCGGTATAATGGGAACCCACTCATCCGTCTTTGCTAAAGATGGACTTAGTATGGGGGTAACATTGACGACTTTTAGGCCCCGAATCCGAGCATTAACAAAGGCATCAACCTCTTCGCTATTTCCTTTACCCCCTTGTTGAGAGTTTGCACCTAGATTAAGGAAGTACTTGCAATAGAGTAGATCGGCCCGTGCCTGCCCCCCACCATTGACAATCTTGTTCAATGGGCTAGTGGCACCGCCGCAGCCTACTGAAGTTCCTCCAACGATGACATTCGGAGTTCCAAACGAAGCAGCAAATGCTTGTTCAGTATTCATATTAAGACTAGCCGCATGACCCGTTAAAAACACGAATTTTCTTGGGTCCTCCGCTTGGACTTTCTTTAATTTCTCAGTAATGGCAGCTATGGCCTCTTGCCAAGAAATTTGGGCCCATTTCGGATCTATTCCTCTCCCCTTTTCCGGATTCGTCCGCTTCATGGGAGTTTTTACACGATATGGATTGTAAAGAGTAAGCAAGGCTGCAGCTGATTTTGCGCAGTTTCGCCCCTGATTCGTAGGCGATACTGGATTGCCTTCTACCTTAACTGCCACACCGTCAACACGACGAACCAACAGATGACACCGGTTATCTGCTGCACAGGCTTTACAATGTGTAGGGACCCAGACATCCTCTACTTTGTTGTCCGAGGCTTCAAAAATCCTATCTCCAGTAAGTCCTACACCGACAAAGGCCATCGTTGCAGCAGCAGTGGATAAGCCGAGAAATTGTCTTCTATTTAGTTTCATTCCATTTCCCCCCTTAGGATTGAATCCAGGTCATAGTTTACTCCCCAGGCGAGCCAAGGGAGTAGAGTGTATTTGAACATTCGACCAACCAAAGCTGCTCAGACTCCAAAAATTCACTCAAAAGGAGTAGGACGCCCCTGTAAAAAGATGTCTCCGCTTGCTCAACCCCCCGGTGACATAATTCAGAAATCCAGGACAAGTGCTCGTTTGTAAAATCGTTTTCTTGGCTTAGCGTTTTGAGTGCTTTTTGCTGATTATTAACGATCCAGTGCTGGAGCTCTTGGGATACAAGCTTATAAAGAAAAGCTAACTGAACACCTGCATAATCGGGTTCAAACTGGGGATGAGATATTTTCAATCCCGCCGAGGCGTAGTGTTCACGGAGAGCATGAATATCGTAGGTTATATAAGCCGAAGCTCGCGCAGGAGGGAGCCCATAATCAGGTTTGATTCCTCGGAACAGACGGAGCCATTCTACATTTAAGCTTGTCGTTACTTCAGAAATCTCTTGCGCTTCCACTTCGCGACTAAACGTATATAGACATTGCATTCCTTCGTTAAAAGCGGGACTGGACTCCAACAACAAAGACGTATCCGGGTTGAAAACCTTATAGAAATCTTGCGTTAATTCAATACTCGGTTGTTGATTAAAGAGTACAGAAAATAACTGATAGAGTTGTAGACGAGCTTTGGTGTAGGTTACTATTTCATCTATGTTTAACAACCACAATCTTCCTCTTCTACAGCAGGTGCCCCCGGAGCCTTACTGGGCGTTGCCGGAGCTGTTGCTTCATCTGGTTTTGCAGCTTCATCTGGCTTTGCAGCTTCATCTGGCTTGGTAGTTTCGGCTGGTTTAGCTGCTTCATCCGGTTTAGCGGTTTCTCCAGGTTTAGCTGGTTCATCTGGCTTAGCAGTATCATCAGGTTTAGCAGTATCTCCTGGTTTTTGAGCTTCAGTAGCTTTTTCAGTTTGCGGACTTTTGGGTGACTCCGTTGATTGACTTCCGCAGCCTGTGATTCCGAATACTAAGGTTGCGGCTAAAAGGGTGATAATAAGCTTTTTGTTAAGTTTCTTCATGACGCACTCCCTCTCAATGACTCTCTGTAATGAAATTTAAATACGTTCAGAGGTCTACTTAAAGTGGTTATTACAGTGGAAACCGCGATTGCGGTTTCCACTGTAAGTGATTCCAACTATTCCATTGATTACGAATTATTCCCCTTGTCCTTATTGCGCGAAGCTTGGTATGCGATAATCGCAATAGCTACTACTGCGATACCAACAGGCACAGCAACAGGAACTCCGGAGCTTTTAGCAGGTGCTGGTGCAGCCGCAGGAGCTTCCGTAGCAGGGGCAGCATTTGCTGCAGATAACTTCTGAATTTGAGCTTGTTGCTCAGTAAGTAAATTAACTTGGTAACGGCTGACAAAATGAGCTACTGTGCGATTTTTCACATTAATCATAAGATCAATGTTCTTACCCTGAGCTCGATCGGCTAAATTAGGGGTCTTATTTCCGTTTACATCTTCAACATGCCATGATTTTACAACTTGACCATCAAACTCATCGATAACAACTTTGAAATATTCGTCTGGACCAACAAACACGTTGTTGGTTGAATCGAGTACGATCTCGTCTTTATTTTCGAGCATCAACTCGATTAGCAAAGAACAGGTGCTTCATGTGTCGGGCCGGGAAATAAACCGTGGGTCACTTGCCCAGGTTCCCGGATTTTCAAATTTCACCAAATCAGTATAGCCTACCAGGGCAACTTTGCCATCTTTGAAGGGCTCGCGAAACGCATCAAGTTGAACCTGTACAGTATCATTTTCAGGCCGTACAACAAGACTATTACGCGTTACCTCATCTGCCGGCAAGTATTTCATGGTATCTTCTGTCAATGGACCGAGTGTCTTCTGGGTAACTTTCCCATCCTTAGAGGTTAATTCAACGGATACTGAATCTTTAGTAATGTCAGTAACTGTAACAGTGTAATCGCCAAGAGTAGCTTTTTCGCCTTTTCCGAGTTTCATTTCAACAGCTGGCTTATCACTCAGTAGGCTATACACGATTGCTCCCGTAGCAAACTCCTTAACATGGGCAACTTCAGCTGTTACTTCACCAGCGACCAAATAAGATTGGCCACTAATGGCTACTGGTGAACCATAATATTCAACATGAAAATTCTGTCCATCTTTACCAGGGTAGTAGGTTCCAGTTTTTCTTCCGGTACCATCATTTAACACACCTTCAGCAATATTTCTCAGTTTTGCGTTCGGTGATACTTCGAAGGCAGACCCATAGTAGTTTCCTGAGGGCTTTAGAATCTGAAAAGTGGCTTCTGGTGCCTGGAATCCATTTCCATCGATTCCAATACTACTGAGTTCAAGATGTTTGGAACCATCACCTAGCGGAACAGACCCGCCCTTCTTAACATCGGCATTGGTAATAACATCTAGTCTGGTCGCAGTATCGACAATGGTGTACTCTTTACCAAGAATAGTTACTTTATGGCCAGTAAGCATATCCGCAGTTCCGGTTCGTGTTGTGTAATAAAGTCCTGATTTCGGAATAATTATTTTTCCATTCTCAACACGACTTTGGCGAATTATTAAGCCTTCTTGCATTCCCACATCTTGATCAAGTAGGTTTTTGCCCGTTACGTTTTTGAAGCCTTCGAGACCTGCAACAAATGCTGCATCTTTAGCTGGTGCCTTCATTAGAGCATTATCGGCTGCCAAAACTGGTACAACACTACTCGATAATGCGAAAACGGCTGCAAGGGCAAGTGCGCACGCTTTCTTTGTAAACTTCTTCATTCATACACCCCTTTCATAAAATTTTTTACTAATAGAGGATCAGGTAACCCCATTTTCTATCTACCCTCCTTTCATGATGGTTACCAGGGATTGATATAACTTTCACTTTTATAATACGAAGAACTTAAAAATGATATAACTATACAAAGATAATTAAATTTTAGTTAATTGTACTAAATTAACCGAAATCCATTAGTTATTCGTTTAGGCTTTACACGTTTCCGCCCTTTTCTTCTGATAACTCCTTTTTATGGATCAAACAAATTCTTAATCGTTACTATATAAATAAATCATTGTTGCCGCAAGTAATTACTCATACATAAGAACCCCGCGCAAATACGCGGAGTTCCTATGTGAATTACGTTTGTGGGAAACGTCTTATTCTACTTCAGCATGGCCCTGAGTCGCTTCAACTCAGCGAGTATTTCGTCATACTCTTGATCGAGGGCTTCACGATTATCTTTCTTCGAGGGTAGGGAGATTCTGCCCACCACCTCGCTTAAACGGTTTTGCAGCACGAAGATTTTCTTGGCGACTTCTTCCTTTCCGCTATCCGTTACCTTCTGCCGACTCGCTAGATATTCAGTATAGTTCCCCTTAAAGCTGATGAGCTTATGATCCTCGATGTTCAGAATAGAGTTGGCCACTGATCTGATGAAACGGCGGTCATGGGAGACGAAAAGTAAGGACCGATCATAATTCTGCAGTGCTTCTTCAATGACCTCCAGCGAGTTAATATCCAAATAGTTGGTTGGTTCGTCGAGAACCAAGAGGTTATAGTCTTGGCAGAGGATTTTGGCGAAGGAGGCCTTCACCCGCTCTCCCCCGCTGAGCACCTTGACCCTCTTATACACCTGATCTCCTTTAAAAAGCAACCGAGCTAATAAACTTCTGACGAAGCTCTCAGGATAGATGCTTTCTGCCATAACATTGTCCATGATGCTTTCCTGATCCTCGAGGACGCTCAAATCTTGGCTGAAATAACCGATTCTGGCACTGGGGGCAATCCTTATGGACTCCTCTCCCTTCATGATCATTTTCAGCAAGGTACTTTTCCCGCACCCATTGGGGCCGATTAAGGCTACCTTTGCTCCATTTTCGATCTGAAATCCCGCCTCTTTAAAGATAACGCGACTGCTAAAGGCTTTATTGATCTTCTTCCCTTCAATGATCACTTTACTGTGAAGCCTTTGGGTGTCCGCAAGATCTAGCTTGATTTTCTCAATCTTGTTAGGCTTCTCTTTGATTTCCAATTGCTCAATTCTCGTCTCGACACTCTTCTTACTTCGATCTAAGTTGGCTTTAGCTTTTTGGTTACCCATCTTGTGCAGTCTGGCTTCTGAGTTTCCCATCCTGCGGGGAGTCTTGCGTATCGACTTTGACTTTTCGCTGGTCTCGATCACGACCCGCTCTAAACGCTTTTTTTCTGAAACGTATTGTCCATATTCAAACTGAGCTCGTTCTCTTTCACGAGCCTTCTGTTCACAATAGCTTCTATAATTGCCCGGATAAATCTTGATCTGTCCATCCTCTAGCTCCAAAATCTTATTGCACAAACCATCGAGGAGACCGCGGTCATGGGAAATGAGGAATAATCCACCGTCATACCCCGCAAAGTAGTGCTCAATCTGCTCGATTCCTTCCATATCCATATTGCTGGTGGGCTCATCAGCAAAGATCATGGTGCTATTTTGGCTAAGGCAAACCGCCAGTTTAAAGCGAGTCTTTTCGCCGCCGCTTAACTTCTCACTGTAGGTCATAGGGATTTTGAATTTTGACGCCATTTCCTGATTGATCGTTTCCTGCTCGGGCGATTCTAACTGAGAAATTGTTGAGGATTGGCCATAGAGCTTGACCCACCCTTCGTCGGGCTGGAGCTTTTGGCTGAGTAGATTGAGCAAAGTTGTTTTGCCTGCTCCATTAATCCCAACGATGCCAATTCTATCCTCTGAATAAAGACTCAGTTTTTTGATATCAATGACTAAGCGGTCTCCGAAGTATTTTTTCACATTGCTGCATTCCACTAATAAAATAAAAAACCCCTCCTATTGTACCGGAGAGGATAGTGCTTCAAATGACAGCGCAGCGACTATAATGCTGACTGTGCCTCGAGACCCTTCCAGATCATAAGGCACTTCAGACGTTACAGTCTTCAAGACGCAGTTGTATGAAAAGCTATCCACAGAATAATCACTATCCACTCACAGTCAAAAATGCATGCGTTTCAAAGCCGTTAACACGACTTCTCTAAAAAGCATATTTTCCTAGTAAAGTGAATTACTTCATTTTCTGCAGATACCTTACCTTTCTTATAGTTAAACCTTTAAAGGCTTCTGTTCACATTATATAAGCCACAATATCACTATGTCAATCCAACACCTTTCTACGCATTCCTCCTCTTGAATGGACCATGAGACGGAAATTAGCAAAGACACCCTAAGTGAAGTGCACCCCAATGTTAGACAAAAATCTAACGTTTGAGGTGCACTTTTTAACGTCCTTATCTAATAGTTATCTGTAGCTCTTGAGTCGTTACTTTTCTGATTGTTATCCATCTGGTCCTTACTTCTTAACCCCGGTATAAATGAAGATTGCATCGCGAAGGAATTCTGCTGCCCCGGGTTGCTTCTCATCGTAAAAAGCTGTGAATCTTGAGTCATCCAAATACATCTGGGCTAGCCCTGCATGAGCTTCCTTGGAGTAGCTAGTCCAAGTAAAGGTAAGCCATTGTCGATGGAGATCGGCTGTTTTTTGAGCCAGCTCTCCTGCGGGGTCCCCTGTCTTAAAGGCTTCATAAAGGGTTGCTAGCACTTCTTCACTAAGCTTGGTGAATTGGTCATGCTGCTCTTGCGACATGTTCATGAACTTCTCATTGGACTTTGCTACGGTTTCTTCACCGTATTTTTCACGGATTTCCTGGCCATATTTCTCTTCATTTTCTTCGATCATCTTACGTTTAAATCCTTCAAACTTTTCTTTGTCGGACATAGTGATTCTCCCTTCCTTTTGCGCAATGGTTTTCTCAACATTTCCGATGAGCTGATCCAATTGCTCTCTTTTCTCTAGAAGCTTCTCACGATGTTCTCGCAGTGCCTTTTCCCCATCAAAATCTGATGAGGTTATGATATCTTTTATTCCTTCCAAGCTCATCCCCAACTCTCTGTAAAATAAAATCTGTTGTAAGCGGTCAACCTCGCGTTGCCCATAGATTCGATACCCTGAGGAAGCGATTCTAGCCGGCTTAAGAATCCCGATTTCGTCATAGTATCTGAGGGTACGCGAGCTGATTCCCGCCAGATGAGCTAATTTTTGCACTGTGTATTCCACGTGATCACCTCCTGACGAGATTAAGAATACACCTTGACGCAGCGTCAATGTAAAGAGGGAAAATACCACTATTTTAAAAAAGTTTTAAGAAATTTAAAGTGAACGTTAGCTTAATGCATCAAGCAATTGATCAAAACGATCTATAACGCACTCAAAGTTTTATACACTACCAATGAACTGCCCCATGATAATAGACACTCTTATTATATACGAGTGGATTGTGTCCATCAAATCGGGTATGAGTCAATCATGTATTGAAAAACGTTTTAGACCCTGCAGCGCTGCGCCGCAAGCTCCGCAAAAGCGAGCACTAGGAATAACGCCGGAGCCGCATTTCGGGCAGAATTTGATTTGCGAAGCAGTCTGAAGCGCGGTAGGTAAATCCTCGTCTATACTGGAATTCGTCAGAAACAGCCAATCTATATCCTCGCCGTCCTCACAGAAGCCGATCGCTCCGCCGGGTGACACCACATAAAAGCTGTCCTCGTCTGCGGGATTTTCCGCATCGCTTACCTCGGCAATCGCCATCAGGCTTTTTCTGTCGTATTTTTCATCGGAAGTGGCAAAACGGAAGCTTCCGCAGCGTGTTACGGCGTATTCCGCCGCCTTCAGCAAAGTGTTGAATTGTTCCATTACAAATTCTCCTTCTTTATTTGAACAGCAGACTATTACACCGCTTGCAGCAATCATTGTGTATGGGGTTCATCATAGAACACACGTTGCAGTAGATGATGCGGTCTTTCGATTTATCGTATTTCTCGTATGTACCGAACTTCGGATGAAAACGTACCTTGTCGCCTACATCCAGATAGTCGTACATAACCCGCCTGCTGTCCTTTTCAACAATAGTCTTTTTTCTACCCGCATCGGTAGTGATTGTCACCGTGTATTCCGTATAAGTTTTTGACGCATCGTCTTTATGCTCGTACTTCTCTTTGCTAAATTTGTTGGTGACGATGCCCTCCCACATGGGCTGTTTGGCTCTGCGTAGGGCAAATACATTGATGATCAGCATCACAAGGGCAATACCGACACCTATGACCGCCGATTCTCCAAAAGGGAAATCATCCATGAGCAGCCCGGCGATGGGAAAGCCGATGAGCGGTACGAAAACCAATATCCACATACAGCCGATGGAGCTTTTCCTGTTTTTCTGTGCAGCCTCCAGTATTTCTGGGCTGTTGCACATGTCCGAAAATCCGATAAGATTCATGCGCTGCGTATCCCCGCTATCCTGCGACGCAAAAGACCTTGCCTGTGATGAGTGTGGTTCTCCGTTGTTTACAGCAGCTCCGCAATTAATACAGAACAGGGCATCCTGTGGTATTGCAGTCCCGCAGGCAGAGCAAATGTTGGGGTTGTCCTGCCCCGCTTTCGTGCCGCAACCTGAACAGAAGACCGCGCCCTTCGGCAGCTTGTTTCCGCAGTTATGGCAAAACATATCCGCATCACTCCTTATTTCAATTATTTTGGGGGTAGCTGGTTTCTTCGCCGCTGTTTTCTTCTTTTTCTTGCCTCTGGCTGTACGGATTACAAGGAGCAGCAAAAGCAGATAACCGATGGGAGCAAGGATATGATAGACGATCGCCACCTCGCCCATCTCGTCAAATTCGCACAGCGCGGCGGGCTTGTTGATGTAGGGGAAATGGTTAAGGTAGCGGATGCGCTCGGAGCGCGTTTCGCCCTCATCCAAGCTCGGCCACGCCTCGTCGCTTTGGTACATCACATGGCCTTGATACTCCTTGCCGTTTGCCATAAACCAATAGCCTTTGGAAACGGTGCGGGAGCGGTTTTGACCCGCGTCTGTATCGTCCAGTCGCGCCTGATAGCTGTCCACCGTACCCATGACGGAATCGCCCCATATCGCTAGCGACAGCGTAGAGAGGCTCAAATACATGGCAAACAGCAACACGGCGCAGATCAGCAGCAAAATGGGTAAGGGGATTTTTTTGCTCTTTTTCTTCTTTACCATCTCGACGCTCCTTTCATTGTTGTTAGTAATCCCGCTTTTCATGCCAGCCCACAGCATGACCAGCTGTCGCCACAGGTTCAGCGTATAGCTCCAACGCAGCTTGCCGTCCTCGCAGGGGGTGATGTCAGGATGTGGGGGGATATTGATTTGCTTTCAGTCATCTCGATACCCCTCTATTAATCATATCCTTGGCCGACATATCTTGTGCTTGAGGTCGCTTTTACCTCTGACAGGTAATCACGCCCCACTCTTTATCGTTGTGGTCGCGCATGGAGGCGCTGAACGATGTTCCGTCAGCGGAGAATACAAATTTTGCTCCCGCAATATTTGCTTCGCCTGTCGACCACCGCACAAAATAGCTGCCGTTGATATAGGTGCTCTCGGTTTCATTATTTGAGCAGACGATTTTATAGTAAGAGCCGTCGCCAAAATCCTTTTCAAATGTGACTATAGTTGTCACATCAATATCCTTACCTGTTTCTGCAACATGAAGTACACCTGTGAAAGTTCCTGAACAGTCAACCTTTTCTGCCTGCGTTTTTATGGTGAAGGTTTTTTCGGTGCTTTTAAACGGTTTTAGCTTTGTGCTCGCCTCAACCTTACCCTCCTCCCAATCTTTTTGCGTTTTATAGAATTCCAGCTTCATCGGGAACCCTGCTGTTTCGTGGGCAAGAAGAGTAAACTTCAGTTGCCCATTTGATTTATCATCCAACTTGATCGTCCATGCCTTTGCGGTAACTTTATCGGAAAGCGGCGCCAATTTGACATAGCAGTTTGCCCATTTGGGCTGCTCGCCCTCTATCTCCTGTTCCTTTATCGTGATGGTGTATATCGTGTTGAGTTGCGCGGCGAGCTGTTTATACTCCTTTTCCCTCTGACTGAGAGCATCAAAATACATATCCCGGCTCAGAGACTGGAACATAACCTGAAGGTAAGCATAGATTTCAGCTTTGTAATTGCTTGATATTTTTTCGCGGTCGCTCTCCGACGGCCACGGATACTTGGACAGATTGCCGTTTTTGTCAAAGGCGTCTATCCATGAATCCCAGTCGCTCGCTGCGACCTCCCAGTATTTGTTTACATAGTTGTCGATCTCGTCCTGCATTTTGTCGAGAGCTGTCTGCGGGTCGGATTTGTTTTCTTTGGATATCTTCTTGAATAAATCGTACCAATCCTTGACGCGGCGCTTGTTTTCGGTTCTTGCGTAATAGGCGTCGTACATATTTTTTGTGCTTTCATACTTGGTGTCGATGGCAAAATTCATCACATCTGTAAGCGCGATGTCGATTACTCCGACGCCCACATAGGCCACCTGAAATGAATCCAACAGATATTTTCGTGACGACGCCAAATTCAGCCCCAGATTCAATACGGTTTTCATTCCGCTGATCGACGTTTCCTTGCTTGTCAGTCCGTTGCTGTATGCGTCATATGCGAACTGAGTACAGGAGGTTGCGATGCCTAAGACTGTCAATGCGTCTCCAAACGGTTCGCTGATCAAGTCGTCATACGCACCTCCAAGCGTTAAGAGCGTGGGGATATTTGTTGCGGCGAACATCGGAAGCGAGTTGTTTGCACTGAGAAATGCCGACACAACATCCTCCTGCCACGACGCACCCTGCTCGGCGTATGTTTTGAGCAACTCCTCCGCCTGTCGCGTTGTCATGTAAGCTGCGTAGGCGTTGACATCAGAAATGTATTCGCTGCGCTTTCCTGGGTTCCTGACCTTAAACGCGCTGTAGGTGGAGAGGTGGTCAGTGAGAATATGCACCTTGTTGGCTTCGGCGTCCACCTTATAAAGGACATCCTCCCACTGACCGCTCTGCTCGTTTAGATACTTACCGCATACAGAAAGCATCTCATCATCACCAAGCCCCGCATCGTCATAGGGTATGGTTAGCTCGATAGTGCCCTCTGGTTGGCCTGAGGATAGCTTGAAATCGTAGGCGTAAATATCCACGTCGCTGTTAACGGGAGCGGGAGTTACCTTTTGTATGGTGAGTTCCTCACCAGGCTCCAGCAGACAGCCGAAGTCTATCGCCGCACCGTCCTCTGAGGCCAATGCCGTCTGTCCGTCCTCCACCGTGAAGGTTTCGGCTTTCAGTGTGCCAGGAGTCTTTGGCTGATCACCAGAGCTGCAGCCGGAAAGCCCAGCTATAGCGGACAGCAGCATGGCGGCAGTCAGCAGAAGGGATAGTTTTTTTCGTTTCATAACGATATCTCCTTTCGCATGCTTAGGCTATTGGTAGCTTAAATTTAACGGTCTCGTACATGACGTTATATTTCATGATGATTTCTTTTTCGTCCGATTTTAATTGGAACACCGTCCATCCGCTATTCGTTTCGCCGGGGTCGATCGCCGCCTCAAAATACATTCCATCTGTTTCAAAATTCCAGACATCTCTGTTGCGCGACTCGTTCGATAGCTCAGCGTCGTACTCTCCGTCTCGAACGATGTATAGCAACGGATCCTTTGCGAACTGTATTTCATCGGAAATATTTTTTGCAGTGGCATAAACTTTGACATAGACGGACCCCTCCGCATATTTCTGGAGAATGTTCATGTCGTCAACGATTTCGAGCTTGTCGATTGTAATCTCAAGTCCCTCGACCTCGGCCGCTTCGCCGATGCCATAATACTTGTTTTCATCCGCTCCCGCTTCACTAGAGGGAGTATTTCCCGATTCAGCAGGGACAGGGCTTTCGGACGAAGCCTCACTGCCGCCATCCCCGCCGCAAGCAGCGAGGGTGAGCATAAGTGCCAGCGATAAGAATAAAACAATAACCTTTTTCATTATAAAACCTCCATTATTTTAGTTTAATTTTCTTAACTCCCATCCCCTTAGAGAATGTCAAGCCTCACTCCGGCATATAGGGCGGGTCAATCGGAGGCGATTGTGCTGCCGTGGCAAAAGGCACTTCCCCAAATAGCTCCCCGAAGAGATGGTCAAAGAACTTACCTATAGCTTCAAATCCAAGATCAATGGAGATCAGGGAAGCTGTCTTGCGATTATTTTCATCAATAAATTCACTGACCCAGCTTATCCGTGGCCATGCTGAGAGATCTACAGGGCTTGCGTTGCTATCTTCAGTGGATTTTAGCCAATCTTGTGCAGATTCCTCGCCCATTTCTACGACCTTAACCGCACCGGCGCCAAAGCTTTCTTCCAGGTACTTCTTGATGATATCCGCTTGCTTAAACTCTACGATTTTGAGCAGATACTCCCCTTGCTTGTCGATGTCCCATCTGCCCTTGAACACATTAGGTGCTATATTCTGCATCCATTTACTGACGGGTTTGTTTAATGCCTTTTGGACCGCAGAATTTTCTAAAGCCTTATCAAAGAAATTACCGGCGATTTTTTTCACGCCCATGGCTGTTAAGTCAGCTGTAAGGGCAGTAATAGCAGAATAGATATCGACTTTCCCGTCTCGGTCTCTATTCTCATAAATATTCTTCGCTATCTTCCAAACCAAGAAACCTGCCACTGCAGCACATGTCTGTTTGAAGGTAATATTTTTACGACTCGTAGCATCATCAAAAGCATTAACTAGGAGATTATCCACTCCTGCGGTGATATTTTTAATAGTTTCCAGTTCTTCCAAAGTGAACGGTTCATCATTGAGCAGATAATCAAGAACTTCTCCCAAAAAGGCGGCGAAAAAGTCTTTGGCGGGGGATAGAAGAGCATCAGCTGTATTGCCGTAGTATTTGCTGATCAGATAGGAAAAGGCCTGGTCCCCGAACCATTTAAGCCATTCGGCATAATAAAGCATATTATCCAGTTCTGCGGCGATCTTTTCGTATTCGGCGGCATCCTGGGTGTAGTAGATTACAGCATCATGGCAGATCCGATAAGTCACCAGACGCAGCTCTGCCGTGGACATTTTTTTACCGTTTTCCCGGAGCATCTTAGCCAGTTCCGGACTGATCCCGCCAACTTTGCTAACGACTTTTTTCATATGGCCAAAAGCCTCATCCCAACCGGCCAGCGGTCCGGGTCCTCCACCTAAGAGGCGAAGGGGCAGATCCAGGGTATACTCCTCTTGGCCATAGGTGCAAGAAATAGGCAAGGTGAGGTAATAGGGTTTGCCTTCTTCTTCCACCAGAGCTTCCTCGGGAGCAAATTTATATTCTTTGAGGTTGCCTGGAATTTCCTGAATACGATACTTAAACCTATCTGCCAAATGAGTGGTGCGTTCATCAGTTCCTTTTAAGCCAGCAAAGACAGGACTATATTCCTGGGGTTCGAGAACCCGGACTGTGGGTCTGCCCTCATCATCCTGCTCAGGTACGGCAAAGTCGAGAACAAAGCCCGTTGGTACTACGTCGCCCCATTCCTCCGTAGCTTCATTATCAAAGGTGTCGATGAGAACGTAGCCTTGGTCATCAAACTTCACTTCTCGGATGGACAGACCTTCAGGATAAAGCTCTGCATTCAGGCTGTTTTCTGCTTTTTCCTGATCATTTTCAGCTATAATGCCGAAGCCAAAAGTTTGCTTAAGAGCCTGCTGCCCTTCCGGCTTAGGGCTAAGGTTTTTCACTTTCAGAATATAGCTTTGGACACCGGATTCTTCTATAGTCCCCATATTTTCAATATCTTGGCTCTCTTCCAGTTCGCAGCTCAGAGGAATCCCTTCTGCTACATCCAGCCGGACTGAAGCTGGCTTTTCCAGAAAATCATGGAGGGTAACAGGAGTTTCATAAACCTTCCCATCTCCTATAAGCATGGGCAGAGTCATAGTCAGATAACGTCCCTGCTCTGGGAAAGAAATATAGGGTTTGCCGATTAAACGAAAGGTGACATTGTTCTGGAAGGAACCCTCTTCACCCCTAAAGCGGATGCTAACTACTCCGGTGCCCGGATTTTCCCCGCCGGGTACCGACTTTGCCGACACCAGAGCACCCATATAGTTCCCTGCCATGGAACAATCTTTCACAGCCAAATTTCCACCGGAAAAAATCTCTATAGCAGAAGTCAGGTCTGGTCGATCAATTTCCTCACCTTCAGGAGTAATCTCCACTATCCGGGCATAGACCGTTACTGGTTGGGTATCATAACGGATCCCATCGCCGAAGTCTTTACGCAGGCACATTTTGTAGCGACTTCTCCTCTTGCTGTTATTGTCTCCTCCATCTCCGCCTCCTCCACCTGCACCTGCACCAGCCATGGCAGCAGCTCCGCCGATGATAGCTATGGCTAGGGCTTCAGGGATACTGACCCCTGTTTCACCTTTATCCTTATCGGCACGGGTATCGACTTTTCCAGCTGCCCCGACGGTTGCGCCCTTTACTTTACCGAGCTTTACTTTCTCCACCTGGAAATATACAGTAGCAGACACCATATCCATAGACTCCCTTAAAACTTCGCTGGGGTTTTCATAGCGCCATTCCTCGAAGATACCATCGGGAACTGTCAGCGTATCAAGCCAAAGTTTTAGAATGCCTGTATCATCTACGAACCATCTAACTCTTTCATCTACCTTGTTGTCCTCGAAAGTATACTTAAATGTATAAGTACCGTTTCTATTGTTTTCTGGCTCGACATATTCCTGAGACGCACTGGAAGAAGCGGAACCTGCTGAGTGATAATCCAGATTAAAAAACTTGCCTGCCCAATCATTTTCATCTAGGTAATAAAGTACATCATCAAAGGTTAAATTAACGCTGGACTGCCATTGATAGTTGTAATCAGAACCGAAGACTCGGTCGGGAGCTTGCCGATAAGCACCAGCGTTGCCTGTCTCATAGACAACTGTATAGCTGCTTTTTTCATTGTGCTTAACGACCCAGGGTTCTCCCTGGAAAGCTTCGTAGTCCTCTAAAGAACTCATATCACCTGCATTGCCATGTGCCAGACGAATTGCGCTTGTGCTTACTGTCAAAGGTTTAAGGACCAACTCTACTGGTACGTACTCTTTTGCTAGAATAGCTTCGCGGATATCGCTTTGGGCCGTCAGCTGCATATCAGCAAACTGGGCCAAATCATAATACTCCACCGGATCTACATAATCTCCCTCCTTGGGACCTGCAGCATACACCCCCATAGGCATAAGGATGAGGCTAAAAAGCAGAAATACTATAATAGTTTTAAAGTAGGTTTTCCTTCTTATTTTCATTCTGTGGTCGCCTCCTTTTTGTTTCTGCTTACGACCGTAACGATCCCACCGGCCAATAGTAACAGGATTCCAAGTACATAGCCGTTTCCTCCCCCAGGGAGAAAGCTGATTGCTGCAAACAGGGCAAAGCCCAGGGTCCAGCCACGCATGAAGATAGTAATCGTGGCATTTTTGGCTTTAGGCAGCAATGCGGTTATCACTCTCCGCAAAAATCCATGATGGGTCAAAGCCTTGGCCGAGAGCAAAAAAGCGGCGATACAGACCATAGTGTTTTGCAGATTGGAGGAAATCATCATATTACTGGCAATTAGGGCTATACCAAGGCCGAGCAATAAATTTCCGGCCATTCCTTTACCGCCTTTGCCTATACCACCCATCTGGCCAAGGCCGCTTTTCACTTTCTGAAGCATGCCTTGATCAGCAATAAGCTGAGCCAGAAGTGCTGCTACCAGTCCTTTGCCTATCGTGCCCCCGATGAGACTCCCTTGGGCAGCAGTCAGCCAGGAGAGTGCCCGCACCGGCAAAGGGAAAATGCCCAAGGACGCTAAAAGATTGACCAGCAGCCAAATAACCACAAGGGTTATGACAATCCCCATCCGTTTTTTGTCGCCCAGCGTCCGCTTAAAGCCGCTCGCCAAACCTCTGAAGCCGCTTTTCAGTAAAGAAAGCAGCCCTTCTCCGGTGAGATCGCCCGTGGTGGGGATTAGTTCCGATGCTAGCGCAAGCTCGCCCGCTGACTGATAGGCGGGGGCCGCATCGGAGAAAATGCTTTTCGCATAGGCGACTGTCTTGATTTTGGCTTCGGTTTTTATTTGTTTGCCGGTCTTTGACAGGACGGTCTCACTGTTCGGCGTTGTCTGATCCAGCAGCGCTCCGGCTTCCTCCGGTACTGAGGAAACATTAGCTCCGCACTTTGCACAAAACTTTGCACCCTTATTCAGAGCTGCGTCGCAGCTTGTGCAGAATTTACCCATAATACTCACTCCTTCTTTCATTAATCACTCGTTTTTGGTGCATTACCATCCGGTGATTTTTGCCGTTACGCCTGTTTCATACAAAAGCTTATGCGCGGCGTCCAGCACCGCCTGTTTTTGAGTCATGTCGTGCAGTAGTTCTACCCGCATGGTTTGAGCCGAGTCGCCAAAAGTCATGTACATCCGTTCCTTATCAATTTGGGCGGTGTGCAGCCGCACGCCGTGTACCCCGTCAAGGCCCCATCGGTAGATTTCGCTACCAATGAGGATACCAAAGGTAGATACTACGGTTTCCTCGGTGTATTTTTTTACTTGGCAGTCTGGCATGGAGATAAGAGCAGATGGCACCGCAAGGATGCGATTATCCCATATGAGCATTGCATCATTGAGCAGATGACTCTGTCTCACCAATAACATGAGAGAGATGGCGCTGATGGCTCCAAAGGCGAAAACCGCTTCTAACATAAATGTTGCTCCGAGCCACACCGCCAAACAAATACTGGCTGCCAACGATAAGGCATATCCATTGCGTCGTTTGCGGATTAATCTCATTTGCATCATACCTCCTCCAATATAAATCTTAGAGAAAAGTGTCTGAAAAAGCATCGTTCAAAAAGATGAATTTGAAGAAAAAAGCCCCTCATACTTTAGTATGAGAGGCCAGTTAAACCCTGTATTCATGTGGTTTTATGTATCATTCAACCTTTTGATTTTTGAGCAGGGTGCTGATGAGTTCTGCCCGACTACCTACATCATATTTTGAAAAAATATTCCTTGCATGTGTTTTTACTGTACTCTCACTAATAAACAAAGCCCCAGCAATTTCCCGGTTGGATTTGCCTGAAAGGATTAGCTGCAATACCTCCTGCTCCCGGACGGTCAGCGGGTCAAGCGTTTTAATTTGACGAACAATGTCCGTTTGCTGTGACTGACTCATAATATCATAAGCGGCAAGGTAGGCATGGCTTTTCAGCAGTAAAACAAGCTGGTGGTTCAGCGGCGGCAGCATAACCAGTGTAACGCAAACCACAGTAAGGGCAATCACCGCAACCTCCGCACTAGGAAGCCCAATGGATGTTACGGCCATTCCCAAGACACCTCCGCAAAGGACGCCGAATACATTGGCGGAAAGTCCAATGCCAAAGGTTTGTGCCGGGTTGTCGCTATAATCCAGCATTTCTCCAAGGATGCTCCACCAAAACAGATCAAAAATACCGCAAGCACCGAGCATCAGCGTATCCACAATCAGATAATCGGTAGTGTTTCGACCTAGCAGCATAAAGCTAATGAACGCTCCCATAATCATTGCCATTCCGATATACAAAATTCTGGAACGCTTTGCTTTCATAGGTAGGTTGCGCACGATAACAAGCGCCACGATATAAGGCACAGCCCAATACCAGCTCACCAGCCCCGTTAGATGCTCAAAAGCGGGATTGATGACATGATACATCAGTCCCGAATTGATTGTGATGATAAAGACAAAAAGACACAGCAATATTAGTGGGTTTTTAATGCCACCATGCATCTTATTTTTAAATGTTTTGTAGTGCTCATTCTCAATCTCCTTCTCCATCGGCAGCATCCAAATGAAGGCTATGCTGATCACAAGGCAAAGCGTAGAGAGACTTAGTCCGATAAATGGTGACCGGTTCATGGCAACCACATTGACTATAATCATCAACAGATTGGAATAAATCAGAACGTCGGCACAAGATTTAATGCGCTCGTTCTTGGGCGTAAAGACCCTGAGAAAATATCCCCATGCCGCCACCGCGCTGCCGCTGGCGTACCCGCTGACAATCAGTCCGCCCATCCATAGAACGGAGAAAGAGAGAAAGAAAGGTATGGTGGTAGCTAAGCATAGACACATGCCACCGAGCATTATACTTTTAGCGACTGCCTGCGATCTGACAAACAGACCGCAGGTGAAAAGCCCTATAAAATGTGCGATTATAGCAGCCAATATGTAGTCAGAGGAATCTGTTTCACGCAGATTCAGCAGGCTATATAGCACCTGTCCCTCAAACTGGAAGGACAGTATATAAGCAAAGAGAAATGAAAATCCGACAATAGAAAGCCTGCGGGAATTAATAAATTTAAGCCTGTTCATTGACACCCTCCTGCTCATCGGAGGCTCCGCCTCTTTTAACCCATTCGTCGATATCGGCGGCTTTGAAACGCCAGAGCTTCCCCACCTTAGATGCGGGCATACCGCGCTGCTCAATCCAGCGCATGACCGTGTGGCGCTTCACTCCAAGATAATCGCAAACTTCTTGCAGGGATATCCATCTGCCGTTATGTATCGTTTCAGGCAAAACTACCACCTCACTTTGATAAATTCGCACAAATATCCTAATCGATTAGTATGGATAATTGTAACACAATAATATCAAATTATTTGTCGTTTTATGTTATATTGCGTTGTACTGAACACTATTAGGGCTTTCAAATAGGAAAGGGGAAAGCAGAGATGATCGCACTCTATTTTCACAATAGTGCCGTATTGCCTTCTGTCTGACCCTAGATTCTCTTTTCAAGGTAAAAAACAGGACTATATCGGTGAACCCCTTTGTTTTCGGGCATCCTCGGTATAGTCCTATTATAGTCGGCATCATTAAAAAGTTTTAGGAAATTTAAAATTGAACGCTAGCTAAAGATATCGAGTAGTTGATCAAAACGATCCATGACTGCCGCATAGCTTTCCACCGAACCAAAGCCATAGCGAGCAAAGATAAAGGGAATCTCGGCGACTTGTGCAGCCTTAGCATCTCCTCGAGTATCTCCCACATAAACGGGATTCTGGAGATGGTTTCGTTCCATAATGAGCTTAATATTCTCGCCTTTGGAAAGTCCTGTTCTGCCTGGATTCTCATAATCAATGAAATATTTCTCTAGTTGATGGGCAAAGAAAAATGACTCGATATAGCCATCTTGGCAATTGCTTACGATAAATAGTTTATGGCTTTGCGCGAGCGCTTCCAGAGTCTTCTCTACATGAGGATACAACATCCCCCCATGAGTCCTGATCTTCTCAAACTCTATTTCTCCGCCGCGATTCATAATCCTAAACTGATCTTCCTCGGATATATTAGAAAAGAGTTTTCTACCAATCTCGGGAATTTGGAGTCCCATGACACTTTTGATTTGGTCCATTGTAATTCCTTCAGATTTATGCCCTTGCCTGCGGGCGTATTCTTCCAAAGCTTGATTCCAAGACAAGTATACGAGCTTTGTGGCATCCCATAAGGTCCCATCCAAATCAAAAATAATGCTATCTACATTCGCCAATTTTTCCATAATAGATTCCCCTTACCCGAGAGTTACCACCCTCTGATCAAAGTATTTTTTTGAGATCCGCCATGAAAGAATCTACAGCTTCTTCTCGTGTCGCCCAAGATGTTACCAAGCGAATAGCGGTTTGTGTGCCCACTTTCCCCCATATTTCAAAATGATAGTTCACCTTAAGCTGCTCCACGATCGCGTCCGAGAAAATAGGAAATACTTGGTTGGAGCTAGATTCGGCAAGAAATTTAACCCCTGCTTCCTTTAACTCATCTCGTAGCTTATAAGCCATAGTGTTAGCGTGAATTGCTAGGTCAAAATACAAATTATCTCGGAAAAGCTCAAGGAACTGAAGGCCGATTACCCTTCCTTTTGCTAAAAGAGCACCCTTTTGTTTCATATGATAGCGAAAATCTGGTTTTAGAGCTTCATTGCACAGTACCAAAGCTTCCCCAAGGAGTGCACCATTTTTCGTTCCACCAATATAGAAGGCATCCACTAGCTTTGGCAAATCTGCTAAGTCTAGGTCATTGCCCTCCGAGCACAGAGCCGAACCGAGTCTGGCCCCATCCATAAATAAGTAGAGATTCTTTTCCCGGCAAAACTGACTGAGAGCTTGAAGTTCACTTTTGCTATACACGGTGCCTACCTCTGTCGTATTGGAGATGTACACCAGCTTAGGCTTGACCATATGTTCGTCAGTGTGAGCAGTCAACACCTCTTGAATCTGGGCCGGTGTCAGCTTACCGTCCTTGCTCTCTGATGTCAACACTTTGTGGCCCGTGGCCTCGATGGCCCCCGTCTCGTGGACAAAGATATGTCCGGTCTGCGCAGCAATGGCCGCCTCATGAGGTCTCAAAAAGGCCGAAATCGCCACGAGATTGGCTTGGGTTCCTCCCGTAAGATAGTGGATAGTCAAGTCCTTATTCCCCAACCGCTCCCGCAAAAGTTCACTAGCCCCTAGGCAAAAGGAATCCTCTCCATACCCTTGTTCCTGAATAAGGTTCGATTTCAGCAGAGCCTCGAGAATCCGCGGATGGGCTCCTTCACTATAGTCATTCTTGAAACTTATCATCTTTTATCCTCCACATCCTAAAAAAATATCTCTTAAAAACTAGTCTATTAACTTAACTACTAAACCAAGGGGTATCCGGCCTCCTCAAGGCGCTTGCTAATCCGTCTTTGATGTTCAAAGCTTTGCGTTTCCAAAGTCATATAGACCCGGGCAGAACGCAGGGGAACCGCTAAGTCATAGCGGGCATGCTCGATGGACATGATATTCGCCCGTTCTTGAGCAATAATTTCGAGGACCTTCTCTAGGTTACCAGGCTGGTCAGGCAAGAGCATCTGGCAGACCATGGCCCGGCCTGAACGTCTGAGGCCTCGTTCGATAATCTGAGCAAGGAAATTCACATCGATATTGCCCCCACTCAGGATAAGCACCGCTTTCTGACCCGTTAGATCCACCTTATGGTGAAGGGCAGCCGCGACACTCACAGCACCCGCCCCTTCGGCGAGGGTCTTCGTGCGTTCCATCAGCATAAGAATCGCTTGACTAATCTCTTCTTCTTCAACAGTCACGATTTCATCCACAACCTGCTGCACCGTGGCAAAGGTTCGCTCCCCCGCCTTTTTGACGGCAATCCCGTCTGCCATAGTATTGGCCCGGGCTAAGAGCTCCGGTTTACCAACCTCCAGCGCATGGAGCATGCTCGCAGCCCCAGCTGCTTGGACCCCGATGATGCGCACATCTGGTTTAAGGGATTTTAAAGCTACCCCTACCCCGGCTATCAAACCCCCACCACCAATCGGAACCAGCACGGTATCCACCTGGGGCAGCTGCTCAAAAATCTCTAAGCCAATCGTCCCTTGTCCCGCCATAACCTCCCAATCATCAAAGGCATGAATGAAGGTCGCCCCGGTTTCTTGCTGTATTTCTACGGCCTTTTGATAGGCATCATCGAAGACTGCCCCGGAAAGAATGACCTTAGCGCCATACCCTTCTGTCGCGGAGACTTTGGCCAGGGGAGCATTTTCCGGCATGACGATGGTTGACGCGATCCCTGAGCGCGAGGCTGCCATGGCCACCCCTTGGGCATGATTTCCTGCCGAAGCGGCCAAAACCCCCTTTTTCTTCTCCTCTTCGGATAGCTTAAGGATTTTGTTCATAGCTCCGCGCGCCTTAAAAGAGCCGGTTTTTTGCAGGTTCTCCATCTTCAGGTAGATATCCGCACCGGTCAGGGCACTCAAAGTACTTGAATGGTCCAAAACCGTTCGGTGTATATAAGGATGAATAGCGTTCTGGGCTTCTTGGATTTTTGCTAAAGTCAGTTCTATAGACATACCAACGCTCCTTACTGATCGTAATTGCTAATCTCAATTGCTGATCACAAATGCTGATTTCTTTCGATCATCTCTTTGCTGATCCCAATCGCAATTCTCAACACTATTTTAAAACCATAAGTTCTGAATCGCCTTCTCTTTCTGAGCTTTAGTATATACCGAAAAAGCTTCCCTCACCCGAGAATAGTCGCTAGAACATGAAAATAGGCATCCCGTGAAGGAATGCCTAAATATAATTCTCTATAATGCTCGCTGAATCCTTTTTCTTCGTCATCAGCAGGGCTCTCGCATTAGATTGCCTTTTGAGTCCAAGCCTTGAGATCCTGGTGGGAGATACTGTCGAGAAACATCTGATGGATTTTGCGATCTTCATTTAATTCCGGGTGAAAGGAAAGACCGATTTGATTTTTATAACGAACAGCCACGATGTGTTCATTGACCTCTGCGAGAACCTCCACCCCTGCTTTGACCGATTCGATATAGGGTGCACGAATAAAGGTCATGGGAACCTTACCTAAATCCCCAACTGCCTCTTCGGTATAAAAGCTCCCCAGCTGCCTTCCGTAAGCATTCCGCTTAACCTTTACCGGCAAGGTACCAAAGTAGCGGGCCGAATCGTTGCTGAGCTCTTCCGCAAGCAGAATAAGGCCCGCGCAAGTTGCCAAAACCGGCAAGCCATAGGCTATTTTCTCCTGCAGAGGTTCGAACATATCCAACTCCCGGAGCAATTTCCCCTGGGTGGTACTCTCCCCCCCCGGCAGAATCAGTCCGTCGAAATCTTGACGAGCATCATTGCCATTGCGCAGCTCAAGATATTCTACGCCCAGCTCCTTAAGGATTTTCTCATGCTCGGCAAAGGCCCCTTGAACAGCCAATACTCCTACGATCATCTTACTTGCCCCGTTCAGCCATGAGTAGCTCGATTTCCTGCTCATTGATTCCGACCATGGCTTCTCCTAGGTCCTCAGACAGTTCGGCCAACATTTTTGGATCTTGGTAGTTGGTCACTGCTTTGACAATCGCTTGGGCTCTCCTGGCGGGATCTCCCGATTTAAAAATACCAGAACCCACGAAAACTCCTTCCGCTCCCAGCTGCATCATTAAAGCTGCATCCGCAGGGGTCGCGATCCCACCAGCAGCAAAATTGACCACCGGCAGACGTCGATGCTCATGGACATAAAGCACCAACTCATAAGGCACTTGGAGTTCCTTCGCTTCTTGGAACAGCTCATCTTCTCGCATACCGACCACGCGGCTGATTTGACGGTTGATCATGCGCATATGACGAACAGCTTGGACTACGTCTCCGGTACCTGGTTCACCCTTGGTCCGAATCATCGTAGCTCCTTCGTTAATTCTCCGCAGGGCTTCCCCCAGATCTTTCGCCCCGCAGACAAAAGGAATCTTAAATCTGGTCTTATCAATGTGGTATACATCATCCGAAGGTGAAAGCACTTCACTCTCATCAATATAATCGATTTCGATAGCCTCAAGAATCTGAGCCTCGACAAAGTGACCGATCCGACACTTGGCCATGACCGGAATAGAAACTGCATTCTGAATGCCCTTAATCATCTTCGGATCACTCATCCGGGATACACCGCCAACAGCTCGAATGTCGGCTGGAATCCGTTCCAGAGCCATTACCGCGCAGGCTCCGGCCGCTTCGGCAATCTTCGCTTGCTCCGGTGTGGTCACATCCATGATCACCCCGCCCTTCAGCATCTGGGCAAGCTCCTTGTTTAAATCGTATTGTTTGTTGTTTATAGTATTCATGCCAAACCCTCACTTTACATGTTCATTAGTTTCGAGTATACTCAAAACTGGCTATATTAAAAATAACCAATTTCATATTTCTTTATACGACCAAATTGAGAAGGAGTCCTGAGGATGTTGACCTATTCTTTTGAAACGATAGGGTCAGAAAGTATGTATGAATATCTTTATCATTGCATCAAAAAGGATATTCTACAAAAAAAACTAAAGCCTGATGAAAAGCTCCCCTCCAAACGGGCCTTTGCCAAAAACCTTGGGGTGAGCATCATCACCATCGAGAACGCTTATGCTCAATTGGCCGCCGAAGGCTATATTTATACCCTGCCCAAGCGAGGCTACTTTGTCGCCAATCTAGAGGGACAAACCCTTCATCCCCTTCGGGAAAGACAGCAGAAAACTCAAGGCCAGAAACAAAAAAACGAGCCAGCTTATTATGCTGACTTCGTCAGAAATTCCGTAGCACCCGATTCTTTTCCCTTCTCCGTCTGGACTAAGCTCCTGCGCGACGTAACCGATACGGAAAGCGAGGCTTCTCTTTTGTCCGATACCTCTGTGGGCGGCGTCATGAAGCTAAGGCAGGCTCTTGCTGAACACCTTTACCAATTCCGCGGGCTATCTGTGGAACCTGAGCAGATTATTGTCGGTGCCGGAACCCAGTACCTCTACAGCGTCCTTATCCAGCTGCTGGGCAGAAATCGCAGCTATGCCGTAGAAGATCCCGGCTATCCTCGACTGATGAAAATATATGAGAGTAATGATGTCACATGCCATCCGATTCCTATGGACCCCTCTGGGATTATTCCGGACTATATAAAAAGCAGTGGCGCCCAGATTCTGCACATTACCCCCTCTCACCATTTTCCGACTGGGATCGTCATGCCCGTCAGCCGTCGCTATGAGCTCTTAAGCTGGGCAGCCCAGCAAAATGAACACTATATAATTGAAGATGATTACGACTGTGAATTCCGCCTCTTCGGCAAACCCATCCCCACCCTGCAAAGTATCGATATCATGGAAAAAGTAATCTACATCAACACCTTCTCGAAAAGCCTAGCTCCCACCTTCCGCATCAGCTACATGGTGCTCCCCAGGCATCTTGTGGAACGGTATTATGAAAGGTTGGGCTTCTACTCCTGCACCGTATCAACCTTTGAGCAATTCACTCTGGCGCGTTTCATCTCTGAAGGTTATTTTGAAAAGCATATCAATCGTATGCGAACCTATTACCGCAAGCAGCGAGATACCATCCTCAAAGCCATCCGTCAAAGCGATCTATGCCCCTATGTTACAATTCGCGAAGAAGATTCCGGGCTACATTTCCTGATGAAAATCCACACTCAAATAGACGACGCCAAGCTTATCCTAGCAGCCAAAAATGCCGGTATCCGCATTTCCTGTGTCTCTCAATATTATCATGACAACCAGGATCATCAGACCCATGAAATCATCTTGAACTACTCAGGCATAGAGCCGGATAAAATTAACACAGCCATCCAGCGCCTGAGTCGGAGCCTTCTGGCTGTGATCTTGCATCCCGAGGACGCTACTTAAACTTAAAAACCTAAAACTAGCCAATACATAAAAAAGCTGCAAAAGCACACGGCCTTTGCAGCTTTTAATTTAATTACAACTGAGCTTTGACACTTTCCTTATCCATCGAGCACTCCAAGCGCTTCACTTCTTTACCCTGATCTAAAACAATCACTGCTGGTGCAGCTTCAATCTGATATTTTTGGGCGAGAATTTTCTTGGTGGCCAAGTCCACTTTGACAACCTTATACTCATTCCCCAATTCACTGTTTAATTCTTCCAATAAGGTGCTGAAGGCCAAGCTTTCATTCACCATAGCATTGAAGAACAACAGTAACACTTTCTTATCGCTTTGGAGAACCTCTGCGTTAAAGCTATTAACTTCATCGATATAGCGTTCAGCTGCCACCGCTGCTGTAGCCCCATCACCGGCTGACGTCACTACTTGCCTCAAGTATTTGACGCGATTATCACCAACAGCGTAGACACCCTCAATATTTGTTTCCATCAGCTCACTGACAGGGATATAACCACGCTTATCCATAGTAATACCACTATCTTTTAAGAATCCTGTGGAAGGGACCATGCCGACAAAGAAGAACACGCCTTGGCAGGGGTAATCATAGGATTCTCCAGTCTTAATGTTCTTGATTTTCACGGCTTCAACATTCTCTTCACCAAGGACTTCGGCCACTGTGGAGTTCCAGATAAAGTTCATTTTCGGATGGCTAGCGGCCCTCTCAGCGCTTACTTTGTTGCAGTCAAGAACCCCTTCATCATGTAACACAATAACTGTAACTTTTTTGGCAAACTTGGCAATAAACATACCTTCTTCGATGGCTTGGTCACCGCTACCAACGACTACAACGTCTTCCCCTTCGAAAAACTCAGCGTCACAGGTGGCACAGTAAGCCACTCCATTTCCCCGCAACCTTGTTTCTCCTGGGATATTGAGTAATCTAGGTTGACTACCGCAACCAATGATAGCGACTTTGGCAGCAAATTCTTTACCCTTCTTAGTTTTGATTATCTTTTCTTCTTGTGAAAAGTCAACACTAAGCACTTCATCTTTTAGAAATTCCACCCCAAAGCTTTTAGCATGATCAGAAAAAGCCTTCATTAGATCTGGTCCGGTCGTTTCAATGTAACCAGGATAGTTAACAATTTCACGAGTCGTATCGACCATACCGCCAATGGTTCCTTTATTGATAAGTAAGGTCTTAAGTTTAGCTCGACCACCATAGATGGCTGAGGTCAGTCCAGCAGGACCTCCTCCAATAATAATTAAATCATAGTTTTCCACTTTACATACCTCTTACCTTATCTAATTTAAAACGATTAAGCCCCCAAAACTTCGGCGATTTTTTCTTCTACTTTATCGTCTTCGACTGCCCCAGCCATTTTTCCTTGATATTCGCCTTCATTAAAGAAGAGAATTTGAGGAACACCTTTTAAAGAAAATCTTTGGAATAAAGCTTTTTCGTCTTCAACATCGACATAGTAGAAACCGAATTTACCTTCATACTTTGGCTTTAACTCTTCAAGTACAGGAACAACCTCTTTACACACGTGACATGATTTTCTTGAGAAGATAACTAAACAAGGATCACCATTATCATAGATAATCTCCTCAAATTTGGTTGGGTTTAATTGTTCTAATGACATCTTTCACACTCCTAATCAAAAAAATATTTCTACTTACTTAAACAACTAAAACATATCAAGCAGAGTCTGTGGCGCAAACTAATCATCTTGCGTCAATGAAAAAACCTATATGGATAGCATACCACTCGTTCACTTGTTTTAAAATATACTTGGCTATAGAAAAATTCAATGCTAGACAGCTAATTTTTTAATGAAAGGTAAGCGCCTAATAAGACAGTGTATAGAAGCTTCCCTAAAACCATGGGACAATCCTTCTAAACCAGCCTTTCTCTACCATTAAAATAGAGCCCATATTCCCAAGCGCTTGGGAATATGGGCTACAGTAGTTGCCAACTGGTATTTTGTTGTTGGATTGTCCTAATTCAAATTCCCAAACGTTTGGGAATTTGAACTGAAGACCTAAATACAACAAAGCAGGCGTCTCAGAAAACCTGAAACGCCTGCTACATAAGACTTTGTGAAATTATGGTGCGCCACCCAGGATTCGAACCAGGGACCTGCCGATTAAGAGTCGGATGCTCTACCAGCTGAGCTAGTGGCGCAAGCACTATAATATAATATACCTATCGGCAAAGTTTTGCAAGCACAAACTTCTCTCGACTATTTATTTCAAATTCATTTATCTTTTTTACTGCGACGTATTACGTCGATACTAATAGCCGTTATGAGTCCGGCAATTGCGCCTATCGAGAGCATCATACCCATGATGACGTTGCCTAAATCCTCAAACCCTTCTCCTCCTCTTACAACAGTGGCCAAGTAGAAATAATAAAGGGCTAACAACAAACAGAGAATCCCCGGTAGGTATTTGATGAATTTAATACCCGTGATAAACCTACCCAAAAGGTAAGTGATACCTGCAATTATTAAAGCGATGATTAGTAAGACGAGGATTAAGCGATCCATTGTATTACCTCTTTCGTTAGCTCTAGTTCTAGTACTAGCTTCAGTTCTAGCTTTAGCTTCTTTCACCCAATTTATCCGATGCCTAGCAGGGGTAACACCCCCCTATTTCTATATCTGGGAGTTAGGCATACCCTTAGGCTAGATTTAAAAATCTCTGGGTTAAAATCATATAATGAGGTACAATATATTAGATAAATAGAATTCACCATAAAGGAGAGAGCCTTATGTTAACAGGTGCAGAAAAAATTACCGATGTTGTTGAGAAACATCCTGAAACAGTAGAAGTCTTCCAAAAATACGGCATGCATTGCTTCGGGTGCATGGCGGCTCGTTTTGAGAACGTGGAACAAGGTGCTACAGCTCATGGAATTGATGTTCCTAATCTTATCAAGGATTTAAACAAAGCTATCTCTAAATAATAGTATTAATTTAAGCTTCATGCATCCCTAGCGAAAGAACGGTTCACATGATTGAAATGTCATGTCGCCGTTCTTTTGTTTTTGATTACGCAAAGTTAGTGGTATAATTTAACATGCAAAACATGATTCAATGTGCTAAAGCATTATTCAATCTGCTAGAGACCACCACTGATTGCTATGTTCATACAATATTCATAAAAAATTCAGCTCTTTTTCAGTTTATCATCAGTTTTGCCTCAGCGTCATTCATTATAATGAATCTAAACACAAAGCTCAATGCCTATAGTGCATCGTCATGTTGTCTTACTATTTTATATGGAGGTTTCTTGTTATGAATGAAAATGAATATTATGTAGCCCCACCTGAGCCCCCCCAAAGAAAGCCGCGGCTGATGCCATTAGTTGCTATCTGCCTTATCAGTGCCCTCATCGGGGGAGTCTCCTCTGTCTCCCTAGTGCAATATATCAGTCCAGAAACGTTGCGCACGGTGGGATCCACGGGATCCATACAATCCACGAATAATGCTAACACCGTTTCCCTGCTTGCCAATTCTCTACCGACTGAATCAAATTCACCTGTCGTTCAAGTGGCAAAGAATGTGGGGCCCGCTGTCGTTGGCATCTCAAATTACCAGCCTTTCTCAAATATTCATAGCTATGGTTACGGTTTTAGCTTTGGTTCCCAAGAGAACACCAGAAGTTCCGAATTGGTGGAAGCAGGAACAGGTTCTGGCTTTATCATCGATGCCAAGCAGGGCTATATCGTCACGAACTATCATGTGATTGAGGGCGCTCAGAAAATCACCGTCAGTCTCAGCGACGGACGCAACCTTGAAGCAAAACTCGTCGGCTCCGATGCGAAGACAGATTTAGCCGTACTTAAACTATCTGATACCAGCAATCTAACCGAAGTCACACTCGGAGAATCCTCAAAGATTGAAGTGGGCGAGTATGTGGTTGCTATCGGTAACCCAGGTGGTAACGAATTCGCACGCTCGGTCACAGCAGGGGTTATCTCCGCTACCAACCGTACCCTTGCTATGTCCGGCGAATCCACCCTATATAATATGCTCCAAACCGATGCCGCCATCAATCCCGGCAACAGCGGCGGCCCACTTGTGAATTACAACGGCCAAGTCATCGGCATTAACTCGGCGAAGTATGCCGAAAGTGGCTTTGAGGGTATGGGATTTGCCATCCCCATCACTGAAGCCACCACAATTATTGAGCAATTGATCGGCACCGGAACAGCGAAGCATCCGGCCCTCTACGTCTCCGTTAGTGATCAATACCTAGCTTACGCTGAGGAAGAAAAGCTCCCACTCGGGGCTTATATCTACCAAGTTGACCCCAATGGGCCCGCCGGCAAAGCGGGCATCCTTGAAAAGGATGTAATCACCCATATCGACGGAGTAAAAGTCGAGAACTCCACAGAGCTCATCGGCGAGATTTACAAGCACAATGTAGGGGACCAAGTGACCCTTACCTTCGTCCGCAATGGAGAAGTTAAAGAAGTGAAAGTTACCCTAGGCGAAATGGCCGCCCAATGAGTTAAGCTAGAGCGCGGCCTCGCCTTGTTGGCCCGTGCGGATGCGCACCGCTTGTTCCACGGGGTAGACAAATATTTTCCCATCCCCAACTTCGCCACTGCGAGCAGCTTGGGTAATGATGGCTAACAGTTGTTCAACCAGTTCGTCCTTCACAACCACTTCAATCTTCACCTTTGGGAGTAGATATACTTTATACTCTACTCCCCGGTATACTTGAGTGTGGCCCTTTTGATTCCCACAGCCAATGACTTGGGTTACTGTTAAGCCACTAACCCCAAAACGATCGAGCGCAGCTTGCACATCATCAAGGCTACCCGGTCTAATAATCGCTTCAATCTTCTTCATAGTACCTCTCCCCTATACAGATTAATTTTTCGCCCTCTGATCAGAAACTTTAATTTTTATTTTCCCGGTTGACCACTGGCTGCAGGAGCACCTACGGTTTTGACTGCTGTAGCAAACGCGGGTAAATAGCCACTGCCAATAAAATCTGGGTAGGCTTGTTCACCATGCTGGGAGATATCCAAGCCCAGCTCTTCTTCTTCAGCCGTAACACGCAAGGGAGTAAATACACTGACCAGCTTCATAATCACGAAAGTTGCGACAACTGCCAGAACTATCGTGATGACAACTCCAATTGCTTGAATACCCACCTGTGCCGCATTTCCATACAATAGTCCGTCTGTTCCCCCTAGGGAGGCTGAGGCAAAGATACCCGTGGCTAAAGCTCCCCAAATTCCGCCGATCCCATGGCATCCGAAGGCATCCAAGGAATCATCATAGCCAAGTTTTGCCTTAAGCACACTGACGCTGAAGTAGCAGATTGCTCCACCGATAAGACCAATAACTAGGGAGGACATGGGAGTGACAAATCCTGCACCTGGGGTAATCGCAACGAGTCCTGCGATTGCGCCACTGGCTGCCCCTAGGATAGTGGGCTTGCCACGGTGAATCCATTCCGTAGCGGTCCATGCTAAGGCCCCTGCAGCTGCAGACGTATTGGTCGTGACGAGGGCCATGACAGCTAGCCCATTGGCACCTAAGGCACTGCCAGCATTAAAGCCAAACCAGCCAAACCAGAGAAGGCCTGCACCTAAAACAGTCATAGGCAATTGGTGGGGAGCCATGGGCTCTTTCCCATATCCTTTACGTTTGCCAAGGATTGAAGCCGCCACTAGACCCGTAACTCCTGAACTGATATGCACAACGGTTCCACCGGCAAAATCCAGCGCTCCCATTTCACGCAAAAAGCCGCCGACACCCCATACCCAGTGTGCAAGAGGATAATATACCATGAGCAACCAAAGCACGATAAATCCTAAAAAGGCGGGAAATCTCATCCGTTCCGCAATGGAACCCGATATTATAGCGGGCGTAATCAGGGTAAACATCATTTGGAAGGCCATAAATAATAGGAAGGGAATCGTTCCCGAATAATCTGGATTAGGTTCCATACCGACTCCATTAAGACCTAGCCACTGAAAACTTCCAATCATACCACCATAATCTGTGCCAAAGGCTAAACTAAAACCAACTGAGATCCATAATACGGAAGAGACACCCATGATAATAAAACTATGCATCACCGTACTCAGTACGTTCTTTTTGCGAACCATTCCCCCGTAAAACAAAGCCAACCCGGGAGTCATAAGAAAGACGAGTGCTGTTGAAATAATTATGAAGCTTGTGTCTCCTGAATCTATTAGCCCACTACTTGCCATGTTATTTTCCTCCTTGATTTTTATTGAGAGAATCACCCGTAAAAAATTCACTTACAAATGCGTATACCCCAAGCCCACTCTACATCTCTCAGTAAGAGCATGTAAGGAAGATCGCCCAAAGATAGCGATGGCAATCCAGTTTTGATTACTGGCAATCCCCACCTTTAGTTCATAATGAGTACAACTATTATCTTGAACAAAAATTCCCTGACTCGCTTCTAGGATGGCATAGGTTATAGCGCATATTGCCTTAGGCTCCTTTCGGATTGCATCAGCGCGGATTGCTTCTGCTATCACTGAATGAGTCAACTTCCCCGAGGGTTGTAAGTCATTATAAGTCCCACGTAATTCGGTTACTGCACAGTAGACATTTTGCGAAAACATCTGCTTTCTTAACTCATTCATTTCTTCATGAGGTTCTGCTAAAGCTAAGGCCATTGCAGTTCTTTCAAGGGAAGGCTTGGCTTGTCTCTTATTGTTTTCCGGCATTTTATCCCTCCTTACTAATGGAGTAAAGGCATCTGCGTTTCAGCGAAATGAGCATCCATGATCGATCGCGAAAACAAAAAAAGGCGCCGTTTCAAGAAATCTATCAAGATTCTTGTCACGGCGCCTTTGCCTTATTGATTTGATGTTTATAAATTTATAGTAACTCAATAAAAATAGCAAGAGGTTTTTGTGAAGAACACTGTATACATCAAGGACCTCATCAAGCGTTAATCTTGATGAGGTCCTCTACGGTTTAAATACTATTATAATGCTTTCTTGACAACCGTAACGGCGAGACTGACCAGACTCTCTCGGGATTTTACAGAGTCAGCAGCGACCATCCCAGTCACAAAGCTCACTAACGTGCATTTCATAATATTATCTGCTAAGATTTGCTTCGGTTTAAACTTTGCCATAGACTCTTTAAATTGTTGTTTTGCCTCAACAACACTTAAGCTATTTTTTTCTTTGCGCAAAGCACCAGCCCCCCTCCCAGGATTATTGCCACAAGGGCCACAGCAAATGCTGCCAGGAATGGTGGCATCAGCAGACCTAAGCCGAGGAAACAGCCGTAAATAAACATAACAAAAGCAGTAATCGCTAATACGAGAGCGACGACAAGTAAGCCGACTGCTATCAGGATCTTAAAAAGTTTACTGCGGATATCTGCAAACTGCGCATCAAATAAGTCGAGAAATTTTAGAATAACATCTGCTATAGTTTCCATAGCCTACTTCCTTTTCAGCAATTTCACGACGAGGAAACCCAATCCAAAGGCGATCAGTAGAGTTGCTAACGGATGTTCCTTTGCTGCTCCTACTCCTTTTTCTACGACCTTCTTACCTTCTTCACATGCTTTTTTAGCAACTTCTTCTCCAGTTTCGACTGGCTTTTGAACGACTTCTTTAACCACTTCGAAGCCAAGATCAACTGCCATCAAGAGCGCTGCCTTCACATCGGATAGATCAATTGGATTTGCTTGTGCGCTGGTTGTCGGTTCATTGGATTGCATCTTTTCTACCTCCTCTATTTTTGCTTGCCTCTGGCAATTTTGAGTCATCAGTGGGTTGACTAACTGTCAGACCGCTTGTCCATCTGAATCGTTCAAATTTTGCCTTCATTAGCGAATTCGGGTACGATGAAATCAGTCATCATTTCACACCTACTAACGCTTGTAATCATTTTAGCAAAAATTCATATTATTATCTACTACTAAGCAAAATTCTCTGCTCTAAAAATAAAACTTTTCGAATCTAATAATTTGCGTCAGTTCTTTTGCTCGCAAATCGTGGCAATAGCTTGGATACACCCTTCTACCTCTTGGGTCGTATTAAAATACCCTAAGCTCAAGCGCACTGTTCCGTGTTTAAAGGTACCCAGGGTTCGGTGGGCATCGGGAGCGCAGTGCAGTCCCGGTCTGGAAGCGATGCCATAAAGCCGATCCAATAGATAGGAAACCTCCGAAGGCTCTCTTCCTTCAAGGTTCAGCGACAGAACGGGGGCCCTTTCTACCGTAGGCCCCGGACCATAGAGGAGGACACCCGGAATCTTACCTAAACCAAGCATGAGCTGGCGAATAAGGGTATTTTCCTTTTCACGAATCTTATCTATCCCTTCTCGACGGATAAACTCTATTCCTGCCCCCAAGCCGGCTATTCCCGGTGTATTCAGGGTCCCACTTTCATAGCGTTCTGGGCTCTCCTCGGGTTGGAAGAGCTCCTCTGAGTTCGCACCTGTTCCCCCTTCCTTCAAGGAGTCCAATTGCAAATCCCCCCTCAGATATAGACCTCCCGTACCTTGGGGACCCAATAACCCCTTATGCCCGGCAAAAACTAAAAGGTCGATACCCATGGCTTGCACATCAATCGACAGGGTGCCTGCGGTCTGAGCAGAATCGACCATCATTAGCACCCCCCTTTCCTTTGCAATCTTGCCGATTTCCGAGATGGGTTGAATCACACCGAGTACATTTGAGGCATGGCTAAGCACAATCAGTTTAGTATTCTCCTGAATGGCCGCCTCCACTTGCTGAGGATGCAGTCCCTCTTGCACTGAGGCCTGAAGCTTAGTGACTTCAACCCCTTGAGAGCGAAGCTTTTCCAGCGGTCGGGTCACCGCATTATGTTCAAGAGAGCTTGTTATGACATGATCGCCGGGCTTGAGCAAGCCCTTTAAACCGAGGTTAAGGGCCTCCGTGGCATTGGAGGTAAAGACTACCTGCAGGGGATCCGCAATGTTAAAAAACTCGGCAATCTGTACTCGTGTTTCGAAAACAATCTGTCCGGCCAGCAAAGCCATGGTGTGTCCGGAGCGACTGGGATTAGCACCTTTTTGACGCATGCAGAGCTCCACTGCTTCATAGACAGATTCTGGCTTCGGCCAAGTTGTTGCAGCATTATCGAAATAAATCATATCTATACCACCTTCATCCGGTTAAGTATGCAAACTTCATATTATATATCATAATATGTTTCGCTCCTAAATGGCACCTCCGTAAAAGAAAAACTTAAACTTTGCTTACGAAAAAAAATGCCCCGAACCCTTGCCCCGCACTAATTGTGTGATATAGTATTGCTTGGAGGTTTTTGTCACTATAAAAATTAGGAGGCGCATAATGGATTGGTTATTGCTTGCCCTAACCATAGTTGTCCTCATCTATCTCGCGGGCTTTCGGCCCCAGTGGCTCATCATTTTGCTGCTCGGAGCAGTGGCTCTCGATATCTCCAAAACATGGTACCCTGATATTCCCTTCATCGGCAGTGCCCTCGGTATGATTACCTTGGCTCGGCTGACGACCTATGCTCTCATTTTCTCGGCCTTTATGCATGTGCTGTTGAATGGTGATTATCGCAAACGCCTTGGCGAAATCTTTACTCAGCCTGTGACCTGGGCTATTTTGCTTTACTTTATTGTTGCCGTGGTCAGTTATAAACATAGTTTTGATCAGTCAAGGACCCTTGTGGAAGGTCTCCGACTGTTAGTGTATATCGCTTTATACTTCTCGGTCATCTTATTTACTCGTTTTCGTTTTAACCCGTTGTTTCCATTTCATATCGTTCATCTCGTCGGCTTGGGGCTGGCTCCGCTCACCTTTTATGAGAGGCTGAGTGGCCATCTCATTTGGCAAGACGTCAATGCCTTGGGCGACTATCTACGCGTCAATGCCACCTTTGTTGATCCTAATATCTTCGCCCGCTTTCTCGTCTTGGCTATTGTTGCTAATCTTATTTTGCAATATCTGGCCAATTCAGCTTGGCAACGCCGCATTTATTTCGCAAGTTTATTTGTCTTGCTGGGGCAGCTCGTCGTTACCATGTCTCGGGGAGGCCTTCTCACCTTGGCTGTGGTGATGGTCTTCATCCTCATTATGCTCCGCAGCAAACGTATTGCGCTACCCGTAGGCATTACCGGCGCGATCGGCCTCGGAGCCGTTCTGCTCAATCCGACGATGCTAGAACGATTCTTAAAGATTCAACAAGACCTTACTTCCATCGGCTCCGAACGCCTTTATCTCATTAAAGTCGGAGTGCGCATGTTCCAAGATAATCCTCTTTGGGGGGTTGGGCTGGGAGCTTTTCAGACCCGATTTCTGACCAACTATATTGATTATAAGACTGTGGGGGATGGGGTAAGCCTATCGCACACTTCAGTGATAACCGTCATGGCCGAGCTGGGGTGGCTTGGTCTCATCAGTTTGAGCTTGCTGTTGCTAAGCCTCATCTATGCCCTCCATAGCCTAAGTCAGAAAGTTCGCCATACCTTTATCCTAGGTATCGGTTATTTCGGTTGGATTTTGACTATCTTTATCAGTGCTCAGATGGAAGCTCGCTTCTTTGAAGACCCCGTGCTCTGGGTGAGTATGGCTATGCTTGTTTCCTTGGTCCTTAACAGCAAGGAGGAGCATTTTATCTCCAACCGCAGCTTCCGTTATCTCGATACAATCCGCTAAACTAGGTAATGGCCAGTAGTAAAACGGTGAAAACCATGGCAGAATAACAGTAGGCCTGATTTTGAACGGGGGATGCCTCTTGATTAGTGACGCTCAGCCGCTCGTATCCATCGTGATTCCGATGCGCAATGAGAAAGCTTATATCGATCGTTGTATTCAAACCTTTGTCCAGCAAACTTACCCCCTCGAGCAACTGGAAATCATCATCGTCGACGGTCAATCCACAGATGGTTCCCGAGAGATTGTGGAAGAACTGGGCAAGCTCTATCCGGTTAAACTCTTAGATAATCCGACAGGGTTTACCCCTACCGGGATGAATATCGGCCTGCAGTCGGCCCAAGGAGAAATCGGGGTGGTCTTCAGTGCCCACGCTACGGCTCATCCGGACTTTATTAAGAACAGCGTCCAAGCCCTGAAGACGACGAACGCGGCCGCCGTGGGTGGCCGCCTCATCAATCGCTCCTCAGGGGAATTCGCCAAGCTTGCCGGTAAGGTTTTGGGGCATCCCTTTGGGGTCGGCAATTCCAAATTTCGCTATTCCGATACCCCGGATTATGTGGATACAGTCGCCTATGGCGCTTACCGGATGGATGTCTTAAAAGAGACCGGTCTTTTTGATGAGCGTCTGATTCGCAATCAGGATATCGAACTGAACTATCGCCTCCGTAAGTTAGGCCATACTCTGTATTTTGACCCAGCCATTGAATCCTATTATGCGCCGCGGGAAAACTTTACGCGCTTTGTGCAGCAGGGCTATGGCAATGGGTATTGGAATATCATCACCGCCAGATTATGCGCGCAATCCCTTTCCTGGCGCCATTTTGTGCCCTTAGTCTTTGTGCTGGCACTTCTGGGAGCGACACTCTTAGCCATCTTTACTAGTCCCTGGTGGCTAGCCCTCGTCGCGGGCCCTTATCTCCTCTTGGACCTTCTGGTCAGCGCACGCCTAGCCGGGAGTTTGCCGGAATTTTTCCAACTTGTCTTCCTTTTCCCCAGCTTACATATATCTTATGGTTTAGGATCATTGATATCCTTAGTTAAACAAATCTTTACTGGAGTTGACAAACCATGAGTTTTAGCCTCAGCCTAGCTCTAACGGTGATACTTATCCCTTTGGTGATCCGTTACCGAATTATTGATAAGCCTAATTACCGTAGCATTCATACCCGTGAAACTCCTAAAGCCGGAGGGATAGCCATTCTCCTCGGCTTACTTGGAGGGCTTTTCATTAGTGGCCAAGGGACGGCCTTATTGGCTTTGGCCCTGTTGATGGTGGGAGCCACCACCTTAGGCTTACTGGATGACCTGAAAAATCTAAGTCCCAATGCTAAACTCATTGCTCAATTCGCCCTCGCTTTGCTGACTACAGCCGGTGGCTATCAATTCGTACTCTTTGGCAACCTGCTGGACACGGCAATCACCGTGATTTGGATCGTCGGGCTGATGAACGCCTTCAATCTCATCGATGGCATGGATGGCCTAGCCGGCGGGGTCGCTGGAATAGCAACGCTCATTTTCTTCGCTCTCGGGGTGCCTAGCTTAGAAACCATCGCACTTCCGCTCCTGGGTTCAATCCTTGGCTTTCTTATCTATAACTTTCGACCCGCCAAAATATTTATGGGAGATACGGGCAGTATGCTCCTCGGCTATCTCTTGGCGGTGATGGGCATCCTAGTCCAGCGAAGTGCAGAGTCACCCTGGGTTGGTGGGGCAGTGACCTTACTCATCCTCTCCTATCCTTTATTCGATATCGCCTTAAGCATTATCCGCCGCAAAGTCAACCACCGACCCATCTTTGCTCCCGATCGTAGCCACAGCTATAATTTGCTGATGGATCAAATGGGAATGGGTTATCTGTCCACCGTTTTCACCGTCTATGGAGTGACGGCTTGCGGAGGCTTGTTAGGGTTTCTAACCTATACGCGTCAATCCCTTGCTTTAGCGGCCATCTCACTTATCGTGGTCATCGCCACCATGATCACCTTCGTGGCTCGCTACCACCTTCTCGCTGTAAGTCGTTATGAAAAGCGCTAAACACAACACTAAATACAACACACTTAAATAGTTGAATTATACAGGCAGATTACTGAATTAATGCGTTAGGAGGAGATATCTATGGACACAGAAGCAGAACAACGAATTTACCTTTCATCCCCTCATATGAGCGGTGATGAGCAAGACTATATCAGGGAAGCCTTTGCGACGAACTGGATTGCCCCTTTAGGCCCGAATGTGGAAGCCTTTGAGCGCCAGGTTGCTGACTATGTCGGTGTCCAAGGGGCTGTTGCCTTGAGTTCGGGGACAGCAGCTCTTCATTTAGCACTTAAATACTTAGGCGTAAACCGAGGCGATTCTGTCATCTGTTCATCCCTAACCTTTTCCGCCAGTGCTAACCCCATCATTTATGAAGGGGGAGTACCCGTTTTTATCGATGCTGACCCAAGCAACTGGAACATGTCCCCACAGGCCTTAGCCCGAGCCTTAGAAGAACTCAAAAAAACAGGAAAGCTACCCAAAGCGGCGATTATCGTCGATCTCTATGGACAAAGCGCCTCTATGGAGCCTCTGCTTGAGTTGCTCGAACACTACCAGGTTCCGGTAATTGAAGATGCCGCTGAGGCCCTCGGAGCCACCTATCAGGGTAAACCCTGCGGTTCCTTTGGCAAATTCGGAGTCTTTTCCTTTAACGGTAACAAAATCATCACCACCTCCGGTGGAGGGATGCTCGTTTCCGATAATCTGAAGGCTTTAGATAAAGTACGGTTCTGGGCAACACAAGCTCGAGACAAAGCGCGGCACTATCAACATAGCGAGATCGGCTACAACTATCGCTTGAGCAACGTCTTAGCCGGTATTGGTCGCGGTCAGATGAAAGTCATCGATGAGCGCGTCAATACCCGTCGTGCCATCTTTGACCGTTACTATGCCGCCCTTAACAAGGTGGACGGCTTAGACTTTATGCCTGAAGCAAGTTACGGTCGCAGCAACCGTTGGCTGACCACCCTAACTCTCGACCCTGAAAAAACCGGTGTCACGGTCAATGATGTACTTATTGCCTTGGAAGAACATAATATTGAAGCTCGCCCCGTGTGGAAACCACTCCATCTCCAGCCTGTCTTTAAAGATTGTCCTTATTATCCTCATGAAATCGGGAAAAGTGTCTCCGATGAGCTCTTTGCCAAGGGAATCTGTCTCCCTTCCGGGACGAATATGACCGAGGCGGAACAAGACCGAGTCATTGAGATTGTAAGCCGTCTTTTGAAGTGAGCTTTCCTAGTCGATACGCATGCCAGTAGATACACACCATTTACGGATACACATAAAAAGTAGCCAGCTGATTTTTTATATCTCTGGCTACTTTCGTCGATACTACTTTCGTTGATACTATTTTCATTGCATCTTCTTTAGTATATTCTATTCAACGCAACCTACAGCCTTACCTCAACAAAATCTCTGGCCTCGATAGAATCTTCCGTGACCTCGCAGTCCAGAGCCAGAATCTTAACCCCATGGTTCTTAGCCTGAATTAAGGCTTCGGCAAAGGCCTGATGGGTCTTCGCATTTGGGGTGAAGAACTTGACATCTTTCATCTGAATAATAAACACAATATAAGCATCATACCCAGCATCGATAGCCTGACATAACTCAAGAATGTGCTTAACGCCCCGTTCCGTGGGAGCATCAGGAAAGAGAACCACTCCCTCTTCCTCTAAGGTAACCCCTTTCACTTCGACAAAGATCTTCCTTTGGGCTGCTTCCAGATAAAAATCAAAGCGGGAGGTTTGGAACTTGCTTTCAGGCTTGATAAGCCGGAGATCTTGGAAGTATTCCCGCCCCTCTAACCATTCCCGAAAAACTTTATTTGGTACTTGGCTGTCCATATTGATTAGCCTGTTCCCCTTGCGGACCCCGATAAGATCAAACTTGGTTTTCCGATGCTCATAGTCAGCTTCCTGTACATAGACTTCGACTCCGGGAAGCAATAATTCTTTACAGCGTCCCGTATTCTTAACATGGCAGACTTCTTCTTTGCCGTTAATTTCTACCCTCGCGATGAAGCGATTCGGGCGAGATATAAATTTCCCTGCTCTGATATTTTTATAATGCATAGTTCTCCTAGTCCGTTTTCAAATCTTTTTCGACAACATTCAACCTTATACTACTATATTTTGGAGAAATCAGGTATAATGACGCTAACTCATTTACAAAGGATAGGAGGAATCATTTTGGCGGATATAGGCTCGGCAATCCGCATGATCCGCAAAAACCAAAAGCTCAGCTTGAGAGATATTGCGGAGAAAACTGAATTAACCATTAGTCATTTAAGCCAAATCGAACGCAATCTAGCCAGTCCTTCCTTGGTTACTTTAGAGAAGGTCGCCCATGCTTTAGGACTTCCCATCTCGAGCTTTTTTGTAAACCCCAAATTCACCTCAGAGTATATACCCGAAGAAGCCCAACGGACCATTTTATTAAATGCGGGCATAACCCTGCGCTTCCTTATCAACAATAGCGGTCAGAATAATCATCTCGGTGCCTATATTGCTGAGATCACCGAGCTTGCCGAGGGTATTACTGTTCACCAAGGGGATAAATTCATCTTAGTCCTCGAGGGTGACATGCGCTTTCATGTAGCACAGAGGGAATTTTTCCTTAGTAAAGGTGATACCCTTTATTTTAATGGCCTGATTCCCCATTGGATTAGCGAAAAATCTGAAGGGACTCTTAAATTCTTTGTGGCAACGACCCCACCTGAAGTTTTTTAAGCCCTACACCCTACATATCTAAACTAGGGAGGCGATTATTCTTGATTGAAGTCGGTGAATCCATTCGTGCCATTCGCAAAAGGCTCAATCTCACAACTACTCAATTAGCACAGCAATTGGAGTTAAGCAATGGCTATATCAGCCTCATTGAGAGGGATATCGTTAGCCCTTCCTTGACTACTCTTAAAAAAATCGCTCTAATCTTGAATGTTCCTGTCGAGTCCTTCTTTCTCGATCCAAACTCCGAAGTGGTCTATAGTCATCTGAAAATGCATGAGCAAGAATATCTGCATTCTGAAAATAAAAATTGGCGCCTACTCATCAATCCATCGCCTACGGACCAGATAGGAGCCTATTGTGTGGATATGTCCGATCTGGATAAAAAAATTTACTCACATGAGGGAGTCGAATTGCTCTATGTTTTAGAAGGAGAAAGTCCCATCAATGTGGGAAAAGAGGACTACACCCTTAAAGCAGGGGACGCTTTATATTTCGATGCCTCGATTCTCCATTGGGATGCCAAAGACGTTAAGCTCCCGCGTAAACTCATTGTCGTGACGACTCCACCAGAAAAATTCCATTTTTAACTCTACCTACACCTCAAACGTGGTCTCTGCTTCGGCAACGAGAACCCGCTCCCGGTGGGTATAGACATTCATACAGTTTTTGCGGGCAAAGCCGATGACTGTAATGCCCAACTCTTCAGCCAATCGCAGAGCGAGGTCCGTAGGTGCGGATACCCCGACCAGAATAGGGCAGCCCATCTTCGCTGTCTTAATCACAATTTCTGAGGAGATGCGACCACTAAAAACAATGATTTTTTGAGAAAGATTAACCTTCTCCAAAAAAGCTTGGCCATATAGTTTATCAAGCACATTATGCCGTCCAATATCGACAGCCTGATAATCTAACTTCCCTTCGGATGCTAAGGCCCCGCCGTGGACTCCTCCGGTAAGATGAAAAAGCTCTGAGCCCTCTTCCAACAGATTAATATACTCGCTCACTTTTTGAACAGGGATCTTTAATTGACTCTCAACCTTCTGGGCAAGTCGGGCATCGTTGGCAAAGTAAAAGGTGCTTTTGCCCTTGCCACAGCAGGAAGTGATATAGCGTTTCAGAAAGAGATCCTCACTTAAAGTACGTTCTGAACTAGTCTCCACCCAAACTAAACCCTGCCGCTGATCAAAGGTGATCTTCTTAATCTCATCGAGATGATTAATAATACCTTCCGAACAAAGAAAGCCCACGGCCAATTCCTTTCCTTGGCTGGGGGTGCAGACCATGGTCGCGAACTCTTTTCCATTGATATAGATGGTGAGGGCCTTTTCCACTGCAATATGCACATGCGCTTCACACTGATCTGTTCCCACTATCTTGACAACCTGAGTTTTGTTTGAATTCCCCTGATCCATAAAAAGCCCCCTCCCGATCCCAAAGATAGATAACGTTCTGATAATTCTAACATAAATAAATACAGATTCAAAGATGGCCCAAACTATCGCCAAGCACCATTAAATTCGAGTAAATTCATGATAGCTCCTTGTCCAGAGGAAATTTAGCAATTATAATGGATATACATATGCGCAAGCAGGAAATTGAAAACATAAAGATCGACAATAGCAAACTTGGTGAAAGCCAAGGACGCAAAGCTATGGGTCTTCCAGGAAACACCTGATGATTGCCAAGCTACCGAACACTTAAACTTTGAAATTGTCGCCAAATTATGGCGATTTTTCATTTTGCACACGGGTTAATCCGGGTTTAGAATTGCTTCGAAAAGGATTTTGAAAGGAAGATAAAATTGCGCCAGGTAAGTACTCATCGACTTCAAGAAGGAGATATTCTGGGTCGTACCATATATACCAATGATGGACGAGTTTTGTTAGGAAAAGGAATGGCACTTTCTGCCTCATATATTAATCGTTTAAATAAACTTGGCATCAGCATTGTCTACATTGACGATGAAGTAAGTAAAGATATCGTGATCGAAGATGTCATTTCCGAAGAGCATCGTCGCGAAGCCATGTCCTCCCTAGACAACGCGGTACAAGCGGTTAAAGTCGGCAAGGACTTTGATGGCTTTACGGCCAAAAAATCGATTGATAATATTATTCAGGATATCCTTTTCCAGAAAGATATCTTTATCGGTTTAACCGATATGCGAACCTATGATAATCATGTCTTTGCTCATTCTGTCAATGTCTGCGTTCTCTCAACTGTGCTCGGAAAAGCCCTCAAGCTAGACCACGAAAGCCTGCAAGGACTAGCGATTGGCGCCTTATTCCATGATATTGGCACGGTAAAGCTACCCAAGGAGCTCCTCAAGAAGCGGACGCCCTTTACCCCAGCAGAAGCAGAGCTCTACAAAACTCACGCCAACCATGGCTTTGATATCCTGCGCACCAAGCGCGAGTTGAATTTGCTCAGTGCCCATATCGCCTTTCAACATCATGAGTATTTTAATGGCAGCGGCTATCCCCGAAAATTAGAGGGCGATTCCGTCCATCACTGGGCCCAGATTGTTGGCATCGCAAACTTTTATGATAACCTGGTCAATGACGGCCCCGGCCATACCCATATCGCACCGTATGAAGCTTGCGAGATTTTGATGGGTAGCTCCGATAAATTCTTCCCTAGGGATTTAATCATTACCTTTCTTAAACATATTGCCGCTTACCCGACCGGTTGTACCGTTAAATTAAGCACCGGCGAAATCGGCATCGTTGTGGATCAGAATAAAAGCCTCCCCATGCGCCCCATCGTTAGGGTTGTGCTGGCTGATGAAGACTTCTCTAGTGCTCAGGCCAAGGAATACAATCTGGTGGAAGAACGCACCCTATTTATTGATTCCATTCTGGAGTAAGTATAAAGGCGACCTTATCCTACTTTTGCAGTAAGATAAGGTCGTCTTCTTGTCGTTAATCCCCTACTTCTCAGATAGCTTCCAGACACGCAGTACATAGCCACCGCAGCCGCATTGATCGATGAATTGGTACTTGATACGCTCCCCAAACCGTTGGTCCAGTAGTTCGGTCAAGTAATCGGCCGGATTGCCAAAGGTGGCCGGTGTCACAACGTTGACATAATAGCCCACTCCTGTATCAGCTACTGCCTCTAGAGCATCCTTAATGACAAGGTCACGATCATTTGCATAATCATCATGTTCCAGTCCTACCGAATAGTTCATGTTCTTCATCATTATCCCATCCTTACCTTGAGTCCCGCTTTACTGCCAAACTCTATACTTCATATTAAGAAGGATACCATGAACTGATTGGGAGAAATGTGTTTCAAATCATAGTTTGATATTTAATCTCATGGTCCGAAGTTAAATCGCCTTTTTCATGGTATTGATGGCACTAAATAAGGCTTTCACTGAGGAAGTGAAAATATCCATGTGGATTCCGCAGCCCCAGTGCATCGCACCATCGGGACCGGTAATGCCGACATAGGAAACCGCTTGGGATTTGGAGCCTACCTCCAGTGCATGCTCTTTATAGTTAAGGTTGGAGTAGGATAACCCCAGTTGGCTCTGGAGGGCATTGCTGATTGCGTCGAGACGTCCCTCTCCTTTTCCCGATAACTCCAGTGTTTCATTATTGTAACGTATGGTGACGGTAGTGTGGAAATCTTCCTGGCCGTTGAACCGGAAATTGACCAGTTCAACTGGATTGTCAATATTGACATATTCCTTGACGAAAATATCTTTAATTTCTACGGGCATCAGCTCTTTGTGCAGCTGATCTGAGACATTCTTCACCTTATAACCGAAGTCCTCACGCATCTTAGCCGGCAAATCAAAAGCATAATGCTGTTCCAGCAGGAAGGCAATGCCCCCCTTACCGGATTGACTATTGATACGGATGACATCTCCCTCATACTCCCGGCCAATGTCCTGAGGGTCGATGAGCAGATAAGGCACAGTCCAGTTGTTGCAGTCGCGTTCTTCCCGATATTTCATTCCTTTGGTAATGGCATCTTGATGGGAGCCGGAGAACGCTGCAAAAACCAGCTTGCCTCCATAGGGTTGACGTTCGTGGACTTTCATTCCGGTTAGCTTTTCATAGCCAGCAGTAATATCCAGCATATTTTCAAAGTTCAAGCCGGGGTCCACTCCATGGGAAAACATATTGAGGGCTAAGGTAACGATATCCACATTACCCGTACGCTCCCCATTCCCGAACAGGGTCCCTTCGATGCGCTGTCCACCGGCCAGCAAGCCCAACTCAGCATCAGCTACCGCAGTGCCTCGGTCATTATGAGGATGGAGGGAAAGAATCACATTATCCCGATACTTGAAATGATCGCTCATATACTCAATCTGACTGGCATAGACGTGGGGCATGGACATGGACACAGTTGCCGGCAGATTGATAATTACCTTATTCTCTGGGGTGGGTTCAAACACATCAAGAACCTTGTTGCAGATCTCCAGAGCGAATTCCATCTCTGTGCCCGTAAAGCTTTCCGGTGAATATTCAAATCGGAAGTTGCCTTCCGTCTTGGCAGCATATTGCTTCAGCAATTGAGCACCGCTGACCGCGATTTCAATAATTTCTTCCTTGGTCATCTTAAAGACCTGCTCTCGTTGGGCAACCGAAGTTGAGTTGTAAAGGTGGACCACGGCCCTTTTAGCCCCTTCTAAAGCTTTAAAGGTCTTCTCAATGATATGCTCTCTGGATTGGGTCAACACCTGGATGCTGACATCCTCAGGAATCAGATCCTGCTCAATCAAAGTGCGCAAAAAGGTATACTCCGTCTCGGAGGCCGCGGGAAAGCCCACTTCGATTTCCTTGAAGCCGACCTTCACTAGCAGTTGAAAAAACTCCAATTTCTCCTCCAAGCTCATGGGTACCACCAAGGCCTGATTGCCGTCACGCAGATCCACACTGCACCAAGTCGGAGGGGTCGTGACATACTCCTGTTGCGCCCATTTAAAAGAGGTTAGCGGTGGCATAAAATAGCCCCGTTGATACTTATTACAATTTTTCATCCCTTCATCGTCCTTTCTCATATCCTTGCAGTTTCACATTTTTTAAATCAGAAAATAAAAAAATCCTTCATCTCTATAACCTTAGAGACGAAAGACTTAACATCTTACGTGGTACCACTCTCATTCAAGCCTCACGGCCTGCACTCAACAGATACGGATCAAGAAAGCTCGTCAGTCGTTGTTTACGCGCTTTGCGACCTTATATCCTCCTACTGTAACGGTTAGGCTCCGGCTCTACCTACTCTTCATCATTTCAGCGAGCTACTCCGAGGTGAGTTCGAATCCATCTTGGCCACTGTTTTCCACCAACCAACAGCTCTCTAGGCGCTCCGAAACATTCTACTAATCCTCATCAGTGTATTTAATATAGTATTCGTATATTGCGTTTAATGTATTCTATAACAGATCTTTAAGTATTGTCAAGTAAAAATAACTCCTTCTGTCCGCGAGACTCTCATGTTAAAATGAACAGTAGATACATAATAGCTGCGCAAAGAAAACGACAGAGTATGGGGAGAATTAGGGAGCAAAGATGAAAAGTGTAAATGAAATTTTTAGCGATTATGAGGCGGGGTTGAATTTAAGCACTGCTCTCGTAAAAGCCGTGGTTTTAAAAGAAAAGAGCAAAGCTTTAGAGATGAGGATCTGCTCTGATCAATATATTAGCATCGAAGAAATCGCTGCCTTGAATCAGTTCATCCGCCAACGGCTATCCTTAGATGATTCTGAGATCATCGTCGAGTATGCCGAGGGTGTCTCAAAAAAACCTCTTGAGGCGGAACTAAAAAACATCTTGGGGATGTTGACTCGTAAACACCCTCTTCTTAAATCCGCTATCAATAACTGCGACTATGAAATCACCGAACAGCGGATTAATTTTACCTTTAAAATTGCGGTATCCTACTTACTTAAAGGTAAAGGTTACGACAAGGTCATCCAAGAAACCGTCCAAAACCTTTATGGAACAACCTATCAGGTTCACTTTGTTGATCAAGTCAGCCCCGAAGAAGTCATTCGACTCCAAGAGGCTATTCAGGAAAGAGAAATGATACTGATCCAAGAGCAAGTGATGGTCTCCCCCCTTCCAACCGGCACCCCCCCTGGGTCTGTTGTCCTTAACGATGGAGCAGAAGCCCCTTCAGAAACGGGTCCAAAGGGAAAAGAAAAAGCAAATGGCAAAGGCAAAGCCGAAGCGGACAGCAAAAAGGGCGATTCCCAGTTGATTTTGGGCCGCAATGCAACCCTTAAGGATAAAGTTATTAAAATCATCGATATTACCCCCGATGAGGGAAAAGTCGCCCTTCAGGGTGAACTATCGAATGTTGAATCTAAGGAATTGAGAAGCGGTAAAACCCTGATTTCCTTTGACTTATATGATGGCTCAAGCTCCCTCACCTGCAAAGCCTTCCTCAAGCCCGGCGAAGATGGGGAGGTTTTATCTCGACTACAAAAGGCCAAAGGGGTCAAGCTCTCCGGCAATGCCGGCTTGAGTAAGTTTTCCGGGGAAATCGAGCTGATCGCCAATACCATCATCGAGGTTGAAGGAATCCGGAAGATTGTCCGTCAGGACCGAGCCAAGGAAAAGCGCGTCGAACTGCATCTGCATACCCAAATGAGTCAGATGGATGCCATGACCAGTGCCACGGACTTCATCAAGCGGGCCATGAGCTGGGGCATGAAATCTGTCGCCATCACCGATCACGGGGTCGTGCAGTCCTTCCCTGAGGCTCATAAACTCTTAGGCCGGGATAATCCCGATTTCAAGGTAATCTATGGGGTGGAGGCTTATTTGGCTCCGGATAAAAAACCCGCCGTAACCCATCCCCAAGGCCAGCCCATCGATACCACCTATTGTGTGTTGGACTTGGAGACCACCGGTTTCTCTGCCGTTACAGAGAAAATCACGGAAATAGGGGTCATGAAGGTTCAAGCCGGTAAGGTCATTGATCAATTTACCTGCTTTGTCAATCCCCAAAAACCGATTCCCGCCCGCGTTGTCGAGATAACTCACATCACGGATGATATGGTCAAAAACGCGGAGACCATCGATCAGGTCCTGCCCAAGCTCCTAGATTTTTTGGAGGACAGCGTGTTGGTCGCCCATAATGCCGATTTTGACATGGGCTTTTTAAAGCATAATGCCAAGCTCTTAGGCTATGATTTTAACTACACCTACCTCGATACCTTAGCTCTAGCTAAAGAGCTTTTCCCAGAATATAAAACCTACAAATTAGGACGGATTGCCAAGAATCTGGGGATCAACGTGGAGGTTGCCCATCGCGCCTTAGATGACGTGGATACCACAGTAAAAGTGTTTAATATCATGCTGGATAAGCTCAAGGAACGAGGGGCAGTGACCCTCGAAGATATCGACCTGATGGCGGCGGATGAAGTAGCGAAAAAGGAAGAATATAAGAAGCTCAAAACCTATCATGCCATCATCCTTGCCAAGAACTATACCGGATTAAAGAATCTCTATAAGCTTGTCTCTTACTCCCACTTGGATTATTTCTATAAAAAGCCACGGATCTTAAAGAGCCTCCTCAAGAAATACTCGGAAGGCCTCATCTTAGGTAGCGCCTGTAGCGAGGGCGAGCTATTCCAAGCGATCCTCTTGGGCAAATCTACCGAAGAAATCGAAGCCATCGCCGAAGAATACGATTATCTGGAAATCCAACCCCTAGACAATAATGACTACCTGGTCCGCACCGAGCAAGTACCCAATAAAGAATACCTGATGGAAATCAATCGCAAAATCGTTGCACTCGGTGAAAAACTCCATAAACCCGTGGTCGCCACAGGGGATGTCCACTTCATCGATCCTCAGGATGAGATTTACCGGCGGATCTTAGAAGCGGGTCAAGGCTATAAGGACGCGGATGTCCAGCCCCCTCTTTATCTCAAAACCACCGATGAAATGCTCGGGGAGTTCTACTATCTGGGCGAGGACAAAGCTTATGAAGTGGTGGTCACCAACACCAATCTCCTTGCCAGTTGGTGTGAGCCCATTAGCCCTATCTCCCAAGAGAAAGCCACCCCTCATATCGAGGGCTGCGAGGATACTCTGAGAGAAATTACCTATAGCAAGGCCCATGAGCTTTATGGCGATCCCTTGCCAGAAATCGTGGAGAAAAGGCTGGAGCGCGAGTTGGATTCCATCATCCAAAACGGCTTCTCTGTCATGTATATCATCGCCCAAAAGCTGGTTTGGAAATCCAACGAGGATGGCTATCTGGTCGGTTCCCGGGGATCGGTAGGTTCTTCCGTGGTCGCTTATCTGACTGGGATCACCGAGGTCAACGCCTTACCGCCTCACTACCGTTGCCCCAGCTGTCACTACTCGGACTTCTCCGACCATGATCGACGAATCGGCTTTGACTTGCCCGATCAAGCTTGCCCTGTTTGCGGAGCCAATCTTGACAAGGACGGCATCGATATCCCCTTTGAAACCTTCTTAGGCTTCAACGGCGATAAGGAGCCGGATATTGACTTAAACTTCTCGGGAGAATACCAAGCGAAGGCTCATAAATATACGGAGGTCATCTTCGGCAAGGGCACCACCTTCAAGGCGGGAACTATCGGCACCATCGCCGATAAAACAGCCTTTGGCTACGTGAAAAAGTATTTCGAAGAAAAAGGCAGCACCGCCAACAAGGCCGAAATCGTGCGGATTGCCAAAGGCTGCACAGGAATCAAAAGAACCTCAGGTCAGCATCCGGGGGGTATTATCGTCGTTCCGAAAGGACGGGAGATCTTCGAATTCTGCCCTGTTCAGCATCCTGCCGATGACCCCAACTCGGAAATCATCACCACCCATTTTGACTACCACTCCATTGACCAGAATCTGCTTAAGCTGGATATCCTGGGGCATGATGATCCTACGGTTATTCGTATGCTGCAAGATATAACCGGAGTGGACCCGAAAACGATCCCCATGGACGATCCTGAGACCATGTCCCTTTTCTCCTCCACAAGGGCTTTAGGAGTAAGCCCCGAGCAAATCAATTCTAAGGTAGGAACCTTCGGCGTCCCTGAGTTTGGAACCCGGTTCGTGCGCGGCATGCTTTTAGACACCATGCCCAAGGCCTTCGAGGATTTAATCTGTATTTCGGGACTTTCCCACGGAACCGATGTCTGGCTGGGCAACGCCAAAGAATTAATCGATGCCGGCACCGTGACCTTGAGCGAAGCTGTGTGTACTCGCGATGAGATCATGACTTACCTGATTCGTATGGGTCTACCCCCGAATACCGCCTTTAAAATCATGGAGCTGGTTCGAAAGGGCAAAGCCTTAAAGGATGCCAAATGGCCGGAGTATGAAGCCTTAATGCGCGAACATCATGTTCCGGAGTGGTATATCGATTCCTGCCGTAAAATCAAATACATGTTTCCCAAAGCCCATGCGGCAGCTTACGTAATGATGGCCTTCCGAATTGCTTGGTTTAAGGTCCACATCCCCTTGGCCTATTACGCGGCCTACTTCTCCATCCGCGCCAAAGCCTTTGACGCTGAATTTATGATCTATGGCAAAGAAAAAGTGAAGGCGAAGATGAAGGAAATCGAGAACTTGGGCAATCAAGCAGCGCCTAAAGATAAGGATATGTACGATGACTTGGAGATTGTCCTGGAAATGTATGAGCGCGGCTTCTCCTTCCTGCCCATCGACCTCTATCAATCCCACCCCACGAAATTCCAAGTGGAGGAAAACGCCTTAAGACCGCCCCTGAACAGCATCTCCGGCATGGGAACGGTGGCCGCCGAAGGGCTCTATAACGCCGCCCAAGAAAAACCTTTCAATTCCATCGAAGATGTGAAAAAACGCGGTAAGATCGGCAATTCCACCGTCGATGTCTTGAAGAAATTCGATTGCTTCCGCGGAATACCGGAAAGCGATCAGATGAGCTTTTTTGATTTGATTTCATAGGCTTTATGAAAAATTATAGCCACGATTCGATAGCTGAGGTATGTTCCCTTTCGGTAACAGATTTGTTTAATCTGCCTACCTTTGGGGAACGCACCGCCTAAACCGAATCGTGGCTGTTATTATCCCATGGACTTTCTTATAGAGCCCATGGGCTTGTTTTTGCTTATCTTTAGATGGATTATTTTAGATGACAATTTTTAAATGAGCTGATATATTCTGCGATCTTCAGTATCTAAACGTTTGGTTAAAGCAGAAATTATCTTCTTCGAGGCCTCTTGGAATTCGGGGATATTATCTTTTATTTTTGTTGCGGACATATATGTACTTTTATACTTCATGAAATCTGCTGCTAATGTGCCCATTTCTGAATAGAGCTGTTGAGCAGTCTTGCGCATTTCCTCATTCGCCGAACCCTTTAGGTTGGGATAAAGGTAATCATCCTCAGACTTTAAATGCAGGACGAGAATACCGGATAGCTTGCTTATCTTCAAGGACAGATCAAAGGCCTTCTGTTCCAAATTCCCAGAGTTAATCTCTTGGTCAATTTCCTGAACAAGCTGACGAATATTTGTATGTTGTTTTTTCAGTAAGTCATGACTCATTTCTATTCCCCCTCAATGCACCGTGAAACGATGCTTTACATCCTAACTTTAGGATACCTAATGACGCAACAAAGTGCCGTGACTCAGGTCACGACACTTTGTTATTCTTATCATCCATATGAAGCTTTTGAGCCTTGCGAGGCCTGTGGGTTGTCCCCATTCAAGCTTTGGGCAGCCTAACGATAAAGCGACTACCCTCCCCTACTTTGCTTTCGACCCGGATGGTTCCCCCATGCAGCTCGACTAGGGACTGGGTTATGGCTAAGCCCAAGCCTGAGCCGCCGTATTTGCGGGCCCGCGAGGAATCGCTACGGTAGAAGCGTTCGAAAAGATGGGCCACATGATCTTCGGTAATTCCCGGTCCGTTATCCTCCACTGCTAATTCCACGCCCGTCCCCACAGACTGCAAGGAAAGACGAACACTCCCCTGATTCTGATCTGTGTGCTGAACCGCGTTCTGGAAGAGATTAAGAATAACCTGCTTGATCTTATCGACATCGATAGAGACCGGCCCCACCGAGGCCAAAGCCAGTTGAACCTCTCTTTCCTCAGCCAGCATACGCAACTGGGGCTCCATCTCTAAAATCAAGGATTTCAGATCCTTCTCCTCTTTTTCCAAGTCAGGAGAACGATCGAGTCTAGCTAGAAGGAGCAGATCCTGAATCAGCTTCTTCATCCGCTCTGATTCGTCATACATGCTCTTCAAGGACTTGTCCAGCTTATCCGGTTGATTCATGGCCCCTCTCAGCAGAACCTCCAGAAAACCATGGATGGAGGTCAAGGGCGTCCGCAGCTCATGAGAAGCATCGGCCACAAACCGCCGCATCTGCTCCTTGGCTTCTTTCTCCGCGGCAAAGGAGGACTCTAGCCTCTCCAACATACCGTTAAGAGATTCCGCTAGGCTGTCGATCTCCGTTTGCCCTTGGGCCACCGGCAGACGTTCATCGAGATTCCCGGCATCGATACTTTCCATGGTATCCACGACATTGGATAAGGGAACCAGCGTCCTTTTAATGACGGCTTGGTAGGCCACTAACCCGCCCGCGAGAGCTAATAAGGAAAGCATCATAAAGATGAACACCTGGCGAAATAACACATCATTGACGAACTGAGTGCTCATGCTTACCTGAATCTGCCCAATCAGGTGGCCGCGAAAATTCAGAGGCTGAAGCAGTACCATCAGTTCCTCGCCTTCGGAGGTCTTCACCACCATATAATCACGAGTGTCTGTTTCCAGCAGCGCTTTTTGGTAATGGGCTGCACTGAGCTGGGGCGATGGGGATGAGTTCCCCGCACCGTTTAGGGGGGTAAGATTTCCGTTCAGATCCACGTAGGCAATAGCTGAATCCATTAGATTGACAGGAACACCCTTGGGCGCATTCTCCGGATTACGACCCGGCGCTAATTCCCCCGGCCCATTTTCAAGATTGAAATTGGCATTGATTTCGGCATAGATTAACATCTGGGTCCAAGTTTCTCTAGGGACAGAGGCCATCTGGGAGCGAATACTAGATGCCGTACTCGATAAAATAAACCCTTTGAGGAAGACATACTGAAAAATCCCAATCAATATGAGAATGATGGCTAGGAAGAAAAGTGAGCGAGCAAGCAGTTGGAATTTTAAAGAATGCGGGTCAACGCTGTTTTTCAGTGAAAACCGATCTTTGACAGGATGCCACTTGTTCATAGCAAATCCATCCGATATCCGGCTCCCCGCAAGGTGCGGATTAGGCGATGCTCTTTATCGCCCAGCTTTTCTCGTAAGGAGCGAATATACACTTCGACAATATTATCGTCCCCGACAAAATCATAACCCCAAACCTTATCCAGAATCATCGACTTGCTTAACACCAGCCCTTGGTTAAGGATCATGAACTTCAGCAGTTCATATTCCGTAGGAGATAGTTCCAAGGCCTTATCATGAAAAAGGATTTCCTTGCGTCGGTCATCCACGCGCAAAGGACCTACCGTAACCTCTTCCAAAAGATGCGGGAACTGATTGCGAACCCGGGCATAGATGCGCGCTAGCAACTCCTCGAAGCTAAAGGGCTTGGCCATATAATCATCGGCACCCGTCCTCAAACCCTTCACCCGATCCTCGACATCATCTTTAGCGGTCAACATGATGATGGAGACCTGCTCCAGCTTTTTTAGCATACGACACACTTCAAAGCCGTCCATACCCGGCATCATAATATCCAAGATAATTATATGGGGATGGAATTGCTTAGCTAAGGTAATCCCAGCCATCCCGTCGGGAGCTGTCTGCACCTCGAACCCCTCGTTCAGCAATCCCATGGCCAGGAACTCTAAAATATTGGGCTCATCATCAATGATCAGGATTTTTATCCCTTTGAGCTTCTGGATAGGTATCACCTCTTTACACCGAATGGGCTCACACCCTCATTATCTACTACCCCGTTGAAATGATTCTGAAGACAGACTGAAAGTTAGCTGAAAACCTCCATGAGTATCGCGAGCTCATTAATATATTCTTCAAATAAGATACTGAATAAGCTGCTTCTGCAAGCTGAAATCTACTACTCCTTTGGTAGAGAACTCTGTGAATCGGTGATTTCCTCCACAGGCATATCAATAACTTCCCCGTTGGTAAAGCCTCTTGGGGACTGCTGATCAGCGGATGGGCCATAGCCTTTGAAATCGGTATTGGTATAGACCTTATAATAGATACGCCCATTCTGCCCGGACTTCCCTTGAAAACTCACCCCTCTTTTCTTGAGGAAAAAGTAAAGGTAGATACGATAAAGGGTATAGAGTACCGCTCCGATAATAATGATCCAGACGGAGAAAACCACGGTGGTGATGGCCACAAAGAAAATCGCCAAGGCCCACATGATTCGATATAGCAAAGGCATACAAAGACCCCCTTATTAGTTAATAATCAAAATCAAAATCCTAAAACTGATTAAATAAATTGTAGCATATTTCGCCCCGCGTTTGAAGTTTTCTCGGTCTTTGCGTAACGAGTGCGGTTGACTTCCCAAAAAAGCGAGAGTATCATAAATAGATAACTTATTATAGATATAGATAGAATTAATAGATTTGATGTTCAGCGGAGAAGGTTAATATTTTTCCGTGGGAAGACGGGAAGGGGCAAAGATAATCAGATGGCAAAAGTAGTTTTAGAGGATATCATCAAAGCAGGTCAAACCCTTAAAGGGGTTATTAACAAAACACCCTTACATCGTCATGACCTTCTTTCAGAAAAATACCAATGCAATATTTTTTTAAAGCGTGAAGATCTGCAAGTGGTTCGTTCGTTCAAGCTCCGTGGAGCTTATAATATGGTCCAAAGCATTCCCCAAGAGCGACTGAGCAGTGGGGTCGTCTGTGCCAGCGCGGGTAACCATGCCCAAGGAGTCGCTTACTCTTGCAAAGCTTTGGGCATTAAAGGCAGCATCTACGTGCCTTCCACTACCCCAAAACAAAAAATCTCCTCCATTAAACGCTTTGGCGGAGAATTTGTCGAAGTGATTCAAACAGGCGATACCTTCGATGATGCTTTTAACCAAGCAAAAGCTCATTGCGAAGAAGCGAATAAAACCTTTGTCCATCCCTTCGATGATCCATTAGTCATCGCCGGTCAAGGAACCATCGGCATGGAAATCCTCAATGATCTGGAAGTCCCGGCAGATTTTGTCCTCGGCGGCGTCGGCGGGGGCGGTCTCATGTCCGGGGTGGGGATTGCTATGAAAAGCTTAAGCCCCAACACTCAGGTCATCGGGGTAGAAGCGGCTGGTGCCGCCTCCATGAAGGAAGCCTTGCAACGACGTGAAGTAGTCACCCTCGATAAAATCGATAGCTTCGTTGATGGAACCGCAGTCAAACGAGTCGGAGATTTTACCTTTGACATCTGCCAAGAGGTCCTTGATGATGTCATCGTCGTCACCGAAGGCAAGGTATGCACCACCATCCTGGAAATGTATAACGATAGTGCCATCGTGGTTGAACCGGCCGGTGCACTGCCTATCGCAGCCCTCGATGCTTATCAGGACAAGATTAAAGGCAAAAACGTGGTCTGCATTATCAGTGGCGGCAATAATGATATCGAGAGAACTCCGGAAATCAAAGAGCGCTCCTTACTCGATCAAGGGCTCAAGCATTATTTCATCGTGAATTTCCCCCAAAGACCCGGCGCCTTAAAGGAATTCGTCGTGGATGTCCTGGGACCCCATGATGATATTGCTCGCTTTGAATATATTAAATCCAACAATAAGGAAAAAGGCCCAACCCTAATCGGCATCGAGCTTACCCATAAAGAAGATTATCAATCCCTTGTGGAAAACATGAATAAAAAAGGTTTCCAATATACGGAGATCAATGATAATCCTGAACTGTTTGGTTTGCTAATTTAATAAATAAAAGTATTGCTCGTAAATTTTAAAAACCAAGGCTTACCCTCATCGGGTAACCCTTGGTTTTTTTGCACCCCTTCGAGGGCAACCTATACTATCCTCACTAAGCAACACTATAGCTAAAAGGTGGCCGATGTTATGCACCACAAGAAGATCAAGATATGGGAAATTGCCGGAGTATTTTTAGCCCCATCAATGAAAGCATCTGGGAGCATTTGAAGATAGGTTTTTGGGCATTAGTTCTCTTTTCACTCCTCGAGTATAGGTTCATCAAAAGCAAAACTCATAACTTTTTCCTTGCCAAGGGTTTAGGCAATTTGGCTTTACACGGGCTGATTGTCATTGTCTTTTATTCATATACCGCATTTACAGATAAGCCGATTATGTTTCTTGACATCTCTTCCTTCGTCCTAGGATGTATCCTCTGTCAGCTGGTGAGTTACAAAATTCTTACTAAATCAAAACCCAAGCCAGTATTAAATTGGCTTGGGCTTAGCATTCTTCTTGCCAGTGCCGCACTTTTCGTCATTTTTACTTTTGCTCCACCGGAGCTCATCCTGTTCCAAGAACCCAGCACCTATCTAAAAGGCAAATAAGTAAGAATCAATGCGCTGATAACTAACGATGGGCTTGGGTTGAGCAGTTGCCATGCAAAGACTATTCAAGGGCAAAGTTTACTGCTCCTTGTGCATGAAGCAAGGTGGTATCAAATAAGGGAACAGCTGAGTCCTCAGGCTTAACTAAGAGGCCGATTTCCGTGCACCCTAGAATGATCCCTTCTGCGCCCTGTTCGATTAAGCCTTCGATGATTCTTCTGTATTTGGCACGTGATTCATCGACAATCTTTCCTAGGCATAGCTCATTATAAATTACTGTATTTACTATTTCCCTATCAATATCCTTGGGAATCAATACTTTGATCCCCTTAGCCACTAAGCGTGACTTATAGAAATCCTGTTCCATAGTATATTTTGTCCCCAAGAGCCCCACTGTCTTAATATCATTAGCTAGAACGTGTTGAGCGGTAATATCTGCAATATGCAGTATGGGAATGTTAATGCCCGCCTGAATCTCATCGGCGACTTTGTGCATGGTATTCGTACAAATGAGGATGAAATCTGCACCCGCTGCCTCAAGACCACGGGCAGCCTCTGCTAAGATTTGAGTAGCTTTATCCCATTCACCATTGCTTTGGCAGACCTCTATCTCCTCAAAGTCGACGCTGTAGAGAACACATTTGGCCGAATGCAAACCGCCAAGCCTTTGCTTAACTTCTTCATTGATGATGCGATAGTATTCAGCTGAGGATTCCCAGCTCATTCCTCCGATTAAACCGATGGTTTTCATGCAATACACCTCCTGGGTAGTTATTTTATTGGGCTCACAAAGTCCATTTGAAAATTGCTTTTACTTTAAAATCAATCAACATTGCTAATCATTATCCGCATTGCAGATAACGTTTCGTAAATTCCCTAAATATGGTTACTGCATTCACATTTCCTCATCACGCTAATTCAGTATTAGCCGAAGTCTCTAAAAAGCAGACTGAATTTACTGCCCGCAATGCAAATTATTTTATATACATAAATGATTGTGGAGGAGTTACTCCGTAATTAGCCTTCAATGAGACAGGATCATCATACCTAAGGTAATTTTTAATTTTAATCGCATAGCCGAAACTTTTATTACCAAAGTATTGAAAAAAGAAATCTTGACTAACTCCTGAAGAGTTTTTTGTATTCTCCCATAATGTGCTTATATCATCAAAAAGGATATGTTCGATTTCAAACTCGCCAATAACTTTGCTAACTGGTGCTGATGCATACACAACGACTTTATCTATGTCTTTTCTTTTAAAAATGGATTTTCTATATTCATATTTTTTATTACCATCAAAAATTTTATTGGCGAATTCCGGTTTAATCGACAATAATACCTTCATATACTTGTGCCTCCCTAATGATGTCGATAAAGTTCTTTTGAGTTATTCTCGTAAAGCCTCTTGGTGCGGAATTAACGTTAGCAATAACGCCTAGTTCTATTAGTCTTTGCATGTTAATTCTCTTTGGAAAGGAGTTAACATAAAGAAAATTTACGATAAACGGGCGGTTTCTTCTATCATAATTCCAATGTGTAGAAAGCTCTTCATCTGTGAAAACACTTCTCTTTTTACATAGACTTATAAACTGCTTTTCATCTTTTATGTTTGTTACAATACTCTCAACTATACCAATAGTTGTAATTACGCCCTTGTATAATCCCCCAGTTCTATAAAAAATTATTAAATTTCCAGATTTTAAATTGCGTTCAAATGAACGAGTAATATATACTTTACTAATCGCATTTCGATATGGTTCATTTTCCTCAAAATCTTTAGGTGACTCAGTCTTTAGAATAGAGTCAGGAAATAAATTAGTATGATAATCAGGGTAAATCGGAACAATAAACTTTTCACTACTACTAGATATGTAGGGATATGTAATTTTGGGATTGTTTATATCTACTTTAATACTAAAATCTCTTACGAAAACTAATTCCTCACCTGAGGCACTAATCTTGTTGCCGTGTTTGTAAAAACCAAAGTCTTGCAGCAAATTTATTAGCCTTTCTTGCTCAAGCGTTCTATCAAAAATAGTAACATAAATCTCCTCAACATTAAGGCATATTGCATTATCAAAGATTATTTTAAGAAACCTTTCGCCAAGTTTAAAGCCATTAAGGTTAACTTTAAAGGTTCCAACTTTTAATCTCTTCTTCGGACGAAAAGAAGGCTTTATATCTGCATAACTCTCTTCTTTATCTTCAACTTTTAAATAAAGAAATGCTAATGTACTATCTCCTTGTTTACAGATATAAGCCAATTCATCGGCTTTCTTATTAAACCATCTTTCAAAACCCACATAATCTTTCCTTAAACTATCAAAGAAATCATCACTTAAGTTAATATTTCCAAAGAGTTCTTTCTTTACAGCTAGAACTTTGTAATCTGTAAGACCTGGATGTTCGGAAGTAATCTTTTCTAAGAAAGAATCAATAGTAAAGACTCTATCTATAACATTTAACAGAGTTGCCTTATATAGTATCTTTCGATCCTCAGTTATCAGTATATCTACTCTATCACAAACCAGTTCATTTAGTAATCTAGTATCATTAATATCATTTTCTTTTTTATCTATTTCCTGGGAAACTCTTTCTAGATCTCGATTTAATGGCGCTTCCGTTTTGAGGACATTGTAATTATCTAACTTGATATTAAATGATCTTAAGGTCTTAGGATCTTTATATTTACTAATTTCATTAACAGTAACGGGATGGACACATTTTGTATAGTGTAAATTATCAATCCATCTAAATAATATACCGATATCCTTATTAACTACCGTACCTGCTTCTCTATGAATAATTATATTAGTATCTAATAAAATTCTCATAATTAACCTCTTTCGAAGAACATCCGTTCGATATTATTATACCCCTAAAGCATTAGTAAATGGAGCCTTTTCTAATTTATTATGCTGTCTAAAAACTTATAAACTTTTGTTGAATCTTCTGAGTTGCCAAAAGATAAGTATGGAATCTTTAACTGTTCAGATACTTTTAAAGAGTATTTAAGCTCTTCCTCCTGAAATCTCCGTAAAAGCGCCTTTGGATATATTACATTATCCCTTTCTCTCAATCTGCCTATGATATTATCAACGTCATCATTTAATACAATAATAGCCACTAGAGGCAGTTCATTAAATACTTTATCCGGAACTCTTTCAACATTGCTATCTTTATTTAGCAAACAAAAATGTCCATCTAATATAATATAGCTATCTGTATCATCTAAATCTTTAACCGCATTAATCAAAATATCCTGATTCTGCATGATATCTTGAACACTTTTTTCTGAGCCTAAGATTTGTTCCTTGACTCTTGATATAAGTTCACTAGCTGAATAGGATTTTAATCTATAGTTGTCCAACAGGTTGTTACAAAAATACGTTTTCCCAACACCATGTATCCCTCCTACGAAAATAATTCTTTTCATCTCTATACCCCCTTGAAACTCATTTTCACAATCTGACAAATTTGATCTCGATAAGGTCTTTTTTCCGCGACATCAATGCGCAATTTTTCTATTCTTCGTACTCGCCCGCCTACCCACACAAGATCATTACCAGTTATTCTCCATAAAACCATTCATTTCCTCTTCATTTTCCCATTTTTTACACAGCATACCAAATTCTTCTCTCGCCACATTAAAAAGACCTACCCATCGATTCAACAACCCCAGCCCCTTTGAACTGTTTGAATTGCTCTTATAATGTCATTTTAAGTAATTCATCCAAATTTTATCTAATGAATAAAGCGCATATCTCATCTATAATCAACTTGTCGCATGATAATTAAAAAATTCTTGAGGAGGTCTTTCATGCAACGAGTGCGATTTTTATGGTTTATGCTTATTTTCTTGCTCATTTTAAGCTTCCTCGCACCCATCCAGGTCTTCGGTGCAGAAGACACAGCCTCTTCATCAATTCCAGTCCAGCGAATTTCCGGTAAAGATCGCATTGAAACGTCCATTGCTGTTGCTCAACAAGGATGGGACATCGCAGAAACCGTTATTTTGAATGAATATGACAACTATGCTGATGCCCTCGCTGCAACTCCCTTTGCAACTCAGCTGAATGCTCCTGTGCTATTGACCCGTGGGGGTGACCTTGATCCGCGGATTAGGTTAGAATTAGAACGCCTTGAAGCTAAGAAAGTCATTCTACTTGGCGGAGAAGGTCGCCTTAGCACCCGGATTGAGGACCAGCTTACGGAATTTAACTACGCTTGGGAGCGCATCGGCGGATTGACTCGCTATGATACCTCGGTCCTTATCGCTCAAAAGGTCGACAGCGACTCCGTGATTCTCGTCAATGGCGATAATTATCCTGATGCCCTTTCGGCCGCTTCCTATGCAGGAATTAAGAATATCCCCATTATCCTAATTCCGAACCGAAGTCTTCCTGAAACTGTCATCAACTATTATCAAGCGCACACCCCTGCTGAGGTCATGGTCGTGGGGGGATCTTCTGTTGTCCCCGACGCCCTGTTAGAAACCCATGGAATCCCTGTTGACCATCGCTTCGGCGGCCTTGACCGCTATGATACCGCAGCACAGCTTTACGCCTATGCTAAAGGCGCTTTTTCTTCAAATGATGTTTACTTTGCCTCGGGTGAGCAATATCCGGATGCCATGGTGGGCACGATTTTAGCAGCGAAGAATAGTTCTGCACTGCTAATTACCAAAAGCAATGCCTTACCTTCCCCCATCGCTCAGCTTTTTGATCCTGCCACGTCAGCGTTACAGGGTGTCTTTATCTTAGGGGGAACCGGGGTCATATCACCTAGCGTTTACGCCGTATTATCATCGCTAATTACGCCTCCGCTCCCCAAAAGCCCACAGGAGCCGACTCCCCAAGTGCCAACTCCACAAGAGCCGATTCCTGAAGAGGAGGAGCCAAAGCTCGCTGGAAAAACCATCGTTGTAGACCCCGGACATGGTTTTCCGAACCCCGGTGCCCTTGGACCTTCGGGGACTCAAGAAATGAACAACAATTTAGCTATCGCCAAGTTCTTAGCCCTTGAGCTCGAAAATGCCGGTGCGAACGTTATCCTGACACGGACGAATGATAATTCACCCGCCTATGATGCGAACACAACCTACACTCAAACAGCTGACTTACAATCACGAGTGGCCATCGCTGAAAAGAACAGCGCTGATTTGTTCGTAAGTCTCCATAATGACTCTTGGCAAACTGCACATGGAACAACGACATTTTACGCATCGGGTAATCCTCAAGCAGCTTCCAGTATTAAACTAGCGCAATCAATTCAGAAGGCCTTGACCCAAGTGGTGGGTACCGATGATCTTGGGGTAAAAGACTCCCAATTCTATGTCTTAAGAAGAACCACAATGCCAGCAGTCCTTGTGGAAGTAGCGTTCATTTCTCATCCCACGGAAGAAATGCTGCTTGCCGATGATGAGTTTCGAAAGAAGGCGGCCCACGGGGTAGCTCGCGGGATATTCCAGTACTTTGGTTTTGATTGAGTTCACAATGCAGAAATAGATGCAAATTAGCACACAAGACCAACTTGTGTGCTAATTTTCCCTTAAAAAATCTCCTTGACTTACAATTTAAAAAGGTAAACTAACCCATCCATCGGCCACTAAGGCGAGGACACCACAAAGCACGAGGAAAACCGCTCCCCAGGTATCACTGCGTTCCCAATCCTTTGTGCTGAGGATTCGGTAGCCTCCGGAGACATAGCCTCTGGCCACGAGGTTCTCGGCCAGTTCTTCAGCACGACGCAGGGTGATGCGGAGCAGTGGTAGGAGGAGGAAGGCGAGGTCTCTGACTTTCCCGGGCCAGCCTGAAGGTAAGCTTCCTTTTGCTAAACGGGCTTTATAGAGCAAGCCAGCTTCCTCTAAGAGCAACGGGATAAACCGCAGTGTCAAGGTGATTAGCAGGGCGAAGTCCGCAGCCTTGTCCGTGAATCGGGAGAAGGGTGCGACAAAGAAGGCGATACCTACCCCTTGTTCCGAGGGAAGAGTAACGGCGGAGAAGATCCGGGTGAGCAGGAAGACGAGAAGAATACGCCAACCCATCATTAGTCCTTGCCGTATTCCTTCCATGGTCCAGTATCCTTCCCAAAAACGCCAGCCTTCGCCCCAACTCCAACCCATCATCAAGGTGTAGAAGGTTCCCAGCAGGAGAGTGGCCTTCAGGACTGCTTGAAAAGCTTTGGGAGGGATATGACTGACCCCAAGCAGAATCATAAATGCAATGGTTAAGGCGAGCAGTCCTCCCCATTCGACTGTGGTCATCAATAACCCCAGTCCTACCAGACCTCCGATTTTTAGTCGGGGGTCTGCTTTATGCAAAGGACTTTCAGCGCGTAAATATAGCTCTTTTCCTAGCAACGAACCCCAGCCTCCTTCAATCGTCCTACCTGTCCATCGATATCCTTTGCGGGACAATTGAAAGAGACTTTTCCCTCTTCGATTAACCACACTTTGTCAGCCAGATCGCGAACTTCTGACAAATCATGGGTGACGTAAACGATGGTTAGCTTACCTTTCAACTCTCTGAGAAGTCCACGGAACATCGACCATCCCTCTGCATCTAAGCCCAGCAATGGCTCATCCAGCAAAAGCACCTCAGGCAGAGATTCCAAAGCGGCTGCTAAAGCTACCCTTTGGCGCTCTCCTCCACTCAAACGCTCAGGATAGGCGGTGGCCAGCTTGCGGGGAACCCCGAAAACCTCAAGATAGGCAAGGTTAAGGTCAGCCTTGCTTTTTCTCTCTTTTTTGCTTTGGAGGTAAAAGACTTCGTCCTCGACCGTGCTTCCCAAAAAATATTCCCCTGGCTCTTGAAGGATAAGCCGTGCTCTTCGTCTTAATTCTCTGTTCTCAAAAGTAACATCCTGACCAAACGCACAAAACTTGCCTTCCGTAGGCTTAATCAAGGCGATTGCGCTCTCTAGCAGGGTGGATTTTCCTGACCCCGAAGGACCGAGGATGGCCAAGAAGCTCTTATCTTTAATAGTCTCGGTAAGAAATAGTCGTGAGGGGTAATTTGCCTCTTGCCACTCCAGAGGGTTGCCTTGGCTTAGGGGTGGTTTTGAATCAGTTTCGCCCGAGTGTCGCAAGGATTGTATTCTGAAATATTTATCCCCTAATCCCTCACCTGAATTACTACTTTCTGAATTACTACTCCCTAAATTACGATTCTCCAGTAAAATTGGTCTATGGAGAGAGCGAAGAGAAAGACTTTGGCAAAAATCACGATCCTGAAGGGCAGCTTGGGGTAACCCAACATCTAAGAGCTTACCTTCCCTCATCACCCAGAGGCGATCGGCTTTAGCGGCCAGCTCAGGGTCATGGGTGATCCAGAGTTGAGCCATTCCCTCGCCCTTTTCTTTTAACTGAGCAAGGCATGCTTCTTGAGCTCTTTCATCCAGCATACTCAGCGCCTCATCGAGGATAAGAAAGGACGGTTTTATGGCTAGGATGGAGGCTAGAACAAGCCTTTGCCTCTCTCCCCCGGAAAGAGTGGAGGGTGATTGATTAAGCTGAGCCCCCAAACCCATTTCTCTGGCTATCTCCTTCACCATTTTCTGCACTCTCTTTACTTCATAGCCTAAATTTAAGAGGCCAAAGCCTAATTCTTCAGCGACAGTTGCCCCGATTATTTGGCGGCGGGGATGTTGACCGATAATCCCAATTTCTTGCCATCGTTTCACCTCTGTCCAAGGTTTGATGACGCCATCCTGGAGTAGCCTTAACTCTCCCTCCTTCGGCTCAATGAAACCTGCTAAGATGCGCGCCAAGGTGGTTTTTCCTGAGCCATTGGGTCCCATAAGAGCGACCACTTCCCCTTGCTGCAAGGAAAAATCGATTCTATCTAGGACGCCATAGCATATATTTTTACCTCTTAAGGTCTTCTTCATGGTTCGTTCACTCACTTCACAATCCCAAATACTCTCGTCAAATACTCATACATATACTCTCACAAAATACTCTTGTCAAATATCTTATCATATTGTAAACTAAATTTCATCACCAAGTTTACAATGCGCATTTATTATTAAAGCATATTTATACATCGCTTAAAGTGAAACGCTACATCGCTCATACAGAAAGGATGAACAACTCCTATGGATACTCGATACCTTGCTAAAACTGCTGCCATGGCTGCCCTGCTTTGCTTAGCTGGAATGCTAGCCCGTTGGGCTTCAGCAGCTTTGATTCCCTTTAGTTTGCTCCCTCTGTTCATTATGCTGACCGGCCTCATTCTGGGACCAAAGTATGGTAGCCTGGCAGTCACGGTCTATGTATTTTTGGGTTTGCTTGGTTTACCTGTTTTCGCCAGCGCTCCCTTTGGGGGAATCGGCTATGTTCTAAAACCATCCTTTGGTTATCTTTTAGGGGATATTGCCGCCGCCTATGTGGTCGGTAAGCTTTACAACCGTAAAAGCTTCCTCTCCGCAATCCTAGCGGTCATCGCCGGGATTGGTGCCTTATATATCGTTGGCCTCAGTTACTTCTACTTCGTCATGCACTTTGTTTTGGATAAGCCTACCACTGTGGCCCTCATCGTCTCGACTGGCTTCCTTCCCTTTATCTTCGGCGATCTGGCTAAAGGAGGTATTGCCGCCTGGGTCGGCAATCAGGTAGTCAAGCGTTCAGTCAAAAATCCTATAGGGTAGTTTCATAGGGCTGGAAAAGGGACAAAAGAATAAGTCTTAAAGTAGCGCCCAAAAATATCCCAAATAATATTGTGCTTAATCGCTACTAAAACTCAAAGAGGAAGAACCAGATTTCTTAAGTCTGGCTCTTCCTCTCTATCTTTGCAGAGCTCATAGATCACTCAATTGTTATTTTCCACATGCTTTTATTGATCTTCATCTTCATCAGAATCTATATAAATTTCAAAAAGTACCCGCAAAAAATCCTGCTGCTCATTTAGAACTCGAACGACCTTTACTATATTACCTTCAATTCTATAAAAGACATAGTTCTTCCCACAGAAGAGATACATATAGTCTGTTGAAACATCAAACATTTTACTCAACGACACCCCTAATAAGGGGTATTCCCCTAGTCTATTAATACTAGCAGTGATTTTAACAAGAGCCTTTTGGGCTGTATCAATTCCAAAGTTTTCAATAATATATGCCCTTATTTTCCACAGATCCTCCTGTGCTTTCGGCGAATATTCGACTTTTCCCATACTATAGCCCTAATGAAGCCTCTACCTCATCAGTAGAAAGCCATCCTTTTTCCCTAGCTGATTTTTCCCCTTCTTCAAGCTGTGCCATTAGCCTTACCATTGCGCGGAGCTTATCAAGTTCTTCTACTCTAATAATGGCATATTCACCTCTTCCATTTCTGGTCAAGTATACCGGATTGTTGTAGGATACCTCTTTTAATACTTCTGAGTAATTTCTCAAATCTGATATGGGTTTAATATTAGGCATTTTCATCACCCCTTATAAATAGTATAAGCCAACCAGTCTAAAATAACAACGCAAATTAACATGTTAATTTGCGCGCTAATTTTCCGCATCTTCAACTAATATTATCTACATTTCTTTTTGATATTTGAGCGCCAAGAAAACGGATACCACGTAATATAAAACGAAAATTCCAACGGTAATTCCAAATAACCATAATGGATAATCTAACAGAACCATAACATAGGCTAAGCCTAGGATAAACCACTGGGAAATATCAGCCGATTTCGCCTTTGCCTTATTCTGAATCATTTTATTGCGTTCATCATTCGTCTCAATTTCAAGCTGTTTCTTTATTTCAGGGTGTTTCTGCTGAAAGTATTTCGTATATAGATAGAAAAGACCGGTACCAAACAAGGAAATCCCAACCCCAATCAAGAGTGCTGAGATATTCTTTTTATCTGCCCAAAACAAAAAACCTGTGCCGGTCAGCCCAATTCCTAATAAAAGTTGATAGACATAAAATGATGTTTTCTTTAGCATTTTACTCCTCCTCATAAATGAAAATCTCTTCAATTGACATACCGAAATATCGTGCGATTTTAAATGCCAAAACAATGGATGGATTGTAGCGACCATTTTCTAATGAACCAATTGTCTGTCGAGATACTTCTAAAACAGCCGCCAATTCTTCTTGTTTAATTCCGTGCTGCTTTCGAATTTCTTCTAATCTATTTTTCAAAAAACTCCATCCCTTTCTTTAGTTATGGAAAGCACGCTTTACATTTATAAGATACCATATGTGCTTTTTTATGTCAAGTTAACTTTCCATCATGCCAAAAAAATGATAGGGGCTCTTTTGAAGACCCTATCATTTCATAGCCTTTAGTTGTGGGAACTGCTACTCATATTCCTTGATAATCACTTCCGCTACCTGAAGCTGCGGGAGCCGCAGATCCATAGCTTGCTTTTGAATAGTGCGGAACGCTTCGGGTTCGCTCATATTCGCCTTCTCTACAAGCAGCCATTTAGCCTTTTCAACAAGCTTCCGTTCATCCATGCGTTTCTTTAGGCTATCCCGCTCGTTCTTTAACTCGAACAGAGAATTCCTGACGGATAATGCAAAGCGGGCGCTTTGGGTTAGGGTGAGGCGATTGATGGGCTTCGGGAGGATCATGGCCCCGGTGGATTCGAGGGCTCCCTGCATAATGGCGATTTGGTCCGGTCGGGCCATGACGATAATTCCCGCCTCTGTTTTCTCGCGGATATCGAGGACGAGATCGATCCCTTGTTCGTCAGGAAGTGGGGCACTGATGATAATTAAATCCGGCTGGGTGTTAATAAACTGCCGCCGTGCCTCGTTGGCCGAATGAGCGCAGCTTACCGGATAACACCCTTCCTTAATCAGTGTGCTTTCCATACTGCCGGCTACTTCAGATTTTCCACAGACGATGAGGACATTCCCTGCGCTCATGATTTATCACCCCTTTAGGCAACAGGGCTTCGCATGCTCAATAGATTTTTAGATAGTTATCAATCTCCCACTGATGAACCGTGGTGTCATAGTCCCGCCACTCTTGAGTCTTGGCTGTGATATACTTCGTAAAAATATGCTCGCCAATAGTAGAATGGATCAAGGGATCCTTCTTCATTTCTTCAAGAGCGATTAAGAGATTGGAGGGCAACCGATCCAACTTTAAGGATTTTTCCTCCTCGGAAGTCAGATTATAGATGTTAATATTGACCGGTTCAGCCACCTGAAGGCCGCGGTTTAATCCCTCGAGCCCAGCCTCTAAAAGCAAAGCCAAAGTCAAATACGGATTACAGCTGGGATCGGGGCTACGTAGCTCAAGACGAGCTCCCTCACCCCGTGGGGAAGGGACACGCAACAAGGGACTGCGGTTCATGGGTGACCAAGCGATATGAACCGGTGCTTCATAGCCCGCAACTAAGCGTTTGTAGGAGTTGACTAAAGGATTAGCGATGGCCGTAATCCCTTTGATATGCTCTAATAATCCCGCGATGAATTGCTTTGCCGTTGCCGAGAGTTCCCCCTGAGCCTCAGGGTGGTTAAAGATATTCACCCCTTCTTTGGCTAGAGACATGTTGATATGCATGCCTGACCCATTAACCCCTTGGAGTGGCTTGGGCATAAAAGTCGCATGGAGGCCATTGCGTTGGGCAATGATTTTGACTACATATTTGAAGGTCATAATATTGTCGGCTGCCGTCAGGGCATCCGTATATTTGAAGTCGATCTCATGCTGTCCGGCGGCGGATTCATGATGGGAGGTCTCAATCTCAAAACCCATCTCTTCTAGGACCAGACAAATCTCCCGTCGGGTGTTTTCACCTTGGTCGATGGGAGCCAAATCACAATAGCCGGCGCTGTCGTGGGTCGTGGTGGTCGGTTGTCCTACATCATCAGTATGGAATAAAAAGAATTCGCACTCGGGGCCCACCTGGAAAACATAACCCTTGTCCTGGGCCTTCTGCAGAGTTCGCTTCAGAATATAGCGGGGATCCCCTGCGAATTGGGAACCATCATGATTCTTGACATCACAGATGATCCTTGCTACTTTCCCCTGTTGCGGTCGCCAAGGAATTAAGGCAAAGGTACTGGGGTCGGGGAGCAATAGCATATCGGAGGTCTCAACTCCTGCAAATCCCGGCACAGCCGAACCATCAAACATCACTCCCTGCTCGAGAGCTTGGGGAAGCTGGTTATCCGTGATGGCGATGTTTTTCATCCGACCAAAAATATCGGTAAACTGCAGACGAATAAAACGGACATCATTCTCTTGGACAAATTTCAGGCACTCTTCTTTGCTAAATCGCATCAACGACACTCCTTTCTAATGGGCAAAAGGGTTAAAAAAAGGGCGCACTAAGTTCCCTATTAGGGTCCTTAGAACGCCTTTGTTCTATTCCTAATCTTATAATACTGTTCCTTGCATGAAAAATGAAACCCTACGGTTCATCTTATACTTTGCGCAAGTCCTCTGTCAATATCAGAACGTCATGGATGCTGTATTCATTCGTGAAGACTGGCACCCTACTCGAGCCCTCGCATATATTGAACAGAGACAAAGGAGTACTCAGACGGGTGCTCCTTTGTCATTTTTCGGTAGCGAGGTGTTTTGCTGATGTGCTCCATTCTCGGTTTAATAAGTTTTTCGCGAAAGCTATTACCCCCAGATATTCAATATCTTAACCAAGCAGGGAAAACCCTAGCCCATCGGGGGCCGGATCAAAATGGGCTTTCTCATAGGGAGCATTTTGCTTTTCAACATAATCGGTTAGCCGTCATTGACCTTGAAAAGGGCAGACAGCCCATGACGACCAGCCACGAAGGGTTTGAATATACCATCGTCTACAACGGCGAGCTCTATAACACTGAAGATCTACGTCAAGAGCTACGCGGTTATGGTGTCAAGTTTCAAACCCATTGCGATACGGAAGTGGTGCTGTACAGCTACATCATTTGGGGTGAGCAATGCTCCGCCAAGTTCAACGGCATTTATGCCTTCGTTGTTTATGACTCCAGACAAGGCCGAGCCTATCTTGCCCGGGACCGCTTCGGCGTCAAGCCCTTCTTCTATACTTTTGTGGACGGCGCCCTACTCTTTGCTTCGGAGCTTAAGGCAATCCTTCAGCATCCCCATGTAAAGGCTCAGCTGGGTTACGAAGGCTTATGGCAGCTGCTCTATATGATGCCCGTCAAAGAAGAAGGCACCGCTCTTTTCAAAAATATCTTCGAGCTTCCTCCTGCCTCCCATGCGTTCTTCTCCCCGAACTCTGCAGGCGGGCCACAGGGTTTGCAAACCACCAAGTACTGGTCCTTGGCGGCCTACGAAAACAGGGAGAGGGAGGACACCATCGTCGCCACCACCCGCGAGCTTCTAGTAGATGCCATCCAACGTCAGCTGGTCGCCGATGTCCCCCTCTGCACCTTTCTCTCGGGAGGACTGGATTCCTCAGTTATTACAGCAGTGGCCGCCCAAAGCTATCAGCAAAAAGGTGCACAGCTCTCTACCTACTCCTTTGAACACGCCGGGAATAAAGAGCATTTTCAGCAAACCCTCTTTCAGCCGCAAAGCGATGATGAATATGCCCTCTATCTCGCTGACTACTTGGCTACCCAGCATCAGATCCTCACCGCTCAAAACGAAGATCTGGTCAACGCTTTAAATGACGCGGTCCGCTATCGGGATTATCCCGGCATGGCGGACATCGACTCTTCCCTGCTTTACTACTGCCGCCAAGTCAAGAAACATCATACGGTCGCCCTCTCCGGTGAGTGCGCTGACGAAGTCTTCGGAGGGTATCCTTGGTTCTATCGACCTGAGATGCTCACCTCCGGATTCTTCCCTTGGATTCATGATCCCTATGCCCGCATTAGCTTATTTCGACCTGAGGTGGTTCGCCCTCAGGCAGGGTTTGAATATACCTCAGAGCTCTATCGTCAAAGGGTGGCGGCCTGTCCGGTGGTTGCCGGAGAATCAGAAGCGATGCGCACCTCGCGGATTGCCAGCTGGCTTTCTATCCACTACTTCATGACCTCGCTGCTGGAACGAAAGGACCGCATGAGCATGGCCTCCGGACTGGAAGTGCGGGTTCCCTTTGCTGATCATCGGCTGGTCGACTATGTCTATAACGTGCCTTGGGATATCAAATACAAAAATGGTTTAGAAAAATCACTACTACGTGCTGCCATGCAGGATTATCTCCCCGATAAAATCCTTTATCGAAAAAAGAGCCCCTTCCCCAAAACCCACGACCCCCACTATGCAACCTTGGTCTATCATCTTTTCCAAAAGCGTTTAAGCTCGGGCAGTGGGATGCTGGCGGAGCTCTTACACATGGATGTGCTTGATCGCCTCGCCAGCCCGGGAAATAACACCTGGTTTGGGCAGCTCATGGGAGCACCCCAGCTTATGGCTTGGCTGGTCCAGCTGGATTTTTGGTTCGAGGAGTATAAGGTTGAGTTATGCCTGTAAGGCTAGGTTATGCCTGTACGATGAAGTATCACAGCCGGAGCATGATAAAACCATGTCAAGAAACAAGCGTCAGCATAGTTGCCGACGCTTGTTTAAAAACTGAACTCATACGTGTTAGCACGTTTAAAGGCTCCGTGCGCTTTACCAATAAAATACTCTTACTCTTCACTCTTAGGATGACACGGCAATCTGCCGAGTAGAAGCTGAGGTTTCCTCATCTACACTGCTATGCTGAATAGCTCCCTTTTTCATCAATTTCTCAAAATCTTCCTTGCGAACCGGGCGGCTGTAGAAATAACCCTGACCATAATCACAGGCCATAGTTTTGAGGATGGCTGATTGCTCTGCTTCTTCAATCCCCTCCGCCACGACCTGCAGATTCAAATCATGAATTAGATGAATCATATGTTTGACGATCAGGCAGTCATGCTCAGCACTGGCAATATTTTTAATAAAGTCGATATCCAGCTTGACCACATCAATGGGCAACTTTTTGAGGTAGGTTAAGGATGAATAGCCCGTGCCAAAGTCATCCAGAGCGATTTCGATGCCCATGGCCTTTATCTCTTTGAGATTTCTGATGGAGGTCTCCAGGTCCTTCATCAAGGATGTTTCTGTGACTTCAAACTGCACGCTATTCGCTTTGAGCCCTGTTTCTCGTAGCAGCGTTTTAACTTCCTCAATCATCTCGACGCAGGTAAGGCTCTTTCCCGATAAATTAATCGAGATTTTTACATCAGGATACTGTGACTCCAGCCACTGTTTTTTCTGCCTTAAGGCTGTTTTTATGACCCATTTTTCGATATCGTAGATGAGTCCTGTTTCCTCCGCTAAGGGGATGAACTCACTCGGAGAAATAAAGCCGAGCTTAGGATGGGTCCAGCGAATCAAGGCCTCAGCGCCAATTAAGCTCTCATCTGTCATATTGATAATCGGCTGATACAAAAGCTGGAATTCATTATATTCAATGGCATGCCTTAAGTAATTAATTAAGGCAATCTGCTCCAGCATCTTATTTTGCGCCTCTAAGGAGTAAAAACGATAGTTATCTTTTCCGTTCTTCTTCACAAGATACAAGGCAATATCCACATTTTTAAATATGGACGCTAGATCTTCCCCGTGCTCCGGATAAAGGGCAATCCCAATACTCGTGGAAATAAAGAATTCATGATTATCCACAGTCCAAGGCTTTCTTAAGGAGTTCTGCAAATCCTGTACTGTACGGGCAATCTCTTCCTCTTGATTCATCCCCTTGTAAATGATTGCAAATTCATCTCCACCTAATCTGGCCACAAAGTCCGCGGGGCTCGTGTGCTGCTTGATTCGATCAGCAATATGCTTGACGAATAGATCTCCTGAAGCATGCCCCACTGAATCATTGATATTTTTAAAATTATCGATATCCATGTAGAGCAAGGTGAACTTCTCCGCCCGACTCCCGCTAATAAGCTCATTTATCTTCTCTTCGAAAAAGAACCGGTTGGGCAATCCCGTAAGACTGTCATAGTAGGCGGAGGCATGAAGCTTATTTTCCAAGTGCTTCTTCTTCGTTATATCTGTATGAGTACCGGCAAGACGAATAACCTTGTGATGATCATCATGGATTGCCCTAGCCTTGCAAAGGATCCAGATATAATCCTCAGTTTTCCTTTTCATCCGATACATGATTTCCAGGGAGCCACTTTCCGATTGGAGATAGTCGTCTACCGCTTTTAGCGTCTCATCTCGATCATCAGGATGAAGCAAATAAAGCCATGTATCGTAAGTAAAATTTACCTCACCCTCCTCATAGCCGAGGATTTCGGTATACTTCGATGAAAAGTAATAGGAACTATGCTCTAAATTCCAGTCCCAAATGCCACAGTCCGATCCTTCAACCGCCAGCTCCAACCTTTGTTCACTAAGAGCCAAGGCATTGCGATGTTGCTTTAACTCATGAATACTGTCAGCTAACTCTTTGATTGCTAATTTAAAAAGATTCATTCTAATGCATACCAGGAAAAACAGCAAAAGCATGGTTAAAAAAACATAGACTACACCCTTATAGGTCTGCATCTGTTGATAGACTTCCATGCTACCAGCGACTCTTCTGGTCAATTCATCAGAAAACAAAATCCAGAGCATACCCACAAGCCCATAAATCAAGGTGATTTTAAGGGCTTCTACTAAGGGATTTATTTTATATTGATTTTCTATGTAATAGCCAAATCCTTCGAGCTTATTCTGTCCAAAGTAGAGCTTCAGTCGGTCACGAATCCCCAATCTTTCTCAACTCCAATTCTAGGTGAGTATGAGACCCTCCGGCGAATACTATATCTATAAAAAGCTAGGTACAAGTCTGTATAAGTCAGGTAAATTTGTACAAAATGGTCCATCTCAGGCAATTATAGCCAAATATAAATCCATTTTATCGGACCCTATGCAAAAAAACAATAGATAAGAGATATTTTGTAGTATTTTGTCAATTTAGGAGATTCTTGATGTGGCGCTTCACTCCATATTAAAAAGGACCGAGGCAAAGCCTTGATCCTTTTCGACGGGACTGAGGAGGTCCAACCTTATTTAAGTGGCTGTAGTTCAGGGACTAAATGGGGAGGTATTTCACCTTTCATACCTCTTACCAGGTTTTCTGCCGCCAACATGGCCATTGCGAAGCGCGTACTTGTAGTGGCTGAGCCAAGATGAGGCAGAGTAACCACATTCTTAAATTGGAGCAAGGGATGATCCGGGTTGACCGGTTCTTTCTTATATACATCCAGACCCGCACCGCGAATTCTTCCTTCGCGAAGGGCATCTTCTAATGCCACTTCATCCACCGTCTCACCTCGTGAAGCACTGATAAAAACAGCCGATCCCTTCATGAGACTAAACTCTTTAGAACCCATGAAATTCACCGTTTGTGGAGTCAGGGGGGTGAGAAGCACAACAAAATCCGCTTTTCGGAGGAGTTCTTCAAGGGAGCAATAGTGGGCTGCAAATCGCTCCTCTGCTTCAGGATTACGGGAACGATTATGATAAAGAATGTTCATATTAAAGCCAAACTTTGCTCTTTGAGCAAGAGCATTGCCGATGCGTCCCATCCCGATGATGCCTAGGGTCTGGTGGTGAACATCGACACCGAAAAGCTCTGGAGTGACCTTCTTGTTCCATTGGCCATCCTTTACATAGCGGTCCAGTTCGCATAAGCGTCGGGCAGTGCTCAACATAAGTCCAAAAATTAAATCGGCGACGGTATCATTCAATACATTGGGTGTATTGGTTCCAAGGACTTTCCTAGCCTTCATATCCTCAAGAACGAAATTATTATACCCTACAGAAATATTGGAGACTATTTTCAGCTTCGGTGCAGCAGCAAGAAGTTCTCGATCGATTTTCTCTTGATTGATTAAGAGTCCCTTCACATCCCATAGCCGCTTGAGAAGTTCACTCCGGGATATTTCCCCGGCACCCTCCCACTTCGTATATCTACAGTGCTTGCCGATAAAGTCTTCAACTTCCTGGGGAACCTTTCGAGCGATAAAAACTTCAGACATTAGCACACAACCTTCCAAACCCCTAACTTAGTCACCAATTAACAGCTCTCCTACTTTTTCTTCCTTCCATTTCAATACAAAACGGTCCCCTTTGCCTGCTTTTCCCACTCCGGATGGTGTACCCGTATAAATGATGTCACCTTCATCCAGCCCGAAGTGTTTCGCCGAAAATTCTATGATTGTAGGAATATCAAAGATCATCTCCTTGATATTTCCTCTTTGCACTTCGATACCATTCTTCTCCAGAGTAAAGTCAAAGTTGGCCGAAGCCCCAAGGCCTTCAAAAGGAAGCCATTGCGACAAAACTGCAGAATTCGGGAACCCTTTGGCCAGTAACCAAGGCAGTCCTTTTTCCTTCAACTCATCTTGCACTTCTCTTAGGGTAAAATCAATTCCTATAGCGATTTTATCAATAAGCTCCTCGGCCTTCATATCGGGTTCAAATTTTTCACTAATATGGACAACGAATTCTACTTCGTAATGCACATCACCTTGATCCTGTGGCATAGAAATCGTCTGCCCCTGACCTTCAACAAGAGCATGAGTGGGCTTTGCAAAAAGAAACGGGGAAGTTGGAACTGCATTGTTGAGTTCCTTGGCATGCTGCATATAATTGCGGCCGACGCAATAAATGTTTTTAATAACCATTTCCACTCCTCCTTCTCACCGATTGGCTAGGCGATACTTTCCTGAGTTTGTCTAATAATAGTCCTAAGCAGCTCTCTGTCTTCGGCCCCTAAGGGCAACAATGGCTTCCGGGGTTCACCACCATACAAACCAATAAGCTCTAGGGCAGCTTTTAAGCCACTTACACCCCAGCGAGCGGTTACAGCATTATTGGCCTCGATTAAATTCAGTTGTAGGGCTTTGGCTTTTGCAAATTGACCATCCTCCACAAGCTCTTGAACCTGTGCACATTCGTTGGGGAAAACATTAGCTAAGGCTAGAGTTCCTCCAATAGCCCCCAAAGCTAAGCTAGCAAACAAAAAACTCGCTGACCCTGCAAATACTGAAAAATCACCCGGTGTTGTGTGAATAATCTCCGCGATCTGAACAATATTGCCGCCGGAATCTTTGATGCCGATAATATTGGGGTGGGTAGCCAGCTCGGCCACCAGCTTGGCGGATAGATTAATGCCGGAGTTACCGGGCATATTATAGAGAATGATAGGAATGGGGCTAGCTTCAGCCACTTCCAAGTAGAACTCCTTCAGTACACGATCATTCATAGCCTTTTTGAAGTAATTAGGGCTTAATACCAAGGCTGCGGCAGCACCAGCTTCAGTGGCAAGCTTATTGAGCTTGATCGTCTCTTGAGTTGACTCGGTACCTGTCCCTACAATAACCGGCTTCTTACCTTTAGCCTGAGCACAGACCGCGTGAATAAGCTGTTGCTTTTCCTCAGGGCTCAGCATGATGAATTCACCGTTGGAACCCATAACCACAATGCCCTCGAGTTTTGAAGCCAACCAAAACTCCAAATTACTTTCCAGCTTATCAAAAGCAATTTGGCCATCTTTAAATGGAGTAGGAATCGGGACATAAATACCACGTAGTTTGAACATACCTTTTTCCTCCTATCTATGACGATTATCCGTGGTTACTCTTGAGCAAGTAACTTCTCCGCACGTTTTTGGTTGAAAATTCCACAGTAACAGGGCTTGGCGAGAATTTCGGATGCCCCCCTTGGCGTCATTTGTCCATCAGCCACCGCCTTTTTCACCTGTCTGACAAGACCGGCTGCAATCATGCCATGACCGCACATGGTGGTAAAGCACATCACATCTTCTTCCGGAAGCAAATCCGTAGCACCATGAACGCCTAAGGAAATACCCGCTGAGTGAGGCTTCAAACCTACTTCTTCACAAATCGCCTGTACTTGATCAACAAGCCCTGTGACCACCACAGACAAGCCAATCTCTTCTTCCTTTAGCCGTTTAAGGACATGGACGATTTTTTCACGTTCGTGAAAAACGCACATAACTGGGGAGTTATCTTCGGTCTTGGCTATCAAGGCTTGGGGGTCAAGGCCTAAGGTAAGGTTTTCCTGTGTAGTTAAAGAACCAAGATTTGTTGGACCTTCCTCAAAGATAAGCTCTAATGTGCGTTGCACCTTAGGAGTACAGCCAACATGGTTAATGCCCATAGCCGGTCTGGAGATGAACACAAAATCCTCAGTAAAGCTCTCTTCCGGCCCTACCCGATGCAGCGAGTGAGTCATGTTTTATCCTCCCCCCTCGGCCGTCCAAGTCCGACATTGACTTTCATATTCTTGGGTACATTGATTCCTAATTTAGCTAGCCTCTCCACTACGGGCAGACTCCCGTCCGGCTCAAAGCGAGCCACGATTCCCCAAGAAAATATGCATTGGGCCCGACTGGCAGCTTCCGTGATTTTATCGACGCAATCTTCTAATTGACCTTCAGGGATAACGAACTCCACGATTGCTGATGAGACCTTTTCGTTGCGCACATCTTCTTTGATACTACCTGCATGGACATCCTCCATGAGATGGGTCAAAGGATTATTGGGTTCGAATTCGATTCCTGCTTGAGCTAAGGTAGTGGTTATTATCTCAACATCACCTAGGCGAGTACCTACCCCTGGTCTACCGAATTCCAAGGCCATGCCCAAGTATCCCCGCTTAAAACGAGCGGTGACATCATTGGTTTTGACCTCTTCCGTACCTCGCCCGCGCACTCCTGTATTTTCATGCTTGGCTGTGGGGTCGCTAAATACTTTGCGCACGGAACGCGGCCACTTCATTGTTTCCGGCGGTTCATAAAATGCATCAACCGGACATTCAATTTGGCGAATACAGATACCGCATTCTACACATTCATCCTGATTTATCTGAGCTGTATCTCCCATTTCTATAGCCCCCAAAGGGCAATAAGGAATACATTCACCACAGCTTATACATAATTCATCATCAATCTTCATTTTAGTCCCTCCCCAGTAGCAGGTTTACCGCTTTTCCTCACCCGAGCGATGATCTTTTTAAGCAACGGCCAAGCCACAGCGAGGATTACTACGACCAAAATTGTCCCTGAGATAGGTCGGGTGAAGAAGATTGCCGGATTGCCATTGGAAATAATCAGGGATTGTCTTAACGAAGTTTCTAGCAAGGCTCCTAATACCAAAGCTAACACCATGGGAGTTGCGGGGAATTCTAATTTCTTCATGAGGAAGCCTAATACCCCGAACAGAATGGTTAAACCCACATCGAACATGCTGTTATTCAGGCTGTAGGCACCGATGAGAATGAACCCCATCACGACAGCATTAAGAACATTTGAAGAAACATCCAAGACCTTGACAAATAAAGGTACGGCGAGCAAGGCGAGAATCAAAAGTATGAAGTTACCAATATACATACTGCCAATCAGACCCCAGACAAATTCCGGATTGTTCGCAAAGAGCAGCGGCCCTGGGCTTAAGCCAAACATCATCAGTGCTCCCAACATCACTGCCGTGCTCCCTGATCCAGGAATGCCTAAGGTAAGAAGCGGAACCAGAGCACCGATGGAAGCAGCGTTATTAGCTGACTCTGGTGCGGCAACCCCCTCAATAACTCCAGTCCCAAATTTATCCCCACGCTTGGATACTTTCTTACCTATCCCATAGGAGATAAAGGAAGCGATAGTCGCACCCGCCCCAGGGAGCATGCCGATTAAGAAGCCAATTCCGGTACCTCGGGCAATATGAGGTGCAGAGTATCTCCAATCTTCTTTCGTAGGCATCTGTTTGCGCCAGCCCAGATCTTTTTTATTAATCTTAACTTTTTCCCCTTCTTCACTGATCACGAGCAGTTCAGCAATTCCAAACAAGCCCATGGCCACCGGGATAAAATCTATGCCCTCATAGAGTTCATAGGTTCCGAAGGTAAAACGAGGAATCCCTTGAACCAAATCTAAGCCGATGGTAGCTATAAAGAGACCAATTAAGGCAGACATATAACCCTTCGCCGGAAATTTCCCAGTCATACCCCCAATAGTGGTTAACCCCAGGACCATCAGAGCAAAGTATTCTGGAGGTCCAAAAGTGATGGCAAACTCAGCTAGAGCCGGAGCCAAAAACATAAACATCACGACACAAGCAGTTCCTCCAATAATCGATGCAAAAGCAGCCATACCTAAGGCCTGACCAGCCCTTCCTTGCTTAGCTAGCGGATGACCATCCAAAGTGGTCATCACTGCCGAAGCATCCCCAGGTACATTGATCAAGATGGAGGTGATAGAACCGCCATACATAGCACCATAATAAATCCCTGCCAGCATAATAATTCCTGCAACAGGATCTGTCCCAAAGGTTAGGGGGAGGAGAATTGCAATCCCTGCCGAAGGCCCAAGTCCCGGTAAGGCACCGATGATGATTCCGAACACAACCCCGATAACACAATAAACTAAATTCATAGGATCTGTTGCTACAGATAAACCCATAACTAGATTTTGTAGAGTTTCCATTCATTCCACCCCCTAAAATCCAAAAATACCGGTGGGTAGTGGCACGCTGAGAATTATATCGAAAAGGACGAAGGCAGCAACGGGGGTAACCACGGTAATAGCAATTACCTTTTTCCAGCTTGTTGGGCCAGTGAACTTAGCAATTACCCCAGCCATCAAACCAATGGCCAGACTAAGTCCAATGAACTTCGTTAAAAGCATGACGGCAACGGCACTCCCGATAATAATTCCTGCATTTTTAAATTCGGCAAATTTAAAAGGTTGCTCACCTTCCACTTCATGTTTGGTAAAGCTTTTGATAAAAGGCACCAAGGCAAGGATCATGATAAGTAGCGCCACCCATCTTGGGAGGAAACCAGGACCGGGAATGCCTTTAAGAATATAGTCTAATTTCTGAGCCCCTATAAAGACAAGGAGTCCAAATAGAAAGATAATAATGCTAGCAATCCGATTGGCCATGCGCATATTAAGAGCCCTCCCCTCCAAGACCTTCAGTGTGGGGAGCCATTCTCTCCAAAATGGTTTGGGCACGTTCTGGGTTATAAATACCGCAGATGCAGGGATGACCAATTTTGATGGCCGCTTTCTCAGGTGACATTTTACCCTGACGCACTTTAGTGATAGTCTCCTCCACTAAGGTCTTAGAGATTAAACTATGTCCGCACATGGTGAGAAGCTCCAAAGCCTCCTCAGGAGGTAATTTCTCTTTTTTCCCCCAAATATCTAATGAGAAGTTGATGGAATGAGGCTTGATTCCATATTCTTTACACAATTCAAGAATATCCAGAGTGGGGCCGGAAACTGTAACCGACATTTCCAAATCTAATTCCAGCAGGCGTTCAATAGCCTGACGTATTTTCTCCTTACTCGCGAAATTACACCGCACTCGCGGAACATCCATTAAATTCGCTCTAATCTCATCAATGTCCACCCCGGATAGTATGGTTCCTGTTTCATTTGACCCAATATTGGTGGGGCCTATTTTCCAAACTTCTTCTAGAACTTGCCGTAATTTATCCTTTGAGCCCACATGATTAATTCCTGAAGCAGCGGTTACCAGCAGGATATAGTCGTTTTTCAAGTCGGCTTCTACCCCCCGACGGTGTAATGAATGGGTCATCATCTATCCCTCCTTGTGCCTCGCGGACAATTTTGTAAGGTCTTCCCAATCCTAGATTGACTTTGGCATTGGGTCTGGGCTTCATTCCCATGCGCTCTAGTTCCGGTAACACCGGTATACTTCCATCTTCTTCAAAGCAGCCGATGAGATCGAGGGAAAAGACTGTATCCAGTTCCTTTGCTACCTTTTTGATGGTTTCAAAAATTTCAGCCATTCGTTCGATCTCGACAGTAAACTCCACTATGGCAGAAAGAACAGTTTCCTTTTTATATTCATCTTTAAAAACACCCTTAGCTCTGTCTTCTAATAAATGTGTCAAGGGATTGCACTCTTCATATTCAATACCGTATGGGGCTAGGGCCGTAGTCAGCTTTTCCACTTCGGCAAAGGTGGTTCCGACACAGGGTCGCCCCATTTCGATAGCAATACCGACTTCACCACGGCACACACGGCCAGTGACATCATTGGTCTTGACTTCCTCAGTTCCTCTGCCGGGCACTCCAGTCACCCCATGAACCGTAGCCGGATCACTGAAGTAACGCCTCACTTCTCTAGGTGTTCCTTTGATTTGTTCATAGGGTTCATAGATAGCTTTCGGCGAACATCTTACCACTCTATGGCGAATACAGTTGCCACATTCCACACAGAGCGCTTGATCGATTACGGCTTTTTTATCCGACATGCTGATGGCTCCCGTGGGGCAGTAGGGTACACATATGCCGCAGCCAATGCACTTCTCTTTATCAATAAGCATCAATTTCCCTCCTTGAGGTGCCTTCAATTACAAGTGTCATAATTCACAAGGTGTTCTCGCTATTGATCAGGGGAGGACGAGGAGGAGGCATTAGCTTCAAAAAGCCTCCTCCATCAGTGCTATTTAATAATTACTTTTCAATTTTGTCTAAGTACTTGGCATACATATCATTTTGTGCTTGGCTAGCTTTCAAGAATTCATCCGGTCCCATAATCTTTTCTTCCATGAAATTATTCTTGACAAATTCTTTCCACTCTGGAGTTTCGGTGGCTTTTTTAAACATATCATGAAGATAATCCACATTCTCTTGAGAGATACCGGAAGGAGCTACAACCCCTCGCAATTGGGATAAGACAACATCATGACCCAGTTCCTTTAAGGTGGGGACATCCTTTAGAATACCGCCAGCTCGATCTTCGGTAGTAACCGCTAAAGCTTTCATTTTACCCGCTTCCAGCTGTGAAGCTGCTTCACTTGGCCCTAAGAAGCCGAAGGTAACATGGCCGCCAAGAACCGAAGTCATTACTTCTCCACCACCTGCAAAAGGCACATACTTCATTTGCACCCCTGCACTATCGCTAAGGGCATAGAATACAACAGCATCCATGGAGAGACCACTGGAACCACCGGAACTAATGGATTCCGGTTTAGCTTTAGCCGCTTCTAACAGTTGCTCCATCGTTTGATAGGGAGAATCCGTCGGGACGACGAGCAGAGTCGGATCTTCAGCTACTGCGATGATATGGGTGAAATCTTTATAGGATACAGGGGACTGTCCCGATATCGGACCCGTATAGAAGCTGGAGCTCACTGTGCTTAACTCATAAGGATTTCCTTTGTGATCATTAGCTACATAGGACCAACCTATGGAACCAGAACCACCGGGTTTATTGACTACGGTGATGTTAGTGGGATTAAGTTTATTATCAGCAACAGTTTTCACTAGAGTACGACAGAATACATCACTACCGCCGCCCGCTCCCATGGGTACTAAAAATTCAAAATCCTTTTCGGGAAAACTTGCAGCTTTTTCCGTGCCAGAACTTGAGTCTTGTTTTTGATTGCTACTACTACTGCTACCACAACCGGCTATCGAGCCTAACAAAAACAAAAGTGCGGTTATAAACACTATAGAACGAAAATGCTTTTTCATATCCCCAGCTCCCTTTTAATTTTTAGTTATTATTAGAACCTTAACCCTTCCTCCCCGTAAACCGTTGCCTACCTTTTTATACCCACCTCACCTCCCTCCAATTCATTAGGTTACTCAAGAATTGCACCCTTGTCTGCCTGACTGACATTGCGCGCATAGACCCCTAAAAAACCTTTATCCATTGGCCTTTTCCGTGGAGGAAGGTTCGCTAAGCGCTTGCTGATCTCTTCCGGACTCACCCGCAGGTTCAGGGCTTTGTGTTCAATATCAATCTCTATCGAATCGCCATCTTGGACTATGGCAATCGGTCCTCCGACGTAAGCTTCTGGGGCAACATGCCCAATGCAAAAGCCGCGGGTTGCTCCGGAAAAGCGGCCATCAGTGATCATAGCAACACTGTCACCCAGACCCATGCCCGTGAGTAAGGCGGCGGGAATGGACATCTCTCGCATCCCCGGTCCCCCGACAGGTCCCTCATTGCGAATGACCAACACATCCCCTGGTTTGATTTCCTTAGTCATGATGTGTTCCATGAGATCCTCTTCCGATTCAAAGGTTTTGGCGATCCCTACTTGGCAGTTGGGTGCATCTTTCACCCCGCTAACCTTGATCACAGCGCCATCCGGTGCCAGGTTACCTTTTAATGCCACAATTCCCCCCTTGGGTTGCAGCGGATTATTCAGAGGACGGACAGTTTGCCACTTCTTAACCTCGCTAAAATATCCCTCGATAGTTTTGCCGGTCACTGTCAACACCTCTTTATGGAGCAATGGGGAAATAATCTTGAGGATAGCCCCGACTCCCCCTGCTTGATAAAAATCCCAGAGGGTGTATTTACTAGAGGGCTTATACTTAGCAACACAGGGCGTTTGTTCCGAGAGCCTATCGATATCATCAAGGGTTAGCTCTACTCCTGCCTCCCTCGCAATGGCCGGTAAATGTAATACTGCATTGGTTGAGCCACCAATAGCCATGACAAGGCGCACAGCGTTGGCTAAACTTCCTTCATTCAGGATCTGATGTGAACGCAAATTCTCCTTGACCATTTCCACGATGCGCTTTCCTGTTTCTTTGGCTTGGTGTCTTTTTTTGGCATAGACCGAAGGGGTCGTCGAGGTGCCGGGCAGGGACATACCTAAGGCTTCGATTAAGCACCCCATGGTGTTCCCAGTTCCCATCATTCCGCAAACGCCCACAGTGGTGCAGGTATCCGTTTCAATGGCTTCGAAAAGCTTGTCATCCATCCGTTGCTTCGTGAAGGCTCCCATGGCTTCCTTAATATCTGACATCACCCATTGTTGACCTTGGTCATCAAAGTGGGGAAGCATCGGACCCGGGGGCAGAAAGATTGTCGGTAGATTAAGGCGGGCAGCAGCCATCAGCATGCCTCCGGGAGATTTATCACAGGAAGGAAGTAAGACTAAACCATCAAATCCACCAGAGCCCACCATCAGCTCGATCTCCGCGGCGACAATTTCCCGGCTGGGTAGGGAATAGTGCATTCCTACCCCTTGAGCTATGGCATCACAGACAGCTATAGTATGGAACTCCACTGGTGTTCCACCGGCAGCCCATACCCCAGCTTTGACGAATTGGGCGAGCTCTTTATTGGGGTAACTGCCGGGATGGATCTCTGACCAAGAGCTGACTACTCCAATAATTGGCTTTCTCAAATCTTCCTGGGTATAACCCACCGATTTAAACATGGCACGGGGATAGGCACCCTTGATTCCCTTAAACAACTCTTGAGAATTTATTATTCTATTGTCTGTTTCCATGGCCACATCACTTCACTTTTTCTATAATCACTCCATCATCGTCGATGAGTTTCTGAATATAGGTATACGCTTTGGCGGCTGCTTCATAGCAGCTGGGAGTCTGCTCGATTTCCATCGAAAGATAGCGATCATACCCCAAAGCTTTTAAGACTCGTATAATCTCCGGGAAATTCAGGGCTCCTGTTCCCGGAACACCCCTATGGTTATCTGCCAAATGGACATGGATTGTCTGGTTCTTGGCTTCAATCAAGCTGGCCGCAATGGACTTATCTTCGATATTCATGTGAAATACATCAAGCATAAGGTACAAATTAGGCAATTGCTGCTCTTGGAGCCAAGCCAAGGCTTCCTGGGTAGATTTGAGGTTGTTAATTGCAAAACGACATTGGGGCTCTATGGTAATCAGCACATTTTTCGTTGCCGCGTAGTCACATAGTTCTTTAATGGCCCGATCCCTTAGGCGTCCTGTATGCGCCTCGTCTCCCTGAACAATATCTCCGCGCAATTTACCCACATTAACTTGGGATCCAAACCGAGCGGCTAAATCAATGGCAGCCTTTGCCCTCGTCATCGCCTCATTCCGAATCGTCCCATCTAAGGAAGTAAACCGTAATTGATCTTCGGAAACCATAGGACCTGTACCAAGGGCCGCCAATTCCAGATGATTAAGCTCTAAAAGCTGCCCCAATTTCCTTAGGTCAATTTCCCGCGGATCCCGAACAAATAACTCTACTCCCTGGTAACCTATCTCATGCAAGCTGGCTAACATGTCCTCCAGCTCTCCTCTATAGGCTAGATACTTAGCCTGGGTATCAGGACCGCTTATGGTGTAGGCTAATTTCATCCTAGTCCACCCTTTCCTGTGGATTTACGGTATTGCACCTGAAGCAAGTCCTCAAACACCCCAATCATACCGCCTTTATCTCGATCACCCAGTCCCTTAAGCAGGGCGATTTGATAGGTTGTCGTCGCCGCACAGAGTACAGGCATGGGGATGCAGAGGCTGGACGAGATCTCCACTCCACTGACCAAATCCTTATAGGCATGTTTCATAGGATACCCCTCGGTAAAATTGCCCTCGAGAATCTTGGGAATGAAAAACTCTGAGGCATAGCTCCTACCCGTTCCACTGTTGACGACCTCCCCTACTTTTTCCGGATCAAGGCCGAGTTTAATGGACATAGGGAGGATTTCGGCCAAGGCAGCTCCATTGATATCAAATAATAATTGATTGATTAGCTTGGTCAGTTGGCCACTCCCGCTGTTGCCCATATAGAGAATTTTGTTGGCCATCCATTGGAGATAGGGCGTCACCTTTGTAAAAAGTTCCTGCTTGCCGCCGCACATCATGGTGAGGGTTCCTTCCTTAGCCCGTGCTTCCATACCTGAAACTGGCGCATCGAGAAACTCGACTCCCCGTGCCGCTAATTCCTTGGCAATATCTAAGGTGGTGTTGTATTTAATGGTACTGGTATCCACAATGATCTGCCCTGTCCGAAGGGCCTGCTTAAGCCCCTCCTCCCCCAGCAATACCTGATGAACGACTTCACTGTTGGGAAGAGAGCAAAAGATGATATCCGCTTCTGCCACATCCTGTAGACCCTTTGCCACCCGCGCCCCCTGTTCTTCAAACTCAAGGTAACTGTTCGGCCGCTGATCATAAACGATTAATTCTTTACCACTTTTAAGTAAATTTAAGGCCATAGGTTTACCCATTTGTCCCAAGCCAACAAAACCTAGTTTCACAGATTTGCCCTCCTTAGCAGCTATGTCGTCGACCCACTTTGGCCATCTTAACCACAAGTTCATAAGCACTTTCCCATGCCCCAGGGTTGGCAATCCCTTGACCGGCGATATCGAAAGCAGAGCCATGAGAGCAGGTGGTAACTGGACTGGGTAAGCCAGCCATTACGGTGACACCCTGATCAAACCCTTTCAGCTTCATGGCAATCTGGCCCTGATCATGGAACATGGTCACCGCCGCCTGATATTCCTTGTTGAATAACTTAATAAACAAGGTGTCGGCAGGAAATGGACCTTCAGCCATAATCCCTAGAGCTCTGGCCTCTTCTACAGCAGGAGAAATGATCTCAATCTCCTCCATCCCGCAAGTGCCACCTTCCCCCCCATGGGGATTTAAGGCCGCCACCGCAATGTGGGGGTGAGCAATACCCGCCCGCTTGAGGGTCTGATTCACCAAATGGATGGACTTAAGGATTCCCTCTACACTCAATCGAGCACTAATATCTTTCACCGGTATGTGACTGGTAACACGAGCTGTCCATGCATCCTTTAGCACGTTCAATTCGCCGCGGTTGCCTTCATACTGAAAAAACCCTGCCAACAAATCAATCGCCCCATGCAGGACAAAGCCTGCTTTTTTCATAGCTGCTTTGTTGTTGGGAGCAAAACAGAGTCCGTCCATCAACCCTTGTTGACAATACCCCACACATTGCTGAATATTGGTCGCTGCATCCTTACCGCATTCAACGCTCAACTCGCCCATAACTAAATCCGCAGCGTTAAACCTCTTGGTATCTAAAACGACAATCCCCATCATCCTTAGGGCTTCATCCAAGGTATAGGCTACTTGGAAATCTACGTTGACCTTCGCAATCTGCATACCATGCTCGAATAAGCGCTGATCCCCCACAATAATCGGATGAGCATCCTTTTCTAAGCTTCCTGCGGCAGCAGCCTTAGCCACGATTTCCGGTCCAACTCCTGCAGGATCGCCCATGGTGATGCCGATGACGGGTTTAGTTTCACAGTTTATCAAAACGAGATTCCCCCCTATCCTCAGTGCTACACTCCTTAAGTGCAAAATCTATGCCAACTCACTAAATATTCCGAAAACTCTTTACCTTAAGCCGCGTGCTTTTCCTATTGCCCATGCTATCTGACTTTGATATATCTTATTTCAAATTTGTATGGCATATTCTTCCATTACAAGATAAACTTTTACCCACTCTCCATAATTTTCTTAACACTTTTTGTTACAGTGAAACCTTTTCTTGTTTCATTTGTTTCTTACGTTGCAAGGTCATTAAAAAAACCATACTTCCGCTGTTAACGGTCGTATGGTCTAATTTGTTCTCTTTTTCGGCGCCACAACGTGGTGCGGCTTATTCCTAGCATCTCTGCCAACTGTTGTTGGGTCATTTTGCTTTGTTTTTCTTGCTGTCGCTGATTTCGGATATCCGGAAGCGGTGTCACAAGAGTTAATAGAGGTGCCTCTTTTATAGGCAAGATTTCTTTGACCTCTTGAGCCCCAAGCATTTTGTTCTCAGAGAGTACGGATAAACGTTCACAGACATTGCGCAGTTCACGAATATTTCCCGGCCATTCATATTGCATGAGTACTAAGAGTCCTTCAAGGCTTAGGGAGATTGGCTTATGACCTCTAGGAAAATCTGCTAAAAAGGTCTTCGCAATATCTTTAATATCTTCCTTGCGTTCGCGCAAGGGCGGAAGAATTAAACTCAACACATCGATACGATAGAGAAGGTCCTGGCGAAATTTACTTTCTTGCACTAGTAAACTTAAATCTTCATTGGTTGCCGATATGATTCGTACATCAATGGGAATGTTCTTGTCATCACCTAGTTTACGAATTTCCCTTTCCTGCAATACCCGCAGGAGTTTCGCTTGCAAACCAAGAGGCATTTCGGCTATTTCGTCTAGAAAGAGGGTCCCTTTATGGGCTAACTCAAAAAGCCCTACTTTCCCACCTTTAGCGGCTCCTGTAAAAGCGCCTCCCACATAGCCAAAAAGTTCACTTTCCAGTAATTGTTCAGGAAGTGCTGCACAGTTTATGGCAACAAAAGGCTGGTTACACCGCATGCTGTTGTTATGAATACTCTGAGCAAAGAGCTCTTTCCCTGTCCCTGTCTCGCCGATAATCAATACATTTGAGTTTGCAACAGCATATTTTTGGGCAACCCGGATGGTTTTCATAATAACCTCACTGCTGCCGATTATTGCGTCAAAATTGTACTTAGCTGCTAAGCCTTTCTTGTTTAATTTCTGGCGCACATCAATTTCTGCCTTTTGCAAAGTATCGACATTTTGTAGTATTAATACTGCACCCTGATTTTTCTGTTCAATGATAATGTTTCTTTTATTGATAACGACCACGCGGTTGTTAATGGTGATGACTTCATTGGTAGTATAACTTTCTTTGCTTAGATGGGCTTCTTTGAATTGTGGCAGGAAGGACGAGAGTTCTTTGCCTGTGAGAATCGTTTGGGCGGGGAGCTCCAAAATGCCATAGACCGCTTGGTTGTATGCCATAATCAGCCCCTGATGATCGTAGGCGATAACCGCTTCATCGGTGCTTTCCAGAATGATTTTAAAAAGCTCATTTTTCTTGCGTTCTTCGATGATGGCTTTTGCTACGTTGAATGCCTCATTGAAGGCTAAGTGGTTGGCTTCATATCCCATAGTTATTGCTACTGAATTGACGCCCTCACTTTTGGCCATACGAAAAACTGTAAACCCACCGAGAATTGCATCAAAGCCCAGACGCTTAACGAAGTCAAAGACATTCGCCACATGACCATATTCTTTGACTGGAAAAACCGTTAACTGAACATCCAAAGTGTCTTCGATAAAACTCTTCTCGACTTGAATAGTTTCCGAGATGATAATGGCAATCTTTTTGGCCTGATATACATTTTTACACTCCACAATTCCCCGCATAATATCATACCCCGTGACAGCAAGCTCTATCACACGAGCACGCCTAAATCTCTTACTGAGGGTTAGGAAGTAAATTCCACGAGCAATCACAATGGTATTGTCAATGTCATACTCCATCAACTCTTGAGGGCTGGCCGTTTGCAAGACTTCTACTGAGACATCCTTTGACTCCTTCGAGCAAATCAGTTTATTGATAATATCCCGATTATGGCCAAGGGTCATGGTATAGACTATTCTGATCATGAGTAATCCTCCATACAGCAAGAAGATAATATGACCTATAGCTTGATATTTAACTCTTGAGCAATAGCTTGGAATGTAGCGAGCATATCCTCATCCAGGGTAACCCCTTGGACCACCGAACTCTGCTCTTGCTCCCATTCACGTTCCCCAGGCAGTTTGATTTCTTGGTACCCCGGTGCCAACGGAATCTGTTTAATTTCTTCTACAAAATGTTCCACGCGCTTATGATAGGTTTCCATCGTTAGAAATGCATCTGCCTTGACTAAAATGACGAAATGACCGACATTGGCAGGCTTGTTTCCTTCACCGTATTGCCAAGCTACTTCTTTGCCAAAACCAGCTCCCACCAAGACCCCCGCTAAATGCTCTACCGCTAAGCTCAAGGCATACCCCTTCGCTCCGGCCATGGGCAGCAAAACGCCTGCCAAAGCAGCCTGGGGATCTGTTGTGGCAAAGCCTTCTTTATCGAGAGCCCACCCCTTAGGAATTTCTTCCCCTTGAGCAGCCGCTCGAATAATCTTGCCACGCGCCACAAGCGAGGTAGCCAGATCCACGATGATATGCGGTTTTTCGGCTCGCGGTAGGCCAAAGGCAATAGGATTCGTGCCAAAATAGGCCTCCTTACCTCCCCAAGGCGGTGTCGCCGGTGGTGCGTCCGTAAGCACTATGGAGACAAAACCTTGCTCTGCGGCAAGTTGACAATAATAACCTGAAGCCCCAAAATGGTTGCTCCCCTTCATCCCAATAACACAAATCCCTACTTGCCGAGCTTGTTCCATCCCTCGGTTCAGAGCATGCACCATTCCCACAGCACCTAATCCGTTATCCCCGTCCACCCCTAATATTCCGAGTGCTCTTTGTTCGATAGCTATTTTCGGTTGAGGGTTCACCGCCCCCTTTTGGATGCGTCGTAAATAAATAGGAAAACGACTTATACCATGGCTCTTGATCCCACGTAGCTCCGCGTAGAGCAGGTTATCACTTACAATTTGCCCATCGGCTACAGGTACTCCGCAAGCCGAAAAGGCCTGTTCCATAAACCTTTTCATGGCATTGACTTCATAGGTGTTGTTAGCTTGCATTACTTCACTCCTTTGGTTTTATGATGTTAAATCTCTGAATTAAATGGATTCAATCTAATTCAGATAAACATAACAGCGATAATCGGGATACAGGTAATGATGATTAACAGTCGCACCAATTGCAGTATGCTGATGGTCAGGGTATCGGCCTTCATCTCTTCGGAAACCGCGAGCATTTGATTCAGCCCGCCGGGGGCTGAACTCAATAGGCAGGTGATGATATCCCAATGAGTCAGATGATGTAAATACCACCCCACGACGAAATTACTGAGTACAATAAGCAAGGAAAAGCCAATAATGGGCAGCAACATCTCTTGAATAGTCCGCACCACCTCCGGTGAAAATTCCAACCCGATGCTCATACCAATTCCAAGCAAGGCAAGTTGCAAAACAGAACTTGGAAATTGATACTGCTTTTTGAGCACTATGTTGGTCAGCGCCAAAGTCGTCATGGCACCAATCACTCCTCCGCCGGGAAAGCCCAAGACCAGCAGAAGCAGGCCCCCCATTATGCCAAGGCTGTAAAGGAGTAGCTTAGTTCCCAACCCAATTTCTACTTGCTCTATTGGCTCGGCGTCTCCTGTTACTAGTGTCTGATTTTGCTCTTCCTTCATCGCGACCCGTTGCGCAGTTGGTGTTCTTCGCTTTAACCAACGAGCAATAATAGGCACCACACTGATAATGACCACTAAGCGTACAAATTGATAGGTGGATACCATGGGCACTTCGGTATCATAGGCCAAGGCGACAACCGTCATTTCTGAGATCCCACCGGGAGCGGCGGAGAAAAGAGCCGTAGCGATATTAGGGGTAAATTGGAGTAAAAGAAACGTCATACCCAAGGTTGATAGTAAAGTCCAAACCGCTATAACTAAGGAAGGACGTAACACCCTACGCAAATCAGCCAGCCTCTGATGATTAATTCTGGCCCCTAAAGACAGCCCTATAATCAGCTGAAATATATTGACGGTGGTCATGGAGAGATCGGGAAGTCCCCCTCCCAATGCTTGATATATACCGATAAACATCATCGGCCCCATAATTGATGGTGCCGGGAAATTAATCTTCTTTAATAACCAGTAGCCTGCAACAGCCAGACTAATCGTTATACTTGCGCTAAGTAATGGAAACATTACCGTATGTTCCTTTTCTTCAATTTTGCTTTTCCTCTATCGTATTCAGGATTAGTAAATTTAGCAGCCAAACATGTACCCATTATTTTCCATTTCGCTTATACTTACACAAATTCCTTCTTTTTATTTTAAACAACTCCTAAACTATCAATGCAAAAAAGCTTCAAGAGCCAGTTTGGCTCATTGAAGCTTTTCTCGGGGATGCAATAGCTAATGTTCTAGAAATTATAATGGGTATCATTCTATACCGCCCCATTCGATACACAATGATACCCATCATAAACATTTTGTTGCTTCATTTTATTCCTGTTATACTTCGTCTTGTCGCGATGAACCCCTACCCCCTGTCTGACGATTTCCATCGAGGAATTCATTTTGTTCGGAGACTGTTTAATCAGATCCAACTGATTAATAACCCCAACGACTTGTTTTTTCTTTTTTGCTCCCATATCCACCCTCCAAAAATAACTTTATCTTTAAAATACCTACTCAATATAGTATAGCATTTTTGACAGCATTTTTACACCTACAGGCAAGACTTAACATTTTCGGCATAGATAGACTCGTGCCATGGCGAATCTGGTTAATTTTACTTGACAGTTCTCGTCTTTTTGTTAATCTTTAATCATTAGAACAAGCAAAAAACAAGCAAAAGGAGAGCCCGATGCATAACTCCATTCCAACAGAGATAGTCAACACCGTTCTTTCCGAATTAAAAATCGGCCTAACGCTCATCGACACCACCGGGAAAGTTATTTATTTCAATCATTTGGGAGGGGAATTGCTGGGGTGGGACCCTAACCTTCCGGAAAATAATAGCATTCTCTCCTGTCATAAAAACGAGTCCAAGCCCAAGGTCCTTGATAAACTCAATCAACCGGCAACTATCGAATGGCACAGAGTCATCAAAACTCAAGGCAGATGTATCGAAAATGCTTATTCCCCGATTAATATACCCGGCCAATTTACCGGAGCTATGATTATTACCAAGGATGTCACGGAAAGAGAACTCTACTTAGAACGCATAAAGAAAAATTCCGAGACAGATCCCCTCACCGGACTTTTTAATCGCAATCTTTTTCAGGAGGTTATTCAGGGCTATATCAACGAGTCCAAGCCCTTTGGACTGGCCATGCTTGATATTAGCGGCTTGAAGTATATCAATGATCACTTTGGACATGAGGAAGGAGATCGCATTCTTAAAGAAGCCGCTGCCTCGATTCGGAGCAGCATCAGGGATACTGATTTCGCATTTCGCTTCGGCGGCGATGAGTTCTTGATACTTACCACAGCCAAAGAACCCGTTCTTAAAATGATTGAGGCCCGAATCAAGAGTCAAAATAAGATTCCGACCGAGCATACCCCTGCGGTACTCAACATAAGCTTCGGCTACGCCACTTCTTTTGAAGAAAAGAGCATGGAAGCCGTATTGGCTTTAGCTGACCAACGGATGTACCGGGACAAACAGACTTTCTATTTGGGTGCCGGGAAGTTCTTTAAGGGCAAGTAAGCATTATGCCCTGATCATTGCTTCACCAACCATTTTTCAACAGGCATCGTAAAGCAAATACCGTTGGCAGGGGAATTCAACCCTGCCTTTTCTTTGATGGCAGCCATAATTTTCTCAACTTTGTCCCCGCTGACAATGCTTAAGACGATCTCCTTCTCAGTATCTAAGGTAATACCCAGAATCGATTTATGTACCGGGCCGCTGCCACGAGCGTGGATAATTGTCCCACCGCCTGCTCCTGCCTGGCGAGCGACTTCCACCACCTCATCAGCAAAACCGGCGTTGACGATGATATAGAGAGCTTTTAAATCCATTTCGTTTTCCATCCTTTATCCTCTCCTATCCTTAAATGGACAGCTTTTCGACAGGTATGGTAAAAGCAATGCCTGTGTTCTGCTTGTCAAAGTTAAACTTCTTGATTAGCATTTCCAGCACCGCATCGGTTTTCTCCCCGGGCAAGAGACAGGTGATGACCACTTTATCTTCTTCCGTCACGAATCCGAGCAGGCATTTCAAGTGACTCGTATTCACAGTGCCCTTTCCATATACGATATTGACAAGCCGCCCCCCCGCCTCCGGAAGCGCTTCTAACAGGGCGTCTTTTTGCTTTCTACCGGCAATCAGTGTCAAAAAAACCAAGCCGCTTAAATCATTACTCATTGCTTTCCTTTACCTCCGTGACGAAGAACTCATGTACTACTTCTTTTTTTGTAGCATCGCCATTCATCTTATCGCAATCTGCAATATCGCTATCTGTGGTGTTGTTACCTGATGTATTGTTACCTACAGCTTCATTATCTAAAGCTTCGTTATCTACCGCTTCCTTGCCAACGGCTTCACTATTTGTCGGTTCACTTGCTTCTGCTTTCCCAGCATGCATAGCTAGAGAAGCCAGTTCTTTAAGTTCCTCTGCCTCAGCTGCCCGGATAAGCTTCTGTGCTTTTCTAAGCTGGGTATCGTAAATTATGCCCAAAGCCTGCACGGCAATTAAAGGGGTAACCGAAATAAAGGCGATAATTCCGAATCCGTTAATCAAAACCGATTGGGCGCCCGGTCCCGCTGAAGCAGCTACAGCCTGCGCAGTCCCGAGGGTCAGAGGGGTTAAAAAAGCTGAGGTTAAGGCTCCCCCTGAGACGCCCCCCGAATCGAAGGCTAAGCCTACGAAAAGTCTAGAGGAAAACTTAAGCATGATGATAGCCAGGACATAGAGGGGAACCAAAAACCAAAGGATATGTATTTGGGTCAGAATCTTCACCATACTAATCAAGGCTGCAACGCCAATCCCTAAGGCCAGGGTGATTCGTATGGAGTTTTTCTTGATATGACCGTTAGTTATCTCTTCAAGTTGTTCTCCTAGGACAGTGACAGCCGGCTCGGCCAGCGTTATGGCAGCCCCGAGCACAAAGCCCACCGCGAGCAGGAGCCACTTAAACCAATCGGGACGGCTGGGGTCCAAAAATACTTCACCGATATATTTAGCCGCGAAGGCAAAGCCGAAGTCAATGCCCGACAAGAAGATGAGCAAGCCCAGATAGACAACAACCGTTCCCAGCAGTAGCTTCATTAACTCTCTGTGGGACAGCTTAATCAGAAACAGCTGAAAGGGCATAAAAACAAGGATAATCGGGAAAAGCGCCCAAGCAACACCACCCAAGTTGGCAAAGAGTATTGCCCCTAGGCTCTCCAATACCCCCGGATCGTAGACCTCTGCAGGTGGAATGGTTCCGCCATTGGCCGCTTTCATAATGATACCGTAAAGGAATAAGGCCAGAATCGGACCCACTGAAGCTAATCCAATGATGCCGAAAGTATCTTCGTTGGTTTTGGACCTCGACATCGTTGCCGAAATACCCAAACCCAGCGCCAAGATAAAGGGCACAGAAACATCGCCCGTCGTCGCCCCACTGCCATCAAAGGCCAAGGCGACGAACTCCTCGGGGACAAAAATGACCATCAGAAATACGGCAATATACAGGATGGCGAAAACCACTTTGATATTCAGGTCCTTGAGAATTCTGAACAGAGCGAAGCCGACGAAGACGCCGATCCCCATGCTCAGGACCCAGACGAATACCATCTCCTTGACGCCCGGCATGATCATGTGAGTTTGCTTCGCCAAGACCCAAAGGGCCGGTTCTGCTACTGTCGCCAGCACCCCGAACAAAAGGCCGACCATGATGATAAAGATACCTTTTTTTAACCTAATCAGTGAACTACCCACCAGCTTACCTATTGGTAGAATACTAATATCTAGCCCATCCAAAAATAAAGCCTGTCCGACGACAACGCCTAAATAGCCTACGGCCAGCTTTACATAATCAGACGCGCTTTCCATAGGCGCTATGAACACACAAACAATGATGATTACGATAGCCAGCGGTAGCGACGATATGAAGACTTCTTTAAGGGTGTTAAAGTATCTCATACTCGATATTATAGCATAGGCAAAAAGGCAAGTACTTCTTTTCTTCTGAAAAATCAGAACAGAAATGTACTTGCCTCTTAACTTCGGCTACGCAGGTGTTTAATCAAGTTCATCAGAAAGCTAGAATCAGCAACAGCCTCCACTATCAGGTGAACAGTCGCAGCTAGGTTCTGTGCCGGTTAGCCAGCCCTTAATAATCGCAGAAGCACAACCCACGCCGGGTTTGACCTCTAAGGCATGAAACGGGCAGTTCTTAACACAGGCACCACATTCGATGCAACGATCTTTCTCAACAATAGTCGCTTTACTGTTCATAATCGCAAAAACCTGATGGGGACATACTTCAAAGCATTTTCCACAGCCTGTGCATCGGCTCTGTTCCAATTTTAAGGTTGCAACGTTTTTTAAATATTGGCTCTTCATACTCTTATTCTCCTTAATTCTTAGATGAAGCTACCTGCCAGTAGCAATACGCAGCCCACAATAATTGAAATAATAATAGTCGGAATCGCTATTCTCATCTCTTTCAAAACACCTGAAAAAGAAGTGTAGGTTGAGGAACCGGTGAAATTCATAGCTAAATACCCCGAAACGGCAGGAAAAATAAGGATATACCCAAGCGCCTGAAGTAAGCTATACCTTGGTTCATAAGGCCATCCATTGAGTCCATTAACCAGAATAGCCCAGACAAGTCCTAATAACCAACCTTTCCAAGCAAAGGCTCGCCCCGGGATCCAGGGTAGTAATGCCGGGGTTAAGACACATCCGATAATCACGGCGCCTATATAGCCATAAAAGTCGACCCAACCAAAGGGCCCCAGGCCCATAAGGTTTAACAAAAAGAGTACTCCAAAAATCATCAAGGATTTCTTTAAGGTGCCCACAAGTTCAATCGGTGTCAAAATCAATCGATCATAAGCACCGAATTGAACCGTTCTCATTTCAGGAGTGGCCTTCATCCCTGCTTGAATAAACTCTTTTATATCTTCCGCTTTCACCGGTCCATAAATAACCCTAAACCCCGTATACTTGGTGACCTCATGTGCACTTACACCCGGAGCGCCCAACTGAGGTAAAATCAGAGTTCGATGTGCTACAACTTTATCGAGTTGTGCGATAGCCAATCGATTGATAAGTTCTGTTGTTCCAAATGTTCCCTTGCCTGCGGCACACCAAACATTGACCCCTTTAGTGTCAAGAGCCAAAATCCAGGTGTCCAGTCCTGTTAATTTTTTTCGCAAACCATCGAAGGTCAGCTTGTAATTCGCTGTAACGAGTACAGGAGAACTCCCATCAGGGTTCCCCACACGATAAAGCCCAGGCTCGACTTTATAATTCATTCTGTCAATACCCCACCGGACCTTCCAGGCGCCCAACGTATCAGCAAAGGTTAATTGACTTGATGTTTGCAAAATTTTAATCTCTTTTTTCGTGTCGATGGATAACATATTTCACCTCATCCTCACTCAGACTTTAACTTGACCGCTAATTATCCGTTCTTTAAGCTCTAAAACCTTATTCTCGATAATCTTTGCCGTTTGAATAAAGTCTCCATCTTCTTTTCCTGTGGGATCTTCCAGCCCCCAATCCTCTCTGTGCTTGCAGGATACATGAGGACAATGGACATTACATCCCATCGTAATCACAATATCCGGCCGAGGGATATCCTGGATAAGCTTGGAAAACTGCGTTTTTTCCATGTCGATATCATGAAGCTGCTTTATAATCCGCACTGCATCTTGATTGATTGAAGGTTTGGTTTCAGTGCCTGCTGAATAAGACTCAAATACATCTGCAGCCAGCTTTTTCCCAAGGGCTTCAGCCATCTGCGAACGACAAGAATTATGAACACAGACGAAGGCAACTTTATACATTCTTTTTACCTCATTAAAAATCTATTTTGTCAGGACATTCGCTTCTGTTGTTAGATAGTCGGGGTTGCAACCCCTTTTTTATCGAAATACTTTCTCTTAAAGTAAAAAGCAAGATTAACCAAGGCAATCATCACAGGCACTTCAACCAGTGGTCCTATGACGGCTGCGAAAGCTTGATCCGAGGCAATTCCAAAGACGGCGACCGCTACAGCAATAGCAAGTTCAAAGTTATTGCTGGCTGCAGTAAAGGCAAGCGTTACTGTCTGCTCATAGTTGACACCTTGCTTATAGGACATATAAAAACTAATCAAGAACATAATGGTAAAATAGATCAACAGCGGAATGGCAATGCGGACCACATGAAAGGGCAGAGCCACGATAAATTGTCCCTTTAAGACGAACATGACAATGATGGTATATAACAAGGCGATTAAAGCAAGAGGCGATATTTTAGGAATAAAGACCTTTTCATACCACTCCTTGTTCTTAACTCTTAAGAAAATAAATCGGGTTAAAAAACCGGCTGCAAAAGGAATTCCTAAATAGATTAAAACGCTCTTGGCTACATCCCCCATGGCAACATGAACCACTTGCCCACCCCAAGAAAGTCCTAACCATTGAGGTAAGACGGTGACAAAGAAATATATATATACCGAATAAAATAGGATTTGGAAGATGGAATTCAAGGCGACTAGGGCAGCGCAATATTCATTGTCTCCTTTGGCCAACGTATTCCAAACAATAACCATGGCAATACAGCGCGCAAGGCCAATGATAATCAGACCAATAGCGTAGTTTGGCATATCAGGTAACAATAAAATTGCCAAGATAAACATCAACACAGGGCCAATGATCCAGTTTTGAACCAAGGACAGGATGAGAACCTTTTTATTTTGGGCTACTTTACCTATTTCCTCATATTTAATCTTTGCTAGGGGCGGATACATCATAATAATAAGACCGATGGCTATAGGCCATGAAATGGTTCCGGTACTCATACTCTCTAAAGCCTTCGCAAGACTTGGAACAAGGTATCCCCCTAATACCCCTATCCCCATTGCAAGGAAAATCCATAGTGTTAGAAAGCGGTCAAGAATAGATAATTTCGCTGGAGCTTTAACATTCACATCTGCGCCCTCCCACAGTGACATTTTCCTTCTGGCTTGTTATTTCGTCCAACAGCTTCTTAGCCACGTCACACCCCTCTTTATCAATTGAGTAGTACATCCACTTCCCATCCCTCCGACTACCCACAAGACCGGAATCACAAAGAATCTTCATATGATGCGATAAGGTGGATTGTCCGATGTGCAAATCCTCAAGAATTTCACAGGCACATCTCTCAGCACTTTGCAACATTTCCATAATCATCAACCGATTTGGATCGCTGAGTGCCTTAAATACTTTGGCATCTTTTTGATATTTATTGTCCATAGCTATTACGACCTCATATCTATTTTTATCGATACGATTATTGTATGACTCACATCGAAGTATGTCAATATATTACTTAAGAAAAACGCCCCTTGTCGAAGAGGCGTCCGTTCATATCTATAATAATGTGATCCGTAGGCTGCACAATGACACAATCAGCGAAATAGAATACTAAAATCTCCGTACCCCTCGCGTTCCAGATCCTCCTTAGGAATAAAGCGCAGGGCTGCCGAATTGATACAATAGCGCAAGCCTTCTGGACCGGGTCCATCCTCGAAAACATGACCAAGATGGGAATCAGCTTCTACACTGCGAACTTCAGTACGGGTCATATGATGGCTCGTGTCCTGCTTCTCTTGGAGGTAGCCTTTTAAAAGAGGCTTGGTAAAGCTCGGCCAGCCACAACCACTGTCAAATTTGTCCTTGGAACTAAACAAGGGTTCCCCGGAGACTATATCGACGTAAATCCCTTCCTGCTTGTGATCCCAAAATTCATTGCGGAAGGCCGGCTCCGTGCCATTTTCTTGAGTCACTTGATATTGCATGGGGGTGAGCCGCTTCTTTAGCTCCCCATTATCTTTAGGCCAATGCTTTTTGATAAAATCCTCACGGCCCGAACCTTGGTGGTAGAGCTTATAACGCAAGGAATTCTTCTTATGATAGCCTTGATGATAGTCCTCTGCCGGGTAAAAAGGAAGCGCCGGGAGAATGCCGGTAACGATAGGCTTGCTGAAGCGCTTGCTTTCCTCCAAGGCCTTTTTGGATGCTTCGGCAAGGAGTCGCTGCTCTTCAGAATGATAAAAAATGGCTGTTTGGTACGATTCTCCCCGATCATGAAATTGTCCACCCGGGTCGGTCGGATCAATCTGTTGCCAAAAATGATTGAGCAATTCTTCATAGGCTATCCGTTCAGGGTCAAACTTGATCTGCACCGCCTCCAGATGCCCGGTGGTATGGGAACACACCTTCTCATAGCTAGGTTTACTATCATGACCTCCTGTATAGCCCGATTGTATATCCATTACACCCTCAATCGGACTAAGTGCTGCTTCAATACACCAAAAGCAACCTCCAGCAAAGGTTGCTTTTTCTATTTTGGGTTGGCTAGCGGTCATATCTATTCCCCCTTAAATGACTCATTATTCCCATGGCGCCTCCCAGACCTTGCATACATTGTATGTTGTCTTCCAAAAAAATGCAATCTACCCCACCTATGTCAAGAACCCCCGGTGGACAAGGTGCATATAAATAAAAAGACAAGGCTTATTCGAAGCCGGTCAAAATTCAGAACAAGGAGGGAACTATGCATGGCAATCCTTTCGACACCGTTGGAAACCGTAATGGTTGTTCGCTATCAAACCGGAATGGTCGACGGCTCCCCGGTTATCCGGCAAAAAAGGCTGGCAGGGCTGAAGACCGATGTACTCGATGAGGATATTCACGAAGTGGCAACTGCCCTATTCGATCTACTCCAATACCCTCTGACATCCGTAACTCGTGAGAACCGCATCGACTTAATCGAGGAGTAAGGCATGAAAACACCACTTAAGGAGGTGACCCTATGGCAACCAGTACGCAGAAGGTCCTTAGACTGACCTTCGCCACAACTCTCGGAAATTCGTTTACCATTACCCTCCCGAATCCCCGAGAAGACCTGACAACCCTCGAAGCCGAGGCCGTCATGAACCTGATTGTGGCCAAAAATATGTTTATGACCTCCGTCGGTGAATTAACCGGTAAGCGAGACATTAAAGTCATCGATACCACAACGGCTGATCTGTATGATCCGCCACAGTTTTAGAGTACCCCAGACGGAGAAAACACGCCTCATGAGAAATCGATCTCTAGCGGCCAAACGGCCGCTCCTCTTATAGGTAAAATCCCGACCCTTCTGTAGGGAATCTTATGGGAGCTCTTCCTCAGGAAAAGCTTACAAATTAACAGAGGAGATCGATCACTATGGATAATGAAATAACCAACCGGACCCCACAGGTCATCGCCTTCGAGATCAACAGCATCAAAGATCAAGCGGGCAAAATGCTACTCTACAGCGCCATCGAAATCGGCCGACGCCTGACAGAGGCCAAGTCTCTGGTCAATCATGGCGAATGGTTACAATGGCTGGAGGAATCGGTAAGTTACTCGAAGAGTACTGCCGAAAACCTGATTCGTCTCTATGAAGAGTATGGCTCTAACCTGCCCATCGACCACCCCGATAGTGCGAATTCCCAAGCGCTTGGGAATTTGAGCTACACCCAAGCGGTGCTGCTCCTAGGGGTACCGAAAGAAGAACGGGAGGCCTTTATCGCCGATAATGATATAGTCAGCTTGTCCACCCGGGAGCTACAGCAAGCTGTCAAGGAAAGAGACCAAGCCCTAAGCGAGAAAGCGGATCTCCAAAATACTCTGAACTCCAACAGCGGCGCAATTAACCAAATAACCGTTGAACGTGATGAACTGAGAAAACAATACTCAAGTCTCACATCCGTCAGCAAGGTTAAAGAGGCCACCATCAAGACCCTCCAGCAACAACTGGAGGGTGCCAAGAAAAACAACGCATCCACCGAGAAAATCGCCGCTCTGGAAAAGGAACTCAAAACCGTTCGGGCCAAGGTGTCCGCTAACAAAGTTGTCTTCCACTATGATAGTATCTCCAAACAGTTCAGCGAATTGCTAAAGGAAATGGCGAATCTAGCCCCCGCCGACCCAGAAACGCATCAGAAATACAGAAGTGAGATAAGTGAGTTTATCGGGACGATAACGAAGAAGCTGTAAACAATCAAGATGTGAGCGGGGATTAGTTTGGAGGAGAATCCAACCGAGGCTGTGGCCTCGGTTGGTTTTTTGTATAGGACGAAATAGGATTACTTATATTTTCATTTTTACACTATAGGAGTTTTTGGATACTTTCAGAGAAACCGTCTCGCCCTTTTGACACTGAATGTACATTTCCTCTGTTTGACGCTGCACATTCTGTAGTTCTTCAATGATATCTGTAATCTTGTTAAACAATATGAGATACATCTCACTGTAATTTGTCACCCATATCACCTCATAAAATGCTTTCCACTACATTTTATGCGTTTTCCGCATAATAATCAATATGCGATTATCGCATACTATAAAATAAGTATGAGGTGATTCTATGTATCAACGTTTAAAAGATTTAAGAGAAGACAAGGATTTAACCCAACAAAATTTAGCGGATTTACTTAATGTGAACCAGACGACTTACTCTAGGTATGAAAGTGGAGCTCTTGATATACCTAACACATCATTAATAAAGCTTGCTCATTTTTATAACACCAGTGTTGATTATCTGCTGGGATTAACTAATAATAAGGAATCCTACCGTTAAAAGAGATGCTTACCTGGGGCAAAGTGAGGCTCAAAGAACCTGCTCCATATCTTTTTCACTGATTTCGACAATACCCGCTTCTCCGTTGGTTTTTTGAATATGTTCGATGAGTTGGTCGGCCCGAATCACTTGATTCTTGACTCCTTTTTGGCAAACTTAGCATTTAAAACCGTTTTATGATTTGCTAAGACAACGACCGGTCGATAGTTATCATAAAAGGATTTCTCAATCAATGCCTTTAGAATAAAATTTTTCTGTTCCAGTCGAATCTGTTTGATTAACTCCAAATGCCTTTTGTTTTGAGTAATTGGGGAATAGATTGCTTCCTTTACGTACTTGCCCTTGTGGTTTACAGTCCTGATAAAATCTCCGTTGCAGATCTGCAAATTGCCAAATAGACTTTTACCCTCTACAACAAAGCACCTTTTCTTCGTGATGATTAAATAGTCAATCTGTGCAGATAAATCCCCGTGCTTCAGGCACAAATCATCCGCCTGTTTTTTGAAGGGAAATGCAAGGTTTGAGGGACACTGTCAAGTATTCCGTGACAGTAGTCCATGTCAATATTATTCATATTATCATACATAAGCACATCAACCGGATGCGTTGGGAATTTTGAAGAACGCCGGAAAGCCCCCCTTGGAGTGAACGGTTCCACATTATAAGATAAACAATAAGGATATCCGATTTAGCAACGAGATGTTCTTAGACAAACCTTGTTTTTAACGTGATTCCCCTACACGTTTCCAAATGCTTTCATAATCAATGTTATCAGCCATATACCTCATCCTTTAATTAAAAAGGGTACATCCTTGCGCCTTAAAATCCTCAACTTTAGCGAGCAAGTCTTCCACAGTCATATCAAGGTGTTCGGCAAGACATCTTAAGCAAAAGAACTTTTCCACTTTTCTGCCGTGAAGCTTTTTGTTGAGACCAACGGCAATTTTGTTGAGTTCGGTCTCGCAAAGGTAACATTTAGTTGGTTTCTCCATTAAATATCATACCTCACCTTATAAGTCGCAAATCCCGTGTTTCCGAACATACCTGGATTTATAATTTTCATCTGCTTTAATACAGTTTCCTGCATGCGTTTTGCGGGTTGCAAACAGTACTTATCAAATTCACGTTTGAACTTTGAGTCCCGAATCAAGGCGCTATCGGCATGAGGAAAGAACAGCTTCAGATAAGCCGTGCAAAGACGCATAATCGCATCTTGCTCCCGCCCTGACGTATCGCCGGACTTTGAGCTTACATCTACGAGTTCTTCTACAAAACCACGGTAACGCATCGTTTCAGCAGGGCTACGAAGCAAATGCATAATTTCCGTGAAATATTCGGTATTGAGCGCCCACCCGCTTATATACATTCTTGGAGAGAGCGGTGGGATAAATTGACCAGGAACAAAGCCGTGAATACGCTGTATGAGCGCACTATCGCGGAAAATATCAGGGAGTTCACGCAACATATCCTTTGAAGCGTCCATATCCTCAACAGCAATGTTGCCAAGGAATATAATTCCCGCGTCGCCATCAACCCTTGTTCCACCAACCGTAGTGTAACCGTCTTCCATATAGCCTTTGAGGATGCCGCCCATTTCCTTGTCATTGGTAAAGCTAATTGATTTAACTTCATCAATCGCAACAAAATCATTAAAAGTAACTAGACCTTTTGCCCGTGCCCCTGCACGCCGATCTAAAAAGAGCATTGTGCGGCTGACACTGCCCCCGCTCAATAACCAGCCATATTTCCCTACCTTGCCGAAAATATAGGACTTTCCCGTCTGTTGCGGCGCGAGCTCAATCAGGTTAATGCGTGGCTGAATAAACGGCAAAAGGCGAGTAAGCATCGTATGTTTCGCATTCCAAATGTCAGTGTCAATCCAACCTTCGCGTTCAAAACCATCTGGATTGTAGTCTATAGCGCCAAGTATGATACCCATCCACTCTTCGACCTCAAAATGGGTTCTAGCCTCACGGAAAGCGTCCAAATTGACTTCGTAAGGACAGAAATTTTTATAGTCGAGCAATGTGAACCGGCCATTTTTCTTATTTCCCTCCGGCGGCATATAGCCAAGCCTCACCAAGCCCCAGCCGCCCGCTTCGCCGATAAGTTCATCCTTAATTCTATCCCACACATAGTCCTCTATGATAGTATGGGAATAAGTGAATCCCAGACCGGGTATCTCAAAGCAGTAGTAGTCTGCGCTTGAATTAAATGAAATATTAACCTTTGCAAGAAATGGGCGAGTTTCTCCGTTAGAACGTGCCTCGTCTTGTAAACGTTCTTTTTCGCTACGAGGAGGAATAATGGATGCAACATATTCACTAAGCACATCAACATTTTCGACACGTCCGTCTGGTCCTGCTTTACGCTTCAGTATCCAATCACGAAGAAAAGCCTCAATTTTTGCAGATTTGAACATAGCCATGACAGATGGGTCTTTATAGACCGTGGTAGAAGGAAAATACTCCCGTAATTTATCAACATCATACATATTTACTCACCATCCTTAAATATCAAATCCCATTCTATCTAGGATTTGCTCCATTGTCTTTTTACCAAGTTGAGATGGCTTTTCTGTAGTTTTCACTCTCGAGAAAACGATAATTGGAACAAGCCGTTCTTCAAGAGAGGCACCGCCATGTAGTTCGTTAAGCTTGCCCCCCTGCTTAGGCAATCGGTTATATCCACGAACCACCCAATACGTCTTGCCATCGCTCGCGCTGTATTGCGACTCGAACTCCGGCGGACGATTTCCGTGTTGCGGAGCAACGGAATACCGCCAATCAAGCGGATTCCCGTTCCACGGTAGAGTGGCACCCAATCCATTATTGCGCGCGAGTACGGCAAGCCTTGATGAGCCGTGGTCGGAAGTCAAAACTACACGGGAGTATTTCTCAAGTCCAGTAGAAATGCGCGGAAATACCTCTGATTCAAAAACTCGCAAAGATGCCGCTATGTTTCGTTCGGGCGGGCAATGCTCGTGCTTCGCCTCCCCGTAGTGGGCAATGTTATCTATGTCCTTTACCTCGTCAAGTGTCCTGTCATTAGCCCATTTGAGCGGGTTATATTTTGTTGAAGTAGGTAACTTGACCGAGACGACAGCATGTGATTCAATATTCATATTTCGCCGCTTAGCCATTGCCAGCAAGAGCGGATAATATTCTGCACCCATTCCGTCCACAACAAGAAGGGCCATATCATCGTCGGTTGACAGCTTCAACAGAACCGAATCGCGAGCAGTAAGCGAAGTCGGCAATACAAGGTTGAACGCTTTTTTAGCGAACACATCTGTGACGGTGTCGTTTACCTTAAATCTACGATATTCCTTGAAGTAAGCAGTCAAATCTTTATCACCGTAGTCATAATCCGACAAATAATCCGAAAGTACCGGGCATATGCGTTTCAATATATCCGGTAAGCCCAATATCAAGTCATATTTTGCAGCACGACGAACAATCTCACGCATTTCCGCTTTTGTGCCGCAGTTAAGGAATTCTGCTGCAGTCACATTATTCTTTGTTTGCCCGATAAACTCCACAATCAAAGGTTCTACTGTATTCATCAATGGGCTAAGAGCATCGGCACGTTCAACTGCAAGTCGCCTAGCATCATCATCTCCGAGTAGAGTCACAGCCGTTTCAACCACATATTTACGAAGTAAATTTTCATGTGTCGGTTCAGCGTCGAGAACCTTTGACAAGTAGGTATCCATCGGTAACTTCTTTTGGAGCAGCCAAACATATGCCATCCAAAGTTCATCGTCAAGCATTTCAATCAACCTATTAAGCGCATAGCGAACGCCAATATTTTCTTTGCCGAATTGGACCTCAAGCCACGCTTCCGGCGATACATTTTTCTCTTTTGCTTTCAGTAGTAGAGTTTCCATCGTAGAGGGTTTCAAAACGACATTGAAACTGTAGAAACGCTCCGCCACTTGCTGCACATCAACGTAGAACGAAATGTTTTCACTTAGTCCTGCTTGTTTATAACGCAGATCATTTAAGACAAGTAAGTGTTTGCCTGTTGAGACAGAATCACCGAGTCTTTTTAGAAGCGTTTTATAATCATTGAGATTGTTTGCAGATCCGAACCATTTAGATGAAACAACCTCAACTTTTGGCGGCTCGACAGAGTTTATCATTTCCACTGTCGCTATTTTAACAACATCTAGTGACTGTTCATACTTCGGATTGACGAAGTACCGGTCGATGTTATAGCTACTACTCAGCAGATAAGTGGCATTCAGGTTCCCTTCGTCAATCCGATGGCGTAACGCAACAAAGAAAGCATCAATATTTTGTTTGGAGAGTAATGATAGATAGGCATCAATGCCGGTAATGACAACACGTCCGTTTTGTGTTGCAATACTATTGTCAAGACATGCGAAGAGCGTGTCGGGCATAGGCAAAAGAACCGCACCATCGGAAATACAATCGCTAACTGACAACTTCACTTCATTTTTATGGTGGGCAAGTAAGTATGCCGCCGTATCGATATTCGGATAAACTACTACACGCGCAGACTTACAGTCACCGAATTGGCAATATTCGTTGAGTGTGTATACCATAGTAATCACTCCCAAAACAACAATCCTAATTCTGCGTTTTCCTGTGCTAATAGGAGAAGCTTTTGCTTCAGTTCATCAGAAGACTGGTTGCGGATTTTTTCTGCAACCTGTGGCGCGAGCATTCCTTTATATTGGCTACGGATAAACTCTGAAATGTCCGGCTGCTTCGACCAGAAGTTCGGCTGTTTGCCGTATATCTCACGCAAAAATTCAAGGAGAGAGGCGAGGCTGATATTAAATTTTGCATACCGCGTCGGTACAGTTTCCGCAAGAAATGCTTGTTGGCATTCCACTATGCTCGGCGGAGTTATCTCTTGGAGAGTGTCAAGCAGTTCCGCAAGTTTTGCCGCCGCGAAAGTTTCAGGCTGCTCTATAGCTTTGAGGATATCGTCGCTTTGTGGTAATCCACCAAGTAGAAAACGAGCTGGAATTCCATTACTTAAGGCCCATTCAAATGGTGTTTTTACGCCTGAGGATAGTCGTAACCATTCAGCTTTGAGCTTGGAAACAACGGATTGCTTGGCATTATCCTCAATTTTGGCGCGTAGACCGTTTAGAAACGTGGGTTCATCCAAACCGAACCCACTTGGCATACCACCAAGTATGTCGCGCAATTCATCATTAGAAATCTCCGCGCCATTCAAGCGTTTTTTCACAATTTCAAGCGCTTCTGCTTTTGTTGAATCAAAGAACAGCTTTGCTATGATTTCTGAATACTGTAATAGTGCGGACTTGATATCGTATACTGAACCGCTTTGCTGCAATACTGACAAAAACATCGAAAGCGCAGGATATGCGGTAACAATCATCGACTTGGGCAGGCAGTTTGTCTGCATAATGGCTGAACGCAACGCCTCAAATACGTGCTTATACGGTATAAAGTCCGTAAAGCCTAGTAACGGCTTTGCAAGTTCTATTACTTCATACTCGCAGAACATTTCGTCGACTTCTTTGCTGATGTCAGCCTGTTTCCATAGCCATCCCGCCGCCTCACTAGCTTTTTCCCGTATGGCGCGGCTGTATCCGTGGGAGACATCGCCGATGCGTTTCGCAAGTTCGGCAAGTGCTAAGTTCGTCTTATCAATATAAAGGTCAAAAGCCGTTACAAAATTTTCTGACTTGATATAGTCTGCGATTACATCTACAATATCTGGGCATTCTAAAATAGCCGTACCAACATCTCTAACCGCGTTTGAACGTTCCTCTGTTTTGCCTTTCGAACTGGTGGAAAACGCTATACATACGTTATTCAAAATCTCCTCAATCTTGTCTGCTTTTTCCTCACTGACAGAACGGATATATTCTGGTAAAACCCACAGCGGTACGCGCCCGGACATGTCCTGTATGCTGTTCTGAATTTGTCCAAGAACAATCTCAATAGTCGCATCTGCAATTGAGGAAACGCCAAACATTTGCGGCGCCTTTTCAATAAAAGCTTTGTCTTCTTTAGATAGACGACAAATCACTTTTTCGCCTTTCATATTTTCATTCCCGTCGTTTTTGACTACGGATTCAATAATTTCAGCAAGCGTGTCCGCATCAAGTGGGCGTGTAAGTTTGCCGTCAGTCCACTGAAAGTTTTTCGTAAGAATATTGCGGAGAGTAAAGCCGAGGACAAAGGCGCTGAGAGCATTGTAACGCATGCCAAACGGAGCGCGTTGTAACTCAATATACACCCTACGAACGGAAAGTTGACCGCCTTTGCCAATGCTGTTTGCAATTTTCTTTTCAAATAGCGCGTGAATTTCGGACAGGGGGTGTTTGGGGTTCTGTGCAAACCAATTTTCATCATCAGTAATACTCTGTGCTTTGAAAATGTTAATAAGCTGTTTGCTTTTTCCTGCATAGTTATCAAATTGTATTCCCGACAATGCCCATTCCTTCAAACCACGAATATCGAATGCCGATATATATTGTGTTAAGTAATCAACACAATTCGGTAATGTCTTGCGAACATAATCTGAGATACGTTGCTTAAAAGCACTCCAATAAGTGTCTGAGGACACAACTTGCCCGGATTGAATAGAATGCATCTTAATGATTGTGCTTTGTTTCTTTATTTCATCAAACCATTCGCGCTCCAATCGTTCATAGGAATTTTTAATCTGGGTCTTCGCTCCGCCGTCGTTTTCGAGCAAATACTGAGCATACTGCCGTATGTAATCATTCCATAAATTCACATTGTTGTGACAGAACGAAAGTGTCGGAAAAGTAAACATCAGTACACGGTGGTCATGGAGATGAGAAAGAATGCTTTTTATTTTTTCAGTTATTTCAAGCTGTTCCTTTTCATTTCTGGCTATAACAAACCATAGACAAACAGAAGCGTTATCCTTATTTAGTCCAACGCTATATCTATCTCTTACAGAAGAGGTGATATTTGTCAGTGTTGTATGAATTGCATCTGAGACGCGAATTTCAAAGCGATGGGCTGAGTGAGATGCCCTTGTGCTTTTTGTGTGTTCTTCAAGCATTGACGCAACTTTTGGGGATAGCAAGTCGTGGAATTTATTTTCTTGTTCTGCTATTTTCTTTTGTAAATCCGCCCCGCCTACAGATGTGGCAAACAATTCGATGTGACCGTTCACGACTGAGAAACAGTGTCTATCTTCTGCCAAATCTTTCACAATTTCTCCAACGTTGACAAGCGCGCCGTCCCCTCTGAAAGACAGTTCGATGTTTGTTACAGTTGGCCTTAATCGCTCATGTCCATCTGGATTAAGTCTGTCAAGTAGGCAGAATAACAATACCGCTTTGAGAACACGAATTTCCGTAGCGTCATTCGTTTGATTGGAAAACTCGCGATTCTTTATGCGCTCATATTCCGAACGGATGGACGTAATCTCTTCGTTAATTCCCAAATCCTCACGATCTATGAAATACTTCCACAAGTAATCCACAGTTAAAAATTGCTTATTTGCAACGCTCGGTCCTGCCGTGCGGATAAAATCTTGGAACTCACGTCCGTTAGCGCTTCCTTTAAGGTAATCAAAAATACTTCTCTGACCCGACCGCGTCGATTCTGATAGAAATTTCAATAAAAATGCTGCCATAGGATGTATCGGCAGTACGTCATAAAACGATTGGCGGCTAACATAATCCTCTGAAGAAGGATCGGTAGTATTGAAATACCCTGCAATATCCGATATTGCACTATAGAGATTGTCTTTTTCAGTTTTCCATTCTGCGACAGATATCGGGTCCGTCTCGGGGTCTGCCAATGGCTTCATCGCATGGGCGGCAAGGCGAAATGCAGTATCGTTGGGCATCTGTAACTTGCGGCGATAAAAGCGGTCTTTTGACCTTTGTGCGTTTTCAGAGCCCTCAGCTACAAACGCCGTGATTTCAAGATGAGTAACCGGAACAAGGAAAAAGTGATTTATGCCGGGGTTTTCCGTTACATCCTCAAAAGTCTTTAAATGTGCTCTGTTCTCGTCAATAAACTCCGAAAACTCGTCAAAAATATAGACGATGCGCGATAAATTGTTTTCAAGCAAGATTGCAGCAACCCATTTTCTAAATGTTGGCACATCAATGTTAAGAAAGATGGAGTCTTCATGGAATACCCTTTGCACATCGCCTAACAGCCTAGTTGGAGCATCTGCAGTTTTATGCTCCTTATTTAACAATTCAGTAAGTTGCTCAACTGTAGTAATACCGGTATGTAGATAGGCGAGTTCGCTTTGGATTGAATCGCGCGTTGTAAAAAAATGATCAGCCTCGCGTTTTAGCCGTTCAATTATACTGTCAAGGTTCGCTTTCGCCGGTACGGTCAGGCCTCGCTCTCTCAGCGTAGCAACAATACCTTTTTCCAAGCGGACAAGAAAATCCTCTTTCGGGCCAACACCGGACGCGTTGTAGTCATAAACGACAAACGTTCCTTCATTCCGATGAGCAAACAAGTCTTTTTCGAGTGCTTCTCGATCGGAGAGCGCATCAGCACAACTCCTAAACCAGCTATGAACTCGTTCAGCATCGTCCATAAACAGCTTTTGCGTTACGAGTGCAGCATTGCTTTTGCCTGTGCCATAGTTTCCATACAACCACGTTGAAAGATTGCTCTTAAACCCGTCAAGCAAAGTTTCAAGAAATTCCGCGAATTTCTTGTGCGGGTAAAAGTTGAGCCACGTCTCTTGCGTCTCATTAATTGCCTCGCGGGTCATATTCGCTTTGTAGTCCTGCGGGACTACAAAATAGTCCGAATAGTATTTCATTCTCTACTCCCCCAATGCAAGCGAGATTATGTCTTCTATGGTATATCTGTTCTGAAAAACCTCAAGCCCGTCGTTGCCGTGCGTGAACGTGGTGGAAATATAGTCCGGGTATTTACTTCGTAAGCCTTCGCACTGTTTTTTAAATGTATCCGGAGTAATACCAAAAGCAACGAGCGGCGAAACAAAGGTAGACTCTATATCTGCCGTCATCAATTCGCGCACGGTAAAGCTCCCGCGCTCGGCTTTGTTAGCAATGAGGTACAAACCGTAGAGGAGCGTGAGCGGGTGCACATCTTTAGATTCTCGGGTGAGGCTAACCACTGTACGCCCTTTCATTTCAGGGAGGGTCACCGCACCTTCGCCGCCGAGAGGGGATTTACTGAGCATATCTTTCAGAGCATTAAGTCCGCCATCTATTGTAGATTTACCGAGAGTTGGATTACTTTCAGACAGCATCCTTACCAACTGTTCAATAGTGTATGTGGTTCCGATTTCTGTAGATGTTATGAACCACTTTATCAAAATGGCATTGTTTGCGAGCGTAAGCCAAATATATTCCCAACCGAGCGATGAAGCCCCACCGAATTTCCGGAACAGTTCTACAAGTATTGTAGGTTTCTTATCATTTGCGAAAATAAGCCCCGCTTGTGTGAACCAAATTCGGGCCGCAGACTTCACCATATTCTTACCGAGCGGGTGATTTTCGTGCCAAGGGAAAAACTTATCGCCTAATTCAACCAGAGTTGAAACCCACAAGTAATTCCCTTTTTCGCGCAACCCGAAATTTTCATAGTTCGCAATGCTGCGCATTACGTTGTTCTTTTCGGTTTCTGGCTTAAACATAGACTTATACCTCCAACAATAATTGTTGTCCGAATTGTAGCACTTGCGACACTTTATACATTTTGTTGCGCTGATTTTAAGTTTATTGTCCTTAACACTCATTGCTCCAACAGGACATTCAGCTTCACAGCTTCGGCAAACAACACACGCCGATACTTTACGCAAAAAAGAGCGTAAGACTGGCAATAACGAAGCCTGTTCTTCCTTGGAGCGAAACTCAAACGTTACAGTGCCTCCGCCTGTATAGGGCGCATAATAACTAAAGAGTATTCCGTCATCAAGCGTGTTCGGCAATTTCAATCTCTGACGGTCTGTTTCACGTTCCTTAACAACCATACCAAGTGTCTTAATCCATTCGTAGAACAAATCCTTTAAAAAATGCGGACTTTGGAATGTGGTTTTTAGACCCGCGCCTACTTCAAGTGGATTTGTAATTGTGTCTCTAAGAATGAGTCCATTTTTTCGAGCTTGCCAATTTAGGCTTCCGATAAATTCTATTTGTTCTTCTGCTGTCTTAAAACTTTTTGAGCTTGTGCTAATTATAATATCGTTGTAAGGTTTCAACAGCCGAGGATAAGCCTTGTCCACAAACCATTCGTACTTCTCAGACGATTCGGGACACATCAGGCAACCAACGCGGGTTAGACCTTTTTTGTACGCACAATTCACTAGCAAATCGTTAGCGAGTATATACAGCCACAACTCGTGTGCTCCCCAGTCCAAAATCGGCATGCGGTTTAGTTGGGAAGCATTTTTTGCGCCATCCTTAGCGTCTTCGTAAAAGGAACGACTGTAACTTTCGTCGCCCCTCACTCCTACAAATGCCATAACCCTAACCGCCGCCTTGTGTAGTTTATATTTCAGACACATAAGTGCGGGCGTGCTTTTGTGGACGGAACAGCACCACCGAATCGTTCGCGATGGTGGGGCAAATGTCCGCCAGTTTTCAAGCGCGGACGTTCCCGCTCTCGCGCAAATAAACTCTCTCTCTGGGTAGCGGGTTTGGATTTCCTCCCAAACTTTATAAGTGTCTGGCAGTTCCATATCCGTGTCACTGAAAATAACGGGTACGGAGAGCGGTAGGACTCGATGGCATAGGTCAAGGAGCGCAACAGAATCTTTGCCACCGGAAAACGCAATATAGGCGATATCGCAACGTCCGATATCTGCGTCATAAAGTTCCTTTGTGCGGCGTTTCGCATCAGCCACAACGATATCCATAATGTCGGCGTTTGCGGTAACCATTGACGCAACGTCCACTGGTTCGAGTTTAAGCTTGCCCTCGAAAAAGACCTGGATGTTCAACGGCTTGCCGTACTGTGTATTGTTAAGCTGTGCAATTTTTTCGCCGTTTTTCAAGTAGACATTTTTCTGCGCCCACAAAAGAGGGCGGGTTTCACGCCGATCATATTCAAAGAATCTGCCCAGTCCTGTCAACGAGAGTTCAGGCGCAAATACCGGGCGTATTTCGTTGGCAACGAACTTGCCTATCTGCGTGGTTAGCAAATAACCACCAGTTTTTTTATCCCAAACGTAAGAGTACATTAATTCGATACCTCCGCGAATATACCGCCTTTCCATTCTCGGGGAGGTTCGGCTTTATAGTAAAAGGCAATTAAGCGCCTGTAGGTTTTTTCGTCAAGCAAGTTATATTCGGCTTTAAAATTGACCCCCATTGCAAGGCTTAACGCCGTATGTATGGCTTCATCGGATGGTGTGACGTCGAGTTCAGCCAGATGGTTCAGCGTTTCAGCAAGCACATCCTCAAACTCGTCAGATAATCCCAGCGAGTCAAGGGTCTGATAACATCCAATCCCGTTGATTTCGGTTTTTACAAGTTCCTCGGCATAATCTTTTATTACCTTGCTAAGAAAATCCGCTGAAAAGGCACGAAACTTAACGCGCAAATCATCCACGCTGACCACGCCGCCGACTTCGTCTCGGATGAATTCAATTATTTTTGATATGAGTTCCTCAAGTGATTCATGTACGCTGCGTACATTCCCTGGACGGGCAATCCTTATTCCATAAAACGACACTGTGCGGATATCACCTTTGCGAATAAAATCATAAAGACTTTCAAAGTCATCTGCGTTTCGAATGCATTTTTCATTAAGGTTATTATGAAAAATGTTATAAAGTTCCGATACCTCAAAACAGCCGTAATCGTCCAATAGACTGTCTGCAATATCGACAATTTCTTCACGTACATTAGCTTCGGAGACTGTATCAAGTAAGAAATAAACATCGTCATTCCGATGAAACATCGACCTTTTCAAAGCGTTCTGAATGGCAACGTCTATATCAATGCCAGACTTGTCGGAGAGTAAGCGTATTGCTGTGGTGTCAAAACGAAAACCGTGAGTGTAATCTTCTGCAAGTACGGTTATTACATTTGATGGTACGTTTGCTTGTTCTTTCGCATCTATGCTCAGTAGTTCAGGAAAATGCTCGGACAGAAAATCCTTGAGCATCGTCAAAGAACGGGTATAGCCTTGTGCCGACATCGCGGGTCTATTCGTCTGCGTGGGATTAAATGTAAAATACTTTTTTATTGCGGCATACGCTTCCTGAATGCCGTCATCGTTTATTAAAGCTTCTGCAAGCGTTATCCCGCGGTCATTATTATTCAAATAGTAAGCGTCCGATTCGTGCATTTTAATCGTGTTTGGACTCCAATCTGGATATTGCTTTGTCAACCATTCTCGAAAAGTTGCCCGTATATGCTGCCGAGCTAACACGGACGAATCACTGCTGCGGTTGGACTTAGTATAGATAAAACCGCTGTTCAACTTCGGTGTGTATGTAATTTCGACATCGATCAGATTAACACCACAATGTCTGCAAAGTTTTCCTATTAAGTCTACAAGGCTTGCTATATTAAGATTGACATATACCCAATGCCCTGTTGAAATTTGTCTTGCTGCTCCATTTGGCTTCTCATTTAATAGAAATGGTCGCCGCCTTCTCAAATGCAAAGGTTTCTCGAACAACTCAGCAATTTTATCATTCTGCTCATCCAAAAACTTTTCTATGAGCGTCACCAATAAGTCACGCCAATTTCCGACAGGAATGCTCTCGCCATTTATTGAGCAAGTCAGAGGATTACAGTCCGAACACATCTCGGGATGGTCAAAATCCACGTAGCGTACTTCATCTGAATTGCAATGCTTTTTCGCTTCAATATTTCTAGGTGGTATTGGCAATTCCCCTCTTATTTCGCTAGGAATCCAATTTGGCTGAACACCGTTTTCCAAGCAACGAATAATATTGTCGGCGGCACTTCTTGCAGGTTGGTCATTCGAAAGGTCATTTTTAAATGCACACAAAGCAGGAACATCATCTAATGTCCACTCAGAAAGCAACCCTGGGTGTTTTGCTGTGCTACGCACTATCAATTTCTTTCCGTTTACATAGTTCACAGTTCCTACGTCACCATCCATTTTTATTATTGATTCAAATTATAGCAAATATCTCTTGTAAACTGTCAATTTCCCGGAAAACATCATGGATTGCCGGGTCAAATTCTTTCCCGGTCTCTGAAACGTTCAGTTCCAGCTCCCTATAATCACCGCAGACGTACTTTTTTCTGTACTCGACCCTTTGAATTCTCCAAAATTCTTCATTTTGACGAATTTGCAATTAGGTGCCCCATCAAAACTCCTGGTTCTTCAGTGACCTCAATTGGAGGGTCTAGTCGTATCTTCCATTTTACATCTATTAGATATTGAATCAATCATAATTAGAGGGAGGATCACGTGGAGGCTAAGAAGTAGTTAAGATTAAAATAGATAATTCATCCTCTTTGCCACCAATAATTATTACTGCTTCTTTTAATACTATTTGGATCATCTTCAACTTCAACATCTACCAAGAAAGTTCATTTTTATCTTTGCTTTTTAATTTATTCCCCTTTTATATTTTCTAATTCGACTTAACAGGATGAACCTCCTTCTCATTATATGAATTACATAGAGGTTTTTGCTGTGAAATCAAATATATTTAAGTTTCGCACCCGATAAAGCGGGAAAATCTAGTCTATGAAAAATAGAAAAACCACTTGAGCCATTTAAGGAACAACTGTCGGCAAAAGAGTGGCGCGGGTTCGATTACGACCAGTTTCCTGCCCCTCCCCATAACTGCTCGTGAAGTTTCCCCTCAAGCAGCTCACCCCGTAACCTTCATCATAAGAGTTATGCGACCTATCGAGTGGTATACAATTCCATCGAAATGCCCTACATTTTAAGGGGATGGACTTTACAGTCCCGGAAGAGCCCCAACACGTTATAAAGGTATTCATTACTCCATCTCCGCGCCAACCAATGCTACGCTTTTGTCTCCGTTTCCTTCTCGTCAGCAGAGTTCGGATTTTCATTTACGTATAATCGCGCACTTCACTAAATGTACAGCTTGAGTTATTTACTATGCCTACCGGTATAGAGAACGCATTCTTTCACATGTGTTAACTTTTATACCTTACCCTTTCAGTTTTGATTCTCCCGATTTCCGCCAATTCCTGCTTATCTCAGAATAGGCAGGAATACTGGCGCCTAATCTACTTCCTTGCCAAGTAATTCACCACCCCACATACATAAATAAAATCTGACCCGCCCAAAGGCAAATCAGACCTTACTACATTTCTCACTGCCCGCTCGCTTACTAACTCATCTCCGGCACATATTCCCCAGGGGTAGACGAAGTCGGCTTATCCTTCGCCTTCCAATTCAACAGCAGGGCAGAATTGATTATAACCAGCACCGATCCCGCATTATGCACTAGGGCACCCATGACTGGGCCTAAGCTGCCATTGGCAGCGAGGATGATGGCGACAAAGTTCAGTATTAAGGAGAAAGCTAAGTTCAGCTTAATCGTGCTCATCATCTTTTGGGAAAGTCCCAGCAAATGAGGCAGCTGACTGATATCATCGCCCACGAGGGCAATATCCGCAGCCTCTACCGCAATATCGCTACCGATACCTCCCATGGCGATGCCCACATGGGCCTTTTTGAGAGCCGGGGCATCGTTAATGCCTTCCCCTACCATGCACACCAGCTCACCTTTTTCCTGATAACCTTCAATGGCCTTTAGCTTATCCTCCGGCAGACAATCTGCATGGACATTGTGGGCGGGGATCTGTACCTGGGCTGCGATATGATGAGCCGCTTCCTTGTGATCCCCGGTCAAGAGCACCGCGTGGATGCCCCTCGTTTTTAAGCGCGCAATCATGGTTGAGGAGGTTTCCCGCAGGCTGTCGGATAAAGCGGCCATGCCCACCACCTGGTTATCCATCCCTATATAAATGACGGTGCTGCCTTCTTTGGTGTAGGCTTTTGCCTCTGCATGAATCTCCGAAGACAGGTCAATGCTATGTTCTTGCAGGAGTTCGGCATTTCCCGCGTAGATTTGTTTTCCGTCAATCAGGGCAGAGACCCCGCGCCCGGGAATCATCTGAAAGCTCTGGGGCTCACGGACTTGCTGACTCGTGGCCTTATAGCTGCTGACGATGGCCTTGCCAAGGGGATGTTCTGAATTTAATTCGGCGGATGCTAAGTAACCAAAGAGCTGCTCTTGGGTCAGTCCCTCGGCAAAACTTTGCACTGCCATAACCTTGGGTTTGCCATACGTCAGAGTACCGGTCTTATCAAAGGTTATCCGCTTCACTTGGGCTAGGCGTTCCAGAGCATCCCCTTCGCGAACGAGTATCCCATATTTTGTGGCGTTACCGATGGCGGCCATAATAGCGGTGGGGGTGGCGAGTACTAAAGCGCAAGGGCAAAAGACAACTAAGATGGTGACGGCGCGGATGATTTCACCGGTGAAGTACCAGGTCAGGGAGGAAGAAAGCAGAGCTATGACGACGATCCAGGTCGCCCAGCGATCGGCAATGCCGACAATCTTGGCTTTATCCGCATCCGCTGATTGGACTAAACGAATCATCCGTTGGAGTGAGCTATTCTCCCCGACTACGGTGGCTTGCATATCAAAGGCTCCGAATTGATTCACTGTCCCGGTGGCGACGTCATCCCCTTCCTGCTTGTCGACCGGTAGGGATTCCCCTGTCATCACGGACTGATCCACCGAGGTCTTGCCTTTGATGATCAATCCGTCGGCGGGGACTGTCTCTCCGGGAAGAACCCGCAGCACATCACCGACTTGAACCTCTTCCGCAGGGATCAGCTCTTCCTGATCCTGATTTAGCCGGCGCGCGATGCGAGGAGTGATATGAATCAATCTCTCAATGCCTGCTTGTGCTTTCGCTACGGTCAAGGTTTCCAGCAAGGCCCCAATCTGCATAATGAAGGCCACTTCCCCTGCCGCAAAAATCTCCCCGATGGAAACTGCGGCGATTAAGGCCAAGGAAACCAAAACGTCCGCCTTGATATCAAAGCGAGTGAACAGTCCGATGGCCCCTTCTTTGATGATGGGAAGACCACAGAGGATAATGGCCACCCAAGCGGGATCAATCGGGAATCCGCTGGCATAAAAGAAGCTCAGAATCAATGACATCCCAGCCAGACTTATGAAAAGGATGTTTCGTTTGGTCTCATCCGTAAAAACTTCTGTCCAACCCTTAAAACTCATCTCTACTCTCCTTTAGCTATTGTCATTCCTATAGCTGTTTTTGCATGATTACAATATACCTATAGGGGTATAGGTTTGTCAAGAGGGCGGTACCGATCTTATGCCTTACTCAAGAAGATATGGAAGTCCTTCGCGATGAAATGGCACATCGCTCAGAAAACATGGAGAATCCTTTAAGACGGCCAAAAAAAGAGTATTGCCATACGCTTATGAAGCTACAGCAATACTCACCCTAAACAAAATATTAAGTTCATCATCGACCGCTCGTTAGGCTAACCTGCCCTAACTCATGCGCGAAAAATGCTCGATAGCTTTGGTGAAGTCCTTGATGGTCCTCTCAGCATCACCATGCTCGATGCCATCCTTGACGCAATGGTTGATATGCCCTTCAAGGACGATCTGTCCGACCTTATGCAGGGCACCCTTGGCTGCGTTAATTTGAATGAGGAGGTCCTCGCAGGGGACATCACTATCCACCATCTTATCGATCGCCTTGAGTTGTCCCATAATCTTATTGATTCGACGATGAATATTCTCCGAATCCATACATTGCTTCACTTAGACACCGCCTCTATTGCATCCTGATAATCAGATTAACACCCTGATATTCCTTATTGTATTGGCCTTTGATTTCATCGCCAATTTTCAGGAAGGGTAATTTCTCTGATACGGTAATATTGGCTCTAAAGACATCCTTTTGACCTTCGAGAAGTAGATAGAAATAGGTATTGCCACCAATAACGACACTTTGGATATCGGTGATTTTTCCTTGAATCTCAAATTCCTCTCGCGGTGCCTCAGGTTCTGTTTCCGTGATGGGAGTTGTGCGATTGGTGAATTTATTGACGGTCTCTTCTACGGTATTGCCGGTGACGACCTTTTGGTAGTCTTGGGCATCCACCAAGGCATACATCTTGATTAACCCGGCGGCATCCTTAAGGGACATGAAGTAGGTGGGTTTCCCGTCAACATTGAGCAAGATGGGGAAGGTCGAGAGATAGCGTTTTTCCTGCACCGCCCCTTGGGCACTTTCCATGGCTGAATACTCTTCAGCGGAGGAAATGCTATAGAAGGTTGTTTCCTTGGTCCGCATATTGACCAGGATAAAGCCGATGTTGGATTCGTCTCTAACCACGGAGGTGATCCCGGTATATAGGTAAACATCATCGTTGAGTGCAAGATAATTGTATCCTTCGGTGGTGGCAAGCACGCCCTGCTGGCCAAAGATGGAGTTAATAAAGCCATTGGTGAAACGACCATTATAGTTCACTTGATTGACGACCAGTCCGGCATCATAGACCCGGTCCACCCACTCGGGAACCTCGCCAATTTTGATTTTTTGATGTTCACCCGTGCTGGCATTGAGCATAATGACTTCTTTGATATCGGTACCACCGAAAAGCCCAATTCTATTCACACGTACGGAGACAATCCAATAAGGTACCCCTTGTTCATCGACTTCAAAACTAAAATCGCCAAAGATGGCGGTCGGATAGTTCATTCTCAGGTAACGGCGGACATTCTCGAAAAACAGCTCGCTCTCCGAGTATTTGATACTTTGTTCCGGGGTGACCAAATCGACTTCTCCATTGACCATGTCCACCATCATATAACTGGGAAGGCCTTCTTTGGTGTTGTTCAGCCATTTAAAGAAACCAGCATACTCTAAGGGTGAAACCCGGACGGGCTTCCCTTGGTAGTTGATTTGCGTATAGTCAGGAGCCACATTGAATTGGGAGACCAGCTCGATGATTTCTCCCATTTTCCGATCCCCTAAGCGCACAGCCGTATCACGGTCCACTGTAGGGATGCGATTGATGGGTAACTCAGCGACATCGGTGGCAAAATTACCTTCTTGCTTTTCCACAAGGCTAGCGTAGGACCGAGCATGGAAGACCGGCAGGGAGTACACCCATATGATTCCTCCCAGGATAGCCACTAGTAGGGTGGCTGCAATCAGGTAAGTGGGTAGGCTCTTGGTTATCGTGAGCTTTCTTTCCACGAACACTTGATGAAGTAGGAATAACCCTGCTCCCAAGGCCAAGCTATAAAATATTAAAGCCCAAAAGCTAGGGGACTGCAGATTGAGCGGGATGAGCAGAAAATAGTAAGAAATTATTATTAGCGCTACCCAGATTATTGAGAGCAATACTTTTCCGTTTTTCATGTATCTTTCCTTTCTTTTCAAAAAACTTTTTGTCCAAAAAATAGCAACCATGAGCGTAGCTTAACATACAGGAGAGAGCGATTTGCGTGGAAGGATTATTCATTCATCAGGGCTGTAGTCTAATCTACATGGGAGTCAAAAGTATAAAATAGCAATTCGCTTCTAATTAATAAGTTTACCATGATTTAAGACAAAACTCCAATAGCGTTCCCCTAGAAAACAGCGAGGCACTATCTCGATTGAGATAATGCCTCGCTTCCCTATCCCGGCTTTTCAGCTTCTCTAGGATTGCCTTGAGAATACTAGATTTGCGATTGGGATAATCAATCTATGCTTTCTTAGAACCAGGGATATTGACCCATGACCGAGGAATAGAAGAGAATTCTTCCGGCTACTTCGCCAAGGATTACCCCGACGAGGGTGACTCCGGCAATTGCAGGATAGGATTTTTTCTTGCTACCGGTGATAAATACGGCGGCGAAGGCGACCGGTAATAAGATACCCAGAACCATTCTGGCGATAAAGAAGCCTGATGAGAAGGTCGCTGCTACCGCTGCAGATTGTTCAACGGAGGTGCCGTAGGTTCCGGCGAAGAAGGCTAAGACGGCCACAATCAGCACAACTGATCCAATAATGGACCAACCCATGACCTTTTTGGCCTTTTGACTTGCTTCATCTTCCACTTTATTGAGCAAGAAGGCTACGGAAACAGCTCCTAGGAGAATGGCTGTTAGGATAAATGCTGCTGTAGTTTGCCAAGAATCCCAGGCCATTCTTGCAGGTAAGGTATAGACCTTGCTGGTGACGACGATGGCTGCGAGGCCTACGACACTAAGCACAGCTCCGACTGCTTTGCGCAAAGGATTCTCTGGGGTTTTCCACCACATAATGCTATAGATTAGAGCTAATACCCCGACGATGGAGAAGAAAAGGATCTCCATGCTTAGCATCGAAGTGCCGAGATTCATGAGGGCTTTGACGGCACTTAAGGGTTGACCTAAGTGGAATACGGAGAAGATTAATCCCAAGGCGACCAGAGGCAAGACTGCCATGCCACCTATTCTTAGTTGCTTTAAGCTTGCTTGATTGCCCTTAGCTGGGGAGATATATTCGATGAGGGTGATCATCAGGGCGAGTCCAATCGCCCACTGTCCCAATACTGTAAATAATACTAACGGAAATTCCCATGTGTCCATGCCAAATCCTCCTCTCTATTTCTTAAATGTTTTTGCTGGATTGATAATAATTGACGGATTGGTTATGCTGGCAACAGGCATGCCCGGAAGCTCCTGAACCCCTTTGTATTTTGCTTTTAATTCTTCCAAATCCCCGGCGATGATATTACCACCAGGACAGGACTCAGCACAGGCTGGCTGTAGACCTTGCTCGATGCGCTCTTTGCAATAACTGCATTTGCTGACTTTCCCTTCTTCGGGGTCATATTGGGGGACACCATAGGGGCAAGCCATGGTACACATTCTACAACCGATACATTGACTATGATCTTGATAGACGATGCCGTTTTCCAGCTTTGTATAAGCACCGGTTGGGCAGTTCTTCAAGCATTCAGGGTTTTCACAGTGGTTACAGCCCATGGATAATGTGGCATGAGTCGCCGGATGGTCTGTGTCAAAATCCCGTACCCGACGCCAGCTAACAGCCGGTGCGGTCTTTTGCTCTGATTTACAGGCTACCTGACAGGTTTTACAGCCGTAGCAGTTTTGCATATCATAATAAAATCCTACTTTTGCCATGGTTTACGCCTCCTTCCTGATTTGTACCAAGGTATTATTGTTACTATGACCGCCGCTCAAGGGCTCCACGAAATCATTGGTAACATAGCTACTGCTTCCGCCTTGTTGCTCCCACCAACCATTTTCCAGAGCGACGATACCTTTTTTAATATGAGCCTGGACATTAGCTATACAATGGTGCTCACCACGATCATTGTAAGCGACGACCTTATCTCCGCTCTTGATTCCGCGTGCTGAAGCATCATCGGGATGGATTAACACCTGAGCCTTTGACCTTGTGGATTCACTGATCCAAGGCAGATTGCCAAAGGTCGAATGGATGGTGCGGTTTGTCTTCCGCTGTACAGCCATCAAGGGATATTTTTCAGCTAGAGCCTGATCCCCGTTGATAAACTCATTAGGGCGAATATAGGTTACTACAGGATTAAAGCCTTTGGATTTCCATGCAGGCATAAATAATTCTGCCTTTTCCGTGGGAGTTCGGAACTTCCCGTCGGGATACGGAATATAGGGTTGGGGCATCGGAGATACAGGTCCCTGCTTTAATTGCTCGAGGGTAATTCCTGTTCCCTCTAGACATATTTCAATGAATTCTTCAGGACTCTTGTCAAAAGCTTCGCCGAAACCTAGCTTCTTGGCTAGCATTGTGAAAATCTCCAGGTCAGATTTGGCTTCACCGGGCGGCTCAACAGCCTTTTCCATCAACTGCACTAAGTGAGAACGGTTATGGGCTAGTAGATTGGTATCTTCAAAAATAGTCGTGCAGGGTAGTACGAGATCCGCATACAAGGCTGTGGAGGTCATCAAACTGTCAACGACCACTACGAAAGGTATCTTTTTCAGAGCTTCTTTAACTGCAGCTGTATTAGGGAATTGGGTCATCAGACTGGTGGTCAAAACCCACATAAAACCTATCTTGTTTGGTTTATCGGCCAAAATATACTCACCTAATTTTGGTGAAGGAATTTGCCCAAATTCACCTTGAGGTTTGGGTGAAGGAATCGCCGTCTTCACTTTAATCGTGGTTCCGACTCCACCCGCATCACATACTCCACCGCCGGCTTTACCAAAGTTACCAGTGAAAGCAGCCAGATAGAACTGAACACCCACGGCATAGGAACCATATTCAGTCCTTTGGAAACTACCCATATTCTGAACAATCATGGCTGGTTTGGCTGTCGCGTACTCATGGGCCAAGAGAACCACTTTCCCTGCGGGTACATCCGTTTCCTCTTGGACTTTTTCTGGTGTCCAAATCTTGGCTTCATTATAAATGAGCTCAAAAACTGTGTTGTATTGCTCGGCAATAGGGGTTCCGTCCAACCTTAAAGCGGGAGAAATACCCTCTTGATCATGGGGGACGATGCTTTTGCTAATCTGGTCATAGACCATGTAGCTAGTGTCGTTGTCCTCAGCTTTCACTTGGTCGCCGGTAGCCTTATCCACTAAGAAGGGCACTCCGGTATGCTTGAGTAAGAACCCTTGATCATACAATTTTTCTTCAATAATGATTTTGAGCATGCCTAGGCCAAGGGCTGTATCTGTACCAGGCAAAATGGTTATCCATTCATCGGACTTGGCGGCCGTCTCACTTAAGCGCGGATCTATGGTGATCAATCTGGCACCTTTACTCATGGCTTCTTGATATTTGGAGAAGTAGGATTGCATGGTGACAGCTGGGTTGGTTCCCCAAACGATAATATAGTTGCTATCTTGGATCGTATCTCGAGTATCCTCGTAACGTGTTCCCAGCATAGGCGTCATCGTCGATGTCACAGCTTGACAACATAAGGAACCGACAATGGGGGTATAGCCACCTAGATAATTAAAAAATGCACCAGCCACGCCACCAGTTAAGGCGCCGAAGTTACCGGAACCACCTTTATACGTGATCCCTTGATTGCCCAGCTCACTTTGGGTTTCTTTGATTTTAGTAACGATTAAATCGGTTGCTTCATCCCAGCTGATTTCTTTCCACTTGCCTTCACCTTTTTCCCCGGTTCTCAGCATGGGCATTTTAGGGCGATCGGGATTATTGACCCACTGGGTACGGCTGATCCCCCGTAAGCAAGCTTTGGTCGTATCATCACCGGTTTCCACTTTAACTAATTTGCCATCCACCACGTAGCCTTTTAAATTATGGTGCAGACATTCCATCGCACAGCTGGAGGTGAAGGTCTTGGCATTGGAGAGATCCACTGGGGCACCTTCAACAACATCCGGCATCCCTGCGGTAATCCCGATTCCGCCAACAGCAGCAGCCGCCGCTACGGCACCGGTACCTTTGATAAAGGTACGTCTTGACACACCTGATGGCTTTTTCTTTGTCATATTCTCATTTGTCATGATTTTTCCCCTTCCTACTTAGGATTCCTTAGAACTGTTCTTTTGTTTTTTGAAGCATGCTAGAATACCAAGTAAAATGGTCAGCACACCTCCACCGCGTATCCAGAAAGCAGTTTGGTGGCAAGCCATGGTTTCTTTCATGCAGATACCAATACCCAAAAACGACTGATAGGTAATAACGATGAGCAGGATACCGATGGCAATGATTATAGGGGCATGCGTCTGCTTGGTTATAAGGGCAGATATGGCTGCGACCAATACCAGTACAGCCAACACAGATGTTGCCTGACTGGTATAGAAGCATTTCATGTGTACTAGGTTGCCATTAGCCAGCTCCAGTAACCCATCGCAAACAGGTACCCAGATGTATAATGCACCTAAGACAAGCAACGCTACTGCCATCAAACCCCACATCAGGATGCTTTGGATATGGTCTTTCATCCTTTTCCACCTCTTCCTTGAAACACTGTATTATTCATCATTCAAAATATAGACAAGTGATTTTGGGGTTACGCCGGTCTCGATGCTTTTAATGACGGTGTAATTTGTTAAATCTATAATAAGAACATTGCCATCCAAAAGATTCGTAATATAAGCTCGCTGGCCATCTTCGGAAAGTGCGATATCCCCCGGCTCTCCTGCTAAAGAACACTGTCCAATGATCTCTCCATCAGCAGTGCGTAAGCTTATGAGCTTTGCCCCGTCGCTGGCTTGGGTTATCACATGGATGATTTGCCCATCTGGGGATAGTGCCATGCCCACCGGCTTCTTACCGATCTGCAACTTGCCTATTTTCTCACCCCCTTTCAAAGTCAGCTTGAGAATAAAATCATTGATTTCTTCTTCGTTACCTGCTGCCGAAATATATAAGCTACCTGCCGAGCTATCGAGAATTAGGTCATTGATGCCAAAGGTTGCATCAAAGGCTTGAACTTCTTTTTCTGCCTTGAGGTCGATGACAGCCACATCCCAAGTGCCCATATTCCCCACATAGATCTTGCCATTAGCCTCATCTAAGACAAGGGCTGAAGGCTTGCGACCTGCACCGAGGGGATCGCCAAAAATATCAGTGCAGCAATCGGGGGGCTCGATCCTCTCTTCAAAGCCGAAGGTATTTAGCGGTATGAAGCCGACCATGGAGCGTAACTTGATGTCAATAATGCTGACCCGATTTAAGTAGTAGTCCAGCACATACAAGGTATCCCCTGCTGCATTGATTGTCATGGCAACCGGCTGATTGCCCATGGAGATCTTTGCTTCGATCCCCCCGGTGGAGGAGTTGATTTGATACACGTCACCTGAACCACTATTGGCCACAAAAACCTTTGCTTGGTCGGGGGATTTGATGATGGCTAACGGCTTGGCACCTACCGGGATTTTCTCAACGATATCGCCGGTTGCCAAATCGATTACCGCGACTTGATTCGTCGTAAACTGGGCAACGAACAAGGCCTCCGGAGGCAGCCCGCTCTGCTGCAATGGTGTTTTTTGCACTATGCTCTGTTCTGGAGGAGCTTGTATTATGGTCTGATCTTTGGCTGAGTTAGCAGCTTGACCACAACCTGTTAAAAAAATCCCTAACATCACGATGATCGTGACGAGCACCAAACTTCTTACACGCATAGCGTCAGCCTTCCTTCTTGCAGACCATAGCGATGATGGGCTTGTCGGGCCCAATGGGAATTATGAGTAACCATAACGACTGCCCCACCTCCTTCGACAACTCCCGCGAGCAATTCCATCACTTTACCGGCCCATAGATCATCTAAATCATTAGTAGGTTCATCGGCTAAAATTAAAGGAGCATCGTTGATCAAAGCCCTCGCTACCACTAACCTCCGTCGTTGTCCTACGCTTAATTGATGAGGCAAGTGTAGCCGCCTTTCGCTTAAGCCCAATTCTTCGAGGTAGTGAGCGATCTTTTTTAGATTAGGCTTATTTTTCCCTAGGCTTTGCACAAAGCGCAGATTACCTTCTACGGTCAGGGCTTGAAAAAGATTTGTCTCTTGAAAGATGAATCCGACCATTTGCCTGCGCAGCTCTGTGGCAACCGGGTCGGGCAGTGTGCTCAAGTTCTGGTTTTGAATGAAGACATCCCCTTGGGTAGGACGCAAGAGACCGCTCATCAGATAAAGCAAGGTGCTTTTTCCTGTCCCCGATGGCCCCTCAATGGCCATAAATTCTCCTGCATTGACCGTCAGGGAAAGCTCATGGACGGGGCAAACCGCGTCACCTACTTCATAGGTTTTGCTTACTTTTTCTAAACGGCAAAGCTCCATATCAATCCAACTCCCCTCTAGTCATTGCCACTTGGGGATCCAGCCGCGAACTCTGCCAAGCTGGGTATACAGAGGCTATGAAACCCAGGACTAAGGCGACTGCAATTCCCAAGCCACCGCTGAGCACAGCCTGCCCCACTGCCCATTGTCCCATGGCCAAATCAAGTGAGCTTCGCAAGGAAGTCAAGACGGACTGAACACCCATCACCCCTAATACACTGCCAAGAACTCCTCCTGCCCCCGCCATGATCCAAGCTTCTAGAACAATCAGCTTAAATACATCGGCCCTCTGTACCCCGATGGCGCGCATGAGGCCGATTTCCTTCTTGCGTTCGCGGGCCAAGGCACTAAAGCGTCCGATTAGCGCGAGGCTGGCGACGAGAAATACTGCTAACCATAAACCCAGAACCAATTGGCCAATGATATTCATTTGGGTACGCATAGAAGAGACAAGCTCGCTGGTCGCAACCGCTTCCACCGTAAAATCTAGATCGTTGATCTGGGCAGCGACTTCCGTGGAGAGGTACCCTTCGTCCACCTTAATCAGGATTGCTGAAATCAAATGATCCGGGCTTTCCTTGCTCCAAAGGCTTTGCAAATAGGGGCTATCCTTGGCCAGCCTTCTCGCCACATCCAGATTCATAAAGATGGTCTCATCCATACCACTGCCGGTAGGGTATAGACTACCGACCACGGTAAAGACTTCTCCCAACACCGAGGCTTGGTTGCCCAGAAATGCCGGGACTTCGCCGCCGATGATGATCTGATCGTTTCGCAGCTGTTCGATGTTTTGCTCATCCAGCCAAGGTTGCAGAATAAAATCCGTGTCCTGATCATAGCCCACCAAACGAGAGGCGCCCCCGATGGAGCAGCAGCTCTCATCTAAGGATTGGGTAAAAAATTGAGGGGTCAATCTGCCCACCCCTTCGACCTGACTGATCTGATCTGTGAGCTGTTCTGACATATAGATATTGACCGGTTCAGCTGTAAAGATTGTCTGAAAGGCATCGGCATTACTCTTATTGGGGAGAACAATAATATCCGCACCCAAGCGAGCATCGCTCAATTCCAGCCCTTCCTGCAACGTCGTCAGTACGGAAAAAGCCAACACAAATGTGAAAACTGTTAATGCAGTTATCAACACTGTAAGTAGCGATTGCCCTTTGCGCCTTATTACATTTTCCAAGGCCATGAACCACATAGCACAACCTCCCTTACATCTTGTGATCTAAATAGCAATCCCCCTTGTGGAAATATACGCATTTTTAGTGCAAACACCCCAAACCCTTGGAATGTTTTATTTAAGAGCACTATATAATTGAGTGAAATAATTTAGTGCAAATATTAGAGTTCCTAAAAAGATACAGTTTAGTTCGAAAGCAGAATCAGTTTTGTTAAAGGCAATTTCGCTTCGTGAAAGTAAATCTTTTCCTTATCGTTGTGAGAATCCTTTGTTTTGTACCTTCACTAACTTAAACGTAGGTTTTCAAAATTCCATTCGCCGTTTTCTTCAAAAATACAAATAAATTATTATTTCTACTATTTTCAACATAAATATTGTTATTCACTTATAATAATCTGTACTTAGATAAACAATTTGGCATATAATATCCTATATGCCAAGCAACTCATTGCGGGAGAATTTGCTAATGGAGGTGTTACATAAATGACTGATATTTGTACGAAAGACGATTGTGAGTTGGTTTTATTTTGTGGGAAAACAAGTAGTAACGGTAATGCCCCTGATGATGATAGCATTTTCCAAGTTTTATATAAGCTTTATAAGCAGCCCATCTATGCCTTTTTTTATAAAAAACTTAATAATGATTACTCTGCCGCTGAAGATCTAACTCAAGAAACTTTCACTAAGGTTTATCAAAATGTGGCTAAGGTCAATGACTTTTGCGGGATAAAAAGTTGGATTTATGCCATCGCTAATAATACTTATATCGATTATTGGCGCAAGCATCAAAAAAACTTCAGCCGTGATGTTCCTTTAGAACTTGATTCGGCAGCCATGCCTACGGATAATAACTCCCCCCTACATGATTTGCTCGATAGCGAAATAAATCTTGATCTTAATGAAATCTACCAAGCTCTTCCCCCCAAATATCTTCAGGCTATTTTCCTCCATGAGCAAAATTACTCCTACGGTCAAGCTGCCAAAGTTATGGATATAAGCCTCTCTGCCTATACCTCCTTATTAAATAGGGCTCGCCTGAAGACAAAAGAAGTGATGATTTATAATCTATTTCGTGTTAGCAAGGATACCCTTACCAAAAAGGAGTATGACACTCTGAGTCAATGGCTTGGACCCATTCAACTATTTTATGGAGTGACGGGGCCGATCAAGCAAGGAATGCTGGAGCATTTTAACACTTCTGCAGATAGTTACAACGAGCTTAATTTTCATCATTATCATAGCCTTATCGATGACTTTATCATTCGGAAATATCCATTAAATAAAAAGCATGTAGTCGCTGACTTTGGTATGGGTACAGGCATCTTTGCGAGCAAGCTTTCCCGCTATGTGGCTAGGGTTGATGGTTATGATTTTTCTAAAGAAATGTGCGATCTCGCGGAAAAGACTTTCCGCGACAATCAAGTGGATAATGTGGTCTGCAAAAACGTTGATTTCTTAAAAAGAAATGCCTCTGCCGATAAATATGATTATGCCTATTGTATGACTGTACTCCACCACCTCACTTACCCCCATAATGCTGTTAAGAAAATGGTACGCATGCTGAAAGACGGTGGCGGGCTGATTATCTCGGATTTTGCGAAACATAATTGCGCCGAGCTTGTCGAAGTCAGAAGCGACTTGTGGTATGGTTTTACAAAAGAACAATTCACGAAGTATTTAACAGATGCCGGTCTCAAAAACGTTTGGGTTGAGATCCATAAGAAAGCCCCGATAACTTTTATATCTGAATCCGGCAAAACCATTAAAATTCCCACTATTATTGGTGGGGGCGAAAAGTAACGAGCTAAGGGTTCTGATCCCTTAGCTCGTTACTTTTACGGGGAAAGTTTATACCTGTCACCCTGAAATCTTGCCGACAATCTCCTCGATGGTTACCTTATACACCAAGACAGGTCGAATCTCTTCAGCCGTGAATGGATACTGCTCTCCACTGACTTGATAATGTTCAGCTATTTGCCCTAAGCCATATTTCTTGTCAACGAACTCTTCCACTAATTCCGCCCTTCCATGAACGACGACCGTCAAGTAGCGCGCACTCCAATCACACGGCTTCTCACCTTCGATGATGCTGATATCTTGCTCAAATTCAAGGCAGACATGATTATTCACCTTCAGTATTTCCACTTTTTCACCACTTCTAGCTGAATGGAAATAGATATTGCTGCCGTCGAAACCAAAACTTAGGGGAATGACATAAGGGCGATCCTCTTTAACTAAGCCAATTCTGCAAACGGTTGCTTGATTTATTACGCTATGGAGTACTTCACTGTCCAATATCTCTTTGTCTTTTCTTCTCATATCTTACCTTCCTCACCCTCAGTTATTACGATTATTTCTCCTCATTCTTAATAACTTTCCTATCCCTATTTCTCCATCTCTGTTTTCTGTAATTCTTTATAATCAAATAGTACTTCATTATCTTTATCACTGACAATAACATTGATCAATTCTTCCGGAAAGGGAATAATAAAGGCCTTATTATTGATCTTGTATGAAATCCTCAACACAAAAATATACCTGATCAGCCACCGGACTGAGAAGGATTAAATGACCGCCCTCATGAAAATATTTAATCCTTTTCTTTTCTGAAGACACGTGTTCATAGATATAATCCACGCTCTTTCTTCTTACGGTGTCATCATCTTCTGCCTGTATGATTAGGATAGGACAGCTTATCTTTTCTAATTTTGACTTTGTTTGGCGTAATAGTAGCAGGAACTGTATCATTGCAAGAAAAGGCGAGTTACTTTTGGCTTGTAAATATCTGCGGATATGGTTGCACTTCTTGCATTTTATGTCATCCACGAGATTAAGAAACACTCGCAATAAATTCCAATAGAAGATGGGCGTATTGATGGTTACGATGGCCTTGATGTTATATTTATAAGCGAGACTAAATGCAATCAGGCCTCCCATGGAGAACCCTATTAGCAAAATCTCATCCCCTGTTTCCTTCAATCTTAAAAATTCACGTTCTGCAGAATCTATCCAGTCCGAATACGTTGCTTTATTCATATCTTTTCTGGTCCCTGAATGACCTTGTAATGTAGGGCAAAACACCTCATAATTGAGACCAATCAGATATTCGGCCAAAGGCTTGACTTCGTGTACCCCACCACCAAACCCATGAATTATTAAACATTTTGTTTTCTTACTACCCATGGAGTTCACCTACTGACCCCTACTCTCATCTTGTGAATTAAATAGATGCTTAATCAAGCCTACCCTATTGAATATTTATCTCTAAGTTTGGAGTATTAAGAATAAAAAAGCAAGACGATACGATACTTATTGTGCTAATAAAGTCGAGTATCAGACAAGTAGCTTTGGTATTATGTAGCTATGAAAGGAGGGGAAAACAATGTTAAACGAGTTAAATCATGTCCTTGACTATATTGAGGATCATTTAACAGATGATCTCTCTCTAGAAGTTATCTCTGAATATGCGGGAGTTTCCGACTATCACTTCAGAAAGATATTCTTTTATCTTGCTGGGTTGACGCTGAGTGAATATATAAAAAACAGAAGATTGTCAGAAGCAAGCATGGATTTATTACAAGGCGAAAAAGTCACAGATGTTGCCTTTAAATATGGCTATCAGTCAATGGACGGTTTCACTCGAGCATTTAAAAAATGGAGTGGGTTATTACCATCCGATGTAACAAAAAAAGGCATAAGTAAATCGTTTCCCAAACTTGCATTTGTCATAACCGTCAAAGGAGGAATTACTATGGAATTTAGAATTGAAGAAAAACCAGCGTTTAATTTAGTTGGTGTAAGTAAGCGTGTCCCTATGCAATTTGAAGGTGTTAATAACGAGATTGTAAAGCTTGCCCAAAGCATAACGAAGGAACAAAGAGAAGAGATGCATTCTCTTCAAAATATCGAACCTTATGAAATTGTCAATGCTTCTTATGAGGCTGAGGCTAATTTCTTAAAAGAAGAAGGAGATTTAACACACTTAATCGGTGTTTTAACAACTGAAAATCAAGTAAGTGATCAATTAGAAAAAGTGCCGGTCGAAGCTCATACTTGGGCTATATTCCCTAATGAAGGACCGTTTCCTTCTACGTTACAAGAAACAATGGCAAAGATATATTCAGAATGGCTTCCTTCTTCCAATTACGAAGTAATCAATGCTCCTACTTTCTCTTTTACTAAAATGGATGCACAAAAAATTGGTTACGCCTATAGTGAAGTCTGGACCCCTGTTCGCAAAAAATAAAATTAAAAGCGTTTCGCGATTTTGCGACGTAATGCTTAACTGCGTTTAAGCGATTGATGTAGGGGCAGGGCTCAGCTCTCCCTACATCAGAGGCGTATCAGACGCGGCTAGAGCCAGAGCCTCGTTTACCGGCACTCCCTCAGTGTGCTATACTATTAGGGTAGAACCGCTACTTTGCGAAGGTAAAAACGAACATAGTTAAAACGAGGTGATGAATCGTGCAAAAGGTTTCGGGGATTTGGCAAGGCGGAAAAAAGGTCGAAGTTACCCTTGATCCGGATTTAAAAATCGTTTTTGATGAGAACGGGCCGAAAGCGACAGATTTAGTGTTAGCGGGCTTAGTCCGCTGCTGCATGGGGGTTTTTCAGGAGATCCTCGAGAAAATGAGGCTCGAGGTCAAAGGGCTTGAAATCGATGTCCAGGCAGAACGAGACACAGAACCTCCCAAGCTCTTTAGCAAAATTACTCTGAATTATCATATCGAAGCCGAAGAAGGACTGGAACAAAAACTGGTCAAAGCGGCACAGCTCGGAGAGAAGTATTGCACTGTCTACAATATTTTAAAGGAAAGCACCCAGTTTGAAGTGTTCTTCTTTATTAACGGGGTTAAACTTTTAAACTTTAAAACTTTATAACATTAAGACTTTAGACTTTATAACTTTAGGCTTACCCCAAAGGGGGCACAACCATTCAGGCATACTATTGAAATACCAAACGCCACACTAGCAGTCAATTTGACCCACTAGTCTGGCGCTTTTTTGTTTAATCGTATATTACATTTTTTCCTTCATCACTTAACTTTTTTAAAGATGAAAGCATATGGTTTATCTCTTCATGGGAATGTCTTTCCCATGAACCTAATTCAGCGATAATTTTCAAAGGAGATTTCGACCTGTAAGAACGAGTTGGATTTCCAGGAAATCTTTTGTCAGTTAAGTTCGGGTCATTTTCAAATTCACCTAATGGTTCTACAATATAAATTCTTTCTTTTGATTGAGATGTCGCTAACTCAGCACCCCATTTAGCAGCATTTAATGTTGCAGTAAAATAAATATAGTTGGATTTTTTATCTTGGTAATTTGACAAGTGTTGTGGCTCGAGCAGATCTCCAATTTTTAGTTCTGCTTTCGTACCATGAAAAAAAGGACCATTATCTAAAACATCTTTTTTATCATCCATGCTGATACCCCTCTTTGTTGCTGCTATTGTATTTACACTGGTTAATTATTGGTGGGTTGGGGACAAATCCTCCGACACCTCTGAATTGCAATCCTAATCAACTATTTCATAGCAGGTCAGGTTGTAGGCTATATGCTCTTATTCATTATGAGAAAACTTGAAGTTGTTAGCACAGCAAATATTTGGGTAATTGGGAGCATTACTGGAATTGTAGCCTGGTTAGTTCTATTATCAGTTAATTCTGCACTTGGAAAAGTTAGGGCACCTTGGACTCAAGGTTTTCCGACAGTTCTATCAAGCTTAATTGCCTTCATGGTATTCGGCATTATAGCAACCTATACAATCAAAAGAAATGGTTACATAGAAGCTTGAACATGAGTTCCGTATTCCCCTGAGACTTGCTTGATTATCTATTGGCTTTGAAGACCGCAATCTCCGATTGATCAAGATATTCCCATTGCCCCCTCACCCCTTCATGACTAGCACCTATCTCAATGTGTATCATCGCTATTCCACAATCCAGACGCTTGGAAATGTGATATGAATCCTTAAGATCATCAACGGTAATCTTAATAGAATTGGTATCAACTGAAAATCGCCATGGTTGTCTATTCACCGCCGAGGGTGCTAATCGACTTAATTCTAAGGCTGATTTTACCCAAGCAGGCCAATCTGCTTTGAATCCCTGAATACATAGATCTTCTATGTCTTTGCGCTTATGTCCAGATGCAAAACCGGACATAATTTTCTCCTCCAAACTGTATTGTTCAGAAGCATAACCTAGTGGAGAAACAGCGATTACTCGTTCATTCTGAGATATTTCAATTTGTTGTTTCACTACTTCCTGCTTGAAAAAGCCGCCAACCCAGCAGGTTGCTAAACCCATCGAGGTAGCCTCTAAAATGAAGCATTCCCCAATATAACCCACTTTTTCTTGGACATGTGAATCTTCAACATTACCAATAAAAGCGACGTATGCTGGAGAACCTTTAATTTTTCCGTAAGAACCTATGGCACCTTTGAACACTTCGTCTGGACTTTGGTTAACTATTTGTACCCTAGCACCACTGTACTCCTTATTAAGGACATGTGTAAAATCCATGAGCTGGGTTAATACCTCCGGAGCTAAGGGTTTAGCGTTAAATTTTCGCCTAGATCGGCGCTGAAAAACAGCAGTATACCATTTCTCATTCGGAATTTGCATAAAATCTTTCTCCTTGATTTATTTCTTTTTCTTTTTAAAGGTTACTGCACCCCAACCAATGGCTATCGTAATGCAAATAACCAGAGTTATAACGCTTCCCGTTGACCATCCACCAAAAGTCACCTTTTACGTCCATCGTTACCCAATTACTTGGTTAATGAAAAGGAATACGCTTGTTTTATCCATTCCATTAGCTGTTGATCAATTTCACTATCGCTCTGAATAATGACATGATGTGTCCAGCGTTTTGGATAAGGTTCAGTTACTTCTTCGATTCTTGAATCTTTTACTTGATAGTCTAAGCCAAAAGAAACCACAATATAGATATCGGGACGGCCTTTAACCTTCCTTATAGGAAGCCAAACAAATGCAAAATCATGAGTGTTGGAGAAGGATATCTGAGTTTTTTGCACCTTAATAGTAACATCATCAAATTCGGAACAAAGTTTATTCACAAACGCTTCATACAACGGAAGTGCTTTTGGCATTTTATCAAAGAACCTTAACACATCGGCATCCAAGATTGCATTACCCCCTAAAAAACATAGTAGATGAGGAGCTATTTGACTTCGTCTGATGAATCAATGAACTCTAACCGAAACTGAAACCCTTCATAAGTCATTAACATCCGTCCTAACTCATCCAACGAAAAACTTTTCCCGTCTATCACTATCGACTGACCATCACTAGCGTGATCGTGGCCGATTCGACCCCTAACGATATGCGCTAGATTATATGACTTATTTATTTCGTTTTTCTCAAGATGCTTTTGTTTTAGAGCCCTTCGAATTCTTTGTATCAGCATTAATTGAAGCAATCCCTGATCACAGTCAAAATCGCCTAGGATACTAAATTCGTATCCTTCATTATCCACTTTTAATCGTTCATCGGCCTCAATGGCCATTCCTGATGGAACCAACACAGTTTCAAAATGGAAGGTATGCTTCTTTCCGTAGGCATCCTTTATTTTCAGTGGTTTGAACTCTATTTTCTCAAAATCATAGCCAAGGTATTCCGACACAATACGATTATGACAATCGGCACAGTATGTTCCCCCCACTTCTGGATCAACTAAGTGAATCACTTGTCCTGTAATCTCTAGTTTGCAACTATAACATAGTATGATCCTAAATTCCTTTCTAAATTCAACATTGCCAAATTGTCCTGCGCCCCCTTGTTACAATCGGAACTTGCTGTTATGTGCAGTAACGGCAGATGAATTTATTCTCATATGATGATTATCTATTTACTATTTCAAATTACTTAACTGTAGAAATTTTATCGATACTAATATTGCAAAAACTGCCCATGGAATAAGTGAAGCAAGTGAGAAAACAAGACCAATAGTTCCTGCTGTCGAAGGAATCATCATAAGAACTCCCGAAAGCAATCCGATTACAGCAATCTTATTACTATAAATAGAATTCTTAAACATTACGCAAGAAATAATAATTAAGGTAATGCCGTTAAGAACGTAATAAATATCAAACGCTGTCCCTCTCCAAGATGAAAGCATGGTTTGACCTGAAGCAAGCAATATAGTTTTCGCCGTTTCCGAATCGGCAGCGTAATAAAGATTACTTATGGATAACATCTCAAACGCTTTATTAGATGATAGATAAGCTGATATTCCCAGAAGTCCTAGTACAAGCGCAATTATCATTAGACTTTCATTCTTTTTCTTAAGTGAAAAGTAGAAAGCAAGGTACATGATTGCTACAATAACATTGTTAATTATGTAGAGTAAATCAAGATGAATTAAACCTAAAAGCCAATTCTTATTGAATAACTCGAACCAACTTTCAATGGAATCCGGGAATGGAAAAATTGTAAAAATTGCAATCTGTATCGGAATAATGATAAGCATAATTATTGTTGCATAACCTGCAATTTTGTAAAGGCATCCCCATTTCTCTGGATTGGCTTCATCGAACAGGCTTCTATTAACATTCATAAGATATACCCTCCCCTAAATCTCTTTTACCATTACAAGACCTAGTTATTGCACATAACCGAAATCAATCATGATCCAGACTTCAGCGGATTTCACAATTCAAATATCTAAAAACTGCCGCTCTATCACTGTGTTAGTACCGTAAATCCTAACCATCCCATTATTCCGACATATGGTAATGTTAGAAGCCATGCTAATCTATCTTTATGAAACTTAACAGCTAAAGCAGAGCCGATAAAGAATATAGGAAGGCCATACATAATGTATCTAAATTTCGGAGTTCCACCTAAGTACCATGAAATTGGAATCGCAAAAACCGCTCCTAAAATTATTAACCAAGTCTTCTTTGTGTATATTCCGATACTGACTAAAACGATAGCAGTAATAATACCGAACCACCCAATAAGCAAGACTGCTAATACATTAATCAACGCCAAATCCTTCACCTCTTTTCTAATTAGTAATTGTTCATTATCTCATCATACTATGAACAAGTAATTCGCCCAATCCATTAACCCATGAAAAATTGTAGATGCATAAATTGTATTGTATTTACGGTACAAGAAATCAAAGACAACATGCCATATAAAAGTAAACATCAAAGTTATATAATTCACTTGAATATAGGCAAATAACCCCATTTTTGCATAACCTATTTGAAACGGAATATGCATTAACATGAACAAGATACCACCTAATATAATTGCAAAGAGTGGTCTTTTTATAAGCCCGTATAGTCTTGTTTGAATGTATCCTCTAAAAATGATCTCCTCCACTAGAGAGATTACCAACATATAGTACCTAGATTCTACGTCAGTACTTCAAAAAGCATAATCAAAGCCTTGATAAATATGCGTTCCTTCGAAATTCAGCTTTCACCCATTGGGTGAAAGAAAAGTGCTCAAAAATATGTTAAATTATCAGCTTTTATGACTCGATATATGGTAAAATAATAGTAAGAAAAGTAGTAAAAAGGGGTTCTAATTATGATTAATAAAATTGATTTCAAAGCTAAGAATCTAACATCAAATGCAGGTCTTTTTCTGCTCCTTGAGAATGCAAAAAGCAATGGGATTTTTGATTTTATTGAAAATGACCTCGTATTTGATAATGACTCAACAAATAAAATCAAGATGAATCATATAAAGACCATGCTCTGCGGTCACTTCATTGGCATTGATAAGTTAGAACGTCTAAAGCTACTTCAAAATGATCCCCTCGTCAACGAGTTTGATATTTCCGTAAAAGAACCTGAAACAGTGTCACGGTTTCTAGGAAACTTCAACTTCAAGACAACCCAAATGTTTAGAGACATTAATTTTAAAGTCTTTAAAAAACTGCTCACTAAAAGTAAATTGACATCCATTACGATTGATATTGATAGTAGTGTAATTAACGTAGAAGGTCATCAAGAAGGTGCGTCAAAAGGATATAATCCTAAGAAACTGGGAAACCGATGCTACAATATCCAATTTGCATTTTGCGACGAATTAAAAGCATATGTTACCGGATTTGTAAGAAGTGGCAATACTTACACTGCAAACGGTGCTGCGGAAATGATCAAAGAAATTGTTGCTAACATCAAATCAGACGATTTAGAAATTTTATTTCGAATGGATAGTGGCTACTTTGATGAAAAAATTATCGAAACGATAGAATCTCTTGGATGCAAATATTTAATTAAAGCCAAAAGTTATTCTACACTCACCTCACAAGCAACGAATTCATCAATTGTATTCGTTAAAGGAGAAGAAGGTAGAGAAACTACAGAACTGTATACAAAATTAGTTAAATGGGAAAAAGACAGAAGATTTGTCGTATCTCGCGTACTGAAACCAGAAAAAGAAAGAGCACAATTATCACTTTTAGAAGGTTCCGAATACGACTACTTTTTCTTTGTAACAAATACTACCTTGCTTTCTGAAAAAGTAGTTATATACTATGAAAAGCGTGGTAATGCTGAAAACTATATCAAAGAAGCCAAATACGACATGGCGGTGGGTCATCTCTTGCTAAAGTCATTTTGGGCGAATGAAGCCGTGTTTCAAATGATGATGCTTTCATATAACCTATTTTTGTTGTTCAAGTTTGATTCCTTGGACTCTTCAGAATACAGACAGCAAATAAAGACCTTTCGTTTGAAGTATGTATTTCTTGCAGCAAAAATAATCAAAACCGCAAGATATGTAATCATGAAGTTGTCGGAAAACTATCCGTACAAGGGAGTGTATGAAAAATGTCTGGTATAATAAGAATATCATCAATAAAATTGAGTGTTGCTCTGTGGATAACTTGCAGAGTTTATTAAGTATCATTGCAGCAAAGATGAAATCAATGATTTATCAAAAATGATTGAAAGGTGGTTGTAAATAATGTTACAATGTGTGAGAAGCAGTCTAAATTCTTCGTGAAATAGTGATTTTTGAAGCTAATAAAAAACACACGTGGAATTTAGGTAGTAAATAAAATTTGTTAAAATACCCTGAATCTGAGCTAATTGACTGCCCCAAATGATATTCATAACGCTATTTGCAATAACTAATACTAATCCTAAACTACAGCCCAGAACGATAGATTTAAAAGCATTTTTTCTAGTAAAACCAATGGTCGTCATTTTTTCTTTTCTTAGCAACACTAAAGCTATACATAAGCTTGCCAGCACTAAGTTAACCGGTATCCCTAGATATACACCATTATTGGCATATAGTTGTCCCATTAAATAATATATACCCATTACTACTGCCCAGACAACTATCGCCGTAAAGGCATCTTTTCTTTTGTACTCTGCGACTTGTATCTTATAGGATTCATCCGTTTTAAAAAAATCTCTAATCAAAATCTTTTCCCTCAGCTCACATTATACACGTTATTATTTACGCACTATCACACGAATACGAAATATATCACAGGTCATAAAGTTTACATTATCTTTACTTGACCTCTAGCTTGATTTAAAATAGGAACACTTAGACTCCCTACATCCATGAGGATGACGCGAACTGTGAGTACACACGATTGCTTCGCTAGACGAAAGCAAGCATACATCAAGGCGCTCTTTAACTGATGTAATCGCCTTGCTCAATGCAGTTCTCACAAAGTTCTTACAGCAACATGGACCAGTTTGTTCAGCGATAGCGTAAACTATCTTTCCTACGATCTTCATTGTCGTCGCTGTTTCTTGATCTTTAGGACAAGACGCACCAAGAATAACACTAAAGCAAGCACCCATCGCGGGGGCGATTCCACATACCCCTGTTAGTCCACAATATCCTCCGATAGCTTGTCTCTTGGTCCTATTAAGAACTTCAACAATCTGTTCATCGCTAACATTAATCGTTCCTTCATTTTTAAGTGCTGCCATCAAAGCTCCAGATGCTATCCAGGCATTTTCACAACCGAGCATAGGGATGTTATCTTGATTCATTAGATCCTCGGCAATTTCGAAGGGATTCGTTGATTGACTGGCTAACATGTATTCTTTAACCGTGTCGAAAAGACCTTTCCCATGACATTCATCACATACGTAGTGTCCGTTTGGGCAAGAGATGTTGCCAATCTCGCTTTTTCCACATTGAACACAAGTTAATTCTCGTCCTGAATTGAAGTATTGTAGTTGCCCTCCACAGATTTGACAGTTCTCAGTATTGTGCTGACCAGCACTAGAAGCTGGCACTCAACAACTAGACGTGGTGGTGAGATTAATATGATTCTGATTTAAGTCTATCACCCTCATACCTCCCCCATTTTGTTAAAATACTTTATCAGAGTACGAATTAAAATACTCAAATACGCTATAACCAAATATTCTCCAACATAAAACCACTCATTCATCCCATAAATAAAATAAGCACTTATGAAAAAGATTGCAACACAGATAATTGGTATCAACCATTTTATTTTATTCTCAAATGCTATTTTCCAACCTACTGTTGCAAAAAAAATAGGATTTAAAACGAGCAAGGCAATTACGATAATGCCCATGTCTAGATGATTAAATTGTTGTCCGCCAATCAACTCTAAGACCATAATTGGTAATAGGCAAAACAACAGAATCGCCAAGATAAATATTCTGATTGTTTGTCTCAAGCTATCGTCTCCCTACCATAATAACATCTTACGGTAAACAGTTAGTCATATTCCTATTTGCTGATAAGCCTTGATAACCAAACATAGTTCGTAGTTTTTTACAACTACCTGTAATTCTAATCCGCGCATGCACGCGCGGCCTTTGCATACGGTTTCGGATAACGTCCTGCGGATTGCCGAAGTCTGGTTACTATATTCATATTATAACAGACTTTGGGGACTCTCTGTTATACAAAAGCATACACTCGCTGTGCCCTAATCGCATTCATTATCCTCTCCTTTTGGTGCTTATTAAGCTGCTTATTAAGGCTACCCCACTACAGATAAATGGCAAAGCAAAGAACCCCCAATTTGCAATAATATAACCTCCTAGCATGGAGCCAAGCGTGATCCCTATATATAAAGCTGTGTTATTTAAGGCAAGTGCCATACCACGAGTTTCTGGAAATTCTTCTGCTAAACGGGCTTGATATGAAGTAAAGGAGGTATATCCAATAAGTGCCCATAAAAACAACAAAAAATAAACCAAAGTTCCCGATGAAAAGAAAAAACCTAATAAGACAAGTATGCCAATAAGCATGGCTGTACTAAATATTGACACGATTCTTGCACCAATTTTATCAGTAACTCTCCCACTGGATAAACTACCTATTACAGCTCCTATACCATAGGCAGTAATAGAGGCTGCAAGTTCACTTGAAGAAAAATCGTTATATAAAACCAATCCCGTTCCAAGAAATACATAGAGAGCGTACATGGCAATTGCCCAAAAAGTAGTTACACTCACTGCAGAAATAATTTTGATTGTATTTCCTTTTCTCTGTGCTTCTCCTGGATGTACTTTATTTATGGATGCCCAAACCCTAAAGTTTATGATTGATAGTATCGCAGCAATTATAGCTAAACTAATAAAAACAGATCGCCATCCAAGAAATTGCTCTAACAAAGTTCCCACAGGTGCTCCTGCCCATAAAGCCATGAGATGTCCTGATACTACAGTGGAAAGCCATACCCCCCTACGTTCAGGTAATGCTGTATCACCAATAATTGCATAGACTATAGGGGTTATTGACGCAACTGATAAACCAGCCAAAATACGACTGGTTATTAACATTGCAAATGAAGGAGAAACGGCTGTCAAAAAATTGGATAAAGAAAACGAAAATAAACCCAAAACAATGAAAAGACGGCGACCTTTGCGGTCTGAAAGCCATCCAAAAAGTGGTGCACTAATGGCATACATTAGCGAAAATGCAGTAACTAGCCACCCTGCAACTGCAGGAGTTATTTCATATTCTTCAGCAATAAACGGTAACAAAGGAGACATAACAAACAAATCCGTACCAATAACAAATAAGGTCAACCACCCTGTAAGAAGATATACGGTGTCTTTAAAGTTTATACGAATATTAATCACCCATAAACAATGTATCTGCTTATTAGATTGTTTATGAATGATATTACTATAAATCAACTAACTTCTAACTACACTCTCCTACAACTGCGAAGCAATACCCCAAACTTTGTTCAATTATTTGAGATAATTAAACAAAGGGTAAGAGTTCCTCTCGTAAGTGTCCTTATGGATACATTCAAATTCAGTGCAAGATAAAAAAACAGCAGGCCATTTCGACTTGCTGTTGATTCAATGTACCCTCTCTTAACTTTTCCTTAGTCCTGCTGCCAGGCCAAGGCTTCTTTTCGCAGCCAATCCGCCCACTGATCAAAGCCCTCTCCTGTTTTGGCCGAAGTTTCAAATATCTCGATATTTGGATTAAGCTTCTTAACGCTCTCCTTCACTGCTCTGACATCAAAGTCAAAATAAGGAAGGCAATCTATTTTACTGATGATGAGCACATCTACCATGGAGAACATCAGAGGGTATTTGAGAGGCTTATCATGGCCCTCCGGCACACTGAGGATCATGGCACTTTTCGAGGCCCCTGTATCAAATTCTGCCGGACAGACAAGATTACCAACGTTTTCGAGAATAATCAAGTCGAGATTGTCTACATCTAAAGCTTCTAATCCGGTTTCTGTCATAGTGGCATCAATATGGCACATACCGCCTGTGTGCAGCTGTACTGCTGGTACGCCTGCCTCTATTATTTTTTCCGCATCCACAGTGGAGTCAATATCTGCTTCAATAACCCCTATCTTAAGATCTTTATCAAGCTTCTCAATAGTCCTCATTACCAGGCTTGTTTTGCCGGAGCCAGGTGACGACATTAAATTGAGCAAAAATGTGTGTTTCTTGTGCAAAATACTACGCAGTTCATCAGCTTGCAAGTTGTTGCTCTCATGGATGCTCTTTTTAATTTCTATGACTCTTATTTCGTTCATATCTAACCCCTCAGCTTTCAAGCATTATAAAATTCCAATACTTTCAATGCGTAGATCTCTGCCGGAAAGAATACTCACCTCGTCTGAACCGCAAGCACTGCAGACAAAAACCGGTGGATTCGTTTGAATATCGCTTTCCTGAAAGCAGTCTCGGCAATTCACTCTGATTGGGGAGATTGCAAATTCAAGAATGGCGTCCTGGGCTATGGTGTCCCGAGAGATCATCTTGAAAAATATAGTCGCCCATTTAGGAATGATACCTGACAGTGCACTGGCTCGAAGGTTGATTTTTACGATTTTATTTGCGTTGTTACGCAGGCCAAAATCAACTACGATATTGAGGACATCTTCCATAATCGGCAGTTCATGCATAGGTGTTCTCCTCTAAACATTACTTCTGATCTACTCCTTGGGTGTATACTTCGGAATGAGTACATCTAGATCAAGGGGTTCAGAGATCAAGGGGTCGTCTCTGCGCATTGTAATCGCACCATTAGGACATATCGACTCACAAACACCGCATCCGTAGCATTTTTCAGGTTGATAGGAAAGTGTGCCGTCCTTGATTTCCAAAGCAAAGAAGTTGCAATGTTCGGTACAGGCTCCGCAGGATATACATTGTTTTATATCCACCTCGCACTTGTATCCGGAGCTGGCCATCATTGGAGAATGAACATAGTTATGGCCTTGCAAGGCTGTACAACAACAGGCACAGCAATTGCACATGGCATATGTCCGATCATTTTGCGAGCTCTTCCAGAAGATGGAGTGCACATTACCAGCCTCATGCTGTAGATGCACAATGCGTAGGGCTTCCTCTTGAGTGATTCTGCGCGCATTGCTCTCTTCACCGTATTCCAAGGCAAAACTGACCCACGGCTCACCTAAAACTAGACAAACATCGCGAGGATAACATCCTTCTTCACCACGAGCTTCCCGACAAGGACAATCGATTACGCAAAGGCTTTCCGGATTTTTGATAATTGTTTTACGCGCAACCTCAAAGGGAATAATCGTCTTGGGGAGGTCTGGCAAGTTCAGGTCTTGTTCCAGCTTGAAAAACTTGGCGGCGTCTTCCACCCGTAAAACCTTGGCGTGATAATCACTGGTTTCAATGCTCATGGATTTTCTGCCAGTATGGCTTGCAAACATACTGACAGCTTCCATGGCTTCCTTGTTATGCTCTCCTGGAGGCATCACCAGTTTGTGAGGCTTCGGCAGCATCTTATTCAAGCCCATTTTCATAAGATAAACATATAGCTTGTTATACCTTAAGTAAAAATAACCGTGTACCTTCTTATGAAAACCATCATCTGTTCGTTTATATTCTTGTGAGAACTGTTTAAGTACTTTGTTTCTTTGGTCTGACATTGCACAGATCTCCTTTACTGTTAAATGGGTGACTCGGAAAGGTCAAATCCTTTTCATTCATCTGCACAATTGCCATACATTTTCACTACTGCTTTGATATCAACCTTTCCTACAGGGTTTCTGGGCAGCTCTTTGAGAAATCCTAGATATTTAGGTATTTTTATACTCGCACTATTTTCTCCTACATAAGCCTGCAATTCTTCTTTCGTTACAGAACATCCCGGTTTTAACACGATCAGTGCTTTACCGACTTCGCCCCACTTTTCATCCGGAACGCCGAACACACAAGCGCATTCTACCGCTGGATGTCCCACGAGCACATGCTCAATCTCAATGGGGTAGATATTCTCACCACCGGAGACATACATAGATTTTTTACGTCCACAGATAAAGAAATAGCCGTCCTCATCTTTATAAGCAATATCGCCGGTATACAGCCACTTATCTCGGACCGTACTCTGAGTTTTCTCTTCATCCCTCCAGTATCCTGAAAAGGTGAGATTTCCGTTAAATAGCAACTCCCCATTTTCTCCGTCTGGCACATCAACTCCATCTTCATTGACAAGGCGGATATTGTTAAAAAACATAGGCCTTCCCACAGAGCTCCATTTACTGCTGATTTCCTCAGTGGTCATGTCGTTGACGCCGGGGCATAGGTTATTCGGACCGGCTTCTGTCATCCCATAGGCATTAACCACCCGAACACCCTTGCTCAAATAGATTTCCATCGTTCCCCGGGAAATAGGTGCCGCACCATTAAGCATCCAACGATAACAAGAGAAATCCGTTTTGGCAAAATTGGGATGTCTGGCAATTGCCTTATACATAGGTTCGATGCCAATACAGACCGTTGGACGCTCACTTTCGATGATTTGTAATACCGTTTCAGGGCAAAATTCTGCTGTGAGAATCACGCTGCCGCCGGCAATCAGTACTGGCAACATCAAAACATTCCACCCTGCAGTGTGAAAGAAGGGTAAAAGCACATTGGCACAATCTTGACGATTGAGGCTTGCAGTAAGGATTTGACTAATAGCATTGAAAAATATAGCCCAATAGCTCATCATCGCGGCTTTGGGACCGCCTGTTGTGCCTCCGGTATGAATAAGCATATTAACATCATCAAAACATGGAGGTTCGTAAACAGCGGTACCCTTGGCTTCATAGGCCATGATGTCTTCATAGGAATATTTGTCCCTTTTGTCAGGTTCGCCAATGATGCAGATGTATTCGCGATTGCTACCATCCTGGCGAAAATGCTCTATGAGTTTTTTTTGCTTTTCTGAATAGAAAATTACACGAGGGGTTTCTTGTTCAAGCAAGACACTGATCTCGTTTTTGCCCATTTTATAGTTATACGAGGTCATAATAATGCCTGTTTTATAGCTCATGAAAAATGTATCGATATAAGCAATGGAGTTTTCTGAACAAAATGCTACACGGTCACCTTTTTTTAAATCCAGTTTCTCCAGGAGAAAGGCCGCGAGTTTGCTGGCTCGCTGTTCAATCTGGGCATAGGTATAGCGACGTTTGCTATCATAATCAACTACTGCTTCCTTACGTCCGGTGATACGTGCTCTGTAATATGCAAGGTCTGGTACCGTTTTATTTGATATCACTTCACCACTTCCTTCCACTGCACGTACTTAAGTTTACAGCAGTTCTATTACTGCCGCAGCGCCCATACCTCCTCCGATACACATGCTTACAAGACCATACTTATTCTCACGCACAGCCATCTCGCTAATCAGCTTAGTCAGCAAGAAGGATCCTGTACAGCCAAGGGGGTGTCCGAGAGCAATCGCCCCACCGTTAACATTGATAATCTCAGGGTTTAGGGAAAGCTCACGAATACAAGCTAGAGACTGGGAAGCGAAGGCTTCGTTGAGTTCGATAAGTTCGATGTCCGCCAGGGTTTTGTCTGCAATCTTCAAAGCCTTTGGGATAGCCTTGATAGGGCCAATTCCCATGTAAGCCGGGTCCACGCCCTCGGCCGCAAAGCTGAGAAGTTTGGCGATGGGCTTAATGCCTAATGACTGCGCTTTTTCTTTGGACATCAAGATCACCATGGCCGCGCCATCACTAGTCTGGGATGAGTTGCCCGCTGTGACAGTTCCGCCCATCTTAAATACCGGTTTCAACTTGGCAAGGCCCTCCAGCGAGGTATCTTTGCGTATCCCCTCATCATTGTCAAAAATGACCATTTTGCTTGACGGGCGCCCTTTTTCATCTCGTGTCGGGCACACACTTTCAATCGAGATAATTTGCTCATCGAATTTCCCGGTTGCCTGTGCCTTGGCAGCCTTTTTATGGCTTTCCAGGGAAAACTCATCTTGCTCTTGACGTGAGATTCCATATTTCTCAGCGACATTTTCTGCTGTCAGCCCCATTGAAATGTAGGCTGCAGGTAAATAATCCATTAAATAGGGATTAGGCGCTGGGTTATTGCCGCTCATGGGTACCATGCTCATGGATTCCATGCCACCAGCGACAACGATCTCAGCCATACCGCTCATAATCGTGGCGTTAGCACTTGCCACTGACTGTAACCCTGAAGCGCAAAAACGGTTGACCGTCTGACCTGGTACATTCTCCGGCAGACCGGCACGGAAAACCACACTTCTCGCCACATTGACTCCCTGTTCAGCCTCAGGGAATGCGCAACCTAAAATAAAATCTTCTATTAAAGCCGGATCGAGCTCAGGCACCTTTGCCAGCGTCCCTTGCAACACCTGAGCGGCCAGATCATCAGGTCTAGTATACTTCAGGGCCCCACGGGGAGCTTTTCCGATCGGTGATCTACCGCAGGCTACAATTACTGCCTCTCTCATTTTCTTGCCTCCTTTAATTTCTAAGCGGCTTGCCATTGTTAAGCATGTACTCAATTCTTTCCTGGGTTTTCTCTTCCCCGCAGAGGCTGACAAAGGCTTCTCTCTCTAAATCCAAGATGTATTGCTCATCAGCTAAAGTTCCATTTACCGCGTTTCCGCCAGTGAGAATGAATGCTATCTTTTTGGCGATATGCATGTCGTACTCCGACATATAACCGCCCCCACGCATACCCTCAATTTCACTAAAGAAAACAGCTCTTCCATAGTCCCCAAGCAGCAGCACCTTGGATGGCTTAGGTGGCAGATAACCTTTACTTGCGAGCTCAATTACGCTTTTCTTTGCTTCGTCAATCAACGCATCAGGGTTCAAAATAATTCTGGTTTCTTGGCGCAAAAATCCCTTATCCACTGCGTCAAAAGCGTTAGCGGATACAGAGCCGGTCACAATACCGCGCCATGCACTCCTAAGTACCGGGAGTAGGGATTTGCTAGTTGCTCCTCCGGCTCGTTCAGCAGAGCGTAAAAGACATTCCTTACAACCCCCTCCGCTCGGTACCAAACCTACCCCGACTTCGACAAGGCCCATGTAAAGCTCGGCATGGGGAACAGCATATGAAGAATGAAGCACGCATTCCGCTCCGCCGCCAACAGTCATTCCGTAGGGGGCTGCGACCACTGGTTTTGGTGCGTATTTCAAAGCCATATTAACGGACTGCAACACCTTAACATGTTCGGAAATCGAATCCCATTTTCTCTCTTTAGCCAGTGTGGCAATCCCAACTAGATTGGCGCCTGCGGAAAAATTCTTACTCCTGTTGCCAATAACCAGTCCAATCCAGTCTTTCTTCAATTCTTCGGTGGCAGTGCGCAGCATCTCCATTGTCTTATCCGAAATCGAATTGCCCTTGGAGTGGAATTCCAGGCAAAGCACGCCATCGCCAATATCGCGTAAGGTTGCATCTTCGTTGGCGGCTACAGGGGGAGCGCCTTGATTACTAAGATTAATGTAAGCGAAATCTATGCCGGTATCCTTGTTATAAAAACACCCGCCATTGTCCTTTAGATGCTGCTCCACCCAAGCAGGGACACTCTCCCCCTCATCCTTCATACGCGCAATAGAACGTTGCGGGTCAATGGCATCCCAAATCTGGAAGGGACCTTTTTCCCAGTTATATCCCCACTTCATTGCCTTATCAATCATCTTAAAGTCTTCTGTGATTTCAGGCACCTTTGCAGAGCTGTACAGAAGGAGGGCTTTAGTATGATCCCATATGAATTTGTTTTCGGGTGCCTCTCCATAAACTATGGCCGCGAATTTGTTATCACTGGCCAGTGCTTTCTTAACGGCCTCGGGAACGGTAGGAAGATAGGGCTTATATTCCTTTTCCTTATAGTCCCAATACATGGATTCCTTTTTAGAAATTCGTTTATAAAAGCCATGTTTTGTCTTATTTCCAAGTGCTCCGGCCTTGACCAGCTCATGCACAAACCCCGGATGGGTAAAGAGCTCCTTTTCTTTGGGGTCGTCCATGCTATTAATGACATTTCCTGCTACATTTGTGAAAACATCAATGCCGACTAGGTCAGCTGTTCCGAAAGTAGCGCTTTTAGCTTTTCCCATAACCTCTCCGGTCAGCTGATCAACCAAGGGAATTGTAAAATCATAGCGTATCATCAGGCGCAGAACTTCTGCACTGGACATACTGGCAATACGGTTACCAATAAAGTTCGGGGTGTCTTTGGCAAAGACTACACCTTTACCCAGGGTATTTCTGGCTAGGTTCACAATGCATTCCTTAACTTCAGGCAGGGTATCCTCAAGGACAATCATCTCAAACAGCCGCATAAAACGGGGGGGATTAAAGAAGTGGGTACCGAGGAAATGCTGGCGGAATTCCTTAGGCATATCCTTGGTGATTTCTCTGATAGAGACGCCTGAAGTGTTAGTTGAGACGATACTTCCAGGTCTGCGGTGTTTTTCGACCTCTTTCATAACCTGTTTCTTAATATCCAGACGCTCTACAACCACTTCGATGATCCAGTCGCAATCGGAAATCATGTCCATATTGTCGGTCATGTTTCCAGTATTAATTAGAGCCGCGCTTTCCTTTTTGTAAAGCATCATGGTCTTCGGGTTCAAAATTCGTTCCAAGGCAGCAATTGCGAATTTGTTGCGGAATTGGGGGCTTTCCTTTGTGAGACCTTTCCCTTTTTCTTCTTCAGTTAGCTCATTAGGAACCACGTCAAGCAGCACAACCCTTATGCCGACACTGGCCAGCAAGCCGGCGATGCCGCTGCCCATGACGCCTGCGCCCAAAACTGCAGCCTTTTGCACATAGTATGACATATATTTCCATCCTTTCGCCTTCTGTTTTTTTACAGGATATATTTTGCTGCTTTAGCCTGCGCAGTCAGTTCTTCCCTGAAATCCGGGTGAGCAATTGCTATAAGGCGTTTTGCACGTTCTCTGACACTCTGGGTATAGAGATCAGCTATACCGTATTCCGTAACGATATTCATTACGTCCGACCTTTGAACCGTAACCGGTGTAGCAGGCGGAAAGGAGAAGACGATATTGGATGTAAGCTTACCATCCACTTCGCTTGTAGATGGCAGACAGATAAAGCTTTGACCGCCTTTTGCTTGAGTTGCACCTCTGACATAAACTGACGAACCGCCCATTCCGGCAACAACTCTTGTCCCTACGGCTTCAGATGCGACCTGACCGGTCAAATCAACCATTAAGCAGGTATTGATCGACACAAAGTCATCATTTTTTGCAATCTCGTTAACTTGAGCGGTCTTATTGGTTTGACGGAGATAAATCTGTTCATTATTAGCGCACCAATCATATAGTTCATTACTTCCGTAAACAAATCCGGCTATGGCTTTACTGTTCGGGTCAACAGCACCTACCTCTATGAGGCGCCTCATGGATTCTGAGATCATTTCCGTATAGATTCTAAGGTTTTTCCTTTTCTGTAAGCCATAACTTACAGCATTGGCCAAACCGCCAATACCCACTTGGATTGTTGAGCCGTCCCTTACCAGAGGGATGATGTAGTCAGCGATTTTTTGATCAAGCTCGGTTATTTCTGACTCCGGGACTGAGAAAATGGGATAATCGGCTTCAATGATGCAATCCACTTGACTTACATGTATTTTTACGTCTTCCCCTTTGATCTTAGGCATATTTCTGTTGACCTGAACAATGATTTGCTCGGCACCATCTGCTACGGCGCCATTGACGCTGGAGGCATGGGGGCCAAAGTACATATACCCTTCCTCGTCCATTGTAGATACTCCGGCAATTAGTTTCTTAACTTTGCGAACTTTTTTGAGAAAATGAAGGGTTTTAGAGAAATCCACAGATGAATGTTCCATGAGTCCATAAGGTGCTACAGCCCTTTCTACCGGCGGCATTACAAAGTAAGTACAATATTCCAGGTGGCCGAGATATTTAGGGTCTGTGAGAAAGGGCATAGGCTTGGTCATGAAGATTCCGGTTAGGCGAACATTATCCAATTCCTCGTATCGATCGACTATAGCGTTGAGGATATCAATAGGGATTCCTGTGAAAGGCGCAACGTAGACACGATCACCGGATTTAATCAATTTTGCTGCTTCAGCAGCGGTGGTGAGTTTAGATTGGTATACACTTTTAACGTCCACTTTTATATCCCCTTTCAAAATTAAATATTAATTCAGATTGGATTAATACCATCTGATTAACACCACGGACTTAACCCCTTTAATAAAGTAGGATGTTAGGCACTTTGGTTTTCAATCAGGGTATCCATGTATTCTCCGATTACCGATTCAATTTCTTCGGTACTCTTATAGCGGCTATCGATGGCATCCACATCTAAAGTCAGAGTAGGTATTCCGTATTTATCCATAACCATATCTTTGATAATTTTTCCAGCAGCCCAGGTATGCTTACAGCCCACATGTCCTACATACATAGCCACATTGATGTCATAGTCTGCCATGCACTGATCCACAAGATTCATATAGTCTTCAACAGGCCCGGATGACCCGTGGATCATGGGCAAAGCAAGTGCCTTTTTTGCCAAAGTCATAAACACATGGTCAGGATCCTTAAAATCCTTAAACAAGGGAGTCTCTTGATATCCGAAGGCTTCCATTACAATAGCCGCTCCGTATTTTTTCTCCAGCCAAGCTAGGACTTTGATATTGGACCACAGCATGTTCTGCATCCACAGAACTCGGAATTTCTCTTCCTTAGTGGAGCCTAGACCCTTATCCACAATGTATTTCCCAACCTTATATTGGGCTTCCAAGCACTTCAGCATATCTGGGCTCCCTGCCATGGCCGGAATGAGTTGATTTAAGAATAAGAGGGACCCTGGGAGCGGACAAGGTTTATTTTTACGCAAGTCGGCAATTTTCTTCATTAAAATATTGGTCTTATTAGAGATCTCCATGACTTCTTCGAGCTTATCCCAATCTAGTTTATTCCCAGTCACATGTTCTAAAAAACTAACGATTTCCTTGTTTTGTTCGGCTATATACCGATAACCCTGTTCGTCCTTGCGGTAAGGGATATCCATACAATAACTGGGAACACCGATATATTGATCAATATACGGATAAGAAACCCTAGATGAATCGCAGGGTACCGTTGAATATATAAAGGCATCCGGCTTATCCGCTATATCGCCGCTAATGACTGCACCAAGGGCAACTTTGTCAATCCCGCACATGCTGGAAGTTACATGCTTTTCGGCTATGTCAACATATTTGGCGGCAAGGTCCGATTCAGTGGCACAGCGAGTTGAAATGATATCGAGAATTAAAGGTACTCCGTCAAAGGCATAAATCAATTCCATGGGAGCGCAAGCACCCATATAAATCAGTTTCTTTCCTTCGTCATGGGCCGTATTGACTGCATTCCAATAGGCCTTTTGCACATCAAACATCCACAGGTTTTGTGGGTATTTCTCTCCAACATGCTTAACTGCCGTATCCGCAGAGTCAGAAATATTCTTTATGAGGTCAACTTTTTCAGCCATTTACATTTTCCCTCCCTCAATCATCTCAATAAATGCCTCCGCTCTAACAGCCAACTGTCCTGCGTTAGTCAAGATTTCCTCACGTTCTACGGTGAGCAATGGAATATTTGCTTCTTTAATCTTCTCTTCAAAGAAGACATTTTCCCCACCCCAGATCTCGCAATACTTCATTCTCGTATACACAATCCCATCAATGCGGAAATCTTTTGCCATTTGGAACATGAAATCATGAATCTCATTATGCAAATTGCACATCCGCGGGCAGGTCGGCCGGCTCAGATATGCTTTGGCTAGGGATGTCAGGGCATCGCCATCCATCTCGACGGGCTCCCAAAGATATCTGCTCCCGTAGCATGTGGTATCAGCCACGATCAGCCCACCCTTGTCTTCAATGACCTTCAGGTATTCCGGATCATCCAGAGCACTGCCTATGATCATTAGGCGGGCACGGGACTCTTTAAGAGGTTCCCTCTTTCCTGCCTCCGCAAGAAAATCTTTCAACATTCGATTGTAATCTTCTTTGGGCATGGACATGGCGGCTAGGGTTATGTTTAGAGCTTCTCTGCCGCTGATGACCGGGTTATCACTCTTGCGCAGGTCATATAGTTCTCTAATCAGCCGGCGAGTTTCATTGTACAAGGCAATGGATTCCAGCAGTTTTTCGTCGGTAATAACCGTGCCTGCAAATTCTTCAATTCCTTTTTTGAGTTCAGTGAGTTCTTCAATATAAAAAGGCAGGGTAATATCTTTAATCAATCGTGGGGCGCCGATCATTCTTAGAAAATAATCCTTCCCACTCATCTTTTCCTTGCCTGCGTATTTCCAGTTGTCATAAATCCGTCCGGCCATCAGACACCCGTCGGTAGCTACTAAACCGTCGAGATAATCATAGGTGCCATTCATCAGAAACTCTAAACAGGAGCGGGCATAGCTGCAACTGAAAGGAGACATCCAGGCTTCTGCGTTACTGTTATCGGTACAGCCTGTGGCCCGGACACGAATCGGAAGTAGGCCAGCAGCGTGGAGGATCTCCTCCGGCACATAACAGCAGATTGTGCCTATGACTTTTTTCCCTTCCTGCTTCCAGGCTTCAATGTAAGGATTATTTATGCCAATTCCATCGATTAATGAATTTCCTTTACTCATGCTCATCATCTTCTCCTTTGACTCATTATTTAAACACTTGGTCACTTGCCCTTCTTACTTCGTCATCCATGGGGTCGTTATCACTTTCATTTGTATAGACTATAGCCATAGAGACTTCATCTCTCGACATGACATTCCCGCATTAGCAATTGTGGTCTCAAATGATGCAGATGATTGTGAGACTTTTGTCTAATTCTTTACATGCTTTCTGAAAGAATCTTCTCAAGGATCGTGCGAACAGCTCTGGGACAGGGGGAATCTGGAGCGAGTTCCAGCAAAGACCTTCCCGCGCGGTCAAATTCGTTAATGGATTTATCTTCAGGAAGCCAGCCAAAAACTTCTAACCCGATCTTATCAAGCATTTCCTGTGCCGGTTTGTCTTCCCGAACCCGATTGAGAACAAGACCCGCTTTTTTGACACGAACTTCACTGTCGTAGCCCTCGGCTACCTTGATGATACTTGCGGCGGTTTCAAGACTTCTCAGGGACATATCGGCAACAACCAGCAAGACATCGATACTTTTGAGCACTCTACGGTTCAATTGTTCCGGTCCGGCCTCGCCATCTATAACCGCGATATCATAATCAGAAATTAGTGTATCTATTCCGTAACGCAACAGGTCATTGACCGCGCAAAAGCACCCAGGTTCTTCGGGCCGTCCCATTGCCAGCAAATCAAACCCTTCTCCATGGGACAGAATTTTGCGCATAACTGTTTTCGTAGGGCCGCTTTCCAAGAGCATTTTTTTTGCTTGTTGAGAGCCAATGAGTTCCTTGCGGATATCACTAACTGTTTTTTCGACTTTGATTCCTAAGGTATAAGGAAGGCTCATGGCGGAATCCGCATCAATAGCGAGAACTTTATCAAACCGTTCTGCTAGTTGCTTTATTAAAAGGGTGGCGATCGCCGTTTTCCCTGTACCTCCTTTGCCGGTAATGGCAATAGTTTTTATCGCTTGCATTAGGATCATCTCACTTTCCATTGGCTCAAGCCAGTCGTTAGATTATAGTATCGGGGCATCCTCGTTCGTGTTAGTTGCCTTTTTTTCCTTGGTTTTCAATAAGAGTATCCATGTATTCTTCAATGATAGCTTTGATCTCTTCGGTCTTCTTATAGCGGCCATCTATGGCATCCACATCCAAGTTCAAGGTCGGCATTCCATATTTCTCCTGAACCATATCAGCGATGATCTTCCCTGCCGCCCAAGTATGCTTACAGCCAACATGCCCGACAAACATTGACACATTTATGTTATACTCCTCTATAATGTTGTCGACCATGTTAACATAGTCTTCGACGGGTCCAGCGGCGCCATGGATCATCGGCAAAGCCAAGCCTTTCTTAGCTAGGGTTATGAACACATCTTCTTGATCATAGTAATCCTTGAACAATGCCGTCTCTTGATAGCCGAAACCGTCCATGACTAGAACAGCGCCATATTTCTTCTCCATCCAGTCCAAAATACCAGTATTAGACCAGAGCATGTTTTGCAGCCAGGTAACCCTGAACTTCTCTTCTTTAACCGCGCCCAGTCCTTTAGCAACCATGTATTTGCCCAGGGCATATTGAGCCTCTAAGTACTTAAGCATGTCAGGGGATCCAACCATTGTCGGAATCATTTCGTTTAAGACAAGCAGTTTACCTGGGAGAGGACAGGGGGTATTTTTGCGTAAATCGGCGATTTTCTTCATTAAGATATTGGTTTTGTTGGAGATCTCCATGACTTCAGCAAACTTATCCCAATCCAGCTTTTTCCCAGTTATGCGCTCTAAAAAGACCACGATTTCTTTGTATTGCTCGGCCATATACCGATAGCTTCTCTCATCTTTGCGATATGGAACATCCATGCAATAGCTGGGAACCCCAAGATGTTCAGCGATGTAAGGATAGGCCACCCTTGATGAGTCACAGGGTACAGAAGTATAGACAAAAGCATCTGGCTTCTCGGGCATATCACCGGATAGAATCGCGCCGAGATCAACTTTATCAATGGCACACATACTGGAACATACATGCTTCTCAGCAATATCGATGTATTTTCCAGCCAGTTCGGGCTGGGAAGCAATACGTGTGGGAATCATATCCAAGAGAAAGGGTACAGTGTCGAAGGCATAGAACAATTCTACAGGCGCACAGGCTCCGCCATAAATAACTTTTTTGCCATTCGCTTTAGCTTCAGCCACACTTTTCCAGTAAGCTTGCTGAATATCAACTGTCCACATCATATTAGGAGCCTTTTGTTGCATATAATTAGAAATTGAATCCACAGTATCTGCAATATTTTGTATAAGATTGAAATTTTCCTTATTTTCGCTCATTACATTTTCCCTCCCTCAATCATCTCAATAAATGCCTCCGCTCTAACAGCCAACTGTCCTGCGTTAGTCAAGATTTCCTCACGTTCTACGGTGAGCAATGGAATATTTGCTTCTTTAATCTTCTCTTCAAAGAAGACATTTTCCCCACCCCAAATCTCGCAATACTTCATTCTCGTATACACAATCCCGTCAATGCGGAAGTCTTTTGCCATTTGCAACATGAAATCATGAATCTCATTATGCAAATTGCACATCCGCGGGCAGGTCGGCCGGCTCAGATATGCTTTGGCTAGGGATGTCAGGGCATCGCCATCCATCTCGACGGGCTCCCAAAGATATCTGCTCCCGTAGCATGTGGTATCAGCCACGATCAGCCCACCCTTGTCTTCAATGACCTTCAGGTATTCCGGATCATCCAGAGCACTGCCTATGATCATTAGGCGGGCACGGGACTCTTTAAGAGGTTCCCTCTTCCCTGCCTCCGCAAGAAAATCTTTCAACATTGGATTGTAATCTTCTTTGGGCATGGACATGGCGGCTAGGGTTATGTTTAGCGCTTCTCTGCCGCTGATGACCGGGTTATCACTCTTGCGCAGGTCATATAGTTCTCTAATCAGCCGGCGAGTTTCATTGTACAAGGCAATGGATTCCTGCAGTTTTTCGTCGGTAATAACCGTGCCTGTAAATTCTTCAATTCCTTTTTTAAGTTCAGTGAGTTCCTCAATATAAAAAGGCAGGGTAATATCTTTAATCAACCGTGGGGCGCCGATCATTCTTAGAAAATAATCCTTCCCACTCATCTTTTCCTTGCCAGCGTATTTCCAGTTGTCATAAATCCGTCCGGCCATCAGACACCCGTCGGTAGCTACTAAACCGTCGAGATAATCATAGGTGCCATTCATCAGAAACTCTAAACAGGAGCGGGCATAGCTGCAACTGAAAGGAGACATCCAGGCTTCTGCGTTACTGTTATCGGTACAGCCTGTGGCCCGGACACGAATCGGAAGCAGGCCAGCAGCGTGGAGGATCTCCTCCGGCACATAACAGCAGATTGTGCCTATGACTTTTTTCCCTTCCTGCTTCCAGGCCTCAATGTATGGATTATTTATGCCAATTCCATCGACTAATGTATTTTCTTTGCTCATCTTCTTCTCCTTTGTTATTATTTAAAATTAGGTTTACGTTTGTTCATAAAAGCACTTATACCTTCTTTACAGTCCTCTGATTGCATACATACTCCCTGTGTCATACCTTCGATTTCAATGAGTTCATCCACGCCCATATCAAGGCTTTGATGCAGCAACGCTTTACTTGAGGCCATGGAAAGTGCAGGCTTACTCGCCAAAAGTTGACCCATCTTATTCACAGCTTCTTCAAATTTGTCCTGCTCGACAACTTTGTTGACCAAACCCATCTCGTAAGCCTCTTGAGCGTCAATGTTTCGGCCGGTAAAGACAAGCTCTTTGGCTTTTTGCATTCCAATCAGCCGCGGGAGAAAATAGAGTTGGCCAACATCAGGAATAAGCCCAATATTAACAAAAGCTGCACCAAAGTAAGCTTTCTCAGAAGATATGACGATATCACTTAGCAAAGCCAAGGACAACCCAGCACCAACCGCATAGCCATTCACGGCAGCGATAATTGGTTTTGGCAATTTTGTAAAAGCTGCAACTAAAGAACGTCCTTCTTCCCGGACAGCATGGATGCTTTGCTCCAAGGTCAGCTTCGGGAAGATGGTAACATCGCCACCTGCGCAAAATGCTTTGCCGACACCGGTCAAAATAACTGCCTTGACATTATCGTCATGTTCTATTACGTCCATAATGGCTACCAATTCCTCGGACATCCGAGCATCCAGCGCATTCATTTTTTCCGGAACATTCATTGTGATTTTGGCGACACGATTATCGACCTCACATTGAATGCATTTGTATTCCATTTCCATACACATAATAAGCCCCTACCTTTCGACAAATAATCTATTACCAGAAATGTCTAATGGCCCTTAAATCACAGACCTTTTCACAGGGAAGCAAATCCGAATAGTTACGTAAGGGCTTGCACTCGGTACAGATGGATTTAAGCCGATTGCATGTATCCCTCTTAACTACCGCAACTTCATCGTCCCAATCATCGATCTCCATTTCGAATACTTTAGCATGGCACCCATCAATGCATCCTCTTACTTGGCAAGTTTTGCATTTGGCCGTATCAATCGTAAGGTAATATTCTCCGGAACCGTCATTAAAACCATAATTGGCTATCATGACGTCCTCTCCAAACGAATCATCTCATTTAACTTCTTTTTCTCCTGGAGTTCTTTTGCGATGAGCGCTCCACCCAGTGCACCGGCAATCTGAGTATCGAATGAGGGCCTAAGGGCCTCCAATCCCAACAGTCTTTCGATCCTGCGAGTGACTCCGATATTTTTGGCAATGCCGCCGGTAATAGCAAACTCTTTTTCAACTCCATTGTGTTCCAGCAGCCGCACTACCCGCAAGGCCATAGCATGGCAGTAGGCAGCCAGAACCTTTTCTCTCGTCCAGCCTGCACGCATAAGATTTGTGGCCTCTGTCTTGGCAAAAATCACACATACACTGGAAACTGGCGCCGGTTCTTCATCAATCATGAAGGACATCTCGCCGATATCCTCCACGTGTACAGAGAGTAAATTAGCAATGACCTCCATGCCCCGCCCCGTTCCAGCCGCGCATTTGTCGTTCATCATAAAGGAAGTGACCATACCCTTTTCGTCACAATGAATAGCCTTGCAGTCCTGTCCACCCATATCCAACAGAGTGCGGAGAGTGGGGCCGTATATATAATTAGCCCCCCGGGCATGACAGGTTATCTCCGTGACGGTTTTGGTGGCAAAGGGAACGTTTACTCGCCCATACCCGGTACCTACGGTATAATGCAGGTCCTCCAAGGTCAATCCTGTTCCCTCCATAGCCCAATCAATGGCCTGAATCGCAGAGTCCGGACTATTTGACCCGGTACGGATATTTGAGTATGCATACATCTGACCGTCGGCCATGATGACCGCCTGAGTACTGGTGGAGCCGATATCCACCCCGGCGGTAATCAAACAACCATGCCAGTCGGGAATTTCAGGGTTTTTCCAGCTAGATTCTTGCCACCTCCAATAATCGCTGTTTTTTACCTTGTTCATTACTACACCTCCTTTTGTTCATACTCAGTCGCGTAGGATGCAGCACCAATGCTACTTATATAGTCTGTTTCTTCGGAGACAAAAACCTCCTTACCCAACTCCCTCTGCATGCAATATACCAAGCCTTCATTGTGCCCCGGGCCACCAATCAATTGGATGCCCTCGACGACTCCCACACGACGAATCAAGGAAACCACACGACTGGCGATACCGACGTGAATGCCATAAGCGATATCTTCTATAGTCTCCTGTTGATGAATAAGCGATATGACCTCCGACTCAGCAAAGACCACGCACTGGGCGTTCATAGGTACTTCTTTACTATGACGCAGGGAGTAGGCCCCCATCTCTTCGATGTTAATTTGTAGGGTACGGGCCATAGCCTCGATAAAGGTGCCAGCTCCTGAGGCGCATTTATCATTAACCTCATAATTTTTGACCTTTCCGTCCGGGGTCAGCCGAATAGCTCGGCAACCTTCCGCTCCTAAATCGATGACTAGATTCGCATCAGGATTTAAGAAGCGTGCACCTCTGGCTGCTGACCCCACCTCATTGATCCTTCCATCGGCGAAAACCACCATGTTTCTCCCCGCTCCGGTTGCCCATACTGCACTTATCTCCTCCCTTTGTACACCTGCACTGGCAAGCGCAATACCAAATATTTTCTCAGCTGCCAATTTGGCATCAAATTCTGTCATACCTGATGCTCTCCCAATAATTTTTCCATCTTTTAAGACAACTGCCCTAGTATTTTGGTTTCCACTGTCTAAACCAACGGTAATCATATGTCCACCTCCTGTTGCTCTTATTTCCAAGCAATAAGCAAGTCTACAACATATATAAAGCAATTTTCATGCCAAGTCCTTGTTGGCTCAAGACAACAAAACCTCATTGGAATATCCCCATGGTAATAGCAATCAAAAAAGCCACTCTTCACAGTGTTCTGAGTCGTTACTCATACTGGGAAGAATGGCCTTTTGGGTCTTATTATTAATCTTTTTATTTATTTCATATATGCTAATGCCCTAAAGCAAAATCAATCTATTCCTATCATATTGCGTCATACCGCGCCATGTCACGCCATACCACTTCATATCATGTCATATCATGTCAAAGCAAACCATTGAGAATATTTCCCTAGCAAAACATTCCATATTTTTTTAATCTCCGGTAAAAAGTACTAAGTGGCATGTTCAAATAAGAGGCTGCCTTTGTTTTATTGTTATTGCATAGTTTCAGGGCATAGGAAAACTCTCTGCGCTCATCATAGATATACTCGTCTTCGCTCTGCATGCGTTCCTTTGCTATAGTATAATCTTCTCTATTTCGGGCTTGCTGCTCAAAATCACCAAGATAGCGGCGGATTTCGGAGTCATCGATTACCGACGTGGCCGTTGTATTGATGATTCCTTCTAAGAGATTTCTAAGCTCGCGCACATTACCTGGCCACGGGTATTGGTTCAAAAACTCCAATGCGTTTTTAGAGAGAGTGACCGTTGGTTTATTCAGCCGCGCACATATTTGTTTAATAAAAAAATTTATAAACAATCGCATATCACTACCGCGATGCCGCAAGGGGGGAATTAGTATGCGTACGACACCGAGACGATAAAACAAATCTCCCCGAAATTGACCATTGGCGACTTTTTCCTTAAGATTCTTATTGGACGCTGCAATAATTCGCACATTCACATTGACAATCGTGTTGCCACCCACCTTGCGGAAACAACCTTCCTCAAGTACCCGGAGCAAAACAGCTTGCAGATCCATTGGCATGTCCCCAATTTCATCAAGGAACAGCGTACCTTGGTTGGCGAGTTCAAATTTCCCCATTTGCCCTTCTTTTCTTGACCCTGTGAAAGCACCAGCTTCATAACCAAACAATTCGCTGGAAATCAGTTCTTTTGAAAATGCAGCACAGTTAATCGCAACAAAAGGTTTGCCTTTACGCCTGCTACTGTTGTGGATTGCTTGAGCCAAAACATCTTTACCGACCCCGCTTTCGCCTAAAAGCAGGATATTGCTGTCTGTGAGCGAAGCGTTTTTGGCTTGGTGGACTACATCCAGCATAGGTTTACTTTCGCCGATAATATCCTCGAATCCATATCGGGCTATGTTACCGCCATATTGGGCAACTAGCTTTTTGATGTGTTTGATGGAATGCATATACAGAAATATGCCGTTCATATGGAATATGGTTTCCTTATAGGCCGATGTGCTGAGACTAACTTCGGTCTTCCTGCCCTTAACCATTAAGGAAATCCTCATATCTCGGACTTTTGTCTTATTATTGACTATGGACCAAAATTGTTCATTTTCCTCAGTCATATCAATAATTGTCTCGAGCTTATCATAAAAATAATCCTTTTGGACAAGGCCAAGAAGTTTAATTGTTTCATCATTAGTAATTAAAACACGATTTTGGCCAGTGGACTGGTCAAGGCATATTATACCAATGTTTTCTGTTACATTGCTGTATAGGCCAATCATATTAAACCAAAACATTTGCAGCTCAACTTCTCGTGCGACCATAAAGGAGAGGGGGCGAAGATAGGTGACTTGAGTACGTAGGGGTGCGGCCAAGACTACACTTCCCAATAGTTCACCGTTTTCGAGTTTAATAGGCGAATAAGCAAAGATTCCATTGGTCAAAAAACGAGAGTAATTTTCTGAGCCAATCAATGTTACAGTGCCTTCAAGGCGCATACCCAATGAGACAACATTGGCCCCAATGGCCTGTTCCGTCCAACGGGTTCCAATTTTAATCTGATTTACCTCTGCCCAGGCCCGGAACACTTCTTGACCGTAGATCTGTAGTAGGCAGCCTGTATTGTCGAATAACAATACGCCACTTTCAGGGACTTGAATCTTTGTTAGTGGGAAAGAGATGATACTGCTGGTATAGATGCAAATCCGTTTATTTGCCTGTTTGATTCTGGCAAATTCCTTCGGGGGAATTTCTTCTGGAAGTGCATTAATATAATCAACTTTATAGTTTAGGCTCCTCTCCCAGCTCTCTCGAACAAGTGTTTCCAATTCCTTCAGCATAGTTGCATCGGTATGCATTTGCATCCACCTGTCCAGGTCGTTTTTCTGTTTCATTAAAGCATCTTCTCCTCCGAATAATGTTATATTTATCAGCAACGCATTATTCAAATGGCACTTTAATCAAGTTGTTCGAAGTCTAATTTACTCTGATTTCTTAAAATTCTGCAAATTCCTCATAAGCTATTGCTATCTAATTGGGAAATGTATGCTTATCTATTTCTACGTTACCGTACATTTCCCTTTTGTTTGTTTATTCTTGGAGCAAGAAAAACTCTCGTACACGCTTTAACTTCCTTAAAACTCGTCGGGGTCACAATTGTTCACATTCATTCTCTAAGTTGCGAGAATCCTCTACTATCCGGCGCCATACGCCCCAAGTCTCAGAAGCCGCCACGGAAGGCGGCTCCCATAACTCCAAAACCTTACAAGCTTTATTCTCCAATTTCAAATAGCTTTTATACGACTCTGACAGTAAGCGCCTAATAAGGTAGTGTATAGCCCCATCTCGGAAACTATGAGACAATCCTCGTAAATTGAAGTTTTTAGAGTTTTTCAAGTAGACTTGAAAAACTTCAAAGGAGGATTAAAGTGGATACTCAGAAAGTCACACAAAACTATCGATTGAAGAAATGGACTCGACTTATTAGTGAATGTCGCAGCAGTGGGCAAACAGTCTCCGCATGGTGTGCTGAACATAATATTCATCCAAGTAGTTACTTCTATTGGTTGAGACGAGTCCGCACTGCCGCCTGTGAGGCTCTTCCGGCACTTCAAAACGAAAACAATTCTATCGTACCCGTATCCTTTTCACTTCCCCAGGTCAGTTCTCCGGCGACAGATTCCTTGTCACCAGCGATCGTGGTTCGCTTAGATTCCGCAAGTCTAGAAATTCATAACACTGCCTCGTTGAACTTAATCGAGAATACTCTTAGAGCACTTCAACATGTTCGGTGACATCTCTAAGGCCGAGAAAATCTACCTCGCCTGCGGGTATACCGACATGCGTAAGTCCATAGACGGACTGGCAGCCCTAGTTCAGCAAAACTTTCAGCTCAACCCCTTTCAAAATAGTTTGTTTCTCTTTTGTGGCCGTCGGCATGATCGACTGAAGGCACTCTATTGGGAAGGGGATGGCTTTGTTCTTCTGTATAAGCGACTTGAAAAGAGCAAATTCCAATGGCCCAAGAATGCTGAAGCAGTTCGCGGGATTACCCGCCAGGAATTCCGCTGGCTTATGGAAGGGCTGTCTATTGATCAGCCTAAGGCCGTGAAAAAGTGGGATTCCACAGGCTGCTTTTCGGTATAAAGAAATGGCCCAAACCTGCATGGTTACTGGACTTTATGGCGTTTTCATGCTATACTAAATGCAGTGAGAAACGCAAAGGATTTAGGGCTGATGAGTGAAGTAAAATCGGTAAAAACTCTTGAAAACCGCATCACCGAACTAGAGAAGGAAAACAAACTTCTTCATGAAACCGTTCATCATCTGACCCGTAAACTCTTTGGTCGAAGCTCTGAGAAGACATCCGTCCTTTCTGTGGGACAGATGTCTCTTTTTGATGAAGCAGAAACGGAATCTAATCCTAAGGCTGTGGAACCGGACCTTAAGCAAGTCGAGGGGTACCAGAGAAAGAAATTCGACGGTCAGCGTAAGGAACTTTTGAAAGACCTTCCCCATGAAAAGCGGTTCTGTACTCTCTTAGAAGATGACCGGTCCTGCGAAGAGTGTCAGACGACACTGGTCTCTGTGGGAGAAGAGTTCGTGAGAACCGAAATTGAATTCATCCCTGCAAAAGTAAGAGTAATCGATATTTACCGCGAAACCTTCGAGTGCCGTAGCTGCCGTAAGAATAACTTGCCCTATATGGAGAAAGCACCTGTACCTTCGCCAGTCATTCAACACTCCATGGCATCTCCCTCCACAGTAGCTTGGGTGATGCATCAGAAGTTTGTCAACGCGCTTCCTCTGTACCGTCAGGAAAAGGAGTGGAAGACGCTGGGCGTTGAATTAAGCCGTGCCACCATGGCCAATTGGATCATGGTCGCAGCCCGAGATTGGCTGACCCCGCTTTTGCAACGGATGCATCAGAAGCTCTTGGAGGAAAACTTCCTGCATGCTGACGAAACTCCGGTTCAAGTCCTCAACGAAGAGGGCCGAAAGAATACCACGGATTCTTACATGTGGGTTTACAGTACGAGCAAACACTGTAAGCATCCCATCCGGATCTTCGAGTACCAACCAGGCAGAAGTGGTAAATATCCTCAGAAATTCCTGAAAGGATTTAAGGGATACCTCCACTCGGATGCCTACTCAGGCTACCAAAAGGTGGAGGGAATCACGCGATGCCTGTGCTGGGCTCATGTTCGAAGGAATTTCGTTGATGCCCTGCCGAAGGATATCCATAGCCCGGAAGCCACTTTGGTAAGCGATGGAGTTCGATTCTGTAATGAGCTCTTTGAGATAGAGAAGACTCTTGAAGGGTGTTCAAGGGAAGAGCGACAATCCGAGCGTCTGAAACAGGAGCAACCTGTTTTGGAGGCCTTTTGGGCATGGGTAGATTACAATAAGAAAAAGGTTCTCCCTAAATCTAAACTGGGGCAAGCTCTTAATTACGCCATAAACCATAAACAGGAATTGATCAATTATCTGTTGGATGGAAACTGCTCCATCTCGAACAACTTAGCTGAAAACAGCATCCGCCCCTTTACGATCGGACGAAAGAACTGGCTGTTTAGTGGAAGCCCGAAAGGAGCAACTGCTAGCGCTGCCGTTTACAGCATGATTGAAGCGGCTAAGGCCAATGGCCTGAATCCCTATAAATATCTTTGTTTCATCTTTAAAGAGTTGCCCGGGGTGCAGTTCGGTCAATACCCAGAATTTCTTGAAGATTATCTGCCGTGGAGTCCAGATGTACAGGCTGTCTGCAAATAGGGTAAAAACTTAGTTTATACTGGTTTTTACCCTTTTTCTATACACCGACTTGTTTGACGCTTACCTCTGACACGCCTATTTTGTATAACGTCATATCATAATAAACTACGCAATAACCTTATTAGCTAGATTCTCAACCTTATAAGAGCTTCGGTATGAAAACCATAATGATATATGTCACTAGGGCAATAGAAATAGAAATATACTGCCGTTTAGTTATTACCTTCTGGTACCCTTTGAAAAACTCGCTTCCTTGTTGTTTGTGCAGCATAAAGTTACCATAGTCCCCGACACGTCATACTACATTCATCTATTCTCGGTTTTGGGAAATGCCTGTTATCCGTCGTTCGCCGTTCCCTTGAATATCTACTTTAAGTCTAAAAGGCCATAACCCCAGGGTTTACCATACAATTCCGTACTGTACTTTGTGTTAAGAACCTTAACCTTGGACTTATCTAGGAGAAACTCTCCATAATCATCCCATGAATTACTGATATCCATACTTAATTGAACACCATCTGAATCAGGTAGCTTATCGGTTATTACTTTAGAAAATTGACCTTTCATTCTACTAATTGTCATTGCCTGAGCAGATTTATCTATTCGTTGATTTAGATAATCTTCTTCTGATTCAAATCCATATTGCTTATAAATATCAGTAATAGATTTAGTTATTTCATTTTGTTTCCTTAATACTTCTTCATCATCGTTTAATACTTCATTGGACACCTTATTACTTTCTACTAATATCTGTTTGGCCTCATCAACGGAAACCTCGTACCCTTGTTTCACTGCCTCTTGGTAATAAATCTCTTCCCTTAGCAGAATATTAAACGCTTCATTACTACTAAGCAATTTTGATGTTGCTCTTTCCGTTGACTCTATATATCTTATTTGTTCCGAATTGAATTCATCTTCCGTGATATTTAACGATTGAATCAAGGCTTCTTTTGGTGTTAAACTATTTGCTTCAAGCGATCTAATCTTTTCCCCAATCGCTATGACCATCTTTCTTTCAGCTATTTCTTTTTCGATTTCTTGTTCATTTATGATTACTCCATTAACTAATGCAACAGCATCTTCTGGATATTTCTTCTCAGCACATCCTACTAAACCAGATAGGGCTAGTATTAAAACAATAACCGTAATCATTTTTACCTTCATATCCTTAATCCCTCCAAGACACCAAATCCAAAACCTCAACTCAAAATCAGACCTCAAATTCATCTCCGAAATACGAATGACAGATAACGTCCTGCGGGTTCCCGCCGCACCCTAACCATATTCATCATCCTTCAAGTGACGGGAACTGGCTGTTATATAAAGCCGCGCGCCCCAGACTCAGAGGGCGACAGGACGTCGGCCCCTTGTATTTGCCTATAGTCTTACGAATCATTCAAAGAATTCTTGGGGATATACGACCGTTCCTATAACCTCAGCAAGACTACCGGTTTCGAGTTCCAATGCCATAAACGATTCATCAGGCACATCAAAAGGGGCCTTAATATTCCATCTGCTCGCTGGCCTAAATCCAAATCGAGGATAATACTTTTCATGTCCAAGAACAATGACTGACTTGAAACCCAATTCCTTAGCAATTCTCAGCCCTTCATTGATCATCTTACTTCCAATACCTTTATTCTGATACTCTGGCAAAACAGAGACAGGAGCTAGTGCTAATGTTTCATACTCCCTTTCATCATTCTCGATGATTAGCTTAGTAAGCATGATATGCCCGATAAACTCCCCGTCAACCTCACCTATAAGAGATAGCTCTGGAACGAAAACTTTACTATTTCTCAATCTACTTACCAAGAACTGCTCCTTTTGGTCACTGTATTCAGCATCTTTGAATGCTTTCTTAACGATATCCTCTGTTGTTTGATAATCTCTTTTTGTTTCTTGCCTTATGGTAATCTTCATTCAACGTATCCTTTCCCTATCGATTGACTCCAAACTTTTCGCAAAATAAACGAAGGTAAGCCGGTTAAAGTAGCTACTGCGTAACAGAACCCTATCTGTCCTTCAATTTTTCCTGAATATCCATAAGTTTTTCGTCAATTCTGTTGATCTTTCTAATCATCCATACCACAAATGTGATCAAAGCAGCAGGTACTAAAATAAAGGGTATTAAAACACTAATAGTTGCAACCGTGGGAGAAATAACTGCTGGGAAAATAAGCATTTTATTACCTCCTTCTATAACTATAACGGACATCGTTTCACCTTTATTTCTGTGTTTGCTTCACTTAATTCTGCATGTGCGAAAATACGTTGTTCAAGTTTCTCTCGTCTAAATCCCGCCATGGGCGGCGGCCCCTTGAGCCTCCGTATCTTTTAGTTACGCAATTCAAGAAATTACGAATTAGGTTCAGCATTGATAAGCCAAGCAATAGCAACAAAATAACCGATTATCGGAGAAGTTCCATATCCCATTATTGGAACTGGAAAATTACCAAATAGTGTGGAAATCAAAATAATTGCGAAGTATAATCCAAGACATTTTGCGGGCAACTTAGCATTTTTCGGTGGAAATAAGAAAAATGGCAATGGCAGTATTACAAGAGACGTGATTCCAAAAACAAACCATACAACACCCATATTGGCTACCATTTTAACTATTTCTTCAACATAAGGTACTGGGGGCAGATTATCTAAGTACAGCCACGAAAGGATTATAATTAGAGAAAATAAAAACGAAACACTTAAGCGATAACGACTTTTACTTGCCTTATTAAATAAAATAATGGCCATCGGAATTATAAAAGCAGTAGATTGAGAAGCGTCAGGTTGTAAAGCTAGTAGTAGGGACACTCCCATTGTAATTATAGTCGGAATCCACCAGTTGAACCTTTTTGTAATTTTCCATAACCCAATAATCAAGATAGGTAATACTATGCTTGCTATGTAGAATCTTATGGGGCCAATAGATACCCATCTGTGGACACCTTCTAAACCTAAGTCGAAAAAAGCAAACAATAAGAGCAGTATAACGAATGGGATACTAAAAATACTGCCTATGATTTTAGTTTTTCGTGATATAAGATCCGAAAGTATCACCGCTATCAATGAAGCAAAGATATTTTGACTCCAAATAATCGTTGAAACTCCATTCATATACATTGCTAACGACCCAATAATAATTGCCGGAAGGGGTATAAGATATAATCTTTTCAATTTAAACTCCTTTATATATGGATTCTAATACGCAACAATTTTATAACTCATTTTTGCTCCCCCAACACAAATCATCTGTAGCTCTTTAATCCTACTAATACGAAATAGACATAAAGATATTCCCGAAGAAAACCCGCGCAAGAATGCGAGGTCTTTTGCTTACGCAGCGTCTTATTACATTGCATCTATTCTAAGTTGTGGGACTCGCTCAATGCCTTCATTAACAATGGCGAAGCTATATAGAGTGCTTTAATATTATTGCTTAGCATCGTATGCTGCCAAGTACCTTGCGCTAATTTTTCGTTTGCCTTTTCAGATTTGCTAATCAGAGAAGCTATTGGTGCAAGCGCGTTTTCTAAATCCTCTTTTGTATAATAATCCATAACATCACTCTCTGCTAATTCTTTTGATATCAATGACGAAGCTATATTTAGCGCTTTTAGCCTGTTCTTCTGTAAAGTATGCTGAGAAGTGCCTTGTACAAATTTTTCTTTTGTATTCTTAGTCTTGCTTATCATTAAAGTTATGGCTCGAAGTGCTTCCTCCATATCTTTCTTTGTAAAATCATCCATAAACTCACCCCCTCACAAACATGAATAATCCGCGCCAAGGACGGCGGCCCTTGAGCCTCCGCATATTTTTAGTACTCAATATAAGAATCATGTGTCTTAACACTATTTGCTAATCAACTTGTTTATGCTAGATTTTTGTAGTTTTTTGCCTAGTAATATTCTGATATTAAATCCTGATTTCCCATAGCTTAACCTATACCAATAATAGTTTATATACTCAACTATTCCGAATAGAAATAATCCAATACCAATTAATAAATCATTATCTTTGCTACTAATAATAGACATTAAGATAGTTATCACTACTATCAAAATCATGTTTAAATGCCTTAAAACCCTAAGAATTTTTATAGCATAAAGACTAGTACTCTCTTTTCTAATCAACAATATATATCTATAAGACCAATACAAACTTCCTTGTAACAATATAATTATGAGATATGAAAATCCTATTAAACTAGCCATTCCTAGATTTAGTGTTCTAAATACAAAAATAAATGCACATAGGGCTGCAAATTCACCTATTGCTAGGTTTAATAACCGTTTTTCTATCTTATTCAATTTATCACCTCTACAAACCTTATTACATAGTGCGCACCAGCAACCACACTCCGTAATACGCGCATAGACGCGCTGCGTCCCAACACATGCATCATTCTCTAATTGCGGGACTCCTCCGTTAGCTGAAGTGGCCGGTTCGCCTTACTCAAATATCATATTTATAACTAATTCCCCTGTTTCCTGCTGAACTTCCTCCCCTAGATATGTGAATCCGCTTTTGATATAAAATCTTTTCGCATCAATATTCTTATTGTATACACCAACGTTTAAATGTTCCTTTTCTTGTTTTGCCAGTTCGGTTAGTTTTGTACCGACTCCTTTTCCTTGCTTTGTTGGTATAACGAATAATGCTCCAATAAAATTTTCAAGTAATGATATAAAGCCAATCAAATTACCACTTTCCTCGGCAACCCATGTCTCAGCTGCTGGTAGATACTTATTTCTTAACTCACTCTTGTATGAATCCCACACTTCCTTGGAAATAAACGAGTGGGCTAGTACACTTACGTTGTACCAGATCTCAATTATTTCTTCAGTATCAAGATACTCGAATTTCCTAATTATCATCCCTGTCCTCCCAATAGACATATTAGAAACAGATGCAAGCCATTTCATATAACGTCTCGAGGAGTCCCGCAGCGTCCCAACAGGGCTGGCGCAAGACTTGCTTCTTTCATGCCACCTAAATTGCAAGTCTTGTGACAGAGGATATATAGTGCGGCTTACCCCATATACCCTTTTATCCGCACCCTCGCGGGAATCCTCGTGTTATGTGTAGTGGCAACTCCCTTAAATGCTTCTAATTAAACAAGTCACCGCCTGACTGTCCAAAATGATTTGAATCTTTCACTTCGTTGATATAACCCTCTATTTCATATTGAAGTCGATTTTGGTCCACTTTTTCACTATCGAAAACATTAGGAATAAATACACTCAAAGCAATTTCTTCACCAGGACGAATATCTAACTTATTCCCTTCCGCTTGAACTTTGGCTTGATTAGCCATATACCCACTGCTTCCATTATTCACCGGGTAACTAATATACACGGTATTTTGTTTAATTGTAAACGAGCTGCCATTTTTCAGTTTAATCGCATAGTTGATTCCCTCTGGCAGTTCACTTTTGGAGACAACCTCTAATTTTATCTTATCCATTTCTTCTGGAAGTTGGTTACTATTAATATTTGAACAACCAATTATCACTGTACTCAAACCAATAATTAAAGTCATAAGGACTAAGGTTATTTTTCTCTTCCTCATGATAGACCTCCTTACAAATGCACTCCAAATACAACCTCACTCATCTTTGGTTATTCGATTAAGACCATTTATAGTACGAGGACTTACTTAATAGAATAATGTTTTTGTACAGATGGCAGCATTGTTACACCTTGAATCATTAATCCTAGAAAAATATACCCCACGTGAACTAAGGCTATTCCTTTTATAAAGAAGAGTTCTACTGTTATCCAGACGATCAATGCAAATCCTATATAAAGGGAATAAGCCCACGACCAATGCATTTTGGTAAAGATGTTTAATCTATTTGCTAAATTCCAATCCCACCTTTTCACAAGGGCAAACGATATAATCAAAGGGAAAACTCCTAAAATGATAAATAGTATCATGCCTGGGATCAGGAAATTATCAAAAGGCGAATGCTCAAGTATACTAATTGGCATTTTGATGATACCCCCACTGGGATCAAGGATTAGTACAAATCCTCCGAAAACTGCACCCATGCCTAATATTAAGTGCAAAAGAATAAGAAACTTGCAACTTAAGGGTCTCTTATTTGAAAGACTCCCCATAATCATACCTCTTTCTGTCGTTTCGTTAAAACTATCTAATTATACTCACGAAACATTCTCCGCACTGTCATATAACGTTTCGCAGGTTCACGCTGCGTCCCCTCGATTTCACTGCTAAACTTTACTTTCCTTGATCCGGCATGGACACGTGGCATTCTGTGGCATTTCATATGATGTTCTGCATCTCACCTAACGTTTAGGAATTTCCGCGGCGTCCCAACCACATATCATTTTTTCGATAAAATCCTTTCGTGACTTGAAATAAAAAAGCTGCAGAAAATCCTATACCGATTAAAGAAGCAACTATGTCATAATCATCCCATTTCCCTAATTTGAAAACGACATGTAAATATTCAATTAATATAAAAAAGACAATATTAAGTACATTAATTAAATATATAAATATCGATTTATTGATTGCTTCGATACCTTTGTAAAAAGGCACTATATAGAATATACCTATTAAGGTAAAAAGGAAACTGGGTATAAGATTTGGTGCAGTACCAGCAAATAGAGTAATATACTGACTATCTAATTTATACAATTTCTCTCTAGAGAAAAATACCAGTATGAACAAAATATATACTACAATTATAAATCTGTTTAAGTTTTTATATGGCTTACGACTAAAAAGTTTATTTGTCTTATTTAATTTTAAACTATTAATTGCCCATCACCTCATATATTTAATTCGTCTTTTTCTACATATGAAAAGCAATATCCCAGGAACTTTTACCACGCCAAGGATGGCGCTACCTTAAAAAATGACCTTGAATACATATTATCACTCAGGTATTTCCCAATACTGAAGAATGTTAAATCCTAGGAAAATCTAAAAATAGTATAACGACCACCTACTTGCAAACTACTCATAGACTACCTTTTGGACCAACTCATTAATTAGTGATGATCAGCACTGTCTTCTTTCTTCCTAAACCCTTGACATACTATTTTACCGACATCAATTAATATTATAGTAATCGTTACTGCAAATGCATTTCGTATTAATGAATCTCCATAGAACCAATTCCACAATTCATCAAATAGGTAGATAAGTCCTAAAAATACCAAGAAGAACAATAAGTACTCCTTAACTTTAACTAATAAACTCCCCATAAAACATTCCCCCTTATTTGCTCCAGGGATTTAAAATGAATAAAGTCCTAGTCTTTTAGTATTGTACAACCAATTCTTCATACTCAATTCACATTATATTCTACTTTCGTGAAACTACTATTAACCCTTCCCCTATAAAATCCGCGCATGGACGCGCGGCACTGCACGATATGTCGTATAACGTTCTGTGGAGTCCCGCAGCGTCCCAACCACATTCATCTTCCCCTAGTTGCGGGACTCCTCTGTTATCGGACGGTCTGTCGCTTGCATCTATCTATCATAATTATGATATAATATTATTATCTATAATGATAGGATGGTGTTATCTATGCCCATAATCAAACCAATATCTGATTTAAGAAATAACTTTAACGAGATATCCGAAATCTGTCATAAGGAAAGCGAACCTGTTTTCATTACCAAGAATGGTCAAGGCGACCTAGTAGTAATGAGTATGGCTCTTTATGAAAAACAACAGGCTTTACTGAATCTCTATCAAAAACTAGGCGAAGCAGAAGCACAAAGTACTGCAGGTATGCCACGGGTCTCTCATATAGAACTTATGACCAAGTTGAGGAATCGGGTTAATGAATAATAAGTTTCGAATTGAGTATCTACCAATTGCTGAAAAAGATCTAACAGAAATCCTTGAGTATATCCAAATTGACAACCCGACCGCCGCACTAAATTTATTGAATGAAATTGATGAGGCTATATCTAAATTGTCCCATTTTCCGTATATAGGGAGTATTCCTAAGGACCAAAGACTTATCCTTCTTAATTATAGAATGCTGATAGTGGCAAACTATTTAGTATTTTACGTTGTTCTTGATGAGGAAAATGTTGTTGAAATCCGAAGAGTTTTACACGGAAAAAGAAAATACGACTTCTTAGTCTAACTCCGAAAGACAGATGTCACCTAACGTTCCCTGAATTCTCGAAGCGTCTTTCTACATGCATCTTTGCAAAGTTTTGGGAATTCAGGGTTATCTGATGCCGCGTCAGAAACAAGATCAGATTGGCTAAAGATATGAGACTTTAACTTCACCACGGCAAGTCTTGCGCCAGCCATGAGGCGACGGACACGTCGGGAATCCCGGAGACGTTATTCGATGTCGCGGTTAAGACCCTCTAAATCAACCGTAACTTTTTAACCCCATTTTCTTCAAATTCACTCGAGTATTTCTCTCTTAAATCCTCGAATTCGTTATTGATTTTTTCATCTTCAAAGACTAGCCTCATAGCATCAGATCCATGCTTCTCTATAAGATCTCTTGTTGAAAGCTGATCAATTAGCTCGTCCCAAAACGACTCTTTCTCAAACTCCTCAATGAAATCCATTGCTAAAGATTCATCTTCAAACTTTCTTGTTGGTGAATATAATTCTTCATCGTTTTCTTTTTCGACTAAATCATCTACCCCATACTCCTTTGCCAGAGAAAGAAACTTCTGTTCTAAATCTCGATACACTTTTGTTTCTAATTTATCCTCCGAATAAAATGCATGCATTATCCAATCCGCTATATAGAAAACATCAAGTAACTTTATATATTCCTTCTTAGTAATATTAATCTTCATTAATAGCCCTCCTTCTTTTACCGCGATATAAACAATCTTTTTATCTAATACAAAACCTAGTCATTCTAACAACTTACAAGGCCTTAATAAATTTCTGGACGTTACTTTTCTTTGTAACCAAATGACTTCAGGTATTCTCCTACTGATCTGGTCATTTCTCGGGAAAAGCTGGAATTATACTTTCGATAGCAAAAGGCAGTAACCCAGTCCTCGTAACTTTGTTCGCCCAATTTTTTTTGGAACATAATACGCAGTTCATCACCAGTCATCCGGTTATAGTGATTTGTATGAACTATGTGCTTCAAATCGCACCGTTCCGGCTTTGGACGATTTCGTTGTTGTTCTGTTGGGTATCCAAGCACCAGCATTGCTGCTGGGAAGACATATTCGGGCAATTCAAGCATCTCCCTGTGCTCCTCACAAAGCTGTATAATATCACCGATGTAACAAGAACCAATTCCTAAACTTTGCGCTGCAATTACAGCATTTTGTGCAGCAATAACGCTGTCTTCAACTGCCAGCATCAAGTCTCCAACACCTGGCAATCTTGGGCTGCACCCACCTTCTACAAAAGCATCATACCACTTTTGTAAATCGCCACAAAAAATCAATACCATAGGAGCCTTTGCTATAAAGGGTTGATTGTCACAGGATATTGCCAGTTTATCTTTTAGACTTTGTTCGGTAATATCTAAAATTGTATATAGCTGTTGGTTCCCTGCCGTTGGTGCCTCCATTGCAGCCAGTAGAATAGTTTCCTTATCATACTCTGAGATTTTAATATCTTTGAATACCCTTACAGATTTTCTCTCGTGCAAGCTTTTCAAAACTTCGTTCATATCTTGATTCCCCTTTCACTAATTGGACAAATATAAATAGTATTACTCCATACTATTATTATGAGGCAAAATAGATCGACACTTGCAATGTAGAACAGTATGTTTATGTACGATATAGCTTACCATTGCCAGATTGGATTTAAATTTAGTTTAGTCATAATTATAAAAGTCCTATCCGTGCATGGACGCGCGGCCTTTGCGTACGGTTTCAGCTAACGTCCTGCAAATTGCCGAAGTCTGGTTACTACATTCATATTCCCCCAGATTTTAGAAATTTGCTGTTATACGAAGCCGTATGCCCGTAGATTCAGAGGCCACCACGGATGGCGGCCCCTTTAATCTAAAGAGCAAACTCATTCAACCCAATGGGTCAAAAGCAAAGCCGTATCAAGTAAAACAGGTAAGACAAATTATTTTGAAATATAAACTTGGAGGCATCATCCTCTATTTGCGGGAATCCTCGTGTTATACGATGGCCCAGCCCCAAATGCAAACATGCACTGAACAAAGTTGTCCAGTGCTTAATCTAGCAATTCCATAATCCTAATTTTGAGTCGTGGCAACTCATTTTGTACCACATTCCATACAATCTTTAGACTGATCCCCATATAGTCATGTATTAACACATCACGAAGGCCAGCCATTTGTGTCCATGGTATTTCAGGGGTTTGCTCTTTCAGTCTTCGCGAAACTCTCTTTGTCGCTTCCCCAATAATTTCAAGATTACGAATAACCGCATCCTGTATAATTCCTGATGTCATGAATTCATCTTTGTCAGAGTTAGTATATGTTTCAATCTTTATGATGCTCTCCAGAATATTGTACAGAAAGACCTTGTCATCTTTCATATAGGCCTAGCCTCCTGAAGGATCTTGTCTTTTATTGTCCAATGAACAGAATCTGGAGTGACGACATCTATCTTTCTTCCTAAGATCTCCTCAAGATCATTTTTAAGCGAGATTAAATCAAATAATGAACAATCATCGCTACACTCAACCAAAAAGTCTATATCACTTTCTGCCTTTTCTTCTTCTCTAAGAACTGAACCAAATAGTCTAACATTAGAAAATTTGTAGTGTGAAGCTATTGATACAATTTGGTCACGTTTTGCCATAATATCATTAATCGCACGCATAGTTATCACCCCTAAGTATATTATACCGTATTTTTCCATAACAATAAACTCTTTGGGCTATCGTATAACGTCCCAAGGAGTCCCGCAGCGTCCTAACCTCATGCATCATCCTCTAAGTTGCGAGAATTCTGCGTTAGCTGAGGTGGCCGTTTTTCTTACTCTAAAGTCATATTTATTATTACTTCACCCGTTTCCGGCTGAACTTCCTCGCTTAAATATGCAAATCCGTTTTTCTTATAGAATCTTCCAGCATCAATATTCTTACTGTAAACACCAACGTTTAAATGCCCCTTTTCTCGTCTTGCCTGTTCAATTAATTTAGTGCCGACTCCTTTTCCTTGCTCTTTTGGTGTAATAAATAACGCTCCAATATAATTACCAAGTAGTGATATAAAGCCAATCAAATTACCGTTTTCCTCGGCAACCCATGTCTCCGCAATTGGTAAATACTTATTCCTTAATTCATCCTTGTGTGATTCCCACATTTCCTTTGGAATAAAGGAGTGTGCGACTACACTTACGTTATACCAGATCTCAATTATTTCTTCAGTATCAGGATGCTTGAATTTCCTAATTATCATTTTTGTCCTCCTCTTGAGACCTATTAAACGCTCATGCAAGCCATTTCAGCTAACGTCCCCGGCATTCCCAACGTGTCCGCCCCGTAAGGCCTGGCGCAAGACTTGCTTCTTTCATACTACTTTTAAATTGCAAGTCTTTTGACAGGGGACATGTGGTGCGGTTTACCCCATATACTCTCTTATCCGCACCCTCGCTGGAATCCTCGTGTTATATGATGTGTCCAATACCCCTGAGAACCGTCCAGGCTCTCTATGCCCTACTTCTAGAGTGATCCTCAGTCTATGCTAAGACCCATATAGATAAAATTATTGAATTCTCCTGATATAAAGAACTCTCGAGTAATTAACCCCTCTTGAATGAAGCCAAGTCTTTCGTATACACTCATAGCTCTATCATTATCACTTCTAACTCGAAGGTTGAGTTTGCGAATAATGTTTGAAACTTTAGCCCACTGAATTAATTCCTTCACCATTTCTGTTCCAATTCCTTTATCCCAGTAATCCTTAAGGACTGAAACACCGAATTCACCCGTATGCTGTATCCGGGGCCTTGCTCCACCTTCGAAATATAAACAACCAATCACCTTGTTACCAACTAGGGCAAGAAGCATAATCTTGTTTTTGGCAGTGCGGCTTTCTTCGAGCATGGCTTGCTCATCACTTACCGATACTGAAAACTCACCAGATCCGAAAGTTAGGAAATCCGATTCACCACCAATCTTTAGTAAGTAGGCAACTAGCTCTGTAGCGTCCTCTTTTACAGCCTCTCTTAATTGCACTGTATCTCCGTTTTTAAGTTGGATTATTTTCATTCGTAATACCCCCTTGCATTTCCGCATGCAATAAACCAAATTCTCGAAATAACCACTCCGATATGGACATATCATATAACGTTCAAGAGTTCCCGAAGTCTGGTTACTACATTCATAGTCTCTCAGATTTTGGGAACACGCTGTTACAAGAAGTAAAAAGCAAACCTTCTCGAAACTCAATCTTCATTAGATTGCACCTCGGAAACCAAATATCTGCTTTATCGGCACTTCAATCTCTTCTTTTCCTGTATGATATACCAAGATATCATCCTTTGCACGAACCAACTCCCGTGTCGCTTCCTTCTCGTCATCGAAAGCCTGGATTACTGCCATATCATCAATGAATCTGACGTTATTCTCAATATGTGAATCCAGTATTTGAATCTTAACAAAACGTTCAGGATATAACCTTCTGACCTCATTCCATTCCATTAGATTCACCGCCTTCTTACTTTCTAGATAATTCCATTATACCATTTTCTTAGCCTAGAACATCATTAATTAATAAAGTGCATGGATGCACGCTCGTGCACCGATTTCGTGTAACGTCCCGCGAATTACCGACGTTGCCGGCCCGTAGGGATTGGCACGGCATTTGCCCCTGAATTCTTCTCCATACTGCAAATGGCTTGCCAAAGGCAATGTTAGTAATTCGCTGTTATCTGATGCCGTACGCCCACAGATTCAGAGGCCGCCATGGACGGCGGCCCCTTGAACCTCCGCATATTTACGATATATAAATCGTCCATGGAGTATAAACTTACTCGGTTCCATTGGAATAACCTCGAAAAACGTGACTATGTTTGGCACTATGACTATCCTCTGGGAAATTCACTCGTGCCTTCCACGGCCTGTTGCACCTCATATTCGAGGAGAAGCATCCCACTGGGATAGGCACGGTGTCGAACGAGCTCCAAACACCGACGTATTCCGTGCGGGGGGAGCAACTGCACCCCACCTCCCAGAAGGATCGGTATAATCGCCGGTTCGAACGTATCAACCAGATTCCAGGCGAGTAGTTGGGAGAAGAGATTCCCTCCACCGTAGAGCCAGATATCTCGACCGGGTTGCGCACGAAGCTCTCGAACTCGTGCTTCGAGGCCCTCGCTCACGATCTCAACATTAGGATGATCCACTGGCCGAAGCGACCGTGAGACCACGATCACTTGCTTTCCGCGAAAGCTCTCGCCCGTTGCGCGTACGATCTCGTACGTGCGTCGCCCCATCAGCAACGTGTCGAATTGCGCATACAGCGCCTCAAAGTCGAACGAGGGCTCTGGCGTAATCCAATCAAAATCATCGTTCGGTGCCGCGATGTAGCCATCCATACTACATGCGACCTGGTATCGCACCCGCCTCATCCAATTATCACCTCCACATTGATCCACTCTTGTCCAACTGAAAGGATCTATTTCATCTAAAATCTTAGGATTACCGGAAAACAATAATTCCAAAATTGGTATTATTTAATAAATAGGTTTGCAAATGTAATTCTATATACCGGAACACCTTGGTAATTTAGGTTTTGCTACAAATGGCCCTAGCTACCACACTCCGTAATCCGCGCATGGACGCGCGGTTCTTGCGCACGATTTTATATAACGTTCAGGAGTTCCCGCAGCGTCCCAACCACATGCATTATCCTCTAGTTGCGGGAACTCTGTGTTGTACTAAACCGCTGCGCGGTGGCTTTCTAAAACACAAATATACATTGAGGCATGATATCATTCTTTTGCTAACCCAATTAAATTGGAAAGGATGATTGTCATGCCTCAAGATTTACAAACTCACTCGCCTCATCTACAGAAAATGAAGTTCGAAATGGAACTCCGAGGTCTTCCGCCTCAAACTCAAAAGCTTTACCTTAGCCATTTAAGATTGCTTGGAAAACACTTTAATAAATCTGCACCGGAACTCTCTCCCAATGAACTTAAATTCTATCTACATTATCGCATTAAATCTGGGATTAGCTACAGTAACATCAACATTTCTTGTAACGCCTTTAAGCTTTTTTTCAATAAGGTACTCCACTTCAATTGGTCTGACGATGTTATCGTTCGCCCTAAACGACCGAAGAAGCTTCCTTATGCGTTTTCTCAAGATGAGATTCTAACCATTTTGGATCAAGTGAGCAATCTTAAGCATAAAACCATTCTTCTAACCACTTACTCTTCTGGCTTGCGAATCAGTGAGACCCTTAATCTGCGGGTCTCGGATATTGATTCTCAAAGCATGTTTATTCGTGTGAATGAAGGTAAAGGGAGCAAAGATCGCTTAACTGTTCTTTCTCTGGAAAACTTGAAACTGCTAAGGCTCTATTGGAAGCTTTATCGACCGACTGACTTACTCTTTCCTGGCCCTATTGAGGGCAAACCCCTTGCCACCCGGAATATTCAACACGTCTTTCAAATGGCTAAACTGAATGCTGGAATCACTAAACCGGGGTCTGTTCATACGCTTCGCCACAGCTTTGCAACCCATTTACTTGAGAATCATGCTGACCTTCGTACTATTCAGATGCTCATGGGGCATAGTGATATTTCTACAACTTCTAAATATATTCATCTTTCTACTGCTCATATTGCTTCGGTCCGAAGTCCCCTTGATCGAGGGGACTTCCATGCCTGAACTTCAAGATATCTTTAATCAGGTTCGGCTTAAGTCCATGTCCCCTGCTCAAGCCAAGGCCTTTCATATGATTCGTCGTTGTAGAACTTCATCTATGGGGTGCCACTCCGAGGTTTGTACGGAGTGCGGTTCGGTCGATGTGTCTTACAATTCTTGCCGCAACAGGCATTGTCCTAAATGCCAACACTCGGTTCAAGCTCAATGGGTTGATGCTCAGATGTCCAAGCACCTGCCTGTTGGCTATTTTCACATCGTTTTTACACTCCCTCAGGAACTGAATACCCCTATTTTCCAGAATCAGAAACTGCTTTATTCTTTACTTCTTCAAGCCGCAGGCCATACCCTTGTTGAATTAGCGAAGGATCCTAAATTCTTGGGGGCTACCACCGGGGTGACTTCAGTGCTTCATACTTGGGGGCGGAATTTATCCTTCCACCCTCATGTGCATTGTATTGTTCCTGGAGGGGGGCTTTCCAACGATGGTCTGAGCTTTGTCCGTTCAAGCAAGAAGTTCTTCATTCCGGTTAAAGTGATTTCGAGAAAGTTCAGGGGGAAGTTCCTTTATCTTTTAAAACAAGCCGTCAGGACCTGCAGCCCCTCATCAATACACGAAAACCTGTCGTGACTGTTGCGGTTCTCATTTTGTTACGCTTCTTTTTCCTAACCCTTCAGGCGCTAGTCCATGATGTTTCGCAACAGAATACTTCTTTAAAATTGCCTCTTCATTGGGGAGGGGGAAGGTCTATCCATAATGGGCATCTTACTGTATTTTTGAGATCGATTTCAGATCCATTACTCTTTAACCATCCTTATTGAGGAATTTCTGACCTGGAGAAAAAAGATTAAATTCCCATAGACCAACATCGCTCGGCAGACGGTTCAGTACAACAAGAGATTGATAATGTTCTAATTGCTGCCTAAGTAAAGATTCCTTTAAAGCCACTGATTTTTGATCAATGGCTTTTTCTGTGTCTAGGAACATCATGAATCTCTAATTAGTTATCGGAAGTTGCCATTTAGTCCATAATTATCAAATTCGAGATATAAGGTACGACGAAGTCATGATTTAATCCTTGAGTATGTCTTGCTGAATCACTAAAACTCGGTGCTTTTTCAATAACATTTTTGGCAGAATTGTCAAAGTAAAAGTGCTTTGTAGCATAAATCTTAGAAAATCTACCCTTAAAAGGATTTAAGCTTTTGTCATCATTACCCCAAACATACCATATAAAAGGAAACTCTTTATTCTCACATTCGCATATTAGTTGGTCTGGAAAAGCATTAATCCTTCTAATCGCTTGTTTAAGATCTTTATCACAAAGGTACATTAAATTTAATACTTGAATGTAAGATCTATTTTCAATTCGCTTATTACAATGCCTATAAGCTTTTAGCATTATTTTTCTTACATTAGGCAAAAGGTTATCTTTGTCTAAAGCTATTTCCTGAAGACCATTATCGCTATTACTAGAAGGCTTCGCGGAACCAGGATTTTTCCCTACAATTGCGCCAATACATAAATCATCATCTGAAGGGTTTGATACTTCTTTTAAGTAAATCCTCGTATCAAATCTAAAAGTATGATTATCAATTTTTCTAAATCTTGCCCAATAGTTACCCATAATACCTCCTCCAAGATTATCATTCTTTAATACAGTTCTAACCCAAAACGCGATACATGCAAGCAATTTCCGATAACGTTTTCGCCATTCCCGCAGCGTCATATTACATTCATATTTGCTAAGTTGCGGGAATGGACGTGTTAGCTGAAGTGTTCCCTCGTTCTTTTTAAGCCTTCAAGACTATATCCCTTCAATTTGAATAATAATAGTAATAGCAATTGTTCTAAATCACGAAGGGTGGTACAATATGGATAAAGATAGAGCTAAGCCTGAGGGGGATACTGATATGGCTATTCCAAAAGAACCTAAAGACAGCGCACAACCAAATTCTTCAAATGAGCATAAAAGGAAAATTTCTAAGGCACTTAAGGAAGTTACTTCACAACATTCCAAACTACTTAAGAAATTAGCCGAGTAATTATGAATGATATCGAGCTACTCTATATTGAAGATATCCTCGCTATTCACGAAGAAGCCATAAACGCTTTTGGTGGGAGCTTTGAATTGTACCGTGATTCCGTGTCAAAAATCAGGAGCATCCTCGACCAACAATATCCTCATTTCGATCATGATAAATATCCTACCATTTATAAAAAGGCAGCAATGCTATGGTACTTCCTAACAAAAAGTCATTGCTTTGTAGATGGTAATAAGCGAGTTGGCTTTTATGCTGCCTCCATCTTACTTAAAATCAATGGACACTCTGATTATGTTGATGATGACGAAGCGTATGATAAGGCTATTCAAATATCATGTTCTCAATTAACCGGTGAGGCATTAGATACCTATATCCACGAACTGTCACATTGGCTAAAAGAGCGATTTCCTAAGTAAGCAGATCTCATTTATAGGGGTCTGTTTTTTATTGACCAATTAGACGAACATGCAAGGAACATTTCAGATAACGTCTTAGGATTGTATCTGAATTTGAGCGAGATATCTAAGATTCCTTAACCTCACTTCTTCCTCAAATGCAGATACAATCTCGTTGAACGAAGCCGCACCAGCAATCTATGGGGATTCAATAGCTTAATCCCCAGCAGAAATGCTTCATTTACATATACTCCATGACATTCTGGAAGTATTTTGTAATATACTTCGGTATAATTACAGGAATTTCCTCTTAAAGATTTAATCTTCTCTAAAAAAGAGCACACTTATCCCTGGGCGTTCGTCAAATTTCTAAGCTACTATGATATTGGGCGGGGAATAGGCCTTGGGCGTTATGCTTTCTTTTCTAATCATTTTGCCCGTTTTACATACTGAACACACTCTTACATCGATCCCTTTGAGCTCTAAAATCAGCTCTTCCCAAGACTTCGTAACTTTTGACCGTTCTTCCTTTTCAATATTGAAAATGTCCTTACACCGTATGATTTTTGTTTTTCTATTACGGTTACTTAGAATCCCATAGTGCCTGATCTTCACAAAATTTAGGGGTAATACATGAAGTAAAAATCTTCGTATGAATTCTTCTCCATCAAGCTCCATAACTTTCTTTTCATTCTGATCGGCATAGTCCTTCCATTTAAACGTCACTCGCCTATCCTTAATACTAAGAATTCTATCATTCGATATCGCAACTCTATGGGTATATCGCCCTAAATACTCCATGACTCTCATAGGATTTTTAAATGGCTCTTTGCAGTAGACAACCCATTCCTTTTTGTATAGCTGTTTTAAAATAAATGAAGAAGGGACAATTCATTTGGCATAACAACTACCAAATGAATTGTCCCTTCTCACTTCTTAACTAGTGAATTTTGAATCGCTTACATTTCCCTCCCGACTCTTAGCCCCTTACCACTTACTCTTACCACTTACACTTACTCTTACTACTTACACTTACTCTTACTTTTACCGCTTACCTCTAGTCACTTACTTAATAATACTCTTACCCATAAGATATTTATCCACTTCGCGGGCTGCTAGCTTACCTTCTTGAATCGCCCAGACGACAAGGCTTTGGCCGCGGCGGGCGTCTCCGGCGGCGAAAACTTTTTCAACATTGGTTTCAAAGTCATCATACTCTGCTTTGAGATTGCTACGGGCGTCCCGCTTTAGATTTAACTCCTTGGGAATAGTATCTTCTGGACCGAGGAAACCCATGGCCAAAAGTACCAAGTCTGCTTCCCATACTTTTTCGCTGTTGGGTACTTCTTGGGGAACCATTCTTCCGGAGGAATCTTTCTTCCAGTTGATTTCTACGGTATGGACCTCCTTCACCTTACCTTGCTCGTTGCCCACGATCTTTTTTGTATTGATGAGATACTGGCGAGGATCTTTTCCATAGAGACTGATCGCTTCTTCCTGACCGTAGTCAACTTTGAGCTTCTTCGGCCATTCGGGCCAAGGATTGGTGGCCTCGATACGCTTGGCTGGAGGTTCAGGCATGATTTCAAACTGATGGACACTCTTGCAACCATGACGGATGGCTGTGGCCACACAGTCTGTTCCTGTATCGCCTCCGCCGATGATGATAACTTTCTTGCCTTCAGCGCTGATGAATTCAGCGCCCTGACATACGCCTGTCAAGTCAGTGCAATCGAAGTTCCTTATCAAATTTCCATCCTCGGAGCCTTTAGTCAAACTGTCACTCTTGAACTCGTTTAACTTGCCATCCAACAAGCATTGAGTATTGGCCTTCAGAAAATCTACTGCAAAGTGAACCCCTTTCAGATCCTTCCCTTCTACACTGAGCCCTCGGGCCTTGGTGGCACCGGTGCAGAGGACGACCGCATCATACTGGTTCACCAGACCCTGGGCAGGGATATCTTTGCCCACCTCGGTATTGAGTATAAATTGAATCCCGGATTCCTTCATGAGGTTGATTCGCCGCTCCACTACGGTTTTCTCCAACTTCATATTGGGAATGCCATATACGAGAAGTCCGCCGGGGCGATCTGAGCGCTCATACACTGTGACCTCATGTCCCACGGCATTAAGATAATTAGCCGCAGATAGGCCTGCGGGACCTGAGCCTACTACGGCCACCCTTTTACCGGTGGCTTTACCCTTTTTAGGTTTTACCCATCCTTCAGCAAAAGCCTTCTCGATGATCTCATATTCGATACAATTGATAGTTACGGGCTCCATAATATAGCCTTCGGTGCAGGCTCCTTCACAGGGTGCCGGGCAAACTCGGGAAGTGAACTCTGCAAAGGGACTGGTACGACTTAAGCGCTTATACGCTTCTTCCCATTGTCCTTTGTAAATCAGTTCATTCCAATCAGGAATCAAATTATGCAAAGGGCAACCGGAGACCATTCCGTTGAGCATGACCCCGCCATTGCAGAAGGGAACACCACAGTTCATGCAGCGGGCGCCTTGGGTCTTAATTACCTCTGGATCCCTGGGTAGTTTGATTTCCTGCCAGTCCTGAATGCGTTCTTCAGGAGCACGCTTCTTTGGGTCTATACGTTGATATTCTAAAAAACCGGTTGCTTTTCCCATGTCTTCCCCCCCTTTACTTCGCCGCTCCCAAGGTCTTGAAATTTTCTTCAAAGGCTACCAGGAGGGCTTCATCCCCTGAATATCCGTCTTGTGAAGCTTTATCGATATTGGCTAGCATCTGTTTATAGTCCTTCGGAATCACTTTGGTAAATCGGGTTGCATAGCCTTCCCAATCGGCAAGAATTTTACGTCCTTGGGGACTATGGGTATACTCCACATGCTTTTGAATCATGACTTGAACTTCCTTAAGTTCATCATCCGACTCGATTTTCTCTAATATTACCAAGGACTTATTGCAGTAAATCTCTTCGAAGTCTAGGATATAGGCTATTCCGCCGGACATTCCTGCCGCGAAATTGCGCCCCGTCTTGCCGAGGATGACGACTTTTCCACCCGTCATATATTCACAGCCGTGATCACCTACCCCTTCGACAACGGCGTGGGCACCGCTGTTTCTAACGCAGAAGCGTTCGCCAGCAATTCCATTGATATACGCTTCCCCAGCTGTAGCCCCATAGAAAGCTACATTACCGATAAGGATATTCTCTTCAGGGATAAAATCAGAAGTCTTCGGTGGATAGACAGCAATCTTACCGCCAGAAAGTCCTTTGCCCAGGTAATCGTTGGAGTCTCCTTCTAGCTCTAGGGTCAAGCCCTTGGGTACGAAGGCACCAAAGCTTTGTCCTGCTGAGCCTACAAAGCTTAGCTTAATAGTATCTTCCGGCAGACCTGCCTCTCCGTACCTTTTCGAGATCTCGCTGCCGATGATAGTTCCCACAACCCGATCCACGTTATTGATTTTTAGTTTGGCGCGAATTTGCTTTTTGCTTTCTAAAGCAGGCTTGCAAACCCTTAGGAGTTTTTTCATGTCTAAAGATTTCTCCAGCATGTGGTTTTGGGCTTGAGTGTTATAGCGACTCATGGGGTCACCGGCATAGGGTTGATAAAGAATTTGCGAAAGATCCAGATGGGAGGCTTTCCAGTTCTTAATATTCTCTTTGGTTTTGAGGCGGTCTGTGCGACCAACCATTTCGTTAATCGTCCTAAAGCCCAGCTTAGCCATAATCTCCCGCATTTCCTGAGCAATAAAGCGCATGAAGTTTTCTACGTGCTCAGGCTTACCTGTGAAGTTCTTTCTTAAGGCTTCATCTTGAGTAGCGATGCCCACGGGGCAGGTATTCAGATTACATACTCGCATCATGACGCATCCCAGAGCAATCAAGGGTGTGGTAGCAAAGCCGAATTCCTCAGCACCCAACATCGCAGCGATGACCACATCCCGTCCTGATAGGAGCTTACCATCCGTTTCTACCACTACCCGATCTCTTAATTTATTGAGGACTAGGGTCTGATGTGTTTCCGCTAGGCCGAGCTCCCAGGGCAGTCCCGCATTGCGGATACTGGTTCGGGGAGATGCTCCTGTTCCTCCATCATAACCACTGATGAGAATTACATCGGCCTTGCCTTTGGCTACCCCAGCGGCAATGGTTCCTACCCCTACTTCAGACACAAGCTTGACATTGATGCGAGCATCCCGGTTGGCATTCTTCAAATCGTGGATCAACTCGGCTAAATCCTCGATGGAGTAGATATCATGATGAGGTGGGGGAGAAATCAGGTCAACCCCCGGTGTGGAGTGACGTGTCTTGGCAACCCACGGGTAGACCTTACGTCCTGGCAGTTGTCCACCTTCACCGGGTTTTGCTCCTTGAGCCATTTTGATTTGGATCTCCTGGGCATTGACTAGATAATTGCTGGTCACTCCGAAGCGTCCTGAAGCCACCTGTTTAATAGCACTGTTTTTGCTATCCCCCTGCAGAAAGGCATTATGGTTGTCCCCAGCATCATGAGGCAAAACTTTAAAACGATCCGGGTCTTCCCCACCCTCGCCAGTATTGCTCTTGCCGCCTAATCGGTTCATGGCAATGGCTAAGGCCTCGTGCGCTTCCTTGCTGATAGAGCCATAGGACATGGCGCCGGTCTTAAAGCGTTTGACGATAGAATCCACGGACTCCACTTCTTCGATGGGGATCGTATCGCCTGCATTGTACTTGAAGTCTAAAAGGTGTCTTAATGTATAAACCTCTTCTTCATTGATCTTCTTGGTAAACTCTTTAAAGAGAGCATAATTTCCTTCTCGGCAGGCCCTCTGAATCAGGTAAATGGTTTCTGGGTTATACAGATGCTTTTCTCCATCTTCTTTGCATTGGAAGTAACCACCCACTTCTAGACTATCTGCATTGAGGGAGTTCTCATCGTAGGCGCTTTCATGGCGCATCTGGTTTTCCTGAGCAATCTCTTCGAGGCCGATTCCTTCTAAGCGGGAAGGGGTATAGGTGAAGTATTTGTCAATTACGTCTTTGCGCAAGCCCACGGCTTCAAAGATTTGGGCACCATGGTAACTGTGCATCGTGGAGATACCCATCTTGGTCAGCACTTTGAGCATTCCTTTGACTGAGGCTTTGATGAAGTTTTTGACCCCTTCTTTGGCAGTCAGCCCTTCGAGCAGTCCCTTAGCTGCCAGGTCTTCTATGGTTTCATAAGCCAGGTAAGGATTGATGGCCGTTACCCCATAGCCCACTAAGGTACAGAAGTGATGCACTTCCCGAGGCTCTGCGGATTCCAGCACGATTCCTAGGTTGGTGCGAATTTCTCTACGTATCAAGTGATGATGCAGTCCGGAGGATGCCAAGAGAGCTGAGATCGCTGCATACTCCTTATTCACTCCTCGATCCGAGAGGATAAGGATATTTGCACCCTCATTCATGGCTTTATCCGCTTCTCTAAAGAGTCGATCCAAGGCTCGCTCCATGGCCTTCGCTCCCCCGGTCACAGGGTAAAGCATGGATAAGGTCACCGTTTTAAACTGGGGATGATTTATCATCTTAATGGTATGGAGCTGGTCATTGGTCAAGATGGGGTGCTCAAGGAAGAGCGATGCGGTACCTTCCCGGTCTGGATTTAGAAGGTTGCCGGAGTTACCCAAGAGCAAATTGCAGGAGGTAACAATCTCTTCCCGAATGCCATCGATAGGAGGATTTGTCACTTGGGCAAAGAGTTGTTTAAAATACAGATAGAGCATCTGAGGCTTTTCTGATAAGACGGCCAGAGGTGAATCCATGCCCATGGAACCAACAGGATCCACTCCTTCAACAGCCATCGGTTGGATGGTTTTTGTAATATCTTCAAAGGTATAACCGAAGGCTTTTTGTTGTTTTAGTAAATCTTCATTCCCCTTAATTTGTACCTCTCGATCCTTTGCCATCTCAGAATGAGCTATATCTGCAAAACCTGCCGTTTGGTCGCTGAATCTAACGATGTGCTTCTCGATCCATTCCCCATAGGGGTTCCTCAGGGCTACGCTGGTTTTGATCTCTTCATCGGAGATAATTCTCTGGGCCTCAGTATCAATGAGCAGCATCTTACCAGGCTCTAATCGACCTTTGTATTGAACATTCTCCGGCTTAATATCGATAACTCCCACTTCAGAAGCCAAAATGACCTTATCATCCTTGGTGACATAATAGCGGGAAGGCCGTAGTCCATTGCGGTCCAGCACTCCACCGATGAGTACCCCGTCCGTAAAGCCCATAGTGGCAGGACCATCCCAAGGCTCCATTAAGAAGCTGTTGTATTCATAGAAGTCTTTCTTATCCTGACGCATGAGCTCGTTATTCTCCCAGGGCTCAGGAATCATCATCATTACCGCGTGAGGTAGCGTTCTTCCGGTCAAATGCAAGAACTCCAGACTGTTATCAAACATCGCAGAATCGCTGCCGGATTCATCCACAATAGGATAAACTTTGGCAATATCCTCAAAGAAGGGAGAATCAATGCATTTTTGGCGGGCTCTCATCCAGTTGACATTGCCGCGGATGGTGTTGATCTCTCCGTTATGGACAATGTAGCGGTTCGGGTGAGCTCTTTCCCAGCTGGGGAAAGTATTTGTGCTAAATCGGGAATGGACCATAGCCAAAGCCGAAGCAAAATCCAGATCGGAAAGATCCAGATAAAAATGACGCAGCTGCTCTGCCGTCAACATCCCTTTATAGACGATGGTCTTAGCGGACAAACTGGCTACATAGAAAGTGCCGCCCTTGTCTTCGCATAAAGGCAGGATAACTTTCTCCGCTCTTTTCCGAATGGTATAAAGCTTCCTTTCAAAATCCATCCCATCGCTGAGCTGAGGGTTCTTCTCGATGAATACTTGAATGAATCGCGGCATGACTGCTTTCGCGCCTTCGCCGATGCTAGTCTTATCGATAGGAACTTCTCTCCACCCAAGGATTTTTTGCCCCTCTTCAGCTGCGATGCTTTCAAAAGTGGCCATTTGCGTTTTTCTGAAATCCTCATAGCGATGAGCAAAGATCATTCCTACCCCGTAATCCCCTTTTTGAGGCAGTTCAAACCCCAATACCCCGCATTCCCGTTTGAAGAAATCATGGGGAATCTGGACTAGGATCCCAGCGCCATCACCTGTATTTTCATCGGCTCCGCTGGCCCCTCTATGGCTTAAATTTTCCAGAACGGTCAAGGCTTCATCGATGATCCCATGTGACTTTTCTCCTTTAATGCTGACCACAAATCCCATCCCGCAGGCATCATGCTCTAAGGCTGGGTCGTAAAGACCTTGTTTCTGAGGCAGACCATAATTTTGCATATTACTCACCCTTTTCTGGAATTTTCCTTGAACATCAAGCGGCAAATTATTGGTTTGAAGCTTTTGTTAAAGCAATAGTTAAACTACTGTAGGTTATTGCCACTTGCGAAGGAAAAAGAAAAAGCGCTACAAAAAGACTTGCACTTGTTAGGTACAGGTCTCTTTGAGCGCCTTTGCTCCGTTTTTCGATTAATCATAACTTATCATAGTAAGGCTTAGGATTACAACCGCTTTCGCCAATGTATACAATATTTAAGATTACTAAGAATTTCGTCTCTTCTAATAATCTAACCCTAACTTTGCCTTTTCAAGAACAGCTATATCCAGCTTCTTCATTTTCAAAAATGCCTCTGTGATCCGTTTTACTTCTTCTTTTGTTCCACTTGACAGAGTATCGCTCATATTCCTCGGTACAATCTGCCAGGATAAGCCAAATTGATCTTTAACCCATCCACACTGCTCAGCCTCAGGAACAAAGGAAAGCTTATCCCAGTAATAATCGATTTCTGTTTGGCTATCACAAAGAATCATCAAAGAAAAGGCTTCATTAAAAGTAAACTCCCCGCCAAAGCCATGGTCCATTGCGATAAACTGTCTTCCTTGGATATTCAACTCGCCGTAATTTACTTTTGCTCGCTCATCCATGGACTCCCCTGTCTGATAATAGTTTACAAACCCTTTAGCAGAGCCTTCAAAAACGGAAAGATAATAATCAATGGCTTCTTCGGCTTTACCGCATACCTCTCCGGCAAATAGCAAATTGAGTCTTATTCTCTGATGTTCTTCTTTATTCTCAACCAGCATGAGCTGCCAGCTAAGACCATATTTGTCTTGAATCCAAGCATAGCGTTTGCTGAACGGATACTCACCCAAAGGCATGAGATCGGTTCCATCGACCGATAGATTATCATAGAGCCTGTCGACTTCTTCCGGATCATTGCAAGCTACCATTAAAGAAATCGAAGGGTTCAAGGTAAAGTACGGACCGGCACTGATTGCGGAAAACCTCATTCCAGCAAGCCGAAAATCGACCGTTACAGAATCGCCCGACGGAGTATCAGGAATTGTCGTGATACTAGTGATTCCTGAATCCTCAAAAAGGTTAACATACCATTGAGCCGCTTCAACGGCTTCTTTGTCAAACCATAAATGGGGGATTATCTTTTGCATGGGCCTTCCTCCTGTTTTTTTAATTTTTACTGGTGCTCAATAATTCCTTACCCGTTCAATCCGAATTGTCTTGCCCTTTAAACTCAATTTTTCCCACTTCTTTCGGTACTTCCCCTTTGGCAGTTTCGATATAAACACTTCGCGAAGGAAAAGCAACAGATATACCTAGCTCCTCCAGTAGGGACATAATCTTAAAGTTAACATCCTCCTGAACCTCAAGGAATTTCTGCCAATTAGTTGTGTTGGTAAAAAAGTAGACAAAAATATCCAAAGAGTTATCACCGAATCGTTCAAAATAAACCAGAATGGTCTCGGGGTGAACTTCCGGATGATCTTCGAGAATGTTACGCAAGGATTTCACGCATTCCTGGAGCTGCCCAGCGGTTGTCTGGTAACTCACACCCAATTGAAAATTGATTCTCCGCTTCCCCATCCTCGACCAATTGGTAATAGCCTCATTGCTCATAACAGAATTAGGGACGGTCACCACGGCTTGGGCAAAGGTTCTGACCTTGGTGCTTCGAAAGCCAATCTCTTCTATAGTACCCTCAACACTGGGGGTTTGAACCCAGTCTCCAATGTTGAAGGGGCGATCCAGCATAATGGTCACACTACCAAATAGGTTTTTAGCGGTATCCTGAGCAGCAAGAGCGAACGCCAGACCTCCCAGTCCTAAACCTGTCAAAACACCGGCAATCTCCGTAAACCAGACTTGGGCAATGGTGATCGAGCCTAAGACAATAATGACGGCTTTAGCCCCTTTGCTCAAAAAGGAAACGAGCATATCGTCAAATTTATCGGCAGTGAGAAAGACTCGTCTTTCAAATAAAGCTGAAAAGACATCAGCCGCTCGGTAAGCCGACCAAAACAAAGTATATAAAACTAAAGACCGAATCACTCTGTAGGCAAATGCACCGATCTCTGGGGGGAGGATCAATACTTGTGTAGCAATCTGTAAGCCAATAATGATAAAAGCAAGCTGAACCGGCTTTTCCAAAGCTTCCACGATAGCATCATCAAGAGTACCTTTAGTCCTTTGGGTGAGTTTTCGCAGAAAGACAATGATCACTTTAGAAAATATTTTTCTCAGCAAAAGTGCCAGAAGCAGGATCAATAGTGCTATACCCATTCTCTTAATACTGGCGCCATAAATTATCGATTCCCACTGATTTTGGACGAGGTGCCATAAATCCATCTTCTGCCTCCTCATTATTATTCATCTCTAAATCTTTATGATGTACTTAGTATGTAACAACAACTATAGATTTAAATTATACCATGTACTGGCTTAAATTCTAAGGAGAGAATCTTCATTAGGCAACGAAATTATACTTTCTAAAAATGAAACAAAACCCACCGTATAGTGGGTTTTGTTTATCTAGCTATAGGAAGTCTTACAGCCTAAACAACATCTCCGCATAGCTGGGCAAAGGCCAATACTCTTGATCCACCAACTCCTCCAGCTGATCGGCAGCCATACGGAGGTTGGCCATGGCTGTGAAGACGTGATCCCGATAGAATACCCCTCGTTCAAACACCTCACCAATGACTTGCGCTTCCTTCGTCTTGATCTCGAGAGCTTTTAAACTCCTATCCAAATTAACCATCCGATCCGAGACCTGAATTAACAACCCTTCTTGCACCGTTACCGGGACACTGGAGACTGCTTTCACTGCAGAAATTCCGCTAGCTAGGCTTTGCAACATTTTCAGCCCTGCGGGGATAATTTGGCGTTTGCTCATATAGAGCATGGTTTGCGCCTCAATATTAATGGTTTTACTGTAATGCTCAAGCAGGATTTCATAACGGGAGTGCAGTTCTGTTGGACTGAGAACCCCGTGCTTGGCAAAGAGCGCTACTGCTTTTGCCGTGACCCAAGCCGGAATAGCATCCACGGTCGAGCTGATATTGGATAAGCCTCGGCGAGCCGCTTCCGCCACCCATTCTTCAGAGTAATTATTTCCGTCGAAGACAATTCGTGAATGCTGAAGGGCAATTTCCTTGAGCAGTTTTTTTAGTTCTCCCTGAAAATCCTCTGCCTCTTCTAAACGATCGGCCATTTGGCAAAGGGCTTCAGCGACTATGGAATTCAAAACGATATTCGGTCCGGCGATGGATAGTGAAGATGGCACCATGCGGAATTCGAACTTATTGCCGGTGAAGGCAAAGGGAGAGGTCCGGTTCCGATCCGTGGAATCCTTTCTCAGCAAGGGTAAGGTGTTAACCCCAATATTCATGCGGCTTTCAGCTATTGAGTGGGTTACCCCGCCATTCTGTAATTGGGCTAAGATATCGCTCAGTTGATCCCCCAAAAAAACCGAGATGATGGCTGGAGGTGCTTCATTAGCGCCCAAACGATGGTCATTGCCGGGGTTAGCTGCCGAGGCCCGGAGCAATTCAGCATGCTCATCAACGGCTTTCAACACGGCGCAAAGGAAAGTCAAGAATTGAGCATTCTCGTGAGGTGTTTTACCGGGATCTAAGAGATTCTTACCGCCACTGGTTGCCAAGGCCCAGTTGTTATGCTTACCTGAGCCATTCACCCCGGCAAAGGGTTTTTCATGGAGGAGACAAACCAAGCCATGGCGGTTGGCAACTTTTTTAAACACATCCATAATGAGTTGGTTATGATCGGTAGCAATATTAGTCAGGCTGAAGACGGGAGCAATCTCGTATTGACCGGGCGCCACTTCCTTGTGTTGAGTTTTAGCCGAAATACCCAGTTTCCACGCTTCCCGATTCACATCATGCATGAAGGCCGATACTCGCTCATTGATACTGCCAAAGTATTGATCCTCCATTTCTTGACCCTTAGGAGGCTTTGCCCCAAAAAGGGTTCGCCCGGTCAAGACCAAGTCCATCCTCTTTTCATAATGAGCTCTATCCACGAGGAAGTATTCCTGCTCGGGTCCCACGGTGCTGACCACGCGACTGGTCTCTTCATCTCCGAAAAGTTTGAGCATGCGGAGGGCTTGCTTCGATAAAGCTTCCATGGAACGTAGCAAAGGGGTTTTGTTATCTAAGGCTTCACCGGTATAAGCACAAAACGCAGTAGGAATACAGAGCACCACATTGCTCCCCTCTTCCCTTAAGAAAGCCGGTGAGGTGCAATCCCAAGCGGTATAGCCCCGGGCTTCAAAGGTCGAACGAATTCCGCCATTGGGGAACGAGGAGGCATCGGGTTCTCCTTTAACTAATTCCTTGCCGGAAAACTCCATGATAACCCGGCCATCATCAGTGGGAGAAATAAAGGAATCATGTTTTTCGGCAGTCAGACCCGTTAAGGGCTGGAACCAATGGGTATAGTGAGTTGCTCCCCTTTCAATCGCCCAATCCTTCATCGCACTGGCCACCACCTCCGCCACCCCAGGATCTAATGGCAGCCCATTATCGATGGTGCTTCTGATGGATTTGTAAATGTTTTTTGGAAGTCTCTCCCGCATAACGCTATCATTGAAGACATTTGTTCCGAAGATTTTCATTTTCGTTCCCCTTTCCTTTGCAACACACAAAAAGGCGCCCAAAAGGACGTACATTTGTACAGTCCATTTGAGCGCCTTTGCTCTTCTCTATGAGAATTTATGCCTTAAAAATAACATAGTACGAGGGTTGTTTTCAACAGTTATTAGCAATGTATACAATATTTATCGACTCAACCTATCTCATAACCTTTTTTACTAAGCTTAACTTATTTTTAAAGGGTGGATACCTGAAAGGAATATCCAACAAATTAGATCTTTTCATAATACTTTTTTGATGTGAAAAGGTATCAAAACTCGCCTTACCATGATATCCTCCCATTCCACTTTCACCAACCCCACCGAAGGGCATATAGGAAGTCGCTAAGTGCACAATGGTATCGTTGATACATCCTCCACCAAACGAGATATCCCTAAGGATCTGTTCTTCTCTTTCCTTTATAGTAGTAAAGAAGTAGAGTGCCAAGGGTTTGGGATGTTTATTGATTTGAGAAATAACCTCGCTTAAGTGCTCAAATTCCAGCACCGGCAAAATGGGTCCAAAAATCTCTTCCACCATGACTGGACTGTCCCAGGTTACATTATGAACAATGGTTGGGGAGATTTGACGGGTTTCTTCATTAAATTGTCCCCCGAAGACAATTTCTTCACCTAGGATAAGGCTTTGCAATCGCTTAAAATGCTTTTCATTAATTATCTTTGGATAGTCTTCATTTTTACTGGGATTTTCCCCGTAAAACTCAACCACGTATTCTTTCATTTTATCAATAAGCTTGCTCTTGATACTACTGTGAACTAGGAGATAATCCGGAGCTACGCATGTTTGCCCTGAATTCAAGAGCTTTCCCCAAATGATTCGCTTGGCCGCCAAGTCTATATTTGCAGTTTCATCCACAATGCAAGGGCTTTTACCACCCAACTCCAGAGTTACAGGGGTAAGGTGTTTGGAGGCTGCTTCCATGACTGTCTTACCAACCGCTACACTTCCTGTAAAGAAGATATGATCAAATTTTTCATCCAACAAGGTTTTATTAGCTTCTCTCCCACCGCGTACTACCGTAATAAATTCCTCTTTGAAATTCTCTTTTATGAGCTTCTCGATTACTACAGAGGTATTGAAGGAATACTCAGAGGGTTTAATAACCGAGCAATTGCCTGCAGCGATGGCGCCAATCAAGGGTGCCATCGCAAGCTGGAAGGGATAGTTCCAGGGAGACATAATCAGGGTTATTCCATGGGGTTCGGGATAGGTGAAGCTTGTGGCTAGGAATTGGGTTATCGGTGTTCTTACCCTTTTCCTTTTCACCCATTTCGGTAGATGCTTGAATGTGTAACTCAATTCTTCTAAAACAATCCCTATTTCTGTAGCATAGGCCTCAAAGGGCGTCTTGTTTAAGTCTTTACGCAAAGCCTCCCTGATTTCTTCTTCATTATCAATAATGACCTTTCTTAAGGTCTTGAGCTTCTCCATACGAAAATTCAGATCTTTGGTTTCACCCTCTTCAAAGTATCTTCTTTGCTGAAGGATCATTTCTTTGAAATCACTCATAACGCACACCTTCCACGGAACTTCTTTAGCTTTTTTAACTCTTTATCTATCTCTTTACTCTTATTAGGTCATAAAGCTTGATCAAGTCTTCTCTCGATAGAATCCTCGGTACTGGATAAAGTGGATTGGCCTCCTTAAAGGCCCGATCACTCATCGTTGGGATATCCTTCTCCATAATTCCGCAGATTGTTTCAGGTATCTCCATGCTTTGGTTAAGCTTCTTAATCGCATCAATAAATTTCAAAGCCTTTTCCTCTGCAGTATCCGTCTTTTCAGAAATTCCGATTAAATCGGCCAGTTCTGCTAAAGGTTTATGGGCTGGCTCCCCGTAGTATTCAAGCACATAGGGTAGAATCACCGCATTAGCCAGACCATGAGGTGTTCCATAAAATCCGCCTAAGGGATGGGCCAAGGCATGAACATATCCAACATAAGCCCGGGTAAACGCAATCCCAGCATAAAAGGATGCCTTCTGCATATTTTCACGGGCCACAAGATTTGTCCCGTTTGAATAGGCCTCAAATAGATTATCGAAAATCAGGTTTACTGCTTTTCTACTTAACTCTTTAGTTTCTCTGGTGTTACTTCTGCCGATATAGGATTCTACTGCATGAGTAAGAGCATCTAGGCCTGTCGTAGACGTAATATGAGGTGGCAAACCTACGGTAAGCGCGGGGTCTAATACAGCGTATTTAGGGATAAGCACCAAATCATTAATTGCATACTTCTCGTGTGTTTCCTGATTAGTGATTACTGCTGCAATGGTTGCTTCACTTCCCGTCCCAGCTGTTGTTGGAATAGCAAACAAAGGCGGGATCTTTTTTAAGACCTTGAATAGCCCTTTCATTTGGGGAATCTTCTTATGGGGACGAGCAATACGCGCTCCCACTCCCTTTGCACAATCCATTGGAGACCCACCTCCAAAGGCAATAATCCCCTTGCATTTGTTGTTATGGTACAGTTTTAGGGCTTCTTCGATATTATCGATGGTCGGATTAGGAACGATTTCATCATACACACTATACTTGATATCTACATCTTCTAATCCCTTAAGTAGGCTATTCATTAATCCTAAGGAAGAAATTCCTTTGTCAGTTACGATGAGTACATTATTGATGCCTTGATATTTAATAAGCCTGGGGAGTTGGCCTAGGCTTTTTTCCCCCTCAAGCAACTTAGGGGTGCGCCAAGGGATAAAATAGGTACCAAGCTTCAACACCCTTTGAAAGGTTCGACAATATAACTTATACATTTTATACTCCTCTTACAAATAATATCATCTTTGTTCAAATAAAAGTAATAGGTGCTTCTTTGCTTATGCCCTGCGGAATATACTTGCTGACATAGGCAAAGGTATAATTCCGTCAAAATTATGAGGAATTATACCTTTTTTTAACTACAACGAATGCTTCCCTAGCGTAAGACCTTTACCAATTTCTTACATCTAAATCCTTGTACTTAGGCAAGAGGCGAGTAGGTAATTTCAGCGCATCCTTTCTAAAAGGTGGTGCCAGTTGGGTTCCATCGCATACGATTTCTAGCACGGTGGGTTTCCGGGATGCCAAGGCTTTCTCTAAAGCTGGTCCCACTTCTTCTGGATTACTAACACGGATACCTTCTGCTCCCATGGCGATGGCCACTGGAGCAAAGCTTTCCGGATTAGGAATATCGGCGCCGATAAAGCGGTTGTTGTAGAAATCGATTTGATTTTTCTTCTCTGCACACCAAGCCATGTTACGGAAGACAATAGCCACGACGGGTAGATTATGTTCTACGGCTGTACTGACTTCATGGAGGCTCATTCCCCAAGCACCATCCCCGACGATTGCGACCACAGGAGCATCTGGATTAGCCATTTGGGCACCTAAAGCTGCTGGATAAGCAAAACCGGTATTACCAAAAGTCAATGCAGCGATATGCATCCCTTCACCTTTAAATCTCAGGTAGCTATTGGCTGTCGAGGAGACATTACCAATATCAGTAGTGACTATAGCATTTTCAGGCAATACGTTTTGGATTTCTAAAAGAGCACGGCGGGGATTGATAGGATCGCCATCTACCATAGCTAATTCAGCGATTTCTTTATCCCAAGCTACTTGACGACTCTTGATGACACTCATGTACTCCTCATTAACTTGAGGAGCGGGAATTTTCGCCTGTAATCCTTTGAGGATTTCTTTGGCCGCTTCTTTCGCATCAGCAATCAAACCTACTTCTACCGGATGGGTTCTGGCGATATTGCGAGGATTAATATCCACTTGAATAATCTTGGCACTGTCTGGGAAGTAATTGATGTCATATTGGGGAGTGGTACCGAAGACAGAAAGTCTAGTTCCCAAGGCAAGGATAACATCTGCCTCTGCCACTGTATTCATAGCTGCTTTAGAGCCCATATATCCGATAGGCCCTAGCCACAGGTGATGATCTGAAGGAAAAGCATCGTTATGGAGATATGTGCAGGCAACAGGTGCAGTAAGGAGCTCCGCAATTCTCGCTACGATGTCCTTGGATTGGGTATCTACAACTCCGCGACCGGAGATAATGACTGGGCGCTTCGCGGAACCTAAGAGCTCGACAGACTTAGCGATGGAAGCCAAATCGCCACAACCCCGTTGGGAAACACGATACTGATGGGGCTCGAGAATCTGCTCATCGATTTCTCCATAGAAATAATCCCTAGGGATATCATAGAGTACAGGGCCCCGCTCCGCGTAAGCGATGCGGAAAGCGGTCCGCAGGCAATCGGCAGCCCGGGAAGGATGAGGTACGCGAATGGTTTCCTTAGTAATAGCTTTGAAAATCTGAACGGTGTCTGCTTCTTGGAAGCCGTCCCAGCCCACTGTCGGAGTCCCAGCTGAGGGGCAAATAATAACCATAGGGGTATGAGCCGAATTGGCTGCCGCCACAGAGGTGACCATATTAGTGATACCAGGGCCATTTTGGCCAATGAGCACTCCTGCACGGCCGGTTACACGAGTATAAGCATCTTCCATATGTCCGGCGGATTGTTCATGACGAACAGGAACGAATTTAATCCCGGCTGTGGGAAAGAGATCTAACAGATCCATAAAAGCTGATCCTACAATACCTGTTACATGATCCACCCCTTCAGCCAATAAGGTTTCGCAGATAGCTTCACTGGGTGTCATTCTTACTTTTTCCATAGAACTTTCCTCCAAATCTACTCCAGCATATTCTATGCTTTACTAAGATAGTTACATGAAACCACCTATGACTTAACAAGACTCATGATTGTTAATCTTTTGCTGTTCTTAGTAGTATTGCTTAACGACTTCCAAAAGCCTTAAGGCCTTATCAACGCGGTCCACTTTAACCTTTCCAGTCATTAGACCCACTGTAGTGTTGAGTTGGTTTTTAAGTAATTTAGAATAATCATCATCAGAGATGGTTAGGGTCAACTCCGGTGTATGGGGGCAATCCTCATACACTGTGATTTGAGCATCCTTGATGACCATTTGGATGGGGCCACTTTCTTTTAGGTTAACTTGGAAGGTTAAATCCTTATCTTCCATATGACCTGGGTCAGTATTCATTTTCTCGCAAAATGAGTAGATTTCTTCTTTTACGCTCATTTCTGTGTCCTCCAATTTCTGTAGTAGTTAGCTGCTTTCTAATGTTGCATTATAAATTTACTTTGTTATTCAGTATATGTAATTACTCACATGCTTCAGGGTTTAGGTAGGGAACTGGGACAAGGGATCTATTCCCCTGTCCCCAAATTTGAATAATTATACCTGTACCCTTGTTCCACTCTTATCTGCTAGGGGGGCCGAATTGGGGGTCGGTGATGACGTTGACGCAGGACATTTTGCCGCAAGCTAGAGCACGGTCGATAGCGTTGCCTACTTCTGCAGGGTCTGTGACGAATTCACCGTAACCGCCCAAGCTTTCCACTACCTTTTCATAATGGACTTGTTCCATTAGCTCTACACCCACGAATTTGGCTTTGCCGTTGGCTTTCTTAGCCTCAGAGCGCTTGATCATGCCCCAGAGACCATCGTTAAGGATAATAGTGGTGATATCAAGTCCATACCGCTTCAAGGTATCGAATTCTGCTACTCCATAACCGAAGGCTCCGTCTCCAGTGATCATAATGACCTTCTTCTCTGGATGGGCCAGCTTAGCGGCGATGGCATAACCCATGCCCACACCTAAAGGACCAAAGCTAGTTGCAGCAATAGAGAGCATTTGTCCAGGGCCATAAGCTGGTAGTGCTAAAGTAGCCCAAGTAGCCGTATCGCCCCCATCGACGACGACGATGGTTTCTTCATTCACCCTTTGTGCAATTTGACTCATCAAATGAACTGGATGAATAGGTGAATGACTGGGGTCGCACATTTGGCCAAAGAGACCGGCAAATTGTTGTTTTACGGCATTAAGGAATCCTACCCATTGGGGACGACTTGCTGACTCGACTCCGGCATTGAGCTGCTTCAAAACTTCCTTAGCATCGCCGTGGATACCCACTTTAACGTCTAGCTGATTATTCAGTTCTGCAGCATCGATATCGATGCGGATGATTTTCATGTCTTTGCGGAAGTTTCCTCTGCCTAAGGTAAAGCCAGGTCTAGTGCCGATAACGATGGCTAGATCTGCTTCTGCCAAAAGGGCTTGGAGAATGGGGTGATCATAGCCGGGGCTAATGAACAATGGATGTTTATCAGTGATGCATCCTCTGGCTGCGTTGCGGGTTGCGAAGGGAATGCCGGTTTTTTCTACGAATGCTTGGAGTTCATGATGAGCTTGGGAGAACCATACTCCAGAACCAGCGATGATGACCGGCTTTTGAGCTTCTTTAATCAGTTCCAGAGCAGCTTGAATGCTGGCAGGATCTCCTTGGGGCTTGCTTTCAGTGATATATCTTTCTTGGAACTCCACTGTGGAGAGATCTACTTCAGTTTCCATAAGATCTCTGGGAACCTCGATGTAGACTGGTCCAGGTTTGCCGGTAGTGGCATGAGCGATAGCTCTTCCCACATATTCCGGGATCCGTTTGGGCTCAGAGACAGCACGAGCATGCTTAGTCATTTGACTGAGAATAGCCATTTGATTAAAATCTTGGAGCTCGTTACGGTCATTTTCCGTAACCCGAGCTTTACCGCCGAGAGCAAAAACCGGGAACCCTCCCACATAAGAGTTGGCTAAGCCGGTAAGTAAATTAGTCACCCCTGGACCGGCAGTTCCTGTGCATACTCCGAATTTACCGGTGGTTAAGGCCCAGCCTTCTGCTGCAAAAGCAGCGGTCATTTCATGACGAACACCGATGAAGGGAATACCCAGTTCTTCACAGCGCTCCATGGCAGGATAGATATGCCCACCTGGAATACCAAAGATATATTTAGCGCCTTCCTTTTTCAAGACCTCAGAAACAAGAGCTCCTGCTCTGCATTTTCCTTCCATGAGAAAAACCTCCGTTTATTCTTAGTTCAGTAGCTAGCCAACAGACTAGGCCTGCTCCATAAATAGCACTTCTGCCTACGCTCACTAACACTACACATTGTTACTTGGAAATAGCATTTGGATTTAAGGGGTCGATATTTTTCGGTTTCTTCATCCCCGTTTCCGGCAAGAAGAAAAGAATTAATATGAGGGAAATTAAGGGTAAAGCCACGGCAACGGCTGTTGCATTTCCTAGGCCTAGCCAGATTGCCATAGTAGTAACCGCGGTAGGAACAATAATCTGTCCCATTCGGCCGACGATGTTATTGGACCAAGCCATGGCATTCGCACGGATTTCCGTTGGGAAGAGCTCGTTCGTTAAAGTGGAACCTACGATTAAGAAAGAGTTAACAAATCCCGCGGAAATAATGCTGCAGATCAGTACTGGGTAGAAGCCTGTTAGAGTAAAGGTCAATACACTAAATACACAACCAACGATGATGATGATGGTAGCAGCACGCTTGCGTCCGATGACGTCCATCATTTTACCGTTCATGGCAATGACGAAGATTCCAGTAAGGGTTTGGAGAACGAGGCCTAAGCTTACCATGTTGGGAGTCCAGCTTAATTCACTAACCACTCTGAGGGAGAAGAAGTTCAAGGATCCTTTGACTCCGAAATAAAGGAATACCCATACCAGACACATGACGACCATATACTTGGTAAAAGGACTCCGCCAAGGACCAAAGAAATCTTCCTTCTGCGCACGATTGCCTTCCTTCTTTTCTTCTTGTATCTGTAGAAAAGCCTCTGTTTCAGGCAAATTCTTTCTCATAAGGTAAACAGGAATGATAGGAATAGCACCTACTACATAAAGAGCTCGCCAGCTTAAACCAAAACTAGTGAAAACGGGAAGCAGAATTCCAATCAGCAAAGCCCCGAATACAGCAGTCAACTGGAATCTCCCCACAGCTTTTCCTCGATGCTCCGTGGAGAACTCCTCACAAAGAATTACATATCCCACAGACCAACAGCCTATTAAGAAGATCCGAGCTACAAATTGGAAGAAGATAAACACTTGGATATTAGGAGAAAAAGCTGTCAAGAAGCTGCACGTAGAATACAAATACACGCAGGTTAAAAATACTCTGCGGCGACCGATAGTGTCCGCCATGCGCGAAACAAAGAAGGCTACCATGGTACCAAAGGCAATAATGGACAGTGCATAGCCGGACATCTGGGTGGTCAGATTGAAATCTGCTTTAATATAAGGTAAAGCAATATTGATCAATGCATCATCGAAGCCTTCGAAAAACGCCCCCAAGATGAGGATGGGCCATAGGGCTTTTTGACGCGGGCTTAAGGAGAATTTTGTGTTCATCTCTATTTTCCTCCCGAGTGAAAGTTCCTAACTTCAGGAGTTTTTAAACCAAAGTCATCCAAGGTGACATGCCACTATATGCGCTTTATTCTTTAATGTAATCGTTAAAGAGTTTAAGCTGTTCTAAAAGACCTGCTTGTCGCTGCATGGAGACCTCATTAGAATCCTCTGGATAGGTGAAGAATCCTTCCCCTGATTTTAAGCCTAATTTCCCTTCCTTAACTTTTTGGGTCACTGTAGCGGGAACTGTCGTGTCATTGCAAAGATCCGGGAAAATGATATTGTAAGCAAAGGCACAGGTATCTAAGCCGATGTAATCCATGGTTTCAAAAGTTCCTTGCCATGCGGATTTGAATCCGATACAAGCTGTATTTGCTACATCCAGATCCTCTAGAGAAACAACTCCTTTTTCATAGAGGTACAGGGCTTCCCGAGCCATAGCTGTCTGCATCCGGTTGATGAGGAAACCTTTGATAAATTGATTGATGACAATAGGTTTTTTTCCACACTTCTCTAGTACTTCTCGGAGCCAAGCTACTTTTTCTGGATTTGTTTTGTCGTTTTTCACTATTTCTACTAAGGGTATGATTTGGGGTGGATTCATAAAGTGAGCCACGAAGAAACTTCCCGGACGAAAATGGGGAAATATCTCTGGTAATGGCAAGGCCGATGTATTGCTGACAATAACAGTATCTTTAGGGCAGAACTGATCTAAATCCTCATAAACCTTTTGTTTTATGTTAATAACCTCAGGGATAGCTTCTATGACTAAGTCCGCATCTTTCACTGCTTCTTCTAAGCTGGTCATGGTTTGGAAATTGCTCATTAGGGTCGTGACATCCTGATTGGTGATCCCTTTGGATGCCATTAAGGTTAGACTATTACGTATTTCTTTAGTTCCTTCCGCTAAGGCTTCCACCTTAATATCAGACATAATTACATGATGTCCACCCATGAGGAATACCTGAGCAATACCAGGTCCCATAACACCTGAGCCAATAACAACTATATTCATTCCTTATGCCCCCTTTTATGAGGTGACGGCGCCATGTAACCTCTTATATACATTGTAGTCACTTTCACTTGTTCTGGCTAACACATAATTTAGAATATTCTGCGGGATGCCACAAATCTGATTTGTGGCCTTTTATCCTAGAGAGTTTGCAGCAAGTTACTAACAAGTCTTTGCTAAGGCATATAGATGTATAAAAAAATCCGAGAGAGTCTCTCGGATAAATAGTTAAAGATTTGCTCATGAGCTATAAGCTTGATCAGCAATGATAATCTTGTGTTGTTAATTTAAGATAGCTAATGAATTCCTTACAGAGCTCTGTCTGTGAATTAACACTAGAATACACCAACCCAATGGTGATATTATTGTGCTTTTCGATGGCTATAGGAACTACTTCCCCCTTCTTGAAAATAAGCTCTTTTTCCAAACCAATTCCGGTAACAAAACCCACTGCTAAACCTTCTTCAATCATTTTTTTATAGATCTGCATACTATTTGATTTCTGAATCTGTATAGAAGAGGGGTCCTGATAACGCTTGATAGTATCCAGAATCCACCCATAGAGATCTTCGGATACAATCAAGTTTTGTTCAAAGAGTTCGGTATGCGAGATCACACGCTTTTTCTTAAGGGAGGACTTTTTTCCGGCACAAACAAAAATCTTATCGTCAAGAATATTTTCATAGTTCAATCCCAGGTCAGAGATGGTCTCAGAAAATCCCTGATCCTCGCCTGTGCGGAAGATAATACCAACGTCACTTTTCCCCTCAGCTACATTACTTATAATTTCTTGAGGACTGTGCTCCTTTAAAATGACATTGACCTGGGGGTGCAGTTTATAAAAGGAAACCAGAATATCCGGGAGGGTCATGTAAGGAACCACGTCAATGCAGAGGCTACCTTTAAGGACTTTTTTGGCAAGCTGTTTCTTATTAAATAGAGAATTCAGCTCGTCAATCTTTGTCAAAATCTCCTGTGCTTTATTGACAAATTCCTCCCCCTCACTGGTAAGGGATATACCCTTATGGGAACGTACTAAAAGCTCAACATTAAACTCCTTCTCCAAATTACGAATGGCAACACTAAGATTCTGTTGGGACACATGAATCTGCTCCGCAGCAACAGTCAGGGATTTATTCTTGCTCACCTCAACAAGATAGTATAGCTGCTCAATACGCATAAACACCCTCCATCCCATCATCCATAGTGCTCGTGCATAATCCTCCTGCTACTCCTTTGCCCCGTCCAATCTTAGAAGAATTGTAGGATAGATTGAAGCTTATTTAATCTTGAGTAGTTTTACTTACTCAACTCCAGCATGCGTTCGAGAGCCACCACAGCATCCTTAGCTATTTCAGGCTTGACGCTAATCTGATTGACCACCTTGCCTTGCTGTAGGTTTTCCAAAACCCATAGGAGATGGGGCTGGCTGATACGGCTCATCATCACACAGAGGCAAACATTTTCATTCAAGCAGATGACGGTTTTATCGGGATTTTCCTTGGCCAAGCGACTGACTAGATTGATCTCCGTTCCCACCGCCCACACACTGCCGGCAGGAGCTGCCGTAATTTGACGAATGATAAAATCGGTGGAGCCGCTCAAATCGGATTTTTCTACTACAGCATGACTACATTCCGGATGGACAATCACCGTAATGCCCGGATACTGACTCCGGACATAATCCACATGGGCGGGAGTAAATCTCTGATGAACACCGCAGTAGCCATCCCAAAGAATAATCTGCGGGGCGACCTTCGGCAATTCAATATCCCAGTTCTCTCGCTGCCATTGGAACATATCTTCTTCCTCTAAGCCCAGTTGGATAGCGGTATTGCGACCGAGATGCTCATCGGGAAGGAAGAGCACATGCTTGCCCTCATTAAACAGAGTCTTAAGGATCTTCAGGGCATTGGAAGAGGTACAGGTTAACCCCCCATGACGGCCACAAAAGGCTTTGACTTCCGCCGTAGAGTTCACATAGGTTACAGGCACAAATTCCGCTTGGTACTGGGCGGTAATCTGATTCCAACATCGCTCCACATCTTCTAGTTCTGCCATATCAGCCATAGGACAGCCCGCATCTAAATCCGGCAGGATAACCTTCTGCTCAGGCGCACCCAAAATATCAGCGGTCTCCGCCATAAAATGCACACCACAAAAAACAATGAACTCAGCATCCTTCGCTTGGGCAGCCAATTGAGAAAGCTTCAAGGAATCTCCGCGGTGATCGCAATAGCGAACAACCTCATCTCGTTGATAATGGTGTCCTAATATCACGAGCTTCGAACCCAACACTTTCTTCGCTTGCTGAATCCGTCGATCCATTTCCTCCTCACTGAGAGAAAGATACTGCTCCGGTAGAGGCTTTTGACTCATGTTCATATCTTAACTCCTCCGTTTCCACACCTAAACTGCAACTATCCTTACGTTATTCATTTATTTAACCAAATGACCGTTTATCTGTCAACTTCACCCACGATTGGCCGAAAATGCATCAGCCCTTCTCAGCCAGTGACTAAGGTAAGCTTTTTAAACTTAGCCTTAAAGGTCGTGCCTTGGCTACTCGTCTCAAAACCCAAATCACCATTATTGCGATGAGCAATGCCCATAGAGATAGCAATACCTAAACCTGTACCACTTTCTTTGGTGGTAAAGAAGGGAGTACCGATTTTCTCTTGGATTTCCGCAGGAATACCGGGCCCTTGATCCTGAACAGCTAAGATTACATGATTTCCTTCCTCATACGTGCGAATGATGATGCATCCGCCTGTCGAAGTAACCTCTAAAGCATTGCGCACGAGATTGAGCAACAATTGGCGAATTTCATTTTCGTTCAATGTTAAGCTCGGCAGCGGATTTAGGTTGAGTAAGATTTCCTTACCCGTGTTATTAGCATCAGCCTGAATCATGGGGAAAATCCGATATATGATTTGATTGATATCCTGTTCCGTATTATGAACTATATTGCTTTTCGCCAAAGATAGGAATTCGGTAATAATCGTATTCGCCCGATCAATTTCAGAGATCATCAGCTCATTGTATTCTTTTTCTTCTGGGTCATTCACCTTGGAACTGCGCAACTGCAGAAAACCCTTGACCGTGGTAAGGGGATTTCTGATTTCATGGCTAATCCCTGCCGCCATTTGACCGATTAGGTTAAGCCGTTCAAGGCGACCCATCTCCTGCTGTTGCAACCTTCGTTCCGTAATATCCCTAAAGAAAATTGTGATTCCCCCATGAAAAGGATACACGCTAAAGTTATAATACTTCCCTTTAACAACTATCCCATCCGCTTCAAAATAACGAGGCTCCAGCTGGTTGAAGGTCGAGGCAAATAACTGATGGGTTGTTGTGTTCTGGAACCCTGGAATAACTTGAAAAACGCTTTTCATATACAAATCTTTATCCGAAAGATTGAAGTGTTTCTTGGTCACTTGATTATAAAATAGTATCCGCCATTCCGTATCTAAAGAAAGCAATCCATCGGAGATGCCCTCCATAATCTGGGTCAATCGTTGCTGAGACTCCAGTAACTCTTCATTCATACTACTAAGCTCTTGAGTATAATCCATGATCTTATGAAAAACTGGCACTAGCTCTGGCAGCTTGGAAACATCCCACATGGGTACAGTCTCAGGATGAACAATGGACTCACTGAAATTCTCTAGTTGGGTTTGAATATTTTTTAGATGTTTATTAATTAAAAGAATAATAATACTTAAAAGTGCAAAAATAAACACAAAGAATATATTTACGCTGGAAAAGGAAATCAAGTTGAATTCGGGGTTGTCGGCAAAGGCCCACACATACCCTAATAATTGATTGTCCTGTACAATCGAAATACTTACGAGACTCAAATGTTCAAGCCGCAAATGCTGTGTACCATTATTCTCACTTAAATTCGGCAGAATTTGATCCAGCGTATACTTAATCTTTTCCTCTTCGGAAAAGACCCAATCCGCCTCAATGTCATAATAGGCCACCGAATAGGGAGATGCCTCTTGAAGGAGGGGTTCTATTTTACCACTCAGTTTTTGTATGTCATTGTTTTCCGAAAGCCGTGAACTGGCGTTATCCTCAGCAAGCCTCTCTATGTATTGGCTTACAATTCTTTCCTTAGCCTCAATGGCGATACTTAATAATTCATAATCCAGCTTAATCGATTCCTTCTGCCAAAAAGTTTGGCCGAATAAGAAAATTAGAATCATGCTGAGAATAAAAACACTTATTGTAATATTTAATAAGGTGGATTGAATAATTGATCGATTAGAAAGTCCTCTGCCCATTTTAGCCTCCAAACCTTAAAAAGCTGGGACAAACCCAGCTTTTTAAGAGAATCTTAGATTATTTCTGCAAGGATTTCGGCGTTTTGGGTTGATAGGCCCAGATTGCGCATGCAAATACGGATGTTGCGCTGGCTAGGACCATCAATGATGTGGCGAGTGCTGCAAAGATTGTCTTTTTCACATTATCCACCTCCCCCATGATTAAATAGCGGCAGCAAGGTTAAGGATTGATAGAGTATTCCCAAACTCAAGCTGACATTTAGCATCGCATTAGATGATATTAAAACAATAACAAAACTTACTATAACAAATGCGATGGATAAGCCTTTTAAATTTCTTTTTAGTTTTGCAGAGTGAATCGGTTTATTCGCGCTATCGACCGGGGCCAAAATACTAACGATAATTAAGGCAACGCCTAAGCATGCCCACAGCATTAAATCAGTAACGACCCGGTACTCCACTAGCTTTTGGGTCAGCACCCCAAGACCACTATACAAGATTGCCCCAAAAATAAGGCATTTAGTGGGGGTATCAAAATGTGCCCCTCCGGAAAACCTGCGGAGTATCACTCCAAAGACGGCCGCGATAAGGGCTGTCTTGACTGCACCGACTAATAAGGCAAAAAGAATCAAAAGCAAGACACCTATTACCGAATGTAGTGATGTCTCGATGGCATAAGCAACAATCTCTTTTTTGTCGTCATTATAATCCAAATCTTTCGTGATAATATTAGTCAAGTCATTACTCATTTCATTAAGGCTAATCATTCTTCTCCCTCTTTCGCCTAACTATAAATGCAGTAACAAAAAGCAAAATAACTTGGGGCTCAGTAAATAACACCCTCTTAATTGGATCGGTAAAAACGGCCTCTTGCGATGTGTTAAAAATCGCCATAAGGGATGAAATAGAAATAAGCTCGAAAATACTAATAGCTACCAAGCAGAGAAGCGTTGTAATTAAAGACGTGATTATTTCTTTTCCCTTCAGCATTAAAAATATAAACAAAATAAAAATAATTGCCAGAGTATGCGTTCCAAAGGGCATGCTCATGGACCTAATAACGTAAGCAGTTAGTGCCAGCAATACCCCTAAGGGAATAATTTCTTTCCAGCGAAAAGGAAGCTTCGTAATCGCGTATGCCAATGCAACCATTCCAATTTGTTCCGGAATACCTTGGAGCAATAAAACATGGATCGGAATATCTATACAACTCACCTACTTCGAATAAATTACATCCAGGGTAGAACTAAGTTAAAAGTAAATAAACAAAAAAAGCCCACTACAACATTAATTTTCTACACAATTGTTGAAAATCCTTCCAATCGGAAGCGAATATTTAAAAATATTACAAAATCATCTAAATAATTTTTTTAATTTTAGCTTACCGCGATTCGATAAATCGTGCGACTAACGTCCCCATTAGCAACGACCAGACCGGCGCACTAATATTAAAGATGGTAATGTTCGAGAAGGCAATCACAAAGGTAAGAGCCGCACTTATTTTGATCTTAGGGTTGGAAAAACCAGTCGATAAGCTATTGCCAAACACTCCCAACAAAGCAAAGCCTACCAGCAGTGAGATAAAGGATTTGGGCAAGACTTGGATCAGCGGCACCAGTTTCCAGGCAAACAAGCCAAAGCCAAGAAGAATGACTCCCGAGACCACCGCCCCCATATAGCGTTTTTCCTTAGGACCGGCCTCTTTATCAGAACAAATGGCGGACATCATACCCGCCACATTGGCCGATTGCCCTCCAAAAAAGCTGGCAAGTATCGAGAATATCCCACTTAAGGCGATGACCTTGTTGACAGGTGGCTTATAATCATTTTGTTCTAAAGCCCCTAAACCAACCGCTGCATCGTTGCTCAAAATCAATAAAGCCAAAGGAATTGATACCGATAAAAAACTGAGCGGATTAAACGCAGGCATTTGTAAGGTAGGCATCACTACATCGGTGCCAAGGGTGATTCCCGCCAACGGCTGCGTCAGGAATAATAAGAGCGCCGCGGTGAACACTCCCGCCACCATGGGAGGAACTTTAGTCTTCCATTTGCTGAAGATAAGGAAAGCTAATAGAGCCCCTCCTCCAATCAAAGGCAGCTTCGTGATGGAAGTAATGAAATTCACCATATAGCTGGTAATCATGCCCGCCAGCATCACAGCAATAATCTCTTTCGGAACATAATCAAGAAGCTTGGAAAAAACGCCTAATACACCGATAGCTAACATCAATAGTGCAGAAACAAGATAAGCACCCAAGAGATTGGCATAACTAAACTGAGCCGTCACAGTAGCCAGAAAAGCAACGCCCGTAATGGTATGCGCCCCAACTATAGGCATCTTGTAATGCCAAGGGATAACGATACTGAAGAGTCCCCCAAACACATAACAAGAAAACATCCACATGATGGTCTGTTCGGTTGTAAAGTTGCCATTAGCAGCCGCTTCCAGAATAATGGCTGGCGGTCCCGTGATTGCAATCAGTGCAGAGACAAGTCCTGCAGCCATATTGCGCAGATTTAAATCCTTAAGTCTATTCCTGCTTAAGCTAGTCCCCAATTCTCTGCATCTCCTCGATATTATTCCTCAGAACTCTACTTCCTCTTTGTAACATGCTGAATCTTATTATAGCTCAGACTTGATTCAATGCTCAAGAATAAATTCAGATTCCACGGGTCTCTCTATATCAGTGGAATTGAAGGCAATTATCCTTTGAACTGAAGCTCTACAAAACCCCCAAAGTACGCATTACGGTCAGGAATACTACTAAAGCAATGACCGAGAAAAATGCATAAAGACCGTTCCAGTGAATACTCACACGCAAAGGTGACTCCCCAACAATACTGGATACGGCAATCACATTCGCTGATGAGGGTGAAATCGCTGTGCCAATCGACCAACAGGCCGCCAGAACAAGAGCCAAATAAGTAGGCGAAACTCCATAAGCTGCAGCTTGTACTGTTCCACCCAGAATGGTCACTGTGACAATGGGATGAACACCTAAAGCAGACACACTAAGTGAGCCGCCAAGAATCACCAAGGTCAAAAGTAGCGCATTCGTTCCCACCAAGAAGGATAGCAGCTGCGGAATATAATCCCCTAGGTGAGAATAATTGATGCTATGAGCCAATAGGCCAGCCCCGATAAAAAGAATCATTTCATTCTTAATGGCTGGTAAGCGAAGATTAAAGTAATCTCCTTTGAATTCTTGCCAAAATACCGGCAAACGCTTAATGAGTGCTAGCCAAATTAATGGATAAATCAAGGCCAAGATTGATACGATAGCAATAGTGGAAATTCCAGTCGCCCAAGAGATGATGGCAATACCTATAATCAAGACAATGGAAAAGGCAGATAGTTCGATGATTTTAGTTACTTGATAACCTTCTCCCGCAGGGGTGGATTCCCCGATAACCCCGATTCCTTGAATTGTCTTCCGTTCTTCAAAAATCGTCATCACATAACCGACGATTCCTAACATAACGCCACTAGCAATAGCGAAGGGAAAGAACGCAGACCAATTAGAACCCGTTAACTGGACCACTAAAGCAATGCCCGCTGTCGTAGGGGCCCAAATGGTACAGGTACTAAACCCTCGACTGATGGCCGAGCTGAGCAGTTTATGGTTCGAACTCAGGCTACTATTCCGACAGATTTGATAGACGAGGGGCACGACAGCTATGTTGACCAAGATCCCCACGAAAGCTGATAGAAAGCTGACAAGTAAATAATAGCGACTATTGGTCTTAATATGTCGCTCAAAAACCCCTTCGAGAGCCTGAGTATATCCCCCACGATGAATAGGAATTCCCAATAATGGGACCATAACAAACATAACGACAAAAAAAAGATTGCTATGCAAGGCCTCTTGCCAGACACTCACAGGTGCTTTAGTATAAAGCAATAGAATACTGCTGATCGTAAATGTTGCATAACCAATCATTCTCGAAGATCCTGAAACCTCCTTGAAACTCAAAACGAGCACAATCAGCATTAGAACAAAAATCAAGTCCTCGATGGCTGGAGATTTTATCGCTAAATTGCTCAAATAGGCGATACTAAGAGCAAAGGTCAATATGCTGCGAATACGAGTAAGAAGCTGGCTGAGAAAGCTCATTGAAAACCATCCTTTATGAACATTACATATTTTCCTCACCTAACTATAGCAGGTTAATACTATACTTCAACGGATTCCTTTTATTAGTCTTAATATTGCATGTATACATGGGTTGACCCTTTCCCATTCTTATTTTTCTCTATAATATCATATATAATATAAAGTAAGCTTCCCAACAGCACGCGACAAAAATTTCTTGACAAATTTTAGGTGACAACCCATAATATATATAAAGTTGTCTGTTTGTCTATGCAAGAATGCAGTAAAGCCTACATCAACAAATAGAGAGGAGTTGTGCTATGGAAAATTATGAAGGAAAACAATTTGAAGAAACTATGCTAGATAATCTATGTGATCTCACCACAAAAAAAGGGCCGATTGACCAGGAGCTCTACAGCAAGTATGAAGTCAAACGGGGTCTGCGTGATTTAGATGGTAGAGGAGTACTGGTTGGCTTAACAGAAATCGGTGAGGTTCATTCTTATATTATCGATGAAGGGGAAATGGTCCCCGTCCCAGGCCGCCTTATCTACCGAGGGTATGATATCGATGATCTTGCCCGGGGTTTTATGGAGGATAATCGTTTCGGCTTCGAAGAAACGGCCTACCTTCTTCTCTTCGGGGACTTACCTAACAAACAAGAGCTGTTGGATTTTCATCATCTTCTCGATATCTATCAAAAGCTCCCCGATAATTTCGCTCGCGATATGATTCTCAATTTACCAAGTAAAGATATTATGAATGGTATGGCACGAAGTGTCCTAGGTTTCTATAGCTACGATTCCAATCCCGATGATACGTCAATACGAAACGTACTTAAGCAATGCATCCGATTGATTGCCGCTTTCCCTTCTTTAGCGGTCTATAGTTACCAGGCCTATACCCACTATCATGGCAATGAAAGCTTGGTCATCCATAGTCCTCAACCAGAACTGAGCCTTGCCGAGAATATCTTATACATGCTTCGCCCCAACCACAAATATACACAACTTGAAGCAAGACTTCTTGATCTGGCCCTCGTCCTCCACGCGGAACACGGTGGCGGGAATAACTCCTCCTTTGTTACCCATGTCGTCACTTCGACAGGGACGGATACTTACTCAGCGATAGCCTCTGCACTTGGCTCTCTTAAAGGACCCAAACATGGCGGTGCCAACCACAAAGTCATTCAGATGTTCCATGATATTAAAGAGAATATCTCCGATTGGCAAGATGAAGAGCAGCTTAGCGCTTACTTGAACCGAATTCTTCTGAAGGAAGCCTTCGACCGCTCCGGATTAATCTACGGCATTGGCCATGCAGTCTACTCCATCTCCGACCCAAGAGCCATGGTGCTTAAGCATTATGCTTCGAAGCTTGCCGCTGAAAAGGGTTTAGAGAACGAATTCAAGCTTTACGCTAAAGTAGAGGAGCTAGCACCTCAGATTATTGCTAAACACATGAAGATTTATAAAGGCGTTAGTGCTAATGTGGACTTCTACTCAGGATTCGTTTATCAAATGCTTAATCTTCCTTTAGAAATGTTCACCCCTATTTTTGCCCTTTCCCGAATTGCCGGTTGGAGTGCTCATCGGATTGAAGAAATTGTCAATGGCGGAAAAATTATTCGCCCCGCCTATAAGAATGTCATCCCCCGCCAGGCATATGTTCCTTTGAATGAGAGATAAAGCTATTTAGCTCAACCAAAAGGGAGCCGTTGCTCACGAACTAAGTTCGCTAGCAACGGCTCCCTTTTTAAAATTCTATTGTTAGCTTAAATATGAGAATCAATCCTCTTGAACTTAACTTATTTGCCTTCTTGAGCTAGTAATCAAATTAAGTTCAGCGAGACCTGCTCAGGATCGATCTTCTTTCAATAGTATTGTTTACTTCTTTCCCAGCTTGGCATCTATCTCAGCTTGATTCGCAAGAATATCGAGAGCATTGCTATACACAGGGGTATCCACTAGTTTATCGTTATAGACGATTGCCGCTTTCCCTTTCGCAATGGCTTCCTCTTCGAAAACCTTCTTAATCTCTTTAGCCCATTGCACATCCTCTGGATCAGGAGAATAGAGACGATTAGCAGCTTCCACGAGACTAGGATGAACGATCATCCGGCCCTTATACCCCAACTGACGTCCTTCAGCTATGTTGCGTACATATCCTTCTTTATCAGTATAATTGAGGAATGGAGCATCAAGAGCTATAATGCCAGCAGCACGAGCCGCAACAGCAACATAACCACGGGCGAATTGCTGCTCTTTTGCTTCAGGGGTCAGCTTGACTTGCATATCACGGGTATAATCTACTGCACCAAAGATTGCGGCGGCGACACGAGGGCTAGCAGCGCAAGATTCATATGCATTGATAATACCGATTGCTGTTTCAAGCAGGAGGCAGACCTTAATACTTCCTACTTCCAGGCCCTTCGCTCGCTCCAATTCTTCAAGTCTCCAAGAAAGACGCTGTACGTCCCCAGCACCGGCAACCTTGGTCAGATTAATTCCTGTAAGACCTTCACATACTGCAGCTTCCAAGTCATCATTGGTCATATTGGTCTCCCAAGCATTCACCCGAACCCACACCTCAGCACCTTGAGAGCCTGCGTGCTTAACATTTCCACTAACCATTTTGCGTGCTCTAGGTTTTTCCAACGGTGGTACTAAATCCTCCAGATCCAAAATAAGTGCATCCGCCCCATAGGTTAAAGACTCGTCTAGGGCCCCCTTATCATTTCCCGCAACAAAGAGTACCGATCTCATAATAGCCATTTTTACTTCCTCCTTACAAATCAGAATTTTCATACGGCTTTATGACTTCATTGTAGATACCTCATGACCGTAAGTAAAATACCTAATCTGAATACAGTATATTTATGGATTGAATAAGTCCTGAATTTTACATCTCGTCATCCAATTCCGCCTTCTTTATTCCTCTATCGAATACGCAATATTCCAAACAACTATTTTACTCTTTCGATAGAACTCTTTATTCTTAAGTTGAGCCACAAAAGAATTCCATAACAGATTAAGGAGGATGCCCAATGAATGAATCCTTTCGTAAATATATGAAAGTAGGCCTAGTTCATTTTATGGCTTATCCCAGCACTGGCAATGGAGAAGGGCCCATCCTGGAAACTCTGAGAAGGGTTGCCCTTGATGATTACTTCGAAGTCGTCGAAATGACCTGGATTAAAGACCCTGTCATTCGAAAAAAAGCCAAGCAAATCATTGAGACTTCTCATATGGAATTCTCCTATGCAGGAATGCCTCGACTCTTGACTACCAAGCAGAATCTCAATTCTCTCAATGAGGAAGAGCGATTACTAGCTCTAGCTAATGTCAAAGAGGGTATCGATGAAGCCTATGAGATGGGCGCAAAGGATTTTGCTTTCCTCAGCGGAAAATATGAAGAAGCTAAAAAGGAAGAGGCCTATCAGGCACTAATTCGCTCTACCAAGGAGATATGTGCCTACGCTAAATCCAAGGGACCTATGAAGGTCGCTATTGAAGTATTTGACTATGATGTGGACAAATGTTCTCTGATCGGACCGGTGGCCTTGACCAAGCGATATGCTAGTGAAATATGCCAGGAATACGATAATTTTGGTTTAATGGTAGATTTAAGCCACCTACCTCAGCTACGGGAAACACCCGAGGAATCCCTGATCCCTGTAAAGGACTATATTATCCATGCCCATATGGGCAATACTCTTGTTAAGGACAAATCCTCTCCCATCTATGGAGATGAACATCCGCGATTTGGCTTCCCTGGCAGTGAAAATGATGTGAAAGAACTTGTAGAATATCTCCGCGTCCTTCTAAAGATTGGATTTCTCAACAAAGAAAACCGACCGATTGTCAGCCTAGAGGTCAAACCCTATAGGGACGAGGACCCTGAATTGGTCATCGCCAATGCCAAGAGAGTGCTCAATCTTGCTTGGGATCAGGTGTGAATTCTGAATTCTTTATTGTTAAAAAATCGTTTAAAAAGCGAAGAAGTAGAGTTTATGTTCGGCAGAAGAACTTAAACTCTACTTCTCTTTTGTTTTATCTCCAAATAATCGATGGAGCGAATGAATATCCCCACCCTGCTTCTCCAAAAACAGAGCCATATTACAGTAAGAAAGATTGTTAGGAAGGATGAAACTCCCGAAGTTAGTGGAGAAAGGATATCTTTCTATAGGTGAAGAAAGAAACTCCAACCACCGCTATAATCCAAAATGAAAACAGCAAGCTATACCCTTGCCAAGGGTTGAAAAAAGACATCACCTTTGGCATCCATGGATAGAGAATATTACTCCAGCTCCCCATCCCTAGAATAATTGCCACACATGCAAAGATTCGATACTTTAAAGACTATGTTTTGGACATATCACTAAACCCTTTCAAGTGATTGATCCATTCAACCAAGTTCGTCCTAGAAGATTTCGGAAATTTACATTATACTTAAGAGTATCGATCTAGGGCAACCCCCTTTACAAATACAATTGTCGAGCAGATCAACCAATATGTATTCCTCAGACTTTTCAAACTTCTAATTCTATTTTAATTACCTTCTATTGCGATGTAAAATACTCGTTACGAATACAATATATTCGACCAATGAATAAACGTAAAAGGTGGGGAGATACGTGGAAATACGGCATCTAGAGTATTTTATCGAAGTTGCGCGTCATAAAAGTTTCAGCATCGCAGCTGAAGTAACCCATACTTCTCAACCCTCGATCAGCAAAGCAATTAAGGATCTAGAGGCAGAGTTGGGAAAAACCTTGTTTTATCGCAGTACAAAATATGTGAAACTGACAGATGCCGGAGAGCTTGTTCTTGATCAAGCACAACAAATTGTAGCCGCCTTTAGAAATATCAACACTCAACTAGAAGGTCTAGCCAAACTACAAACTGGTAAGATTCACATTGGACTCCCCCCTATTACTGCTGTCACCACCTTTTCCCATATGCTCGGTGCTTTTAAAAGTGAGTACCCGAAAATTCAGATTCAGCTTTTTGAATATGGCCCCAAGAAGATTGAAGCTTCCCTCCAGGATGGCTTACTGGATTTTGGGATCTTTACCCCAGAAGACTCAGATCTCTTCGAGTGGATTTGGTTCGAGCAAGACCCTCTCAGCGTCGTTATGCACTCAACCCATCCTTTAGCCCGATATGACCTCATTGACTATAAAGATTTTGAAGGAGAACAATTAATCCTTTACAACAATGACTATAAGCTCCATGACATAATTATTGCTGGGTGCAAAAATGCTGGAATTACTCCGGAGATTGCCTTTGAAACCTCCCAACGTGAGCTGATGACGCAAATGGTGACTGCTAAGCTGGGGGTAGCTCTATTACCCACCAAAATATGCCAGACTCTGAACCCCCTTACGATTACCTACCGCCCCTTTGCAGATACGAACTTATGCTTGCAATTGGCCTTAACCTGGAAAAAGGGTCGTTATCTTCCTCATGCCGCTCACGAACTGTTAGCCTTTTTAAAAACAAATTATCACCTTATAGAATCCTACTAAAGATAGATAAGAAAAAAGTGGAGGTTGCAAACTGCTTAAAAAGCGATTTGCAACCTCCACTTCGTTCACTTTAATGTTCTGCACTATTATTATGCTACCGCAATAGCCCTGAACTTCAATCTCAGGGAAGAGCAGAAGAACCGTATTCTGACTTACGGATCGGAGAACTGGCTGGTTCCTTCTTGGGAGTTTCGGGAATGGGGGTTCCTGTAAAGAGTTTCCCACTTACCGCTCCCCGGATTGTGTTGACAAAAGTATATACCCAAAGCAGAACCAATAGAAGGGTTAAAAATACCGTATATCCCGTTGTCAGAGGGGATAAAAAGATGGCAGCAATCTTTTGGCTGGAAATCGTATACGCTGCCAAGGGGAAGATATATGCCCACCAACCCATACTAAAGGGAATTCCACTCTTGCGCATTTGATAGATACTGATAATCGCGATAATGCCCACAATCCAGATACCAAATCCCCAGATCACAGCAGCTACTAAGTTTGCTAAATCCGTGCTAGCTAAAAGACCGATACTATGAGCATGCTTTGACTGATCGATGATGGCACTGACAGCAAGCCCCACTGCGCTGACGAAAATTCCAAAGGAAGGAATCGTCTCTGCAGGAGGAAGGGGATGGTACGCTAAACGCACAAAAACAATGGCACTTATGAAGATAAAAAGAAAAAAGCCAATCCCAAATAAGGCAGTATTAGTGATGAGTACAGAGACACTCCAAGAAGGCTTCATTTTCATGGTAAGTTCAAGAACAGGATTCCCAATCAAAGAAACTGCCATATTGGCAATAGGCGCCATAATCCAGGAAAAATTAATCATTTCCGGCTTGGGGGTTTCCTCTGCTCGCATGAATCTGAAGGTGCTATAAAAAGTAAAGAAGGTGACCCCGATGATTGCAATAATCCAAGCAGCAAAAATGATGTTGTAGGTCAGTGCCTCACTTAAATATTGACTCCAGATTAGAAAAACATTGGTCCCCACAATGGTCGTTGCTACAGGCATAGTTACGAAGAAGTTCCCTGCTAAGGGATGATTTAAATCCCGATAGGCATAAGGGAAAAACTTTGTCCAGCGAATCACCCAAGGAACTAAGACGATGAAATAGAGCAGGTCAGCTAAGGCTGCTATGACTATACCTAGAGAATGCCCCAGAGGAAAAACATCCTGCCAAAGATACAAGATATTGGCTAATCCCCCGGTGCCCATGATGACAGCAAACCAAGCAGGTGCTAAGTATTTAATAGGATGACGTTCTTGCACGATTAAGCGGCCCCTCTCAGTGAAACGTTGTTTCATTTATAGACATAACTATTACATCACAAATTGGCCGTAAATTCAAGACTATTTCTATTTCTCAAAGCAAGAACAGGTGGTAAGCTCCACCTGTTCTTGCTCTTCATTATTCAAATGTAATGGTACTAAATAATGATCTCACGATTTTTCCACAACATTTTTATGATCAACTTTGAAAAACTCCCCTTTTTTCATTTCCACATGACCTGAAGCATAAGGTTCTCCTTCAAGGGTAAGGTTTACTTCACTTACTCCATAATAATCACCTAGAGTATTGGCAATGCTCTGTAGAATCATCCCTTCATACCCAGCTCCAGCATTCATTTCGGCGACGAGATTTTTGGTGAAGTCCACATAAACTCTTCCATCTTGATTTAGATGAAGGCTCTTTATTTTAACATTATCACCGATGAGCTTACCTTGATTGGCTGCCTTCTTTTTAAATTCCTGTTCAAAGACCTGTTTCGTGATATCGTTGGTCTTAAAGGACAATTGAATTGTTGTCGTATGGATTTTCCCATCATCGATATTTGGATAGTAAGCCTTAACATTTTGCACTAGCGGGGTGCTTTTTTCTAACTTGCTTAAGGTCGAGGTTACTTCGTAGTTATCAGTACCTTTGAACACCGATTTGACTAAGCCCACATTAGGAGCATAATAGTCCATAACCGCGCTATCCTCTCCCTCCGTAGTCACTTCAATGACCTTATAATTTCCAGAAGGGGTTGAAAGTTCCATATCCACATTGGTAATGGTGCGCTTCCGATTATCTGGCAAGGTCCATGTCGTTCCTTTGGTGAGAGGCTCTTTAAGAAGGACTTCTCCCTTGCTATTCAGCTTAGAACTCTTGGTCAAATTCTCGCGATAATAGGTCTCCCCTTGGGCTAGCTGCTGTATTATTTGTCCTGCATCCAGCACTAGCACGCGTACCATCTCGGTGCCGCCATTATTTGTCCGCAGTTGCACCCTATCACCTGTAGAGTAATCGACATAGGTGGTATAAGATGCATATTCGTTGCCCTGGCCTTCATACACATATCTCGTATTGTCTTGGTAGGCAAGATAGTCAGCAAATTTATCCTCTTGAGCAGGTTGCTCACCTGGGTTGTTGCCAGTAGGGGGATTTTCTTGAGTTGTACCGCATCCTCCAAGAAGAAGGAGTGCGCCAAGTAAGCTCATTATGCCAATGATTATGGTATACTTCTTCAAATTTATTACCTCCTCAGCTAATCTCTAATTCAAAATTGTACATATCCCATTTGGGCTTGTCATCACACTTATTATACCCATCTAAAAGAGCTTTGACTATAAACACCTGATTCTTATATCAATAGACTTCCTATAGCGAGTAAATCTGATTCAAAAAAGGATTTTATGCTATAAGAAGAGAAATAGGGTAAAAATTATGGCAACTTTAAAGGTAATGACAGGAGGAAATTGCATGCAGATCCGCTTGCCCTATGGTACTTCATATCTAGAAACTACAATTCCTGATGAGCGATTAGCTGGCATTTTGACTTTAGATAGCTATTTACCAGAAAAAAATGCACTCGACCTAGTACAAGATGCTTTAGCAACCCCCTTTGAAAGTCGCACGCTTAATGAGTTGGCACGAGAAGCTAAAAAAATTGTAGTGGTGACCAGTGACCATACTCGACCTCTGCCCAGCAAGCAGACTCTTCCCTTTATTTTAAAGGACATTCGAAAGGGCAACCCTTCTGCAGAAATTACAATCCTAATCGCAACGGGTCTCCACAGAGCCCCTACCGACCAAGAGATGGTGGATAAGTTTGGCGCCGAGATTGTCGAGCAAGAGAAATTTGTGATCCATAAAGCAGACGATTACTCGACCTTGGTTAGACTGGAAGACCTTCCTTCAGGGGCACCCTTGTGGGTCAATCGATTGGCTGTGGAAGCGGATTTATTGTTGGCCGAAGGCTTCATTGAACCTCACTTCTTTGCAGGCTATTCCGGCGGCAGAAAAAGCATCATGCCTGGCATCTCGGGTCGGGAAACCATCTTGATCAATCATTCTGCTGGATTTATCGACCATCCCAACACCCAATCCGGAACGATTCAAGGAAATATCTTTCATCAAGATATGGAGCATGCCGCTCGTCAAGCGGGTTTAAAATTTATCCTCAACGTTACACTCGATGAGGAGAAAAACATCATCGGAGCCTTTGCCGGTCATCCCGAAAAAGCCTTTGACCAAGGAGTGCGATTTACTGAAAAGCTTACAAAACTAACCTCTAAGCGTGCAGAGATTGTTCTGACCAGCAATGGCGGTTATCCTCTTGATCAAAACTTATACCAAGCGGTCAAAAGCATGCGCACTGCCGAATATGTAGCTAAAAAGGGCGGTGTGATTATCACTGCCGCTTCTTGTATCGATGGAATCGGTGGTGATACCTTCCATAGAATGTTGCTAAATCCAGGAGGAGCGGGGGCTATACTGGAAGAGATTCGTGCTACCGAACCAACCGCCACAGATCTTGATCAATGGCAAGTCCAGATTCTAGTGCGAATTCTCCTAGATTACAAAGTCATTGTGGTCACCGAAGGAGTTGATCCTCACGAACTTCAAGCTATGGGCTTGGATTGTGCAACAACCCTCGAGGAAGCCTTGGCAAAAGCTTATGACTATACGCATAATGAAGCTGAAATCATTGTGATTCCTAATGGAGCAGGAGTTTTTGTGGAAAGTATAGAATGATAAGCGCACGAATAGGGGCTTTGAAAAATGCAGAAGTTTTTCAAAGCCCTATATTTTTAACTACGACCTATCCCCTAACCACTCAGGGAAAAGCTCTATTGCTCTTTGCTGAACCATGTGAATGCATTCTGTCGCGGGGTGAAGACTCATATTCTCCCCATGCCATCGATAGGCGATGAGAGGTTCCCTAATAAAGCCGGAGGGAAAATGGCGAAGGAAACGAAACCACAATTCATAATCATGAGCTTGGGGTAGTCCTTCATCGAATGGTCCCACTCGCTCTAGGGCAGAACTCCTCATCATTACCGAGGATCCGTTAATAAAGCACCCTCTATGCAAATTGACCACCATTTCTTGCCGGGTAGGGTGGAAGTCAGAAGTGACTGTATATTTTTTCAAACCATTTTCATCAATAACAATAAAGCTCGTATAGCAGAACCCCACTTCAGGGTTAGTTTCCATCAATTGAACCTGCTGAATCAATTTCCCTTTTAGAAACATATCGTCGGCACTCAGCCAGCAAATATAATCGCCAGTAGCTTTCTGGAGTCCATGATTAAGGGCGTTTGAAGTCCCCCCATTGGACTTATAGATTACTTGGATACGATTCTCATATGCTTGCAGACGTCGGGCAGTGTCATCTGTAGATCCATCGTTAACGACAATGATCTCCAGATTGGGATAACTTTGACGAAGAACACTTTCCACTGCCCAGGGTACATAGCGAGCGTGATTATACGTGGGTATAACCACACTCACTTTGGGCATTGCCATCAACGTCCCTCCCCGTAAATTTTCTTCATCCACTCGACCGTGATGGGAAGACCCTCTTCTAGGGCTATCCTTGGATTATGATTAAGATCTATAATGGCTTTCCGAATATCCGGTCTCTTACTCACTGTATTGTGTTTGTCTTCAGAAAGATAGCGAACCAACTCTGGGTCGCCTTGGGTGTGCTTGAGCACAAGATCGCTGAGTTCCTTAACACTGCGATATTCAGTTCCGCCGATGTTATAGACTTCACCAGCTTTAAAATTATCGCCGACATTGGCAATGGTGGGAATAAGGTCATCCACATACATAAACACGCGATGATAACCCTCATAGACCTCATAGGGGATTCCTTTGAGCGCACGATAAACAAAAAGACAAACGACACTGCGGTAAGGATGATAATACTCCCCCGGTCCATAGGCATTAAAAAGCCTCAACCTCACGATGGGAGTTTGGTATTTCTTCTCGAAGTTCATTATCTGAACTTCGTTGGCCCATTTGGTTAAAGCATAGTCATTATGCTGAATGATAGTCTTTTGTTGAGGGAGATCTTCAGTTAGCAGGGGTTCCGTGGCTTCCCCATAGATTTCTGAGGAGCTGGTGAAAATGAGTCTGAAGCCCTTTTTTAACTGCCATTCTAAGATATTGCGAGTTCCGATCACATTGGCTTCCCAGAGGGTATCATAATAGTGTTCACCGTTAATACGACCAAACTCAGCCGCTAAATGATAGACCACATCATAATCCTGTTCAAATACCCGCTCCAATTGACGGTATTTAGCAATATCAGCCCGAAAATAATTTTCTTCCCCTGCATGTCGAAGATCTACTTCCCATACTTCGTGGCCCCGCTCTTGAAGCTCCTTGACCAAACGGGTGCCCAGAGTTCCTTTACTCCCTGTCACTAAAACTTTGGACATACTTATTGCGCCTCTTTTCACTTATTTAGGGCTTTTCCCCGCTCCAGGACGATGCAATCCCGAGTGGTAGCTTCGTCATTTTTTGCGTCGGTTTTGAAACCAGCAGCTTCCAGTTCTTCGGGTGTGAACAAAGGATCCTGTACCCATACGATGTTACTCGCTGCTTCTAAAGCTCGGACTAATTCCACTCCACGGCTATGCTTGAGATCCTTGACTCCTGTTTTATAACTTAATCCTTTGATGAGAACGATTTGATCACTGCCCACCTGCTGGAGAATTCTATCGCGATACTCTTGGTCTGCTTTAGCCGCTCCTTCCAGCAATGGCGAAGGGCAAACCTTACGCAAAAAGCGCATATCCTTCGGCAGACATTCTCCGCCTATTCCCCAGTCTGTTCCGAGGAGTTCCACATTGCTCTTGCTATTGACAGCCTTTCTTAACTCCGCAAAGTCTAATTCATTATCAACGCAATACCGATAAAGCTCCTGAGCAAAGGCCACATCCAGATAACGCTTGACGTTTTCAACTACTTTAGACAGTTCCGCAATCCGCACATCCTGGACTTCGACAAGCTGGGGGACCAAAGGTCCATAGAATTGACTTCCTTTATTTAGGCAAGCTTGGGTAAATGCCCCCATAACTCTCGGAGTGTCACAGACCGTCTCATCGACGCCAAACATGACCCGATGAGGCACATGAATTAAATAGACGTCTTTTCCGCATTTATATCCCTTACCTTCCAGGTACTTGTGAACCAATTCCATGGTACCCGGTGGCAAAGTGGATTCGATAGAGATTAAGGCACCGGGACAGATGATCATTTCCTTTAAGGCTGCAAAGATATTCTCCGCTTGATCACCCGTCGATGGAGCCAGCAGCCAAGTATCGATGCTCGTAAGCGCTCGATAATCAGTGGTTACCCGATGACCTTGATTGCGCAGCTCGTTGACTCGACTTTCATTAACATCAACCCCGATGACGGAGTTCGGAAACTTTTTATTGAGATAAGTGAAAAGGTTAAAGCCTATATTCCCCAATCCTACGACAGCAATTTTCATCTTTTATTTCCCTCCCCAAATCGTCCGTAGTGGCTTCGTGCCGACAAGTTCAACTCTCTAAGGTGGCTTGCAAGTGACGCTAGATCCCCAATATAGGAACCTAGCGTCACTTGCAAACTCTAGCTCCCACTAAAGCTACCTTGAATCTTGGTTTCCATATATCACACTCTATGGGAGTACCCCTGCTCTTGACACAGCTTTTTACCACCTTATCAACCCTTATGACACGCACTAAAGGATAGAGGAAGCTCTGTATGAAAATGGTAATCCCGCACTCAGCTTGGAGATTGGAGGAACGTGTTAAGTTTATCGGATGACGGTCTTTCCCGCTCGGGAATCAAAAAAAGCCAAGTGGTTCGACTTAGCCTTGGCTTTGAGCCCTTATAGTGAACAAAAGGAAAAAAGGGTAATGATATGAACTATCTTTGATACATAAAAAGAGACACTCACCATCATGAATGCCTCAGAAATAACAAAAAAAATTTTTTATAGTATTTTATTCGAAAGTTTTGTTCAGCAATTTTTAGAGGACAAACCGTACTTGAGCCCTTTTTCCAGCGCGAATATGCTGCCGTATTGCCGGAGAAAGAGGTTCGCGGGCTTGAATTAAAGCGCTGAGGATGCCTGCCTGCTCAGGATGACCGATTAAGACATACCCCTTCAAATAATCTCCTTGCCAGATCAGTGATTGATAGGAATCTTCATTCACCTGCCACGTGAGGGTATCTTCAAAACCTTCTTTTCTTTGAGGGGGTTTAATGATTCCAGCTGAGATGATTCTGAGTCCAAAGAAATCTACTGAATTCATCCCCATGGAACCTTTATAAAACGTTTTCTTACCCGTCATATTCAAGGCCGCGATACGTCCTTGTTCCGTGGCATTTGGCCAGACAGCGTTGATGCGCGGACCTTCGCGAAGATAGTCCCAGGCTTCCGCGACATCCCCTGCTGCATAGACATGGGAAAGATTCGTCTCCAGATAGTCGTCAACAACAATTCCATGCTTCAGCTTGAGGCCTGTATTCAAAAAAGGCTCGGTATTGGGTCGAACGCCCTTGCCAATGATAACTAGGTCTGCTTTCAGCCTTTGACCGCATTTAAGTCGAACACCTTCGACATGGTCTTGACCCTCAATAGCAGCTACATCTGAGTTAAGGATAATGTCAATGCCATGATCCCTCAAGTGTTGCTCCAACCTTTGGGCGGCAAGTGGATTGAGCATCTGGGAGAGGATATAGCCCGACGATACGACCACATGGACCTCTAATCCCTGCTTGCTTAGTGCATAAGCAGATTTTAAACTGACTAAGCCACCGCCGATGATGACCGCTTTTCCCCCTGGCTTAAGCAAAGCTCTAATGCCCTTAGCATTTTCTAGATGGCGGAGGGTGAACACTTCCGGCAAAGAGGCCCCAGGCAGATCCAAGGTAACCGCGGAAGCACCAGTGGCAATTAGGCAGCGATCATACTCAAAGGACCTACCGTCAGCGGTACTAACCCTTTGCTGTTCTGAGTTAAGTCCTGTCACTCGACAGCCATAATGGATATCTAAATTCAGCTTCGCCAATTCTTCTGGGGTGCGCAGAAAGATTTGCTCCTCCTCAATATCCCCGGCTAAGTAGTAAGTGGTTAGACAGCGGGAGTAGGAAGGATAGTGATCGGCCGTGAGAACTGTTATCGTCCCCTGGGGATCAGCTTCTCTAATCCCTTCAGCAGCAAAGATTCCTGCCGCACTGTTCCCAATAATGACATAGTTCATAGAGCTTCCCCCCAGTGCTTATTGGTCCAAGCCCAGTGCCTTCCGTTTCTTACAGATATCCTCGATAAGCCCGTGTGCTGCTGTTTGGGGATCCGTTTCCACATAGAATTTCCCGCCGATGACGTCAGTGAGCCCTGCTGTGAGAAGTTCGGTCACCTGCTTGCTCCCTAAGACAGGAGGCACAACGCCTAAGTGGGTGGTAAATCCCATGGTAACAGCCCAGGTCCCGATACTAAGTGCCTTCTCGTGCTGGGGTTCTGGAGCACTGGCGGCTACAGGCAGAGCGGCAGTGTCTACCCCGAGATAACCCGCCAATGCCGTCACTAAATCTCCGATGCGTGAGTTATCCACGCAGCTCCCCATATGCAATACCGGCGGCAGTGGAGCGCCTAAGCCGGCGGCCTCGCCAATCGCTGTAAGCACAACTTTCAGGGACTCGCCGGCATATTTCTCTGCTCCCTCTGAGTTCATCATTCCTGCTTTCGCCAAAGCATGGGCGGAGCATCCGGTAGCCACGACCAGAACATTGTTCTTCAAAAGCTCCTTGACCATTTCGACATGGAAGATATCCTGTGCCACTTTTACATTGTTACAACCTACAGTGGCTACGACGCCGACGATATTACCGTTGACGATATTATCTACTAGGGGTTTTAAGGGTTGGTCTGCATCCAGCTTGGATAAAGCGCCCACGATGGCTTCCACACTGAAGCCAGCCATAATCTTGGCCCGATAATCGGGGATATGAACCTTGTTGGGATCCCGTCTGGCATAGGCCGCGATGGCTTTTCTGACGATCTCTTGAGCGGCTTCATCGGCATGTTCTAGGGTAAAAGGTATATGAGTGGCGCCGGGAATCTTCACTATGGGCATGGTAGTAATCAACTCAGTATGGTAACAAGAAGCAATCTGTCCTAAGGAAGGCATAATGCATTGGACGTCAACGACCATCGTATCTACTGCCCCGGTAACAATAGCTAATTCTTGGGCGAGGTAATTGGTTGCTAGAGGAACACCTTGACGCATAAGAACTTCATTACCGGAGCAGCAGATTCCGGCTACTTGTACCCCTTTAGCTCCTACAGCCTCTGCTTCAGGTGAGAGGGTTTTCGCCCATTGAACAATTTTCTCTGACAGAAGTGGCACATGACCATGGACAATCAGATTAACATAATCCTCTTTTAGTACTCCTAAGTTCGCTTCAGTCACTACGGGGGCCGGTGTCCCAAACAAAATGTCCTGCATATCTGTGGCGAGCTTCAGTCCGCCATAGCCGTCCACCAATCCCTGCTTAGCGGTCGCTAATACAAGATTGACGGGGTCGGCATCCATACCCATGGTAGTCTGATGCATCGCTTCCCGAATTTCTCGATCGGGATTGCGCGGCAGTATCCCCAACGATTCCCAAACTTCAAGCCGCTGTTTCGGTGCATGGGCACTCACCCATCTCATAGGCCGTTTCTGATGATTGCCCATATCCTCATAGGCTACTTGAACCACCTCCAAGGCCAACACATTGGGTTCTTTACTTTCTGTCTCTATGCCTAAACCAGTGGCAATAGCTTTTAATTTATTGATATCTGCAATAGGGTAATCGATTTTGCCTTCCGCAGCCAATTTTAAGGCCTCCACTGCCTCATAGGCATGATCCACATGAGCTGCAGCACCGGCAGCTACCTGGCGCAGCAAATTTCGAGCAACTATCACGTCAGCTGTAGCACCACAAATTCCCTTCTCCGGTCCCTTACCAAAGGGATCAATCCGACATGGCCCTTGAATACAATGGCGACAGCAGAGCCCTAAACTTCCGAACCCACACTGAGGCTGTTGCTTTTCATAGCGATCCCATACCGTTTCGATACCATCCTTATCAGCCTTTTTAGCAAGATCCAAGGCCGCTGGATCAATACTGCGGATATTAAGCATGATTAGTAACCTCCTTTAGTTGGTTCATCCAGGATTTACGGGTGCCACTGGCAAATCCGTCTACTTCAACAAATTGGATTGCTTGCGTCGGGCAGGCCGAGACACAAGCCGGCTCATAGTCCAGCTCCCGGCAACGATCACATTTTACAACTTGGCGAGCTGACCCCTGGCTGATAACACCAAAAGGACAAACCATGACGCACATCCAACATCCGACACATTTCTCCGACTTGATCTGTACCAAACCGGTAGCAGGATCAACTCGCATGGCCCCAGCCATGCAGGCGTGAACACAGGGTGTGTCAGAGCATTGTCGACACTGCAAGGGCATCTTCACTACCCCGTCTGTCTCCACAAAGACACGCTTGTGAGGAAGCTCTTGTTCAAAGATAGCTGTAAACAACTGCTTCGATTGGGAATGGGCTACAGCACACGCTAGTTCACAGCTTTTGCATCCCACACAACTTTCTGAGCGTACCAGTAACTGTTTCACAATATCCCTCCTTACCAAAACATGCACTATTTTATTCTGATAAGTCTATACTATTATAATTTTCAGATAACTACTGTCGGCTTAGCGACACAAAAGCAAATTGCCGGGATATTATCTAGGAGAAACAAAAGCAAAGAAAAGGGAGTGTCGCAAAACTACTTTTTAGAGTAGTTAGCGATGCTCCCTTTTCCTTCTTGGATAAGACTTTAATTACAAATATATATTCTTTCAAATTTTGTTAGGTCCGAACTAAATTTGAGTACACAAAAATAAGCCTATGGTTTTCAAAGATTTTTTAGGCTGTTTTTAATGGATGAAGTGGCTTACCTATTCTTTCATTTTGTATTTTGGCATGAAGCTTATTCACGTTATAGCCCAAGCACAGCAGCATAAATTCTGTCTTTACGTTACTTTTTCCTCGCGTCAAAAATCGGTTGAAGTTATAGTCGTTTTTTAGAACGCCAAATGCTCCTTCAACCTGAATTGAACGGTTAACTCTAAGCAAGATTCCTTCTTCCGTTGTGATGTTTTCATAAGATATCTGACGTTTTTCTACAAACGTTTTAGATACCTGCATCTTCCGATTGCCCTTCGCCTTGGTACAGCGGCTTTTATGCGGGCAATCACTGCACTCTTCACATTCATAGACGGTTATTTCTGAACGATAGCCAGTTGCTGAGGTTCGGTAGGTAATCCCCACAGGCTTTAGCTGTTTACCATTGTGGCAGGTATATTCATCCGTCTCCGCATTATAAAACATATTTTCTCGTTTACCGATGTTCTTTTTGAAACTCCGCTTTTTCCATTGTTCATAGGTTTGAGGTTTTATGTAGTAGGTCTGCTTTTGTTTTTCGAGATAAAGATAATTTTCTTCGCTCTCATATCCGGAGTCTGCAATCACATTTTCATAACGCATCTTTAATCGAGACTCCATTTCCTTTAAGAAAGGAATCAGGGTGGCTATGTCATTTCGGTCTTGGAAAACTCCAACTCCAGTGACGTACTCACTTTCTACACCGATCTGTACATTGTAAGCAGGCTTTAACTGAGCGTTGCGCATATGATCATCTTTCATATGCATGAAGGTCGCATCGGGGTCAGTCTTGGAGTAGCTATTTCTTCCCTCAAACAACTGGTTATGAGCATTGTATTGTCCCTGGCGGGCAGAGAATGCTTGCAATGCTTCTGTAAACTTTTGCAGCTTTGATTTCCGTTTACCAATCCCGTGAACAAACTCAAGCTGCTCCTGCTGACGTTTCTCTTTTAAGTACGCTAACGCGACGTTTAGGTCCGCGAGCAAGCTCTCTTTAGAGACTTTGAAGTCAGCCTCATAGGTAGCGTTCATCTCCTCTATGCATGACTGAATCTTTTCGAACATCTTCGCTTCGTTTTTGTTAACGGCCTTTTTCCAGACAAACGTGTAGCGATTAGCATTGGCTTCAATCTTTGTTCCATCGACAAAGAGGTTCTTAAATTCTATCTCATTGATGCTATGTAGATAGTGAAACATTTGATAAAAAAGATCGTCGATACATCCTTGGAGATAGTCTTTTCGGAAACGGGCTATGGTGCTGTGATCGGGAGTTTTATTGCCTTCCAGTAACCACATAAAGTTAATATCCCTTTTGCAGGCGGATTCAATCTTTCGGCTAGAATAGATATTGTTTAGGTAGGCATACGTCAATACCTTGAATAGAATTTTAGGCTCAACTGCAGGTTTTCTTCCAGTGGAAGAGTAGGCCTTGTAAAGTGCGTCGTAATTTAATCCCTCCAAAATGTGGCTTAGCAGTCGAACGGAGTCATCCTCAGGTATTAACACTTCAAGATTAAGTGGCAAAACTAGTTGATAGATGCCACCGAATTGAGTATAATTCTTATTGTATGATTTGGTTTTTTGCATAACTCAATTATACAATAACTGTGGATCTTTCGGGATCCATAGTTTTATTTTTACACAAAAAGGGCTGTTGCTCGACGAACTCTTCTGTTCGTTTTGCAACAGCCCCTTTAATCGATATACTTTGGATTAACCACATGAGAATTTATTTCCATAAAGCGCCTACCTCATGAATGGTCGTGGCTTACTTTCACCCATAGCTTTTCGGGTTTTAATAGCATCACATGCCCCCGATGCAGCTCAAGAATCCCCTGCTGTTCCCAATGACGTAATATTTCATTGATAGTTTGGCGAGTGCTTCCACTCAAGGAAGCTAATTCCTCATGGGTAAGATGAATGGTATAACATTGTTGCTTCATTGTTATATTTTTAGCCTGCAAAGTTCGCCAAAACACGCGGGCCAAGCGAGATGCTGTTTCGCGAAATGCCAAGTCAGCAATCAAGTCATTGGTCAAGCGTAATATCGTCCCCAGCAGACGAACTAAGCGTCGGGCAACTTCAGGTGACTCATCCATTATGTTGCGAAAATCAGCCATACTAATATAAAGGACCTCTGTTTTTTCAATTGCCGTTGCCATGGCCAAAGAATGTTCACTGTAAACTTCCCCAACTGAAAGGAGTGTAATCGTAAATTCTTTACCGTCCTCAGATGAATAAGCAATCTTCACCTCACCAGAGAGAACAAAAAAGATTACATCCGAGCCAGGAGAGGAAAAAACTAATCTCTGTCGCTTGGCAAAGCTTTTCCCCTTAAAGTACTTTTTCCAAGACTCCAGCAAAGCTGGCGGCAGTCCACTAAAAAAGGGGAAGATCCCCAGATCAGGTATGTTATTCGGGTAGGGCATGGCTCCACATCCCTTCTTGGCTAGCATACCAAAAATGCACTTAATAATCTGACAATAATATATCTAGATTTCTATGAAAACACAAGAAGTCCTTTATTAAAAAATACCCAGACACTACACGCAGTGCCTGAGTAATAAACATTATAGGCTTAAAAGCTTTCTGATCTGTCGTTTGTATCCCATGAACTCATCAGATAATAGAAACTCATCTCCACGAGGTCGAGGGGTATCGATAAGGATTTCATGAGCAATGATTCCAGGCGGACCTGTCATGATATAGACTCTGTCGGAAAGCAGGATTGACTCGTCAATATCATGAGTAATGAATAAGGTAGACATATTGATGCGATCCATGAGGTCCAAGTACCATCGGTGCATGGCACTCTTCGTGATGGCATCTAAGGCAGAAAAAGGTTCATCGAAAAGGGCTACTTCTTGCGAGAATAAATACGTTCTCAGCAAGGCTGCTCGTTGTCGCATCCCCCCAGATAACTGGGTGGGATACTTCTTAGCAGTCCCCTCAAGGCCGAAATCCCGGAAGTGGCTGGCAGCCTCCTCTCGAGCCTGGACCTTCTTCATACCCCGGATGAAAAGGGGTAAAGCCACATTATCCAATACTGTTAAGTGAGGCTGCATGAGGTCCTTTTGCTGCATATAACTCACTTTACCGGTCTGCCCCGTGATGTCCTGCCCCTCCATCAGCACTTGACCAGAGTCTGGGACTTGCACACCGGCAATTACATTAAAGAGTGTACTTTTGCCAATGCCACTTACCCCGAGCAGACTCACCAGTTCCTTTTCACCCAAGTGGATATTAATATCTTTGATGGTTAATTCACCCGCATAACTTTTGGAAATGTTTCGTGTTTCCAGCTTTATCTTACTCATTATAACTCCATTTTTTGTGCGTTTCCGCACCTACAATCTTGTCAAAAAAGCTGTCTACTTCGATAGGTAATCATTGGTAAAGCCTTGACCAGCCTCGATCTTCTTGGCGATTAGCTTGTTATCATACATCCATGCATAGAAGTTATCCCAACGACTCTGATCGATATAGCCCCATTGCTCTACTTCAGCTTTATACTCCTTAGCTAAATACTCTTGGCTAGCGGCGACGAGCTCCAGATCCAGTTCCGGTGCGTTTTTAACAAGAATGTCTGCTGCTTCTTTAGGTTGGGCAATCGCATATTCATATCCTTTAGCAACAGCTGCTAGAAAGGCTTTAGCCGTTTCTTGGTTTCCTTCTAAGTACTGAGGGCTTGCCGCAATAACTGGTGTGTAAAAGTCTAGGACAGGATCGATATCCTTGAACGCGAAGAAGTTTGTTTCTAAGCCCTTAACCTCTGTAGCTACACCGTCCCAACCAAAATATACCCAAATGGCGTCTACATCAGTTTGTAAAGCTGAAATGACATCGGTTACCGTACTAGGAATCATGTTGATCTCATCATAGTTGCCGCCATCCTTCGTGACAACTTGTTTAATGATGGCTTTCTCTACAGGGGAATCCCAAGTCGCATAGATCTTGTTCTCCATCCCTTTGGGGCTAGCAATTTCTTTTTCTTTTAAGGAGATGATTCCGGAGGTATTATGCTGTAAAATGGTCCCTACAGCCACCACATCGAGGGGGCTGTCTGAGGTAAGAGCTGAGGCCAGCTCCTCTTGGAAGCTGACACCGAACTCTGCCTTTCCGGCAGCTATTAAAGATAAAGCTCCGCCTTCAGGTGGTTGAACAATTTCTACATCAAGGCCTGCTTCTTGGAAGTACCCTAATTCTTTAGCTACATAGAGACCGGTGTGGTTAGTGTTGGGAGTCCAATCGAGAACAAAGGTAATCTTCTTATTTTCTGTCGCCCCTTGCTGGTTATTCCCGGTGTTTCCGGCATTATTCTGAGCGCCACAACCAGTTAAACCTAAAACCATTAAAACACTGATCATTATAGCAATAAATCTTTTCTGCATCTCAACATTCTCTCCTTAAATGGGTGTAATATTATCGTTTGTTTTTAACAAAGCACTATGGTTATGCTTCTTTTTGCACATCCTCAGTCTGAAGCCAAGGCATGGCTCTTCGTTCGATGAGCTCCACGCATTTCATAAGCACTAAGCTCAAGATGATAATGAGGAAAATCACGGCAAACATTTTATCAAAGGAATAGGATTTCCTGACCCGAGTCATATACACTCCCAGACCACTATTCCCCCCAAGCCATTCCGCGATGACTGCCCCCACAATGGAATAGGACACCGATATGCGCAAGCCGGAAAAAAAACCGGGCAGAGCGTTGGGTAACTTAATATAACGATAGATTTGCCACTTTTTCGCCCCCATAGCGCGCATGAGATTCATGGCATCTTGATCCGATGACTTAAATCCTCCTAAAAGAGCGATCGTCATGGGGAAAAAGCAAGTCAAAACGATTAGGGTAATTTTCGGTGCCATATCGAAGCCCATCCACAGCACCAACAGGGGCGCGATAGCTACCGTGGGAATGGTCTGAGTGATAACCAAAATGGGATGAAGGGCTTTATAAAGGCCCTCAAAACGATCCATCAATAAGGCAATCCAAAAAGCTAGCAAAATACTGATAGTTAGTCCCACAAAGGCCTCAGTCAAAGTAATCCGTGCGTGTATCATCAAATCAGGAAAAGAGCGTATCAAAGCACGGACAACATCCCCGGGGGAGGGCAACATGAACTTAGGCACGACTTCCAAGAAGGTCACCGCGTACCAGATTAATAATAAGCCTAAGAGTACAGCCGCGGGATACAGTCTATTGGTGATGCTTTGTAACCTTTTCATCGATGGTCAAGATCCCGCCTTCCGGCCTATAGCTAATTTTTACATAGGACATGACACTGGGAGCTCCTTCTTCAATACAGATTAGTTGGCACCGTTTGACCATTTCCATCAGTTGATCGTACTCTCCTTCGATGGTGGTTTCAAAAGGGCCCACATAAACATTTAACCCTGAGGATTTTAGGTATTGAATCACCTTATCCACCACACGGATCACGTCTTTCCCTTCTACAGAGGGTAACACTTGAATGGCAACACTGGCGTTAATCATTTTTCTCATTCTCCTTTTTAGATAAAACTTAATAAAAATAAAAAACCTTCTGCTAGCAGAAGGTTTCATTAATAAATCATAAGTGCATAAGCAGAAGCTCATACATCTTAGTCCCTCCGCTAGCATTACCTAGATCAGGTCTAAGGGTCGGAAACACTCGTTTCCCTCTCAGCCGTTCCACAGCTCCCCTATCCATATTCTCTTACTTTGTATCATATCACCTATCAAACAAAGGTGTCAAGAAGCATCTATCCTACCAACGTCTCGTGCTGCCACCGCCACCGCCAGAACCACCGCCGCCTCCGAAGCCTCCTCCACCTCCACCGCCACCACGGCCGCCTCTCATCAGCATGCCAATAATCATGCCGAAGATGAAGCCGTTGAAATAACGATGATCAAGATAGAAGAGAAAAACAAGCCCGATGATACCGAGAATTTTGACCCCTAGGGGCAAGGCAGCTAATTGATCGAATTCATCTCCAGAGGAAGAGGAAGATGGGTAAAGAGCTTGGGGTGAGCGGCTATCCAACACAACCTGGTACTCCGCAGCCACTTCCTGGATAAAGGCAAGATACCCGTTCAGTATCCCCTGATCATAATTATCTTCTTGGAAATACGGAATCATATATTCATCCTGAATCCGGCCCGTCTTGGCATCAGGAAGAGCTCCTTCCAGTCCATAACCGACCTCGATTCGAGAAACCCGCTCTTTGGGGGATACTAGAATCAACAAGCCATTGTTGAGTTGCTTATCACCGATACCCCATTCCCTTAAAATGGTTAAAGCGTACTCCTCCGGCTCATACCCGTCCAAATCATTGGTGGTGACTACCACAACCTGGGCCTTGGTTTTTTGGGCTAAGGCTGCAGAATTTTGGACAATGGTTTGCTCGGTAGCGGGATTCAATACATTAGCTTGATCTAATACAAAAAAGTCACGAGTAGGTTGAGGGATAGAAGGGGCAGCTTGTAATGGAGCTACTAAGGAAAGGAAGAATAGTACCAATGCAGCAAGTAGATGTTTTTTCTTCATGTGCTTCATTCCCTTCCTTTAAGCTATATCAATCTCTAACCTATACCTGTTGCACTCTTTTCCAATACCCTATACAGCATGGGAGTCTATTTTGAAAAATCGACAGTCGGTGTTTCTTGGGCACCTGCATCCGCTTTAAAGTATTCACGCTCATCAAAGCCAAGGATTCCGGCGTAGAAGGCCGTTGGTATGCGTTTGATCTTCGTATTGTAGGTTTGGACCACATTATTATAATCCATACGAGTTGTCGCAATTCGGTTTTCCGTTCCGGCCAATTCATCCTGCAAACCCCGGAAATTAGCATCAGCCTTGAGCAGTGGATAGCTCTCCGATATGGCTAACAAACGGCTTAAAGCACTGCTCAGTTCAGCATCAGCTTCGGCAGCCTCGCCGACGCTACCTGCACCAATCAAGCGTGATCTCGCATCCGCTATGTCAGTAAACACTTCACTTTCGTGTTCAGCATACCCTTTAACGGTGTTCACCAAGTTTGGAATCAGATCTGCTCTACGCTGCAGCTGGTTTTCCACCTGGCTCCAACTGCTGTCTACCGTCTCGGAAAGAGTGACTAAGTTATTGTAACCTGAGCTAAGTATCATACCCAAAATGAGAATGATTCCTACGGGGATTAACCATTTCTTCATTACGATTCCTCCATTCGTATAGTTCCCTTTTCATCTTCACTTTTTTTCCACACTCAATTATACCATTTCAAGGTCATATTACCTATTACCGCACAAGAGGATTCTTGATCTACAGCATCTGCATTGAAAAATAAAAGATAACAATGATGCCCAAGATAATTCGATACCACCCGAAAGCCTTAAAGTCATTCTTCTTAATATAGCCCATCAAGAACTTTATGGATAGAATGGATACAATAAAGGCTACAACCATGCCGATCAATAGAATCATTATTTCTTGTCCGGTAAAGTTAAAACCAAACTTTACTAACTTAAGAGCGCTCGCACCAAACATGACAGGAACAGCTAAGAAGAAAGTGAATTCAGTGGCAACTGTACGGGATACCCCTAACATAAGCCCTCCCACGATAGTAGCACCGGAGCGGGATGTCCCGGGAAAAACCGCAGCGATCAGCTGGAAAAGCCCAATCATTAGGGCAATCGGATAAGTAATCTGCGCAAGATGATTGATGCGTGATCGTTTACCCTTATTCTTGTTTTCAATGATAATGAAGAGAATACCAAATAAAATCAGCATAATTGCAACTGTCTGGTAATTGTAAAAGAGGGCATTCATCTCATCGTCATATAATAAGCCAATCACCGCAGCGGGAATGCAGGACACGATAATCTTCATCCACATCTCGATAGTCTCTCGTTTTACTGTAATTCTATTCCCCGCACCTCCCTTTTGAACCGAAAAGGGATTGAGCTTATGCCAATATAACAGCACGACAGCTAAGATAGCTCCCAGCTGTATCACCACGAAGAACATTTCCATAAAAGCATCGGACATATTCAGCTTAATAAATTCATCCACTAATATCATGTGCCCGGTGCTGCTGATGGGCAGCCACTCGGTAACTCCCTCAACAATACCTAAAATAATCGCCTTCAAAATCTCGATCAATTCTACTGTTCCTCCCTAATATAATTAATACTTCCCTCTAGGCAATTCATAACCCTATTATAACTGATGAAATCTCGATATAACCTTGTACATTTTCTTAAATTTTTATTAAGACTTTATACTTTGAAAACACTCTAGTCCACATTCTCAGCCTGAGACTTAATTATTGCATTAATCATGCCTCGAGAATTAATCTGAAAAGCAAACAGAGGTTGTTCTACATAATATTCTTTACTGCGAAAAACGTTTTCATATTCCACTAAAATCTCATCGACTGTATAGCCTAATTTCAAATAATGGAGTACTAATTGACGAGAGTATTCTGCAACATCAAGGCATTCCTGCCAATAATCCGGCTTAAGCTCTTGGTCGATCATTCCATAATGGGGGGAATAGATTACCTTGGGATTGAGAGCCTGGCATCTTTGGATGGACTGAATCGCTTGATCATAATCTACGATAAAGGACGGAGATATCTTACCTGATTGGTTCATAACACCCAAAGATTCACTGCCATAGAGAATCTCATCATTAATTAAAAAGGATAATGTACAACGGGTGTGTCCCGGAGTTTCTATGACCTTGATCTGTGTATTTCCTAAATCAATACAACGACCTTCAACTACCACTGTATCGATTTTCATCAGTTCATCATTGTATTCCTCGATGGTTTCCCCCGAATACATTTGGGCAGCTTCACTACTTAATTCCCGAATTGATTCCAGTGCACTTGGTCGTTCTAAGATTCTTAAGTCATATTCAGAACCCATAGCCTCTAGACTAGGCCATTCCTTTTTTAAGTAGGGCAGAGCTCCCACATGGTCATAATGAGAGTGGGTAATAAAAACATAATCCAACCGACGTCCTTGAAGAACGCCCTTTAGATTATCAATTAAATCCGCTGCACTAAAAGCCATGCCACAATCAAGCAGTGCCGCCTTTCGATCCCCCACAACAAGGTAAGAGTCTCCACCTACCCCACCCCTAACATCATATAGGGTATTCATCTTACAATCACATCCATTTAAACATTTCACCGTTTAGTATAACAAAGTTGACTTAACTTTCCTATGAGTTAATGTTAGAATGAAAGGAAGTGGACAACTTTAAAGATAAGGAAGTGAATTGCATATGACCAAAATCTTAGTACCTGTTGATGGATCCGCCAATTCAGACAAGGCTATTCGCTATGCTCTTACTCTAGCTGAAGGAAAAGCCGATTTGCTTATCTTCCTAAACATTCAGCCGAATTACAACAACGCACCCAATGTAAAACGTTTTGCAACTCAGGAGCAAATCAAAGATATGCAAGAAGATGCTAGCAAAGAAGTCCTCGATCATGCTCTGGAAATTGCTAAAGATTCAGCGGTCCCCATCCAAACTAAGATGCGCATCGGCGATCCCGGTCGGGAGATTTGTGCCGAAGCTGAAGAAAGCGCCATAGATAACATTGTTATGGGTTACCGTGGCCTAGGTGCCGTTAAACGGGCCATTCTTGGGAGCGTTGCAACCCATGTGCTTCATGAGACGCCTTGCCCTGTAACAATTGTTCCATAAGAGGCTATTGACATGAATAAAACCCCCTGGTTTGCCATTGTAAATCCCGCATCTGCAAACGGTCAAACGCGCAAAATCTGGCCCAAAATATACAAACGTCTTATCGATCAAAAAATCAATCTTGATTATGCTTATACGACCAGTCCAGGGGAAGCTACTACACTAACTCGACAAGCCTTGCATAACTATACACGAATCCTATCTGTTGGTGGAGACGGCACCCTAAACGAGGTGGTAAACGGCCTTTTTGAGAATCAACAACCCGTTAATTCGGAGGCAAGTCTCGCAATTTTCTCCCATGGAACAGGGGGAGATTTTCTCCGCTCTCTTAACCAAAGCCGCGGACTTCCTTCTCTTCTGGAGGTTCTGCACCGAGAGCAGATTACTTCTGTGGATTGTGGACTTGCTCAATACCAAGATTCTTCCGGTATCCTGCACCACCGTTATTTTCTTAATGTAGCGGATGTGGGCCTAGGGGGAGAGACCGCCGATCGCGTCAATAAGCGCAGTAAATTTCTTGGCGGAAAACTTTCTTTCCTTCTTGGCAGTCTGATGAGCATTATTGCTTATAAGAATAAGAATATGAAATGCGTTATTGACGGGGAAGTTGTCGTGAATGGTCCCACCAACAGTATTATGATCGCCAACGGACGTTACTTCGGCGGCGGGATGATGATTGCTCCTCACGCCGAACTAACCGATGGTCTCTTTCATATTACTGTGCTCGGAGACCTCCCCATCAGCAAAATTTTACGTCATTTGCCCAAAATTTATCAAGGACACCACCTAGATATTTCTGGAGTCTCAGTCTATCAGGGTAAGGAGATTTCCATTATCGCCAATCCTTCTGCTTTCCTAGAGCTCGATGGAGAGCATCCTGGCTTTACACCTGTGCATTTTTCTCTGATTCCCCAGGGAATCAAACTTTGGACCTAGCTCAATGGATGGTACACTCAAGGAAAGTGTACCATCTTTATCTTTAAAGAATTTTCAAAATAAACCCTAAAATCCCTACTTCGTTTAATCGCTGTATAATGAACGTAGAAATTACAAAAAATCAGAGGTGTTATGAATGTCTGTGACTATCGATGAAAAAGAAAAGATGATGAAAACCTGCCGCGAAATTATAGAACTCTGTGATCAGCCTTTTGTTTGGGAAGACGACGGAATCTATGAATCTGAACAAGCTAAACATCCCTTTAACCTTTTCTTGCCCCATGAGCAGATCTCTCAAGAATTGAATACCCTTTTTGAAAACTTCTCCGGCACATCCTATATCTACGACCAAGTAAAAGCCGTCTGCACTTTAGAGGCAGAATGGTATGAATATGGAACCTACGGCTTAGATCGTGATTTTACCAGAGTATTAAGCCGCTATAGCCTCAAGCCTGAATATATAGAACCTATCAAAACATATTTCAAAAAGAGACTTAGTGAGCTTGAAACCCAGAATTAAGCTAATACTATAGAATTCCGAAAGAGGAAGTGGCAGAGACAGTTGATATTTCTCAAGCCATTAATATTAAAAGATCATGGCCATAAGGGAGAACGTTTTGCTCAGATGATTGAGCGCCTTTCCTTCGAAACTTGTGGAAAAGGCCATGTTCGGCTAGGAGGACAAGTCGATGCACATTGGACAAAATCTTAAGGAAAAGATAATAGCTAAATTTAATACGTTCCAAGATGAAGCCAAAAGGACCCTCCTCAATCACGATGCAACCCAGGAAAGACTCAATGCTGTCTTTGCTAAGGCAGAGAAGCTCAATATCAACACCGGGCCCATTAATAAGGTCTACCAAGATATCCTCCTATTAATCCAAATCGTCAAAGCTTATATCACGAAAGAGTATCGTGATATCCCTACTGGATCCATCATTGCTATCTTTGCCGCTTTAATCTACTTCCTATCCCCTATCGATATCCTTTTTGATTATATCCCCGGAGTAGGCTATGTAGATGATATGTTCGTTCTGGGCTTGGTACTCAAGCAAGTGGATTCCGATCTGCAGAATTTCCGGAATTGGCTAAATAATCGTTAAACCAGCGACTTCGCCTTTTTGGATATATGCTTTAAAGGCAACAAGTGCGCAAGCAGTGCTTACGTCGCGAAGCCAGGTTTTCTTTATGCTTAAAGTAACTGGGCAGCGCGGGCTGCCAGTTCGCTGCGCTCTCCTTTGAGCAATCCTACTTGACCATAGAAAGACTGTCCCTTTAGTCGGGAAGCCACATAGGCCAACCCGTTGCTTTCTTTATCCAAATAAGGATGGTCGATTTGATCCGGATCGCCGCAAAGAACGATTTTCGTTCCCTCACCGGCACGAGTAATAATGGTCTTGATCTCGTGAGCGGTGAGATTCTGGGCTTCATCAATGATAATAAACTGATTAGCAATACTTCGGCCTCGAATATAGGTAAGGACTTCGATTTCCAGCTGCTTTCTTTTTTTGAGCAAATCCACAGTGCTTTCCACCAAAGCTTCGCTGTCTTTATCGCGAAGCTTATCCTGCTTTGGCCGCAATAAGAACTCTAGATTATCATAAATTGGTTGCATATACGGACGTACCTTATCCTCTTTTTCGCCGGGCAAAAAGCCAATATCCTTCCCAAAGGGGATCACCGGCCGGGCACAGAGGATTCGCGTATAGAGATCCTGATGTATGGTCTGCTCTAAGGCGCTGGCCAAAGTGATTAAGGTTTTTCCAGTACCTGCAGGCCCCATGAGGTTAACTAATTTGATTTGAGGGTTGCTCAAAATGCCTAAAGCCCATGTTTGTTCAATATTCTTCGGGACAATTCCCCAATGATCCTTATTGCGACTATGGAGCTTGATTAGCTTTGTTCCATCGCAGGAAACGATAAGGGGTATTACAGTGCCATCACTGAGCAATCCTTTGGCACAGCTATTAGGCAACTTTGGTTCAATTAAGCTGATATGGCCTATCTGATAGAGTCCATTTACCTCACTATCTTTTAGTTCAAGCTTGATTACATCATCATTTAAAGAAGTGAGGCTGATTTTATCATTGTAGTAATCTTGGGTTTTGACAGAGAGGGCATCCGCTTTCACACGCATAGCGATATCCTTGGTTACCACAATAACGGGTCGCTCATCTTCACGGCCTAAATTCAAGGCCACAGCCAATATCCGATTATCCGGCAACTTAATGTCTGAGTACAGTGGCAAAGGATTCTCCGAGTAATGGTTGAGCTCGATTCTGAAGGTTCCACCATCGGGTAGGCTCACCCCTTCGGCAAGTTGTCCGTTTTGCCTTAGCTGATCAAATAGGCGTATGGCTTCGCGTGCTGATCGACCTACCTCATCGAGAAGTCTCTTCTTGTTTTCCAGTTCTTCTAGTACTGCGTAAGGCACAATCACCTCATTGTCATCAAAATTGAAGATTGCCTTAGGATCATGAAGTAGGACACAAGTATCAAGCACAAACACCTTTTGCAAATTCTCCACCTCGCTAAATTAAATTATTCTGTATTCTGTCAACTCATAGGTAACCTTTTCATTCGTTGCTGTATAAACTCTAATCAATTGATACATTTCTTCGCAAGAAACTTCTCCGTAAGCTAAACTATACATTTGCGTCCTCCTCGTACTTATTCTGACGGGTCATTTTGGATAATACATTCCTATTACTAATATAAAGCAAAAAGCGAGTCCTAATGCCACTAGGATACTCGCTTTTGTGTTTGTTTCTTAGATCGAATCTTTTCTCTATAATCTCTACGTCAGATGAACAAAAACATTAAGCTAACCTCCTACTCTAGACATGAACTGGAATCGAAGGAAGCGCTTGATACAACCAATGAATTCCAAAAAGAACTTGAAAAAAAACTTGTTGTTATTTAGGCTAAACCTTATTGTCTTTACTATCCCCTTTAGAACTTAACACTACAAGTCCCATGAGATAAAGTACACAAGGCATCAACATAGCAATGTTTTGATAACAGGAAGTTATATAAAGATTATATAATGCATGGATCGTTACAGACAAAGTGAATAGCCCGAAAAGGATGGGCCAAACCGAGCCATCGAATTTTTTCGTCATAGTAAGACCAAAGCCGACCATGCCAGTGGTTATTGCATGAATCAAACAAGAAGTCACACTGCGAGTGATAACAAAGAGGACGGGTGACCCATCCCCTGTCATATGACTGAAAAGATACACATAGTTTTCCTGGATTGAAAACCCTATCCCTGCGGCAATCCCAAAATAGGCAAAAGGAATGTTCGTTTTTCCCGGTCTTAATATAAAGTAACCTAAAGGAAGAGCTTTAGTAAATTCCTCGACAATAGGAGCCCAAGTAATAGAAAGTTCTCGTGTATCAATGACCAAAATCCTCACGAGAGTGTTGTTCAGGGTTAAGGAGAGTGCAAAGGCAATCAAACCCCATGTGAAAAACAGCATCAGCAGTTTGTTCTCCCCTTTAAGGATAATGATTAAAAATGCAAGTGGTAAAATAGTTCCTACAAAGATTGCTTCACCCATCAGACATCTCCTCAACTTTCATAAATCCATAGGCAGTTAAGGAAAGAGCTATCGGGAATAAGGCCTCTGTCGTCAGGGTATATCCCTCAGGAAATAAGACCGCACTCAGCATGTATATGATATCACTCAAACACAGTAAGCCAATACCCGAAAGAAACAGCTGATACTTAGGCAGAGTGTAAATGGGCTGAGCCTTCCAAAGCAGATAGACAATCGCTAGAGTCATTGCAAAATTGTCGAGGTTGTGTACCTGCGAACATTCACCTACAAGGGCAATAAAGATTGGAACGACCAACAAGGCAAGTGGCCAAAGATCTCGGTATTTTATTACAATGGTATATTTAGGTATCCTGTTTGTGATTGTGCGCATTACCCCAATTAAAAAGAAATAAATACTAATAAAACCTAAATCACCGATTGATAGGCAAGGTATCATAGGCCCTTCTAACAGAAGATAAGAGAACCAATAGAGTTGCCCTAATGTCCAACTCAGCACCCCCAAGGCAATCCCCAATACTAAATAATATTCTTGGCTAAACCGAGCATAAACGAGAGTTTGGATCCCGATGATTAAACCACAGAACAATTGTATAGCATTGGCTACCTTATTAAGCTGCGCGAAGGGCATAGCATGGGACAAAGCATACATATAAAAAAGCACTGCCCAAAGCATTGTAAAAACAAGAACAGCCTTAACGGTAAGAAGCAACCATTCTTTTCTTTTCAGGATCCTTTCAACCACTTGATCCCGTGAAATCATGATAATCCCCTACCTTGATAATTCTACACAAAACATATCGACTGATTATTCAACATAATTTCCTAATTCTAGGGTCAGAATTTATCTATCCCTAATTTATATTATGGCATAGAAATCATAAGAATGTTATAATTTTCACAGATTTCTAAATAATTCTTTTGAATTATCCCATATTAATTTCTTATAATTAAAATAAGCCATCCCCCGATTTGGGAGACGGCATCAGTAGCATTTTATTCGCTTAACAAGCTTAACTATTTACAGCAATATTTTGGCTGGTCCGGTTTGCAATATGATTCATAACCTTCGTGATGGTAGCAGGCGAATTCGTCAATCTTACAACACGGTATTCTCTGGAGGTTTCGCCAAATAATGCTTTGAGGACGTTCAAGACTTGTTCTTTTAGATTTGAAAATTTGCTCTCAGCATTGAAGTTATGCTGATCAAGCTTGGAAAGCTTCTTAATCTCGCCATGAAGGGTTAGAAACTCATTTTGGAAACTCATAACAACCTCTTTCTTTCTCACTCAGTATTAACATATAGTTTGCGCACAACATTTGCACGCAAGGGGTATTGTAACAAGGATGGATATTGTTGTCAATAGTTTTTTTCTCTTTTTTTACAAATTTTAATTATTTCGGATTTTAAAGGAAGTAAGCTTTAAGATGCATCAAGCAAAACCCCGGGGAAACCAATTCATCAAGGTTCCCCCGGGGTTTTGCAATAATTATTCTATGAAGTTTCTTGAACATAATAGTTTTCAATCAGCCACAGTTCACGAACCTTTTTAACCTCAACAAGATAATTCATAGTTTGAGAAAAGGCTACCCCATTTTCAGTTCCTGACCCTTGAACAGCACACTCAACTTTACCAGAAGTATCAGAATCGAAAGATATATTTCCAATCTCTATAGAATCGAATTTTTCAGTGAGCTGTATTTCCGCAAATGATTTTCTGTATTCTGGGAAAATCATTTTCAATTTCTCAGCAAATCGATCTGTCGCATACTGAAGCTCAGCTTCACCATCCCAAGTGCTATAGTCAATAGTATAAGATGCTCGAAAGTAATCTTCCACTAACTGCCCAACAGCGACCTTCTCTACATCTTCTGAAAAAGCGGTTTTTTCAGAATTACATCCGGTAAGGGCTACAGCCAATAATAGCATGGTAATCAAAAAAAATACAATCTTCTTATTAATAATATACCCCCCTATACTGCATATTCTTATCTAGTTGATTGTGAACATTTACATTATATCAAGTGATCCCTTGCTAATCAATGTGCTAAAAAACTGGACCCCGTCATTGACAGAGTCCAGTGAAGAACGCTTTGCAATTTCATGAATTATTTATTGAACAGCATATTTACTTATCAACCATTTTCCATCTGTTTTTTGAATCTCAAGGAAGTATTTACTCTTCTGCGTGAAGGGCGTCCCACTTTCTTCCCCAGATGCTTGGACTAGGCAAACGACATAACCCGTTGCTTCCGTTTTTAAAGATATTTCGTCTATGACAAGAGAGTCCAACTTTTCAACAAGTTGCTTCTCCGTAAATGATGTTTTGTATCCCGGAAACGTCTCTTTTAGCTGTTGCGAAAGCTCTGGAGTCGTATATTGAAGTTCTGTCTCACCAGTCCAAGTCCTGTAATCAAGAGTTTGCGACGCTTCAAAGTAGTCTTTCATCAATTGCTCGATAGCAGGTTTTTCAGTCTCTAGGGTGGTGGTGGTGGATCCTGAATTACATCCAGTGAGTGCTACAGTTAATAGTAGAATGGTCATCATAAAAAAAGCAATCTTCTTACTAATAGCAAATACCCTCCTTATTAGTATTAATTATTTGTGAAATCTTTGTCATTATATCAATAGCTATAGAAATAATCAACGTTTTCGGGGAGTTCTTTAATTCAACCTGTATCTTTTCACGATAATACAGTTTCAGACCTGTTTCTGCCTTCATTCTTCGCCTTATATAAAGCAATATCCGCCCTCTTGTAGATCGTGTCCATGGTGTCACCCTCAACATACTGCGCAAGGCCTAAGCTTATGGTGATTTCCCCAACATGTTTGAAGCTATGAACTTCAACAATTTTTCTAATTTTTTCAGCTCTCAAAGGCAACATCTATCGATTCAGGAATGAGTATTGCGAATTCTTCTCCTCCAATCCTGAATAGTAGATCAGACTTTCTAATATTAGCCCCTACAAGATTGGTTAATTCTAATAAGACATAATCACCTACATCGTGGCCCAATCGATCGTTAACTCGCTTGAAATAATCAATATCATACATGATCAGTGATAATGGCTTCGCGTATCGTTGGGATTTTGAAATTTCCAGTTTTAAATATTCGTTAAAGTGGCGCCGATTATACACATTGGTCATTTCATCTCTATTGACTAAATGCTCCAGCTTATCTTTGACGTATTTCTTTATCAAAAGGATGATCAGCAATCCCAATACTAGATTCATCGCAAAAAAGGCATTGCTAATCTGATAATTGATGAGCTTCCTCTCACTGACAATCTGGGATATCAAGACCATGCTATTAGACTTTTCCCAAACTTCTTCACTCTTATCAATTATTGCTTGTCTGATATCCTCAGATGGATTGCTTCTGTAAGCATAGATCATCTGCTTTAATTGCAGCCAGGATAGGGATAGATTATCTAGAGCTTGATCAATCTCATGATCGTCATCATACACTACTATTTTGTTTTCATTGAATTCTTGAATTCTTGAATCGATCTCGCCAATTATATCGTCCCTTGCCGTACCTTGGGCTTCAAGCTTCACCAGACGCTGTAGCGATCCTCGAATAATACCCAATTTATTGATGATTTGAGCATCAGACCTTATCGTATGCGTTAAATAAATAGTATAGATTCCACCGCTACTCAGCAAAACCATTAAGCACACAACGGCAATAATAAGCACGGAGGATCTCGTTGTCTTACTTCTCATGGGTCATCCCCCCATTCTTATAGGTTGGTCCCAATATTAATAGTATTCTGATATAATTCATCTTTTCCTTTGAAATATCCTTTAATTTCAACTAAATCTTTATAAATTTTCATTACAAAAAAGGGCTGTTCCCGTGATGGTAACACCCCGACAGGGCAAATTCCCAAACGTGGGTCTGTTGACAAAAGCACAGAAGCTTATCAGCCAATATCAAGCCGTGGCAAGTTTGTTCAAAACCAAGTGTTTTTAGGACATACCATTTAGCTGAGCCAATATCAGAAATCGGCTAATATTTAAATTTATCACCGGAAATCTCCAGAAATCGAGAGATATCACCCTCAAACGTGGTATAATAGAGTAGGGGGTGGAGCCAATGATGAAAGAGGAAAAACAGAAACAAAACCGGATGCTTTGCGTCTTTATGGAGAACCTTGTTCCTAAAGGGCACTTTCTGCGCAGGTTGGACGCAGCGATAAACTTCAGTTTTATCTATGACATCATGAGACCGTTATACAGCGATAAAGGAAGACCATCGATTGATCCGATTGTTCTGGTAAAGATGCTCTTGATCGGCTACCTCTACGGAATAGACTCTGAACGGAGGTTGGAACAAGAGATTATTGTGAATAACGCCTATCGCTGGTTTCTAGGCCTTGACTTAGAAGATAAGGTTCCGGATCACTCCGTTTTCTCCCAAAATCGCAGACGCCGATTTAAGGATACAGAAGTATTTCGGGAGATATTCACCACCGTGGTTGAGCGTTGCGCTGAAGCGGGACTCATCGGAGGAGAATGTGTTGTCATGGATTCAACCCATCTCAAAGCCAATGCTGCTAACGGTCATGCGGAGAAAGTTATCCTTATGGAAGGTCCCAGTGACTACTGGCTTAAGCTTAACGACGAGCATGGTGGTCATATCCAGCAAAAATCAGAGGCGGCCGACATCACTTCGACGGTAAAAAAGAAGTCCCTCGCCGATCCTGAAGCAGGGTGGATGCACAGACATCCCAAGCCGGCTGGCTTTCACTACCTTTGCCATCAAAGCTCAGATATCCGCTATGGCATCGTAACCGATGTCCATGTCACGCCAGGGGATGTGACCGACGCACCTTATTGTGTCGAACGGATAGCTTACCAAAAGAAAGAATTACGGCTTCCCTTCCGTTATGCCGGATTGGATAGTGGTTATGATACAGTGGCTGTTCATCATGGTTTACATCAGCTCGGAGTAAGAGCTTATATCCCTATTAACCCCGGTCATACAGCCCATTGGCGTAAAGAAAGAGGATTATTTGCCATTGAGGATTTCCACTATGATGCTCTGAATGACTGCTACATCTGCCCTAACGGCTGTACGCTGCGTTACATAGGTGTAAGAAAAGTACGATACAGAGTGGGCAAAAATTATGTCACACGATCAGAAGATTGTAAAAACTGCCCGTTGAAAAGCCAATGTATTGCCGGTAAGGCTAATTATAAAGAAGTCAGACGGGACTTCTATCAAGAGGATCAGGAACGCCATCACGCATTAGTGGGAACAGCCTTATACCGCTACATCATGCGCAAGCGGCAGATAATATGCGAAGGGAATTTTGCTCTTCAAAAACGATGTCACAATCTAAGGTTCACTCGGAAGCGAGGCATTGAGAAAGTCCAGGAACAATGCCTCTTTTCGGCGATGGCCCTGAACCTAAAAAGACTGGTAAAGTATGGGGCAGCACCGCTAAGGCCGGCTGTCGCATATCCGCGTGTTGGGCTGATGATGTTGGGGCTGCAGAAAAATCTCTCAGTTAACTTTGCTAATTGTCCTTAATAGCTATTATTTACCCTGTTTGTCAACAGACCCACGTTTGGGAATTTGAACTTACACCAAATATGAATACTCCGGGTCAAAATGAGCCTCGATTCCGGGCTGTGAGAGCCACATTTCTGGAATTTCAGAGCCACCATTCTGGATAGGGAGCCACCTGATGTTATTCCGCGAATGTAGAATAACTGGAAGTTCACTAAATGGGAGTTTAGCGAACATCCCTGTCGGGGTAAAGACGCAATCACCGAAATTCTTTTCTATTCCTCAGCGATCTCCTCCAAATAAATTTATGCAGGTATCATTTAATTAGGCTATTGTATCTTTCAGGGCCTTTTTTGAATTTCTTGTCCAGTATAAAATGAAGCGGAACTAATCATAATAAATGCGAATAATAAAATTCTATATTTTACCTTTATCGCTAAATTATTAATCTAAGGTGTTGACCGCTTATGTTTTGGAAAAAGAGGAAGAGTGGAAGCGACCGGAAACAAAATGACCCTAACAAGGAAGTTGAAAATACAACTTTAACACTAGATACTCTGAAAAACATTGTGGTGAACATGGATGATGCAGAAATCATTGAACGTCAAATTAATCCAGACCATAAGGTTACACTTCTGTATATAAGAACGTTGATTAATCAAGAACGTTTGAATGATGAAATTATTGAACCGTTGATCCATCATTCTCCAGCCCCTATTCACGAATGTATAAACGTTTGTAAAGCATCGAAAGTCAATGACTTAGATGAGGCTCAGAGGCAACTGATGGAGGGGGCGATACTTCTTCGTGATCGTAGTGAGGACCAATGGTTGGCCATTAAACTAGAAAATCCATTAAGCCGTTCCATTGAATCCTCTGAAACGGAAACCATTTTATTCGGTCCAAAAGATAGCTTTAGTGAACAAATAGAACAAAATGTTACACTGATTCGAAGGCGGCTACCACTGACGACACTCAAAACGGAAAAGTTCACAGTCGGTTCTCTAACTAAAACACCGATTGTACTTATGTACATTGAGGGATTGACTAATCCTGAATTAATTACCATTGCGAAAAGTAAAATTCTTACGATTGATTATGATTTGTTTTTAGATTCATCTCAAGTTGCCGCGTTTATGGAGGATCACGTTCATAGTATCTTCCCCCAATTCCAACAGACAGACCGTCCGGACTCATGTGTTTATGCTTTGGGCGCCGGAAAACTCACGATTTTGGTTGGCAATACTCCATTTGCATTAATTGCCCCTATCACATTTTTTGATCTCTTTATCTCTCCCGACGATTATATCCATCGATGGCTGATTGGAAGTTTTTTGCGTGGCGTTCGCTTTGTAAGCTTTTTTCTTTCGTTGACCATGATCCCTCTCTATGTCGCTTTAAACACACATCATTATCAGATGTTTCCCCTTCAAGTGCTATTCGTTTTATTAGAATCCAGAAGCAAATTGCCTTTTACCCCATTTTGGGAAGCATTTCTAATGTTAATCATAATCGAAATCATAATTGAAGCCAGTCTTCGAATGCCTACGAAGACTGGACAAACTTTAGGAGTAATTGGCGGGATTGTCATTGGGCAGGCTTCTGTTGAAGCCGGATTCGCAAGTAAAGTGTTAATTGTCACAGTAGGTATTTCCACAATTGCTTCGTTTTTAGTTCCCAATTATCTGATGGTCAAAGCTAACAGGCTACTTTTATTTGCTTTTATGCTACTTTCGTCAATTCTTGGAATATTTGGTATGGCACTTGGGTTCATTATAGTTCTCGTTCATTTAAATGGGCTTACATCACTGAAGCAGCCTTACTTTGCCCCAATCGCTCCTTTACATATGAGCGATTGGAAGGATCTTTTTATTCGAGCACCCCTGCAGTGGATCAAGACGCGTCCTGTTTCTTTATATCCCCGACAGAAATGGCGATCCAGCCGAAGGAGATGATCACTTGCCCTCACCTTCGTTATTTGAAAAATCGTCTCCCTTTAGCGGCGTTTATTTCATGTTGATGGTCAATCGAATGCAAATGCTTTACTATTTTATAATCATGCCGAGGCATTTAGTTCATCCTTATATGATTATGGGGATTATGGCCGTAGGAATCTTATCGCAAGTTAATTTGATGCTGTTATCCAAGTGGTTTTCATCTGATTTTTCAGTGCAGGGTTATCAAGGATTCGTGCAGCTATTAGGTGAAAGGACGGTTAGAGTATTTGCTTTTCTTGGTTTGTTTCTAATCTTGCTCAGAATAACTGTAATGACACTGGGATTTGTGGAAATCGCGCACCAATATATATTTCCCTCGATGACTTCCAATTGGTTAATTCTTTCCATCTTTATAGTCTGCTTTTACCTAGCCTCTCAAGGGATGGAGAATACCATACGTTTTGTTGTGATCGCATTTCTAAGTACAATTTGGATGGTGATCATATATTATTCATTTTTCTTTCCGCCGATTGCTTCTATGCATGATTTATATCCTTTGATGCCGCCGGAATGGTCGGCAATTTCTTGGAAAGGGTTGTTATTGGTTTGGTCATCACTGTCAGGAGTTGAATTTTTGGTATGTTTGACTCCTTGGCTAAGGCCAAAGCAAAAGATGCTAAAATACTTGACGATCGCCAATACGATCTCAGTCTTTGAATATATGGTTTTATTTATATCATCGTTATTATTTTTTAGTTCCAATTACTTAGACAAAACGAAGTATCCTGTACTCGATATGGTTCGGTACCTGCAATTTCCTGCCTATGAACGAATTGATATAGTTTTGATCTCGGTCCATCTGTTTGTCCTTGTATTTGTTAACTCAATTTTCATTTTATTATTTTATGGGGCTACCCGAATCCTCTTGGGAAAAGGGGTGCGACAGACCACACGAATGGGTTTTGCGGCAAGTTTTATAATAATTCTTGTAAGTATCCTCATAGTCAATCAGTGGTTCTGGAAATCCGCCGAAGAACAGAACATTTGGCTGAACCTTCAGATTGGAGTAGGGGCATTCACCTACCTTTTAGTTCCGGCCTTCCTTCTGGTAGCCACAAAACTGAAGGGGCGTTTCAAAGTATGACGCATATAAAACCAGTAGTTTTATTGATGATAATAATGAATATCGTCTTGTTGAGCGGATGTTCTTCTTTTTTTGTGGAGAACAATACGGTCGAAGAAATCGCTCCTGTTATTTTCTGGTCTATCCAAGAAGGTGAATCAGGTAAATTGAAAATAAGCACATTGGTGCCGCCATTGATCAATGAGAAGAAAAGTATGCTCACCCTCCAAGTTAATCTATTAAAACAGGGAAGAAAGGACTTTAATTTAGTTTATTATCGCGAATTGAAATCAGGACAACTCCGAATGTTGTTTATCAGCGAAGAGCTTGCCAAGAAAGGGATTCTTCCCCTTATCGACACCCTTCTCACAGATCCCGATATCTCCCAACGGCTCTATCTCGTGGTCATCAAAGGAAATTTTGAGGATTACATCAGAAATCAAGTAGATAAACAAGAGAACCTAGATTATTTTCTTTATCGTATGCTTAAACATTATGAAACAAAAAATCAAGGGGATATCACTGTAATTAATTTGCATCAATTCTTGAAACGGTTGTACTCTCCATTTTCAGATCCCATACTGCCTGTTTTTAAAGTTAACAAAGAAAATTTCATCTACGATGGAACTGCCTTTTTCAAGGATGACAAATTAGTTGCAACCATCAGCGACATGAATGATCAAATTCACCAACTCCTTAATAACGATTATTACCTCAAAATTTTACCGATTCCGTCCTTAGCCGTCTCTTTAGGTCAGATTCGTTCAAAGGTTATTATAAAATTAGCTCCAGACTACTCGTCAATTTCAATTAAGGTGAATTTGGTCGGCAGAATCGAGGAGTACCGGGGGGATAAAAATATAAGCGATAGTGACGAATTAGAGGACCTTAATCAAGAGATCAAATCCTATTTAGAAATACAAACAACTGCGTTACTACAGAATATGCAACAGTGGAAAGTTGATCCTTTGCAAGTGGGGACACACTCGCTTACCCCCTTCTCGCAACCGATCAAGGACGAAGAGTGGTTAAGGAAATGGGGGAATATGGAATTACAGATCAATTATCAGCTTGATCTCCAAACAATGACGAATGTGAACAAATAAGTGATGGATGAATTAAGATTGGTCGTTGATTAGTGGACAATCACATCTCAAATACATCAAATAAAGTTACTCGACTAATCTAAACATTGCTATTAGCATCTCACAGTTTAATCTGTGGTTTTTTGCACAGGATGCAACTCGCACGTATAGCGTTGTTCATATAGTGTTAGATATAGATGGATTTTTAAAAGAAGATGGTGTATGGGTTAAGGGATCTAGTATTGATTTTTTAACAACAAATTTTGGACTTTATGTAACCGCAAAAGAGATGGAAAACGCAACACAAGAGGACGACCTCAGGCGATTTTTAAATTACTGTAAGCGGTCAAGTAAAATGATCTCTTTTTGGCCACAAATTGATCGGTTTTTTTGACCGCATTGATCTTAATAACAGTACTAGAATATTTAGCATCACATTGTGGATAACTCTTGTGAGATTATAATATCGTCTTTCGGTTTTTGAGCCGGTAACCTTCTCCAGTCATGTTGAAAATCTCACACTTGTATACCAGTCGATCTAGGATAGCCGTTGTAATGACCTCATCTCCCAAGAAACCACTCCATTCGCTAAAACCTTTATTGGATGTAATAATGAGCGAAGTCTTTTCATGCATGGCTGCAATGAATGTAAAGAATAGATTAGATTCCGTTTTGCTCACAGGCAAGAACCCGACTTCATCTATTATGATGAGATCCGCCTTATAGAGATATTTAAGCTTTCTCCTTGATGACGCCGTAATTTCGGCCGTTTTAAGGATTTTGATCAATTCATCCAAGCATAAAAATGATACGGTATACCCTTTCTGAAGCGCTAGATAACCGAGGGCACTGGCCAAATGCGACTTCCCAACGCTTGGTGGTCCCAAAAACATAATGTTATAAGCCTGTTCAACCCATGTAAAGTCGGATAACCTGAGCATTTGTTCCTTGGTTATACTTTGTTGAAAGCCAAAGTCGAATTCTTCTAGGGTCTTAAGTTGTGGCATACCTGATCGCTTGATTCTGCTCTCAGTAGCCTTTTGATCTTTAAGACGAATCTGCTCGGACAGGAAAAGGCTTAGGCTTTCCAGCGGACTGTGTTCTCCTTGGAAAAGATTCTCGAATTCTACTTTTTCAAGATGGAGTGCTGTCAGCATTGATTCAATAGATTCCATGGTTTTTGTCCTCATGATAACCCACCAACCCGTTCATACTGCTTAATCGACCGCTTTTGAGTGATTACAGCTGCAGCCTTTGGATTGGTCAGGGTCTTAATGACAGGGGCAACTTCAGGAAGATTATCCTCACATTTTTTGCCTTTAAGATAGATTACCGTATCTCGAAGATCTGTCGCACTGTAGATTTCCAGAGACCGACAATAGTCGATCGACTCTCTTACCAAATTAACTTCATGCTGGCGTACAAGCTCCATGACGAGCTGGCTCTGGTCTTTAAAATACCGTGGCTTCAAGGTTCTCATGGTTTCGAAGTAGTCATGGTATTCATGACCAAGAACTTCGCAAAGATTATCTAGATGGCGATGTGCACTTTGCTCATAATCCTTTCTGTGAGCTGGGAGTTTTATGAGTTTCCCTTTCTCCGTTGAAATAGTATGCTCTGCGATGATATAGTCGCCATAAACTTGCTCGACGACAAGCTTTTCACCGTCAATCCTTAAGACAACATCTTCCTTCTTACCAAATGTCCCTTGAGGGACTGAGTATCGATTGCTTAGGTAAAGAACGGTATTGTCTTTTCGAACACTTCGAGTTATACTTTCCTCACACATAGATATTTTCGTGGGAAGTACTGGTTTTAAGTGTTCTTGTTCGAGCAGAAACACTTTAGCCGGTACTTTTTTTGTTGTTCCATGAACTTTCGCATTCCCTGTGCGTTCAAGCCAGGCTTCAAAACTTTGATTTAAAAGATCTAAGCCCATGTAGAACCGATTCTGAAGAAAATTAATCTTGATGAACTTTACAACCGATTCGACCTTGCCTTTACTCTCAGGGTCGGCCTTTCGACAGAGATACACATCAATTTTCTCGGCTTGCTTGAACTGCTCAAACTCATAGGTGAACATAATATCCCCATAATTTTCATTCGCGGAAACGATACTGTCTTGGTCAAATACTAACTCACGGGGTTTACCCCCCATGTATTCAAAGCATCCGTAGAGGCTTTGAACAAGTTCCCCACTGGTAAATGGCTTATCCTTAAAGCACCCCCACTTGTAACGAGAATGAGACAGGACAAATCCCACAAAGTGCACTTTGACGTACTGTCCATCTGGAGTTCTGATGTGCTTTTGCCCAAAGTCTACTTGCATCTGGTGCCCCATGGGAAGTTCATCAACGGCCTCGTACGATCGGGGAATCGATGCCTTCTTGATCTTGTGGGTTTCACGAAGTAACTCTACAAGTCTTCGCGTAGTTCGTTCGGCTGTCTTAATTTTGTAATGCTCCAACAACCAGTCATGGATCTGAGCCGAACTAATCGATGGATACTCGTAAAGCCATTTAAGTATTACCGGTTCATATTGGGCTAAGGTATGAGATTTCCTAATAACTTCTGCACGGGCGACGTATTCATCAGGGGTCATGTCCCAGTACTTACGTACTGTGTTCTTGCTCATGTGTAGCAACTTAGCTACGGGTTCTTTCTTAAATCCTTGGGCTTTCAATTGTTGAATTTGACTGTACACCTTAATCTCCTTCATCTTTTCTTCCTCTCATGCTTGATTCTTTGTCTTATTTAGCATGAGGGTGTAGTTGTATTTTTTCAAGATGATACCGATCAATTTGTGGCCAAATTCCGATCAGTTTTGATGTCCGAAAACCGATCAATTTATTTTACCACTCACAATTACTTAGCGCGATAGGAATTACTTGCAGAATTACATTCGCTAAAGACCCAAATTATGAACGTATCTTTAAAACTTTGACTTCCAGTTATTCTTATACTGCGTACTTAACAAAAGAATATCAAAATGCCATTATTTAGCAAAGCTCACCTTGTCTTGATCTTTAAGAGAAGCGAGCTTTGCTAATCTGTTCACTGGAGAAATATTTGATTAACACGAATTTGCAATCCAAACGTGGCTCTCAACCCGGAAGGACGGCTCAGTTTTTCCGGAGAGATGGCTCAGCGACATCCGGAACATCGGCTCTCTCGAACCGTAATATTCAAGTATAGAGGAAATAAAAGAATTTCTTTCATTCTCAATTGCATCTTTAAATTTTCTATTGCCTTGTAGTTGAAGACATGCAAAAATTATAGCTTTAAGAAGCTTTTCAAAAAACTTCTCATCATTGGATATATCGGCCATTCTTTTATCGAATTCTTTTATAATATCATCAGGCAATAAATCTGTATAATCACTAAAATTAATGCCAAAGGCGTTTTCGGCAAAATCTGGATTTAATCTATAAACGTCAATAAACATATGTAAATCTAAGAAATCGAGATCTTGGAACATGTTCTCAATGTAAAAATGAATATCATCATTTATCCAATACTGTTCTTGTTCGTTTTTAAACTCATAACCATCAAAATTGGTTATAAAAGTAATATAACCATCGCGAAAATTTTCCTCAGTAACGTCAAACCACCAATTAATCATTTGGAATAATATATACTCGTATAATGGTTTTAAATAGTTTCGTTTGTAATTATCCAAAACCATGTCCCTAAGCTCATATAAAACCCCCTTACATTTTACTATGTTTTTACAGTAATGCTTGGGAAATACGATAGGTAACATTTCTTTATAACAATCAGCCCCATCCGCTGTAACAATAAACATATCAAACATGTCACTAATATTTTGATTAATTCTTTTAATGAATTCATCTGATACTTTATTAAGATATACCGGTAACAAAATAACACCTCCAAAAATAAAAGCTTTATAAGCTCATCAAATCGAACTAATCTTTATAGTATACACTGGGATTTTTTATCGTCATTAGGAGTTTCACCTAGCGAGGCTGTGTAATCTTTAACCTTGCCTAGAAAGTTTCCCATACCAATTAAACTCCTTTATGCTTATAGATATATGTTTTTCATCACATTAGGATAAATATCCTTCAGAGTCCTACAAAAAGAACGTTATGAAAAGAGCTGATAAATACTGCTTCTTTTCATAACGCCCCGTTATTCCCTACTCTCTTAAAGCAAGTCTTTTAGTCCCTAACTTTATTATCAAGTCCATTTCTTTATTATTTAGTCCATAACTATATTACTCGAAGACAACATTAAGCATCTCAATCTCTTCCCCTACTCCACCGTCACACTCTTAGCCAAATTCCGTGGCTTATCCACGTCACAACCTCTGGCCACTGACACATAGTAAGACAACAGTTGCAGTGGAATCACTGTAAGAATCGGAGCAAGCTCAGCAATGGTCTCAGGTATATAGATCACATGATCCACAGACTTAACTAAATCCTTATTACCCTTGAAGGTAACTCCGATAACGCGAGCATCCCGGGCTCTGACCTCGATGATATTGGAAAGAGTTTTTTCATAGACATCCATCTGGGTAGCTAGGGCAATTACAGGTGTCTTTTCGGTGATCAAGGCCAAGGTACCGTGTTTTAGCTCTCCTGCTGCATAGGCCTCTGCGTGAATATAAGAGATTTCCTTGAGCTTCAGGGCGCCTTCCATAGCCACATTCCAATCTAAGCTGCGGCCGATGAAGAAGGTGTCTTCTACATCCACAAAGGATTCAGCAAAGTCTCTAATATGCTCAGCCTCATCAATAACTTCCTGTGCTTGAGCAGGAATCCTCTTTAAGGCAGCGATGACCTCTTTAATTTTTTCAGGTGCTAGGGTGCCTCTAATCTGGGCAAGGTAAAGTCCCAAAAGGACCATGCCTTCTAGCTGAGTAGTATAGGCTTTAGTCGAGGCTACGGCGATTTCCGGTCCGGCCCAAGTGTAGATGACATCATGAGCTTCCCGGGCTACGGAGCTACCGACTACGTTAGTGACGGCGACCACACGGGCACCGTTTCTTTTGGCTTCCCGCAGAGCCGCTAGGGTGTCAGCGGTTTCCCCAGATTGGCTGACAACGACAACTAAGGTATGCTCATCCACTAATGGTGCGCGATAACGAAATTCTGAAGCTATATCCACTTCCACTGGGAGGCGAACCCAGCGCTCAATCAAGGTCTTGCCCACTAAGCCAGCATGCCAGGCAGTGCCACATGCCACGATAAAGACTTTCCGGAAGTTTTGCAGCTGTTCTGCAGTAAGATCAACTTCTTGAAGGACAACTTTATCATCTTCTAAGCGACTGATTAAAGTATCACGCAGCGCCCGTGGTTGTTCGTGGATTTCTTTAAGCATGAAATGGTCATAGCCACCTTTTTCAGCTGCTACAGCATCCCACTTCACTTCATAAAGCTGCTTTTCTTTTTCTTGACCCTTAAAATCCATAACCTTGACTCCGTCTTTAGTAAGAACAACCATCTCACCATCTTCGATGATATAGGTATTACGGGTATAGTTAAGGATAGCAGGAATATCACTGGCGACAAAGAACTCATTCTCTCCCAACCCTACGACCATCGGACTGTCTTTGCGGGCAGCCACGAGAATATCTGGATTTTGACGACTCATGACCAAGATGGCGAAGGACCCTTTTAAATGATTAAGTACTTCACGAACGGTTGCGACGAGGTCTCCCTGATAGAAATATTCTACCAAGTGCGGCAATACTTCGGTATCCGTCTCCGAAATGAAGTGATGACCTTGCTCGATCAACCATTCCTTCAACTCTAGATAGTTCTCTATGATCCCATTATGGACGACGGCAAATTTGGCTTCTGTATCCATATGAGGGTGAGCATTCAGATCGGAGGGGCGGCCATGGGTTGCCCAACGCGTATGCCCAATGCCCATACAGGTCTGAGAAAAATCTGCACCTAATTTATCTTCTAAAGCGACTAGTTTGCCCACTGCCTTGCAGGTGGTAATGCCTCCCTGCTCAAGCACGGCCACGCCGGCAGAATCATACCCGCGATACTCCAACTTTTTTAAGCCATCTAACAGGACGGGAATAGCCGGACGATGACCGATATATCCAACGATACCACACATATTTATTCTGTTCTCCTCTCAAATCATGATTCTCATGCATACTTACGCACGAAAAACATTAAAGTGAATTTTTTAGTTAAACTGCTGATAAAATAAAAAACCGCTTTTCTAAGCGGTTTGAACTATTCTGGCGATATGAACAGGGAAAACCCAAAAGGGTAGACTGCTCCCGTTCCTTGATGCTTACTCTTTGTTCCGCAAATCACTTCGCGGTTTTGTAATAAGCCTGCGGTGCCAAGACACCGAGAGGGCATCCGCCGAATCTTTCGATAACCCTCTTCCTCGTCAACCATGCTCAATACTTGATGTTCGCTCACGGTCCAGGCGCTGTATTAACTTGCCAGATTTTCAAACCACACTGGATTCAATACTTCGCTAACGCTCAGTAAGATTAGACTTAAGCTCGAAGCTCGCAGATATTGGAACCTCGCGCTTCGCTATGAACATGGCATCCCTCCCCTTAAAGGTGTTCATGTACGCTCTCAAGCCTATTGAGCTCCTTAGCTTTACCTATTGTTCTTGCAACAAAGATAAAGTTAGAGGTACATGAACATTATACGTGTTTTTTAAAAAATAGCTACAGTTAATATTTGCTTTGCAAGATTTTGACCAAAAACTTCGCTTCAGAAGAACACCCTTGCCTTTAAATACAACCTTACTCAACTCTTATCGTTCTTCGCGCTTAATAATCTCAACGACGGATTGTGCAAGCCTTGTCAGTTGATCATGATCCTGCCCTTCGACCATCACCCGAACTAATGATTCGGTGCCTGAGGGTCGGACGAGCACTCGACCACGGTCCCCAAGGAAGCGCTTAACTTCCTCAACCTTTTGTAAAACATAGGGGTTCTCCATGGATTTCTTTTTATCCTTGACTTTAACATTAATGAGTACTTGAGGCAGACGTTGCATTTGAGCCGCCAGCTTAGATATAGGTTTACCTTGTTCCTTGAGGACAGCCATAAGTTGCAATGCTGTAAGTAGACCATCACCGGTGGTATTGTAATCCAAGAAAATAATATGACCGGATTGTTCCCCACCGAGCTTTGCTCCCGTATTCAGTAGCTCTTCCATGACATAACGGTCTCCTACTTGGGTCTCATGAATCTTAATACCCGCATCCTTTAATGCAATATACAGGCCCAGATTGCTCATGACAGTGACCACGATGGAATCCTTGGCAAGCCCCCCTTTGGCCTTTAGAGCAAGGGCACAGATGACCATGATAAAATCGCCATCAATAATCTCACCCTTTTCGTCTACGGCAATCAGTCGGTCTGCATCACCATCATTGGCTAGTCCAATATCTGCCTGATGCTCAATGACGGCTCGTTGAAGAACCTCAGGATGCGTCGACCCGCAACCCGCATTAATATTGACCCCATCAGGAGAAACGGCGAGTGGGATAACCTCTGCCCCTAATTCCTGAAGCACTTGCGGGCCCACCCGATAGGCAGCACCATTCGATCCATCATATACTACCTTGAGCCCTTCGAGAGAGCCTACCGTGCCTTTAAGAAAATCTATATATTGACGCTCGGCGTCAGTAATTTCAATGACTCTTCCTACTTCCCCACCAGTAGGAATGCTCCAGGGTCTTTGATTGTTCAATACAAGCTCTTCTATTTCTTCTTCCAAGGTGTCGGGGAGTTTGTAGCCTGTGGATGAGAAGAATTTAATACCATTATCTTGAACCGGATTATGAGATGCTGAGATGACGACCCCAGCACTAGCGTCCAAAGTGCGCGTTAAGTAGGCTATTCCAGGTGTAGGTAAAACGCTGACCCGTAAAACATCGGCTCCCACAGAACAAATTCCTGCCATGAGGGCCGCTTCTAACATATCTCCGGAAATCCGGGTATCCTTGCCAATGACAATGCGAGGATGGGGATGTTCTTTACTCAAGACATACGCGCCTGCTTGACCTAGACGAAACGCCAAATTCGGCGTGAGCTCTTGATTGGCGATACCGCGTACCCCATCAGTTCCAAATAGTTTACCCAAGACATCTTCTCCTTCCATATTGCTTTCTATCTTCAGAGCATACTATATCCTCAGCTATCGTTAACATTCTATTCCGAATGAATAGACTATAAAACCCTACTTAATCTGATTCTATAGTTAAATACGTTATTTCTTTTGTTATTCACTCAACTAAGTAAATAATCAACACAAAACATAATAGTGAACATAAACCATGTTGCGTAATACTTCTTAACCTACTCAGCAGGATAATATTGCGCCATTACTTGCTCCGCACTGCGGATACCATCCACTGCAGCGCTCATTATCCCCCCGGCGTATCCTGCCCCTTCTCCCGCTGGAAATAGGCCTAAGAAATTTAAGGCTTCCCCGGTCTTATCCCGAGTCATGCGCACAGGGGCACTGGTACGCGTTTCAATTCCAGTCAAGGTCCCCATATCTCCTGCAAAACCGTGAATTTTATGATCAAATGCAAGGAGGGCGCGATCCAAAACATCCCCTACTTCCTGAGGCAATACCGTGTGCAAATCAACGGCCTTAGTTCCCGGAGCATAGCTTGATTGCAAAGGAAATTCTCCGCTAACACGTCTCGCTAAAAAATCCCGGACACTTTGTGCCGGAGCATTATAATCCTTACCCCCTGCTAGGAAAGCCTGGTGCTCCCAATACTGCTGAAACTCCACTCCCGCCAAGGGATCATCTCCCCAAAAGTCCTTTCTACCTACTGTCACCACCAGAGCACTATTGGCCACACCAGAGTCCCGCCTGTATTCGCTCATGCCGTTGGTCACGACCCGACCTTCTTCCGATGCAGCCGCTACCACTTTGCCACCGGGGCACATGCAAAAAGCATAGGCACCTCGACCGGTCAATGCGTCTTGATAGGTGAGCTGATAATCGGCCGGACCTAGCTTGTGATGGTGTTCTACTCCAAATTGAGAAAAGTTGATGAGCTCTTGGGGATGTTCTACTCGAAGACCGATGGCAAAGGACTTCGACTCAAAATGAACACCTTGCTCCTGTAAAAACCGATAGGTTTCCCGAGCACTGTGTCCGATTGCCAAAATTACTGCCTCTGCCGGAATCACTTCCGAGTGATTAACCTGGACGCCGGTGATTCTACCATTCTGATGTTGCAGACCTGTAAGCTGAGTGCGAAAACGCACTTCCCCTCCCAAGGCTTCGATCTTTTTCCTTAAGCCCTGGGTAACGATTCTTAATCTATCTGTTCCTATATGCGCCTTCGCTAAGAAAAGGATTTCCGGAGGTGCTCCTTGTTCCACGAAGGTCTCTAATACTTCCGTAATTCGGGGATCTGCAATGCGAGTAGTTAATTTGCCGTCAGAGAAAGTTCCCGCTCCTCCTTCACCAAATTGAACATTGCTTTCACAATCTAGCTTGCCGGTTTTCCAGAAAGCCTCAACTTTCTGAGTTCGGGTCTCTACATCATCCCCGCGCTCCAAGACTATGGGAGCATAGCCTCTTTTCCCTAAAGCCAGAGCAGCAAAATATCCAGCAGGGCCAGCGCCCACAATAATAGGGCGATGGCTCAATTTCTTTTCAGGTTTAAACAGCTGCACCGGCCTACCCTGAGGCTCAGGCTTGAGCTCAGGCATCCGCCGCAGAACACGATTCATTTCATTATACGGAATATCCAAGGAAAATCGGAGGGTATATGAGAAAAATAGCTGAGGTTTCTTCCGAGCATCTACTGAGCGACGTAAAATCTGTAGATTGTCAATGCTCATTTGAGGAACTTTTAGCTTACGGGCCATCAACAGAGGAAGCTCACGCTCATCCTCGTCTACCGGCACTCGCAAATTCGTCCATATGAGATTCAAGGGATATTCCTCCACTTTTCTTAGGGTATTTGGTAAACTCTAAATCGAGAGTTATGGCTTATTCCACCGAAGGCTTAGTATCCGGATTATCTGGTTTATTCGGGTCACCCGGTTTATCTGATCCATCCGGATCATCCGGATCCCCAGGATTTTCCGGAGCCGCCTTGGCTTTTAGGGTATAGGTTATATCCGGCACAGAAACTACTTCCACCCCCGCAGGTAGCTGCCAATAAGGCTTGACCGTATACTCCCCTGCAACCTTCCCGGTCGCATCAAGCCAAAGGGCTATTTGCTCATGGGTCAAGGGGTCGAGGACTTCCGGATAGGCTCTTATTGTAATGCTAACCGCAGGAAGGGGCTGTTCAAGGACCAAATCCTGCGAGAGGTTTTTCATGGTGATGGGAAGATTATAAAGGGTTTTATCCTGGATCGCATTGCCAATTTCTACGATAACGGAAAAGCTAGTTCTGGAAACATAGCTCAAACCGTCAGGCAAGCTTACTTTATCAGAGGAAATCTCATAAGTCGTCGTTCTCGAAATTCCATTGATGTTCACCGGACCTATGTTTAAAAGATCAAAGTTGTCCAGTGCCTCGGCTTCCCCATAGACTTGAACCCCATTAGGAACCACCCGAACCGAGCGTACTGCTTTTCCTTCTGCCGGTGTCCCTGTGGTTGGCGCATTCAAGGGAACTCTTTTGCTTTCCAGTTCTTTTGCCACTATGGGTACAATAATATCTACACTGGTTGGGCTGGAGGTGATGGTTTCTGCACTAGGGTCCGGACCGAAGATGGCCGACCCATTTTCATCACGGAAAAGCAGAGGTCGCGAAACTTGTAAAGTATCGCTAGCACCAGCCACACTAAGCTCAACGAGAACTTTGTCTACAGCATTGAGCAAGCTACTCGGTCCTCTAACATTAACCATACTCGGTTTAACTATGGGGTCTTCTACTCTACTTCCCGGGGCAGGTTGACCGGTAAGATCGACGGTCACCTGGAGCATTTTCTCCTCCACAGTATCTAATTGCAAACTGACCACCCTTGGAGTAATCTCGACAATTTTAATATTTGGTATGGGATCAACCTTCACTTCAAACTCATGCTCACCAGGCTCGCTGCCGCTAAGATCCACATAAGCAAAGATCTCATTGACATTGATACTGGGGTTGTATCCTTCCGTCTTGACCCGTACCGAGGGTAGCTTGGTCATAATCACGGAGTTAGCCGGAGTATTCTTAGTGACCAGGGAGAGGGTCAGGGTTGGGTCGCGATCCAAAGTTTGACTCGTTCCTTGGCTGGTCACCCAAAGCCAAAAAAGAATGGCTAAGACCAATGAAATTGACTTATATCCTAAGTTCCGTTGTAAAAACTCTTTCATTACTTAAGACCTCCAAAAGGGCACATAACTTTTGGCCGTGGTATCCACTTGTAACTCCCTAGACAATAATTCCTTAAGGCTTTTCTCATCAAGAAAACGAGTAAGAACTCCATCGATAGATACCGATATGCCTCCTGTCTCTTCGGAGACGACAAGGACCACCGAATCCGACACCTCAGTGAGGCCGATAGCAGCCCTGTGACGGGTTCCAAGTTCTTTTTGGATAGAATTATTCTCGGAAAGGGGCAAAAAGCATCCTGCAGCTGCCACACGATCACTACGGATAATGACTGCGCCATCATGGAGAGGTGTATTGGGAATAAATACGTTCAGCAAGAATTCCGAAGAAACCACCCCATCGATTTTGATTCCGGTCTCCACATAATTTTGCAGACCCGTCGTACGCTCTATGACGATAAGGGCACCAATGCGGTTCTTAGAAAGAACTTGAGTGCATCGAACCAATTCATCAACGACTTGAATCATGGCCTCATTGCCAATCGTCTGTGGATGGCGGATGAAAAACTTACCTCTTCCGATTTGCTCCAAAGCCCGACGCAACTCCGGTTGAAAGACCACGGGCAAGGCTATAAACAACATAGCCCAGACTTGGTCCAGCAGCCAACCCATGGTCGACAATTTAAGAAACTGTGCAAAATTTGAAATAATAAGTAGGACAAGGATGCCTTTAAGAAGCTGAACAGCACGAGTTCCCTTAATCAGCATCAAAAGCTGATAAAGGACAATAGTAACGACCGCAATATCTAGAATGGTCCGCCAATCAAATGATGATTGAAGTTGTGAAAGAAACTGGCTCACGGTCTACCTCCTCTGCTTTTCTAGCTTCCCCATTCAATTCTTCGTAAAGGGCCTAAATCCCTTGCGTGTCCTAAGAAATTATTTTACACTTTAATAGGTGTAAATAAAAGGCATTTACTTATTAACATTTTATTAATATTTCAAATTGCTTATCAAAACATCAGGAGGTTTTTCATCATGGAGATTAAAGATTGGCAAAAACAAGTGGATGACTGGATTTCTCAATTTGAAGAGGGCTATTGGCAACCCTCTTCCATGATGCTCCGTCTCACAGAAGAAGTGGGGGAATTGGCTCGAGAAGTCAACCATCGTTTTGGAGAAAAGCCCAAAAAACCCAACGAACCAGAAGGCGACTTGGCCTTAGAGATGGCCGACATCCTTTTTATCATTATATCCATGGCCAATTCTCTAAATATTGACTTAGAGGACGCCTTCGCTCGCATGATGGAAAAATATCGCGTGCGGGACAGCGACCGCTGGACACGCAAAGAGCAAAGGGTGGATGAATAATTATAATTGCTTAATCTTACTACTTAAATAACCTTCTACCCAGCCTCGGCTTACGAATTCCTACTGCCTGTCGGGGACAAAGCTCTTGACAGCAAAAACAACGTATACAGGCCTCGAGATCAATCTCGGGTCTTTTTTTGTCATTAAAGGCTAACGCCTTAGGAGGACAGTTATTAATGCAATCCGCACAGCCCACACACTGGTCGTAGTTAAATACCGGCTGAGGCCGAACTTGGTTGAGGATAAATCTTTTCGCACTCTGAGGAAGGGGCACTCGATCGATAAAGTTTACAGACATGGATTTGGGGACCCTGAAGTTCTCAACACGCCATAAGGATAATGGATCTCCTACAAGACTTACTTCCTCTAACCGACTGACAAAGCCCCTCTGCCGTGCAGCCACGACAGTTGGTACGTGCTCAGGCTTTAGTCCGATCAGGTGGGTAGCTACTACATCTAAAGCGAAGGGATTCTCACTGATGAGCAAAGCGCCCACAGCCCGAGGTTGTCCGGCAGAGGGACCATCTCCCTCCATCCCTACGATTCCATCCATAATACTTAAAGCTGGTTTAACCCAGGTAGCAATATCCACGAGAAGTTCAGCAAATTGCTTCACCTCTGGCATCTTAAAATGATATTCTGCTTTCAGCAGCCCGGGTATAACCCCAAAAAGGTTCTTTACTGCACCGGTAAAGGTCATCATTGCGTGAGTTTTTAATTTAGATAAAGAAATAACCACATCAGCATCATAGACGCTTTTGGTCACCGTTAAGCTTTTGATTAATTGTCCGGCGGGATGCGATACCACTTCCTGCCCGACGTCAAAATTGAGTTCTGCACCGGTGCGTTCAGCTACGTCCTTGAGACCTGATCGAGTATAAATTCCTTGCAACGCTCCTACTGTATAGGGTCCACCTGGGCTATCCCCGATAATCGGGATTCCTCCCGCTTCCTGCACGAGGCGGACTACAGCCTCTACTACGGTGGGATGTGTAGTGACAGCTTCATCAGGGCGTTTCTTCATCAATAAATTTACTTTTAGAAAGACTCTCTGACCAGGCTTAACAAAAGCTTCCACCCCTCCTAATTCTTGTAATCCAGCTCTTAAAAATTCTTCGACTCCAGAAGTATATTCTGGACAATATTTCATGACGACTTTGGAGCCCACGAGCTCACAACCTCTCCGAAATGATTTCTTTATCCTCTTTCCTTTGAACGAAATCTAGAGTTGAGACCCAATGAAATCGTCGTGATTAACCGTATTAAAATTAAGACCTATGGAGTAATTGTCTCTAACTAAGGTTCACGTTAATCCTTTGGATTATGTAGGATAATAATATTATACCTTTTTTGATTTGCTTTGGGAAATCACCCGACAACTCCAATGTCCAAAGAAAGTTGGTAAGATGTTCTAGTAGGTTTCTGTAGTTTAGAATGTTATACTCGACTTGTCCTAAAACGGACAAGCACGGCAAAAGATTTTCGACTAGACGACTTAGTTCTAAGTTATTAACGGAAAAGGATCACAAAAAATGTTTGGAGGTCTTCTAATGAAAAAAACCAAAAAATTGACGATTGGCGTATCCTTAGTCGTATTATTGGCAGTTGCTGCTGCGCCTGTTCAGGCGGCAATTAAGGTGAGCAATTCTTATTCTTCCAGCGGTTCTAGTGGTTCGATTATCTCCCTCGGCTCATATAATATCCCCTGGGTTAATAATACGATCCCAATCACCCCAAGCACACCAACAACTCCTATAAATAACGGCGGTTCTACTCAAACGGGTTCCGCACCCGTTAACACGAATCCCGTGAATACATCCAAAGGGTATGGTAGCATTATTTCCTTAAAGAATTTTAGATTCACTTCTCCTTCAACCCCAACACCCGCACCAACGCAACCTGCACCCTCTCAACCTGCCCCGACTCAGCCCGCTCCAACCCAGCCTGCACCGACTCAGCCTAGTACTCCTACTCAACCGGCAACCCCTCCTACTAGCGGAACTACTACAGTAAGCACCCAAGAACAGGCTATGATTAATGAGATCAATAAAGAAAGAGCATCTGCAGGTCTTGCTCCTGTGAAAATAGATCTTCGCTTAGCGGAAGTCGCTCAGTTAAAAGCTAATGATATGAAAACTAATGGTTACTTTAGTCACACCTCGCCAACCTATGGTTCTCCTTTTGATATGTTAAGAGCCGCTGGCATTCAATACCGAGCCGCCGGTGAGAATATCGCCCGCAATAGGTCTGTAGACTTTGCTATGGCTGCCTTCATGAGCAGTGACGGTCACCGCAAAAACATCTTGAATCCAGCCTACACACACGTCGGTGTCGGTGTCGTCAGCAGCAGCTCAGGTAACTACTACGTGCAAATCTTTGCTCAGCTGTAAACCATCATTTGCACAGTTTATACTATTTCTAAAACACAAAAAAGACAACGACTATAACTTATTAAAAGTTAGTCGCTGTCTTTTTTATTGAATGATCCTTAGGGGACGTTCGGGTTATTCATGCCTAAAGCTTTCTGGCATTCAATGAATCAAGGGGGGCAGGTATCATTTCACCAAAGCGAGCTGCAGAAATTTACAATAAAATTCTAACGTAGACTCTCGCCTAAGTAATCCTGTAACACTTGAGACGATACTTGAATAGAATACCCCGAAAATACAAAAAAGGAGGGAAACAACTCATGGCCGACCTCTATCCATACGACCCAACTCAAGAGAGAGTATGCATAATCGTTGAAAAAGTCTTCTTCAGTTGCCAACAAAGAGAGTGTTTTCCAAACTTCCCCATCGACTTGCCTAATATCGGCGGTCCCTTCACCTTCGTCGACATCCTTTTCCAAAATGGGGTCATACTCCCCGACAGTATTGTAATCACTCCTATTCCCAGTCGCCCCAATTTCGCTCGCGCTCAATTTACCGTCCGTATTTGCTTCACAGCCACAGTAAGAAATGGCGCAGGGCAGCTCATCTCCGTTCCAGGTTGTCTACCGGATATTTTCAAGGACATCGTCATCTATTATCCGCCTACTCGTCCTGAATTCGATTTCAACTTAAGAGTTGAAACACGAAGCGAACTTCTGGTTCCAGCCTTAATTTCTGGAGATGATCTTATTGTCACCGTTGGTTCTTTTGTCATCACTAAGCTGACAGGATTTGTGCAACTGGCTATAGATGCCTTTGGCTATTGCCCAGAGCCTCCATTCTGCGAAGAATTCCCAACCGAAGAGCCTTGTATCGACTTCTTGAATCCAAATCTCACTCCATTCCCCACCGATTTCTTCCCACCACAATTGCCCAGTCCAGTTCCTGGTCGGGCCACGTATGTAAATCTCAGCTAAAAATCTCTAAGTAGACCAAAATACTAGGGCTGTCTTTTGACAGCCCTAGTCAATCACTTTAGGAGGTGGAGCACGTTGCCTTCTTTTACGATTATACCTCAATCCAGTTTTTTACTTAATGAAACTTCTTTCTTTTCCTTGGTTCGGAACAAGGATGGTATGACCCTAAGATCTTCAACCAGCCCGCAGTTATTGTTTGAACTAAAGGAATCCGTTCTCCTCGCCCAAGGAATCATGGATGATGCCAATCAAGTCCATCTAGCCTACATAAAAGAATCTGGAGAGCTCTGTTATTCGATCATCCTGACCACAGGGGATCAGCAGACGATGACTTTAGGAAAACTAGATATCCGTAGCCAGCGTTACGACCAGCTTCTCCTTTTCCCTATGGGCAAAGTGATTCATCTCTTTTATGCGAGTTCCCATAATAGCCTGCCTGATGTTTGGCGCATCACCCATCTTTTTTGGAATGGCCAAACCTGGAAGTCTGCCCAACTGGGGGAAGTGGTCCATCCCCGCTATCCCCTGTACCAAGTGTTGGTGGATTCAAACTCCAATCTTCATGCCCTCATGATGACCTTCTCCGGAAGTCGATCGATATTACTCACCAGCGTCTTCAACGGAAGCTTCTATATCTGGTCGAAGCGCCAGGAAGTATTATCAATTCCTCGCGAAGTGGTCGATATAGCCGCTATCCTTACAACTCAGGATCAGGGCCATTTGTTTTGGGCAGCCAAACAACCGGGAAGTGATTCCTTCGAAATCGGTCATGGGGTTCTTGATAAGATGAACGGGTTTAGAAATTCCTGGCGCATTGAGGCTACACCAGCTGCCAATCTTGAGGGGCCATGGCAGGGCATGGGTATTCTTCAGTCTCGGGGTGTGCTCAGCCTCTTAGCGCATAGTAACCAAGCCATTCTCCTGCAAACCCAAGGCTCGGGCTGGAAACCTGTAAGGGCCCTTACCGGGAGCTTCTCTCCTTTGCAAATTGCTCAAAAGTCCGAAGGAGTAACCAACTATACCCATTGGTTGCATCAGGAAGATGAACAAGGCCCCTTGTATGCTGACCTCTTAGGATTACCCATATCCCCAGCTTTTCCTAATACGGTTCCTCCTAGTTGGCTCTCAACAGAACCGACTGTAGATCCCTCCAAATCACAGTGGCAGCTGGAAGCTCCACTCAAAACCCATCACGAAAATCAAGATGTTTTGGAGACAGGCCAACGCATCTCTGTAAATACCGTAACAGATAGCGATAATTTAAAGTCTATCTTTAGCAAGCTTGAAGAAACTACTTCAACGTTACCCAGCAATTTGGAGAACTGGGACGAAAAGATCAATTCCCTTCCTGAGATGCTGAATATCCTAAAACTATTGAGAAGCCAAAATGAACTGACCTTGAATGTCCTCCAAGAACTTGAGACAAAAATATGCGATATGCAAACTCAAAAAGAAGTTGCAAGTAAGAAAGGATTCTGGCAACGATGGTTAACATAAACAGTCTGATGAAATATGGGGATGTTCTAAAGCAATATCCCCAGCTCAAGCCTCTCTTCCGTAGACTAGGCATTCCAGTCTCCGGGTGCGGCATCTATTACTTACTGGATATGACCCTCGATCAGCTTGCTCAGCGCTATAATCTCGCAACGGAAACCTTGCTGAAAGTATTGCAAAGGGGATATTAAAGTGAAGGTTCTTTTTCAAGTACGTCAGGATTATCGCAAACACCCAGCAGGAGATACCATACAGCTCTTAGCCACCGCTCAAGCTCTTAAAAACCTTGGGGTTCAAGTATTTTTAAATCTTAACCCCAAGGTCCAACTTGAAGAATATGACTTGGTTCATATTTTCAATGTCACCCCGGTGGTGGATGTATCTATGTTCTTTGAGAACGCCAAAAAGCAAAATAAGCCCCTTGTGGTTTCTCCCAGCTATTGGAATATGGAATCTTACCTTAAAAATGATAATGCACGTTCACCGGCTTTCGAGCAATGGGAGTCCTATCAACCCTGGCGGGGACAGTTACTGCGGGAATGCGACCTTCTTCTTCCGAGTGGGCACTCAGAAATGGAGCATATCCAAAAGGATTTTCAAGTCACTACATCCTACCAGGTTATCCCCAATGGATTCCCCACCGAATATCTCGGCATCGACGAAACCTGCTTTCGGGAGCAATGCCCCGGACTTCCCGAGGAGTTTGTACTGTCGGTAGGTCGTATCTCCTCTCGTAAGAATCAAAAATGGCTTGCCCAGTGCTGCCAGGAACTGGGGCTCACCCTCGTCTTAGCCGGTCCTATCGATGAACCCCAGTACTTTGAGGAAGTGCAAGCTTATCCCCATGTAATCTATCTGGGTACACTCCAAGGGAGACTTCTTGCCTCTGCCTACGCGGCAGCTAAAGTTCATGCTATGCCGAGTTGGTATGAAACCACGGGCTTATCCAGCTTGGAAGCTGGGGCTTGTGGAGCTAGAGTCCTTACCACTAATCAAGGATGGTCCAGAGAGTATTTTCAAGATATGGCTGTTTATGTGAATCCCTTTGAGGAAGATAGTCTGATCCCTGCTTTAGAAAAGGCCTTGACGATCTCGCCAAAGCCTTTAACAGAACATATTCACAAGCATTATTCTTGGGCTAGGGTCGGAGAATTGACTTTGGCTGCCTATCGACATCTACTGGAGAGCTAGCCATTGTCTAAACCTTGCCTGTACGAATAAAATCAAGCACTTTTTGGCAGGTAGCATAGCGATCCCCACCTGAAATCAGGATTGCACGCTCCACTGGCTTACTACTGCCACCGACCACATAAATCTTCTTAGCTGCATCAAGGTATCCCTTACTTAGCCGATCTAAATAGAGAATAGGCGCCTGGAGGTAATCTGCTAGATAGCCTGCAGCCCTCTCATCCGCACCGCGACCCACTAAAATCAGGTTATCCACTTGGTCATCTCCTCCTCCATTGTTCTTCTGTAGTCCATCAATTTCCCCCTCGAGGGCCATTAACAGATCCTCCCATGTGTAACCGTACGTCTTAAAATAATCGATAGGATCCGTATGGTTCGATTCTCCATAGTTTAGGGATATATCCCGATGGGAGAAGACATTTTTTTGTGTCCAACCATAGCGGACACACGCATCGGCAACTAGCCACAGGGTGCGTTTCCAGACTTCATGAAATTTATCCGTGTCGTAACCTTGGGGTTCGCTCATCTCCACAGATAAAAAGCGGTGATTGCCCGTGTGACCCGCATGCCAAGCCACTTCATTTTCCGGAATGGCTCGGATAATCTCACTCCAGTCCACAAAGTAGTGGGCAGAGGCCGCCCGGTATTCGCTGTTGAAATAGTTGAACTCATTTTGAGCCGTAGCCCCAGGAGTAGCGGTAGAATGAATCACAAATCCTTGAGGCTGCAAAGGTTCTTGCGGTCGATTATTGACCAATATCTGTTCTCTAACTTCATATCCCGTAGCAATCCCTCCTTTAATCATGGTCTTCGATCGTTTATATTCTATGCTCCAGCTTTCCCTATGCTCCATCTTTTGGTTTGGTATTATTACGGCGAAAGAAGTCATGGGTAATAAAAAAACGCTTCTTGGAAACGTCATTTTTTTATTGCTTTCCTTTTCCACATCCACAGACCGGGCACCCCTGCAGAGACAGGGGCATCTCTAAGCCGCAGGCATCCAGGAGTTCCGCATTGGTTAAGATTTCCGCGGTCGGGCCGTCAGCGGCAACTTGACCCTGATGAATGACGATAATTCTGTCACATAATTCATAAACCATGTCGATATCGTGACTTGTAATAATCTTGGTATGTTCAAAACCCTGAAGTAACTTCATTAGCCTACGTCTGGATTTGGGATCTAGGGCTGAAGAGGGCTCATCCATAATTAAGATATCCGGTTGCATAGAAAGCACGGCGGCAATAGCAGCTGCCCGTTTTTCGCCGCCGGATAATTTATAGGGAGCTCGATCCTTTAAATGAGAGATTCCGACCATTTCTAAAGCTTGAAGGACCCGTTTCTCTACTTCTTGTTCATCCAGCTTATAATTGCGAGGTCCAAAGGCCACATCCTCATAGACTGTATTCATAAACAGCTGATCATCAGGGTTTTGAAAAACCATCCCCATCCGTTGGCGGACTATGGGCAGGGTTTTTTTTGTGACAAGAACCTCCCCAACCCGAACTTCCCCTTGGCTAGGGAACAAAACTCCCATGAGTAGCATAAGTAAAGTAGATTTCCCCGCACCGTTAGCTCCGATAATCCCTACTGATTCCCCGTGATGAATGGTGAAGGTCATCCGCTTGATCGCCTTATGCCCATCAGGGTATATAAATTGTAGATCTCTAACTTCTGTCATATGGTGACTCATAAGGTTCCTCCTGTACATATCCATCCGTCAGTCTTCCTTCAGTATGCCAAATAGTTGGGACCTCTGTCATACTAAGCGAAGCGATGTATCCTGTGCTACCTGTGCGCACTCATATTAATAAAATAAGTTACCTATCAGCAGAGGAATATTGATCATTTTAGCAAGAATAAAAAAGGCACCCCAGCTCAACGCATAAATGAAATCCTTACCCGTAGGCTTCTGCTGCTCTCCCGTATTATATTCCCCTGTAAATCCTCTTAAACACATAGATTGATAGACCCTCTGGGCCCTCTCATAGGTCCGTAGTAACAGTTGTCCGATTAAGGGCCCCCAAACCTTGTGATTAATCCCCTTCTGCTGAGGGGACCGTAAGGAATAAGCTCTCCAAATCGTCGAAACCTCTTCCAGTAAGACAGAGATATAGCGATAGGTTAGAAGGAGCTGAAGGACAAACAATTTGGGGATCTTGAGCAACCGCAAAGCAGATCCTAATTTATCCATCCCCGTAGTGGCTATCAGCAAAAGGGCTGCACTTACCGTCAGGATAGATTTAATAAGAATTGATAAAAAGGTGATCCAGCCTCTAGACAGGGTGATTCCACCAACCATAAAGACCTGATGATCAAAAAAGGGGTTGAGTACTCCTATTCCCAAAGCGAAGGGGGCCGCCAAGAGCATGCGCTTCATGATGGGGCCAAGAGGCAGCTCCCCCAAGGACATTACCAGCACCGGAAAGAAAACCAAGGGCAGAAGGCCAAAGATTTCATAGCGGTCGTAGGATACAACCACAACGATAAAGAGAAGTGTTGTGAGAAGCTTTGCTAAAGGATGAACTCTATGGATCAACGTTTCCTTGCCGGATAAATCATCCAAAAGCCGCATATCAAAGACTGTATCCATCATATTCGCCATAATCTCCACACCTCACAAAGACTAGGGGTAATTTCCGATCTTCTACTGCTCAATTGAGTTGATATTATTTCGCTGGGCTAGAATTTCTTTTTTTTAGTAATGTTACAACAAAGCCGATTATACCCGCCAAAACAAGGGTCAAGCCCGCTCCCACGATTCCCGCTGTGGTCGTGCCGCTATCGACTGCAGGCCATACTTCGCTGCCTTCGGCAGTAGCTGGTGCACTTTCTTCCTCTGAAGCTCTGAAACCATAATCCGGTAAAAAAGCAATATTGCTTTGAAGATCAGCAAGCATTTGATGAATTCCCCCCGTTGCCTCCAGCTCTTCCACTCCTGCCGCTTTATGCATAGACCATTCCAGTCCATCAGGATTAGACGAAGCAAACCAAGAGAACACTCCACCGGTAAGGACTGCAGCCAAGACAAGAACCGTAAGGACCCGTTTCAAGGAGATGCTACCTAGCCTTTCTCCCCATCTTGCATTCTCAAGTATCTCTGGACGTTCCTTCCAGACAAAAGTAACCACTGCAGCTATCACCAGACCCTCAACTATCCCAATTGCCAAGTGGATGGGCTGCATAAGTAGGAGGAAAGTGTTAAAAGGCAATTCGGTCTTCCCTGAAAAAAGAGTCTCAAGGACAACGCTCAAGGAACCCAACTGAAGACCAATAACTGCTGCCAAGAGAGCAGCACCTAATATCCGTTTCGAATTATATCCTTTGGCCATCAGCGGTTTATAGATAAGAGGGTAGACTACAAAGCATGTAAAAAAGCCAAGATTAAATATATTCGCCCCTAATGCCAAAAGCCCTCCATCGGCAAAGAATAAGGCCTGTATAGTCAGAATCGCGGCCATTGTCAAAAATCCAGCATAAGGCCCGAGAAGAATCGCCAGTAACAACCCCCCACCGAGATGTCCGCTAGATCCTGTTCCGGGTATCGTAAAGTTAATCATCTGAGCAGCAAAAACAAATGCCCCCATGACCCCCATCAAAGGAATCTTCTTTTCATCCATATCGTCTTGGATTTTCTTTATGGAGTATGCGGCGACACCTGCGGTCGCTGCCCACATGGTTACCCCTACTGCCGGTGAAATCAAGGCATCAGCCATATGCATACTAATCATCTCCCTCTCCAAAAATAAAACCATGAAGATCCGCCCATTTCCTCAGGCAAGACCTTCATGGTCATATCCATCGTTTGAATTTATCACTACTAATAAACCTAGTTATCTTATAAAACTAGTTGTTCTTACAGAACAAGAAGTATCTCCATGATACTTTTATACTATGTTATAGGTTATAAAAAGATATATTCTAGATTACTTATAAAATTCCTTCTTATCCCAAAGGGTGAGTGTCGAAATCTTCGAATAATATTTTCTAGGTCTCGCTTGCTGTGAGTTGGCTCAGGCGATCACGGGTCGTTTTTAGGACGTTTTCCAGAAGAGGTAGATCGACGCTGGTTAAGATCTCTTCTTTATTGGCCTTGATCTTCTCGACGGTTTCTTCCACGGGGATGACACGGAAGTGTTGCCTGCCTTCTTTGGTATAGCTATGGGAGAAGGTAGAAATAAGCTTGACCTCGTCAAGTTCTACGGTGTGTGAAATCAAACTAGCATTGGTCTTCATTGCCTCGGGTGATGCCACAGATTCCGCTGTGCTTGGCTGCAGTACTTTTTCAACACCAAACTTCAGTTGAAGAATAACCCCGCTATTGCGTTCTTGACCCCGTTGATCCCCAATAAAGTTCCCAATGGAATAGGCTACAAATTTCTTTTTGCCATTAATAGTAAAATACTCAACAGGCTGAATGACATGAGGATGGCTGCCTACGATAGCATCGGCCCCTGCTTCCAAAAACTCTCGGGCCAGGCTCCTCTGTTCTGCTGTAGGCTCTGTGCTGTATTCCACTCCCCAATGCAGAACTAGAATCAATAGCTCCACTTGGGGTCTAAGAGCATCAATATCTTGGAGAATGCGCTCTTTTTCCAGCATGTTTATAAAGTAAGAATGCTCGGCAGGGAGACTTAGGCCATTGGTTCCGTAGGTATAGGATAGATAACCAACCTGAGTGCCACGAATATCCTTGATCAAAAATCCGGATTCTTCAGCGCTTTTCTTAATACCAAGAGTATCTAGGCCCGCTTCTTCGATGACTTTCACAGTCCTTAAAGCTCCTAGGTAACCCCGATCAAGAAGATGATTATTAGTTGCGACTACTCCATCCACTCCGTATTCTTTGAGATGATCTACGATAGGGTCAGGACTATTAAAAAGTGGATATCCTGTATAGCCCGTTTCCGGTCCGGCTAAAGCCGTCTCTAAATTCGTAGTGCAATAATCCCCCTCCTCCATCAGGTCCCGAACTTCCCCAAAGAAGTCAAAGGCATAACTTCCATCAGGCTGTCCACCTGCCCAAGTCAAGGTATTATGCATCAGAATATCCCCTAAGGCTGTCAAGGTAATGGTGTCCTTCTGGGTAATAGACTCAGGGACTGGATCAGGTTCTAGTGCTGGCACAGGATTGCCAGTTTGCCCAATTGGGGCTAAGGAGGTGAACGATTGACTCTGGCAGCCTGCTAAGGATAATGACAGAAAAAGCAACAAGAGAAAAACAAGTAAGGACGTTAAAGGAATATGTTGCGGGGAGTAACCCTTCTTCATGTTGAACCTCCACCAATTTTTACAGCGTTTTCCTTTTTAATTCGCCTTCATTTTCCATATCCCTTTAATCCATAATCCTTAAATCCTTACCTTAATCTTTAATCCATAACTCGTTGTTTTCTTTTTCCACCTTATGCATAATAAATCAGCTGCTTTATAGGTCTCACTAGAAAGGAGGTGCTGTCTACGAACACGTTCGCTGGCAGCACCTCCTCGAGTTAAGATTCAGTTTTAGATCTGGAACTCTGGTTCCTCTCGATTGACCTTCGTAATCATCACCTTGTCCACGCGCACATGATCCATATCCACAACTTCCAAACGCAGATTCCCGACAATGACCCTCTCTGTCACTTTCGGTATATCCCCGATGTGATTGGTGATAAAACCCCCTAAGGTGTGATAACTCCCAGTGTAAGGCATGTCTGCGTCCTCTAAGTCAAAGTAACGTCTGAAGGTATCGATAGCCACTAGGCCATCAGCTAACCAGGAAAGTTCATCCTTCTCGATGATTTCCGGATCGGTTTGTTCTTCTCTTAAGGGCATATCGCCGATGATGTTCTCCATGATGTCGTGAAGGGTGACAAAGCCCTCAATCCCACCATACTCATCGATAACCATAGCTTCATGGCGACCAGCTACTTGAAAGGTTTTTAAGGCTTGGAATACCTTCATAGACTCGGGATGAATTAAGGTATCCTTAATGCAGTCCGCAATCTCAAAGTCTTCACCGGATACCATCTTGGCGAAAACATCTTTGGTATGGAGTATCCCTTGAAAATCATCCAAGCTATCCTTCCCCACGGGGAATTTAGAGTGCGGACTTTCATTCATTTGACTAATAATATCCACAAAGGAATCTTCTATATCAATCCAGACTATTTGGGTACGGGGAGTTAAAATATCGGCCAAACGCCTATCTCCCAGATCAAAAATCTGTTCCATCATGTCCTGTTCGATCTCTTCGACCACACCGCTGTATACCCCTTGCTCGATGAGTGAAGTAATCTCTTCCTCGGTCACATTTGGTTCTGTACTGGGTTTAATGCGCAGGAGCTTCAAGACGAGTTCTGTGGATTTGCTGAGAAACCAGATTAGAGGGCGACCAAATTTCGAAAAGTAATACATTGGTTTAGCCACCCTACAGGCGACTTTTTCCGGATTGCCCATACCGATCCGCTTGGGGACGAGTTCACCAATGATTAGAGATAAATAAGTCGATAACCCGACCACTAAAAAAAAGCTGAACTGATAGCTTATCGGTGCCAGAACTGCAATATCATCCACATATTCGGCCAGCTGTCCAGCGATAGTTGCACCACCAAAGGCCCCGGTAATTACCCCAATGAGAGTAATGCCGATCTGAATGGTTGAAAGCAACTGATTCGGGTCTTCCGTCAGCTTTAACGCATAGGCTGCTCGGGAATCTCCTTTTTCCTTGGCACTCACCAACCTATTCTTTTTAGATGTCACAATGGCGATTTCTGTCATGGCAAATAAACCGTTAGCCATGATTAGAATGATCACGATTATAATCGAGGTTCCCAAACTGCCCAAAACCATCATCCTCGTTTCCTGTAGCAATCCTTCTATTATCTATGCCTACCTAAGGCTCCACTCTTCGTGCTTATATCTTTGTGCTTATCCCTATGACACTATCAAACACTTGCCGCTTATTATATACTATTTTATCTTTATGCCATAGTTCTATCCTCATTGATTGCACTTCATGAATACGTCACAAAAAAGATTGACACCTATTCTATTTATGGATATCATGGATACACGAAGTTTATAATTAGGAGGGTGTTTTTTTGTGAAATATTCTCGGGCGACGGACTATGCTCTTCACACGATCTTATTTCTCGCCAAAAACGGCTCAGAAAAAAACATGGGGGTTCAGGAATTAGCTGAAAAACAAAGTGTTTCACCGACCTACTTATCCAAAATACTTAACAAGCTGGTTAAGGAAGGGATGATTCGCTCTTCACCAGGAGTTAATGGTGGGTATTCTCTAAGTCCCCATTGGGAAGAGATTTCGTTCTTGGATATCATTCAAGCTATCGAAGGGAAAACCTCCTTGTTTGACTGCTGTCTGAACTCGAACCCAGATTGCTCAATAAAGAAAGTCATGCTCGCCGCAGAGATGAGTATGGAACAGAAATTAAGAAATACGAAACTATCAGATCTTGCCTAAGGACTGATAGAGAGGGGTAACTTTATGTCCGTTACAGTAAAACAATCGATTGAAAAACAACCGATTGAATACTCTAAGATTGGTGTATTATCTCTAGCCCATATGCTTAATGATCTCTATAGTAACTTTCTTCCCCAGATGCTTCCCTTTCTCATTATTCTACATCCGGACTTTACAGCAACTCAAGCAGCCATCCTTGTATCTTCCTTTACCATCTCATCTTCCTTAGTTCAACCTTTTATCGGCTACTATCTGGATCGCCGAGGTAAACGCTGGTTTCTCTATGTCGGAACCCTTTGGATGGCCATCATGCTCAGCTTGACGGGGGTGGTTCATGAGAATTATGTCCTTCTCGTCATCTTAGCGACTCTGGCCGGACTTGGTACGGCAGCTTTCCATCCCCAAGCCTCCACCATGGTCAATATACTCAGCGGGGAATATAAAGCGGTGTTGCTTTCTGCCTTTATTGCCTTTGGTAATTTTGGTTTTGCTCTAAGCCCCCTGCTCTTAGTGCCCTTATTCGAGGCCCAAGGCTTGCAGGGAACCCTTTATATGGTGATTCCCGGCGTAATGGTATCCTTGCTGCTGCTCTTCTTTGCTCCCCGAGTCGATCTCTCTCCCCAAAAGCCGCCTGAATTTTCTGCTTTGCTGGTATCCCTGAAAGCCGCTGCCAAAGAATTGATCGCGATCGTCGGAGTCATCGCTGTACGCTCTTTAGCTTATACGGGAATGCTCACTATGCTTCCTCTGTATTTTAAATCCCAAAACCTATCCAATATTGCAGCCAGCCACTTGGTCACCATCATGCTGGCTGCTGGGGCGATGGGTGGAATCACTGGCGGTTTTATCTCTGATCGGTTTGGTCGGAAGCCGTTGATTGTGGGTTCTCTCTTCCTGGCAACCCCTTTGTTCTTTGCCTTCCTCTTTACAGAGGGAACATTGAGCACTATCTTTCTCGCCTTAGCTGGGGCCTCTCTGCTTTCGAGCTTTTCTGTGACCGTGGTTGCAGCTCAGGAAGTTATTCCTCATAACAAGGCCATGGCAGCAGGTTTGACATTAGGCTTTGCTGGAGGAATCGGAGGGCTGGCAGTGGTTCTGATCGGAGGCATCGCCGATCTATGGGGACTGCAAATGGCTATTTCCACCCTCTTTGTCCTACCACTCATCGCCGGTATAATTGCGCTTTTCATGAAAAGCCATCCTGCGGCACGAGCTCAGCGAAGCGCTTAGACCTTCAGTTATAACGATTATTCTCGTTTTTAGTCTCCTGAGTGGTTGCTTCGGCTTCTCTCAGGAGATCTTTTTTCACTTGCTTTGCAAAATAGGTATAACAAAAAGCCCGCAATTGCTTGCGGGCTTATACTTCATATGGAGCCGATGGCAGGACTCGAACCTGTAACCTGCTGATTACAAATCAGCTGCTCTACCAATTGAGCTACATCGGCTTGTCTTGCGACAGAACTTATAATAGCATAAGGCAAAAACTTTTTCAACACTAAAACTAAATAAAAATTTTTCCAGCTAAAATTCTCGCCTTCTTCTCTTAGTAATTGTTATTGCATTGCCCATTTATGTAAAAGTGGAGTGAGCAAAGCAGGTTAGGGGTATACTAATTTCGGTCAGCATATCGGAAAGGCTAGCTTTCACGGTGTACAAAGGCAAACAACGACTTCGCCTTTCCATGTATTGACATGAGGCCTAACAAAGCCGAGTCTTCTATGAAAAGGGAGGGCAAATGATGAGTCATCTAACTTATGAAGAAATATTCGGCCGCTTGGTCAAAGCCTCTTATCAGGGAAATCTTCAAGAGGAAATCGATGCCATAGAGTCTACTGGGGATGAGCATACTAAACAGTATATCCAGTATGCCTTAGGAAAAGGCGACCCCGACAAGGTTGTATTTCAGGTTAAGTCATGTGATAAGGGAAGCGATGATGAAAATCACAATTGCGAGGCCGCCTGTCTCTTTGATGCGGTGGTCCGTGATATGGAAGGCCATGTGGTTATCCAAGATCGTAACTGTACCCATTGTGGCGAATGTATTGAGACCTGTTCCCTCGATAGTTTAGTGGATAAAAAAGAATTTATTCCTCTTGTGGAGCTATTGCAAGGGAAGGAAGTACCCGTCTTTGCCATGGTCGCTCCCGCCATTATTGGGCAATTCGGCAGTGAAGTTACAATGGGTAAGCTTCGTGCGGCCCTGAAGCATCTGGGCTTTTACGGAATGGTCGAAGTGGCACTCTTTGCCGATGTCTTAAGTTTAAAAGAAGCCTTGGAGTTTGATGAACATGTTAAAACAGATAAGGACTTCGTTTTAACCAGCTGCTGCTGCCCTATCTGGGTAAGTATGGTCAAAAAGGTTTATGATAAACTCGTTCCTCATATCTCACCCTCCGTTTCTCCTATGGTTGCCTGTGGACGTGGAATCAAACGTATGCATCCCTGTGCTAAAACTGTATTTATCGGTCCTTGTATTGCTAAGAAGGCAGAAGCCAAGGAGCCGGATATTCGGGATGCTGTCGATGCAGTTCTCACCTTTCATGAGTTAAAGCAGATTTTCGAAGCTACCGATATCCATCCTGAAGATATGGAGGATATCCCCAGCGAACACTCCTCGACCAGTGGTAGGATTTATGCCCGTACTGGCGGGGTATCGAAATCCATCTCCGATACTTTAAACCGGATTCGACCGGATAAGCCGGTGAAGATCAAATCGATCCAGGCGGACGGAATCAAAGAATGCAAGGCCATGCTCAGTGACCTTATGAACGATGATATTAAAGCTAACTTTTACGAAGGAATGGGCTGTGTTGGTGGCTGCGTCGGTGGCCCCAAAGCTTTGCTCCAGGTAGATAAAGGTACGGCATTTGTAAACAATTACGGGGCAGAAGCTGAGGCCCCTACTCCGGCAGATAACCAGTATGTTCTTGGGCTGCTTCAACAACTAGGCATCGATAGCGTGGAAGAGTTGCTGGGCGGGGAGTCAGCCGCAATCTTCCAGCGGGACTTTTAAACGAAGTCGAGTCCATAATGGGAGTTAACCGCCCTTTGACGCCCCACCCCTATCGAGGCAGGCGACAGGACGGGTAGTCCAGTGTTCACTTTTGATATCATGCTCAATTTGCAATCGACATGGAGGCCGAGAATATGAATGCACAACAAAAAAAGGCCACGCAAACTGGCCAAGTCAAAGAGCAAAAAACGAACTCAGGAGATTTGAGCACGAACCTAGCTAAAAATAAGAAAATGACCCTGCTGATGTTCAGCGGTGATTATGACAAGGCACTCGCAGGTTTGGTTCTTGCCAATGCCGGGCGAGAGATGGGCCTGGAGGTCACCATGTTTTTTGCTTTTTGGGGACTGACCCTAGTACGGGATCCTGACAAAATGACCTTTGAGGATAAAACCCTTTTTGAGCAGATGTTTGGCCTCGTCACTCCCAAGGGAATCGAAGAGTTACCCCTCTCCCGCATGAATATGGCAGGGCTGGGTAAAGCCATGCTTAAAGAAATGATGGAGGACGATGACACTCCACCTCTCACAGCCTTCCTCAATGGAGCACGGAAAAAGGGTGTAAAATTCTATGTTTGCAAGCTCTCCGTGGATGTGATGGGCTTTAAGCAAGAAGAATTACTCTCTGAAGTGCAGATCATAACCGCCACTGATTTTCTACAGGAGGCCCTAGAGTCTCAAATCCAGTTGTTTATCTAGCTTTTGACTCACAACCTTTGGACAACGTGAATAAGTTATAGCAGACAAGGCTATCTTCTTCTCGTGAATCATGAGAATCCAAAAAGGTGGTGAAGTAATGTTTGATATCAATATGGAAGCCATCCCCCTTTCAACCGTCATTGCTGCTAGTGTGGCTATTCTCTTAGCACTAAGAATTGTGCTAGGTGCTCTTAGAAGTCTCCTCAGTGAATTGCTGCTAGGCTAGTTCGCTTAACCTTTTCTGATTCGAGAAAAAGCCAAGAATTTTCTTGGCCTTTTTCTTTTGTGCAACTTACCTTTGGTTTCTGCAACCTACCTCCTGACCTATTGATGGATCCCAAGATTAGGATTATTCTCCTTGTAGAATCTAAATTATGGGAGGGTACTTTAATGATGAGTACTATCATTTTGCTCTTAGTTCTGGGAATTGAAGTTGGCTTAGTAATTTATTCTCTAAAAACAAACGTAATGCAAAACCGATTCAAGCCTATTGTCCGCCTTGCCACCTTTGGCCTTTTTGCCCTACTCCTCGTCTTCCAAGTCATCCAATGGGGTTTTCAATGGATTCCTCTTTTTTTGGTATTACTCATCGAGGCTGTGTTAAGTGGATTTTACCTTGTGAGAAATAGCCCAACACCTGAAAAGCCTTTGAAAATAAAACGCGCCATCCTAATATCCTTAGGACACTGCCTCTTCCTAACCGTCGTACTTGTACCCGCTCTAATCTTTCCACAATTTGAAGCACTCCCGGTTACAGGAACTTACCCAGTGCAAACAGAAAGCCATACCCTGACAGACCCCACCCGAATTGAAAGCTATGACGATACTGGTAGTTATCGGAACGTAACCATCCAGTTTTGGTATCCGGAAAAACAGCAAGAGAACGAAACCTATCCTTTGATCCTCTTTTCCCACGGCTCTTTTGGTTTTCGCGGCAGCAATTATTCCACCTTTATGGAACTGGCCAGCCATGGCTATGTGGTCGGCAGTATCGATCATACCTATCACGCCTTTTTTACAAAACAAACGGATGACAAAATGATCTTTGTTGATACTAACTTCATGAATGATGCTATCGCTATCCAATCCCAAACGGGTAAGTACAATGAGCAAGAGACCTATGAACTCACCCATCGATGGTTGAAACTAAGAAGTGAGGATATGAATCTGGTCTTGAATGCCATCCTCGAAAATGTAAAAAAAGAAAGGGCATCAGAGGTCTACACTATCATTGACCCTGAACGCATCGGCCTCTTAGGCCATTCCTTAGGAGGTGCCACCGCTGCTGACTTAGGAAGAAAGCGCATGGATATTGATGCCGTAATCGTCTTGGATGGAACCATGCTTGGTGAAGAAATCGATTATGTTGATAACCAAGTAATCTTAAATCAAGAGCCTTATCCCACCCCTCTCTTGGATATTTTCAATGAAGAACATTTTGCTGAGGCGTCCGCAGCGGGGGAAAACTATGGTAATATGAAGGCAACCAAGCATGCTGTTGATGCTCGCCAAGTGGTTTTCGTAGGAGCCGGACATTTAAACTTTACGGATCTGCCCTTATTTTCACCGGTATTGGCTGGGATGTTAGGTACCGGAAATATAGACAGCCGCTATTGTCTTGAGACGATGAATGAGGTTGTGCTCAATTACTTTGATTATTACCTCAAGGACTCAGGGGGCCTTAAGATCAAAGCAGTTTATTGACAAGCCACATGTTCAGGCGGCTTCCACTTTCTTCTCTACAACAAGATGGCTAAGGAATGAGGTTGCTTTCCCCATGAAGATCAATGTGGAAACTATCGACGAGACAGAAGAAGAACAGGTTTTAATCCAATGCCATGAAGTCACTGCCAGTATTAGTGAGATTGTGGATTTTCTTAAATCTAGGGAAATTTCAATGGAAGCCTTCCAAGGTTCGCAAATCTTCTATATCTCCTTGAAGGATATATATTATATCGAAGCCGTGGACAACAAGGTGTTTGCTTATTTAGAAAGCAAGGTTTATGAGCTTAAAAGTAAGTTATATGAATTGGAGTCCGGCTATGAAGAATGCCACTTCTTTCGTTGTTCTAAGTCAGTCATCGTGAATCTGATGAAGGTTCACTCCATCAAGCCCGCCCTTAATGGTCGCTTTCTAGCGAAACTGACCAACGAAGAATCGGTGATTATCTCAAGGCAATATGTTCCCCAACTCAAGGAAAGGTTAAAAGGGTGTTAGCATGAGCTTCAGTGAATTTTTCAAAAAAAGTCTGATGAGCTTTTTTATCATCGTGACTTGCGTCACCCTCGTCATTGCTGTCCTCGGCCTAATCTATGAGCCGGATCGACGTTTTGGCTATGACGCCTATTTTTCACCATTTATTTTTGGTTTAATTGGGGTGGTCCCTTCTTTCGCGACCTATTCGAAAAGGGAACTTACAATTAGGCAGATGATTATCCGAAAGATTCTGCAACTCTCTGTCCTAGAAGCAATGATCCTGTCCTTTGGTTACTTAATGGACATCATGTATGGACCAATGATGTTTGCTGTTGCCGGAGCTGTATTTGCTGTCTTTCTTGTGGTTCACTTCTTTTCCTATGCTATCGATTATAGGGAAGCCACACGATTAAATGCGGAGTTGAAGGTTTTCCAAGAGCGGTAAATGGCTAATACATATCTCTTGGCACCCCTTGTGGTATACTATTTTAGATAAGGCCTTGTATTAAATCTTGGTCGAATTGGAAAACTACATCAATATAGATATAAAAAGGAGATTAAAATTATCATGTCAACCTTTAAAGAACTTGGTTTATCAGAACCTCTAATTAAATCTGTGCTCAATATGGGTTTCGAAGAAGCCACCCCGATTCAAGAACAAACAATACCCCTTGCCTTAGAAGGCAAGGATGTCATCGGACAAGCTCAAACGGGTACGGGAAAAACGGCGGCCTTTGGAATCCCTTTGATTCAGAAAATCGCCGAGACCTCCGAAGATATTCAAGGAATCGTACTTACACCTACTCGAGAATTAGCGGTACAGGTCGCTGAAGAACTCAATAAAATCGGTCAGTTTAAGGGAATCCGCACCCTGCCGATATACGGTGGACAAGAGATTGACCGCCAGATTAGGGCGCTTAAAAAAAGACCCCATATCATCGTAGCGACGCCGGGTCGCCTCATGGATCATATGCGCAGACGCACCATTCGCCTGCAAAATATCAATATGGTTATTTTGGATGAGGCCGACGAAATGCTAAACATGGGTTTCGTAGAAGATATTGAAACCATACTTCAGGAAATCCCAGAAGCACGACAAACCTTGCTGTTTTCAGCGACCATGCCAAGGCAAATCCAAAATCTCGCCCAAAAATTTATGAAAGATCCAGAGCTCATCAGCATAAAGGGCAAAGAGGTTACGGTTGCGAACATCGAACAAGATTACCTTGAAGTACCGGAAAAGATGAAATTTGATGTTCTTTGTCGTTTGTTAGATATTCAATCTCCTGATTTAGCCATTGTTTTTGGACGGACAAAAAGTAGAGTTGATGAGCTTTCCGAAGCCTTAAACAAACGGGGCTATTCAGCGGAAGGCATTCATGGAGATTTATCCCAGAGCAAACGGGATAGCGTCATGAGACAGTTCAAGGAGGGATCCATCGAAGTCTTAGTGGCAACGGATGTTGCGGCGAGGGGATTGGATATTAGCGGAGTAACTCATGTCTATAATTTCGATATTCCTCAAGATCCAGAAAGCTATGTGCATCGAATTGGTCGTACAGGCAGAGCGGGAAAAACAGGCCTAGCTGTAACCTTTGTCACCCCACGGGAGATAGGTCATCTAAGGCTGATTGAACAGCTTACTAAACGTAAAATAACGCGCAAAAATATTCCTACTATGATCGAAGCTATCGAGGTTCAACAACGGGTTGCCATAGAAAAAATGCTACGCGTCATAGCTGAGGAAGACCTCCAGAATTACAAACACCTAGCTGAAAATTTATTGGAAGATACCGATTCAGTAACCTTATTATCGGCAGCCTTAAAAATAATGACAAAGGAACCTGTTCAGGCTGTAACCGAATTGACAGGAGTCGCTCCCTTACGAGTAAAAGGTAATCAAGGACGTCCCGATCAAGGTGGGTATGGTCGACGCGGAAATTATCGCGATGGCGGACCCGGTGGAAACTATCGCGGCAGACAAGGCAAAGGAAATTCTCGTAGTAACTCGGCAGGTGCACGTGGTTATTCCGGAGCCAGTAGCCGTAACAGCGATAAAACAAATAGATAGATAGATAGATAAACCAAGCCGCCAAAACTGATACTTTTGGCGGCTTATATGTATTTTAAGTGGGCAGTTGTATAACTTGTAAACTCTTTGCCGTAAAAAAACACCTTTTTAAATTTGGACCTTATAAATAGGTATAAAGTTAGTAGAATTTACCAATAATATCATTATCACTTTAATAAATTATAATAGGAGGCTTTATTAATGAATTGGTTATCAAGAACAGCTCTTATCCTCGTGATAGTTGGGGCCCTCAATTGGCTACTAGTTGGAGTATTCCAGTGGGATCTTGTAACTTCTCTTTTTGGAGGGGATACAGTAAGACCTTCCTCTGGATTAAGCAGAATAATTTATTCTCTAGTCGGCCTTGCCGGTCTTTATTCAATCACTTTTCTTTTTAATGACTCTGATGTACGATCTAAATAATAAATAATTAACGTACAATGGGCACCCGAAGGTGCCCTTGTTTATTTAGCTTACTTATTGCGCATATTGAATCTACTGTGCTTTGTGCTAGTATAATAAAAAACACCGCAATCTCTTGCGGTGTCTAAGTCCTACTGGAGCCAATGGTCGGAATCGAACCGACGACCTGCTCATTACGAGTGAGCTGCTCTACCCCTGAGCCACATTGGCATTTTTTTAACGATTGTAATTCTACCTGATTTTAATAGGGAAGTCAACTGTCATTGATTGAGTTGTGTTGCTCAGTGATGTCTTAAGGCATCTTGAACAGGTACCCACCTATTCTCAATTATAAGCGCTATTTTTGCTTATTTGAGAAAATTCGTATATTTTGATGTCTATTTTTGTTGAAAACATTGACTTTACGCATGTCCCATGATACTTTTTTGTAAGAGTCAGGAAATAAAGCAATCAAAGCCATACAATAACTGGCGCTTTATCTTCTGGATTTGCGCAATGGAATCCCCAGATGTGGGGATTCTTTTCATTTTCACAAGGTAATGCTACACTCGAGTGCAATACACTCGTGTACATAAAAAATAAGACCCTGCCATTTCTGGCAGGGGAAGAAAATATATATCTTCAAAGGAGGCTAAAAGGAAAAGGTATGATTATATAATAGCCCATAAAAGTGAGCAATATGTTGCTAGTTTGTGAACGATTTGTGAAAAGTTATAACAAATTACTGAAACTATATCTATTCCACGGAATAGGATTGTATAAGAAAGCCAATCCCTAACTATCCCAAGTCACGCTTATAAAGCATATCCTGTATTGAACGATACTTGATTCAAAGCGAGGCGATTTTATGTATTCAAATCATGTGCATTCCTATGGTGCACTGACTTCTTGTGTGAATGCGCATATACACTGCACGAGTGGCATAACCGGCCCAGTTGTCTCTTATGGCAATTCTCACGTCCACTATTATGCAGGTGTAACCACCTGTGATCATGGTCATGTTCATCATTATAGAGGGTGTACAGGACCGAGTATACCCTGTCCTAATGGCGGGCATGTCCACTGCCTGCAGGGCTGCACAACCTGTGACTGTGGCCATTCTCATTCCTATAGGGCTTCTACTAGCAACGAAGAAGGTTCTAGACTTTTTAGAAATCACGCAAGCTAATTAATACTAGCTCTATTGAGCAACACTAACATACAGAGGGCGATTCAGCCCTCTGTATGTTAGTCAGGGGTTAATATCCCATCTTCGCTGAGCGTAAGGATCTTGACCGAGTACTGACAATTCGCCCTAATATATCAATAAAAACATCAATTTCTTCTTTGGTGTTATAAAGGCCAAGGCTCACTCTGACCATTCCTGGATGAGGCAAGGAGGGATTGGCCATATGCTGTTCCATCTCCTGCTTAGAGATATGCAGAAGTCTCTGAACATAGGGTTGGGCACAAAAACAACCATTCCGCACGGCGATTCCTCCCTCGCGGGCGAGAAGCTCGGCCACATCTTCATGAAATAATCCTTCTACATTGAAAGGGATGACTCCAATCCTTTGTGAGAGCTGTTGCTGATTAAGAGGGATTCCACCATAGAACGTTAGGCCATCCATCCAGCGCAGACGTTCATAGGCGTATCCCAATAACTCTTCTTCATGCTGTAGCACCTTTTTCATACCAAGAGCGCTTAGGGTTCGGATTGCTGCAACGAGGGCAACGACCCCCATCAGGTTAGGCGTTCCGGCTTCTTCTTTATGAGGCGCATCCTCCCAAATTATCCGGTCAGGCGTCACCAGTTGGGCTGTTCCCCCGCCCGAATAATCTGGGGCACCCTGTTCAAAAAAAGCCCGGGGACCAATCAACACTCCGGTTCCGAAGGGCGCATACATTTTATGGGCTGAGAAGGCTAAAAAATCAATATGCTCAGGGGAATGGCTTGGACGCATATCGACAGGAGCATGGGGAACCAGCTGGGCTCCATCCACACAGATCTTCGCTCCATAACGATGGGCTAGCTCGGCAATCTTATAGATGGGATTCCGATGGCCTGTCACATTGGAAGCTCCGGTGACCGTCACCAGCTTGACAGCCCCTTGGTAGCGCTCTAGTTTGGCCACAAGATCGTCCAAGCGCAGGCGACCTTGTTCATCAACCTCTATGTAGTCGACAGAAAATTTTTCCCGCCATGGCAGAAGGTTGGAGTGGTGTTCCATCCAAGTCGTCAAAACGACTTCCCGCTTATGCTTATGGTATAAACGATTGGCTAACTTATTAAGTGCCTCGGAAGCATTTTTAACGAAGATCACAACATCGGTTCGAGGATCTCCACCGACAAACTTGAGAACTTCTGTCCGGGCTTGCTCATAAATCTGGGAGGATACAACGGATTTATACCCTGCTCCTCGATGAACTGATCCATACATGGGAGCAAAGCGATTAATTTCTTCCATGACGGATCGGAGCGGCGGGGTGGTCGCCCCGTTATCAAAGTTAATTCCTGTAATTGAACTTCCCGAAGCTAGGGGGACTTGAGTATCTAGACCAAGAAAAAGATGGCCATAGTTCATTCTTTGTGCAAAAGGGAAAAACCGAAAGTTCATCCTTTAACCTCCTAAGTCATAGAATCGAATATTCATACCTTATTTCTACCACTCTAGCATTATATGAAAGTATCAAGCATTGGGTCATTGTCCGTAGAAGAGGGAAAATTATTGGAACAGTGCAGCCGAAAAAGGAAAATACCCAAACAAAAAGAAAAAGGGCAAAAAAGCAAGTTCTTTCTCATACTTGAATGAATTTCGGTACTATTTTCCTATGGTAGATAAAATTGTTCCTTGATATTAGACATGTTCCATGATATTTTGTCATAGTCAGGAGAAATGCCGCGTTTCCCTGATGTTGCGTAATAAATTCCTGGACGCAGGAATTTGTGACCAGTCTACTTCGTTACCCAAACAAGAAGTGGAGTTATGATTTTTCATAACTCCACTTCTTGTTTTTTGAATGATTAGCCCTTCTTTGGGGGAAAATATTCCTTTAAGGAGGGTTATGATGTGCTGAACCGTCGAGAATTTCTTAAGCTGGTCGTCAAAGGAGCCATTCTTGGCAACTTTATCAGCTTAGTAACCCCCGAATTAGAAAAAGCCTTAGCTCAAGGAGATATTAAAAGAAGCTACCCATTCTGATGGTAGAGACGGGAACCTGTACCGGAGATAGTATCTCTTTAGATAATATTTGGACACCGACACTATCCGATATTTTTACCAACATCACTGAATGGCGTTATGACTGGACCATGATGCAAACCCAAGGGGAGTCAGCCTATAAGGTCTTATTGGATATGGAAGAAACTCTAGCCCATGAATTCATACTTATTGTCCAAGGATCTATCGCGCGTAGAGATAATGGTCATTATAATTACGCCGGCCTCGAAAACGGCCAAATGGTCACAGGCCTGGACCTGGTTCGTAGGCTGGGTTTAAAAGCTAAATATATCGTGGCCATAGGTAATTGTGCTACTTATGGGGGGCCTGCCTCTGGGTATCCTAACCCGTCCCAGAGTACCGGTACACAAACGATCCTCCCCGAACGCCGAATTATCAATGTCTCCGGTTGCCCTGCCCATCCGGATTGGATTATGGGTACCCTTCTGCATTTGGCTCTATATGGGGAGCCTGAACTAGAAAAATTCGGCCGTCCCAAAATGTTTTACGGAGAAACCATTCATAACAACTGCCCGCGACGTCGTTACTACGACCAAGGTATCTTTGCTACAGATATCGGTCAGAAGGAATGTCTTTACCGCGTAGGCTGCAAAGGACCCGTCACCTATGCCGACTGCCCTATCCGTCGCTGGAACGACCGCTACAACTGGCCAATCGGCTGTAACTCTCCCTGCATCGGCTGCACCGAGCCCGGGTTTCCTGATCTTATGGAGCCTTTTACCAATCATTTTTCCGACATCACCTTCCCCGGAGGAACCCGCGAAACAACCGATCGAATCGGTAGAGGGGTCTTAGGCTTAGCTACCCTAGGGATTGGCGGACATTTTCTAAGCTCACTTTATAAAGGACGTCTTCATCGGAATCTAATTCAATCGACGAACCAGGTGAAGAAAAAGATCCAGCTGAAGAAAGCCAAGACGTATCATACCTATCGGCCCAAGAAATCTCAGCAATGACCAAAAGTGATGCCGCCAATCGACATGGGCGGTTGATTTTACAAGTGAACGAGGAGTGAGCTTACTGGAGAAGAAGGTTGTTTTTCCGTTTACCCGAATCCACAATCCGATGTTGGTAGAGGCCCATCTAGAAAACGGAGTGATCCAAGACGCCTTGATCGCGGATACCCTCTACCGAGGCTTTGAGCAAATTCTCGAAGGTCGATCCGCTTTTGATATGCCTTATTATACGCAGCGCATCTGCGGCATCTGCTCCTCAGTTCATGGGGTGGCGGCGTCTTATGCAGTGGAGCAAGCCCTGGGGATGGCCGTTCCACCGAACGGATTGGTCCTCCGCAATCTTATTATGGGTAGTGATTTCCTGCAGAATCATCTCCGTCATTTCTACCTTCTGAGCATGCCTGATTATTTCAAAGGCCCCGACATCCCCCCCTTCCTACCTCATTTGGAGGGAGATATTCGCCTTACTCCCCAAGAAGATCAACGTATGACTGATCATTATTTCCAAGCCATCGAAGTTTCTCGGTATGCACATGCGGCGTTCGGAGTTTTCGGGGGCAAGGCTCCCCATGGGCACGGGATTGTACCCGGAGGGTGTACCATGCACGTGGATGCCGATAAAATCAACCGCTATCGCGGTTATCTTATCACTATCCTCGAGTTTATTAATAATGTACCTAAATTCCACGTGTGTTTTTTATTAGCTTCAAAAATCACTATTTCACGAAGAATTTAGACTGCTTCTCACACATTGTAACATTATTTACAACCACCTTTCAATCATTTTTGATAAATCATTGATTTCATCTTTGCTGCAATGATACTTAATAAACTCTGCAAGTTATCCACAGAGCAACACTCAATTTTATTGATGATATTCTTATTATACCAGACATTTTTCATACACTCCCTTGTACGGATAGTTTTCCGACAACTTCATGATTACATATCTTGCGGTTTTGATTATTTTTGCTGCAAGAAATACATACTTCAAACGAAAGGTCTTTATTTGCTGTCTGTATTCTGAAGAGTCCAAGGAATCAAACTTGAACAACAAAAATAGGTTATATGAAAGCATCATCATTTGAAACACGGCTTCATTCGCCCAAAATGACTTTAGCAAGAGATGACCCACCGCCATGTCGTATTTGGCTTCTTTGATATAGTTTTCAGCATTACCACGCTTTTCATAGTATATAACTACTTTTTCAGAAAGCAAGGTAGTATTTGTTACAAAGAAAAAGTAGTCGTATTCGGAACCTTCTAAAAGTGATAATTGTGCTCTTTCTTTTTCTGGTTTCAGTACGCGAGATACGACAAATCTTCTGTCTTTTTCCCATTTAACTAATTTTGTATACAGTTCTGTAGTTTCTCTACCTTCTTCTCCTTTAACGAATACAATTGATGAATTCGTTGCTTGTGAGGTGAGTGTAGAATAACTTTTGGCTTTAATTAAATATTTGCATCCAAGAGATTCTATCGTTTCGATAATTTTTTCATCAAAGTAGCCACTATCCATTCGAAATAAAATTTCTAAATCGTCTGATTTGATGTTAGCAACAATTTCTTTGATCATTTCCGCAGCACCGTTTGCAGTGTAAGTATTGCCACTTCTTACAAATCCGGTAACATATGCTTTTAATTCGTCGCAAAATGCAAATTGGATATTGTAGCATCGGTTTCCCAGTTTCTTAGGATTATATCCTTTTGACGCACCTTCTTGATGACCTTCTACGTTAATTACACTACTATCAATATCAATCGTAATGGATGTCAATTTACTTTTAGTGAGCAGTTTTTTAAAGACTTTAAAATTAATGTCTCTAAACATTTGGGTTGTCTTGAAGTTGAAGTTTCCTAGAAACCGTGACACTGTTTCAGGTTCTTTTACGGAAATATCAAACTCGTTGACGAGGGGATCATTTTGAAGTAGCTTTAGACGTTCTAACTTATCAATGCCAATGAAGTGACCGCAGAGCATGGTCTTTATATGATTCATCTTGATTTTATTTGTTGAGTCATTATCAAATACGAGGTCATTTTCAATAAAATCAAAAATCCCATTGCTTTTTGCATTCTCAAGGAGCAGAAAAAGACCTGCATTTGATGTTAGATTCTTAGCTTTGAAATCAATTTTATTAATCATAATTAGAACCCCTTTTTACTACTTTTCTTACTATTATTTTACCATATATCGAGTCATAAAAGCTGATAATTTAACATATTTTTGAGCACTTTTCTTTCACCCAATGGGTGAAAGCTGAATTTCGAAGGAACGCATATTTATCAAGGCTTTGATTATGCTTTTTGAAGTACTGACGTAGAATCTAGGATGTAATGATTCCGGATGTGGAATTTTTGGCCGAGCGTTATTCAGAATATGTTCATTTAGGCAAAGGAAACGGCAACTTCCTCTCAGTAGGTGGCTACACACAGCCTGATGGTAGTACCTTGTTCCCCCACGGGATCGTCCTTCAAGATAACCATCACCCCTTCGAAGATCATTTTATTACAGAAGAAGTGACGACAGCCTGGTATAAACAAACCGGACCTGTGCATCCTTGGCAGGAAAAAACCGTACCCGACAAGAATCAGCCTCATGGTTACACTTGGATTAAAGCGCCTCGTTACCAAGGACATGCTCTAGAGGTAGGCCCCTTAGCTCGTGCCGTCGTGGCTAAGGAAAAAATCATCGGTTATGGGGCCATTGGACGTCATTGGTCTCGGGCCATGGAGGCCAAGAAGATCGCTGAGGCAGCGATGATCTGGCTAGAACGCTTAGTTCCCGGTGCTGAGACCCTAAACACCAAAGTAGAGCAGGAATCGGGAATGGGTATTGGCTATGTCGAAGCGATGAGAGGCTCCTTGGGTCATTGGGTAAAAATCGAAAAAGGACGCGTCAAACATTACCAAATCATCACGCCCTCTGCTTGGAACTTTAGTTCCCGAGATGAAGCAGGAAATTGCAGTGTCGGAGAATTATCCATTCGCGGGCTCAAGATTGAACATCCGGAATTAAAAGAGGCTGGGAGAGTCATTCGTTCCTTTGATCCTTGCTTCTCCTGTAGTGTCCATTTAATCGATGGCGAGCGTCTGCACACCCTCAACGTTCGAGTATAACAGCCCGGAGGTCAAGCACTTGAATAATAAAAAACATCATGCCTCTCAACCTCAGCTTCGTACACCTGTCCTTAAAGAATTACGCAAAGGAAAGCTGATAGATGCTCTAATCATGGGGTTTCCAGTCACTGTACGGATTTTTCATTGGGGATTTGCCTTTTCCCTTACTGGAATTATTCTTACCGGCCTAATTCTTCATCAACCCTTGCCCTTTCTTGCTCTCCCCTACGGCAAGGTTTTTGTAGTGCACGTGAGCTTTGGCTGGCTGGCTTCAGCCTTCTTTGTCTTTCGTTTGGTGGACATGGTCCTGCGCAAGGATAAAACCCTACTTCTCTCTTGGCAGGATATTAAAACTATCCCTAGTGTTTTTGCCTATTATTTTTATCTTCGTCAGAGCCTTCCACCCCATGGACAGTATAATCCGGGACAAAAGATGATCTTTAGCAGCTGGTTTCTCCTTTTTCCTTTTCTAGTCTTCATCTCCCTGGCTTCCTACTGGGCAGGGGAACGTCTCGACTGGGTTATAAAGCTCTTAGGAGGACTTCAAGTCCTGCGGATGGTCAAATATACGGGGGCGGTCTACTTGACCTCCACCATTCTTCTCCACGTCTACCTCAGCGTCACGCAAGATCTATGCAATCTACAGTCCATGGTTACAGGTTATGAACAGAAAAAACCGTAGGCCTAAAGCATCTATAAACTCGCCAAAAATTTCCGTGTATAAAATGATACATTTTCTGTCGCGATTGGGTATAATGGAATGTAGAGTTCGAAACTGGAAGGGAAGATGTATCTTGCCGTTACATATTCATTTTGTTGGGATTAAAGGAACAGGCATGAGTGCCTTAGCACAAGTTACCGCTCAAATCGAAGGGGCAGAGATCACGGGTTCAGATGTCTCCGAACGCTTCTTCACGGATGCGGTCTTAGAGCGAGCCAATATTTCTGTCCTTCCCTTTGCTGCCGCCAATGTTGAAAAATCAGATTTGGTTGTGGCTTCAGCCGCCTATAATGAAAACCATGAAGAAATTTCCCGCGCTAGGGAATTGAATATCCCTGTTTACTCTTATGCTCAATTTCTGGGTAGACTCATGTCCAAAAAACGTGGCATAGCTGTCTCAGGAACTCATGGTAAGACTACAACCACTGCCATGATCGGACTGACTCTGCTTCAGTCCGGAATTGATCCCACTATCGTCGTGGGTAGCGATGTTCCCAGCATCGGTGGTAACGCTTATTCCGGTCAAGGGGATTTTTTCTTGGCTGAATCCTGTGAATATCGTCGCCATTTCCTTAATTATTCTCCAGAGTACTTAATAATCACCAATATCGAATTTGATCACCCTGATTATTTTCATAACTTAGATGATGTTATCTTGGCTTTTTCGGAAATCGCCCTGAAAATTCCGCCCCAAGGCAAAGTTTTTATTTGGCATGAGGATCCGCACCGGGAGTCCATTCACTCCCAGGCACCCATCATAACCTTTGGCTTCAGCGAGGAAGCGGATATCTACGCGAAGGATATCCAGTTCCATGATGGCGGAAGCTCCATGAAAATCATGGCTCATGGTGCCTACCTTGGGGATCTACACCTCCACGTGAGTGGTAGGCACAATATCTTGAACGCCATGGCTGCCATCGCACTCTGCCTCGAGATCGGAATTCCGCCGGAGCAGATATTAAAGAAGTTGGGCCTCTTTAATGGTACTAAGCGCCGCTTTGAGCATATCGGCATGAATGCGGGCGCTCTGATCGTCGATGATTATGCCCATCACCCCACTGAAATTCGCTCCACTTTGGAGGGTGCAAGACTCTCCTTCCCGGACCGTCGTATTCGAGCTGTGTTCCAGCCCCATACCTATAGTCGTACAGAAAAGCTCCTCCGGGAGTTCTCCGAATCCTTCCAGGCCGCTGATGAAGTAGTCATTGCGGACATCTTTGCCTCTGCGCGGGAAAAAAATCTCAACACTGTCTCTGCTTCCTCCCTAGCTGACTTGATTTGCCAGCAAGGAGGTAATGCCCGCTATATTAGCTCACTTGACGGCATCAGGGACTATCTTGCTCAGACCCTAGCTCCTGAGGATCTTGTCTTAACCTTAGGTGCCGGAGATATCTATAAGGTCGGGCAAAGCCTAGTGGGCTAAAAAACAGGACTTTTTCTCTATACAAGGTATTGCTTTGGAAAACAGCTTTCATTTCTTAGGATACGCCTTGCTATGGTATACTAACCCTATTGAGAGATACTTTCGATATGAGGAGGGGTTAGTATAGCTCAGACCACCCGTGCACAACGTGAAAAAAGGACCGTTGAGGTCATGATTAAGCTCTACTGCAAAGATAACCATAAGATTGAGACTGGACTATGCCCTGAATGCCAGGAGCTCTTAGAGTATTCCCAGAAGCGAGCAGAGAACTGTATGTTTGGGGAAGACAAACCCGTATGCGGGGATTGCACCGTCCATTGTTATAAAAAGGATAGGCGTGAAAAGATTCGCGAAGTCATGCGTTACGCTGGCCCTCGGATGCTTCTCCAACATCCGATAATGGCAATCCAGCATCTAGTGGATAAGAAACACAAACCTCAGAGCAAAGATGAGCAAATCAGCTCTTTAAAGTCCGCTTCGAAATACAATAGGGAACGTTAAAGGGAAGCCAAACGGCTTCCCTTATTTTTATATTGAGGCGGATTTAGGATAGGACGACCTTTCTCTGATTTCTTTTATAATCTCATGCCAATCTTGGCAACGAGTGATTCCCGAGGGTAATTCCCCTTTGTTATAGCTGGCATCCAAAAGGAGCACAGGAATCCCTGCTTCAGAAATTGCCTGGGCATTACCAAGGTAATCTTCCAAGAAAATCTCCAGTTTCCAATGCAAAGCGTATTCTACTTTGCATTGGAAGCTGGTGAAAAGAATGTGCTCATAAGGAATTTTGTATTTTTCCAGCCAACGCACTGTATACTTTTCTTCCTCCAAGGAGCGTGCAGTAACATAGACCACCTCATGGCCTTCCCTGATGAGCTTGTCAATGCCTTCCTTTGCACCAGCCACAGGGTGTGGTATGTCAAATAGATGAGCCACATTATCATCGAAGTACTTGCCCATAGCTTCCCAAGATACCCCAAAATCCAAATGCATATCGTAATTCTTGAGTTCTAGAATATTGGTTCCAAAATGCCCGTTCAGTTCCCTGACCCAAGCCCTATAACTATCAGAAACCACACCATCGATGTCTACTCCGATTCGCAACTACCTTGCCCCCTTTTTTTGCATATCATCATCTATACTATTTAAATCTTAACAAATATGCCACAGGAAACAAGCATTTACCCAAGACCAAGGCTGAAAAACCTAAAGCTCAGTAAGTTTAGGCAAGGCAAGAGCCGGTGGCACCTGTCTCTTATGTTCGCTTCGATGATGCATGTCTTCAATCTTCGTTTGGATAGCCTCGGGAACCTCTTTCCCTAAGAGGTAACGATCGATGAGTTCATAGGTAACTCCCATCTCTTGCTCATCGGTTTGCCCCTCCCATAATCCAGCGGTAGGAACCCGATTGACGATTTTATCCGGTAGCCCTAGCTGAGCTGCCCAGGCTCTCACTTCAGCTTTGGTTAGGGAGGCTAGGGGGAGAATATCAACCCCACCATCACCATATTTCGTGAAATACCCAGTATACGACTCGGGGGCATTGTCCGTTCCGACCACAAGGTAATTAAGGGCATTGGCTACCGTATATAAGGCAGCCATGCGCAAGCGCGCTTTTAAGTTACCCTGACTTAATTTTTCCTCAAATGTATAGCCTTGTACGCTCAGTGCTGCTTTGACTGAGGCTAGGATGTCCTGGTGAGCATGGGTCAGATCCACTTCCATGGTCGGCAAGGACAAGGTCGTCGTTGTCAGGAGGGCATCCTCCCGATCCACAGAGTTCGACCCAGCAGGTAACACTACCCCAACGGAGTTGTCTGGAAAGGCACGCTTACTTAAGCCGGCCACCACAGCCGAATCTACCCCGCCAGAGACACCAATTACCAGACCTTGAGCATGAGCCTCTTGAACACGCTCCCGTAGCCACTCTACAGTCTGATTGATTCGTGCTTCTAATTCTTCAGGACTCCACATAGGTTTTAGCCTCCTCTATGTCATAATACACTTGTAATCCTGATAGCGCTCGCTCTGAGAGCGCTTATTTCATGGTTTTGCTTACCTTTTCCACTGAATTGCTAATCTCCAGCAATAAGGACTGTCTCAGCTCGAAAAGTTTAGGAGATAGGTCTACGATATAGTGATGCGGGTTAACCAAACGCTTTACTTCATCCCACAAGCTATCACATTCCCTTTGAGCATAGGTTTGAATCTCCTTAAGGTTCGGAAGATCGTAGACCCGCTTGCCTCCTCGGAAAACCGGTACCAGAAGCTCTCGAGTCTTAAAATTGGTCAGGGTCTTCCTTTTCCAGGTCTGGATGGGATCAAAGATAGTCAAGGGCTCTTGAAACTGTTCGTCTTCTAAGGCAATGAGATCAGCCATGGCTTTCCCTTGTTGATCGTAAAAACGCACGATCTTCTTAATACCCGGATTGGTAATCTTGCTGATATTCTCAGAGACCTTAAGACGCGGTTCGAATAGTCCATCTTTGCCTTCCGCAGCCAGCTTATACACTCCGCCTAAAGCAGGCGTGTCTTTAGATGTAATCAGATGGGTGCCCACCCCCCAGGAATCGATAGCCGCTCCCTGAGCTCGTATAGCCGTGATGGTGTGTTCATCCAAGTCATTAGAGCCCACAATCTTGGCATGCTTCAAGCCCGCAGCATCAAGCTTCTTGCGGGCTTCGCGGGATAGATAGGTCAAATCACCGCTGTCAATGCGGATACCTAAGAAAGGATGTCCCTCTGCCTCCAGCTCTAAACCCACCTGAATGGCGTTGGGGACCCCCGATTTGAGGACATTATACGTATCGACCAACAGCAGGCACTGATCTGGGAAGGTACGAGCATAGGCACGGAACGCAGCCAATTCACTAGGGAAGCATTGAATCCAACTATGGGCCTGGGTTCCGGAAACGGGTATCCCATACCTCTTTCCTGCTAACACATTGGAAGTCGATTGACACCCTCCGATAAAGGCGGCTCGCGAGCCCATAATTCCTGCGTCAGGTCCTTGGGCACGTCTGAGGCCAAATTCCATGACACTACCCCCTCCGGTGGCAGCCACCACCCGGGAAGCCTTGCTGGCGATCAGGGTCTCAAAATTCACGATGTTTAAGAGCGCCGTCTCAATCAACTGAGCCTCTGAAATCCTCGCTTTCACTCGCAGGATCGGTTCATAGGGAAACACCACCGTACCTTCGGGCACGGCATCGATATCCCCATGAAAGCGGAAGTCCTGTAAGACCTTGAGAAAATCCTCAGCAAATAGATTTAATCCCTTTAGGTAATCCAGATCGTCCACGGAAAACTGCAGACCCTCAATATACTCCACAACCTGCTCTAGTCCGGCAGCGATGGCATAACCGCCGCCGCTTGGAATTTTGCGAAAGTACAGATCAAAAACTGCATCCTTATCCGCATAACCATTTTGGTAATAGCCTTGCATCATAGTCAGTTGATATAGATCTGTTAGCAGCGCTACATCACGCATTTTAATCCTCCCCCTTCCTGAATTCCAACTTTTCTTCTTTTCTACCATTCTTCAATTTATAAAGAAAACACACCTTAAGTCATTATATCTCTCTTCAGTTTGTCCACAGGAAAGAAAAAACTATACAGAATTACCCACTTCAATAGGGAACTTATTCGAAGGTTATCCACAGAATTATCCACACTATGCACAGGGTAATTATGCTCTTTATTTCTTTCGGGGCCTGTACACCTGTTTTTCCAAGAGTTTTTTAATTATTTATATACCCCGTATGGGTATAATTAAGGGTTATCCACAGATTTTTGAGTTATCCACATTATCCACTTAAGAAAACTTACTTCAGCTCTCGACTGAAATCTAACCGGCTTATCCACTGAATGGACAGTTGTGCCAGGGCATCTTCTGTCCAAGCAATGGCTTGAGCGACACGTGTTGGTGAAGGACCGCCGGGAATATTCCGTTGACGAACACAATATTCAATACCGATGCTGGTAAAGAGATCTTCTTCAAACACGGGAGATTGCTCTTGAAGCTCCTCTATGGTTAGATCTTCTAAGCCACAGCTTCGCTTTGAGCAGTATAGAACCAGCTTGCCCACGATTTCATGAGCTTCTCGGAAGGGAACGTTCTTTTTAGCTAAGTAATCGGCTAAATCGGTAGCGTTGGTAAAGCCACCCTTGGCACCCTTTGCCATAGCCTCTTTATTGACCTTTATGGTTCTCAACATGGGTTCGACTACCAGGAGCGACTTTTGCACGGTATCTACAGCGTCAAAGACTTGCTCCTTATCCTCCTGCATGTCTTTATTATAGGCCAAAGGAAGGCCTTTCATGACGGTGAGTAGCGCCATTAGATCCCCGTAGACACGACCTGTCTTGCCGCGGACCAATTCTGCCACATCAGGATTCTTCTTTTGCGGCATAATGCTCGATCCGGTAGAGTAACCATCATCCATGATGACGAATTGAAATTCTCCTGTCGACCAAAGCACCAACTCCTCACAGAGGCGGCTAAGATGCATCATAATGATGGAAGCAGCACTGAGGAATTCCAAAGCAAAGTCCCGATCACTGACTCCATCAAGGGAGTTCCAAGTAATCCCGTCAAAGCCCAGCTCAGCCGCTACCATTTCCCGCTTAAGGGGAAAGGTTGTGCCGGCCAAAGCTCCGGAGCCTAGAGGTGATACGTTGAGGCGTTTACGGGTATCCCGAAGACGACCTAGGTCCCTGAGCAGCATTTGGGCATAAGCCATCATATGGTGAGCAAAGGTAATCGGTTGGGCTTTTTGCATATGAGTATAACCGGGCATCCAGGTCTCTTGGTGTTCCTTGGCTAGGTTAAGGATGGTTCGCAGAAGTGCCACCAGCAAATCCTTGGTGTGATCGATTTCTTCCCTAAGGAAAAGGCGTAGATCAAGAGCCACTTGATCATTACGACTTCTTCCCGTATGCACCTTCTTACCTACGGTGCCTACCCGTTCTGTCAGGAGTTTCTCCACATTCATATGGATGTCTTCAGCACCTATTTCAAATTCGATCGCTCCAGCTTGGATATCCGTTAAGATGCCTTTAAGGCCTTCGATAATCTCCTGCGCTTCTTCCGCGGTCAGGACCCCGATTTCCCCGAGCATCCGTGCATGAGCAATGCTACCCTGTATATCCTGCTTATATAAGCGCTGGTCAAAGGATATGGAAGAATGAAAATCCTCCACCAAAGCATCTGTGGATTTTTCGAAACGGCCACCCCAAAGTTTCATTTCGTATTCCGTCCTTTCTTAATAGGCGTCTCTCTAGTGATATTGTCGCTTGAACGCCTGGCTAACAATAATAAGGTAATGAATAAAGTGTAAAAAGCGCCCAGAGGGCGCTTCATTTCTTGATCTCTGTTATCTCAACCCTGACTTTTTCTCCATAAGTGCTCTGACTTTAAGAGGAAGGCCAAAAAGGTTGATGAAGCCTTCAGCATCCTTTTGATTATAAACGCCATCTCTTCCGAAGGTGGCAAATTCCTCACTATAGAGAGAATAAGGGGACTTAGTTCCGGCTAAGCTGCAGTTTCCTTTGTACAGCTTCAGGCGTACAGTGCCTGTGACATTTTTCTGAGTGACATCGACAAAAGCATCCAAGGCTTCCCGCAAAGGAGAAAACCAAACGCCATCATAAACGAGTTCAGCATATTTCAGGGCAATTTGTTCTTTATAATGTAGGGTTAAACGATCCAGAGTCAAGTGCTCCAAAGCTTGATGCGCAGTGTAAAGGATGGCTCCACCTGGGGTCTCATAAACACCCCGGGACTTCATGCCTACCAGCCGGTTTTCAACCATATCAACAATGCCTATGCCATGCTTGCCACCGATTGCGTTGAGGGCTTCCAACAGCTGAACAGGGCCTAGCTTCTCGCCGTTTAGGGAGACCGGGATACCTTGTTCAAAATCCAGCTCCACATATTCCGCTTGATCCGGTGCATCTTCGGGTGACACTCCAAGAAGATAGAGATCCTTCTTGGGCTCATTCCAGGGATCTTCTAAATCGCCACCTTCATGGCTGAGATGCCAAACATTACGGTCCATGCTGTAAGGGCGATCCTTAGTTACTGGCACGGGAATCCCTCTCTCCACCGCATAATCGATGGCATCTTCCCGTGATTTAATATCCCAAATCCGCCAAGGTGCAATGATTTCCAAATCAGGGTTCAAGGCCTTGACCGCTAGTTCAAAGCGAACTTGGTCATTCCCTTTTCCTGTGGCACCATGAGCGATGGCCACAGCCCCTTCTTTCTCCGCAATCTCCACTAAGCGTTGGGCGATTAAGGGGCGGGCAAAGGAGGTACCTAATAGATATTTTCCTTCATATATTGCTCCGGCCTTTAAGGTCGGATAGATAAAATCAGTAACAAACTCTTCTTGGAGATTCTCAATATATAATTTACTGGCTCCACTCTTAATGGCCTTTTCATGAAGGGGCTCCAGTTCTTCACCTTGTCCGAGATCAGCCGCCATGGCAATTACTTCATAACCATAATTTTCTTTCAACCAAGGGATAATAATCGAGGTATCTAATCCCCCAGAATATGCGAGCACTACCTTTTTCATTGAGGATAACTTCCTTTCTTAACTCAGATATAAAAACACTTAGCAATAGAAACTAGCTTCAGGTGATAATGATTCCAACTGAAGTTTTGTTGCCTTAACCGATATTAATTCTTTGCGAAACTCTAAATTCCTGCATTTAAAGCAATAATGCCATGATTGCTTTATGAGCATGAAGCCTATTTTCCGCTTCATCAAAAACAACGGACTGCGCCCCTTCTAGAACCTCTTCGGTGATTTCCTCACCCCTATGGGCGGGGAGACAATGCATGACAATGGCAGAGGATTTTGCTGCTTTCATGGTTTCACCGTTAATTTGATACCCTTGGAAATCTTTCATGCGGATTTGAGACTCTTCTTCCTGTCCCATACTAGCCCAAACATCCGTATAAAGCACATCCGCTTCCTTGGCTGCGACAAGTGGATCCTCCATCCATTCCACTAGGCCACCGTTCTTCTTGGCATGCTCTTGAGCGGTGGCTACTACTTGGGGATCTGGTTTATAGCCAGGAGGTGATGCAATTACGACATGCATACCCATTTTTCCAGCAAACATTAGAGAATGAGCCATGTTGTTACCGTCTCCAATGTAAGTCATCTTTAGGCCTTCCAGACGACTTTTATGTTCGTGGATGGTGAGCAAATCAGCCAAAACTTGGGTCGGATGGAGAAAATCACTCAAACCATTGATGATGGGAATCTGAGCGTACTGGGCTAACTCAATTACATCTTGATGGCTATGGGTCCGAATCATGATTCCATCCACCATTCGAGATAAAACTCGAGCCGTATCTTTGATAGGTTCCCCACGTCCGATTTGAATATCCCTGTTGCTCAAAAACAAGGCATGCCCTCCCAATTGAATCATACCGGCTTCAAAGGCAACGCGTGTACGTGTCGATGACTTGGTAAAAATCATGGCTAAGGTCTTCCCCTGCAGAACCGGATGGGGAATACCCGCTTTTCTCTCTTCCTTCAATGCTTTAGCTACCTTTAGCATGTGTAAAATCTCTTCTGGAGTAAAATCCTGAAGACAAATAAAATCTCGCCCGACAAAATGCTCCTTATCTAAAACTGGCATTGCATCTCCCACTTCCTAGCTTTATTTAATATGAATTATTATACTAACTAATGTATAAAAATACAATAGTCTTTTTCTTTTCGCTTCTAAACTTTCTTCCAAACTTAATTTCCAAACTAAGTTCCACCCCTTCACTTGGGAAAGTGGAATTTAATTTGGAAAGATTAAAGGGTGGAATTCACTCAGACAAATAGGTTATATTGGGATAGCTGTGTCCCGGTAGAAAGAAAGAGGGACTGACATGGCTAACCAAAAACATTTAACCTTTGATGAACGGGTGACCATCTCTTCGCTTTTGGATAAAACCTACTCTTTTAAGGCAATCGCTAAAGAATTAGATAAGGATTGCACCACCATCTCCAAAGAGGTTCGCCGCCATATCATCTTCAAACGGATAGGCTGTCAAGGCAATGCTTACAATGCTTGCCGCCACCGCTATACTTGCGATCATAGGCTGCTCTGCACACCCTGTCATTATTCGCACCGGCCCAGCTTTTGCCGCCGCTGCAAATTATGCAATGCTATGTGCCCGTCTTTTGAGTGTCAACTCTGCCCACGACATGCCAAACCGCCTTATGTTTGCAACGGATGCGATAAGCTTAATAAGTGCACTTTGGAGAAACGCTTTTACCATGCTGCACCAGCCCATACCGAATATCAGGCAGTTCTTTCCGAAGCCAGACAGGGTATATCTCTCTCGGAAGATGAGGTAAAACACCTCGACTCCATCATTTCCCCTCTCATCAAAAAGGGGCAATCCCTGAATCATATCTGTGCCAACAATAAGGATTCCCTCATGGTTAGCAAAAGCACCCTCTATCGTCTAATTGACTTTAATATTTTCACCGCAAGAAACATCGATATGCCACGGAAAGTACGCTATGCTAAGCGCAAGATAAAAAGACAGCTCAAGGTCGACAAGGCTTGCCGAATCGGTAGAACCTACAATGACTTTCAGCATTTCCTCAACGAGAATCCCCACCTACCTCTTGTGGAAATGGACACCGTAGAAGGTCGTAAAGGGGGCAAGGTTCTTCTTACCCTTCATTTCGTGAAGGCAGAATTCATGCTTGCCTTTTTACGGCAAACCAACGATTCTCAATCCGTCATCACTATCCTGGAAGACCTTCAACTCAACCTTGGCCAAGACATCTTTATGAGGGTTATGCCGATTTTGCTGACGGACAATGGTTCTGAGTTCTCTAACCCAAATGCCTTGGAGTTTGACCAACAACAAAACCGCAGAACTCATCTGTTCTACTGCGATGCCTCTTCACCTGGGCAGAAAGGCTCTGCCGAGAGGAATCACGAGCTGATCCGCTATTTTATTCCTAAAGGCACCCGTATGGATGAGTTTACCCAGGTCGACATCAGCCGCATGATGGACAACATCAATTCCTACAGTCGGCAAAGCTTGGGGAATAAATGCCCTTATGACATGTTGGCTTTCCTCTATGGGGAAGATCTTCTTAAGGCATTGGGGTGTCACAAAATTCCGCCCAATGAGGTCATCATGAATTCCTCTCTTTTTAAGGAGACTGCCGTCCATTGTCTAGGCAATCCATGGGGTTATACCGATGAGTCAGGACGGGAGACCAGTTATCTTGATGCCTATCGGGCTATTGAAGAACAACGCAAAGAAATGACAGAAAAAAATTAACCTCACCCGTTAATTTCTTCCTGTCATGACACTACCGGGAAGCAGCTTCATACCCCATTAAACCGGGTGGAATTTACTATGCGAAAAAGTCTACTAAATTCCACTCGCAGATACCTGCGCCCTTTTTCAGCTGCTTTTACACCGGATTTGGCCCTATTTTAATCCAAAACTGAAAAAAAGTCACCCTTTTCTTTTCTACAAACAAGAATGGGTGACTTTCAGTGGAATTTACCTCGATAAAGTGGAACTTACTTTGAAATTCAACCAACTTTCTTCCAACTTAAATATTCCCAGCTCTTTAATTATAGTATAAGCACCTTCTGAATCACATAAGGTAACGTAAAGTTTCTATAATGTACTATTCAAAATGTCATCCCCCATGTAAAATAATTATAAGTACTTAAAAGGTACCTGAAAGGTGGGGTTTATACTTGACTTGGACTGCCCGTATGAAAAAAACCATCGAAACCTTTAAGAGAATGACTCTCCCTCTTTTTGGCTTCTACATTATTTTTGTGATCACCACCATCCTTATAGCTGCCATATCGGTAGTGGCAGCAGTCATGCCTATCCTCCGTTCAGGTGAATTCAGTTCATCCTTCCCTTCCGACCCCTCCATCCCAGTTCCACCCGACAATGGCTCTATGACAAACTTTGGTTATGGCTCTTTCGGGGAATTAACCCCCTACTTTGAGGAATTGGAACCCTATATGGATATGGCCCCTATGTTATTGCTGGGGATCGCTCTGCTTATTGTGTTAGGGTTGCTTATGTCTTCCATATTCCAAGTCGGAATCTTTCATCTAACAAAAAAAGCCTATGTTGAAAAGGCCCAATTTCGGAATATCCGGCTTCAGGGCTTTGCTCGCCTCTTTGGTTGGTATGTCATTCTCACGATTGTATCGTTTATTGTGATTAGTTCAGGAATAGTGATGGCTATAAATTTTCGGTCCGAGTATGCCATGGCTTTGTTCGGGATCGTCTATGTTTTTGTTTTTGTTGCTCTAGGAGTCTTTCTGGCTCCTTGGGTCCTAGCTGCACCTTATAGAATGTTAACCCAGCTTCACCTTCCCTTTGGGCGAGCCTTTAGAGAAAGCTGGAGCTTCTACCGTCGCCATATGGGACCCTTGTGGGGAGCCTTTTTAACCATAATGGGTCTTCAACTTTTGATTAGCTTGTTTGACAAAAGCTCTCCAGAGATCGGGCTGATTCTCTCCTTCATTGTTACTCCCTTTTTGACGATCCTCCCCATCGTTTGGGTATTTACCCTTGAAGAAGAGGAAAAAGCAAAGCCTATCGGTAATCTATACCACAATCCAACTGCGCCAGTACTGAGACCGGAAACTTCTCCTTTTCCTGTTTCGCCTGATTCACGGTACCATCCAGCTTATGAAGAGAATAAACCTACTGAGTCACCTGCAAATGCTGCACCAGACACACCGCCCAGCCGACCTGAGGCACCCGCAGCTTCCTATCCACCGCCAAGTAATTCTTATATCCCTCCCAAGGACCCATATAGCACACCCGAATCTCCTTATGATTCCCCATACAACCCTTCTCATTCCACTACGACTTCACAGGTCGCATCAAGAGATTCAGCGAACTTCTGTCCTACCTGTGGTCAAAAAACACGCGAAGGGGCCAGCTATTGTTCTCAATGTGGAACAAAGTTATAGTGAACAGGGACACCAAAAGAGCTGCCACGAAGTGGGCAGCCCTTTTTTTATTGCTAACTCCTTGTCATAAAAGGAGCTCCGCTTGTTTGTGGTCTTTTTATGCCTTTCCTTGTTAAGCGCTAGCTTTTCTCGAGGTTTTACTATCAATGAAAACGAAAACAGCCATCAATATACTGGCGACTACTGCTACTAAGAAGGAATCTCTGCCGATTTGGAGGCCGAACAACTTACTGATACCAGCATAGATGTAGGGCTGAAAAAAGCCGCCGATGTTCATGGCGCTAACGCCAATGGATATAGCCAAGGCAACTAAGGGTGGTGGGACCGATACCGAAAGCTTGACCCAACAAGAAGGTACAAAGACACCCATAGATAAACCGATGATCGTGGTTGCGACAAAAAACTGGAGAAGTGTGTAGGAGGTATAGCCAATGCCAAAACCAACTCCGCAGATGAGGTATAGTATAGGAAAGGTGTATTCTTTTAAAATGCGCATGACTTTCCCTGCAAAAAAACCACCGATTAAACCACCAACTGTCATCAGGGTCAAGGCTACGCCAATGGATGCCGCATCGCCCATCTTTTCTCCATCAAGCATGACTGCCGCGTTGTTCATGAGGATAAACAAAATAATTTGAAAGACGAACAAGGAAAAAAAGCTGCTGTACACTCGACTGGGCATTTTCATCTTTTCACCTTGGGGGATGACTTTGCGCTGGGGTTCCGGCAAAGTCAGATGAACGGCAAAGAAGATGATAATACCGATAATATAGGCGTAGAAAGCATAATTCCAGCCATAGGAACCGAGAAAACCTCCCGCCAATTGATACATAATACCGCCGATGCTGGTAAAGGCGGATTGAAAGCCCATCATAGTCTCTCTTTCATGACCATCAAAAAAGTCTGAGATTAAATCTGCTGCCATTGGTAAGAGAAACCCAAGACCCACTCCCAGTAAACAACGCATGGCTAATATAATTGTAAAATTACTCAGGAAAGCCGGCATGATTCCACCCACGGCAAAGCACAGTGTCGCAATGGCGAGAAGAGTTTTCTTAGGTAAGTATTGAGTTAATTTTCCGTAGACCGGTGCGAAAAAAACAACAAACAAGGAGGGCAGACCAGAAATCAACATAATCGTTGTGGGATCGACATCAGGGAAAGCCTTCATAATATCAGCCAAGACTGGATTTGTGACCATGGCGCCCATGCCCATGGCACTTACGGCGAGCACCCCAAATTTCAGCGTTCGTCTACTCATAGCAGCCTCCTCCATAGATGTATGTTATTAATTAAAAAATAATTAATTCACATCGTTTACTATACCATATTTTCTCTCCATTTCCACTATTCACTTTTTATTATCTTCTATATTCAAAAAAGCTATAGCAGAATAATCTAAGGCCCTTCTAATCGACCTCTCTTTACAAATATCCTAGAAATAACTATTGGATATACTATTCGGTTTACTTTTAGATTACCTAGGGTTATTCTGAAGTATATAACCTAATGAGGAGGATATAAAATGATCAGAAAAACGATCGATGAGACAGTTTATAACGCTCGTGGGGGCGAAGGAAGGGTGGTATTCTCTCATATTCTGACTAAAGAAGAGTTAATGGGTCATGGGAATGTCTATGCCAAGGTCACCATTAAACCACATAGCAGTATAGGTTACCATCAGCATGTTGGCAACACCGAGCCTTACTATATTCTTTCCGGTAAAGGTATCTTCACCGATAATGATGGGACGAAAACTGAAGTCGGTGCTGGTGATGTCTGCGTGATTAAAGTGGGAGAACACCATGGCCTAGAGAATCTTACTGATGACGACCTTGTTATGATGGCTCTGATTATCAATGAAGGTTAACGAAGGACGCAACGGCCAAAAGTATAACCCGTGTTCAATCAATGACTCCTCTTCTGAGAAACTTAACGAAAGCCCGGCTTCGCCGGGCTTTTTTTATATACCCATACGTTCCGATCAAACTCTAATTCCCTCTCGTTAGACAAACTGTACTATAACTCGCTAAAATATACCCTAGAAATCTGTTTACATATTACTGCAACAGTGATATCATAGTACTATCGAAATAATATTTGACTTAACGAGTCAAAGGAGGCTATCCACTATGAAAGAAAAAAAAGCTTGGGTCCTCAATGGTTATCTTGCTGTGGTCATCTTTTTGGCCTTACTTGTCGGCGGCATTGCACTTCTATTCCAGATGCAGTTTATCCTGGGAGGCGTTCTGATCCTCATTGGCTTGCTTCTGTCCAGCGGGATTGTTGTGGTCCAGCCCAATAAATCCTATGTCATCACTTTCTTCGGTAGCTACACCGGGACCATTCGTGAACCTGGACTCTGGCTCACCATTCCCCTTTCCATGCGCAAATCTGTCTCATTACGGGTTCGTAACTTCAACAGTAAAACCCTCAAGGTCAATGATATAGAAGGAAACCCGATTGAGATTGCTGCAGTCATCGTTTTTAAGGTCGTGGATACTGCCAAGGCCATTTTTGATGTGGATAAGTATGAGCAGTTTGTCGAGATCCAAAGCGAAACGGCACTCCGCCATGTGACCAGCCGCTACCCCTATGACAATTTCCAAAAAGAAGGCTATTCTCTCCGAGGAAACTCTGAAGAAGTGGCCGGACAGCTCACTATTGAGCTTGAAGAGCGTCTCAAGGTTGCAGGAGTTCAAATTATAGAAGCACGTCTAACTCACTTAGCCTATGCCACCGAAATCGCCGGGGCCATGCTCCAACGTCAACAAGCTAATGCTATTCTGGATGCCCGCCAGATCATTGTCGAAGGGGCTATGGGCATGGTACAAATGGCGGTGGAACGTTTGGAAAAGGATAAGGTGGTTCAGCTCGACGAAGAGCGCAAAGCCGCTATGATTAACAATCTGCTGGTGGCTATTGTCTCAGACCGCTCTGCCCAGCCTGTCATAAACACAGGTTCTCTTTACTGATGAATCTTAGGAAACCGCGGGACAGAACTGCGGTGACAGGTCATTTGATCCCAAAGCAACGCACAATAATATTAAATCAGAGTTAAGAGAGTTTCGAATGTGCAAGTAAAATACAACCTATTGGAGAACTGCAAGTTCTGACGTTCGGCCTCGTACCATTAATTTCTGACCTCTGAGATAAGACAGGTGTTGATGAGTATGCCCAAAAAACAATTCGCCTTACGACTTGACCCTAAACTATATACTGCCCTTGAAAAATGGGCTATCGATGAATTCAGAAGTGTCAATGCTCATATCGAGTTTTTGCTTCGAGAATCCGTCCGTAAAGCGGGACGCCTGAATAAGGATAAAGAAACCGTGACACCTGACGAAGGAGGCGATGGATAATGTTAAGCCTCATGGAAGAAGTTCTTCTCCTCTCCCTCAACGAAGATAAAGGCAATTTTTCTTTTACTGCCAGTACGGTGATGAACTACTGTCTCGCCGGAGCTATCCTTATGGAGCTAGAACTCCATAAGCGCATTGCCGCGGATAAAAAGATTTTGAGCGTTCTTGATTCCAGATCGCTAAATAATTCGCGACTTAATTCAGCCCTCAGTCTACTCCATTCCGGCAAGCGCCAGCGCTCCCCCGAGCATTGGGTAGGAAAACTGAGTGGCTCCTTGAAGGGCTTAAGAAAAGGACTTCTTGAAGAAATGGTGGATAAAGCTCTGGTGCGAGAAGAAGAAAAGCAATTTTTCTTCTTTACCACTACCCGCTATCCCGTCCGAGACCCCCGGACCAAGAAAGACATTGTTGAACGAATTCATCGAGCTCTTATCAGGGGAGAAAAGCCGAGTCAGCGTACTGCAAGACTCATCGGCTTGCTTTATGCCAGTGGTCTCCTCCTTTACCTTTTCGATAAAGAAGATCGCAAAGAAGCAAAACGTCGAGCCAAAGAGATGTCTAAAGAAGATATTCTAGCAAATGCGGTTAAAAAATCAATCCAGCTGCAAAACTCCGCTGGAATTGTAGCTGTAAGCTAAGATCGTGTTACACATAGTTATAAAAAACTACTAGATAATATGGAAAACGCTCCTAGCCTCGGCTGTGGAGCGTTTACATATATGCGAGATATTCACTTCATGGGATTAAGCGAATAATAAGAAACATCCCAGTGATGCCCAGAATGTTTCTTATCGACTATGCCAAAAGTTAAGGCTGAACCCAAGTCGCCCCAACCTCTTGAAGTGCAACCTTATCCAGCTTGCCCGCCATTGCCTGATTAAAGCGTTTAATCGGCTCATCCATGGGCTCCTGGGAAATCTTAAAGGTCCCCCAATGCATGGGTAGGATCTTTTTTGCGCCTATTTCCTCTGCCATCTGAATAGCTTGCTCCGGAGTGGCATGGCGGGCTTCAAAGGATTTAGGGGAATAGGCTCCTATACCCATGATTGCCAGCTCGATATCCACTTCCCTGAGCTGCTGTTGGAACTTTTCGGTGTAGCCTGTGTCCGCACCGAAGAAGATGTTGACGCCGTTTTTCGAAAGAAGGATAGAGTTAGACTCCATTTCTTTGTTCCAAGGTAAACGAGCTCCCCAATGTTCACCCTCGATGGCTTTGACTCGGAGCCCTCCCGCGTAATCCTTTTCGTCACCCCAATTCATCTCAGCGATGCTTTTATATGCCAACCCCTCCCAAAGGGATTGGGTGCCCTTAGCCGTGATAACAGAGGTATTCAAGGACTGCATGTCCCTTATACTTGGATAGTCAAAATGATCCGTATGGGCATGAGAACATATAAGGAGATCCACATGTCCAATCTGCTCTGCCGTGACCGGACTAGCAATGTATCGCTTCATCCCGATGGTGAAGTTACCTACAGGAGTTAAGCCGATTCGCTCATAAAACGCTGGATCAATCAAGATTTTGGTTCCGTAAAAGTTTATTAAAAAACCTGCATGGCCAAGCCACGCTACGGTTAGATCTTGGTCCTTCCATTTCCCGGGGGTCAGGGTAAAAGCAGGTTTCACCATTTTATCCGTTGTATCATCCAGCGATCCCACCTTGGTGGTCAAGGCTACCCCTCCTATTGCTGCAGCCCCAAGGGCAATAAATTTGCGACGACTCATGCGTGGATTTTGAATCTCCATCAATTACCTCAACTATTCTCTGCCACCATAAAGTGTCTTTAACTCTTCTTCGTTCATAGTAAAGCTATGCTGATCAGTAGGGAAAATTCCATTTCTTACTTCGTCGGCATAGGCCTGAATACCTTGCACCATCGCTTCATTCACGCGAGCATACGTTTTGACAAATTTAGAAACCCGTTCTACTCCGTAACCGAGCAGGTCATGATAGACAAGCACTTGCCCATCCACATTGACACCTGCCCCAATCCCAATAGTCGGTATGGCGAGTATCGAGGTAATTTCTTCAGCTAGCTGTTTCGGAACACATTCAAGGACAAGCGCAAAGGCCCCTGCTTCTTGACATTTCCTTGCATCTTCGACTATTTTCCTAGCCGCTTCGGCATCTTTCCCCTGAACCTTATACCCACCGAGGACTGCCGCAGATTGGGGAGTCAGCCCCAGATGGGATACCACAGGTATCCCGGCTCTGACAAGTGCGGAGATATGGGTGAGCACTTCGTCCGCCCCTTCAATCTTCACTGCCTGCGCACCCGTTTCCTGAAGCAGCCTTGCGCCATTAATCAGGGTATCCCTAACGGAGAGATGACAGCTCATGAACGGCATATCAACCACAACAAATGTATTGCCGGCTCCCCGTTTAACCGCCTTCGCATGATGAACCATATCATCCATCGTCACATAGATGGTTGAATCATACCCCAGTACGACATTTCCTAAGGAATCACCTACAAGAATCATATCCACGTTCGCATGCTCCGCTTGCTTAGCCCCAGGATAATCGTAGGCGGTGACCATGACTATCTTTTGCCCTTGCTCTTTCATTGCCAAGAAATCTGTTGTTGTTTTCATCATTTTTCCCCCTTCTTCAGGAGAGGTATAAAACAAAAAAGTCCCTTCACAGAAGGAACTTTAAAAAACTGTTTCATCCCTCTGTCCTATTCCACATGGATACAGGCAGTAATAATTGAATAACTTGGATTCCAAGTAAAAGGTGCAGTTCTAAATGATACTGCCCAAGATGAGTATATCAAATAATACTGAGCTTGACTAGCAAAAGGGGGAGCGCGTAAGTATCATTCCAATAGGCCTTACTCCAATAGGAGTCTAAGCATTTTCTGTGGTTTATTTAAAAAGGTGCGCATGATTTGGACATGTTCCGTTTCCTCATAGCTTACTTCTTCAATTTCATCTTGTATTTGATAGATCGTAGCCTCCGGATAGGCCATGATTATGGGGGAATGGGTGGCAATAATAAACTGAGACCCCTGCTCAACTAGTTCATGCATCCTCGCAAGCATCGACATCTGTCGAGAGGGGGACAAGGCAGCCTCGGGTTCATCCAGAATGTAGAGACCTTCACCACTAAACTTATTAAGAAATACAGCAAAAAAGGATTCTCCGTGGGATTGTTCATGTAAAGAACGACCTCCATAAGAATCGATTAAAGGTGGCCCACACGATAATTCTGAATCTAGGTCATCAATATTCGAAGCGAAATTATAGAAGCTTTCAGCTCGAAAGAAAAAACCTGTGCGAGGCTTGCGGATACCTTTAACGATCTTCATATAGTTATCCAGGTCAGAATGGGTCGCACGGGATGAAAAATTGAAGTTCTTAGTCCCTCCCTCAGCATTAAATCCATAAGCTACCGCTATTGCTTCCAATATTGTCGACTTACCTGAACCATTCTCTCCAACAAAAAATGTGACCTTTGGATGCAACGATAGAGTGTCTAAATTTGTCACAGCCGGTAAATTAAAAGGATACTGAGAAAATGATGGAACCTTATCTCTAGCCAACTCAATCGATCTTATGTACTGACTTATTCTTTTGGATTCCATCACTAATCTCCTTCCAAACGATATCTATGGTTTTATATAAGCGTATCCCTCACTTTGTTTTTCTACAAGTTCAAGAACGCCAGCAGGCACAATATTAATAAAATGAAGCATGTTGTGTTTTTCGATATGATTAGCCGTCAGGGCATTATTGCAGGCAACAAATTCTATCCCTTTATCCTTTAAAACTTCCATAGTACTAATGTCAGTATCTAAATCTTGAGTAGTGTCATAATACTTAACCGCTTCCGCATTCGCCAAAACCTCAATCCGGAACTTCTTGTCTTCTATAGCATTTAATAAATTGCTAACATTTGCTAATAGAAGCTTCCACTTACCAATCTCATCAATATGAAATACAACCTTATATTCTGACACCGAATATCCCTTCTTTCTACGTTTACAATCTTTTCTCTAGTCTATCACATGTTACATTTTTCCAACAGCACCTTTGGGTCATGATGAGCGTCATAAAGGCAACAATGAGTGCAGCGCACCTAAAGCAATTATACTTTTGGAATATATGAATTATACAATACCATAATACCTAGAACAAAAGGGAAATAGGACGGTCTTTAGCCCTATGATATGCTAAAACCCGTCCTATTTTTGTATACTATTTTTCTACTGGTTTACGCTTTTTGGGCTGCGTCCAGTCCGGCGAGGTAGCCGAAAATCACTCCACCAGCGATGGGATTTCCAGGACCATGATAGGTAATTCCAGGTCCACCTAGGCCAGCTGCGTTACCAGCGGCATAGAGGCCAGGGATGACATTACCATAGACGTCGATGACTTGGGCTTTACTATTGATGCGTGCTCCACCGCAAGTTCCGCAGTTAGCCGAGTGAATCTGAATACCGTAGTATGGGCCTTTGGTCAGAGGAGCCAAAGTGCAGGCAGGATTTTCAGGGTCAGCCTGGGCCATAGCATAATCTCCGGAGGCAAAGCGATCGAAATAGCTTTCCCCACGATGGAAGTGAGGATCTGTGGGGGGAGTTTGGGAAGCATGTTTATTGAATTCGGTAACTGTAGCTTCCAAGCCTTTGGCATCAATGCCAAGCTTCTGGGCTAATTCGGCCAAAGTATCGGCTTGGGTGATATGTGCAGGGACATTATCCCCTTTAGCACCAGCAATGCCATATTTGCTCCATTGAACGGAGTCAGCGATGACAAACGCTGGCAGGTTGCGCCAACGGGTTTCACCAAAGGTATCCCGCTCATAGAAGGGATAAGCCGAGGTGTCATAGTCGCAAGCTTCGTTGAGGAAGCGCTTGCCTTCTTTATTGACGACGATGGTACCAGGTTTTCCTCTCCAAAGGAACCAGTCCCCAATAATGGTTTTCCAGGTGCTCTTTTTATAATCTTTGGCATTTTGGCGGTAATTAGCAACTTCCTCTTCCCAACCTGGGAGTAGGTAGACCATCAAACCCCAAGACTCGTTCATGTTGCGGAGATCTGCCCCTGCATCCATGGCCATTCTCAAGCCGTCGCCGCAGCCATAAACTCCGCCGCCACTGCCAGGGTTAAAGGCTACGGAAGCTTCCACTGGACCTCTTTGGAAGGTCTTCAATAAGGATTTGTCCCACTCAAAGCCGCCTGTTGCTAGGATAACACCTTTGTTGGCTTTGACACGGATTTCTTTGCCCTCTTGATGAGCGAAGACCCCAATCACCTTACCGGATTCATCTTTAATCAGTTTCTTGGCATGAGTATTGAGGGCAAATTTAACCCCTTTTGCTAAGGAATAGTCATAAAGAGCAGCCATCAAAGCTTCACCGGAGCCTTTGCCGTCGTAGGCAGGGCTGATACTGCGCCCCAGTCTTTTACCTCCTGCCCATTCAGGGTGATAATCTGGATAGCCGAACTTAAATTCAACACCCAGTTTATTGATTAGAAACTCAACAACGCTCGGTCCATTTTCCAAGTAAGCGTCGATCAGCTCTTCATCAACTTGACCATCGTTTCCCTTCAGGATATATTGACGACCTTCTTCGATGGAATCCGCGATGCCTTCCTTTTTCATCATAGGATTAGCTGGCACCCATAAGGCTCCACCAGAAACCCGCGTCGTTCCACCGGGAATGGCCATCGATTCTAGGACCAATACAGATGCTCCAGCTTCAGCTGCAGACACCGCAGCCCCACCACCAGCACAACCAAATCCAACAACCACAACATCGGCTTCAGCATCCCAAGATCCGGTAGAATCTTGGGGAGCAGGTGCTTTCGTCTCGCTACTACAACCTACGAGACCTATTCCCACTGCTGCTGCAGCAACTGCCGTAGCGAGACCTCCCTTTACGAAATTTCGTCGACTTACATTTGTATTCTCGCTCACTGAGAATTCACTCCCTTATTCAATATTGAAATCTCTTTTACTTAGCAAAAGCTTCGTCATATTTAGCCTCGATTTTCACTGCGGGTTGAGCTTGAACCCAACCAAAGAGATCGTCCCAAGTAGCCACTGGAGCAATGATAAGGTTACCACTCATCGTGCTTTGATACTGGGAGAGAATCGGGTTCTCTGCCTTTGTACCTTCACCTTCTGTTGTTTCGCCACTACCTGTCGCTTCAGGATGGATTTCTCCGCCCTTACCATCCCCTTTACGTCCATCTTCATGGCAGGGTGTACACGTGACCTGATCCTCACTCATAGAGACGAAAGCTTGAGTTTCGCTTGTTGAGCTAACCAAGATGACCAGAGCAAAAGCGACGATTAAAAAAGCACTTTTTATCAGATTCATACCTTTTTTCATGGTTTCACCTCCTCTTTGAATTCACTTTCACATTTCTGAGAGGTCCATTTCCTCCTTTGTCTATAACCCTTATCATTATAAAACAAGCCCATCTGCAGGCGCGCAGATGGGCAAACGGTCAGTATAGTTTATGTCATTAAGAGAGCATAACCCTTGGTATCAATGGATTAAAGCCCTTCTCAAGCACAGATAAGGTAGAGTATCCAGAAGGATAAGGTAGAGTGCAGGACATTATAAGGTAGAGATGATTGAGTCTCTTCAACGAGAAGATTTTTGAAGCCATTGTTCAATCTTCCTGGCAGTCTGAGAATCAGGACTTCTTCGTTCAAGTTCTAGCTTTGAAACGGTAGTCTGGTCAATTCCAATCTCTTCAGCTGCCTGCATCTGAGTCAATCTTCGCCTTAATCGCTCGTTTCTCAATTGAGGCCCAATTCCGAAGAGCATCATCTTATCTGATTGAAGGGTCTTCGCGGGGTACTTGGTTGGTGATTTAATCTTGGCATATTGATCAAAAATGGCCTGGGGAGGCTCCACGACCAGTTTTAAGTCAAGCCAGTCACGTCCATTTTTATAGACCCGATCATATTGCCAATGGGCAATAATCCCCTTATCCTTCAAAACATCCAGCACCTTCTCAAACCGTTCAATGATTTTCGCCGAACGGGATGTTTTATAGTCAAGATGAATAGCTTCGAGAAGAGTAGGGACCCGAATAGGCTTCAAATATTGGGCGCGAGACTGTCTGCTCCGCCATAGCCAAGAAAAATAACGAGAGGCTCGCTTTTCATAAGATTGCCGGTAGGGGTCGAGTTCTAAGACTCTTTTAGAAAGCAAAGCAGTTTGTCGTTTACCTTCCTGCATTTCTCGAATGAGGGGATCCCCAGGTCTCACCTCCCAGGTGTATTCCCCTTGGCTACCGACTTGCTGAAAGTCCTTAAGCTGGGAGAAGATAAAGGCCTTTTCTTCATCAAGAGGTGACCCTTCCTTATCCGGACTAATCCAGAGGTGGTCTAAAATATCCATGTGATTGGCGATGCGCTCCCGCCACTCACTCTTGTAACCTCCCCGCTGGCCTTGACCATTCTTTTGTTTACGCAAGCCACGCAAATCTAAGATATCATCAGCACGAATTAGAATTCTTGTTTGGTGGGACTGTGCTTTCTTGAGCCATAAATGACAGATGGAATCCATAACATCCACCGTTTCATCATTCATACCAAGAGGAAACTTCTCCAGGACGCTCAGATTTTCGTCCCGTCCCACTTTAAGGACTGCCTTCCCCTTAGAGCTACCGCTTTGGGTCTCGAGATTTGCACTTGGCCATATCTTTGAATCGCTATACGGAAAATCCACAATCGCTACAGCCTTGCGCAACTGCTGATACATTGCCTGACTTAGGGTAGTAAGGTAAGTCAATCGGTCATTCTCAATTTTCGGTTGTAGAATAGTCTGTAACCCTCTCGAGGGCGAATTTAAGCCTAAAAGTTCCTCAAAAGTCGTTAACTCAAAACGAGAGGGTTCAAGGTGTTTTTTACCAAAAGATTGCATATACAGGGTAACGAAGTTTTGAGCATAAATATCAAACATGTCATTAAATCGCTCAGAGCCAGCATAACAAAGGGTTTTGGAATAGACCTTCGACCAAGTTTTTTCCGACATACGAGCCTGAGCTCCTAGGCAAAACTCATGGGACATGGCTTCAATCGTCCAGGTCATAGAATTATTCCAATACCATTGAACAGCGTCTTCCCAGATGTTTTCTCGATCAAAAAGATCGATCATATAATTGCGCAGATGTTGATCCACATGGTGACTGACATCAGGACTCAGAGAAAGGTTACGGATATTGCCCTTTTCATCGGTGCAATAAATGAAGTAATACCTGTCAAGTAAGGAGCTATTTAACTCACCTGAGCTTTTGGCCAGATCAATATAGGTATTCAGAAGGGCTGGCTTGAGATGAGAAATAATGAGATACGGGATCTGGGAAAAGCGTATCCCCGTCGTCCAACTTTTCATGTTGCTAGGGTTTAAAGCATATTGGGCTTTCTCAAACCATTCCTGATTGATCCTTGTTTGCCCCTTGCCATAAACCTTGTTAGTATTTGTAAGTTCTTTCATCAACCATCCCTCCAAACAACCTCACTCTAGGCAAGTTCTTTGATTCCTAACGCTAGATAGTAAACAGACCTTATCTGCCGTGGACTAATACTTCTATTCGCCTACGAGACTCTTTGAAGTGCAAAGACCATGTTATGGACCGTATCGGTCATTTCATCAATCATCTCTGCTCTTTCGTTCTTGGACATCATCGAAGAGAACACATCAAGGATGTGTTGTGTTATCGTGTCGCATTTCACTGAAGACCTATTGAACGAATCCAGCCAGAATGTTAATTTAGTAGTAGATAGCCTGTGATAATGATAACAAATCATCAGAACAATAGGAAGGGGGCTAATGATAATTCCATAGATGAATTATAGTATATCTTTAATTCAAATCGACTAGCTCAAGGGAACGAAAAGGACTAAGTGTAAAGGTATTAATGAAATATTCCACATCTTTAGTGGGGAATTTAGTGAAGTGGATAAGCAAAAAGGGACAGGTTGTCTTCGTTCAATACGAAACACCTGTCCCTCTGCATTACGGGAACGCTTTTTGGCACTCTACCAACGTTCGCTAAAAATCTGATCCAAAATAGCTATGGCTTGATTCATCTCTTCAATGGACACATTCAGAGGTGGCAAAAACCTTAAGGCCTTCCCTCCTGCAAAATTAATGAGTAGTCCCTTGGCTCGGGCGGCTTCCACAATCTCTGGTCCTAAGCGGTCAATGGGCCAACCAAGGATAAAGCCCTGCCCGCGAATTCCTTCTCCGGTATGGTATTTGTCCGCTAGCTTTTGCAGCTCGTGCTTAAAATACTGGGCCCGCTTCTGGACATCTTCCATAAACCCTTCCTCGGTGAGAATGTCCATCACCGCACTGCCCACAGCCGTAGACAAGGGATTCCCCCCAAAAGTAGAGGCATGGTCTCCCGGCTTAAAGGTGGAAGCTACCCTGTCTGTGGCCAGCATTGCTCCGATGGGCACTCCACCCCCCAAAGCCTTGGCTAGGGTCATAATATCGGGTGTTACACCAGTCCACTCATAGGCAAAGAGTTTACCCGTTCTCCCCAATCCTACTTGGACTTCGTCGAAGATCAAGAGGGCACCCTGTTGATTGCAAAGTTCGCGGACCCTCTCGATAAACTCCACATCCACGGGAAGTATTCCACCCTCCCCTTGAATGGGCTCCAACATCACGGCGGCTACCTTTTCACTCATTTTCTCTTCCAATTGGACCACATCATTGATAGGAAGATAGGAGAAGCCTTCTGGTAAAGGAGCATAACCTTCTTGATATTTGGTTTGTCCTGTAGCGGTTAAGGTGGCTAAAGTCCGACCGTGGAAGGAATTGACCAGAGTCAGAATTTCATATTTATCCTTACCATAATGCTCTTTGGCATATTTACGGGCTAATTTTATAGCAGCTTCGTTCGCTTCGGCCCCACTGTTGCAGAAAAAGACCTTATCCGCGAAGGAGTTCTCCACTAATTTTTCAGCTAGAGCAATTTGCTTAGGAATCCAATAGAGATTCGATGTATGCAGAATCTCTTCTGCTTGCTTTTGAATGGCTTCAGCAACGACTGGATGGCTATGCCCCAGAGAGCTGACAGCTAACCCGGTCACAAAATCTAGATATTTATTTCCTTCGGCATCCCAGACATAGGTGCCCTTCCCTTTGACAAGGGCCATGGGCAAACGGCCATAGGTATTCATCACAACGGCTTGACCCCGCTGAACAATAGCATTAGTTTCGTTCATCCTTTTTTCCTCCTTCATATCGCTTTTTTGGGTTCATAAAGCTCTTGTTTTAAGGTTGGAACATGGTTCCAATCCCACCATCAGTGAATAGTTCTAAGAGAATAGCATGAGGTATGCGTCCATCTAGAATGTGCACACTTCCAACTCCCCCTTGGAGAGCTTCTTGAGCACACTCTACCTTGGGGATCATCCCCCCACTGATGACACCTTCCTCAACCAATTTAGGAATCTCTTTTTCCTCAATCACGGAAATCAAGGAATCATGGTTTTCAACATCTCGTAAAACTCCAGGCACATCCGTTAGCAAGAGGAATTTATCTGCCTTAAGAGCTTTAGCAATTTCTCCAGCTGCCGTATCCGCGTTGATATTATAAGATTCCCCATCCTCCCCGCCAGCTAGTGGTGAAATAACAGGGACGTAACCTTGTTCAAGAAGAGTGGTGAGAATCCCCGGCCGAACCTGCTCAACTTCACCTACGAAGCCCAAATCCACATCTTCTAATTCCCCTTGGGAATTTTGCATCTGCATGGGCTTCTTCACCGCTTGGAGCAGCTGCGCATCCATTCCTGAAAGTCCAACTGCCTTACCACCGAAACGGTTCAACATCGAGACGATATCTGTGTTGAGCTTGCCCACTAAGACCATGGCTGCAATCTCCATGGTTTCTTTATCGGTAACTCTCAGCCCCCGAATAAAATGGCTTTCTTTGCCGACCTTCGTCAGCATGGAATTGATCTCAGGACCTCCCCCATGAACCACCACCGGACGAATTCCTACGGAATGCAGGAGCAGAAGATCTAGCATTACTTTCTCCTTCAGATCTTGCTCCAGCATAGCGTGGCCTCCATACTTTATGACCACAGTCTTTCCGGCAAACTTTTGAATATAGGGGAGCGCCTCAATCAGCACTCTCGCTTTATCTAAACCTCGATCTAAGGGTGTCATCTTTATAATCTCCTTTTTCAGAAGTCAGAGGCCAGAAGCCAGGGGTCAGATAGTGCTGTCCGTTAATGTTAAGCATTAACTCAACATCCCCTTACTTTTCGATCTCTGTTCCAGGTCTATTCTAAATCTAATCTTATCTTAATCGCTCTAAGACAAAGAACCAGTGACTGTCCCACTCAAGGCATACCTAACCGAATCTAAAAAGTATACCCAAGGATTTTGATTTACAGGAGTGAGCGACTTTTAAGCGAGTGGAAACAAAACTTCGCGAGAAGTACGTAGCGGAGTACTTGAGCGTTAGTTTTGTCCGCGCAGCTTACTGAGCGAACGGCGCAAATCAAAATCCTGGAGACACAGCTTGAAAACTGGGACCTGTCCCCATTTCGCATCTACTCAAGCCTCAAAGCTCGTACACCCGACCTCGCTCATGTTCGATAAGACCCGTTGATGGTGACATATTCATGCGTCAAGTCGCAGCCCCAGGCAGTAGCCTGAGCTTCCCCTTCCTGAAGAACCACCCGGATGCTGATATTCTTTTGGCTGAGGACTTCCTTCGCTTCCTCTTCCGAAAAATTAACCCCTTGACCCTCCTTGGCCACAAGAACATGACCTAGAAAGATATCCACTCGGTCGGGATTAAAGTCAGCTCCGGAATACCCAGCCGCAGCTAGGATTCTCCCCCAGTTGGCATCTTCGCCAAAGACCGCAGTCTTCACCAGACTGGAACCGCAAATACTTTTGGCAATGAGGCGAGCATCTGCTAGGGTATGGGTTCCTTGAACCTTGACTTCCAGGAACTTACTGGCCCCTTCTCCGTCACGAGCGATCTCTTGAGCTAATTTTTTGCAGACTGCGAAAAACATCTCTTGGAACTTTGCCCAATCATCGGGGCCCAACTGGATTCCTGCTTGGCCATTAGCTAGAACCAACACCATATCATTCGTGCTGGTATCCCCATCCACGGTCACCATATTAAAGCTATCTTCCACGGCATTCGTGAGCAAGACTTGAAGGTCGGCAGAAGGGATATCGGCATCGGTGGTGATAAATCCCAGCATGGTGCCCATATTAGGATGAATCATGCCCGATCCTTTGGCCATAGCGCCTAAACGGATCACACCTTGCTCAGTAACGAATTCACAGGACACCTCTTTGACCATGAGGTCTGTCGTCATGATTGCCAAAGCTGCCTGATGTGCAGCTTGTCTGGATTGTTGAAGGTCAGCCTCTTGGGAAACCTCTAAGGATGCTTGCTCAATTCCCTTAAGTACCTGCTCCACAGGCATTTCTACCCCGATTACTCCAGTGGAAGCCACTAATACGTCTTCGGCTTTTATCCCTAAAGCCTGAGCTGTCGTGGTCGCCATTGCCCAAGCCGCCTCGTCGCCGGGCTTGCCCACACAAGCATTGGCATTGCCGCTATTGGCTACCATAGCCTGAGCTATCCCGTTTTCTAAATGCTTTTTCGTCAGGATAAGTGGATGGGCCTTTACTTTATTCCGAGTAAATACCCCAGCCGCTTGGGCGGGCACCTCCGAATAGACCAAGGCTACATCATATTTATCCGGATTTTTAATCTTAGCTTTAACTCCTACCGCCCTAAACCCTTGGGGAACCGCAATCCCGCCTTCAATCCAAGACCATTTGGGTTGAGTTTCTATAGCTTGAGTTAATTCATTCATCTCAATTCGCTCCCTTTTCTTTAAGCCTTATGGCCAAAGCCCTCTCATCTTAAGCCCCATACTCTCCGGCAACCCACAGACGAGATTCATATTCTGGATGGCCTGCCCCGAAGCCCCTTTGACGACATTATCAAGGGCTGAGACCAGAATGGCCCGCCCTGTGCGAGGATCGACCTTTAACTGCAGAAAGACATGGTTGCTCCCTGTGGCAAACTTCGTTTGGGGCCAGGTTCCCTCTGGCAGCACATGGACGAATTCTTCACTCTCGTAGCGTTCATGCCAGCAGGCCTTAAGGTCTTCCTCCGTAACACCAGGTGTAACTTCAGCATAAATAGTGGCTAAAATTCCACGGATCATGGGCACAAGATGAGGGGTAAAGTTAACGAAGAGCTCTGCCCCTGCAGCTTCCGATAATTGCTGCTCAATCTCAGGAGTATGGCGGTGGCTTGCGACTCCATAGGCTTTGAAATTTTCATTCACTTCGCTAAAATGATTCCCTAAGGTAGCACTACGTCCCGCTCCAGAAACTCCCGACTTAGCATCGATAATCAAGCCATCCTTTTGCAGCAGTCCTTTGCCTAGCAAGGGTGCTAGGGCTAAGATCGTGGCTGTGGGATAGCAGCCAGGATTAGCCACGAGAGTCTTACCAACCAACCGATCTCGATACAACTCTGGAAGACCGTAGACTGCTTCGGGAAGAAGCTCTTGGGCAGGATGCTCAGTCTTATACCAAGCTTCATACACTGCGGCATCCTTTAACCGGAAATCCGCTCCTAAATCAATGACCTTGATGCCACGGTTCAGCCACTCGGCTGTACGGCCCGCCGTAAGACCATGGGGAAGAGCACAAAATAAGACATCCAAATCCGGTACCTGCTCGTTTTGAAGTTGTCCTGCTCCTATCCCTGAAAACTGCGGAAACATCTCCTCATACGCCGCTCCGCTATGGCTAGATGATCCTAAATAGGCGAGCTCTATTTCAGGGTGTTGTTGAAGTAAACGCACTAGCTCTTGACCTGTATAGCCTGTTGCTCCGATAATACCGACTTTCACACCCATACCTCCTTGATTATTTATTTTTATAATTATACATCTTAATGCATAAACATTCAACAAGTTTAAAAACTTTTTTCCGGTGGAATTTAGAAAGATTCGAAAGGTCGGGATTCCTTTGGTCTAATCATTCTTAATCATTTGTGTAAAGATTATATGTTTGCTAGGATTAAAGCTAAGTTGTAAAATACTAGGGTAAGCTAATGCATTGTTTTCATCACTTTTTAATCCAATTTTAATTTTCGGCAAATATTCCTTAAAGCTTTTGGGGTTAGAATTTAGTTAATTGATAATCTAACACCAAAACAAGGAGGAACAACTATGACAACCTTAGAAAAAGTAGAAAAACTGTATTCAATGGGCAATATCACCTATGAAGAGGCTAAAACGGCTCTGGATGCAGCTAACGGTGATCTGCTCGACGCCATCATCCATCTCGAAAAACAAGGCAAAATCCATGCCCCTTCCGGTGGCGGTTACTACAGCAGTGAAAAAACTGTTGACGCCGATGTGGTATCCTATCCAGCAAAGGACTGGAAAAATCACCAATATAGCAGCGCTAAGGAGAATCCTTTTATTTCTTTCGGCAAGAATGCTTGGGACGCTTTCTCAAAACTACTTGGTAAGGGCAATGCAAATACCTTTGAAGTGCTTAAGGGAGAGGACGTTAAGGGCTCATTTCCCATCACTGCTCTCGTCATACTCTTAGTCTTCACCTTTTGGGTTGCCATTCCCCTGATGATTATCGGACTGTTCTTCGGCTTTCGCTATCGTTTTGTGGGGCCTGATTTTAAAAGCACCAAAATCAATGACGCAATGGATAGTGCAGCCGATGCCGCTGAAAACCTCAAAACCTCTATGAACAAATAAATTTATCGAAATGGTGGGACGTCTGATGAGCCCAAAAATCCTGATTATTGAGGACGAGGAAAAAATCGCCCGCTTTGTGGAACTTGAACTTAGTTATGAAGGGTACACCGTAGCCAAGGCCTATGATGGGCGAACGGGCCTTGAACTTGCGGAGACGGGTGACTTCGACTTGGTCCTGCTAGATGTTATGCTACCAAAATTAAGCGGTACGGAGGTTCTGCGGAGAATTCGCCGGACCTCTGCCGTCCCCATCATTATGCTAACTGCCCGGGATAGTGTGATGGATAAAGTCTCCGGTCTTGATAGCGGGGCAAATGATTACATCACTAAACCTTTTGCCATTGAGGAACTTCTCGCTCGTATCCGTAACACCCTCAGAACGACCACAACGTTAAGCTCCACAGAGGTGTTATCTGCTTCTGGCCTGAACCTTGATACGGACCGTCATACCGTAACGATGATGGGAAAGGCCATAGATTTAACGAAACGGGAATTTGACCTATTGCACTTCCTCCTCAAAAACAAGGGAATCGTGGTGACACGGGAAGCACTCCTTGAACATGTCTGGGGCTACGACTTCACAGGGGATACCAACTCCGTCGATGTCTACATCCGCTTCCTCCGCGGAAAAATTGACGAGGTATTTGATATTAAGCTCATTCACACCGTCAGAGGAGTAGGATATGTGATTAAAGATGAGAGATAAGGCACGGTCTTCTATCGTATGGAAGCTCAATACGAAGCTCTTCTTGCGGCTGTTGAATATTTTTGTCAATCTCAATTTTTGCCTGGCTTTAGTTTGTGTAGCCGGGCTATTTCTGCATGCAGAGCATATTGCTGGGGATGCAGCCGAGAAATTAGCTAGGACAGGATTACCGTCTCTAGAATCGACCGAGTGGCTTGACCTCAATGGGATCGAGATTTCTCCTCATACGGTCGAACCGGAAGGCTTCCACCTTCCTCTCAGCATACAGCCCTACTTCTCCTCATTAACTGCGGCAGAAATCAGAAGCATCGAATTGCCTGATCCGGGTAATTTGACGATGTTAGAGCGCATAAGAGATGTGACCTATAATGTGACGGTCGAACTGGACAATCGTTCCTATATTATCTCCTATCGTCCTCAAAATACCCTGCAGATTCTTATCACACTGTTTGGAATTATCGTGTTGATCGAATTCATCATGCTGCTCAGCAATATTTCCTCCAATGGGAGAATGATTCGGCAAACACTCCGCCCTATTGAACAATTGGCAGAAGCAACTCGAAGTCTTAGCCACGACGGAACGTTTTCACCTGAACAGCTTAAGGATTTGGCCGGGAAACTGGATGATATCAATGCTACCCGCCTCGACACAAGAATTTCCGTAGGTGAAACCCAAAGCGAACTGAAAAGCCTTGCCTCAGCAATTAATGGGATGCTGGACCGCATCAATGATTCCTACCGTTCTCAGGTGCGTTTTGTTTCTGATGCGTCTCATGAACTTAGGACGCCTATTTCTGTAATTCAAGGATATGCCAATCTTTTAGATCGTTGGGGTAAAAAGGATGAAAAAACCCTTCAGGAATCCATCGATGCCATCAAGCATGAAACAGAGAATATGAAGGGCTTGGTGGAACAGCTTTTGTTTCTCGCGCGGGGAGATAATAACACCACGGCTTTGCAAATGGAGCGTTTCGAATTATCCGCCCTCGCCCATGTAGTTCTACAGGAAACCCAAATGATCGATGGTGGCCATGAGTATGCTTCCACTCTCACTTCCGTTTATATCAATGCGGACAAAGGCCTTATTAAGCAGGCCACGCGGATTCTTATTGACAATGCCATGAAATATACTCCTTCGGGAAAGCGAATTACTCTATCCGTTTCCAGAGAGAAGAACTTTGCCCGCCTCACCGTTCAGGACGAAGGTATCGGCATCGAACCGCAAGCGGTTCCTTTAATTTTCGAGCGATTCTTTCGTACCGACGAGTCCCGAACCCGAACCACTGGCGGCTCAGGATTAGGTCTTTCCATTGCCCAATGGATTACCGAGCGGCATGGCGGACACCTGGAAGTTCTTAGCCGACTAGATGTCGGTACTCGAATTTCTATCATCCTTCCACTTGTCCCCGAAGCTGAAAACCAAACATGAAAGGACCTACAGCATGATTAAGATTTTGTAAATTCCCAAGGACCTGTGCTATCATATTAGCTAGTTAAAACCTTTGACGAGGAGGACCTTTGCATGAACGCAGCCCTTGGAGAGGTTATGGAAGTCTGTCTCCTGGCCGGTAAAATCATGCTGCAAGGCGGTGCAGAAATCTATCGCATCGAAGATACGATGAATCGCATCGCTCGTAGCTGTGCTGTTAAAGAAGCTAACAGTTACGTTACGCCCACAGGAATTTTCCTCTCCCTTCAGGGACAGGAGCGGGATCAGGAGCAGACAAAATTTCTGAGAATCTATGATCGACAAATCGATTTAAATAAAATCGTCAGCGTCAATGATGTCTCACGTAAATTGGGCGACGGTGAGCTTACCCTACAGCAGGCTCATGACGTTCTCTTATCCCTTGAAAAATCCAAATTTCTTTATCCCTTCTGGCTACAACTCTTAGCCGCTGCTCTGACTAGTGGCTTTTTTAGCTTGACCTTCGGGGGAACAGGCATAGACTTTTTACCATCCGTAGCAGCGGGAGGGCTAGGCTTTTTGCTTTACGCCAAAGCTTCACGACGGATTGCCGTAAAGTTCTTCGCCGAAATCTTTGCTGCCTTTACCATCGGCTTTATAGCTTACTTTTTTTATTACCTTGGGCTCCATATTCAGATTGATAAAGTCATTATCGGTTCGGTTATGCCCTTAGTACCCGGGGTGCTCATCACCAATGCAGTCCGTGATCTGATGGCAGGAGATCTGATTGCAGGACTTGCCCGAGGCACCGAGGCCTTCTTAACCGCCTTTGCTATCGGCACCGGAGTTGCAGTGGTCTTAGCTGTGCTCATGTAGGGAAAAGGAAGGGGTAACATTATGAGTTGGACCGCACTTTATGCCAGTTTTTTTGCCACCATGGGTTTCGGAGTGTTATTTAATGTTCCTCGCAAAACCTTGCTCCCGATTGGTCTCGTCGGAATGATAGGTTGGATGATTTATGTAGGACTTACCCTGAATTTGCAGATAAATCTCATCACGGCTACCTTGATTGCATCCTTCAGCATTGCTACTCTTAGCCAAATTCTTGCCCGTCGGTTTAAAATGCCCGTCACGGTGTTTAGTATCGCTGGAATCATACCTCTCGTTCCAGGGGGTATGGCCTATGATACTCTTCGACAATTCATTGAGAATAACTATATGGAAAGCGTTCGCTTGGGTTCCATCACCCTTCTCATTGCTGGTTCAATCGCCTTTGGCTTAATCTTTTCTAGTGTTATTACGGAGACCTTTAGCCAAAGAAAGGTATTCCCTAAATCAGATTGAAAAACGCAAGAGGCCTCGTTTGCGGTACCCTTGGTAGATGAAAATCAATTAACTGACTTCGATGGCTACTTTACTACCGCCTAACCCCGCCTTAGCAGGAGTTACTATGAGTTTGACCGGAACGCGATTCTTGATGGATTCTACATGACTGATGATCCCAATGGATAATTTGTCATGATGGATTCTTTCCAAAGTATCCATCACCACTTCTAAAAGATTGTCATCTAAGGTCCCGAATCCTTCATCTAAAAAGAACAATTCTAAGGGTGCGGTCCCTTTTAATTGAATCTGAGCTGATAACGCCAAGGCTAAAGCTAAGGATGCCAGAAATGTTTCTCCACCGGACAAGGTGCTCGCATCCCGTTGCGCCCCTCCGTTTTTGTAATCTCGGATGATGAATTTGCCATTCTCATCCACTTCCAGCCCATAATTTCCGCCCGTGATCTCTTTTAATTTCTTATCGGCTTCGATGGATACATATTTCAGTTGATGGGCTGCCACATACTCGACGAAGCGCTTGCCTTTAAATAGCTTTTCTAAATCATTTAATAGACCCAGCTGATAATCCAACTTTTCTTGGTCCTTTAACAGTTTGGTCTTTTCGGCATATTTTGCTTTGATGAGGGTGATGCTGGACTCTAGTTTAATTTTGCTTTCCTCTAGGCCTTTAAGAAGGCTATTTTTTTCGTCCTTGCCGGTTTGCAAAACCTGCCACTGCTCTGCGGATAAGCTTTGTCCATCCATTTTGGCTTTTAAGGTTTCGATGGTCCCGGCTAATTTCGTGAGGAGTTCTCGGTATTCCCTGACTTGGGTTTTGAGTCTTTCGATCTCCGCTCGTTCGATTAGGTAGCCTTTGACTTCATCACTATCCTGGAATTTCTCCTCTCTCAGGACCTTAGCTAACGCTTCTTGATTCTTCTTCATTCGCTGTGCTAAATCGCAGAGACTATTTTCGACTGATCGATAATGGGTGTGGCTCTCGTTGTATCGCTGATCAAAGAGCTTCTTCATTTCTTCTGCCTCAAGGTATTCTCGATCTATCTTAATAATTGAATCCGATATTTCCTGCTGGTAGGCCGCTAAATCCTCTACCCCACCTACCTTCGCCTTGATACCGGTTTCCTTCTCTTGAATGCTATTTTCTTTTTCCGCTAGGGTTGCCTGTTTTTCTTTGAAGACCTCCCGTAGCTCTGCTAATTCATTATTGAGAGCTTCTCTTTGCTCCTGAGCACCTTTTAATTGTTCCCTTACTTGCTTTAATTCAAGCTCTAAACTTGCTTTCTGCTTGTCCTTCTGGATCATGTCGTCCTGTTTGCTCTGGAAATCCTCGACACCTAATTCTGCCTGATACTTCATCAGTTCGGCATGAGCTTCTTCGTATTTGACTTGGATGGGGCTTAGATTTTGTTGGCGACTTTCCAGCTGGGCTTTATTCTCACCAGTGATAGTCGATTCCGTATTCAGCTTCATCTTTATTGCATTTTGTTCCTCTTTTAAGAGAATAGTTTTCTGCTCTAAATCACCCTTTTGTGTATGGAAGAGGGTGATTTTTTCTTTTAACTGCTCGAATTGCTTTTGAATTTCCTCTAGGTTGTATGCCTTATACTCTTCTCCTAGCCCCTCGAGTTTCTCTTGATACTCCTTACAAGTGCTTTCTTGGATACGAATACTTTCCTGTCGGGTGGCAACCCGATTGGAACTTAGCTGCTGAGCGGCTTGCTTTTCATGCAATAGTGCACTTAGTTGCCCAAGCTCACGACCGATTAGAGTTCCACCGTCAATCCCCCTGTTGATTGCGCTGTCCATTCCAGAGGGAAATTGTAAAGCTTCCAAAAAATGCTCTTTTGCACCACAAACCGGACAGGCTTCCCCATCTCTGAGCGCTTCTCGCAAAATATGAGCCCTATTTTCGTTTTCAATCGTCTTGATCTCGCTCTCCAGCCTACCGACTTCCAGCCCTAGGGTTTCATTTTCTAGCTTAGACTTTTGCAATTCTTGTTCTTCTTTGGCAATCGTTTCCTGAGCCTTGGCGATGGCACTCGTGTACTCCGTGTGTTTACTCCACTTATCATTAATTTGATTTACCTTATCCTGCAGCGCCATCAAGGTATCTTGATCCCCAGGTGAGGCTGAGATCAGGTTTTGCAAGGCTAGATTATGGTTTTCCACTTCTTCATCTTTCGTTGCTAATTGCACAGCTAGCTCTTCTGCCCTGGTTTGTGCAACTTGGATTGTTGCTTTAATCCGCTCGATGACCTGGCTTTCGTCATTCACTTGCTTCTTCGCATGATTATAAGTATTAAGGACGACAATCGCATCATTGATCTTTTTCTTGTATTCTTGGTCTAGGGTTAGATCCTCCGCCTTCTTCTCCTTAGCTAGAATATCGGCATTCAAGGCCTCCGCTTTTGCCGTGATTTCTTCGGCCTTTTTCCGCTTGTCGACACCTTCTTTAGCTATTCCATCTAAACTTACTTGAAGAGCACTCTTTTCTTGAAGCAAGGTATTTAGCTTCTTCTTCTCCTCTATAGCCTCGGCAACACTCTGTTGGCGAAGCCTTAAAAGTGGAAGTTCCTGATCCTTTTGGAACCGCGCCTTTTCTAAGCGATCTGCTCCCTGCTTTTGACTCTGGGCCAAATCAGTGACGATTTTTTGGAGGTCGTCTACTTGCTTCTGAGTAGTAGCAATGGCACTCAGTGTTTCTTCATAATGATCGAGATAAGGCCTGACTCGAAGAGCACGTTCGCCCTGTTCAGCCTTGTTTTCATTTTCCTTGATTTCATTTTCCCTTTTTTCCAAATCTGCTTTCTGCAAGATGTGTTGCTCTAATTCACTCTGGAGATTCCAAAGCTGCTTCCCCTTGGCGTAATCCTCCTCTGCTTTTTGGGATTCCGCTTGAGATAGGACCAGTTTTTCTGCCAAGTCGCTTAATTCATTCTTTCTCTCTTGCAATAACTCTGCACTGTATTCCTCATAAGTCTTCAACTCGCCCGCCAGGTTCTGGGCTTTGTCCTTCTCTTGCCTAATTCTTCCCGCTAAGCGAATCGACAGGTCATCGCCGTAGCGTTGCAGATTGAACAGCCTCTCGAGCATTTCCCGGCGTTCTTTCCCTTCCAGCTTGAGAAATTCACTGAATTTTCCTTGGGGCAAGACTACGGTCCTCGTGAAATCCTCGAGTTGTAGACCCAAAATCATTTCACATTGCTCGGTAACTTTGGTGGCTTGTTCCTCTAAAACCACCTCACCCTCATCCGTAATATGAACGATTTTGGCTGATTTACTTCTCACATGGCCTGTTTTGGAATCTCTACGGAATTCTCGGTCCACCCTATATCTTCTTGTCTCTTTTTCCGAGATTTGAAACTCATAGCTTACATTCAGTCCATCGCTGTTGGTATTCATGTAATTGGAACTTCCTCTAGCTACGGCACCATAGAGGGCTAAGGTAATGCCATCAAGTATGGTCGATTTGCCGCTACCGGTCGGGCCGAAAATACCAAAGAATCCTTTATCAGTCAGCCTTAAGAAATCAACTTCTTGGAGATCGGTAAAGCTATTTAACCCTCTGATTTTAAGCCTGATGGGTTTCATCGTCCTCTTCCTCCTCCTGTAGTATGGATAACAGAAAATCGATAATCTCTTGCTGAGGTTCCACTTTACGCTCCTTGAGATAAAATTCCTTAAAGATATCCTCAAAGGACCTCTCTGTAAAGCTGTTGACGGCTAGCTCGGCCTCCGTCCCGCTGATAATCGGAGAAATTTCCAGGATATCCTTTTTAATACTTCTCATTTTCTTGATTTCATCTTCACGGATATACCGATCCGTCGACACTTCGAGGTAAACCCAGCATTCCCTATCTTGGTTGGCTTCACAACGCTCGAGGGCCGCTTCGATACTCTCACATTTCCAGACTTCAATCGGCTTATAGACTTTAAAATCTATTTCCTTGATGCTGCATTCTTGTTGGGGTTGCAAGTCGACGAGGAAACATTTCTTGGTATAATTGATTTCTTTTTTATTGTAATGAAGAGGAGATCCGGCATACCTTGCTCTTCTCTCTGTGCCGGGTACAATTTGTGGTTTATGAATATGACCCAAGGCAATATATTGCGCGTTCTCAGGAAAACAGCTGCCATCGACGATAAAGCTTCCTCCTAATTGGATACTTCGTTCGGAGCCTGCTTCTTCACTTCCCATGGCAAATAAATGAGATACGACAATATTGATGGTGTCCTCACAGAACCGTTCACTCAAATTGGTAAATAGCAGATTAATCCGTTCACTGTAGGACTTTAATTTCTCCTCTTCCTCTGCCATGGCATCATAGAGAACTTCATTCAATCTTCTTTCACTGGGATAAGGAACAGTCAGAATGACCGCCTTTTCCCCTTTAATAACTACTTCCACATAACCTTCTCCGGAAGCAACAACCTGATGATGACCATATTGACCTTCGGCAACAACGGTTTTTGGTGTGCCCACCATGATAATGCCATGATCCCTAGCCAGCGGACCTGCTGCAACCAAGCGCTCAGGGTTATCATGATTTCCGGCGATGACTAAGGTGAGTCTTTCGCCATTGGCAGCTAACTTTTTCAAAGTATCATAAAACATTTTCTCGGCTTTAGCCGGTGGATTCGGACTGTCATACACATCACCGGCGATGACGATAAGATCCACCTGATTCTCCTCGACGATTTTGATGAAATCGTTTAAAAATAATTCTTGCTCATCCATACGACTATAGCCCTCTAGGTTCTTGCCTAAATGCCAATCGGCTGTATGTAAAATTCTCACTCGCTCCACCCTTTCGCACTTACATGCCTGACGATTTCTATAGAATCAAACGCTAGGCCTAAACCCCGTCCATTATCTTTTCGCAATTCAATTATAACCTAGAATAGGACAAAAGAGCGCAAAAAAAGGAACAACACAGGAGTTGTCCCTATACATTAAAATGTAAGAAACAGCCCCTGTGCCGCTCCGCAATGATACACCCTACCCGCGGTAGGCTTTCAATTCCCGCTTGGCATGATTCAATAGCACTGGATCACTCAGGATATCCCAACCTGTGAGAGCCAGGGATTGAATGGCCAGCAAAAGCAACCTCTCCCCAGAGGAAGAAAGGCAGGCACGGCTAAATTCCCGAGTATGAGGAATATCCATTCCTTTACCAAGCACTAGATAGGGATGGATGGCCGGGACGACCCGGCTGACGTTGCCCAGATCCACCGATCCCATGGCAGATTGAGGAGGAGATATTGTGTTTACTCCCAACTCACGCAAGTTCTTCTCAAATGCGTTGGCTAAAGTGCGGTTCGTCAACAGCTCATCATAGGAGTGCTCGAAATTGCTCCAGGTAACTTTAGCTGAGACCACCGATGCCGCATCTTGAGCACAGCGTATCACCAGTTTTCGCAAAGCATTGAGCGTTTTACGTTGACGTGCCCTGAGATAGAACCGGGCAACTGCCCGCTCCGGGATCACATTCGGTGATGCTCCACCTTCCGTAATAATCCCATTGATGTATAGATCAGGGTCCATCTTTTTCTTCAAAAGATTGATGCGGTTAAAGAAATCAATGAGGGCATCCAAAGCATTAATACCATGATGAGGAGCAGCAACCGCATGAGCTACCTTGCCCTGAAACACAAACTCCAAAGCATCCAAAGCCAAGGAGGATATCTCTGAGACATTCTGGCTTCCCGGATGAAACATCAAAGCGGCATCCACTTTGTCAAATACCCCATGATTTACCAAAGTCACTTTGCCCCCGCTGGTTTCTTCAGCGGGGCTCCCTACAACCCAGATCTCGCCCGGGAGTTCTAAGCTTTTACTTAAAGCAATCGCTGCGCCCACGCTGGCTGCTCCAATCAGATTATGGCCGCAACCATGTCCGATTCCCGGCAAGGCATCGTATTCGGCAAGAAAAGCTAGGCAGGGACCGGGCTGATGTCCTGTATAGCGAGCAATAAAGGCCGTTTCCAGATCTGCTGCCGGCCGTTCAATCGCAAAGCCATGGTTCTTGAGCAATTGGGTTAAGGTCTCTACCGCAAAATATTCTTGATAACCAAGCTCTGGATTCGTGCCAATCTTATGTGCTGCCTGCCAAGCTTCTTTCCAGACAATCTGAGCTTGATCTCTAAAAAACATCTTAACGGCATCCATTGAAACATCTCCATCTCTTTAGGAATTCTAATCGATCACTCTGTGGTTCAATTTAGAACGCAACCCTTCAAAGAGCACCCACACGAAGAGGATACCCATAATCGAAAAACCATACTGTCCCCACAGAAACTCAAAACCTAATTTAATATTGGCAAGGATTTCTATTGTGTCAATCAGCCAATCCCACCGGCCGAGGAAATATCCTAGGAAGGGAACATTAGCAGTAAGCCACAGCCCGATTGTTTTCAGCCCCTCACTTAGCCAAGGACCAAGGAACCAATTCAGCAGGAAAAGGCTGAACGAAAGGGTGACTACGGTGCCCAGGAAGATGAAGCCCACTTTGCGACGCTGAGCAAGCAAACGCTGTTCTTGAAAATTCATGGGGGCAGCGAGAATCTGATCCATGATACCACTACTCATCCTCTGCAAAGATTCTTGAGCTATTGGCTTATCTTGGAATACTTGCTTGAGCATATCATCCATTTCCTTCATGAATCGTCCTCCTTTCCATGATCTGACGAAGTCTTTCCTTACCCCGATGCAGATGGGTCTTCACCGAACTGATGGGAATATCTAAAACCGTGCTAATCTCCTCATAACTTAGGTCTTGTTGATAACGCAGATAAAGAGCTTGCCGGTATGCCTCTGGCAATTCAGCCATTATGGCTTGAACATCTAAGGCCTGCTCCTTGGCTAACCAAGTGTCCTCAGGTCCCAGCTGCCGGTCAACCAAGTTCTCATCAATCGCTAAAGGAATGACTCGCTTCCTTTTTCGCATCAGGTCGATAGCTTTGTTCTTGGCAATAGCATAGAGCCAAGCCCGAAACGTGTGCGCAGGAGAATAGCGCCAAAGATTACGATAAGCGGCTAAAAAGGCTTCTTGAGCACAGTCAAAAACCTCATCTTCTGTGCCGAGAATTCCACGTAAAAAATGAATCAAGGGTTCTTGATAGCGCTGAACGAGTAAAGAGTACTGTTCACGCTTTCCCATCAGAACCTGCTGAACTAATTCAGCATCTTCCATAATGACAAGCCGCTCCTATCTCTTTGATCTACCTCTCATCATGATTTACGGTTCATCTATCTAAAAAGTTTCAATAATATCATTGTAATTCTTATTAGATTATTCTGCAATCACCAGAGAATACCCTACAATCTTGACCTTCACATTTGTCGCTTCTCCGCTCTTTACTCTTTACACTATAAAAACATTAGTCCGGCACAACAAAGATAGACTTTCTGACACTATAAGCAAAAACAGTCTGTCGGTTTTAGAACGACAGACTGTCACTCGAAGAAGCTCATTGAATAAGCTGATCTAGAATTTCTTCAGTGTTCATTTCCTGACTTAATTCATAACTTCCGGCGCGGAACTTACTAGCAAGACCGCCCTCTTTAACAAGATTGAGAAATTCCTCTTTAGATGCTATCCATCCTTCAGCGAGCAATAGGTCGGCGATTCTATCAGCAGTGGAGCCTGCCGGAATCATGAAGGGTGCCGTAGCATCTTTAGACTCCACCTTCGGGGTATCCTCTGTGGGGGGCTTGGCTGATTCTTCTCCCTCACTTTCCGAGGTATTCTGATCTTGGCTACTTTCAGCACTCGGATTCTCACTCTCTGATACATTTGGGTTGGGATTCGTCGTTTGCTGTGCCGGCGGTGTGTCTTCAGATAAATTAATGCTCAGAGGAGGCATAACCATGGCAATCAAAGCACTTAAAATAAGGCCGGAACCCAGTCCTAAGACATAGGAGCGGGATATTTTCATCGTTCCAGCCCCTTTCCCTTGGAGGCTGTTCTCAAGACCATATTGACTGCATCACGGCTAATGGCTAAATGACCCGCTATATCAGCGACCGACCACCCCTGCTGGTGCAACTCCACGACCCACTGGTATTTTTCCGGGAGCACCTGGGGAGCCAACTCCTCTTTGCTGGGTTGCTCAATAACCCCACAGAAGGGTGTTGTGGTTTGCGGTCTGTTACCTCGTTGGAGAGAGTATTCCTGTGTAAGAGGGGATGGCTGTGCGGCAAGATTACTAATATTAATCTTTTGGGCGTTGACCTCTGTGCGCAGATCGGCTTGAACATTCTCATTGCGCATCAATCTTAATTCGTGGTCCCCCAATTGACTCTCAACTTCGCGGAGACTTCTTTGAGCTTGGCTGATTTCTTTTTTTACCCCGGCAAGTCCTTGCAGGATGGTTAGAATCTCCGGGCTAGATTTACCTGAGGAATTCCCCATTCTCATAGCCCATATAAGACAAATCACTCCTAAGACAAACAAAAGGATGGGTAATAGAGTCATCTGATAATTCCCTCCAAATTCTTAGCACCATGGCCTGTGGATATTCACGAGCCAAAGTAGATTATTCGGGATTATACCCATCATTTCCTTCTTTCTCACTCGGTCATTCCGACAGGAGGCAACCCTTCCTTTTGCAGTTTACGACAATATTCAGAAAGTCCCTGATAAATCGCTACACTCAAATTGTGTTGGTAATCTGTCTCATTAAGTTTTGCTTCTTCTTGGGGATTGGAAAGAAATCCGACTTCAATAGTGACAGCCGCTTGATCTGCCTTTTTCAAGATAAATAGATCTTGATTATCTTTAGCCACTCTTTTAGTGCCGGCGAGCTTATTTAATTCAGCCTGAATCGCTTCGGCCAGCATCTTTCCCCCCGGTAAGTTGGTGTGATAGAAAACCTGGGGTCCCGTTAAAGAATGGTTGGGGGAGCTGTTGACGTGAATACTTAAGTAGACATCTGCTTTGGAATCCTTTGCTAACTGAATTCGCTGGGCTAGATCCTCTCTTTTTCGCTTAGCCAGACCCTGAGAAGTTCCCAGATCGACATCGGTCACACGAACCATGACCGGGTTTCCACCAGCCTGTTGAATCAGGAGTTGTAGATGCTTTGAAATATTCAATGTGATATCCTTTTCCAAACTGATCTTACCCACTGCCCCCGGATCAACCCCACCGTGTCCCGCATCAATCAGGATCACCTGGTTACCAATGCTCCAACTCCAGCTTTTTTCATCCTCTGGACTATACTGCCAAAAAAAGCTGCCAGCGGCAATAATAATCACCACCACTGCTCCAAGCCCAATTTTTATCCATCCTTGACGCTTCCTGCCCCAATCTCGTCGCAATCTCATGGATTTCCTCCCTTCCCGCCCACGGGCAGGATGCTTTCTCTGCCCTCTAAAAACTTTATGGAAGAAAGGCTTGGAATTATTCCTTTAGTACAAGCCTTTTCCAAGAATTCGAAGAAATTATAGATTAGACTAAAATCTCAATAGCTCTCTCCATAATTCCATTCAGATATGCCAAAACAATTCCATAATTGGTGATGGGTATTCCCTTTGTTCTACAGAGTTGGATTCTGGAGTCCATGGTCTTCTTATTCACCATACAGGAACCACAGTGAATCACCAGATCATATTCCTCCAAGTTCTCAGGAAAGTCTTGGCCCATCTTATAATCGAAGCTAAAGGTTTTCCCTAATCTTTTCGTGATAAGGTTAGGGATTTTAATGCGGCCAATATCCTCATGAGAGTGGTTATGAGAACAGCTTTCCATCATGAGAATTTGTGCCCCTTCCTGTAAGCCTGGCAGGCGAGAAGCTCCGCGAATTAACTCCTGCAAATCCCCTTTAAGTCGAGCAAAGAGAATGGAAAAGGAAGTTAACTTGATGGTTGAAGGAACTATCGCACTTACTTGTTTGAAAGCTTGGGAATCTGTAATGACTAAATCCACTTTAGGTAATTCTTGCAAAGCAGACTCCAGTTCCGCATCTCTCACCACATGACATTGGAGGCCATGATCTAAGCAATCCCGAATGACTTGGACTTGGGGCAGAATCAGCCTGGCCTTGGGGGCCGCGGAATCGATGGGAACCACGAGCACTACCGTACTATTATAGGGTAATAAGTCCCCGACGATAGCGGGATCCTGGGCTGAATCCTGAAGAATCTTAATCAATTGCTCGCGTAACTCAACAATACCAGTGCTCTTTAGCGAAGAGACATAAACGGACGAATCTTCATTCTCAACTCCTCGGTCTTTATTGTCCTTAATTTCTCCCAGTCTCTCTTGGCAAACGCTGTCTATCTTATTGATAACTCTTAAATAAGGGGTATTGGTTTTGGTGAAGCTCGCTTTCGCCGCCTCAAAGGAAGGGTCATCCATATCGTTAATATCCGATACATAAATGGCCAAATCGGCTTTCTGCAGGACCTTAAGGGATCGTTTCACTCTGAGTTCACCGAGCTCCCCCTCATCATCCAGACCCGCCGTATCGATAAAAACTACTGGCCCGAAGGGGATTAGCTCCATGGTCTTTTGCACCGGATCCGTGGTTGTCCCTTTAATCGGGGAGACCAGTGCCAAGTCTTGACCCAGCAGAGCATTGAGCAGGGAGGATTTTCCTGCATTCCGATTACCGAAGATGGCTATATGAGGAAGATTCGCTGTAGGAGTCTGGTTCATGCTCATATGTCTCACGACCTTATATTATAAATAGTTTTAGCGGAGGAGCGATACATCAAACTAAGCTTCTATGGGATAGCGACGCAATGGTTCGCTTGCAGAAAGCAGAAGGGTTGTGGCATAGCTCTTGTTAGAAGCGCGTTCGATAGCTCCGGAGCTACCGAGGACGTAAAGTCCGAAGAGGAAGGCCTCCGGTGGATGGTTTCAGGAGTTCACGCCCGAAGGTCCGGTTGCGCGAAAAACTACTGACCCCAGCCGTCTATAAAAACAGATCTCTCTCTCCCTGTCTGATGAGCTCCAGATTCTTGCGCACAAGGGCTTGGATGTCAGAGCGGGCGATCTTCTTCACTTCTCTAGTGATAAGTTTTTCCCCTTGCTCCAAAATTTCTTGATCCCCGTAGTCCTGAATGAATTCCATAAGGGTCATAAGAGCGTTGGGGCCACAGACATTTTGAATCTGTCCTGATTTCGCTAGCTGCATGAAGCGATCCCCTGTTCGTCCTTGCCGGTAACAGGCTGTGCAATAGCTAGGTATAAAATCGTTCTTCATCAGGTCTTTAAGCACTTCCAAAGGAGTTCGGTGATCTCCGACTTCGAACTGAGCTGTCCCTTTGCCCTCCGCCTGTTCTTTATAGCCCCCTACTCCCACCGTAGAACCAGCACTGATTTGGGATACTCCATAATGAATGACTTCTTTGCGCAGCTCGGCGGTTTCCCGAGTGGAAAGGATAAGCCCTGTATAGGGTACGGCTACCCGGAAAATGGCGACAATCTTCTTAAAGGTGGCATCATCCACCAAATGAGGGAATTCTGCCAGATCCATTCCCCCGGCTTTTTTAAGCCGCGGTACAGAAATCGTATGAAAACCCACCTTATACTTCTCTTCCAAATGATCGTTGTGGAGAAGGAGTCCCATGACTTCGTATTTATAATCAGCAAGGCCGAAAAGGATACCGCCCCCCACATCTTCAATCCCGGCCTCCATGGCACGATCAAAAGCGGTGGTATGGTAATCATAATCACCTTTAATGCTTTGGGGATGGACCCTCTCATAGGTGGGGCGATGGTAGGTCTCTTGGAAGAGAATATAGGTGCCAATATTCCTCTCCTTAATCTCACGGTAATTTTCCACCGTGGTGGCCGCGATGTTCACATTGATGCGGCGAATAGCGCCGTTTTTGTTTTCTGTGGTGTATATAGCATCGATGGCCCCTAGGACATAATCCATATCACAATGAAGCGGATCTTCGCCGGCCTCTAAAGCGATCCGTTTATGCCCCATCTTCTCAAGGAGCTTGACTTCCTCTTGGATCTCGGCGATGGACAGCCGACGCCGGGGAAAGGAATTATCCCTGCGGTAGCCGCAATAGACACAATTATTGACACAGTAATCACTGATATAGAGAGGAGCAAATAGTACGATTCGATTGCCGTAAATCTTCTTTTTAATTTCTCCGGCCACTTTGAAGAGCCTTTGTAGAGTGTCTTCACTCTCAATCTGCAATAGACTTGCGACTTCTTGGTGGGTTAAGCCCTTTGCCGCTTGAGCCTTAATCAAGATATCTTCAATCTCTTTAAGACTGGGGGACTTTGTCTGCATCAGCAAAGTCTCAATATATTTCTGATCGATAAAATCTGCCTTTACCTTCTCCACGTTGGATGATCACCCCTTCCCATATTGACCTCAAAGCCTGCACCGATAATGCGCTTTTCAATACACCCTCGGCAATGAGCCGATTCGTCACCGGTCCAGATCTTGCCATCATAGAGCTCATATTTGTCCCTAACTTTAACCGGTGAGAGATTGGGCATGACCACATTGGCCCCGACTTTAATAGCCTTCTCCCATCCCAAAGAATCCAAAGTTCCCATGGCCGTCGTGGAAGGAAGCAAGACCTCCGGCAAAAGCAGCCGAGTTAAAGCAAGCATTATCAAGGTCTTTTCAACTGTCCCGCCCTTAATCCTACCAAGAGGGGTCTGCCCATGGGGTATAAAGGGTCCAATGCCTACCATTTCTGGCTCTAGAACTTTCAAAAACATTAAGTCCTGGACAAGATCTTCGTTGGTCTGGCCCGGCAAACCTACCATAAACCCCGCTCCCACCTGATAACCAATATCCTTTAAATGCTTGAGACATTGGCGACGGTTGTGGAAATTCGAGTCTGGGTGTAAGCGTTGATAAAGACTCTCGGAGGCGGTTTCATGGCGTAATAAATAGCGATTGGCACCTGCCGCAAAAAGTCTTTGATAGCTTTCATAGGGCCTTTCTCCAAGGGATAAGGTAACGGCGGCATCGTGAAACTCGGCTTTAATAGCGGTTATAAGCTCAACTAAGCGTTCATCGGTATAGTAGGGGTCTTCCCCACTCTGAAGGACATAGGTACGATAGCCGAGGATATGCCCCTCCCGACAGCAGTCCAAAATTTCTTCCTGAGTAAGGCGATAACGATCCACCTTTGGGTTATCTCTGCGGATTCCACAATAAAGACAATTACGGATACAGACATTAGAGAACTCGATAAGTCCCCGAAGATAGACTTGCCTTCCGTAGTGCTTTAGACGAGTTTGGTGACTATACGTAGACAAGAGCTCTTGAGCTTCAGAATCCAGATGATCCAGAAGGTAGAGGAGCCCTTCCGGAGAGCTAGTGTTTTTATGGTAAAGCTCATCGAGAATGGGCTTCACTATCGAAATGACTTGTGACGATGTTTTTATAGCCGTAGCGGAGCCCTCCTTACTAAGAATAGCGTTTTGTCTTTATCATTGGGTAAGAGAATGACACTATGCTTGGCTCTGTCTTGCTGAACACAGTAAAATCTGACCCCATTCTATTTTTGCTATCACATAATGAGTATGCAGTTGCTGATGGGAGTGATGACAAGATGGTTCACCATGTAGGCGAAAAAAATTTCTAACCAGCCTAAACTATAGAACTCAGTATTGTTTACTTGAACTTGGGCAATCTAGATGAGGTTGTACATCTTTTATTTCGAGGAGGTTAATCATGACTATTAAAAGAACTGCTCCAGGATTAGAAAGCCTAGTCGGACTGAAAACAGAAATGGAAGTAGCGGAAGAATTAAGCACTCTAAAATCACAGTATGAACAAATGCAACAATCTATTTCTAGCTTGCAGTCCAATCTTAGTTCACAAAATAGCGCTACGGGACAAAGCCAAAACCAAAGCCAGCAACTAACTCAACTGTTTGATCAAATGACTCAGTTTAAAAGTCAATCCAAACAAGAACAATCCCAAAGTTTAAATCAGTTGCAGACAGCCCTACAATCCGCAACTCAATCCATAAATCAGGCAAGTCAAGCGATCCAATCCTCCAAGGCCTTGTCACAAATGAACGATTTCATCGAACAGGCTCAATCTCAACTTCAGAGCATGTCTCCAAGCAGCCAACAGATGTCTCAAGGTTCTCAAATGGGGCAGGGTTCTTCGCTGCAGATGAGCCTGAGCTCTAGTATGGGGCAGGGAACGACCATGGGAGGATCCTCTATGGGAACTTCTATGGGAACTTCCATGGGACAAGGAACTTCCTCGCCGATGGAGCAAAAGATTCAACAAAACGGCCAAGATTCCCAGATGGGTCAAAGCCTCCAGTAGTAATTAAAAATTATTTTAAAAAATCCCCCAGCCGCTGTGTGGGGGATTTTTTAATATAGTCAAAAAACCCCCAAACCATATAGGTTTGAGGGTTCCAATATCTTTGAAAGATTAACGTTTTGAGAACTGTGGAGCTTTACGAGCTTTTTTCAAGCCGTATTTACGACGCTCTTTCATACGTGGGTCACGGGTGAGGAACCCTGCACGTTTCAGAGCTGGGCGCAAGCTGATATCTGCTTTCAGAAGAGCACGAGCAATTCCGTGACGCAGAGCACCTGCCTGTCCTGTGGTACCGCCTCCATGAGCGAGAGCGATGACATCATATTTACCAACAGTATCGGTTATCCCGAACGGTTGTTGAACGATCATTTCTAAAGTTTTCTTGCCGAAGTATTCAGCAAGTTCTCTTTTGTTAACGATAATTTTTCCTTCTCCAGGAATTAAACGAACACGAGCTACCGCATTTTTACGGCGTCCTGTACCTTGATATTGTAATTGTGCAGCCATGATTTAACTTCCTCCTTCCCGTTATTGTTGAATGGTCCAAACTTCGGGTTGTTGCGCTTGATGCGGATGGTTTTCATTACGATACACTTTAAGCTTCGTATACATCTGTGCACCCAGCTTATTATGAGGAAGCATTCCTTTTACGGCATGCTCAACAGCTCTTTCAGGCATGTTTTGCATTAGCTTTCTGTAAGGGGTTTCTTTCAAACCACCAGGATAGCCGGAGTGACGGCGATACATTTTCTGATCTAATTTCTTACCAGTTAAAACAACTTTATCCGCGTTGATGATGATCACATGATCTCCTGTATCAACATTAGGAGTAAAGGTTGGTTTATGTTTACCTCTAAGGATACGAGCAGCTTCAGTAGCCAAACGACCCAAAGAGAGATCTGCAGCGTCAATGACATACCATTTACGCTCCACCGCATTCGCTTTCGCAAAGAACGTGGACATGATATTCCCTCCATCAATTCCGTATTTCAGTCCGATCCGCTTCGTGGGGCTCAGGCACTAGGCAGTTATGCAGATTTATGGGGCTCAGGCACAAATAACAGCATAAAGACTCATATTGGTATTTTATAAAACGTGACAGTAAATGTCAAGGAAATAATGTATTCCAGCAATTTTTTCTAAAAAAGTTTCTCGTCAGAGCATTTGCTGATAAGATTATTTGCTACTCAAAAAGAATAACCTACTCTCTTTAAATTTACAAGGGAACTAGGCACTAAGATAAAGTCAATTTTGCCAAACTTAATTTCCAAACTAAGTTCCACCCCTTCACTTGGGAAAGTGGAATTTAATTTGGAAAGATTAAAGGGTGGAATTCACTCAGACAAATAGGTTATATTGGGATAGCTGTGTCCCGGTAGAAAGAAAGAGGGACTGACATGGCTAACCAAAAACATTTAACCTTTGATGAACGGGTGACCATCTCTTCGCTTTTGGATAAAACCTACTCTTTTAAGGCAATCGCTAAAGAATTAGATAAGGATTGCACCACCATCTCCAAAGAGGTTCGCCGCCATATCATCTTCAAACGGATAGGCTGTCAAGGCAATGCTTACAATGCTTGCCGCCACCGCTATACTTGCGATCATAGGCTGCTCTGCACACCCTGTCATTATTCGCACCGGCCCAGCTTTTGCCGCCGCTGCAAATTATGCAATGCTATGTGCCCGTCTTTTGAGTGTCAACTCTGCCCACGACATGCCAAACCGCCTTATGTTTGCAACGGATGCGATAAGCTTAATAAGTGCACTTTGGAGAAACGCTTTTACCATGCTGCACCAGCCCATACCGAATATCAGGCAGTTCTTTCCGAAGCCAGACAGGGTATATCTCTCTCGGAAGATGAGGTAAAACACCTCGACTCCATCATTTCCCCTCTCATCAAAAAGGGGCAATCCCTGAATCATATCTGTGCCAACAATAAGGATTCCCTCATGGTTAGCAAAAGCACCCTCTATCGTCTAATTGACTTTAATATTTTCACCGCAAGAAACATCGATATGCCACGGAAAGTACGCTATGCTAAGCGCAAGATAAAAAGACAGCTCAAGGTCGACAAGGCTTGCCGAATCGGTAGAACCTACAATGACTTTCAGCATTTCCTCAACGAGAATCCCCACCTACCTCTTGTGGAAATGGACACCGTAGAAGGTCGTAAAGGGGGCAAGGTTCTTCTTACCCTTCATTTCGTGAAGGCAGAATTCATGCTTGCCTTTTTACGGCAAACCAACGATTCTCAATCCGTCATCACTATCCTGGAAGACCTTCAACTCAACCTTGGCCAAGACATCTTTATGAGGGTTATGCCGATTTTGCTGACGGACAATGGTTCTGAGTTCTCTAACCCAAATGCCTTGGAGTTTGACCAACAACAAAACCGCAGAACTCATCTGTTCTACTGCGATGCCTCTTCACCTGGGCAGAAAGGCTCTGCCGAGAGGAATCACGAGCTGATCCGCTATTTTATTCCTAAAGGCACCCGTATGGATGAGTTTACCCAGGTCGACATCAGCCGCATGATGGACAACATCAATTCCTACAGTCGACAAAGCTTGGGGAATAAATGCCCTTATGACATGTTGGCTTTCCTCTATGGGGAAGATCTTCTTAAGGCATTGGGGTGTCACAAAATTCCGCCCAATGAGGTCATCATGAATTCCTCTCTTTTTAAGGAGACTGCCGTCCATTGTCTAGGCAATCCATGGGGTTATACCGATGAGTCAGGACGGGAGACCAGTTATCTTGATGCCTATCGGGCTATTGAAGAACAACGCAAAGAAATGACAGAAAAAAATTAACCTCACCCGTTAATTTCTTCCTGTCATGACACTACCGGGAAGCAGCTTCATACCCCATTAAACCGGGTGGAATTTACTATGCGAAAAAGTCTACTAAATTCCACTCGCAGATACCTGCGCCCTTTTTCAGCTGCTTTTACACCGGATTTGGCCCTATTTTAATCCAAAACTGAAAAAAAGTCACCCTTTTCTTTTCTACAAACAAGAATGGGTGACTTTCAGTGGAATTTACCTCGATAAAGTGGAACTTACTTTGAAATTCAACCTCAATTTTGCCAATAGTATCTAGTTTACTGATAGGGTTTAGTTAGTTCCGTCTTAAAACTAACTAACTTACTCGCTTGCTATGCTGGCTTACAGGATTACGGAGCTCTAAGATATACTCTACAGCGCGTTCTGCTGCATGACCGGGCAATACCCTTGAGGCAGCTATCCGCATCCCTTCCCTTACCTCCAAGTTCTCTAGGAGGATAGCGATGATCCGGTTGAGCTGCTCCTCTGTGTAAGCGATGCGGCCGGCACCCTTTCTCAGCAAAAATTCGGCATTCTCTTCTTCTTGACCCGGTATGGGTTTATAGGTAACGATGGGCAAATGTTTCGTTAAGGCTTCTGTGACCGTTAAGCCCCCGGTTTTGGTAATCACAAGATCGGCCACGGTCATGAGCTCCTCCACATTGCGCACGAAGCCGAAAAGTAGCACTTGATGCTTGGAGGCCGAGGCCAAAGGCTTAAGGGAACGATAAAGCTGTTTATCTTTTCCACAAACAATGATTACCTGGACGGGATTTTCTCTTTGAACGAGCATCTGACAGACACTTACTGCACTGCCCAAAACCCCATAAGCTCCGCCCATAATCAAAACTGTGGGGACCTGTTCATTCAGACTGAATTGCTTCATTAAGGCTTGACGATCCAACTGCTGTTCAAATCTTATACTTACAGGTATTCCCGTAATTTTAATGCAATCCCGATGGATGCCACGGTTGACTAACGCTTCAAGTACTTCTTCTGAACCCACCAGATATAAATCAACGTCCTGATGCACCCATTGACCATGAATGCCATAATCCGTCACCACCGTAGCCAAGGGGACATTAAGCCGCCTTTCTTTTTTAAGCTGGGAAAGAACACCGGCAATGACCGGATAGGTGCAAACGATGAGATCAGGCTGTAGGGAATGAATGTATTTTAAGAATTGACGACGCCCAATACCATTGAGGAAGCGTTGAAACAAGGAACCTTCTGAAATATCAGCGGTCTTATAATAGAATTTCCCCCAGAGCTTGGGGGTGTACTTTATCATATCGATATAAGTAGTTTTAAGGGTTGAGTTCAAAGGCCTATTAATGAATTCGCCAAAATCGACATGAATAACTTCGGCCTCCGGGTTCTTCTGCAAAAATCCTTCGATTACCGCTTCAGCAGCTTTTACATGTCCTGCTCCAAACGCAGCCGAAATGACTAATACCTTTAAGCTCATAACCGGCCTCCTCAAAAAATTATGCTCTTTTGCATCTTTGCTACCCTATTCTATCAAGGAAAAGTTAATATCTTATTTATGAAACGTTAAATTTCTATTAAATTCTTTTTAATTAATGCTTACTACTTGTCTCTACTTTTAGAACCTCGGAAATCAAGCTTTTAGAACCTCGCCTATTAATGAGTAAGGCCTTCCACAAACAGCAGCCTCCTGGATAATCGGCAATCACCATAGTTGGCGAATAATTTACCACAATAATGCAAATCTATAAGGTATTAAACAAAGGCATCATTATTGAAACGAGTCTTGTTCATCAAAGGAGGGTTGCTAATGGCCGAAGATACCTATTATCAATGGGCTCGCCGTAAAGGAATATCCCGTCGTAACTTCTTAAAATTTTGTACGATGACCGCTGCTATGTTGGGCTTAGACTCTACTGCCGTACCCAAAATTATTAAAGCTCTTGAAACTAATCCCCGACTTCCCGTTATCTATTTAAGTCTACAGGAATGCACCTGTTGCGCAGAATCCTTTATCCGCAGTGCACATCCGCTTGTTTCTGATCTAATCTTTGACATGATATCCCTTGACTATATGGAAACCTTGCAAGCAGCCGCGGGGACCCAGGCCGAATCTGTTCGCTTAAAGACCATGAAAGACTATTATGGCAAGTATATTTTAGTCGTCGAAGGAAGTGCTACCTTAGGTGACGGCGGGGTATATTGCACAATTGGCGGAATGACTGCCAATGACCTTTTAAAGGAGTGCGCTGACGGAGCTGCTGCAGTCATCGCCTATGGATCTTGTGCCACCAATGCCTGTATCCAGGGCGCTTATCCCAATCCCACGGAGGCTGTTCCTATCCGGCATATTGTCAAAAACAAACCGATTATCGATGTACCAGGTTGTCCACCCATCGCCGAGGTTATTACCGGAACTATTGTCCATTACATTACCTTCGGAGAGATTCCTGAGCTGACCAGCCTCGGTCGCCCCAAAGCCTTTTATTCCAAGCGTGTTCATGATGGCTGTACTCGACGAGCCTTCTTTGATGCCGGTCAATTCGTCGAGCAATTCGATGATGAAGGAGCAAAGAAAGGTTGGTGTTTATATAAAGTAGGCTGTAAAGGTCCTGTGGCCTACAATGCTTGTGCCGTAACCGAATGGAATAATGGGGTAAGCTTTCCTGTCAAATCGGGTCATCCTTGCATGGCCTGCTCTGAAAACAATTGGTATGCCACGAGTACGCCGTTTTATACTCACCTAGCGGACATTCCCAATAACGCTATAGGCAAAAATCCCGATGAACTGGGCATGGTTGCTGTTGGAGCTGCAGGGGTTGGTGTCGTCGCTCATGCTGTAGCAACAGCTGTCACGAAAAACAGCGAAAAACGCCATAAGGAAGATTAGGGGGAAACACTGAATCTATGGCTAATAGAATTGTTATCGATCCCTTAACTCGGATAGAAGGTCATTTACGCATTGAAGCCGTTGTGGAAGGCACTAAAATTACTGACGCCATGAGTTCGGGTACAGTATTTCGGGGTATTGAGAAAATCGTTGAGAATCGAGATCCCCGTGATGTTTGGTCTTTTGTCCAAAGAATCTGTGGGGTTTGTACTCATATTCATGCCCTAACCTCGATCCGTGCTGTTGAAGATGCCCTGGATTATCGAATTCCCAAAAACGCCAACTTTATCCGCAACATTATGACACTTTCCCAGATGGTTCATGACCATGTGGTGCATTTTTATCACTTACATGGTTTTGACTGGGTCGATGTTCTAAGTGCTCTTAAGGCTGACCCTAAAGCAACCAGCAATTTAGCAATGTCTATCTCCGACTGGCCTAAATCATCCGCAGGTTATTTCCGCGATATCCAAACCAGAGTCAAAGGCCTTGTTGAAAGCGGACAGCTGGGGATTTTCGCCAATGCCTACTGGGGACATCCAGCCTATCGTCTCCCACCCGAAGCCAACTTGATGGCCGTAGCCCACTATATTGAAGCCTTGAATTGGCAAACTGAGATAGTCAAAATCCATACCATTTTTGGTGGAAAAAACCCTCATCCCAATTATCTCGTGGGTGGCCATGCCTCGACTATTAACTTAAATGATGTACATGTCGTCAACATGGAGCGTTTAAACTTAGTAAAAGCGAAAATTGATGAAGCACAGGTTTTTGTGGACAAGGTATTGATTCCAGATGTTATGGCAATCGCCAGCTTCTACAAGGGCGACCTCTGGGGTGGCGGAATCGGCAACTTCCTTTGCTACGGTGGCGTTCCACTTACCGATATTCGCGACTCGGATAGCTTTCTCTTTCCCAAGGGGGCCATTCTAAACGGTGACCTCACCCAGCTCTATGACGTAGATCTTAAAGACCCTGAGCATATAAAAGAGTTTGTCAACCATTCTTGGTATCACTATGCAGATCCCAAGGCTGGCTTACATCCTTGGCAGGGACAAACCGATCCAGCCTATGATGGCCCTCGGCCACCTTATCATAATCTCGATGAAAATAAAAAATACAGTTGGATTAAGACACCCCACTGGAAGGGCCACCCTATGGAAGTGGGACCTCTCGCCCGAGTTATGGTAGCTTATGCCGGAGGCAATCAGGAAATCAAGGGTCTCGTTGATGACGCCTTAAAGCGTTTAGAACTCCCGCCCAAGGCCTTGATTTCAACCCTTGGTCGAACCTTGGCTAGAGCTTTAGAAACCAAATACTCCGTGGATCATCTCGCCGGTTTTTACGCCGACCTCATTGCCAACATTAAGTCAGGTGATACCCAGACCTTTAATCCGGAAAAATGGGATCCCAGCCGTTGGCCGGCAACGGCACAGGGAGTTGGGTTTGCCGAGGCCCCTCGGGGAGCTCTTGCTCATTGGATTAAAATCCGCGATGGCAAAGTTGAAAGCTACCAGGCCGTTGTTCCAACCACTTGGAATGCAGCTCCCCGAGATGAAAAAGGGGGCAAAGGGCCTTACGAAGCCTCTCTCCTAGACACGCCGGTAGCAGTCCAAGATCAGCCCTTAGAGTTATTGCGGACTATTCATTCCTTTGACCCTTGTCTAGCTTGCGCCACCCATCTTATCTCTCCTACAGGGGAGGAATTAGCCAAGGTAAAAGTTCTCTAAAGGATGTGTTTTTGCCTATGAATGAAACATTCAAAAAGCAACCCAGCAGTACGAGGCCTTCAAGCTTGCGCCAACCCACCTATGTATGGCAATTGCCTATACGACTTTTTCATTGGATCAATGCTACTGCCATCGTCATTTTGTTTATTACAGGCATGTATATCGGCAACCCCATCCTCGTGGCACCCGGAGAAGCTGTCGGAAACTTTGTCATGGGTAACATGCGTTACTGGCATGGCATCACAGCCTACATCTTTACCGCCAACCTTCTTTTTCGTTTGTACTGGTTTATAGTGGGTAACGAGTTCGCAAAGATGCGTTTCTGGCGCAAAGAATTTTGGCAGGATGCTGTCGCTACTTTAAAATACTATCTATTTATGACCCATGAGCATACTACTCATGTGGGCCATAATTCGATGGCCCAGCTCATGTACCTTATCTTCATTTGGTTTGCAAGCATGGTTATGATCCTCACCGGTTTTGCTATGAGGGCTACAGCCACTCCCGAGGGTGTACTCGGAGTTTTCTCTTGGGTCATCCCTGCTATGGGCAGTGAAAATCTCGTCCGCATGTTTCATCATCTATTCGCTTGGGGCTACGCAGCATTTCTCCTCGGCCATCTCTATATGGTCTTCCGGCAGGATATCTTAGATGATGACGGCACCGTCTCTTCCATGATCAACGGGTACAAGTACGAGCTGGAGGTCAATATTAAGCCTGATGATCTTGAGAATACATCAGAGAGTAAGAAGAGGTAGGGTACTTGAAGCCTGCAATCGCTGGTTAATCCACTCGCGTCCAACCTGAGCAAGCCACATTTTGAATGGTTCAGCAACGTTTTCCATCTGCAGCTTTCAATTTCAGTTGCTTACAATTTGTAAGCAACTGAAATCCTTCCTCTCGAAATACAAGCCAGTCCCAAATACGAAGGCACATTCGTATTTGGGGCTGGCATTTGTTTTACCGCTAAAGCCACACATAACCATGTGTGGCTCTTCTTTATTCCGATGGACCGTCTTCCTCTTTTATGGCGATGACTTTGATTCCGGGAGACGGCTCTCCAGCCATGAATTCCGCTTCTCCCTCCTGCTGAGCTTTTGAAAGGATATCCATGGCATCAGCGACTTTTGCTGCAAGTTGAAAGTACATCTTTTTATAATCCGGCATCCTGTTCTTTTCCCCCTATCTCAAGCAGCGGCAAGGCTCACGGTAATGGTCCGTCCTGCCGTCTTCTTTTATAGGGGAAATTAAAAAGCGCATGCGAGGCTTTTTCTTCCTACACATGCGCTATGCTTCGTTAATTACTGAAACCTAAAGACCCAACCCCGTCAAGCAGAAACAAACCAACAGTTCCTTTCTTGCCCGGGTCAGGAATAGGCTGAATATCCGGCTGCGTGAAGCCGCACAATCTGCTCCCTGCCAACATCCCATTACATTCGCTCAACCCGCAGCACAGGCGCCTTGCTTGTGCATAAACGGGCAGCATTGTTCGAGGGTTAAGCGTCTGTTAATGAGATTGCCCGTATCATCGCCATAACCACCAGTGTAGAAACGGTATATAAATATTGCATCCGTCATAGCTAATGCACCCGTTATGGTGTCGGCCTCCAAACCGCCCATCGACCCGCTTTGTCGAGTATAAAAATCAGTTCTGTTAACCCTTTTTTCATCGCCACGTTCTCCTTCAAAGTTTTAGTGTGACTTCATTCTAAACTTTTCTGAGGGGCATATGATCGCTTCCAAAGCGACAAATCTCACCTAAAATAATGAGCAACTTCGTAGCCAATATATCTTGAGGCTAACGGCAGACGGGACGGATGGCGAGGATGTCCTTCAACAGTCACACAATTGATTATTTCACCCTCTTCCTTGCCAAATGCAATCCAGCGGCAAGAATATTTAATAGCAAGATCATTTATATCCCCTAAACACTCTACAAGGTATTCCCGCGTCATTATTGGTTTTCCCCAAGCCGCCCACAGACTTAAGTTACCGCACTTCAAAATCGTCGTTATGTGTTGTAGATTTTGAATATGCCACTCTTCGTTTCTTATCTGATCTAAACCATTCGGGTCTGTCGTGCGTTGTGGGTAGATATTTAGCATCAACCACCCATCATAACCATTGAGGTTTGCTATTTTTTCGACCATATGTAGCGTCTTGTCGGCGTATTGGTTATTTGCGGTACTTGGATTTATTCCAAAACAAATAAGTGGATTATTTCCAGATACACCTAAGACAAAACGTTTATGAATATCATCGCCTTCATAGACATTCGTAGTAATGCCCCAGTTGTAGTTTCTCATACCTATCCCTCCAACAGCGGCTGATCGTACTCGATCAGCACTTCATTTATCTCAAAAACGTCGTATTTACCGTTTGTTATAAAATATTCTACATTAACGTCGAACTTGACTGTACGGGAGAGGGCATATATCGCACGCTCCAAAAGGTCGTCGGCTTCTCCAGTGCAATGGCGAGGGCAATCGCAGTGCGCTTACTTGGCACATAGCCTTTGAATTCTTCTAATCTTAGATAACAATTTTCGGTCAAGGTTGGCGCGTTTATAAATTTTGACATCCATCATTTCCTTGGCATCAATAAGACTAAGTAGCATGTGGGGAAACGGCTCGTCAAGTTGCCGACCGAATCATCAAGTGGGACAGGCGCACCAACGGATGGGGCGAGCATATCTTCAAAAATAGACTCGTTGTATTTGCTAACATCCTTGTCAGCTTCGTATAAGGCATCCCGCTCTACATCAAGTAGTTGCCGCCGACGGATATGGTGTTCTGCGACATAATGATCGTACATGTAGCTTTCATCTGCTCCAAGCAGTTCACTGCTGATGGTGAATGCTGACTTGTCAAACACTACAAGAATCACATCAAGGTCGCGGTTTGTAAGTAAATCTTGAATTCCGAGGTAACTTATTTTCAAAGTCTCTTTTCAATGAGTTCATATAGGTGACACGGAGGTGCTGCTCATTCAGCTCCTTGTTCCACTGCCGATGGGCGGGACCAGCAGCGTGGATGACGAAAATTTTGCCGGGAGGTTGAAGCCCAGCGTAATAACAGCTCACCCGTGTTAATCGCGGCTAGTTTATAACAAGCAGCTTGAAGTTGTGCCGCTCCCACCGCTTTAAATATAGCTCCGCAAACCCAATCGCACATTTGCAAATCGGTGTTGGCGGCGTTGACGATGCTGCCAACTTTCATTTTTGTGATGTCCTGTCGGACGATAATAGAGGCATAAAGCCACCTTAAATGTTTTTAACTTGATTCATTGCTTGAATTATTTTTTCTGTAAAAGACCGCGGTGAATTAGCGTAAAAATAGGGACCGTTTCCAAGATACGCTTTTATTTCTCCACCGGCATCCACTACCAGTCTGGCCATGTTGTTTGTTTTCCCGGAAGACGATTTATACCAATACTCCAAAGTGTCACCGTTAATTACCGCTTTCACACCACGGTAAGTATTTTTAACTATATCATCAATGGTACTTTGAGAAACTCCGGCAAACGACCCCTCCGCTTTTTGTGTAACATCAGATACCGTGTTCACAGCATCGACCACCATTTTTGTGGACGGTACAGGGGGTTTTCCCTTAATGAACAAATAACCAAGGATCGATGTTGCCACCGCAGCCGCCGGAATAATAGCTTTAGAAATTTTCATGCCTTTTTCTCCCTTTCAGTTTAATTGAATCATGGTTGACACCTACTTCTCATCGGTTATATCTATAAAACCACCGCCGAATAACCAACTGTGTGTCTCTATAAAACGGATAAACATATAGCAAAACTGATCACACGATATGGCGGGGTGCATCTCAGCGGCTCCATTAATCTCCTCTAAACGACGGTCCGGAATTACATCAGCACACGGCAATGCGTCTGAAGTCGATCGGTAGCTAGTTTGTATCTTTGAATCCGCAATTCATCTTCCTTGCTTGGATTTTGGATACGGTCAAGTCCATATTATCTATTAAATCCGCCAGTTTCACACGTCAAGCGTATTCATTTGGCATAATACGACCATTTGAAATCATCATAAGATTCGCCTTTTCGCTTTGTCAAGCAGTCTAGAGCAGTAATAATCTCATGGCCAAAACCCTCCAATTTTAGATCCTTAAAAGTAATATTTATGTCCTCTATCACATCATGTAGAACAGCACAAACCTTCGCATATTCGCTTCGTAATTTATCATTACTCAAAGCGGATGTAGAATATACGAATTTCCGCCTTGGTCAACCTGACCATCATGTGCTTTCGTGGCGATCACAATCGCTTTGAAGTATCTGTCATATGCTAGTACACAGCCAAGCGATCCCATTAACGCTGTCGATCAGCTTCTCGTGACCGAGCTGGTCGTCCGTGCTGGATCGCATCGAAGTCACGTCGTGTCCAGACACCAGCTCCTTGACGTACATTTTGTCATTCAGGGCATAGGCGAGAGAATATTCATACCTAGATTCTACGTCAGTACTTCAAAAAGCATAATCAAAGCCTTGATAAATATGCGTTCCTTCGAAATTCAGCTTTCACCCATTGGGTGAAAGAAAAGTGCTCAAAAATATGTTAAATTATCAGCTTTTATGACTCGATATATGGTAAAATAATAGTAAGAAAAGTAGTAAAAAGGGGTTCTAATTATGATTAATAAAATTGATTTCAAAGCTAAGAATCTAACATCAAATGCAGGTCTTTTTCTGCTCCTTGAGAATGCAAAAAGCAATGGGATTTTTGATTTTATTGAAAATGACCTCGTATTTGATAATGACTCAACAAATAAAATCAAGATGAATCATATAAAGACCATGCTCTGCGGTCACTTCATTGGCATTGATAAGTTAGAACGTCTAAAGCTACTTCAAAATGATCCCCTCGTCAACGAGTTTGATATTTCCGTAAAAGAACCTGAAACAGTGTCACGGTTTCTAGGAAACTTCAACTTCAAGACAACCCAAATGTTTAGAGACATTAATTTTAAAGTCTTTAAAAAACTGCTCACTAAAAGTAAATTGACATCCATTACGATTGATATTGATAGTAGTGTAATTAACGTAGAAGGTCATCAAGAAGGTGCGTCAAAAGGATATAATCCTAAGAAACTGGGAAACCGATGCTACAATATCCAATTTGCATTTTGCGACGAATTAAAAGCATATGTTACCGGATTTGTAAGAAGTGGCAATACTTACACTGCAAACGGTGCTGCGGAAATGATCAAAGAAATTGTTGCTAACATCAAATCAGACGATTTAGAAATTTTATTTCGAATGGATAGTGGCTACTTTGATGAAAAAATTATCGAAACGATAGAATCTCTTGGATGCAAATATTTAATTAAAGCCAAAAGTTATTCTACACTCACCTCACAAGCAACGAATTCATCAATTGTATTCGTTAAAGGAGAAGAAGGTAGAGAAACTACAGAACTGTATACAAAATTAGTTAAATGGGAAAAAGACAGAAGATTTGTCGTATCTCGCGTACTGAAACCAGAAAAAGAAAGAGCACAATTATCACTTTTAGAAGGTTCCGAATACGACTACTTTTTCTTTGTAACAAATACTACCTTGCTTTCTGAAAAAGTAGTTATATACTATGAAAAGCGTGGTAATGCTGAAAACTATATCAAAGAAGCCAAATACGACATGGCGGTGGGTCATCTCTTGCTAAAGTCATTTTGGGCGAATGAAGCCGTGTTTCAAATGATGATGCTTTCATATAACCTATTTTTGTTGTTCAAGTTTGATTCCTTGGACTCTTCAGAATACAGACAGCAAATAAAGACCTTTCGTTTGAAGTATGTATTTCTTGCAGCAAAAATAATCAAAACCGCAAGATATGTAATCATGAAGTTGTCGGAAAACTATCCGTACAAGGGAGTGTATGAAAAATGTCTGGTATAATAAGAATATCATCAATAAAATTGAGTGTTGCTCTGTGGATAACTTGCAGAGTTTATTAAGTATCATTGCAGCAAAGATGAAATCAATGATTTATCAAAAATGATTGAAAGGTGGTTGTAAATAATGTTACAATGTGTGAGAAGCAGTCTAAATTCTTCGTGAAATAGTGATTTTTGAAGCTAATAAAAAACACACGTGGAATTTAGGTCATATACAACGTTTAAAATTCAACTTTACCCCTACACTGATAGGACAGTCCGTAAATCATCCAGTGATAAACTTCCTTATGGTACTTTTGACTATCCCCAACGCTTTAAACTAGCATCCTCCGGACTGGTGTAAAACGACGTCTGAAATTTGGCGAAAAACTCCGAGGGCACCGTTCCAATATCCACAGTGGAAGACATCGGCAATATTATTTTCTTCGCTCCCGCATCAAAACAAACCTACAAAGTATTTTCCAGTTCCTCAACTTTGCTGATCGTACTACAGATGCTCATATTATGCTTTTATCAGTTTCACACCTTTAACCACGCGTATGTCAAGCAAAAGCCGAAATATTTTGACCTTTGAAGCAAAATCAAATTAATATTTAATGTATCTTTACACATATATGGTAGAGGCATGTGGTTTTACCTGATCGGTTATGGGTTGTTGTCATAAACCTGATGTCGGAGTATGAATAATCCTTATCCGCATTTATATTTGATGAGATAAGCATTACTGGATAGGCATGCTTTCCAGCATGGTCGCAATACTTATCCCAAAAAGAACCAAAATCTTTCACTTTGACATATGACAAGCATACATTAAATGCATTTCCTGCTGTGTCATAAGAATATATTTTGTCAAGATGAGTATCAATGTAACTAGTGTTTAAGCTATCTAAATTGAGAGCTTCGATAAGAGTAAAAGGCATACCGTTTTTTTCAACAAAAATATCAACTTCGCCAGACAATTTTCCAGTGGCAGAACTTCCTCGTCGAGATTGATCTTTTATGCAGTGTCCGCTTGTTTCAAGTAAATCAACAATAAAGTCATTACGCTCATCTTCTGTAACATTCACATAGAGCTTGCGCGCTTGAAGCTTAATACAAGCCAAGTAAAGATCACGAATAAATAAATCGGCTTGTGACTCTGTATTCTGCGTAGGTTTGAAGTAAATGTCGCTTGCAACCTGTTTAACTTTGATTGCATAAATATTTTTGCCATCAATTGTAAGACTCCCGAAGTCTATTCTCGGCTGCTCAGACAATAAGCCTAGTGCCCGCTTGATGGGTTCATCTATCTTAAATTCAGGACTTATTCCATTCACGGAATACTTATCTGCATTTTTGCTTGCTCCGATTACGATATACCCATATTCATCTGTCGTATTTGAGAGCGCAGCAATAAACAAGGCTAAATTTTGTGGTCTGAATTCTAATTCTCTGCAAATAAGGTTTTTTGAAGTTGGCTCCCTCAACAATTGTTGCACTTCGGTAATATCAACCATTCTCTCTTATGCTCCTTAATAGAATTTTGTTAACGCCAGTTAGCTTTAATATTTTGCCAAATGTAATTTTTTGTGGATTGCTTTTCCCATCTTCAACCCATAATTCACAATCTTTCTCGTAATCAAGAAGATCCAACTCAGAATCATAATATAAAATTATTTGTCCATAATCAGATGGGCGCGCAATTATGTAAATTTGAATATCATGCTTTTTGACAATAAAAATCGTTTTACTGATTTCAATGCATTCTGAAACATCGTACTCAGCTTGTTTACTTAAATATTCGATAACATTATTTTTCGAACGTGCGAGAATTTCTTTTACATAGTTAAATATTCCAAAATCAGGTTTAGAGTTATGTATAAAATCTGCGCCGAGTACATTATTAGATAATGCTCTACTTAACTCATCTTCTGTTGCTATTCCCCATTGCGCAAGAAGTTCCTTCGAGATTTCCACCGCTTCTCTTGAATTACATTCAATGGCCGAACGAGACAATATCCTTTCTAATTCTTGCATTCCGGAAACACCATATTTTTTTAACATGTCGTTATATTCATCCACTTTGAACATATTTTCGGCGATATCATTATCGTTATAAAACCAATGTAGATTAGTTAATAATTCTTTAAAACAATTTTTGACTGTTTCATTGGCCAAATTCTCTCTAAGCCAAAGATATGTTTTTTGAAAAACCTCTTTCTCCTCGGAATTGTTCCGCCCTATATTGTTTTTGTTCTCCTTCACATACTTGGTGATCTTCTCGGAAATATCTTCTAAATAAACAGTTCTATTTTTAGGTAGCTTCAAATAAACGTCTTTTAATAACAATGTTTCACGCACATCATATCCGGCATATTTACATGCATCTTTAAGAATTTCTTCAATTTCGCCTGAATCAAGAGACAACTCTGCACACTTCTTAAAACTACCATATTGATCAGGCAATATAGCGATTCTATCAAGTAAATTTTCTTGCTCATATTTAACTAATATTTGAATGAACCTTGACAACCAAGTAACTGCCTTTTGTTCATTAGAAAAACAACTTCGAGAAGTAAAGTTTTCAACGCATTCATACGATCCTATCTGCTTGCTTATTTTCTCTCTCCAAAATTTTAATGCTGCCTTAAGAATCTCCTTTGAATGTTTTGATACTTTATTTCTTTTCCAAGAATCTTTATTAAAGAGGTTCAAAAAATCATCTTGTTCTTCATTTTGTTCAGCTTGCAAGCAAATAATTCTTTTATAAAAATCCTCTGCTTTCGGATTGGGAGTATGTAACTTCTTTTCAATTTCTGAAAAAACATCTTCTAATGTAAAATTCTTAACAATAGGCAAGAATTCATATTTAATACTGCTATCCAATAATTTGCTTTTGAAATCGAGCTCAATAATCTCTGAAATTGTTTTGTAGATTTCATCAATATCGCAATCAAGTGCAATTGCATCTATAGTGCAAAATTTACCATGTTGATTTGGTACAATACATGGGTTTCTAGAAAAACAGTTTTGAAAAGCATTTTCTTTTGTGTAGAATAGCGCCAATAATTCATTTAGCCAATCGCTTACATCATTTATAACATTTTTCGACAACTCATCTATGTTGTCGAACGTTTCTACTCGTTCAATTAAGTCGACTATACTATAGGTGCGACACTCCTCCCATAAAGAATTGTACCAGCACTCTAATTCTTCACGTTTTGTAATCATATGAGGAATGATTTTGCTTGATAGTGCCCACACTTTGTCCCTTACAGTTTTATCTGCATCTTTTGGAATAAGTACGCAGGGGTTGCCCCAGTCATCAAACAGAGTTTTTTTCTCACCACTCTGCGTACACACGAGTGGGATTTCTTTAATGCGGGATTTTAATGAATCGATTACTTCTTGCTCAAACCATTCTTTTGATATCCAATCTTTATCAGGCTGCACAGGAATTTTTACAATGTTGTAAATGCCTTCATAATCTTTTTCCAGAAAATAGTCCAACATCTCAATATAGAGCTTACAAGCTTCCACCAACTTTTGCTTGTTTTCCGTTGTATGTTCATGTTCTATATTCGTTAGATGAATTCCATTTCGAGGTTCTGTTGGATTGAACAGTGAACTGTTTACTACTACCGGAAATGAAAAATCATTCGTTCCCAAAAGTGGAAAGTCACAAAATATTCTTGGTAGCTGAGAATCGTATTTTGCTATGAAATTATATTTTTCATGTGCTTCAACTTCCACAGCGATAGATAAATCATTCGTTCCCAAAACAAAAATATATCTATCTTTATTTTTGCCCTCTGTTGTGATCGTGGTTCTTGTTGCCTTCGCATTTCTGAGATTGGTTTCAATTATCTCTTCCCGGCTAATTTTTTGAACATATTGGCCGCTTGTGACTATTATTGAACTTATTTCGGGAACAAAAGCAAATACATATGGAGCAGAAATAAGTAGGTTTTCCAGCCCTTTTTTTGCGGTTAACACTCCCGATTCATTCAAAACGTAAGTAAAACAAGTATTAAAATCGTTTTCATTTATTTTTTTAGCATTATCAATTAAGGTAGTGCTTTTATCTAACTGAAAACAACTTTCTTGTATCGCATATATTATTGATTGTTTATTCGTACCGGATCGGTCTAAAACAACACTAAAAGAACATGGGGATTCACCAACATCCTGCAAATATCCAGATACCCTTACTTCTTCTGATAGCAAATGCGTAGTTAAGAACCCAGTTCCAAATTTTCCTGTAGTCCTCTTGTTCTTTTCATCAGTTATTGTGCGATCTTTTGTAGAAACTTGCTCTATCAGGAAAACAATATTCTCTGTTGAGAATAGCTTGCCATTATGTTTGAATTCAATCAATTTGTTGCTTTCGTCAAAGTTAATAAAAATGTCAACTTTTCCTCTGGAGTTAACAACATCCTTTGCATTTTGAATGAGTTCCCAAATCCATCGGTAAGAAGTTGTACTATCATTCTTTAATTTCAATTGTATCAACATGTCAATGATTTTATTTGCAGCTTGTGATTCTTGAGCTCTATTCCGCAATTCTTGTATTTTCTTTGAGAATTCCATCTATGTCCCCCTATTTTAATTATTCAACAGCATATGCCATGTTTTTTGTTACAGGATAACAAAAAGTTCTACATTTTGCAGAGTATTTATTCCCTATCACTCATGTTTCCATGATCTAATTGCACTTCGAGGGATTAAAAACTCTATAGCACGAGTCGCTGAAATGTGGAATATAACCCTAAACGGTTTTTACGAATTTTGATGAATAAAAGCATCCTCTCTGCTATTCGTACTCAGAAGTATAACTCATATCCTCCCTCCAATTAAAAATATATGACCCTAAGGGAGCTTGTCCTTCACCCGCTCATAATGGAGAATAAGTTCTTCCTGCTCCATCACGTTTTGCAAACGTATTCTCTCGATCACATCCGGGAAAACTTCCGCCAACTCCGGGTCATCCAAATTATGATGGTTGGAGGCGACATAATCCCCTTTGGCCAAATCCAGTTCACAGGCTGACATCAGAACAGGCTTAACCTCAATATCATACTTCCGCACTTTTTTGATAATATCCAATGTTAACCCCAGCCCGTCCGCATCCAGATCGCTCCATATATATACGGGGATTGGCTTGGCTTGAAGAATCTTATCAATTAGCCGTTTCTTGGGGGAGGATAAGTAACCGGCACCCCACAGAAGCAGCACATCGGGCCTTTCCTGATATTTGCGAACAAAGACTTCCTGAAACACCGCATAATTTTCCACAATAAGCATTTTTTCAGCGCCGACTTGCTTTATTTCCAGCCCTTTTATTGTTCCTTCTGTTAGCACATAGGGACTTCCCGCCATCAACGATGATAAGTATCCCTGAAAGCGGTACGAGACATCTCCATAAACAAATGTTACTTCAGGTATGCTCGTTAGGTTTAAGCGATTAAGGGATTGCCCCGCAACCCGCGCGATATCTTTTTTATACCGGTCAAGTATCTTGCTTTTACCCCAGATTCTTTCTGATAGAACCCGTAGAGGTTCTCTTTTTTCTTGTTCTAATAAAACAATGGCATAGGCCAAAGTCAACGCAACAGATCGAAATTTAACCCAGGCCTTGGTCCCACAAACCACATCCCTATTCGGACTCGTCAAGACTTTTTCATTGAGGCATCGCTGCAGATGGGTTTTGAGTGCGGAAGGCTTGGTCTCCGTAATAAGCTGATCTATTTGGTTTTTCAAATGCTGATATTTCTCTACCAACGGTTCTTCAGTCTGGGAAAAGGTCTCCTGTGCCCGGGGATCAAGAGAGATGATTTGCAAGTCCCATTCCAAATCGCTTTTATTGGGCTTCTTGTTTTTGCTTTTCGTTTGCAAAATACCGTCAATAACTAGGATATCAATTGCTTTGGCAATATCGCTGGAAGAATAGGATTTTGCAAGCTTTCCAGCCAATGGAGTATAACGTTTGGCTCCTTTGCTGACTTCCCTGATTATTTGGGTCATCAAATCCTGAAGACCGTGGGGTTTATTCAGGGTGGACGGAATTCCTCTGAAATTCTGTCCGGATTCAATTTTATAGCTCGGATATCTTTTTTCCGGACTTCTTTCATAGTCTGTTTTCTTGATTCCGCTCATGCAAAACTTCTCCTAGCCCGTTTTTTCAGGATTAACGGATTAGCAAAATCATGATCGGACCGACATGCACTGCAGGTAAAAGCATGGTCGATCCAATCGATGCTCTTCAAGGATTCTCCCTGTTGGTGGGTAATAAAATACTGAATATCCGTAACTTGCAGAAGTTGCCCGATTTCATTGCCGCGATCATCGTCTACCCTCGCCTTAGGTTCATCCAAAAACATAATCGGGGTTGTTTTGCCGTTTTTATTGTCGCCCAAAGCTGCCAGCAAAATCATGAGACTGGTGCTGGCCTTTTGACCGGAACTGAGATGTGGTCCGTCCACTGGGACCGGTTCCTTGCCGTCATAGCCGATATACAACTTTATTTCCCACGTCTCCGGATCCGGTGTGACTTCTACCAATTTCCCTTTGGCTGACGCTTTGAGCAAATCCGCAAAATTCTCGAATTCAGAGATATAATCCTTCATAATTTCCTTGATATGCTCCCGGAATTGAAACAGTAAATCATCACAGGTTCTCTCCAATTCCGTTCTGTCCTCTTTTAAGCTGCGCAGATTTTGGGCCAGCAGTTCCACCTGCCCCTCTTGCGCCTCGACTAAACGAGCAACTTCTTCATTGACCGAAGAGTCATAAAGCTTTTCCTTTTCGGCAAGAAGGGCGTTTAATTTATTGTTCATTTCCTTTGCTGTAGTCCGATTTCCTTGAGAATCTGAAAAAGCGCTGCCTTGCATTTCATAAGAGATAAATTCAATATCATCTTCCGTTAACCCCAGCACTTTTACTTCTTCTATTGCCAGTTTAAAATCTAACCCAAGCCCTTCTTGTTTTTTCTGTAAATCTGAATATTTTCTCGAGAAAATGGTCATGTTTTGTTCAGCTTGTTCTTTGTTTACAATAAATTCTTTTTGGTCCTCTCCTGCACTTCGTTGTAGGCGCCGGACTCCTTCTTTTTTATCCTTTGCTGCTTTTTTCTGTCTTTCTGCTTCGTTGAGTAAGTTGGATAGCTTTCCAGTTTCCTCAAGTAAGGAACTGTAGTTTTGTTCCAGATCAGATAGTTTTGCTAATCGCTCTTGCATTTTAATCGTCTCTTCGGTTTCGTTCACATCTTTTTGGAGCAACTGAACAGCGGCTTGGAGTTTCTGAACCAGGCATTCCTTTTGCGGCAGCATTTCTTTAGTTCGTTTTTTCTCTTCTTGGAGAGCTAGTTTACCGCAGCAGAGCGTATGGTATTTCAAATGAATAGCCCCGTCATTGTCTTGAAGCAAGCCGCCCAGCGTAATGCTCTCAATTCCCCGGGCCTGAAGGGCATGACCTTCTTCGACCGTTTCCACCAGATATACATTGTTCAACTTGTCCAGATATCCCTCAACTTTTTCCCGGTGACTTATATTGATAGCCGAGCGCAAGCTGGGATAGTTTATACCCTCACACGCCAGCAGTTCTTTTCCGGTTTTAGGCAAGGATACCCTAGCTCCATATCTGGCCTTTTCTTGTAATTTCTTGGCCTGAAGGTATTGTCCCTGTTCCACAATCACCCGGTAACGATTATTGCCGATATATGCTTCAATTGCTTCCTGCCATCTGCTCATTTCCGGCTTAACACTAATCGCGTCGGCAAGCATAAGATAGGAAACATGGTTTTCTTCAAGAGCATTTCTGAATCTTTTGGCCTCGTCTTTATAAGGAAGACGATTATTCTCCAGATCAAGAAGCTTTTGCTTCAGCTCATTAAGCGCAGTCTTCGCTTGAACATAATCCTGCTTCTTCTGATCCAAATCATCAGTGAGAATACTTTTGAGTTGTCTTAAATCTTCAATATTTTGCGGTTCTATTTTTTGCAAATTCTCGATTTCTTGAGCCAGTGTTTTAAGTTCGTTATCCTTAAATCTTTTAGTACTTGTAATTTCCGTTTTCTCCTGATTGGCCCTTTCCTCTTCCTCATATAACCTATTGTACTCCGTTTCCAAATGCACAATTTCTGTTTCTTTGGCGGTGATTTTTACCGTAAGTTCATTAACCTTATCCGCTTCTATCCGTCCTTGTTGCTCAACGGAGGTCATTTCTTCTTCCGTAGATTTTAGCATCTCCTGGCATTCGGCGTACTCCAGTTTTTTCAGCTTTACTATAGTACTTTCGACTTCCTTTTCTTTGACCTTATATTGCCGAAATTTCTGGGCTTTTATTTTGGTTTCTTCAAAGCGAATCCGAGCTTGCCCCATTTCTTCCGCCGCGCGTTCAATGGCGATCTCTTGTTCATTCAAGCGCTGCTTGCTCTCATCATAACGTTTTTTATAACCTTTCGCGCCTTTGAGGTCAAAGATCAAATGGAACAGGGTATGAGGTGAAGAGTTAACCACTTCCCTTACTGTATCGGGACTCATAGCCATTAAATTGCGGAATTCTTTGGTTATGCCCAGACATTGCTCCAAAACACCCAGATACTCCCCCACACTTAAAGCCGCTTCGCTATATGCTTTGGTATTAAAATGAAGATCTTTGAGATCATGAAATTCACCATCGAATAAATAATAGTCCCTAGCCCAGGAACTCTGCTCGTTTTTATAAATCCTGCAACAAGCGGTTACTTCGTCCGCAAATTTACGAACATTTTCAAAGGGGCGGACACCATTCACAGGTTTGTTATCAAAGGCGACCCGGACCACCGCCCAGTTGCTTTTTTTATGAACATAAAAGGAAAATGTCCGTTTGCTCTCATAATGACTTGCCCCCAACATCAGCCGCAGTCCGTCCCAGATAGTTGTCTTCCCATGACCGGACGGACCGATGAAAGCATTGACTTTCTCATGAACCTTATAGGGTTCTTTGGTGGACGGTAGGTATCCCCAATATACGGTTGAGAAATCTTTAATCATTGCCATCTTCCTCACTCTCAGTCGTTTCCTCTTCATCAATTTTAGGGATTGCACTTAAATTAGCCGTCAATCCCTGAATGACATAATCGCAGATGTCCATAAGAAGATCGCTGTGGAGCATATACATCGCTGGTCCGACAGTGATCTTGGCCTTGCCTTTTTCAAAAAGAATGTAATGATGTTTTTTCAAGGGCGCCAGCAAGGTTTCTATAGTTTTGCGCGGGTTCTGTTTTCCCTGCTGAAACTTGGCGCCATAGTTATAAACAAGCTCGTCAACTGTCAGACTCAATTCAGTTTCCGGATCCACATGGCGAAGCTCCTTGGGCAGAACAAGATTCGCATAAATAATCGTCAGCAGGGCCATATGCCTCCGGTCTATCCCTTTGACCTTTTTCAGGAAATAATCAAAGGAAGCTGAATCGTATTCTTTCTTTAAACGGATCACATACCATTCAGTTCCAGGTGGGTTCAGCAATTCATAGCCCATCAGCGAAAGATAGGTTTGCACATCCCGAAACAACTTAAGATCCCGTTCAATTGGGCCGGTTTCCTTTTTAGAAACCCAGCCGTAATGAAACATAGAGCATAATTTTTGCGCTTCAGGATTGATCTTGATTCCCTCAATCTGATCCATGACTAACCCTCCTCGTCAAGCAATCTGTGACCAGTTCCACCGGACCTTCCTTCAATTCTTTATAGGAATCGTTGACGATCAATTCAAAGACTTCTTTTCCCTGAACCTCAAGACCCTGATTTCTTAATTCTCCCGTTAACTTAAGCAACTGACCTGTTTTATACAAGGCCTGACCGAATTGTTTAAGATCTTGAAAAAGCAGTTCATCCATAGGGGCATCGTCTTTCCCTTTCATTTTCAGAACAAGTTCCTGATAGAAAAGCTCCATGGGGCTTTGCGTCCGATCCACAATCATTTCTTCTTCCACAATATCAACCGGTTCAGGGGCAGGTGTGGCTATAATTTCTTCTTTCTCATTTTCAAAAAAAGCCTTGCTTCTGCTTCCCAGCACTTCTTCTCTTAGTTGATAGACCTGTTTGGGGGCCGAAAAGTTCTTCTCGGCAAATCCAGCTAATATCTCTTTGCTTGCCTCATGAAGCGCCACCTCAATCATCTCGGGGGAAATAAATTCACCCAGACCTTTTTGGCTTTCCCGCTGGAATTGAATGGCCATGGCTAAGATTTGCGTCGTTAAATCCAAAATACTGCTAGTTACATCGAAAAATTCATCATATTTAGTCCGGGAAAAGAGCTTACGGTTACTGTTAAGCGTCCTCTGCGTTTCTTTGATCACCTTGATTATTCCCTGTGTCTGTTTGCCGATTTCTAAAATTTCCCGCCGCGACTTTTTCTGAATGACACGCTTCAGATATCCTTGCCAAACCGCCAATTCCCGAAATCCCATGTTTTTAATGGACTCAGTTTGTTCTTCATCCATATTGAATTCATCGACAAATTCTGCCAGCATAACGGTGGTTTTGATCTGTTCTTCCATACTAAGATTTTCTTTCGCAAAGGCTAAAAACATGGAAGATAAAAAAGAGCGCACCTTACCGGGGACTTCGTAATCAAATCCGTCAAATACTATCCAGCCTTTTTCCTGCAATTCTCTCAGCACCTTATCCCGGGTTCTTTTGCTCATATAACCCAGATACTTATGGGCTTCTTCCAGAGAAAACCTTCCGGCTTCGCTGGCCAAAGTTTTGGCGCCAGCTAGAATTAAAACAATCATCTGGGAGTTTCTCAACTTAAAGATTTCGAACAGCTTAAGGTGTTTTTCAATATTTCTAACCATTACAATATCTTTATGCGCCAAATCATAATCGTTTTTAGCGCTGCTGATATCGGGAAGATCATTACTAACGGCGAGTTCTACGATGGATGCGGTCCGATAACTGTTTCTTCCACTTAAAGGGTTGCTCAATTATAATCACCCGCTTTCAGGCTGGAAATGGATCAATTACATTTCTCTTTGTAAATTCCAAGTCAGCCTCTTCATTGTTTTTCATCATCTCCTAGTGCTTAGCCAAATGACATAAAAGTTGACCGCAGTTATCTCACTGCGCGTGTTGTAATAAAGCGAACGACTTCCTCCGTTTAATTTCCTTCTCTGTTAAATTATTGATTTCGACAACTTACATCTATTTCCTTTAAAATGCCAATTATTTTAGACTCTCCTAGCCCCTACCTACTTGCATCACCGCCATCCTGATCGATCAGCATTTTACAAGGGCAAGCCAAACAAGCGACGCCCATGGCCCCGCTCACTTGAAGACTAGCATTAATCCTGCCTCCTGCCGGCTTTACATCTGCCCCTTTAACCCGTCTGTCAAGAAATCAACGATCTTCTTCTTATACACTTCATAGGTGTCCGGTTCCTTGTCCTCGAACTCCTTCAGCTCACTAAGCAGGTCCTTGAAATTCCGATCCATACTCTCATATAAAAAAGCAATCCGATTAGCTTTGGCCTTGTGATAGGCTGCTGTAAGGTTGTTGGTCATTCTTGTAAGGGCCTTGGCCGAGGTATTCTGCTTCTGAGATTTCAATTCTAGGCTCAGCCTCTCAGCTTTAGCCATGGCTTCTGCATGAGACTTGCTCAATTCCTGAGCCTTCGACTTCAGACTTGCCAGCTCCTTGGCCATCCTGTCGATCTGCTCCTTCTGATCCTCCAGTGTCATTGAGAGATCTCCTTTTTCCCGCACGGCCAGATCCCGTTCCTCAATCACTTGGCATCGCTCCTGAACTGTTTTTTGCAGTTCACGGGTGGTCATGCTTTCTAGGTCCAGCTCAGCAATGAACTGAGCCCGCTCTTCTTCCGGCACTCCCAAGAGGATAAGCGCTTGGGTATAGTTTAGGATAGGCTGTGCTTGAGCTTGGGCTGTAAGGGCTGATGGCACTACTCTGCGTGAGGCAGTGTTCAGCGAATCCGCGTTGGGGTCCTGAGCGTTCAGAGAGGCCGCGTCGGCAGAAGCGAGCTGTTGGCTCCCATAGGCATCGAAGATGCGTAGCAGCGTCTGGGCCGTTCTTTCTGTATAATTTACGGATTCCTCCAACCAATTCAGCCATTCCCCATGGGGAAGCAGGCCCTTGGCCTCCTTCAAGCGGCGGCCAACCTCTATGGCACTGGTTAAAAGGATTTTTCCAGTTTGATATTTAATGGTATTGATTTCAGACGCGATAACGAGTGGCGTTCGTTCTGTCAGTAATTCACCCATACTTACTTCACACCCTTTTATTGGTGAATTTATTTTCATTATATGGAATCATGTCCACGAGGGTGAAAGCTCGTTTATAATAGCCTGTCCCAAATACGAAGGCGCCTTCGTATTTGGGACAGGCTATACCGAACCGCCGTCTCTAAACCTCCCTATATTTTTCTGACCCCGTTTTTATGGAACCTTAGCCCCCTGCCCGTACATATGATAGACAGACAGGCTATCTAAGGCCACCGTCAATCAATGGGAGAGGAAGTGACGATATGGCAGTTAATGCTACCCCTTTGGGATCCACTGTGGTTATAAAATATCAAGCTGGGGAAACTCCGGCCGGTGCGCCGGTGATCAAGCAGAAGAGCCTAAATGACATTAAAGCTGACGCCTTAGATCAAGACATCTATGATGTAGCGGCCGCTTTATTCAGCTTGAGCATTCATCCTGTGATCCAGACAATCCTTAGGAAAAACTTTGACTTAGTCGAGGAGTAATCCTCCACTTGTATTAAACCTTAGGGAGGTGATACCAATGGCAATCACTACGACGAAAGTGCTTCAGTTGGCGTTTACCACGACCAGTGGGAAAAGCGTCACTATCACCGTGGCCAATCCCAAGGAAGACCTGACGAAAACTGAGGTGGAAGCTGTGATGAACACGATCCTCGCGAAGAATATTTTCATGACTTCCAGTGGCGAGCTAGGCTCCAAACGAGATGCGCTGATCGTAGGCACCTCGACGGAAGACCTTTATGACCCCCCTCTGAACTAGGATGGGCAAAAGAAAAACGAGACTGAGGTCTCGTTTTTCTCACTTTAAAGTTTTGTACTGCCTTGTCGTCATGCCTGCCCATGCTTTATTAATCTCATCTGTGAGGATCCCATTGGACATCGAAGAAAACAAAGAATTTGTTCCCCTATCAAGACACCATGACATCATCTTTAACAACCGGCGCTTCCTTGCCCACCGGTACCTTATTGCCTCGTACCGCTCCCTTATCGCATTTGTTGCCCCAAGCATCAATCAACTCGTCATTCCTATAAACACAGATGACCTCACAGTTATTGGGGCACCCCTGACATTCTACCCCACGAGTATCAAATTGCATCTCGGTCATACTGAAGTTAAAATCCTGCTCTTGGCCGGAGCTTCTAGCAAGCAAGGCGACCCCTAAGGCTCCCATTAAGTGTGCATGCTGATCCACATGGATCGTCTCTCCCGTTGCTTCCTCAAAGGCTTTAATCACCCCGACATTTTTACTGACTCCCCCTTGGAAAACAATCGGGGCTTTGGTGTGTTTGCCCTTGCCCACATTGTTCAGGTAATTGGCCACGACCGCTTTGCACAACCCAGCTACAATATCCTCTTTCTTATGCCCGATCTGAGCCTTGTGCACCATATCGGACTCAGCAAAAACCGTACAGCGGGCCGCAATTTTGGTGGGATTCTGGGAGCGCAAAGCCAACTCGCCAAATTTCTCAACTTCCAGCCCCAGACGCTTGGCTTGAGAGGACAGGAAGGAACCTGTTCCGGCGGCACATAAGGTATTCATGGCATAATCCACCACGATACCGTCTTCAACAAGAATAATCTTAGAATCCTGACCGCCGATTTCAAAAATAGTCCGGACCTCGGGATAGACGGATAAGGTTCCCACAGCATGGGCGGTAATTTCATTTTTAACCACTTGAGCATTGAGTAAAGCACCGACCAAGCGTCGAGCCGATCCGGTGGTGCCCACGGCTTTAACCCGGATATCCTTGCCCTCGATTTGAGTCTGGAGACCCCCGATTACTTCTTTCACAGCCTCCACCGGATTCCCTTCCGTCCATAGGTACTTCTCAGCCAATATCTTATTGTTTTGATCAACGATTACACCCTTTGTAGAAATGGAGCCACTGTCCACTCCTAAATAACATTTTGCCATGTGTTCGCTTCCCTTCTCATCATCAGCATGTCATGGAACGCTTCTAGCCTTGTGTGCACACCGGTTTCCGAAGTCTGGGCATCGAAGCTAAAGTACAGGACCGGCATCTTATAATCATTGCTGATATTCTGCATCATGGGCATGGAGTTGACCTCTGGGGTGCACCCGAAAGGCTTGATATGGATGACTCCATCATACCCGGCTTCAGCCAGCATTTTCGCCCGGGCCACACTATCTGTGCCATCGGCACCGATTTCATACTCTAGGTATTTCCCCGCCCACTTCAGCAAATCACTTGATTTGGGATGATGACGCAGTAAATAGGATACGGTGATGAACCGGGTGACTTGGATGCCTTTTTTAGCCAGTTCCTTTTCGATAAAACAGCTACTGAAAGGCTCCATGAGGGTATAGAGCTCTCCGACGATTCCGACCCTGATGGGATTTGCAGGTTTATTGACCTCCAGCTGGCGGAATAGAGCATGGTAATGGCGATAGATCCTGTCCAAACTTCTGAAGCCATTCACTGAGGGAAGCTTCTGGAGGAATTCCTTTTGCAACTTTTCAAAGCTACCTTCTTGGACCGCAAAACCAATGTTGGCCCGAATAGTGGCATCGATGGTATCCATTGCCTCAATCATTTTAAAGGTCAAGTAAAAGTAGTAAGCGAATCGGGCAAAAGACAGCTGGGGATTCAACCGCTTAAAGCGGCTGAAAAAGGCCAAGGGATTGACATTTTCGTTGTCGATAATGCTAATGAACTCAAAATCATAGCCCAGATCTCTTAAGATCTGTTCCTGGATTTCACCATAATACCCAAATCGGCAGCCACCGCCGGACTGCACCAAGAGATTAGCTCCTCCATCAAGGGCTTCAAGATAGTTGCCCAGGTTATATTTAAAGGGCACACACACAAAATCCGGACTGTGCTTGGCTCCCAGTTCCAGGGTTTTTTTGGTAATGGGGGGCGGGGTTAGAACCTGAATGTTTTCTAAGACATGTCTGATTAGAAATTCGATGGCGATATGATAATTTCCCATATGAGGAAAGCTTATGATCTTTTCCTGGCTAGCCAATGTGCGCTTCCCTCCCGGCTTTTTTCCTCTCCCTGATGATATCGACAAAGCTTTCAATTCTTGTTTGTAAGCCCGCTTCTCCTTGCAGCTCATCCACGATGATATTGGCCATGGGAACTCCTTTAATTTTCCTCAGGCACAATTCATTGACCAGAGAATCAGGACCGCAGGGGAAGGTCGAAATAAAAACTATCCCATCTACTTCCTTCTGATAATGATGGATCGCACCAATGAGCTCCTTGTTGAAGGTCCAGTACAGGGCGTCTGAGATGAACCTTGACTTTAGGGAGGTTTTCTTTTTGTCGGCGGCATTGGCATAGATAGGCACACTGTCCAAGCTTTTAAGGCACTTGATAATAGGATAACCCACCACCTTGTCGTAGGTATTATAATCATGGGAAATGATCAGGATCTTCAGCTTGTCCTCTGTCCGGATTAGGCTCTCCTGCTCAGCAGTCAACTGGTGTTCCTGCTTGGCTTGGATTGCTTTGGCTTTAAGATAGGCCCTTAATACCTGGACAGGGTTTTTGCCCAGTTCCCTGCCCATCTTCATGAAGCCTTTCCATTCACTTTCACGGTTAGCCATATCTACGTTATAGCTGAGCAGGTTTACATCTTTAAAAGTATTTTTGACGATATCGTAGAGAGCATTGAATTTGGTACAAACGACTTCATTTTTGCCAAAGCCGACGATCCGAGGAACCAAGATGTAATCGGCTTTCCCTCTTAGGTAGGAGAGATGGCCCATATAGATCTTCGCGGAAAGGCAGCTTTCGTCGATGGAAGAATCAATGCCGTCTTTCAATATTCTCTTGTTTGTTTCCGGGCTTATAATCACCGGGCAGTTTAATTCTGCAAAAAAAATTTGCCAAAGGTATTGGTATTTAAAGAATAAAAAAGCTCTAGGTATTCCTATGGTGATTTCACCTTTCAATAGTCTGTCACTTCTTTCATGTCTGTTCTATCGGTCCGGGTCATTGCTAGCAAGAGGCGATTATTTACGGTTTTTGCATCTGTAGTCAACTCCCCCATGGTAATTCTAACCATTTACGCAAAGAATTCTACATTTCTCCATGAAACTTGTCCTTTCTAATAAAGAAAACTTGGCTGGCGCCGAAGACACTGTCTTCGACCTTATTAGCCTCTGGCGAAAGCGGCTGCCTAGTTGCACTTATGCAGAAGGAAGGTATGCAACGAAGTTATACTTTCTGACTGAAAAATTAAAAACGCCGGCCAATGCCGACGTTCCTTAAAAGAGTCTTTAGGTTATATTCTATTTAAACTAGGGTATAAATCGGGATATATGTCTCCTGCGGCAACTGGTTTTAAGGAATTTGTAGTGAAGAGGGCTAATGATACAAGGTGAAAAGTTATACTTGCAAAAACTATTGACAAAATAGTAAAAAATGCAGTCTAATTGTTGTATTATTCTGATATGAGGGGGATTCTGAGATGGCTGCTGCAAAGTTATTGATTGTATTCGTAATAATGATGATTCTACTTTGGCGAAAGATTCCTTTAGTTTACGTTGTCATCGGAGCTTCTGCGGTTTTAGCGTTTCTTTTCGGCACTGATTTGCCTGGATTTGCAAAAATTGTGTGGGATGCAACGAAGGATCCATCCACCATAGAAATCGAAGTTATTTTGGCCTTAATTATGATTCTCGAGCTTATTTTACGTCGACAGGGTTATCTAGAACGTATGCTCAATGCTCTAACATCCTTAATAAAGGATCGTCGGATTGTAATGGCTATCATTCCTGCCTTTATCGGACTCATGCCCAGCGCTGGAGGTGCCCTTTTTTCGGCACCCTTAGTCGAACAGTCCGTTGGCAAAAGCGTCTCTGCTGTTGATAAAACCTTCATTAACTTTTATTACCGTCATATCTGGGAGTACTTTCTCCCTATCTATACGGGCGTTCTTCTTGTCTCCAATATTACGGGCATTCCACTCCCTCGTGTACTTTTAGGGCTTATGCCCTTTGGACTCCTCGTCATTCTTCTTGGACTTCCCTTTCTCTTCCGCATCAAGGTTGATGAGGAATTAACAGCGGTTACCGAACCAACTGGTGCGACAACATCTCAAGATGGTGCCAAGGGTAATCGGCAGAAATTAATCAAAGATGTATTCTTTAGCACTCTACCCGTCCTAGCTGTCGTTAGCCTTGTTATGGCAAAAGCACCCATTACCTTAGCCATAGCTTCTGTACTTGTTGTACTCATTCTAAAGCATCGATTTACTTTATCTGAGCTCCTCGAAATAGTTCGCAAAGCAATAGTAATTAAAACTTTGGTTATGATTTGGGGAATTATGCTTTTCAAACAGGTCATGGAAACAGTCGGTTCCTTCGATGAATTGCCGGCCTTATTAGGCACACTTCCTGTGCCGGAATTTCTCATCTTCGCTTTAATTGCTTTTCTCATCGCTTTCTTAACCGGGCAGACCGGCTCTTATATCGGTATCGCTTTTCCGGTTGTGATGGCTGCCGCCGGAGGACAGGTAAGTCTACCGCTGGTAACTCTGGTTTTTATGGCTGGCTCAGCAGGAACGATGTTAAGCCCCATGCACCTCTGCCTATCCCTAACCGTTGATTATTTCAAATCCGATCTAAGCAAAGTTTTGCGTATGCTGATTATCCCCGAGTCCATTATTGTTGGGGTAGCTGTTCTTGCTTATCTCGTTCTAACTTAAAAGCATAACGACTCAGGCTCTTTAGAGGCTCTTATGCACGAATGCATGAATGCACGAATGCATGAATCCATGAAATCTCAGAGTCGAGACTCTATATATTTAGAATATCGTCCCAAATTATTATGTTGACACCTACTTGTACAGGCAGGTACAATGTAAGTAATAACATTCATCCCTGCTAAGGCCTATCAAATGAAGTGCTTATAAGCTCTTTGTAATAATCTACAACAAATAGCCCAGTTCTTTGTAATTTTCTACAAAAGACTGGGCTTTTTCGTTCCGTATAATAGCCTCATATTTGTCTAATCTTGCTTTAATTTCTTTTATCTATTCTTACTAAAAGATCCTTGTCCCCTTTGGCGGATAATAAAAAGTGGAGGGTCTCGTGAGACGCAATGTAGGAGTGGGAGCAGTCAGCCTTAAGAGCTTATCGGTTGGATTGCCATAAATCTCCCGTAGCTGTAGTGCACCCGTCACACAGGCCTGAACACAATGGGGCAGATTTCCCCGATCGATCTGCTCATAGCAAAGCTGGCACTTGCCAGCCTTTTCAGTCTGTGGGTTGATCTGTGGTGCGCCAAAAGGGCAAGAGGCCACGCAGGATTTACAGGAAATGCATTTGTCAGGATAATGCAGCACGATCCCATCACGCCGTTTGGCATAGGCACCGGAAGGACAAACCCTCATGCACTCGGGGTTCGCGCAGTGATTGCAAGATGTGGAGAGGAAAAAATGCGAAATCTGACCCTGGTCAACTTTTGCATCTTCCATTTGCCTTAATTTGCGCCATGTTAAGGGGGTTGGCAAACGGTTAGCACTAGCACAGGCTTTGATGCATGTTCCACAACCCAAACAGCGATTCACATCCAGGAAAAAGCCCAATTGCTTCGCCATATCTCCCCTCCTCATCTCAATGCGGTAATTAAGCCCTGCGAATCCCCACAAAAATATCATTCAAAGCTAATCCATAGGCCCCTGTAGCGTAGTTTCCCATATCCGTTAAGGCTCCAAGGTTGAGAAGGTTTGGATGTGAGGCTTTTACATCACAGAGATTCTCCTGATAGACAATCACAACCCCGGTCGCCATACTCTGCTCTATTTCTATGGCTACGGGTAAAGTCCCCCCTTGATTCCATAAGACTGCCCTATCTCCGCTTTTCAAAGAATACATCCCCGCAGTCCCAGAACTAAGCCTCGCTATCAATGGTGGTTTATCTTCGGCATTGCTTCCCTCGGCGGCGTCAAAGCGATACCCCTGAGAGTTCAGCCCCGAGCTATGATGGGGGGTAAGAAGTCGCAGCGGAGTTTCTAGTGGAGGTTTGCGAGGTAATCGGCAAACGGGTAGAGCCGGTAATCCTTGCTCTTTTGCCTTTTCAGAATAAAACTCATACTTTCCTGAGGGAGTCCGGAACTTCCGCTCCTGCCAAGCTGTCGCCGGAAGGTTTACTCTTAGGGGACCTTTTAGTAGTTCCATAGGAGATTCGAGGTCAAGCATTTCTAGCATCTCTGCCCCTAATGCCTGGAGTACAACCTCTTTTTCCGAGCCTTCTGTAGGGAAAGCTGAGCTTCCTGGGGCAAGCTGGTTAAGCCGTTTGGATAAATCCCAAGCTATTTGCAAATCCGAATGAGCTTCTCCTACGGGTTCAATAGCCGGTTCATTAATTCCGACGTAATAATGCCAGTAGCTTGCATTTAGATCCCAGTGTTCATAATGAGTAGTCACCGGGAGAACTATATCCGCTGCCAAGGTCGTCCGGGTATGAAAGAGGTCACTAACAACCACTAGATCCAGTCCCTCAAGAATCTTCTGCCACTCGGCTTGGTTGCCATCTTGCTGAAGAGGGTTGCGACCGGCAAGCCAGAGCATTTTCACGGGAGGATCAGCCTTTAAGGCAAGTACGGGGAATTGGTTAATATCCAGATTCCGATCCTGAGGATGGCCGCATCGGGCATGGGATAAGGGGCCGGAAAAACGCCAAGTTTCCATTTGCCCATACTGAACTCCACCACCTGAGCAGCCAACATTCCCGGTTAAGGCTCCGAGAGCATCGATGGCCCGAAGATTCTGTCCTCCGTTGGCATAACGTTGGAGCCCAAAACCTACCCAGATGCATACGGGCTTAGTCAATCCATATTCTAAAGCCAATTCTTCGAGAGTGCGTAAAGGGACCCCCGTGATTTGAGAACATTCCTTAATATCTATTTCTTGGTTAAGGTAATCGATAAACTCCTTATGCCCCAAGGAGTATTCCGGCAATGAACGGTCGAGGAGGTCATGGTCAGCTAAAATCTTGGCCATGCCCAAAGCCAGCAGTCCATCCGTTCCGGGATTGACTTGGACAAACTGGTCAACCCGAGCTGCAGTGGCTGTGAAATGAGTGTCGAAGCAAACCACCTTAGCACCTTTGTCCATAGCTCGAAAGACAATGGGCATCTGGTGGACGGCATTCCAAGCTGGGTTTGCTCCCCATATCCAAATCAGTTTTGCCTGTTCCATATCTAGAGGATCCGAGCAAAAAAAGGCACCGAAGTCAAAAGCTTGGGCATCTACTCCTGCCGACCAGCAGGGTGAACCTACCGCTCGTGTCGTAGGACCAAGACCTGTCATAAAAGCCTCTAGAGCATTGTGCATGACTCCAAAGTTGCCAGAGTATTTATTATGGGCAATGGGTAGAGTCGTCCCATAGTCTTCTTTGATGGAGAGAATCTGCTGACTAATGGTATCTAATGCTTCATCCCAGCCAATCCGCTCCCATCGGCCAGAATACCTCTTGCGTTGTCGCAGGGGGTATTTGATCCGGTGAGGGCTATAGACTTTCTGAACTTCATCCATAACCTTCGAACAGAGCTTTCCTCGGGTATAGCCCTGGGCAGGGTTTCCCTCGATCGATACCAGCCGGCCATTGCGGGTTGTACTTATGATGCTGCAGGTATCGTAACAATTTCGGGGACAAATATGATGGTGTAAAAAGTCCATGCTGAATTCCCCCTCATGAAAGCAAAGTCACTCATAACCCTATTTTCGCAAAGGGCAGGAGATTTCCTGCTTTAATAATTCCCATATCACTTCCGCTCATCAGCCAATGGTTCCGCCTCATGCTCACACTTCTTCCCACTCTTCAACGCCTGCAGTTGATACAATTATCCTTCTCCTTTTTATCTATCGGATCATATAACTTGCAATTCAACTGCATCACCGCCTGAGCAATTACCATATTGTAGACAAAGCATACTATATACTATCTTAATGTAAAGACCAGCTAATTAAAGTCAAGGTGTAATGTAAAAAAGATTAGTTTCAAGGTCCAAGAAAAAATGGGTACAGGAAACCAAGCCATTGAAAAATCCGAACAATGACCAAATCGATGTATGAGGGAACGAAACGCTCGGCGCTTGCCAGGCAAACTCTCTTTAATATGGGGTAATACTTTGGGGCTTAAGAGACTTTGCCGTCTTCAAGCTTCTGGTGTTGTTCCGTGTCAATGGGATGATGGCGAGCATATCCTCGGCCTAAGGGCCTCCGGTATTCCTCGCATCACCCTTGACACGGGCAAACTTACAACCATGTAACAAAGAGATGTTTAAGCCGCAGGTGCTTGACTGAGCTTTGTATTTCTCCAGGATTGATGATCCTTAGGTTGCCTGATCTCAAAGGGTTTCTGGTCACGAAGAACAGCAAAGATGTAGTGGAGAAGTTTATGCATTACGGCTACGAGAGCTACCTTTTTCTTCTTGTTAACGCATTTTGCCGCGTAGAATTCTCGCAGAACCGGATTAATCTCATCACCTTTGCGCGTTGTACGAATGGAAGCCATAGCGATGGTAAACAGAATTCTTCTCCCTATCCGTGTGCCACGCTTAGAGATTTTGTTTCTGTCACCTTGGAATTTTCCAGACTGATTGACAGATGGATCAATCCCAAAGAAGGCTGTAAAGGCCTTAGCAGACTTGAAAAGACTGAAGTCTCCCATCTCCGCAATGAGCGTAGCAGCCGTTAGAAAGCCAATACCGGGTATGCCATCAAGAAGCTCAATATTCCGCTTGGCATCAGCAGGAAAGAGCTCAGAGTCTATCATCGCATGAATTTGCTTTACAATCCCGTCTAAACTGGCCTGCATGCTTTTGATCCCATCGATATGGACTTTGATCTTAGCATCCAGCAAAGAGAACTCATGAGGCATGGATGAGGCAAGCTGCGCGCAGTCCTTGAGTAAGTTCACCTTCTTTTCGGCCCAAGCCGTACCCTTACGACTGATTTTCGAAATAAGCGAAGTTAGCGATTCTGTATCAGCCGCCTGAATGGCTCGCGGTGAAGGGAACTTTTTCAGAACGGTTAAAGCTGTTTTGCCAAAGATATTAGAGAACACATCAAGGAATCCTGGGAAAAGAAGATAGAGATCGGTGCATAGCCTATTCTTCATCTCAGTGAGGGTATCCGACAAAGCATAATATTCTCGGGTCATCATGCGTAGAGCCAGAATTTGAGGCTCAGGAACCAGAGAAAACTTAACATCTTGGTATTTAGCAAGCCTAGCAATCGCTTCAGCATCTTTTTGATCATTTTTCACTTTTCTTAAGTCAAAGTTTTTGATAGAATGAACACTCAAGGGGTTGAGCACAAAACCTTGGAGGTCATTCGACCTCAAGAAGAAGAAGAGTGGTAAATGAAAGATACCCGTAGATTCTACGAAGTAGATGGGCTTTCGTTCTAACCGCTCTTCTTCTTTTTTTAGGATATCGAGCAGTTTATGAAAGCCAGCAGGATTATGATCAATCCGAAAAGGTTTGCGGATTAGTTCCCCGGAGGGAGCGAGCATTGCAACGATTGAGAATTCAGAAGAAACATCGATTCCAACAACAAAATCATGAAGAAACTGGGACAAATTAACACAACCTTTCAACAGATGAATCAGAGCATCCACTAAAAAAGAATGTCAACAACCTTGCATTTGAAACGGGTAACACGAGAACGTGACCCAACCAGCTAAACATCGAACCATTCTTGTGGAGTGACACGCTTTTTCACGGATAAGCCTCAAAAGAGGGATCCAGGAGGAACGCACATCTATCTCTCTGACCAAAAATGATTATACCAGAGGTTTAGCGATATTGGTTACGTAGAGTGTCAGCTCATTCATCTGAACAATAAGGATTATGGTTTCAAAGAACGTTCGGGTAGGTTTTATAACCTTAACCCAATATCTATCTTACAAGGAGGACATTCAAATGGTATATGGTGTTGGCTGTGAACGTCATGAAGAGAGATTCGAAGGTATTGCAATAGTAGTTGCAATCATTCTTTTACTCATCGCTATGGGCATCGTGTTCTAAGCTTAACTAAATTAAAAGTTGGTAGGAGGTCATGTTATGTACGGAATGGGTTCTTATGGAATGGGCGGCGGCTGCGGCAGATATGGTAGTTTTGTCGGCGTTGGGATCATTGCAATTGCGATTCTTATCCTGATTGCTCTTGGTGTATCTCAGGAGAAGACATGTACGTTACTCCCTATTACTTTGTCGACTGAAACTGAGAAAGCTTCCCAGATTTGTTTCTCTTCTGCAAGCTGCTTTTGACCTTTACTCGTTATTTTATAATACTTACGTTCTTTGCCTGTCTCGCCTTTAGTCATATACTAGGTGATTAAGCCATTGTTTTCAAGCTTATGGAGCACAGGATAAAGAGTCCCTTCTTTAAATTGAAAGGTTTTATCAGAACGTGCTTCCTGCTCTTTATTAATTTCATAACCATATCGATCCTACTCGCTTAACAACGATAGAAGCAAGAGATTGGTACTCCCACAGATTAAACCTTTATCCATTTTCATAAAGCTACCTCCCTATAAATATACATTGATTTTCAAGGTAAATTAGACATAGAAGATCAAGGTATAACAAGAGATACTTTTGAATATTTCGGAACTCGATGTCTTAACCCACAATCTTATAATACGTCCTCGCCAAGACGTAAAAAACGGCGAAGACCGGGGCCGTTATGGCCGTCCAGAAAGCGAAAAGCGGGATATTAGTGGAGTTACCCATCCTCGCTTACACTTTTTCCGGCAGACTTACATTCTAGTAAGGTTTTTTTGACACAGCTACTCTTGGAACATTGATAAGTACAGGAAGAATGATAAGAGTCAAAATTTCTAGCGCAAAAGCTATTGCGACTGGGCCCAATTCGATGTTACGCTAGCCATAGGGTTCAGTATAATATTTCTAATAATAGTGTGATCTCATAACAAACAAAGAATTCAATTTATATACTTAATTCACAATTTGGGCTATAATCAATTATATTCCACTAAAAACAATTATTTTATCAGTGTTTTACATTCTAGGAGGATGTATATGATTACAATCCAAGATGTCCTTAAGTCTGACGTTTTTCAAAAATATAATATTTTAGCTGGTGAGAATGGTTTGTTACGTGAGGTCACAACGATTACTATCGCAGAAGTTCCTGATTCCGCCAACTGGTTAAGGGGAGGCGAACTCGTCTGTTCAACGGCCTTTTTTATTAGTAACACTGAGTTAGAACAAAATCGGTGGATCGAATCATTAATAGCAAACGGCGCATCTGCTTTGGCTATTAAAACGAGTCGTTTTCTCGGGGTATTGCCAAAAAATATTATTGAATGCGCTAACAAGCATAATTTCCCTATCATTGAACTTGATCATGAAGTTACTTGGCCGGTAATCATTGAATCATTTATGAGTTTCTTAACAGATCAGCGCGTTAAAATAATGGAACTAATTGAAGACATCCAAAGGAATTTAATTAACCTTGTTTTGGAAAACAACACTGTACAAACCCTTGTGAATAAAATCTCTGAATTAGTTGGCAATACTATCATCATAGAGGATGCCAAACTCAACGTAATTGCTTTCGGTAATGTCGAAGGTGATATCCAGTCTCATCTCGACTCCCCTCTTCTCAAGGAACGAATTAGCAATGATTTTAGGCAAAATGTGATGAAATCAAACTTTTATAAAAAAATTAAAAGCGGCGATAAAAAACAAACTCTTGAAACCTATATTGATAGACCTGAATTAGGAAATATCAGAAATTATATGATTCCAATCTTTTCAAACAAAACAATATACGGGTTTATTTCCTTATTAGAAAGTCATCAAATGTATTCAACGAAAGATTTAATGATATTGAAAAACTCTTCAACTGCCATAGCGCTTCAACTAATGAAACAGTATCTCAATCAGCAAACCTATAGAAAAAAGAACTTGGCCCTTATTGAAGACATTATTCACGGACGAATTCACACGCAAATTGTATTCGAATATGATTTTCTTAATGTAAATCTATCGAACCCCATGATTGCCATACTTGTAGATTATACTGAGCCTAATCTTGAAAATAATTATTTTTGGGAACGTTCAGAAGATCTCATAACCATGATCATTAAGAAACACTTAAATAAATACTTTAACCAGGTGCTGATTGGCAACAATGGATCGTTATTCACATTATTAGTTTCTTTTCAGCCCAATCAGATTAAGGGAATAACATCACTAGTCAAACAAACCATGTTTAGCGCCCTGGAAGAATTATCGAATCAATTTGGAGTGAATAAATTTAGCATTGGAATTGGGGGAGCCTTTCCTAGCCTAGAAATGACAGGAAAAAGCTTTAAACAAGCAAGCACTGCTTTGTCTGTAGTGAAAAAATGTTATGGCAGGAGAGGTAACTTACTTCATTTTGAGGAAATTGGTATTCATCGCATTCTTTCCATGATTCAGGATACCACTAAAATTAAGGATTTTTGCGATGATTTCCTCCTTGATCTTAAAAAATATGATGAAGAAAATGGAGATGTATTAATAAACACCCTCCACGAATACCTTATATGCGATTGTGTAGTGAAAGAGACCGCTAAAAAAATGTTTGTCCACCCTAACACTGTAAGTTACCGGATAAAGAAGATTAAAGAACTCATAAAGCATGATCTAGACATCCCAGAGTTCAAGTTTGCCTATTTATTTGCTTTGGAATCCTATGACTTATTAAAATAATTACTTTTTTGAGTGAGACTAAGAACTGCCTTCACATCCAATGTTTACATTGTGAAGGCAGTTCTTGTTTTAATTGTTTTGAGTTAACTTTTCATAATGACCTGGAATCCGATCTAGAACAATATGAGTACCAGGCACTACTGCTTTTAAGCGTGCATTGCAGAAATTACAGTAAGTACCTGTGGCATGAAGCGACTTACCAAGCAAAGTTGATGCAATGATACCTCCTGACGGATCAACGATAAAACTTGCTGCACTTGAAGAATTACCAAGAACGTCGGAATAAACTGCAATAATGAAAATCCGATTCTCCGCGGCCCGAGTCCGAGCTAAAGGGGCGGCCTTTTCAAAGGACATGCCATGCTGCCAAATGACGGCATCGGCCCCACTAAGCATTAAACAACGGGCAGCTTCAGGTAACAACATTTCTTTTTCATGAAGAAAGCCTATATTACCAAAGGGCAGGCTTTGAACTAAAGGAAAACTATTTTCTGGGTTAATAGCATCACTTTGTGGAACTGAATCCATGGTGCCATAGCTACCTAAAACTTCCTTGTTACTGATTAAACAGGTTCTTGTTCTTCCATCGGCAGAGCCGGTCATTATAATATATTGATTATCACTTAATAAACCTTGATAGGAAGTAGTATCATCTTCACCACTAATTGCAGGTAGAACAATGAGATTTGGCTCTTGTTCTAAAAGACGTTTAACATGTCTAACTCTAGCGTCTTTAAAATCAACATTCTTAAAATCATCATTATCGAAAGAACTGCTTACGGTGATGTATGGTGTTAAAAGTTCGGGTACAACAGGTTCTGTCAAGCAGTTGTAAATCGGTAATTTTTTTGTTTCAGTCGTTAATACAGTATATAGATCCGGGCGTCTGAGGGGTAGATCCTCCTCAACAACACATTCAATCTGGCCCTTAGCATCTGTTGGGATCTCTACTGAAACGATCATATTCTGATCTGATGGGGCCTGCGCAACACAGATTCCATCCGGACTATAAACAGCAGAACGGCCTGCATAGGTCACTGTTTCTGCTTCGACACCCCATTTATCGGAAACAGCCAGCCAGACTTTATTTTCACGAGCTCTTGTAGCAAGCATATAGTCGCTCTGAGCATTACTTAGCTTTTTTATCTCTGGTCCAGTTGCCGTAAGGTTTGCCAAGTCAATAACTAGTTTTACATTCTCCAAGGCAACGCACCGCACCAACTCCGGTAAACGTGCATCTGCACAGATAACGATACCTACTTTACCAAATTCAGTATCTGCTGTTACGACTTCAGCCCCTTGACTAAACCATCTCTTATCAAAGTGCCAGAGATTGCTTTTCGATTTTCTGGCAATTTCGTCTCCTTGAGGGTTAATAAGACTAGCTAGGTTTTCATTATTGTAGGCGTAGCCAAAAGCAATATACGTCTTTGTTTGCTTACAGATTTCTTTTATCTCATCCAGAATCGTTTCGATGGTTTCCTCAACTTCCGGCTTTTCATAAGAAGGTAAAAAGTAAGCTGGAAAAACACTTTCTGGAACTATAAGTAGATCATGATTTTGGGAGGCTTCAACGATTAATTTTTTTATTTCAGCCCAGGCTTTTCCAGACTCTTTCCAGTCTTGAGCTTCTACCTGCAAACATGCTAATCTCATACTAACCCACCCTCACTTTATAAATATTTTATTTACTTTACTTTGATATGGTCTTAACTAATCAACTGAATTTTGCGCTCTAAAATAGAATTAATTCCACATCTCACTGATGCAACAGATCGATCTATTAGTTCCCTTTCGTCAGGCAGTAGCTCAATGGATAATATTTTTTCAACTCCATTTTTTCCGATAACAGCAGGAACACTTAGTACCAAATCTTTATACCCTAGTTCTCCTTCTAAGTGTACCACACAAGGCATTACACGATGCTGATCCAACAAAATCGACTCTACTATTGCTGTTAAAGCAGCAGCAGGCGCATAATATGCACTTCCATCGCCTAACAAATTCACAATTTCCGCACCGGCATGACGAGTTCGTTCGATGATTTTTTTAATTTTTTCCTCACTAAGCAATTGCTGAATTGGTATTCCATGGACAGAACAATAGCGTACAAGTGGTACCATGTCATCGCCATGAACCCCTAGAACAAATCCTGTCACATCTTCGGAAGACACTTTAAGCTCATCCGCTACAAAGTACCGAAATCGTGCTGTATCAAGTACACCGGATTGACCGATAACCCGATTCCGAGTAAAACGTGACGCTTTTAGAGCAATGTATGTCATTATATCAACTGGATTACTTAGAATGATAAGAGTGCAATCCGGTGAATAACGTACAACCTGATGAACTACATTTGTGATAATCTCAGCGTTAATATCGCATAGTTCGTCACGAGACATACCTGGCTTACGTGCAATGCCGGCAGTAATAATAACAACATCCGAATCGGCTGTACTTTTATAATTCGAAGTACCTGTTATCTGAACACTAGAATGGATCAAAGGGCTAGCCTCCATTATGTCCAGAGCTTTCCCCTTCGTCGGATTCTCTTTTGACGGCGTATCCAGTAAAACGATATCTCCTAACCCTTTCATGGCGAGCATAAACGCGGTTGTAGTACCGGTGAATCCAGATCCAATTACTGTTATTTTTTTAGTCATGCTTTTCATCCTCCTTATAGATAATACTTCAAACCACCTACCGCTATGGGACGTGGTTTGAAGTGTTATGTCTACTTGAATATTTTAAGCACGCTTCACGTATTTTCCGTCCCCAGGTTTTCCTAGTAATTGACCCTCGGACATAATGACTTGACCTCTTAACAACGTCATGACAGCCTTGCCGATGCATTCAAAACCTTCGAACGGCGTCCATTTAGCTTTAGACTGGATTGAATCCTCTTGAATAGTCCACTGTCTTTCCATATCAACTAAGACTAGGTCCGCATCTGCTCCCACGCGAATACATCCTTTTTTCGGGTATAAACCGAGAGCCTTCGCTGGATTCTCAGAATACATTTGCACAAATCTTTCTAAGGAAAGTTTACCTTTATTAACCGCTGTTAGCATTACTGAACTCGTGGTATCGATACCCGGTAGTCCGAATGGTGTTTTCCATATTGATCCTGAAGTTTTATGCTGTTTTGTTGAAGGAGCATGATCCGAAGCCAGAATATCGAGATCGCCATTACCAACCAGTTCCATTAATTCCTCAGATTCTTGGGCTGAACGTGACGGTGGCGTAAACTTCCCAAAGGATCCCCTCTCTGCAAGAGTATTTTCCTCGAGGTATAAATACTGTGGGCAAATCTCTGAGAGAACATTAGCGCCACTTGCCTTTGCTTGCAGAACTGTACGAACTACATCTGGATGACTCAAATGGGCAATTGTTACACGGGCTCCCGTTTCTTTGGCAATAAAACATACATTGGCTACCGAAACAGCTTCAGCATCTTTGGAGCGCCATTCTTGAATCACATGACCATCTTCACGATTGTTTTCCTTAAGAATTTTTTCGTTTTCTGCAGTTAATGCTTCATCTTCACAATGAACTAAGACGCTCCCACCAAAAGAAGCAACTTTTGAAAAAGCACCATAGATGCTCGCATTATCTTGCCCAGGAACACCATGTGTGGTGCAGGTAAACATCTTAAAATAAGATACTCCTTCCTGCCAGAGCTTTTCTAACTCCTCATACTGACCTGGCCATATATGTGCTGCGAAGCCAAAATCGACTAAAGCCCTTTGCTCAAAATATTCCTTATACTTCGAGAAATCTTCAACTTTAAGGATTGGGCGACTATGAGTATGCTCAATTACCGTTGTCACTCCAGCCATAGCAGCCGCGGTAGTACCATGGATGTAATCTTCACGCTCGCTTTCCCCTAGATCCATAAAATGAACGTGTTGATCAATAAATCCCGGTAAAACGAAAAGTCCTTTAGCATCAATCGTTTCCTTTGCGTTGACGAGAGGCGTAGAGCTTATTGCCTCAATTTTTCCGTTGTTAATCGTTATACAGCCATCAATCTTACCTTGTTCAGTTACAATTTTTGCGTTGACGATCTGAAGGTCGTACATAAGTTACACTCCCTATAAATTATTATCATATCTTTACATCTGAGTTCTTTAAAAAGTTAAATAAACTAGGCCACGTAGAATTCACATAGAGTCCTAATTCTAGGAGTTTCCGAGAATTTTTAGGCACAGCAAAGCAAACGTTTACTAAGGGATATGTTTACCTTTCTGAACCCGAAATTCTTACAGTGGTAAACCTTCCATGTTTAACGTATCAAGATATCCTGGGTTATTTCGCTCCACCTACTAGATGTAATAGGTGGAGCTGTAGAACTTCATTCTTAAATAATTGTTAATCCGCGCGGATGCTTGGTCATACGTTTTGCTCCATCGGCAGTTACCACGAAATTGTCACCAATCTGAACAGAAGCACCCTTAGCCTTTACTGTGGGATGGATAGCAAGATACATGTTTTCTTGGAGCACCATGTCATCAAAGGCATCAAAATAGGGGCGCTCTACCAGCCCGTAACCTTGACCATGTCCGCACAAACGGATTTCAGGATCAAATCCATGCCTGGTAAGCCATTCGTTGCAGGCTGCGAAAACTTCTTTCCCTCTAACACCTGGTCGGCAAAGGTCTGCCAGATAATCCTGAAGTACTTCTCCAGCTGCCATAACCTCCACCATCTCAGGAGCAGGTGTGCCAACATTAAAATAACGATGAAGATCTGCGTAATATCCGACAAGATTAGGTACCTCAAACAATACGTTGAGAGCGTCACCCTCTTGAATAATCTTGTTTTGATAATGAATATGATACATAGGTCCTGCAAGACGTGACGAACAAACGAAAAGGTTGGAAAGGTATTCGTCAGCACCCATTAATAATGCTAGGCGATGAAGGTCGGCACCGAACTCCCGCTCTAAGCGTCCTGCGTACACAAGTGAAGGAATAGCATAAGCCGCAGCATCGTGTAAATCGCAGGCATCCTGCAAGAAGCTCATCTCTTCCTCTGATTTAACAGCAACTAGGTAGTCAAACTCGTCAGTCACATCGACTGTCTCAACTCCTGGAAGTCCCTTAAGTAGGTTATTGTAGAAACCTGCAGTGATAAGGTTCATTCCAATAAATCCAAGCTTTTTGCAGCCTTTCTTTTGGATGACTTCCACAGCTTTTTGAGCGCCAAAGGAATCGGCGTAACATGCATTATTGAAAACAGGGATTGCAATGTTATTGGTTAGACCAACTTCCCATGGTACAGCTTTGCCACCTGTTCCTCCATGACTAATCATGGTCATACCCCCGTCTTTGTCGAAAAGGAGGTAAGTGTAATGAAGAGAACGCACCTCAGCAAACCAGCGGACATATTGGCAGAGCACGCCTTCATTGGCTTGGGTAACAACGTAATCTAATCCGCGCTCTTTCATGAATTCCTTTGCTAGATTCCAACGGCGTTCCATCTCCACCTTGGAAGGCCTACCCTGATAGCGGACGTTATGTTCAATTTTAACCATTTCAATTTCCCCTTTACCTTAAAATTTAACTACTTGCATTGCTTTGAATACTGCTTCAGCCACCTCGAAAGTATTTGCACTTCCTCCAAAATCTTTCGTTTTGGGGCTACCGGTCGTTAAGTTATATTCCACAGCCTTCTGGATGAGTTTGGCACCCATGCGTAAGTTGTCATCGCCACAATCATTACCGATTGTATCCAGCAATAGGCTACCCGTAAGGATGCTAGCAAAGGGATTAGCAAATCCCTTACCCACTGCACGTGGGAATGTGCCATGGTTCGGTCGGAACTGCGGAGTCACCCCTCCAACATCTGCCGTGGGAGTAATACCCATGCCGCCAGTAATATAGGCTCCGATATCACCAATAATATCGCCAATCATATTCTCACAGGCGATGACATCAAATCGATCCGGGTCCTTAATAAGATGCTCCGCCAAAGCATCCACTTGCGTGAAATGCAATTCAATATCTGGATAATTTGCACTGATTTCAGTGAAAATCTTTCGATAGAAGTCGAAACAAGTAACATTTCCATGCTTATTTCCCAAGGTCACCATCCTTTTACCGTCACTACGACGGCCATTGCGTCCACGAGCATACTTAAAACAAGCATCGGCAAATTTTTCTGTGGTGCTACGAGTGACCACGATAGTATCATAAGCAGCATCCTCACCAATCATATGACCGGGTCGAATATAAAAGCCCTCCGCAAGCTGACGAACAAGAAGCACATCAATCTCTTCTTTATTTTTCAGCGGGCAGTCAATGCCTTTTAGTAATTTTAAAGGACGCAAACCAATACTGTTACCCATACCACTGCGTAAAAATTGAAGGACTTGCATTCCAGTCTTGTATCCTGGATATTCAGATTTCGACATTTCTACATCATAGTGACCTGATGAACCACAGAGCATAGCATGTGCCTTAGCAACTTCTTCCCCTAGGTTTTCCTCGCACATCTTGCCGGTTTTGACTGCATACTCGACGCCTGCATCATAATATTGAAAATCCAATTCGAAGCCACTAAGAATTTGCTGTGCCAGTTGCATTGCTTTGGCGCCCAACGGAATCACATCTTTACCGACTCCATCCAAAGGGATTACCGCAATGTTATATTTTTTCATAAAGCTCTCTCCTCTCCTGGTGCTGGATATCTAGAGTTTACCTACTAATTCAACTAAAAAAGCTTCAATAGATTTGGCAACCACATAGCTACTCCTGGTATATATGTGAAAATCAACAAGCTTATCAAACTAAGGATAACAAAGGGCATAAGTGCTCTTACCATAGTAAGATAGCTAACATTGAATTTGCTCACTCCAGCGAAGATGTGAATACCAAAGGGCGGAGTATTGGTTCCAATGGCAGTGTTTAAAACAATCAGCACGCCAAATAGTGATGGATCCATTCCCATTCTTTGAATAACGGGGAAGAGGATAGGCACCATGATGACCATTGCCGAGAAGCCATCAATAAACATACCTAAGACAATAAACACTATGGTAATAATGAGTAAAACCATGGAGTCTGGGACATTTAAGAGCAACTGCCCAACGGTTTGCGGAATCTGCGCAATGGTCATAACCCAAGACATAATTGTTCCGGCAGAGATTAAAACCAAAATCATAGTGCTGGTCTTAGCAGATTGAATAGCAATTCCAAATATCTCTTTAAGCTTAAAGGAGCGATATACAAACACTTCGATGACTAAGGCATATACGACGGCCAAAGCAGCAGCTTCAGTGGGGGTCACAAACCCTCCGTAAATACCACCTAAAATAAGCACTGGTGCCAAAATGGTCCAAAAACCTTCTTTTAAGCTCTTTAAACAAGCCCTGGCGTTAAATTTACCAATGACGGGAATCTTATTTTTAATGGCATAAAAAACACCATAAGCAGCAAGGATGACACCGAAAACTATACCCATACTCAGTCCGACTAAAAACACGTCCTGTACTGATGTTCCAGTAATAGTAGCATATAAAATCATTGCAACTCCGGGGGGAATCAATGAAGATAGACTACTGCTAGTACTGATAAGTCCATACGAAAAAATATCATCATAATTTCCTTGCCGTAAGGCGACCAAAAAAACACTGCCCAAGGCTAACATGGATGCTGTTCCCGACCCTGATATTGCACCAAAAACAAGAGAAGCAAGAACTACTGTTATGGCAATCCCACCTTTAAAATGGCCTACCATATCCTTTGTCATATTGATGATTTTATCGCCCATGACGCCCCTAGCAATAATATCTGCCAAAAGAACGAACAGAGGAAGACTTAATAACGTAAAGGAGTTAACTCCTGAAATCATCCTTTGAACCACAATGGTCGGTTCTACACCTGATAAAAATAAGAGAACAGCCAAGGTTGCAGGCATAGACAGCGCTACAAATACAGGAAAACCAATGAATAACAAGGCAATCATCAATATTACTAAAAAAACACCTGTTGTCAAGTTATTTCCCCCCTCATTGCTTGTCTTAACTTAATAGCGACAAGCTTTAGCGCATTAATAGCCATAAGAAATACACCAACCGGGAAACCTAGGTAAACCCATGCCATGGATGCGTTGATGGTGGACATTGATTGTCCAGTCATATACACATCTAAAGTCATATTCCAGCCAATATATGATAGATAAGCCAAAAAAACACAAACAATAGTGTAAATAAAAACATCCAAATACAGGACCACTTTTTTTGAAATAAATCTCGCAATTAAATCCATGGTTACATGTCCTGTGGATCTCATCAGAAGGCTAGCCCCAATAAATATGACCCAAACCATAATGTATTGTGTTATCTCGGATGCCCAAGGCACTGTTGTTCCGGCAATAGCGCTATACAAAATATTTAGAAATAAGATTAATGTAGCAAATATGAGACCTAAGGATACTACTCCCTTTTCAATCTTAGTCTGGAGATTATCGAGGGTAATAAGGACTTTATATTTGGAAGTGTCTTTTGCAGTATCACCCATTGTAGTCACTCCTTCCTTAATTTTAGAGGGTTGGGATGAAGAACTCCCAACCCTCTATGAGAATTTTTAATTAATTTAGTCCTTGAATCGCTTGCTTAATACCATCTAGAATTTGCTTGCCCTTGTCACCATTTATTTTCACGTACTCTTCTTCCATCTTGCTGGTTTGCTCTTTAAGTTTCTCAACTAAATCCTCAGAAGGTTGAAGGAATTGAACACCTGGCATGTCAGTTCTAGCTTTTGCAGTTGTATCGTCAACGACACCTGCTGCTGCAGGTGCTGCCACTTCTGCACCATCAGTAATAATTTTTTGGAGATCTTCAGGAAGAGCATCATACCAATTTTTGTTAACCATTATAAAACTTGTCAACGCAAAATGTTTGGTCTCTGTCATGTTTTCACAGACTTCATAGAACTTATTTTCATACATTTGAGAGATAGGGATATCTAATGAATTGATTCGACCCGTTTGTAATGAAGTATAAACTTCGGAAAATGCAATAACATTGGGCGGGACGCCTAAGTTTGTATAGTAAGTCTTAGCAATGTTACTACCAATGATTCGAAGTTTCATATCTTTTAATTGATCTGCCTCAGTTACTGGATCCTTAGATGAGATGGTTGAATAGCCCTCAAACAAAGTGGCTAAGGCCTTAAAACCTTTTTCATCACCTGTAGCCATAAATGCTTTGAATTCATCCGTTTTATAAAGTTCTAATAGTTTCTGTTGATCAGTTGGGAAAAGGTAAGGAATATCAGGCAAAGTAAAGATTGGTTGGAAATCCGTTACAGATGTGGTTGGAAAAACAACCATCTCTATTGACCCTGTTTGTAAACCTTCGACTTGTTCCTTGGAGTTACCTAGTTGTGAATTTGGATAAATTTGAACTGCGATTCTGCCATTACTTTCTTTTTCTACATACTCTTTAAACTTTAAGGACACTGCATGACGTGGGCTCTGTTCGATCTGGGTATGTCCAATTTTCATTACAATTTGTTTTTCACTTGACCCTGCGTTACTGGAGTCTCCACCGCTATTCGTTTTTGAAGCGCATCCAGTTAAGGTTAAGGTAACGGCTAGAATCAACCCGATTACTTTTTTCATTTGAATTTACCTCCTAAAACTTGACCTTAAGACTGAAAAACTAAAAATCACTGCATCAAGGCTAAAAACAATTTTACCCGTGAGTAATTTCGAGACGTCACATCCCCCCTTAACTGGATTTGTTTAGGCAGCCAACCCAAACAGTTCAAAGCCTGTTGGGTCACTCTGTCGCTCCAGCAAATGAAACATCAATTGCTGATTGTGTGTATTTCCTCGAATTTTCTTATCTTTCACACTTTGATTATACAACAAAGTACCTCTGATTCATTTATCGCTAGCAAACAAATATGTGCTCAAATAATTGTTAACGATAACTAGCATAGGTGGCAAAGGTCCTAGCAGTCGTTAGTCTTGTATGTTAAAATTACCCATTGCCTTGTCCATAGCTGCAGTCCTTGTCTTACTTGGAACTGTCAATAAAAACTGGACACAAAGGGACTTTTTTAAGTGTCCACTTTACGGGGTCCATTTTAATATTCTTGAAGTGCTTTGCATTTGATTATACAGAAAAAAAAACCTAAAGATATAGACTCTTTATAAAGGCGTCTATTCTTTAGATTCCCGCTCAGTGGCAATTCCAGCTTTAGCACCACCTACTATTTTTTTGTTAGCATTTCCCTAAGCATCCCATTGACGGCACCTGGATTGGCCTGCCCTTTGGTGGCCTTCATGACTTGACCAACCAAAAAGCCGATGGCTTGTTCCTTACCGGATTGGAAATCCTCCACGGACTTAGGGTTCTTAGCGATAATCTCCGTAAGAATCTCAGTTAATTGTCCCTCGTCAGAGATCTGAACCAGACCCTTTTCCTCCACGATTTGCTCCGGCTCTTTACCTTCCTTAAACATCAGCTCAAAAACCTCTTTGCCGATTTTGTTGCTAATGGTCCCTTTCTTAATCAGCGCAAGAAGTTTAGCTAATCGATCTGGTGTAACCTTAGCCTCACTCAGCTCCAGATTTTGGGCATTCAATAGACGTAAGAGCTCCCCCATAATCCAGTTGCTGATTAATTTAGCATCTGGAAATTGATCCAATGTGGCATCAAAAAACTCAGCCAAATCCAGTGAGCTGGTAATGACGGCCGCATCATAAGCCGGCAGCCCGTACTCTTCAACTAGCCTTTTCTGACGAGCATCGGGTAATTCCGGAAGGGAAGCTTTTACCCCTTCGATCCACTCCGGTGTCAGCTTGATATGAGTAAGTTCTGCATCAATGAAGCATCTATAATCAGGGTTTTCCTTATTGCGCATCGATAGGGTGATCCCCTTATTCTCATCCCAACCCCTAGTCTCTTGAATGATGGCCTCCCCATCTTGCACTACAGCAATCTGCCTCTCCACTTCATATTCAATAGCGCGCTGGACAGCACGGAAGGAGTTCATATTCTTAATCTCTGTCTTTGTACCTAGAGTGGTGGTCCCTACCGGGCGAATGGAGACATTGGCATCGCAGCGTAGAGAACCCTGCTCCATCTTCACATCGGAAACACCCGTATATTCTAAGATGGCCTTCAGCTTCTCGAGATAAACTTTAGCCTCTTCACCTGAGCGAATTTCTGGTTCGGAGACGATTTCAACAAGAGGGATTCCTGAACGGTTATAGTCCGCACTAGAAGAATGAGAAGTAGTAATCGAGGCGCCGGAATGAACTAGCTTACCAGGATCTTCTTCGATATGAGCCCTAGTAATGTTAATCCGCATCTGCTGATCCTCAACCTCAATATCTAAATATCCTTTATAGGCAATGGGCCGGAAGACCTGTGAAACCTGATAGCCTTTTGGCAAGTCGGGATAATAGTAGTTTTTGCGATCAAACCAGGTATGGGTGCCTATTTCGCAATTTAAAGCCAGTCCAGCCTTGGTGGCCAACTCTACGACCTTTTTATTTAAAACCCCTGCACTACCAGGTAGTCCAAGGCAAACCGGACACACTTGCGTATTGGGCTCTTTGCCAAATTCAGTAGAACAACCACAAAATAACTTGGACTGTGTTTTTAACTCTACATGAACCTCTAAACCAATAACTGCTTCATATGTACTCATTTTGACCCCCTATTAATAATTGTCCTCTTCGACAAACTCCATCTGAAGCTAAGAATCACTTGATACTGAACTAGCCACGGATTAGATTAGGTTTCAGACGAGTTTGATCAGTATTTTGTTCCAAAGCATACCCAACCCTCAGTAAGGTTTTATCGTTGAAGTGACTGCCGATCAATTGCAGGCCTACGGGCATTTGATCTACTAATCCAAAAGGCAGAGACATTGCGGGCAAACCAGCCAGACTAGCGGGTATTGCACAAACATCAGACCTATACATGGCCAAGGGATCCCCAGCCATTTCACCACTTCTATAGGCAGTTGTAAGGGTGGCAGGGGTCAAAAGACAATCCACTTTTTCAAAAGCTTGCGCAAAATCCTCTTTATTAAGAGTCCGAACCTTAAGAGCCTCTGTGTAATACTCATCATACTTTCCAGTGCTCAACACATGGGTACCCGTTAAGATTCTTCTTTTCACTTCGGCACCAAAGCCCTGACTGCGGGTCTTCATAAACATGCTCAGGACATCTTCCCCATCGACTCTTTGACCATAGCGCACTCCGTCATAGCGTGCCAGATTAGAGCTAGCTTCGGCACAGGAAATGATGTAATGAGCCGTTACGGCGTATTCGGTATGGGGTAAAGAAATCTCTATACAGCTAGCTCCTAATTCCTCTAGTTTCTTAATGGCTTCTTGGAACTTCGCTGCCACCTTGGGTTCCACCCCTGCCGCAAAATACTCCTTGGGTAAACCTATTTTTAAGCCTTTCACATCATTGATGAGGCTTTTTTGGAAATCGGGAACAGCCACCAAAGCTGATGTTGAATCATAGGCATCATGACCACAAATCGTGTTGAGGATCAGAGCCATATCGGTCATATCTCGGGAAAAGGCACCCATCTGGTCAAGCGAGGATGCCGTAGAGATCAGACCGGTTCTTGGCACATAGCCGTAAGTAGGCTTAAAGCCTATTACTCCGCAAAATGCCGCCGGCTGACGGATATCCCCTCCCATGTCTGAACCTAAGGCAAAAGTAGTTTCCCCAGCTGCTACTGCAGCTGCCGAACCTCCACCGGCTCCTCCAGGAACCGATGTATAATTATAAGGATTTTTGGTAGTAAAGAAGGCTGAATTCTCCGTAGAAGAACCCATACCAAACTCATCCATATTGGTTTTACCGATTAAGATAGAGCCGGCTTTCTTTAACCGAACAATCGCAGTGGCATCGGTAGGAGGAATATAGTTATTGAGCATTTTTGACGCACACGTCGTCTTAACTCCACCTGTGCAAATATTGTCTTGAGCGGCCATCGGTATTCCTGCCAGGGAAGATAGTTCTTCCCCCCGCATCCGTTTCTCATCCACTAGCCTAGCCTGATCTAAAGCCTCCGTTTCTGTAATCGTTACAAAAGCTTGAAGGTCATTGTCCATTTTCTTAATTCGGTTCAAATAATCCTGGGTTATTTCAAGACTGCTGACTTCCTTCTTCTCTAGAAGTCCACTCAGTTGCTGAACTGTTAATGTATTGAGTTCCATGAAAAGCCTCCTGTCTAGATAATACGAGGTACTTTAAAAGTCCCTTCTTCTTCCTCTGGGGCATTAGCAAAAACCAGTTCCTTGTTCATTCCAGCTTGTGGCACGTCTTCTCGAAACACGTTAATTATAGGGAGTACCAGGGAGGCCGGCTCTGTGGTTCCTAGGTCCAGTTCTTTCAAGCGATCCATATAGCTTAAGCTTTCCTCAAGAGACTTAGTGTAGGTGACTTCTTCCTTAGGAGTCAGTTCCAGGCGACTCTGCAAAGACAAACGCTTCATATCCTTTTCAGTAATCTTCATGGGTTCACATCCTCTACAAGCAAAATCATACTTAAAAACGAATTGCACTATTTTCCCATTAATTTATAGCATAACACAGGATTTTCGCCAATATTCACATTTCAACAAATTACTGATAATCCTTCTTGAACAAGCAAAATTCACACTCAATATTGACCAGACTGCAAGCAATTATTTCCTATTCTTTTAAAAAGTTTTCAGCCTCCCAACAAAAAATTCCCACAAACGAATAGTTGAGGGAACACACTATAATAACTCACACGTAAGATTCAATTTATTCCAATTTCCCCGAAACCGTTTTTAAATTAAGCCAGTTCAATTAAAATATCTTTAGCCCCTTCCCAAAGGATTTCTCGTCCAAGACCTTGCAATAGTTCTGTCCCTTCAATGATTGTCACGAAGTGATTGCCTGCAAGTTGTCAACTTTACTTGAAAAGCTTGTACTTCCATAGGGTAATAATATTTCAGTCTCACTTATTCCTCCTGGATAAAGCGATACCTCCCTTTGGAGGGATGACTTGTATGATTCTCGTATCCTACTCCAAAGTTTAAGACCCCCAATGGGATCGAGGTCGCCTCACCACTCCACCTAACATGGATTATTTACTTTTAAAAGGTAATGACCTAAGAAACACCGAGCAGGTTTCGGGAGCTCTTTGTTCCTCCATTTTTGCTTTGAAAATATAATTTTCGATAGTTATCTTCAATAAAGTAGCATCAATAATTCTCCACCATTACTCCATAAAATGACTTTGCTTAGAATTTCTATTGTGCTAATGTTTGGCCTCATATTGGAGTGAATAATACTCCCAGTCCTTTTCAATATGTTTTCGAATGACCTTTTCTACCTTGTAAGGGTCTTTGTCCTTAAGGGCATCAATGATCTCTTTATGTTCATCAAGATACTCCCTTGATCGTGAATAAAGCTTCACTTCCCTGTTTCTCGATAAGATACTTAGCGAACGAATCTTTTCAACAATTTCGATCAATCGGCTATTTCCGCTAATGCTAACGATTTTATCATGAAAGGCCGTATTTAAGGCAACAACTCGCTCAGGATCATCTTTCCCATAGGCGATTTCTGCTTCATTCACAAGGTGTATCAATTCAGCGATTTCATCATCATTTATCTTCTGTACCGCTAAAAAACCCGCATAGGCTTCGGATGCAATCCGGCATTGGTAAACTTCTTTAATGTCGTCTATATCCATCGGGTTGACTACTGTGCCACTATCGAGGTTAACAACAAGCCCGTCCTGCTCTAACATGCGCATTGCTTCCCGAACCGGACTGCGACTCACCCCTAATTGTTGTGAAAGCTTAAGTTCACGCAAACGTTCGCCCGGTTGTAATTTCCCAGATAAAATGGATTCCCTTAAGATTTGATATGCTTGTAAATGAAACGGAATCGTTTTGATTACACTCTCCATTATCTCACCTCATCATTTCTATATTCATTCAGTAGCGTCTCAGATGTTTATCTGACGTTGGCAGACCTACCTAGACTCCATGATTAGCATGATGGTAGATGGCATCCGCTAAAATGTTCACCCCCTTTAACGAAGAGCTTATCCAACAGGGTTCATAATCTCCCTCCGTTTACTAATCGTCGACTGCATATTGCTTTTTGAATTCAACAATGCGGGAGTAAAATCCTTTATTGCATAAAGGAAAGAGAGTCTTGCTAACTCCTTTAAACAAGTTGTTTTGCAATGCCCCCATCTTATCACTTCCTTGTAGCTCTTCTAAGATAGATCGGTAGATTTAAGTAATCTTTGTATGGAGGGAACTCAATCCTGGAATCTAAAGTCTTGATGACAACTAAGATGAGAACGACGAGCAACATACGGCCAAGCAGTTTAATTATAAAAATTGTTAATCGGGGTGTCAGGCAATTATGGACTGCACCCCGTCAAGTAGACAATTGAAAAAGTATAAATCTTTTCTGCCAGCGGGTTACACCTACTGGCAGTTTTTATGCTGCTTGTAAATAACTTTCATGTTTCTCTATTGGTGTTAATACGCCAAGATCCCTTTGTAATCGTTTGTTGTTATAGTAATTAATACCTAGATTCTACGTCAGTACTTCAAAAAGCATAATCAAAGCCTTGATAAATATGCGTTCCTTCGAAATTCAGCTTTCACCCATTGGGTGAAAGAAAAGTGCTCAAAAATATGTTAAATTATCAGCTTTTATGACTCGATATATGGTAAAATAATAGTAAGAAAAGTAGTAAAAAGGGGTTCTAATTATGATTAATAAAATTGATTTCAAAGCTAAGAATCTAACATCAAATGCAGGTCTTTTTCTGCTCCTTGAGAATGCAAAAAGCAATGGGATTTTTGATTTTATTGAAAATGACCTCGTATTTGATAATGACTCAACAAATAAAATCAAGATGAATCATATAAAGACCATGCTCTGCGGTCACTTCATTGGCATTGATAAGTTAGAACGTCTAAAGCTACTTCAAAATGATCCCCTCGTCAACGAGTTTGATATTTCCGTAAAAGAACCTGAAACAGTGTCACGGTTTCTAGGAAACTTCAACTTCAAGACAACCCAAATGTTTAGAGACATTAATTTTAAAGTCTTTAAAAAACTGCTCACTAAAAGTAAATTGACATCCATTACGATTGATATTGATAGTAGTGTAATTAACGTAGAAGGTCATCAAGAAGGTGCGTCAAAAGGATATAATCCTAAGAAACTGGGAAACCGATGCTACAATATCCAATTTGCATTTTGCGACGAATTAAAAGCATATGTTACCGGATTTGTAAGAAGTGGCAATACTTACACTGCAAACGGTGCTGCGGAAATGATCAAAGAAATTGTTGCTAACATCAAATCAGACGATTTAGAAATTTTATTTCGAATGGATAGTGGCTACTTTGATGAAAAAATTATCGAAACGATAGAATCTCTTGGATGCAAATATTTAATTAAAGCCAAAAGTTATTCTACACTCACCTCACAAGCAACGAATTCATCAATTGTATTCGTTAAAGGAGAAGAAGGTAGAGAAACTACAGAACTGTATACAAAATTAGTTAAATGGGAAAAAGACAGAAGATTTGTCGTATCTCGCGTACTGAAACCAGAAAAAGAAAGAGCACAATTATCACTTTTAGAAGGTTCCGAATACGACTACTTTTTCTTTGTAACAAATACTACCTTGCTTTCTGAAAAAGTAGTTATATACTATGAAAAGCGTGGTAATGCTGAAAACTATATCAAAGAAGCCAAATACGACATGGCGGTGGGTCATCTCTTGCTAAAGTCATTTTGGGCGAATGAAGCCGTGTTTCAAATGATGATGCTTTCATATAACCTATTTTTGTTGTTCAAGTTTGATTCCTTGGACTCTTCAGAATACAGACAGCAAATAAAGACCTTTCGTTTGAAGTATGTATTTCTTGCAGCAAAAATAATCAAAACCGCAAGATATGTAATCATGAAGTTGTCGGAAAACTATCCGTACAAGGGAGTGTATGAAAAATGTCTGGTATAATAAGAATATCATCAATAAAATTGAGTGTTGCTCTGTGGATAACTTGCAGAGTTTATTAAGTATCATTGCAGCAAAGATGAAATCAATGATTTATCAAAAATGATTGAAAGGTGGTTGTAAATAATGTTACAATGTGTGAGAAGCAGTCTAAATTCTTCGTGAAATAGTGATTTTTGAAGCTAATAAAAAACACACGTGGAATTTAGGACATATATGGCGTAAAGAAGTTATTTGTTTGGCTTTGGAGGCAGTATCGATGAGAAGTATGGTGTTTGAGAATGAGATTTGGGATTTTTTAAGGACGATTAGTGAGAGTATGGCCAATGCTTTCCGCCCGATCGTTGAAAAATACGATTTAACTTTGATGCAAACTCGTATTTTGGTTGAAGTTAAGGAAGGTGGCCCCCACACTGTAGGTACTTTAGGAAGTATCATCGGCCTTTCCAGTGGTAATGCGTCATCAATGTGTAAGAAATTAGAATCAGCTGGCTTCTTAAGGCGTGTACGAGATCCTGAAGATGAGCGTTATGTAAAAATAGCTCTTACCAAGCATGGAGAAGAGACCATTTTTCAGATAGAAAAAGCCCTCGAACATCGCTGTGGTGCGTTTCTGGAAACCAAGGGTGAAGAGGAATATCAGCGCTTTGCCGAATGCATGGGTCAAGTGCGGTTGTTTATTAAAGAAATGTATGAATTTGACTCCCAAAAGTAAATTTAAGTTACTAGGCTAATACCAAGAAAGTTAGGACGGCAGATATGAGAAAAGAGAAGAAGGAAAGGCATTCTTGGAAAACGGGATATACCACAGGAAGCTGTGCAGCCGGAGCAGCGAAAGCCGCGTGTCTATGGCTCCAAGGAATAGACCCGGGTCCGAAGATCGAGATTACTCTGCCTCGAGGAGAACAGCTTCCCCTACCAATTCACAATAGAGAAAAGGAGAATGATTGGGCGCGGGTAGGAATAATAAAGGATGCAGGAGATGATCCGGACGTTACCCATGGTCTAGAAATACAAGCCCAGGTGCGAATCCTTTCCGACCAAGGAAAAATCCATATCTGCGGTGGTCGGGGAATAGGTGTCGTCACCAAAAAGGGACTTCAAGTCCCTCAGGGAGAGCCTGCCATCAATCCTGTGCCACACCAAATGATTGAAGCGGCTGTACGTGAAGTTTTTCCTCGGGAAGAAGTCCAGGTTGTGATTGAAGCGCCTGAAGGAGAGAGTATTGCCCAAAAGACTCTCAATCCCCGTTTAGGAATCATCGGGGGAATATCTATCTTAGGAACCACAGGGATTGTTCGCCCGATGTCAGAAGAAGCGTTTAAGAATTCGATCCTTCCGGAGTTGGATCAAGCGATGGGCTATGGTCATAAAGCTATTATTTTGACCCCAGGCAACTATGGGTTTAAGGTAGCCAGCGGACAACTGAGGGTGCCCGAGGAAGCTATTGTGCAGATGAGCAACTTTGTGGGTTTTTTATTGGAAGAAGCCGCTTATCGCAAGTTTGAGAAGGTGGTACTTTTGGGCCATATCGGAAAGCTTATTAAAGTTGCTGGTGGAATATTTCATACCCATACCCATGTGGCCGATGCTCGCATGGAGATTCTTGTGGCACATGCGGCACTGGCCGGGGTTCCCCAAGAGTCATTGCTAAAGTTCGCTGAATTTCCTACAGTTGAAGGGGCTGCTGAAGAAGTACTGGCTCAGGGATGGGGCGATTTGCTCTTCCATTTAGCGAATCGGGCAAGTGAGCGGGCTCGGGAGCATGTTCGTGGGGATTTGCTGGTGGGTACAGCATTCACCTTGCTTAATGGTGAGATTATTGCTTGGGATGCTCGAGCTGAGGATATTATCAAGGAATTTTGGTATTGGCCGGAAGCCAAGCAGGATTTACGGGAAAAATAGAGAATTCAAGGATAAGGAATAGAGAAAAGAGTCAGAATTAAATAAAAGTTCAAGGTTCCTCTTTGAGGATGAAAAGGGAAGTCGGTGAAAATCCGGCGCGGTCCCGCCACTGTGAACCATGAGTGCCCCTCAATAACCCACTAGATAATTCCGGGAAGGGAAGGGGCGTGATGACTGGAAGCCAGGAGACCTGCCTTGAATTGTTATATTCACACCTACGAGCGATGGGTGTTGTAAAAGAGCCGCTCAAGGCTCTTTTTATTTTTATACGGAAGGGAAGATAAGGGATAATATATTTCTCAATCATTTCAACTACAGATTCTCTGCTAGTAAATCTCTTTCCGTAATAACGCTCTCTTTTGATGATCCCCCAAAAACCTTCCATTGGGCCATTGTCAATACACTTAGCTACTCTTGACATACTATGGATCATTCCAGCCGCTTCAATCTTCGCATGAAATACTCGGTTTGTGTATTGGAATCCCCTGTCGCTATGGAAGATTGGATGTGCATCCGGGTTAGCTCCAATAGCAGCATCAAATGTATCGAAGACCAAAGCGTTATTATTTGAATCACGTATAATATATGAAACTATGCGTCTATCGTATAAATCTAGGATTGCACTAAGATATACTTTGTGCTTTACCATTCCTACATAATACTTGACTTCTGTTACATCTGTAAGCCACTTTTCATTTGGAGCTTCAGCGGTGAATTCTCGATTTAGTATGTTTTCTGCTATATACTGCGGATTGGCCGCCTGACGTGTACACCCATTGTTCGAATACTTAATGGTAGATTTTATATCTAGCTTGCGACATATGCGCAAAACAAGCTTGTCATTCGCCTTAATGTTATGATATCGTTCAAGATCATCCCTGATTCTTCTATATCCTTTATCCGGGCTTTCTTCATGAATTTTTTCAATCTCATCAGCGATACGGAGATTTTCTGCTTCGTTTTGAGGTATTTCTCTATGCAGCCACTTATAGTATGCTGCTCGTGATACCTTGCCGAACTCACATAGTGTGCTGATTGGATAACTATGCTCTTGGTTTTCTTCTTTTATAGCCTGATATATAAATTCATGGCGAACCAGGCTTAGCGCCGCCTCCTTTCTATCTCCTTGAGTTTTTTAAAAAAGATGCCTCCATTTCAGCTCGTTCTTTCTCTGCTCTTAAAATCTTATTCTCAGCTCTCAGCTTTTCTAATTCGCTCATCTTATCCTGAGACTTTCTCTTGCCCCGATTGTCTCTTAATGATTCAACTCCGTAAGCTTCATATTTAAGGGTAAAGTTACGTGCCTGCTGATAGGATACTTGATATTTTTTAGATGTTTCTGCGTAGTTATGATCATGTGCAATACAGTACTGCACGATTTCAACTCGTTCATCAAAAGTGGTTTTTCTTCCTTTGGTCATGATGGCGCTTCCTCCTGTTCCAGAAGACTTTAGTCCTTCATGACCATTATACTTTTTATCCACCTTCTAAGTTGTGTTTCTGACCTGATTTTATATTTTTCAGTATTTCAGGAGCTGTAAGTTTTCCAGACAGGTAATCATTAACAGCTGCCTGCTTTAATTCAGATGAATAATGACGTGCCTTGCTGCTTGTTCTTAATCCTTCAAATCCAAAGGCATTGTATAAGCGAATCCAACCTTTAAGCGCTCCTTGGCTCATTCCGTATATGCGACATATTTCCCGAAAACCATGAGTGTTATTGAGATATTCAATAATAATTTTCTCTTTTTCTGAATAGGAGTATTTGTGTTTAAACGCCATAAAAATATGCTCCCCCCTAAGTGACAAGTTTTTATTATTTCACTTGTCTACCTAGAAGGGAGCATATCATTAGCGTGACACCCCGATCCATTATTTAATAAAAAACGAGCTACCTAAACCTATCCTCAGGTACCCGTTTTAAATCACATAAAGTTGATTAATGCATTTAAATTATTTTCCTTGTAACGGCTGAACCGCGCTAAGATTAGCCCTCCGCAAACCGTATATCCGAGAAATCGAATAGACAGCTAAGGCAACCCAAATGAATCCGAAACTCCAGGCATGGGTAGACGTAAATTCTTCATGAAAGACGAGAACACCAAGTAAAAGGTTTAACGTAGGCGATAGGTATTGGATAAAGCCAATCGTTGCGAAAGGAACGCTCTTTGCTGCATTGGCAAACCATAGTAGGGGGATAGCCGTTACGATTCCCGCTCCCATCAATAACAACAGCTTACTCATTCCATAATCACCGATTACACCACCACTCTTTGTCCCTACCCAAAGATAAATTAGTGCAATAGGCGCGACAACCGCCGTCTCTAAGGCCAAGCCCAGTAAGGAGTCCACATTCACCAACCGTTTCGCCAAACCATATAAAGCGAAGGTTACCGCCAGCCCTAATGATATCCAGGGAATTCTTCCATATTCAAAAGCAAGTATGAGAACCCCGATGGCTGCTAAAGCAAGCGATGCGATTTGCCAGCGATCGATTCGTTCTCCTAAGACGATAATTCCTATCAAAACCACGAGCAAAGGATTGAAGTAATAGCCAAGGCTTGCCTCAACAACTTTGTTGCTGTTCACTGCCCAAATATAGATATACCAATTGGCAGTGATCAATAAAGCACTTAATACCAGCCCTAACAATTTCGATCGATCACGGAGGATACTACCCACTCTACCCCATTGCTTTTTTAGTACTATTAACATCGTGACAAAAGCAAAGGACCAGACAATCCGGTGCGCTAGAATTTCAAGTGCTGGGACACCTTGCAAAGTCTTCCAATAGATAGGCAGCAGTCCCCAGACTATGTATGCCGCAAAGGCGTAAAGCACCCCAGTTTTCGACGATTTTACTTCCATTTTAACCTCACCAATTTCTTCTAAGACTAAGGGCACTGGATAACAAAGCCCGACACAACATTATACACCCTTTTCAGAGACAAGTTATACTTGCATTTTTTCCCTTTAGGTGTTTTGTCTGCCCTTTACTTAAGAATACTATTCTTAAAGCTTGTAGTCATAGATAGGGGCTTACAAAAACGCACCAAGGTCATTGCCTCGGTGCATTTTTGTAAGCTTTTTAATATCGTTAGTGTTTAGTTAGTGTTTAGTTACTCTTTTGCTCTTTTATCCTTTTACATCAAAGCTGTAATATGCATTCCCACAGCACTCACATAGAAGAGTCCTCTCCCCAAGAGTTCTCCCGCTACACCGCAGGTGAGGGCGAAAAGAATCATTTGGGGTTGAGGTGTTTCCTTTTTGCGTACTGCATTCATGATTAGAAAAATGGGAATTACCCAGCCAACTGTTGCTCTGAGCCAAAAGACGGGGCTTGCTAGGAGGTACTGGGCTGTAGCCGCACCTTCCGGTGTAACCTGCAGAAGAGAGAAATACAGGAGCGAGAGGATAGCACTGCCGATTACACTACCTAAGGCGATATTGAGCAGTTGCTTTATTTCACCAGAGGACAAGACCTTGCGACCTAAGAAGACAGTAAACAGTGTACCTAAGATGACGCTGGTCATCAGGAAGAAGATTACCGGTCCTAAGTTGTTCCAAGCGGGAACCCGGGGAAGGGTATAGATCAAAGCACTGCTGATAATCCCGAGGAAGCCTAGGCCTGAAGTCAGAGCCATGATTCCAGTCATTTTGCTACCTGGTCTTCGGGAGAGGAGTGCTAGGTAAGCCCAGGCACCAAAGGTAAAGATGAAGAGGAGAATTTCCCGACTTAACCAAGAGGTACCCAAGTGAGTTAAGGCCCGATAAGCCTCAAGAGGATGCCCTAAGTGGAAGAGGGAGGCGATCATAGCTACCGCTAGGAGTACACCGGAGACCAGAACCGACCTTTTAATAAAGCTCTGATACTCAGTGGTGGCCGTCGTTGCCAGCTTGCTTTGTTTTCTTTCCAGTAGCCACAGACAGAAAATGATACCTACCGAGGTTTGACCGAGAACGGTAAAAATAACTAATGGCCATTCCCATTGTCCCATTATACATCCCTCCTTATTTGCCTGCCTTGTTTCGGCCCGATAAATCGTATAGATGGATTCGTTACTGAAGGGTTGGGCATTCCAGGTAAGGTTTTCAGAACACCAACCTTTAGATCTAATTCTTCGTTAACCTCTACAAGCTCTAGGGCTTCTGGCACACAAGCGGCCACACAAGCTGGCTGTTGTCCTTGATCTAGGCGCTCATAGCACAGATTGCATTTTTCTACCTTTTTTAGTACAGCATTGAACTGCGGACGATCATAGGGGCAAGCCATTGTACAGAGTTTACAGCCGATACAGCGCTCCTGATCATGAATAACGATACCATCCTCACGTTTGGTATAGGCCTTTACCGGGCAAACCCGCAAACATTCCGGGTTCTCACAATGATTGCAGGCTACCGAGATAAACATCCGCGTGGGTAGTGAGAAATCCTTTTCCCGTAACTGATAAACTTGACGCCAACGAACCGAGGCATCGCTTTGATATTCATTTTTGCAGGCCATTTCACAGCCTCTGCAACCGATACATTTTTCCGAATTATGCAAGAAACCTAATTGCTTACTCATGATTTATCCCCTCCTTACGCCTTTTCTATCGCCACAAAGTTATCGTGGAAGGCAATCCCGTCCATGCCTGTAGCTTGTTTACCCATATCCGCAGGAATGGCTTTCACGGTGAAGTTCACATTGAACTTAGAATCCTTATACCATGCCTCATAGCTAACAACGACATCGGGTGAGGTTGTCTGGGTTAGGTGGGCCTTAATGGTTACTTCTCCTAAGTCATTGTAGACTCGGACCATATCCCCTTCGCCAATACCATGTTTAACGGCTAGCTCGGGATGAATTTCTAAGAAAGGCTCCGGATTAGCGGCCATCATCCAATCAAGGTTTTGGAATTGAGAGTGGAGGCCGTGTTGGGGGTGAGGTGTCATAAAGCGTATGGGATATTGGGTGGGCGCCTTCATCTCTTCGACCCAGATGGGGATAGCAGGGAGGCCATTTTGGGCAGCCCGTTCGCTATGGACTTCAAATTTCTTTGAAGGAGTACGGAAGTTGCCATCGGCCCAGGCTGCTGGGGAGAACTTCGCCTTGCGAGGTCCATCCAGTAATTCTTTGTAATCGGAAATTCCCAACATGTTAAAGACCCCATCGTTAAACTCTTTGGCTGTCCATTCTTCGGGATCACCCTCAGTAGGATAGGTGCAGGATCCAGGTTCTAAAGTGTTCATGGCTTTGGATAGGGCCATGGCGATCTCCACATCGCTCTTCGATTCGTACATGGGGTTGATGGCTCGTTGATTGATGCCGACCCAGTAATGCCAGTAGCTAGCCATGACATCCCAATCTTCAAAGTGAGTGGTCGCAGGAAGGACAATATCGGATAACTCTACTGTCTTGTTGAAGAAGGAATCCACGGTGACGACTAATTCCATGGAGTTAAACATCTTAATGATGTCGTTGGTATCAGGGTCTTGGGATACCGGATTCCGTGCAGCGAGCCAGAGCATTTTTACCGGCGGATCTGTTAAGGCTTGGACATCAGCAGCAAAGTTATTCATATTGACGGCGCGATCCGTAAAGGTACCGTTAGCCCCCGGCATTCCTACCGAGCCCTCAGGAGCGGGCATGACCATAGCGTGGTAGTTAAAGCCCCAAGTCTCCAGATGAGCGTAGTTCACCCCTCCTCCAGATTTGCCGATATTTCCGGTCATTAATCCCAAGGCATCAATGATGCGGACATTTTGTCCTCCGTTGGTGTGGCGCTGCATTCCATAGCCCACCCAGATGGAGGCCGGTTTGGCAGTAGCATACTCGTGAGCCAGTTGAATAATCACGTCTTGGGGGATTCCGGATTTTTCGGCAGCCCACTCGAGTGTAATATTCTTTTTTACATAGTCCGCCCATTCCTCAAAGCCGATGCTGTTGGCATTTACATAATCCCAATCCACCAGATCCTTATCCAAAATGTAGCGGGCCATACCAAGAGCCAGAGCCCCATCGGTACTGTTTTTAATCTGAATAAAGAGATCGGCCTTGGAGGCTGTAGAAGTTAGAATCGGGTCGATAACCACTAATTTAGCTCCCCGCTCCTTCGCCTTCATAATAAAGGGAAGGCTATGGATTCCGGTCCAGGCACAGTTTGATCCCCAAAGGATAATATAATTGGCATTAGCAAAGTCTTCAGGGTCATTATTGATAATGGTTCCAAAATCATAGGTCTGAGAATCGATACCGGCCGGCCAACAGGGGGTTCCTACCGCTCTCGTGGTGTAGCCAATACTAGACAGGGTTCCTTCAATACCGTAGTGGGTGATCCCAAAGTTGCCGGAGTATTTATCCAAACAGACGGGAAGAGTAGAACCGTAACGTTTTTTTAGACTCAGGATTTTCTCTGCAATGGTATTCATGGCTTCGTCCCAGCTAATGCGCTCCCAATTGCCCGAGCCACGAGGGGTTTGCTTCATGGGATATTTAATACGATCCGGACTGTAGACACGGCGGGTGTAGTTATATCCCTTCAGACAAAGCTTGCCATTGGTATAGGTACTCTTGGGATCCCCTTCGACCTTTTTTAGCACCCCATCTTCCACATACGAAATCTGCGCACAGGTGTCATAGCAGTTACGTGGACAGACATTACGGAATGTCTTGACTCCCGCCTGGTTGCTTTCCGCATGAACGAAATCTGATTTGGCAAGCATGTTAAAGCTAAACAACCCAGCTCCGGCGGTGACTGCTGCAGTACCACCGATAAATTGACGACGCGTGATCTTCATAATTGACCTCCTTCTTTGTAATGAAATCCCCTGGAACCTACATAGATCATGGGTGACTGTTAATGAATCACCCTAAACAGGTTTGACAACTCTCTGGATAATCTTTCCCAAGGTAATATAGAACTGTTCTCGAGTTGATGCGGATAAAGTCTGAACAAAGCTGGGGAGCCAAACAGCCAAGTGCTCATGACAAAATGCGTTATATCTATCTTTATAGACCTTTGCCTTTTGGGGTTGGTCTTTCCGATACTGCTCGATGGCATTGGACAAGAGATAAGCAGCAAATTCCAATTCTGTAGCGATGTAATCATCGGGTTCATTGCTTCGACCTGCTAAGGATAAGCCTTCCGATCGGTACCACTGACGAACATCTAGGGTGGATTTTTGCATGACCTGACGCTCTCCATAGCGGTAGACTGACTCATAAGGGGGGGCCGGTGGAGATTGCGGTCCCACGAACAGCCGATTGAATTCGTAGACCAACCTCTTTTCCCCTTCTCTTTCTTGACCCTCCTTCAGCTGATAAAGCAGCTCTTGATCTCCTGGCAGATCGCCTAACCTCGCTTCAAGCCACGACCCATAAGCTTGAGTTAACCTAGCCAGGGTCTGATCAAGGTTCTCCCCACCTGCTGAGAAAACCCGACTGAGAGCGTTCAGCATTTCGATTTGGACGGCAAGACCCAACGGCTGTGCCGTGTTCTCTGGTGAACTCTTGAGCTCTATCATAAATTCCCTCCTTTGCTTGCCTGATGTCGTGAATTATTTCTTTTATCTGACTTCACTTTACTTGTTTCCTTTTATAAAGCTTCACGAATTTTTCAAACTTCTGTTGTAATAAAAAACAAAACCCTTGCACTCCATAGGGTGCAAGGGTTTTGTTTTGTCATACTCTTTTGACTTTTGAAATTTAATGGTTCTTAGAGGGTTCACTCTTGCCACAAAGACTTAAGACGACCAATTTTTAAAGCGATAAACAAATTCATACGGTTTTCCAAGCTACCTAGATCTCGATCTAGAACCTCGGCAACCTTTTTCAAACGATAGCGCAAGGTATTAGGATGGAGATACAGCCGATCTCCTGCCAAATTCAAATCCCCATCCGAAGCGAGATAGGCTAACAAGGTCTCCTCCAGGTGCAGATTATTTTGTTGATCAAATTTGAGCAAAGGACCTAACACCTCATTGCGAAAATCCTCCAGCTCTTGTTGCTCGAGCTTGAGCAACAGTCGCATAACCCCAAGCTCCTGAAACAAAATGACTCGCTCTTGGAGATTAAACAATTGCCCCAGCTCCAAAGCGGACTTGGCCTCTTGAAAACTGCGATGGATATAGCGCGCGGATTCATAAAGAGTACCCACTCCAAACATCATCGCCCGCTCCTCATTCAGGCCCCCGGGCAATTTCAAAAGAGGACTAAGAAGTCTTTTAGCTGTAGCTTCCCATTGCCTTAAGGGTATCATACCTTCCAATGGGTAGAGGAGCACAATCTGATCATTTCGTTCTAAGAAGATGGTCCGTGGCTGGTTCCGAAGAATCATAGCCACTGTATCTAAACGCTCCTGAAAAGCCACCCTATCGGCCGAGTCAGGATCATAGCCCGGAATCTCACCAACAATCACCATGTGGGGTTTGGTCAGATCCATTCCCCAAAGCTTGCCCCGTGACTGCACCACTTCCAGTGAATCAAAGTTATTGTAAAGAAGATCAAAAAGAAAGTCCCGGTAATGCTGGCGTTCCGTATCCTCGACGGATTGAGCTTTAGCCAGTTCAAAGTAAAGCAGGACCGCTGTCTTATAGAGGAATAACCTACCCACAGGATTAAGCTCCTCATGGTCTATCCCCAAACCTATATATCCCAAAACCCCTTGCTGACCTGCCAAAGGATACCAGCTGAGAGGGACGTCCTTATACTGAGCGTCATTCCATTTTCCTAGACTAAGGGGGGTTTCCGGCATTAAATCCATGGTTTTAAAGCTGGACAGCTTCGGTGTCACGAAGGCAATGGGATTAAAGGGAAGATGCTCTCCACCTTCCCAAGCCAGTACCTTAAAGTGTTTATCCAAAAGAAAAACATCTCTACCTAGATATTTTTTAAGCTCGGTCAGAATGCTCAACCCATATCCCCTAGTGATCTGCTCTGTTAAATGCCTAGTGAAATCTTCACAGGCGCCAAGGATTCTTCCCTTTTCCCGCTCTACCCAGTCAGTCACTTGAGCACAAAAATCCTCCCAATCCATCGGAAGTGGGCACATAAAGCTCCCTTGGGTAGCGTCAGCCCGATTCTTTAGATCAAGCTGGTTAAGATAGGCTTGACCCTTCCCCTGATCATCTCTTAAGCGAAAACGAAGGAGTTTCCCCTCACATTCCAGGTTTAAATGTTTACCAACCAATGGCAACCTTAATGTCCTATCTATCGACGTGCCTTTTGGGTCACCAAAGGATAGGGTCTGTAGTGGTAATGCCAACAGCTCCTCCTGAAAGAGCGCATCTTTCCGAAGAGGTTCAAGCTTCTGCTCTTCAAGAAAACGCTGCAGGGTCACTGCCTCGGGCAACCTATGATCCAAGCTGCTCACCTCCCAATGATGCATCTTACGTTCAGTGATAAAACTCCGGAAAAATATCCTTAGGTAACTCTTCCCCATAGTGGACATAACTTAGCGTAAGGCCTCGGGGAGCTGCCGTGGGCCCTCCACGTTTCCGTTCCCCACGTTCGAGAATACCGGGAATCGCTTCCGGTGGAATGCGTTTTCTCCCCACATAAATGAGGGTGCCGGCAATAATGCGCACCATATTATAAAGAAACCCATCGCCGATACAGGTAATCCGGATCTGTCCTTGATGTTCCGTCACTTGGCAAACATAAAGCGTGCGCTCAAAGGTCTTACTATTCCCACCCACTGAGGAGAAGGCCTTAAAATTATGCCGACCCACCATCAGCTGAGCCGCCTGCTGCATCCGTTGCCAATCCAAGGGAACCGGCACATGCACAGAGTAGAGCCGTTTAAAGACATCCGCTATCGTATGGTTATCGATCTCATAATCATAACGTTTCCAACGGGCTGAAAAACGAGCATGAAAGCTATCGGCTACTTCCTGGGCATCGACGACCCGAATATCTCGGGGTAACAAGCTATTCATAGCCTTGGGGATCTTGGCTGCTGGGATGCGGGCAGCGGTGCGAAAATTAACGACTTGCCCCGTTGCATGGACCCCTCTGTCAGTCCGACCTGCCGTATTCAACGTGACTACTTCTTCCACTAGCTTAGCCCATACCGACTCCAAAGACCCTTGCACGGTCGGGCCATGAAACTCCGGCTGGCGTTGAAATCCGTGATAATGGGTTCCATCATAGGCTATTTTCAAGGCGATATTGCGTTGGGTTGATTCTGTAGTTATTTCACTCAAAGAAGTACTCCTTCATCTATTACCATTATAGTTACAGTTACTCTGCCTCTAAACTATACTATCCATACTTAGCGACAAGACTCTAGAAATCATTCGTTCTCCTCGACTTAAATGCCGATTATTAGCGTTTTTGCTTGTCTTGCTCCTCTCGTACATATTAAAACGACCGTTCAATCGCGTCAAGACACCTTTGACTCCGCAAATTTCCACCGTTCCCATTACCCTGTAAAAATCGACCATTCACCCGCCCTTAATTTCCATCTTGCCACTTGTGAAGCGGATAACCTGTCAGAATTCTCCGTTAATCTCCATTCTTTGGTTTTTTACCCTGATTCCGTGTTCTTCCCCCTGTTCCTTTGATAGAATGCAGTAAATTAAAGAACTAGAGAGATAGTTGCGGGACGATAGAGGGAGGAATACGTATGTTGGAAAGTAATTTAGAAGCTTTGCTCAATGAGAATCGAGAGTTCGCACCTCAGGAAACGTTTCGAAAAAGTGCTGTGATTCAAAGCGATGCAATATATGACCAAGGTCATAATCATTTAGCTTTTTGGGAAGAACAAGCGAATACCCTTAATTGGTTTAGCCCTTGGGAAAAAACTCTCGAGTGGAATGCTCCCCATGCCAAGTGGTTTGTCGATGGTAAGCTCAACGCCTCCTATAACTGTCTGGATCGCCATCTTAGTGATTGGCATCGCAATAAGGCAGCCCTTGTTTTCGAAGGAGAAAACGGGGATAGCCGCGTTCTCACCTATCAGGACCTCCATCGGGAAGTCTGCAAATTTGCTAATGTTTTGAAGGCAAATGGCGTTGAAAAGGGCGACCGCGTCACAATTTATCTACCGATGATCCCCGAAGCCGTGATTTCCATGCTGGCCTGTGCCCGCATCGGAGCACCCCACAGTGTGGTCTTTGGCGGTTTTAGCTACGATTCCCTACGCGATCGCGTTATTGATGCCCAAGCTAAAGCCATCATCACCTCAGACGGTAGCTTCCGCCGGGGCAACACGATTCCCCTCAAGGACAATGCGGACGCAGCACTGGAAGGGGTGGATTGTGTCAATCACGTCTTCGTTATCCAGCGCACTCATCAACCCGTCCAGATGAAAGAGGGTCGGGATCTCTGGTACCATGAGGAAATGCAAAAGGCCTCCTCGGTCTGCCCGGCGGAGCCTATGGATGCAGAAGATATGCTGTTTATCCTTTACACCAGCGGAACCACCGGCAAACCCAAAGGAGTCGTTCATACAACTGGCGGCTACATGGTCGGTGTATCCTCCACCCATCGTATGGTTTTTGACCTGAAAGAGGAGGATGTTTACTGGTGTACGGCGGACGTAGGCTGGGTCACCGGGCACTCCTATATTGTCTACGGCCCTCTTGCTAATGGTGCCACTGTCGTTATGTATGAAGGAAGTCCTGATTATCCACAGCGAGATCGTTTCTGGGAAATCGTTGAAAAATACCGGGTTTCCATTCTCTATACTGCGCCTACCGCCATTCGAACCTTTATGAAATGGGGACCCCAGTATCCCCAAAGTCGAGATCTTTCCAGTCTGCGCCTCCTTGGTACGGTGGGCGAGCCTATCAACCCCGAAGCATGGATGTGGTATTACAAATATATTGGTGGGGAAAGATGTCCTATCGTGGACACCTGGTGGCAAACCGAAACCGGGATGATCATGATGACTCCCCTTCCCGGTATTACCTCCCTAAAGCCCGGCTCCTGTACGACGCCCTTCCCCGGTGTCAAAATCGAGGTGGTGGATAGCAATGGTCAATCGGTTCCTAAGGGGAGTGGGGGCTACTTGGCCATCAAAGAACCATGGCCTGCTATGCTCCGCGGTGTTTACGGAGACAATGAGCGCTTTGAGAAGACCTACTTTGGCAACTGGCCGGGAGTCTATTTCCCCGGTGACGGCGCCAAATGGGATAAAGACGGCTACTTCTGGATTATGGGCCGAGTAGACGATGTTATCAATGTCTCAGGACACCGGATTGGTACTATGGAAGTGGAGAGCGCCTTGGTCGATCATCCCTCCGTAGCAGAAGCTGCTTGTATCGGCAAACACCATGAAATCAAAGGGCAAGCCCTTGCTGCTTTTGTCACTTTAAAGGAGGGCATCGAAGTTAGCCCGCATTTTGTCAATATCCTTAAAAAGCATGTGGCCCAAAAAATCGGAGCTTTAGCTCGTCCTGATGATATCTTTTTCACGGCTGAACTACCCAAGACACGAAGCGGTAAAATCATGCGCCGCCTCTTAAGAGATATTGCGGAGGGTCGGGCCATAGGTGATACCACCACCTTATCGGATGTTTCTGTCATCAATATGCTCAAAGCCAGCTATCAAGAGTAATCCGGACCCATAGTAAGGGCTTTGAATGGGCTTTACAAACAAAAGGCTAGGGTTTTCCCCTGGCCTTTCTCTGACTCTATTGCACATCGCTTCCTTAGAGTTTCAAAGTCTAATCTTAAAGTCTCTTGCTAAATAAGCCGGTAGCAATATCACTTAAGTCATAAATAATTCCATTTTGCTTTGGGCCTAAGCCTTTCATAATTACCGCTATAATTCACATTATTCCCTTCTAAGGAAAGGAGATAGACTATGAATAAGACGACCCGCGGGTGGACTGTGACACTAGCCGGCACGGGCATCAATCTAGCCCTAGGAGTCCTCTATACCTGGAGTGTTTTTGCTGCTGCTTTAACTGAGCAGTTTGACTGGTCTAAGACGGCTGCCTCCCTTCCCTACACCGTGGCCTGTGCAGTCTTTGCTCTGATGATGGTACCCGGCGGTCGTTTACAAGATCGCTTTGGCCCACGCTGGGTCGCTACAGCAGGTGGTGTTTTAGCCGGTAGTGGACTGATCCTGAGTAGCTTTACAGATTCTCTCTTTATCCTCATCCTAACCTTTGGCTTGCTTGCGGGCATGGGTATTGGACTTGGGTATTCAGCCGCTACCCCGGCCGCTGTAAAATGGTTTCCTCCCCAAAAGAAAGGCCTGATCTCAGGAATCGTTGTGGCTGGGTTTGGCCTCGCTTCCCTCTATATCGCCCCCCTAACTAACGTTCTCATCGGCAACTTTGGTGTCAAGGGTGCCTTCCGCATCGAAGGCTTGATTTTCCTCTTCACCATCGTTGCTCTCTCTCAGATTCTTGCGGTTCCCCTCAGCCCGGCTATCAAAAGTTCAATATCATCTCGGCAATCCACACCTTCTTCCCCAAACTCTATTCCCACCTCCACTTCCGCATCTTCAAGTGCCACTTTCCCATCCCTTGGACCTGCTGCAAATGCTGATTTTACCTGGCAAGAAATGCTAAAGGATTCCCGTTTCTATCTTCTTTGGATAATGTTTGCCGCCGGTGCCACAGCAGGTCTCATGATCATCGGTCAGCTCTCTACCATTACCAAACTTCAGACCGGAGTCTCTTGGGGTTTTGCAATGGTGGCTTTATTAGCTATCTTCAACGCCGGAGGTCGCGTATTGGCAGGCTGGCTCTCAGATCGAATCGGCAGAGGCTGGACCATGCGCATCTTCTTTACCCTGCAAGGACTTAATATGCTCGCCTTCGCTTACTATAGCAGCCCCGTCCTGATTGCCTTTGGTGCTATCATGACTGGATTAAGCTATGGCTCACTCCTTTCCCTCTTCCCATCAGCCACGTATGATTTTTTCGGCACAAAAAATGGCGGTGTCAACTACGGACTAGTCTTTACCGCTTGGGGGGTGGGTGGAGTCTTCGGCCCCCTCATGGCGGGAACCGTTGTCGATCTCACCAATAGTTATTTCTATGCTTATCTGATTGCTGCTTCACTTTGCTTAATCGCAGCTTTCCTCACGATCTTTTTAAAGAGCGAGCCCTTTGTGTATAAGAAGTGCGTAACTTCATCCTAGCCCAAGTCATATTCACAGGCGAAACCAGGTCATTCTAAGACCTGGTTTCTTTGATTGGCTAGCTTATTCTTCTTTTTAGGAAAATCAGGTCAATAGAAGAAGGGAAGTTGACGCCTAGTGTCGAAATAAGCAAACTGGAAAATGGAAAAACATCACAGTTTAGGGAGGAACTTTATGTCAGAAATGATCTGGGCACCTTGTGAGCAAGCAGTCAGAAAGGTTCGCTCCGTAATATCTACTAGCATCAAAGGCAATGCAGCTAATGAAATTGTCGAAATTCATATCCTTGCAAATTCAGATCGAAACCCAAAGCAAATCGTCCGTGATGTGGAATCTATGTTGGCTGCTCAATTCGGCATAGAAATTGACCATAAAATTATAAGTGTTGTGCAACTGGAGCAGCAAGAGGGTGAAACAGAGGTTTCTCGTCCACCTCTAAAGGGTACACAACTCCGACCAAGGCTCGCTAGTGTATCCCTCCGTACCGTCAACACGAAGGCTGAAATAAAGGTAGAGCTCTCGATTGACGAAAAAATATACGAAGGTGTTGCCTCAGGAACCTCCACAACCTACACCAAGCTCCGTCTTTTGGCGGATGCCACCATCAATGCTTTACACACATCTCTAATGAATAAGCTGGTTTTTGCCACAGAAGATGTAGTGATTTCACATCTAGGCAAGCATAAAGTGGCACTGGTGGAACTTAGCTTAATCACACCTATTGGTGAGCAAAGTTTAGTCGGTTGTGCTCTAATAAAAAATGACGAAAGAGAAGCTGTGGTCAAAGCCACTTTGGATGCTGTGAACCGCAAATTGTGGTTCTTCTAAGGGCCAAAATTGATATTTAACTTCCGTTATTTTTGGTCGGCAAAAGTAACAATTAAATGCGCTTTTTCCTAATTAGCGAAGCGGAAAATGAGCGAAGCGGTTAAACCTGATCTATTTGTAGATAAAGGGGGTAACCGTAATGAGCAAACTATACAAGGTACTTGCTATTCTTGTAACTCTTGTTCTCGCTGGTGGCGCTAACTACAAGATTTAATGTACTCTTGCCGGCCAATCTATAAATTTTGTGATTGTAGAGGATGAAAATGAAAGAACTACCTTCCAGTTTTAAAAAACTATTTTATGTCGTGGTAACTCTCGGCCTAGGGCTTTCATATTGGTTTATCTCTAACCATTCCTGGCAACGTGCCGATTTATTAGGTTTATTAGCCTTTGCTCTTTTAGCAGTGATTAGCGAATCCCTTCCTGTCTCGCTTCCGAAGGGAGGATATGTCACAGTCGGCTATGCAATTTTTATGACCTGCCTAATTCTTTTCCCTATAGGGGTAACGATCCCTATTGTTTTAGCAGCCGGTATCTTGATTTTTGGTAAGGCTGGAAAAGAACAATTGCTTTACAAAAGGATTTTTAATGCGTCACAATATGTCATTTCCATCTCGTTTGCCTACTTGATTTTTAATCTTTTTAATGCTCAGCACGCGCGATTCGATATAGTGAATCTGATCAGCTATTTTGTTGCTGCTTTTTCCTATAGTCTTCTGAATGTAACCATTGTCTCTATTACTCTTGGCGCACTGTTTGATAAGTCTCCATGGTACATGTGGAGAATCAATATTCGTTGGTCTATACCTAACTTTTTAGCCCTTGCCCCCTTGGCAATCCTTACTTCCATGATCTATCGAGAGTTTGGGGTATTAGCCTTATTCCTCTTATTCATTCCTCTACTCCTTGCCCGCCATTCTTTCCAACTTTATATGGATATGCGCAAAAATTACCTCAATACGGTCGAAGCACTTGTCACTGCCTTAGAAGCGAAGGACTCCTATACCAGCGGTCATTCCAGCCGGGTTGCCGAGTGGTCGGCCAAAATTGCAGAGGAATTAAAACTAGCTGAGGATCGCGTCGAGTTTATCAAGTATGCGGGGGTCTTACATGATGTAGGAAAAATCGGGGTCAGCGAGGACATTCTCAATAAAAAGGGGCAACTCACCGAATCAGAGTGGACGATTATTCGCAATCACTCGGCCATTGGGGAGCAAATTGTCCACAGCATTGACTTTCTCTTCGATGTAAGCTCCACGGTGCGATCTCATCATGAGCGTTTTGATGGTAATGGCTATCCTGACCGCATAAAAGGCAAGGACATACCCCTGGAAAGCCGGATTATTGCTTTGGCTGATGCCTATGACGCCATGACTTCAAGCCGAAGTTACCGAGAGTCTCTTTCCCCTGCCGAAGCTTTAATCGAATTACGGCGTGTCTCAGGTAGTCAGTTGGATCCAGATGTTGTAGTTGCTTTTGATAATATTATGCAAAGAGAAAATCCTCAAGAGCAACAATCGCCACGGAAAGACGTACAAATAGTTAAATGTTGAATGAATAAGCGAGAGAGGAAAGAAGTAAATGCTGCTTGAATCGATGATTTTAGCTGTACTCATCGGCTTTCTATCCGGCGGTAGCTTTAATTCCCTTGTAAATATTGAGGTTAAACGATTAGAGCTCTTATTTTTAGGAGCTCTTTTGCAAATCTTTGCCTTTTGGTCAGTAAAGTTCAATCTTGGCTGGTCAAGCCACTGGGTTATTCCTCTTACCCACTCGCTCTCTTACTTTTTCTTGATGAGCTTTACATGGATGAATCGATCCTTCCAGGGCTTTAGTTTGGTTACTCTGGGAATCGCTTTAAATGCCGCAGTGATTAGTTTCAATGGAGGGCTAATGCCCGTCGATCCTACCTTACTCCCAGAAGCAAGCCGACAGCTTCTCCTAGTTGGTACGGGTACCCATGGAATCCTCACAGAAACCACCCAGTTAAGCTTTCTAGCTGATATTTTCTATGCCAATATCCCTATTTTCGGAAAGCAGCTCTTTAGCTTAGGGGATGTTCTTATTGACCTAGGCATGGTCGTTTTTATAGTTAAGCAAATGCGCCGACCAACAGCATGTAATGCTGTGAAGGAGGGCGATGCTCATGTTAAATCAGAAGTTTTCAAGCCATAATTATGACAAAAGCGCGACAGTTATATGACCGTCGCGCTTTGTCATTTCGTTAATTAACAAATAGCAAGCTCTGATTACTCCTCTTCTTTTATCCGCCTGATATACTCCATAAGATCATGGACGTATCTGAAGCGATAGACATCTTCATCATGAATGGTAATTTGGAATGTCCGCTCACATTCAATAATCAGTTTGGCAAGATCCACCGGCTTGATTCCGTATTCGCGGTTCAACTCTGTGTCCGGGGTAATATCTTCATCGTCAATACCAATTATCTCAGCCAAAATCGAGGCTATCTTTTGGAAAGCCAAGCACCTCACTCCTTAACGCAAACTTCCGTAGTCGCTGTCTTACGTTGTCAATCGATCAATATATTTAGTCTTTTCTTCAGAAATAAGCTTCGCATTATACTATCAGTTGCGCAAGTTACTCGGCTGATAGCAAGGGGCTGATATCCCCGGTGTAAAACAAATTGAGGCGATGTAGCGCTCTGGTACAGGCGATGTATAAGAGATTCCTATCATCATCACTGTGATAATGTTCTGCATCCACATCGCAGATGAGTACCCCATCAAATTCTAGGCCTTTGGACAGGTACACAGGGATGATGAGTACACCTATTAAATCGACGACCGTATCACTGTTGATCAGTTGAAGGGGTATCTTATCCTTCAGTCGCTCATAGATAGCAATAGCGTCTTTCTCTGCTTTGCAGATTATCCCGATGGATTGATAATTCTTTTCCTGACAGGTATTAACCTCGTTGAGGATTAGCTGATCGAAAGCCGCTTGGTTTGGAGCTGTGAAGACCTCCGGTACATCTCCCTTTCTGCTAAAACTGTTGAGGGTAGAACCCGGGCTAAGAAACTGAGCGCTGTATTCCAATATGTCTTGTGTACAGCGAAAACTCTTAGCCAAGGTGACTAGGGTCGATTTTTCTTTGTCTAAGATTTGAGCGACCCGGGCATATAGATCCATACTTTCCTGTTTACCAATGGTTTGATGGATATCACCTAATACGGTATAGCGGGCTTTGGGAAACAATTCTTTTAGAATTTCGAAATGAATGGGATAGTAATCCTGAGTTTCATCGATGACCACCTGTTTTATAGCTTTAGAATCAGCGTTACCCTTAGTTTTTAATTGCAGGAAAGTCAGAGCTAGAGCGTCATCATGCTGCAATTCTTTCTTTTGCAGGTTTTTACGCGTCAGGTTCAGGATATCCTCGATGCAATCCGGCAATTCGAGACCTTTGGCTAAACTATAAAAATAGTTTTTATCACTGAAAAGCTTCCTATAGAGTTCAAAACAATCCAACTCTGTAAACTTACGAATGCTCTTAATCAGGACTGTGCTTTCCTGAATGGATAACATCCGGGCCACTTCTTCCACTTCAAACTCATGCTCAGGTTTTTGAGCAATGATGTTTCTTAGCTTTTCCATGCGCTCTTTGCGCTCTTTATGAACGGACTTCAAAATCGATTTTTCCAAGCGCCGCAAACGGAGGCTTAAAAGAACCTCTGGGTTGCTTTGTAGAAGTTGGGATTTTAGTAGCTGCCAGCTGACCAAAACTCTTCCGTCATAATAGATATCCGTAAACTGGAGCCAGCGCATCGGTAGATCCGCGGTGAAACGGTTTAATATTTCTACAAACTGGCTGGACCCTTTGAATTTCATGGCTTCTTTGGCTATTGTTCCCTCTGCCTGCCTGTCGGAGGTAAGCACATATTCCAAAAATTGATTCTTGGTCTGGATATCCTCTCTCTGCAAAAGGTTACTAAGTATATCATCGAACAAAAGGGAATTGACTTGGTTCTCCCCCAGCTCGGGCAAGACATTGGCGATGTACCGTTCAAAAAGCCTGTTGGGTGAGATCACCACGATATTGTTGTGAGTTAATTTCTCGGTCAGCCCCTGATACATTAGATAGGCTGCTCGGTGCAAGGCCACTGAGGTTTTGCCGCTTCCGGCCGCCCCTTGGACCATCATCAAATCTACTTCCATGTCCCTGATGATCATATCCTGTTCTTTCTGAATGGTTTCGACGATGGTTTTCATTTGAGAGGAAGCATTTTGGGAGAGGAGTTTCCTAAGAAATTCATCTATAATCTGAACATCGGCATCAAAATAGTATTCCAGTTGGCCCCGCTTGATTTCATACTGGCGTTTTAAATTCACCTGCCCGGTGATCCTGCCGCCAGGTGAATCATAAAAAGCTTCTCCTAGGGTAAAGCGATAAAAGACGCTGGAGATTGGAGAACGCCAGTCATAGACAGCCATTTCATAGCTTTGCTCTTCATGAAGTGATGACCGCCCAATATAAAATTTTTCGAAGTCTGCCACACCGTCGAACTTAAAATCAATCCGGGCAAAATAGGGTGAATCGATCAATTTCTCTAAGGCCTGGATTTTCCTGGCTTGTTGGTCATACTCTGAGAGTTTATCTGACACTTGGTTAGCATATTGGCTAAAGTTGACAAGGTCGGAAAAACTGTCCTTGGACCAAAGGTTCGCTATCGCATGTGAGGTATCTTCCCTCAGTTCCTTCTTGGCCGCCATAATGGCTGCCTTGCTTTCTTCGTTTTCCCGTCTGATGACAGCTAACTGCTCTTCAGCTATGGCTATTGTATGCTCTAGATTCTTCACTTCAAAAACTTGCTCCGACTGACTCTTCTCCAATATTCAAACCCCCTCCAGCATTACCATGTACCTTCTGGTAAGTATCATACACACTCTAGGCAGGAATTATAAGGCTAATATTTTCGATAAAAAAGTGGTATAATATAAGTGAGGAAAAGATCCTTAGCAAGTGATATTTCATTTCGTAAATATAAGGAGTTGTCTCTCTACTTTGTGTAGATTGACAACTCCTTTTTTTGCTTATCAGAGAGTATCACTGTCACGGTGCACCAACGACTGCGCCCCCGCGGTATATCTGAAGGACTGGGACTGGGCGATGCCGGGTTTGGCTTGGATGGGTGCCGTAAAAATCCGGTATTCCTCCCTAGTCAAACAGATGACAGGCGACCCAGTGTCCGGGCGAAATCTCTTTCAGCTCCGGTGTTAGGCTCTTACACTGCTCCATTTCCTTAAAGCAACGAGAGCAGAAGCGGCAGCCATCAGGTGGGTTAATAGGGCTAGGCACATCTCCCTCTAAGATAATCCGTTGCTTTTTCTTCTCTGGATCAATGATGGGTATGGCAGATAGTAACGCCTGGGTATAGGGGTGGAGAGGATTAGCATACAACTCCTTCTTAGGGGCGATTTCTACTAACTTTCCTAGGTACATTACCCCGACTCGGTCGCTGATGTGCTTAACCACGTTCAAACCATGGGCGATGAAGAGATAGGTCAGTCCAAATTCATCCTTTAAATCGGCCAAGAGATTCAACACTTGGGCCTGAATGGATACGTCCAAAGCAGAGACCGGCTCATCACAGACGATCAGCTTGGGCTCCACCGCTAGGGCTCGGGCAATCCCAACCCGTTGGCGCTGACCTCCGGAGAATTCGTGGGGATAGCGATTTCTTTGGTGCTGGGCTAGGCCCACACAGTTCAATAAATAGGTAACTCGTTCCTCCACTTTATTAGCCGGAAGCAGATTATTAATGATAATCGGCTCGGCAATAATGTCCCCCACGGTCATGCGTGGATTGAGCGAGGCATAGGGATCCTGAAAAATCATCTGGATATCTTTACAATAAGCTCTCCGCTCGTTTTCCTTCAGGGCGGTGAGATCTTTTCCCTCAAAAATCATTTTTCCGCTGGTTGGACTATGGAGATTGACAATAACTTTTCCCAGGGTGGTTTTGCCACACCCGGATTCACCCACTAAACCAAAGGCCTCACCCTTTTGGATGGTGAAAGAAACTTCATCTACAGCCTTAAGCAATGACACGGTTTTGCCAAAAAAATTGCTTCCCACAGAAAAGTGCTTGGAAAGGTTTTGAATATCTAATAATACTTCGCTCATTGGGCATTCAATTCCCCTTCCTTAGTATCTTCATACAAAAAGCAGCGTACCTTATGCCCGTCGATCTCTTGAAGTCTCGGCATTTCTTTAGTGCAACGCTCCATCGAGCGGTCACAACGATCTGAAAAAGAGCAACCGGGGGGCATGTTCAAGGGATTGGGAACCATGCCTTTAATCATATACAAACGATCATCACTGTCATCATCAATCTGAGGTATGGAGTTGAGCAATCCGACTGTATAGGGATGGAGAGGGTTTTTGAACAGGGTTTTGACGTCAGCCTCCTCAACAATTTTGCCACAGTACATGACGATGACCCGGTCGGCTGCTTCCGAAACGACACCGAGGTCGTGGGTAATCAACAGGACCGCCATATTGAACTTTTCGCGCATGTGATAGAGCAAATCAAGAATCTGGGCCTGAATCGTCACGTCAAGTGCTGTAGTCGGCTCGTCAGCAATTAAAAGCTGTGGCTCGCAGGACAAAGCCATGGCAATCATAACCCGCTGGCGCATTCCACCGCTCATTTGGTGAGGATAGTCATTGGCTCGATCGGCTGCCGAGGGTATGCCCACCATGTCCAACAACTCTATAGCTCTTGCCAAAGCTTGCTTTTTGTCCAACTTTTTATGGATCATGAGACTTTCCATGATCTGGTCCTTGATGCGCCAGACCGGATTCAAAGAAGTCATCGGCTCTTGAAAGATCATAGAGATTTTGTTGCCCCGGATAGCTCGCAACTCTTTTTGGCTCATCTGGGCCAAATTCTGCCCTTCAAACATAATTTCGCCACCGGCGATGCGACCAGGTTTCTGTAAGAGTCCCATAACTGAAAGAGAAGTGACGCTTTTACCCGAGCCGGATTCGCCAACAATAGCGAGTATCTCACCTTCATCGACTGAAAAACTAATATCATCGACCGCTCTAACGGTACCACGTTTCAGTTTAAATTCTGTTTTTAAGTTTTTTACTTCCAATAACATTGTCTCATACCCCTACTTTATTCTGGATTTCGGATCAAGAGCATCGCGAAGCCCGTCGCCCAGTAAGTTGAAGGCCAAAACGGTAGTCGTAATCGCAACACCTGGGAAAATCAAGGTATAGGGTGCGGTAAAAATAAAACCTCTTGCCCTTCCTAACATATCGCCCCACTCAGCAAAAGGCGGTTGGACACCTAAGCCTAAAAAGCCAAGAGCTGCTGTATCAAGTACTGCGGTGGAAATTCCCAAAGTGGCCCGTACAACAATTAAGGAGATGATATTCGGTAAAATATGCTTAAAGATAATACGGCTGTCTTTGTTACCGATGACTTTAGCCGCTTGCACATAATCGCTTTCTTTAATGGATAAAATGCTGCCCCTGACGATACGGGCATACTCCGGAATGGAAACCAACCCGATTGCAATGACCGCCTTATCTATGCCCTTACCTAGGGCAGCCATGAAGGCAATCGCCAACAGGATGGAAGGGATAGCTAAAATCATATCCATAAACCGCATAATGATCGTATCTGTTCGGCCGCCGCGATACCCAGCTATGGCACCTAGGATGACACCGATGGTGAGAGAAATGGAGACCGCCGCTACCCCAACAGAGAGAGAAATCTTCGTTCCATCAAGAACCCTGCTAAACATGTCTCTTCCTAATTGGTCTGTGCCAAACCAATGTTCTGAGTTCGGTGGGGTGAAACTTTTCGACATATCCGAATAATTGGGATCATAAGGCAAAACTTGAATCCCTAAAAGTTCACTGGCCCAGACCACGAGGGCGATGAGAACCAATATGATTATGATACACAAGCCAACGACCGCGGCCTTATTCTGCTTGAGTGTATACCACATTTCCTTGAGCTGCGACTCTGGTTTTTCCACGTATTCAGCAGCCTGCATCAGATGAACATCTGAACCTGAACTCGTATCCTTTTTCATACAAGCAACCTCCTACTTGGAATATTTAATACGTGGATCTAAAAAGGCATAGATCACGTCAACTAGCAAATTCATAAGCACAAATATTGTGGCAATAAGCAGGACAACTCCCTGCACTACCGGAAAATCGGACTTCAGAATGCAGGCAACCGTATAAGAGCCAATACCCGGCCAGGAGAAGACTGTTTCCGTCAAAACTGCTCCACCGAGCAGACTCCCCAACTGGAGGCCAATCACCGTCACAATCGGAATCAAGCCATTGCGAAAGGCGTGCTTACGAACGACATTCACCTCGGAAACCCCTTTAGCTCGTGCTGTCCGAATGTAATCCTGCTGCAAGGTCTCTAGCATGCTGGAGCGAGTCATCCGTGTAATAATGGCCATAGAATACATGGCTAGAGCGACTCCCGGCAAGATCAGATGCTGAAGTGCATCCGTAAATGCCTCCATATCTCCGGCGATCAAACTGTCAATGAGATAAAACCCAGTAACATCCATAGGCCTTAACAAAGGATCGATTCTCCCGCTGGAGGGAAGCCAATAGAGTGTACCTGAGAAAAAAATAATCAGCAAAATACCCAACCAAAAGATGGGCATTGATACCCCAACTAAGGCCAGAAACATACCCGCGTTATCAAATAAGGAATTCTTTTTTACCGCGGAAATAATTCCGATTATAATTCCAACTACAGAAGCCAAAACAATAGCAACCATTGCTAATTCGATGGTGGCCGGAAAGCGTGCCATAATTTCTTCAATGACAGGCGCCTTTGTATAATAGGAAGTTCCCAGATCGCCTTGGACAGCGCCTACAATAAAGTTTAGATATTGAAGAGGGATGGGATCATTTAACCCGTTAGCCTGTCTCCAAACATCAACTGATTCTTGAGTCGCATGCTGACCTAACACAATCGGGGCCGGATCAGGTGATAAAACGCGCATAATAAAGAAAACAATAATGGATACACCAATTAGTACAGGAATCAACATCAAGATTCTATTAACGATATACTTTAACATCTCCAACACCCTTCGGCTCTTAAGATATAGAAAACTCGGCGGAAGATTCTGATGAAAAAGCAAAACCGGGAACCGGCACAAAGACCGGTCCTCGGCAGCCAACTTCTTTCCTTTTACCTTATTATTCTTTGGATACCCCAGCAAATGGAGTAACACCAGTCATATGGTACAAGAAGTTTTGAACTTTAGGGCTATAAGCTGCAAGGGTCTGTGCATGGGAAAGGGGGAGCCAAGCAGCATCTTCAGCGGCGATTTTCTCGAGATTGGTATAGATAGCGTTGCGATCAGCGCCTGCAGGAGCTTTGATACCTTCTTCAATTAAGGCATTGAATTCTGGGTTATTATAACGAGCCACATTCATCGTAGGATCTTCATGAGCTAACAGATACATAAAGTTGTCCGGGTCTCCGTTGTCACCGATCCAACCATAGAAGCAGATGTCATAGTCACCAGCTTTTACTTTTTCTTTATAAGTTGTCCAGTCATAGGAGTCGATGGTAGCGGTTACGCCAACTTTAGAGAGGTAGCCTTGAATAGCCTCGGCAAGGGCTTGGCCAGTAGCCGCATTATAAGGTCTTGGATTAGTATAAGTAATGATGTGGACATTAGTTAAGCCAGCTGCTTTGAGAGCCTCTGTAGCAGCGGCGGGATCATAAGCGGCTTGCGCAATACTTGCGTCATAGCCTTCCATAAAGGTGGGTAATACGGAAGTTGCAGTTTCAGAATAACCTTGATAGAGGCTTTCTACTAACTCAGGAACATTGATAGCCTGAGAAACAGCTTTGCGGACCTTAGCATCATTAAAAGGTGCTTTGGAGGTGTTATAAGCCATGTAGTTGATATTCATACCAGGAGCTTGGAATACTTTATTTCCTGCGCTAGTGATTTGATCAACGACAGTAGCATCGATACCATCAATCATATCGGCCTCACCGTTGTTTAAGGCAACCACTCGAGCTGAGTTATCTTTGATGAATTTAAAGATAACATTTTTGGTCAGAGCCTTTTCGCCCCAATATTCTTCATACCGTTCTAAAACGATGTTCTCATCTTTTGCCCAACTAACGAACTTGTAGGGGCCTGTTCCCACGGGAGCTTGGTTAAGATTGTTACTTTTTTCTTGTAAAGCCTTAGGACTAACCATAGGAGCAGCCATAACCATAGCCAGGTTATTGAGGAAAGGGGTGCTAGGAGCTGTCAGATTGATTTTAACAGTATTCGCATCGACAACTTCTACATCCTTAACTGATCCATAAACGAAAGAGCCATAAGCCATATCCGGGGTAGCTTGAGGTGGAATTTGGCGATCGATATTGATCTTCACTGCTTCAGCGTTGAAATCAGTACCGTCATGGAACTTGACGCCCTCTTGGAGCTTGAAGGTATAGCTAAGTCCATCTGGACTTACTTCCCAACTTTTCGCCAGTGAAGGTTCAACTTTGGTTGAATCATCAGCATACTTTAAGAGTCCCTCATAGAGGTTGATCATGACCTTAGCGGACTCACCATCGTCCACAAGGGCTGGATCGAGCCCTCTTGGCTCGGCGCCTTGAGCGTAGATTAAGGTCTCTTTAGCCTTATCTACTTTGTCCCCTGTGTTTGTGCTACCTGCATTGCTTGCTCCGCAGCCTGCTAATGATACGCCGACCAAAAGCATGCTTAAGGCAAGAGCTATAAACCGTTTCCCTTTTTTCACATTCTTCTCTCCTTTTTTATATAATAGACAACCTACGTTTTATTTTATCACTCCATGGTTCCATGTCAATGATTCTGAGCAAGAAATTAAGCACACTTGTCCTTCTGGCGCACACAAGGGATAGGGGCAGTGACGGGGGAGTACAGACAAAGGAACCGATCACTTATGTAGTCGGTTCCTTTGTCTGGTTATCTTTGATTCGCCATCTTTGTTGATTTCTTATCGTTCTTTATAGGCTCCCCTGGGGAAGCGAGCACCCCTTAAAGGGCAGGAAGATGACGTTCCCGTGTTTTGATATGCTCCTCCTAAAGTAGACCATGGAAATATCCAAAACTACTTTAGGAGGATTTTTTATGGCTAAATCACCGCATAATGCCGAATGGAAGCTGAGAATTGTTGAAGAGTATCTATCTGGACAAGGTTCTTATGAATCACTTGCAAAAACATATGGAATAGGTGAAACAACGCTTAAAGATTGGATTCGCAAATACAGAGAGCAAGGTGCAGTATGCTTTGTGAAAGGAGAGGGTAACGCTCATTACAACAAAGAATTCAAGACAATGTGCGTCGAAGCTGTTCTTCGAGGAGATGGCTACGTAGATGACATCGTAGCAAAATTTAATATTTCAAACAGAAGCGTTCTCTGGCAATGGATTAAGCGTTATAATGCCAATAAAGAGCTCAAGGACTATGCTCCGAATAGGGAGGTCTATATGGCATACGCAAGAAGAAAAACAACTCTGGAAGAAAGAAGAGAAATTACTGAGTACTGTATCTCTCATGGTAAAGATTATAAAGGTACAGCTGCCCTTTATGATGTTTCCTACAGTCAGGTCTACACCTGGGTAAAGAAATATCTCGAAACTGGTGAAGATGGACTCACAGACAAGCGTGGCAAGCACAAGACAGATGATGAAGTCGGTGAGTTGGAGCGTTTACGCCGAGAAAACTTTCGCCTAAAGCGCCAGCTGGAAGAAAGGGATATGGTTGTAGAGCTGTTAAAAAAAGTGAAGGAATTCGAAGGGATGTGAGGTTGGGGAGGCTACGTTTTGAATCCAAATATCTTGCAATACAGCATTTTCATAGGGAAAAGAAGTGGAGTATTCGCTGGATGTGCCGACAACTGAATCTTGCTAAGGCTGCATATTACAAATGGACTCACCGTGCTGTGCCAAAAGCCGAGCAAGAGAATATCCAGTTAGCTGAGTTGGTTAGAGAGTATGACGACAAATTCAACCATATTCTCGGATACCGCCGTATGACAGCCTGGATAAACCATTTTAACGGAACATTCTACAGCAAGAATAGGATTCACCGCATCATGAAAGTCCTCAACATCCATTCTGTGATTCGAAGAAAGCAGAGAAAATACTCTTATGCTTCTCCCGAAACTACTGCGGAGAATATCTTAAAGCGGGATTTCAATGCAACCAAACCAAACGAGAAATGGGTAACGGATGTAACCGAGTTCAAATGGTATGAAGGAGCGATTGTGCACAAGTTGTACCTCAGTGCTATTGTGGATCTGCACGATCGCTCTGTGGTGGCATATGTATTAAACAAGCGCAATGACAACAGGTTGGTATTTGATACCTTTGACCGTGCAGTGGCTGCAAATCCGGATGCAAAGCCCTTGTTTCATAGTGACAGGGGCTTTCAATACACCAGTAAAGTTTTTCAGATGAAGCTCAGAGAACAGCAGATGGAGCAATCGATGTCACGTGTCGGTCACTGCCTCGACAACTGTCCCACTGAGGGCTTCTGGGGAATCATAAAAGCAGAAATGTTCAATCTAAATAAGTTTGAAGACGAAGCAACTCTTAGAACAGCAATTGATCAATACATACATTTCTATAACTACGAACGGCTTCAGGAGCGATTCGGAAACCGCACTCCTATGGAAGTACGGGCTGCTGCACTTGGAACAGATTCTCCAGTACAATATCCTATTTCCGAGAACAAACGAATTTTGAAGTACAAGGAAAAGTATGCTGCATAAAAGAATAAGCTACCACCTTATTTGGTAGTAGCTTGTCTCATAAACCTTGTTTATTTATTTCCCTGGTCCACCTTGACAAGGGCAGATCATTTCTCATAGGTAAAACGCGTCGTGCGTTTTGTATAACTTGACTTGGGAGGAGTTGAACTCGGTAAATAACTTTGCGTCTTCGGATACTGCGGGGACTGCGAATACAATGGTAACGGTCGCGAATGTAACGATTGTGGTGCCTGTAAAGACTGTGGTGCTCGTAGGGGCTCTGGACGCACTATAGCTCTTACAGGGACGGTGAATTCCTTTAGGTTCATTGCCTGCTTTGTTATTTCTACTGTGATATCAGCGTGTAGTTGATGACCAAAGAAATAGTTATTTAATGTCTCCTCACTCATTGCTGCCAGACTTTGCGAGATATGCTTTTCAGTCACTTCAATGATTTCCTTGCGAAATTCCTGGTAACTTGGATAAAAACGCAAAAAACCATCGAACACTTCATTGACTTTCTGGCCCAGGCTCGCATAAGGCATCATTAGCCCTGCCCCTTTCTCTATCCGTTATCCTTAAACATAATGGGAGATCAGCCTCTGCTGAAGGTTTTATCTGCATTGCAGCCTTGGTTAGCTCAACTGTAATATCCACATCGAGCTGATACTTTACAGCTTGGTGTCCAAAGCCGCACCTATCCATTGAGTATTTACTCTGCGCCATTCGTTCTTCAGTAAGCTCAAATATCTCTTTTTGGTATTCACAATACATCGGATAGAGTTGCAAAAAATTCGTCATGGAATCTCTTATTTTTTGGCTTAAGCTAAACATAATACATCATTAGCCCTTACCTCCAATAACTTTAGCCCAAACTATGCGAATTTTAATCACCATTTCATACATCTTACAGATAGTATACTTTTGAAACCCATATTCTACAACCATTATTTTCCATTTGCATTCGTCATTATTCAAATTTACTGAGCATCAAGCCCCACATAGAAGTAGATTTCTCCTAAATATATCTAACGCAGAGAGCCTTACCTAAAATTAACAAACTATCCTAGTTTATTCGCTTTCTTTCTACATGAGTATATATGCTTCGCAAGTCAAACTATGCCTATAATTGTGGCTTATAAATAAAAAAAGCCAGGCTGCTTATAACAACCTGACTTCACTTCTTATCTGACCAAGAATGTGTTACGAACGTGTGTAATTAGACGAGTTCAATAAGAACCATTTCTGCAGCGTCTCCGCGGCGATACCCGACCTTCATAATCCGGGTATATCCACCTTGGCGATCAGCATACTTTGGAGCGATGGTTTCAAATAATTTGGTGACCACATCTTCTTCCATCAGATAGCTCATAGCATGACGACGTGCTGCGAGATCGCCTTGTTTACCGAGAGTAATCATCTTCTCAGCAATAGCATTTACCTCTTTGGCACGGGCCTCTGTGGTTTCAATGCGCTCGTGTTTTAAAAGGGAAGTTGCTAGGTTGCGAAGCATTGCGCCTCTGTGACCCATGTTTCTTCCCAATTTACGGTAAGCCAATGTTGTTCCCCTCCTTTTGCACCGAATTAGTCCTCAGCTTTGCGGAACCCCAAGCCGAGGTCTTTCAACTTAGTCTCCACTTCTTCCAAGGACTTGCGACCGAGGTTACGCACCTTGATCATGTCCTCTTCCGTCTTTTGGGTCAGTTCCTCTACTGAGTTAATACCGGCCCGTTTCAGACAATTGTAAGAGCGGACTGAAAGGTCAAGATCTTCAATCGTCATCTCCAGAATTTTGTCCTTCGCTTCTTCTTCTTTCTCGACCATGATCTCAACATTGTTGAGCTTATCGGTGAGTCCAATGAAGAGACGCAGATGCTCACTGAGAATCTTCGCAGCCAAACTGGTCGCTTCTTCTGGAGTGATACTGCCGTTAGACCAGACTTCAAGGGTTAGCTTGTCATAGTCTGTGACCATGCCGACACGAGTATCTTCAACAGTGTAATTGACCTTATAGATGGGTGCAAAGATGGAGTCAATGGGAATGATTCCGATGGCTTGGTCAGGCTTCTTGTTTTTATCAGCCGGAACATAGCCCCGTCCTCTTTCGGCAGTCATCTCCATGAAGAGACGACCATCCTTATCCAAAGTTGCGATCTTCAAGTCCGGGTTGAGGACTTCAACGTCAGCATCGGTGATGATATCACCGGCCTTGATGACTCCCTCTCCTTCGGCTTCGAGACGCAGAACTTTGATTTCATCCGTATGCCCTTTTAAAGCAAGGCTCTTGAGATTCAGAATAATGTCTGTGACATCTTCTAAAACCCCCGGTACTGTAGAAAACTCGTGGAGTACCCCTTCGATCTTTACAGATGTGACTGCAGTCCCAGGAAGAGAGGATAGGAGAATTCTTCTCAAGGAGTTGCCTAGAGTAATCCCATACCCTCTTTCGAGAGGCTCAACGACAAATTTAGCGTATGAATTATCGTCAGTACGTTCGACACATTCAATCTTGGGCTTCTCGATTTCTAACATCGGAATGCACCTTCTTTCTCGGGAACTTGATATCAACAAGCCATCCTAAGCTCATGATTAACGGGAGTATTTCTCAACAATAAGATGTTCCTGGATGGGCATTTGAATATCGTCTCGAGCAGGTAGTTCAATGATAGTTCCTGTAGCAGCTGTAGCATCCAAGCTCATCCATTTCGGTGGAGTCCGATCCAAATTGGATAGGATTTCCTTCAAACGCGGTGAAGATTTGCTGGCCTCTTTAACGCCAACCACATCCCCTACGCGTACAAGGAAGGAAGGAATATCTACACGGCGGCCATTCACTGTATAGTGACCATGGCGAACCAGTTGGCGAGCTTCCGGACGAGACGTTGCAAAGCCAAGTTGGAATACAACGTTGTCAAGACGACGCTCTAAGAGACGAAGGAGATTTTCCCCGACGACCCCTTTTTGGCGATTAGCCTTATCATAGTAGCTGCGGAATTGTTTTTCCATAACGCCATAGATACGGCGAACTTTTTGTTTTTCACGCAACTGAATACCATATTCAGTTGGCTTTTTGCCACGGCTTTGACCGTGTTGACCAGGAGCATAAGCACGACGATCAATCGCGCATTTGCCTGTATAACAACGATCTCCTTTAAGGAAGAGCTTCATACCCTCCCGACGACATAAACGACAAACTGGGCCTGTATATCTTGCCATGATGACACCTCCTTCTTATACTCTTCTACGTTTCGGAGGCCGACAACCGTTATGCGGAATCGGCGTCACGTCTTTAATCATATTAACCTCTAAACCTGCGGCTTGGAGGGCACGGATAGCAGCCTCACGGCCAGCTCCCGGTCCTTTGACGAAGCATTCGACTTCTTTCAAGCCATGTTCCATAGCAGCTTTGGCAGCGGTCTCAGCAGCCATCTGAGCAGCATAAGGAGTGCTCTTACGAGATCCTTTGAAGCCAAGTGCGCCTGCACTAGACCAAGAAATCACATTACCATTAGTATCGGCAATCGTGACCATGCTATTGTTAAACGTTGACTTAATATGGGCAACGCCTGTAGCAATGTTTTTGCGCTCCCGACGTTTTGTGCGTACAACTTTACGCGCCATCTCAGTAATCCCCCCTTACTACTTTTTGCGTTTTGCTCCAATAGCTCTGATTGGACCTTTACGGGTACGAGCATTCGTCTTCGTACGTTGTCCACGTACAGGAAGCCCACGACGATGACGTAATCCACGATAGCAACCGATTTCCATCAGACGCTTAATATTAAGGGATACTTCCCGACGCAAGTCACCTTCAACTTTAATCTCTTTATCGATAACTTCCCGGAGGCTATTCACTTCCTCTTCGGACAAGTCACGAATACGAGTATCCGGGTTGACGCCGGTCTTGGCAAGGATTTTGTGTGCGGTGGGAAGACCTATTCCATAGATATAGGTGAGGCCCACTTCAACACGCTTTTCCCGCGGTAAATCTACTCCAGCGATACGTGCCATCTAAACTTTACACCCCCATAAGCTGTTACACCAATAGGACTCAAATCCCATGGTTGTTATTATTAACCAAACAAACCATCCGCAACAAACTCTAGTTAAGCAAGTAGACAGCTCCCGCTACATTGGATCTAGTGCTAGTTCCAACCAGCCGCGCAACGGTGAGTCTCCTACGTCTTATCCTTGCCTTTGTTTGTGTTTCGGGTTTTCACAAATCACCATGACTTTGCCATGGCGCTTAATGACCTTGCATTTTTCACAGATCTTTTTCACAGAAGGCCTTACTTTCACCGTAATCCCCTCCCTTTGGTCCTTACTTAAACCGATATACAATCCGCCCGCGAGACAAGTCATAGGGAGAAAGCTCCACAGTAACCCGGTCTCCCGGCAGAATGCGTATAAAATTCATCCGGATCTTCCCAGATACATGTGCTAACACTTTGTGTCCATTGGACAACTCCACTAAAAACATAGCATTTGGCAGCGGTTCCAGGACCTTTCCTTCAACTTCAATAACGTCTTCTTTTGACATGTTCAGCCCTCCTCCGGCACTCCATCGGGTGTATTTAACTCCGAGTTAATATCTCAGGGCCATTTTCCGTAATGGCTACAGTGTGTTCGAAATGGGCAGATGCTTTACCGTCCTTCGTCACGACAGTCCAATGGTCACTTAGGACTTTCACTTCGTAAGCTCCCAAGTTAACCATGGGTTCGATAGCCAAAACCATCCCGATTTCGAGTCGTGGCCCTCGGCCTGGCTTACCGTAGTTAGGAATCTGCGGATCCTCATGCATCGCCCGGCCAATTCCATGACCGACATAGTCTCGTACAACGGATAAGCCGTGGGCTTCTACATGGGTTTGTATAGCATGCGATATATCCTGGAGGCGATTGCCTTTGATTGCTTGGGGAATTCCAAGCATTAAGGCTTCTTCAGTAACTCGCAACAGCATCTGCCGTTCTTCAGATATCTCGCCTACCGGCAAGGTGATCGCTGAGTCGCCCACATATCCATCAAAAACCGCACCACAGTCAATACTGATAATATCTCCAGATTGCAAAGTCCTTAAACCGGGGAAACCGTGAACCACTTGCTCATTTACGGAAGTACAAAGGGATGAGGGAAATCCATTATAGCCTTTGAAGGCAGGTATCGCACCGCATTTTCGGATATACTCCTCGGCGATTCGATCTAACTCCCCTGTGGTGATCCCTGGCTGTACGTTTTCACGCATCAGCTGGAGAGTATCTGCCACAATCTTCCCTGCTTTTTTCATCCGTTCGATCTGAGAAGGGTTTTTCAGCTCAATCATGATTGTGCTCCAAGGTCTCAACAATGTCTTGCAATACTAGCGCAATGTCTTGGTCCCCGTTAATCTCCCGCAAAAGTCCCTTGCCTCGATAGTAGTCAATGAGAGGTTGCGTTTGATCGTTATAGACCTGCAATCGGTTTTTCGCGGTTTCCAAGGAGTCATCGCTTCTTTGGTAGAGTTCTCCACCGCATTTGTCGCAAACTGCTGCATTAGCGGATGGATTAAATACCATATGATAGGTTGCTCCACACTGCCGGCAAATCCGGCGTCCCGTCAGACGCTCAAGAAGCTTAGCTTCAGGAACTTCGATATTGATAACGCCATCGAGGTTCAGCTTCAGATCATTGATGATCTTATCTAAGGCATCTGCTTGAGCGACTGTCCGTGGAAAACCATCTAACAAAAATCCTTTGCTACAATCGGGTTCGGCTAATCGCTCAGCGACAATCCCGATGGTTACCTCGTCTGGAACGAGGGAACCGGCATCCATATACTCTTTTGCTTTGATGCCTAGGGCAGTTCCTGCTTTTATAGCAGCTCGGAACATATCCCCGGTAGAAATATGAGGAATTTGATACCTCGTAATTAAATCGGCAGCTTGTGTTCCTTTTCCGGCCCCAGGCGGTCCCATGAGGATTACTCTCATAGTTTACCTCCTTACTTCATGAAACCTTGGTAGTGCCGCTGCATAAGCATGGACTCCAGTTGCTTCATGGTCTCAAGTGCTACACTCACGACGATTAGGAGTGAGGTACCACCTAATGAAATGTTTTGAATTCCAGTCAGTCCGATGATTAAACTCGGAAGAACTGCAATCAAGGCGAGAAAGGTTCCGCCAGCCAGAGTGAGGCGGCTTAAAATCTTAGTAAGATAATCGGCCGTAGCACGACCGGGGCGAAGTCCAGGTATAAACCCGCCATACTTCTTCAGATTATCTGCCACATCCACCGGATTAAAGGATACCGCGGTGTAGAAGTAGGTGAAGAAGATGATCAGCACTGCATACGTGAATAAATATGGGATCGAGGTCAGTGAGCCATTCATAACAAACCACTTGTTAACGAACTGAACATAACCAGAGGTTGCCGGCATCCAGGTTGCAATCGTACTCGGAAATGCGAGCAAGGAGATTGCAAAGATGATGGGGATAACCCCGGCTTGGTTGACCTTCATAGGAATATGTGAGGATTGACCTCCATATGTCCGACGTCCGACCACACGCTTCGCGTATTGAACTTGAATTCTCCGTTGTCCTTCTTGGATGAAAACAACTCCAGCGATAATCGCTGCGCCGATGACAACCAGTCCGAGAACGGAAAGAGCATTGATTTCGCCAACTTTGAGGAGTCCGGCAATGTACTTAATCGCATCAGGTACTCCAGCCACAATCCCAGCGAAGATGATCAAGGATATCCCGTTACCGATCCCATTCTCCGTAATTCGTTCTCCCAACCACATTAGGAAGGCTGTTCCAGCGGTAAGGATTAAAGCTACTAGGAGATAGATGGCCCATTCCATTCCTGGTTGAGGAATGACGAGGGCTCCCCGAAGACCGAAGGTCATACCGAAACCTTGGACAAAGCCAAGAATAACAGTTCCATAACGGGTATACTGAGTGATTTTCTTCCGACCGTATTCCCCCTCTTTAGCTAAACGCTCTAGATAGGGAATGACAATCGTCAAGAGCTGAAGAATAATCGAGGCTGTAATATAGGGCGTAATACTTAGAGCGAAGACCGAAAACCTTCTAAACGATCCACCAGAAAAAGTATCTAAGAAATCATATAAAGTACCCGTTCCCAACATCTGTGACAGAACGTCATGGTTGATGTAGGGAATCGGAATGTGAGCGCCAATTCGGAAGACAAGGAACATCATTAAGGTGAATCCGATTTTTTTCCTGAGTTCTGGAACATTCCAGGCGTTTTTCAGGGAATCGACAATCATCTTATTCCACCTCGACTTTTCCACCAGCAGCTACAATCTTCTCTGCTGCGGATGGGCTGACTTTGTCAACTTGTACAGTCAGGGCTTTGGTCAGTTCTCCTGTTCCCAGTATCTTCACACCATCTTTGACTGCCTTGATGAGTCCCACTTCGAAAAGGCTTTCGTAATTTACGACTGCCCCATTTTCAAAACGCTCCAAATCGCGGACATTCAATACAATAAACTCTTTTTTGAAGATATTTGTAAAGCCACGCTTTGGCATCCGGCGGGCTAGAGGCTGTTGGCCGCCTTCGAATCCAGGGCGTACTCCGCCACCAGAACGAGCCTTTTGACCTTTATGACCCTTACCAGAGGTTTTACCTGTGCCGGAACCGATTCCGCGACCCAAACGTTTAGGCGCTTTTGTTGAACCTTGCGCAGGCTTAAGTTCATGCAATTTCATGCTCGTCAACACCTCCTTCTATTCTGCGACGTTTTCCACCGCAACCAAGTGTGCGCATTTGCGAACCATCCCTAGGATACTCGGTGTATCGTCATGAACTACACTAGAACCCATTTTCCCTAAGCCGAGGGCTTTGAGGACTTTGTGTTGGTTCTCTGAATACCCTATTGGGCTTTTTACAAGTGTTACTATAATTTTCACTGCTAACCCTCCCTAACCCAGAATTTCTTCTACGGTTTTTCCGCGGAGTTTAGCAACATCTTCCGCCCGCTTCAGAGATTTTAAGGCAGTCATTGTAGCATTCACCATGTTATGTGGATTTGCTGATCCTAAAGACTTGGTGAGAATATCCTTTACGCCTGCCGCTTCAAGTACAGCACGAACTGCACCGCCGGCGATAACGCCGGTACCTTTGTGTGCCGGTTTCAGAAGTACTGAACCTGCTCCATAGTTGCCGACGATTGGATGAGGAATTGTTGTGTTAATCATAGGCACTGAAACCATATTCTTTTTGGCATCTTCAATGCCTTTGCGAATGGCTTCAGGTACCTCTCCGGCTTTACCGAGTCCAGCTCCGACATTGCCGTGGCCATCGCCGACGACGACGAGTGCGCTGAAGCTGAAACGGCGTCCCCCTTTGACAACTTTTGCCACGCGGGCAATGTGAACGACTTTTTCAGTCAACTCTTTACTTGCATCGATATTCGCCAATGAATTTCCCTCCTTTACCGTGTCTTAGAAGTCTAGACCGGCCTCACGAGCTGCTTGTGCCAGAGCCGCGATCCGTCCGTGATAGATGTTTCCGCCACGGTCGAAAACCACTTTGGAAACTCCTTTTTCTTGTGCTCGTTTGCCAACCAATTCGCCAACTTTTTGCGCTCCTTCAATGTTGCCTCCTGCAAGATTTGCAGCTTTAAACTCTGGGTCTAAAGAAGAAGCAGCCACTAAAGTCACTCCTAGTTCATCATTGATAACTTGAGCGTAAATATGGTTCAGGCTCCGGAATATGGCCAAGCGCGGACGTGACGCTGTGCCGAATATGCTTTTCCGAACGCGCATATGCTTGTTCATCCGAATTGCTTTACGGTTAATTTGCTTGATCAAAGGAAACTCACTCCTTTCATTGTTGCAAGAGTTTTTGCCCTTGCCTTACGTCTTATTTCTTTTTAGCGCCAGCTTTACCAGCTTTACGACGGACGATTTCGTCAGAATACTTGATTCCTTTACCTTTGTAAGGCTCGGGAGGACGTTCTTTACGAATCTCAGCGGCAAAATCACCGACAAGCTCTTTATCCATACCCTTAACAATAATTTTGTTTTGGGCAGGAACTTCGAAGTCGATTCCATCAAAAGGAATCAGCTCAACCGGATGAGATTTACCGACTGAAAGAACTAATTTATTACCTTGCTTCGCAGCACGGTAGCCAACTCCAACCATGTCCAAGCTCTTGGAAAAACCATTCGTAACTCCTTCAACCATATTAGCGATCAGAGTACGGGTTAAACCATGCAGGGAGCGGCTGAGTGGCTCATCGTCAGGACGAGTCACGACGATTTGTTGATCTTCTAGAGCAATGTTGATATGCGAATGCATTTCTTTTGTTAAAGTTCCCTTAGGTCCTTTAACGGTGACAACACTGCCTTCTATTTTGACGTCGACGCCACCAGGAATACCAATGGGCCGCTTGCCAATTCTAGACATTCTCTGCACCTCCGTAGTATGTGATTACCAAATGTAGCAGAGCACTTCTCCGCCAAGGCCTTCTTGACGAGCCCGTTTATCGGTCATTAGACCTTTGGATGTGGAGATAATAGCCACACCCAGGCCACCTAAGACCTTCGGTACCTCATCTTTTTTAGCATATACGCGCAGTCCGGGACGGCTGATCCGTTTCAATCCGGTGATCACGCGCTCACGATTCTGGCCGTATTTCAGATAACAACGGATTACTCCCTGCTTATTATCGGAAATGTATTCAAAATCTTTGATGAAACCCTCTTCTTTTAGGATTTCAGCAATCGCTTTCTTGACATTGGAAGCAGGAACTTCAACTTTATCATGATAAACCGTACCTGCATTTCTAATGCGGGTCAAGAAATCTGCAATTGGATCTGACATTGCCACTAGAGTCTTCCCCCTTCCTTACGCCTTACCAACTGGCCTTCTTCACGCCAGGAAGTTCGCCTTTGTAAGCTAATTCCCTGAAGCAAATCCTGCATATTCCGAACTTGCGGAGATATGCGTGGGGACGGCCACAGAGTTTGCAACGGTTATGGTAGCGAACTGTATATTTTTGTTCACGCTCATTGCGCACGATCATTGACTTTTTAGCCACGCTCTAGGACCCTCCTTTTTCTACTTACGGAATGGCATTCCGAGCATTCCGAGTAATTCACGAGCTTCCTCATCGGTTCCCGCCGTTGTGACGAAAATGATATCCATACCACGGAGCTTATCGATCTTATCATACTCGATTTCCGGGAAGATAAGCTGCTCTTTAACTCCGAGAGTATAGTTACCGCGTCCATCAAATGCTTTATCGGATACACCATGGAAGTCACGAACACGAGGTAACGCAACATTCATTAAACGATCAACAAACTCATACATACGATCGCCGCGTAAAGTTACTTTCGTTCCGATCGGCATTCCTTCACGAAGTTTGAAAGCAGCGATGGACTTTTTCGCCTTGGTTACAACAGGCTTTTGTCCGGTGATCTTCATCAAATCGCCGACGGCAGCGTCGATTGCTTTAGAGTTTTGGATGGCTTCACCCACGCCCACATTGATAACTACTTTTTCGAGTTTGGGAATTTCCATCACATTCTTATAGTTGAACTTCTGCTGTAAAGCAGGAGCTATTTCACTGGTGAACTTATCTTTTAGACGAGCCAACTAAGGTCCCTCCCTTCTCGATTACTTTTTATCGGGCAGGTTCACGCCGCATTTTTTACAAACGCGGACTTTTCCAGCCTCAGTTTCCTTCACGCTGACCCGAGTTACGCTATTGCACTCGGTGCAGTACAGCATGACATTTGAGCTGGCGATCGGTGCTTCTTTCTCAAAGATTCCACCTTGAGGCATGCTTTGAGTGGGTTTGGTGTGGCGCTTTACGATATTAACCTTCTCAACGACCACGCGACCCTTTTTCGGTAAAACTTCCAAGACTTTGCCTTTAGATCCGGCATCTTTTCCAGTGATCACCATAACCATATCGCCTTTTTTAACGTGTATCTTTTGCTTTACAGCAGCCACTTCATTCACCTCCACTGGTATGGGGTCTTAGATTACTTCCGGTGCGAGAGAAATGATTTTCATGAAATCTTTATCGCGCAATTCCCGGGCTACGGGTCCGAAAATACGAGTTCCCCGCGGGCTTCTATCATCCTTAATAACTACTGCAGCGTTTTCACTGAAACGGATATAGCTGCCGTCTTTGCGTTTGATCTCTTTTTTTGTGCGAACCACAACTGCTTTGACGACATCTCCCTTTTTGACAACGCCGCCTGGTGTTGCTTCTTTAACTGAAGCAACAATAATATCTCCAATTGATGCATAACGGCGCATTGAGCCACCGAGCACCTTGATGCACATCAGTTCTTTAGCTCCTGAATTGTCTCCAACTCTGAGGCGAGTTTGAACTTGGATCATCTGTTGACCCTCCTTCCGAATTAAAAGTCAGTTCTTAGAGAGCGATGGCTCTTTGTGTAATTTCAATTACACGCCAGCGTTTGTCCTTACTAAGAGGGCGAGTCTCCATGATGACAACGGTATCGCCAGTCTTGGCTTCGTTATTTTCATCATGAGCTTTAAATTTCTTGGTTTGAGTAATCGTTCTATGGTACAGCGGATGGCGAACTTTCATTTCGACAGCAACTACGACTGTTTTTTCCATCTTATCGCTGACAACTTTACCGGTTCTAACTTTACGTTGGGCTCTTTCCATGTTAAAAAGTCTCCTTTCCAACCTTAAGCACGGTTAATTTTTAATTCGCGCTCACGGAGAATGGTCTTGCCGCGGGCAATCCCTTTCCTAACTTCCCGGATTCTGGAAGGATTGTCCAGTTGTCCGGTAGCCAGTTGGAAACGCAAATTGAACAGTTCCGTTTTGAAGCCATCAATCTCCTTAAGGAGTTCTTCATCGGTCATATCACGGAAATTCTTAGTTTTCATTTGCGTCACCTCCTTCTACTTCTTCGCGACGAACAATCTTACAACGAATCGGAAGCTTATGCATAGCGAGTCGAAGTGCTTCTTTAGCAATATCTTCAGGCACACCAGCCAATTCAAACATCACGCGACCGGGTTTAACAACGGCAACCCAGTATTCCGGGGAACCTTTACCGCTACCCATACGGGTTTCAGCAGGTTTCGCCGTAATCGGCTTATCCGGGAAAATCTTAATCCAAACCTTACCGCCACGTTTAATGTAACGTGTCATTGCAATACGGGCAGCTTCAATTTGGCGATTTGTAATCCATGATGGCTCCAAAGCCACTAATCCAAACTCGCCAAAGGTAATTGTGTTACCGCGAGTTGCTTTTCCATGCATCCGGCCACGGTGTTGTTTCCGGTGCTTTACTCGTGTTGGGACTAGCATTTATTTTCCTCCTTCCACCTGAGCGACCTTCTTGGCGGGAAGAACCTCTCCTTTATATATCCAAACTTTTACGCCAATCTTTCCATAGGTGGTATTTGCTTCAGCAAATCCATAGTCAATGTCAGCACGAAGAGTATGGAGGGGAACTTTCCCTTCGCTATACCATTCGGTCCGTGCAATTTCAGCGCCGCCTAAACGTCCGCCACAGGAAATCTTGATTCCTTGAGCACCTTGACGCATAGAACGCTGAACAGTTTGTTTCATAGCTCGACGGAAGGATACCCGTTTTTCCAGCTGTTGAGCAATACTCTCAGCAACGAGTTGGGCATCTTGTTCAGGCTTTTTCACTTCAACGATGTTGACAGCTACTTGCTTTCCGGTCATAGCTTCTAATTGTTTGCGGAGATTTTCTACTTCGGTACCACCACGACCGATTACGATTCCCGGCTTAGCCGCATGAATCGAAACCTTTACACGGTTAGCAGCCCGTTCAATCTCCACTTTAGGGACACCTGCTTGGTGTAATTTGTTCTTCACAAATTTACGGACCTTCAAATCTTCATGAAGGAGTTCCGAGTAGTTTTTATCTGCAAACCAACGGCCTTCCCAGTCAAGAATGACTCCAACTCGGAGACCTTTAGGATTTACCTTTTGACCCACGTTTTAACCCTCCTTCTTTTCTCCAACAACTACGGTGATGTGACTGGACCGCTTATGAATCTGATCAGCACGTCCCATAGCCCGAGGTTTAATGCGCTTCAAGGTCGGTCCTTCATCCACATAGATTTCTTTGACATATAGAGCATCTGTATCCATTTCGTAGTTATGTTCTGCGTTAGCAACTGCAGATTTCAGAACTTTGGTTACAGACTCTGTAGAACCCTTGGGGGTGAATTGAAGAATCGCGAGAGCATCTTTAACGGCCTTACCGCGAATAAGATCGACTACTTGGCGCACCTTACGAGGAGAGATCCGTACGTATCTTGCGATCGCTTTGGCTTGTTGCATTTTTTCAACTCCTCCTTTTAGCGTAGGCCGCTGGATTTTTCACTACCAGCATGCCCTTTGTAGGTGCGTGTAGGAGCAAACTCACCGAGTTTATGTCCTACCATGTCTTCCGTAATATAGACGGGAACATGTTTCCGTCCATCATGAACCGCGATGGTATGTCCAACCATTTGCGGAAATATTGTTGAACTTCTGGACCATGTTTTCAGGACCCGCTTCTCACCGGAGGCATTCATTCCTTCCACACGTGCGAACAAGCGTCCTTCTACATAAGGCCCTTTTTTCAGAGATCGACTCATTTAATTGGCCTCCTTTCGATTACTTCTTGCCGCGTCGTTTCACGATGAAGCGATTAGAAGGATTTTTCTTCTTACGGGTCTTCGCTCCAAGGGCCGGTTTACCCCAAGGTGTAACAGGGTTCCGTCCGATAGGGTTCCGTCCTTCACCACCACCATGTGGGTGATCATTCGGGTTCATTACGGCACCACGTACGGTAGGACGAATTCCTAACCAGCGTGTACGACCAGCTTTACCGATGTTAATGTTCTCATGTTCAAGATTGCCGACTTGACCAATGGTAGCTCGGCAGTCGATATGAACCATCCGCATTTCACCGGAAGGAAGTCTCAAGGTTGCATAACTACCTTCTTTAGCCATGAGCTGAGCAGAACCACCCGCTGAACGGACAAGTTGAGCTCCTTTGCCAGGCTTCATTTCGATATTATGAAGCAAGGTACCCACAGGAATGTTCTTGATAGGCAGTGCATTTCCAACTTTAATATCGGAATCCGGTCCGGAGACAATCATTTGACCAACTTTTAGGCCATTAGGAGCTAAGATATAAGCTTTATGACCATCCAAGTAATGGAGCAGAGCAATATTTGACGAACGGTTTGGATCATATTCAATAGCTGCTACTTTAGCTGGCACGTTATCCTTAATGCGCTTAAAGTCGATCAAGCGATATTTACGTTTGTGACCGCCGCCTTGGTGACGAACAGTGATCTTACCTTGATTATTACGGCCGGCTTTGACTGTCAGCGGCGCGAGTAAAGAGCGCTCTGGTGTTGTTTTTGTAATTTCTTCAAAAGTCGATACCGTCATTTGACGACGACCAGGAGTATACGGTCTAAATCCTCTTAATGGCATGGTTTTCCCTCCTTTGCTTCAAGCTTACAGGCCAGCAAAGCCTTCAATGCGATCTCCAGCTTTAAGCGTAACAATCGCCTTTTTACGGTCTGCTGTTTTACCTACATATTTACCAACACGTTTCTTTTTACCATCAACGTTGAGTGTCCGAACATCAAGGACTTTCACCTTAAACATCTTTTCCACAGCTGCTTTAATCTCAATCTTGTTGGCAGCTTTGTCCACCAAGAAGGAGTACTTGTTTTCCTCAATAAGTCCAACAGACTTCTCGGAAACTACTGGACGCTTGAGTACATCACGAGCATCGCGCATTACGCTAACACCTCCTCCGTTTTCATTACCGCTGCCTTCGTCATCACGATGACATCGGCATTGAGAAGATCGTATACATTCATACCTTCAACCGGAGTGGTCTTGACCCCTTCGATATTACGGGCAGTACGATCGATAGCTTCAATAAATTCGTCAGTGACAAGTAAAGCCTTTTTGCTAACATTTAAAGCTTTAAGAACCTTAACCATTTCACGGGTCTTTGCTTCGCTCAAGCTCAAATCTTCCAATACGATCAATTGCTGTTCGTTAACCTTGGAAGAAAGGGCTGACCGCAAAGCCAAGCGGCGTACCTTCTTAGGAAGGCTAAAACCATATTTGCGTGGTTTAGGTCCGAAGAGGATTGCACCACCTCTCCATAGCGGAGAACGAATGCTACCGGCACGGGCGCGACCTGTGCCTTTTTGACGCCAGGGTTTACGACCGCCTCCGCGAACTTCACCACGGAGTAATGTAGAGTGGGTACCACGTCTTTGACTAGCTAGTTGACCTACAACGGCTTGGTGAAGGACATGGACATTGGGTTCAATCCCAAATACATATTCATTCAGCTCGAGCTCTCCAACAGGAGAACCTTGCATATTAACTACTTGAACCTTTGGCATTGCTATTCCTCCTTTCTTACAAGTTACTTCGCCTTAACAGAAGGCTTCAGAATAAGCAATGATTTTTTAGCACCGGGTACAGCACCTTTAACAAGAATCATATTCTTATCCGCATCCACCCGAACGATCTTCAGGTTTTGAACAGTAACCCGTTCTCCGCCCATACGTCCTGGCAGGTTGCGGCCCTTAAATACACGAGCCGGGCCTTTCGCGCCGAGGGAACCAGTGCGGCGATGATACTTAGAACCATGCTTCATGGGTCCGCGACTTGCGCCGTGACGTTTGATCATCCCTGCGAAGCCTTTACCTTTTGAGATTCCGACGACATCTACTGCATCTCCTGCAGCAAACACATCTGCTGTGATTTCTTGACCGATTTCGTAAGCATCCACATTGTCCACACGGAACTCACGAATCCAGCGCATTGGCTTCACAGAAGCCTTTGCAACATGTCCTTTTTTCGGCTTGTTTGCGAGTCTTTCCCGCAAAGCGCCAAATCCAACTTGAATTGCGTTGTAACCATCTGTTGCAACGGTTTTCTTTTGGACGACAAAGCAAGGACCTGCTTCGACCACAGTTACAGGAATCAGATGTCCATCTTCCTCAAATACCTGGGTCATTCCAACTTTTTTACCCAAAATTCCTTTCGACACGATTGCCACCTCCTGAACACTTTGAAGTGCGCCAGCCCTAAGCCGGAGCACGAGAGTGTCCCAAATTTAGATTGTTTATTTTGAAGCTTGAACCCCCGGATTTCCGGTCCACACCGCCGGGTGTTTCGCGCTACAAACAAAAAGTATTATACCATAAACTCTAAACGAACGCTAGTTTTTTTGGATGTCTGAATCTTTAAACTTTCAAATACATCCTACTTAACCAGCGTTTCTTATGAAGAGCTTATGACAAACATGATTGTTTCGATTATAATCAGGTTTTAATCTCGATATCAACGCCCGCAGGCAGATCAAGACGCATTAAAGCATCAACAGTCTTAGAAGTAGGCTCGAGAATATCGATCAGACGTTTATGAGTCCGCATTTCAAACTGTTCACGAGAATCCTTATTGACGTGGGGAGAACGAAGAATGGTATAAATGCTTTTATCAGTGGGAAGGGGAATAGGTCCACTGACACGGGCGCCAGTTCTCTTGGCCGTTTCAACAATCTTCTCAGCGGATTGATCTAGAATCTTATGATCGAACGCTTTAAGACGGATACGAATTTTTTGACTACTCATATAAAAACCTCCTAAATTTTGTCCCGTTGCACGGGTATTGGGTCTTGAAATTCCCCGATGATCAGCGGAGTACCTCTCAACGGCAACCTTCAAGATCAGTGAGTTATGTCATACCAAACAGAAAGAAGGATGACACAACTTGTTCAGACATGAGTCAGGATGCCACAGTCAACTGTGGCATCCCTTATCACTAGACTTAAAGTCTATGCCTGCACTAACTAACGAATTATAACTATTCGACGATGCTTACTACAACTCCAGCACCAACGGTACGTCCACCTTCGCGGATAGCGAAGCGAAGTCCTTCTTCCATAGCGATGGGAGTGATCAGTTCGCAAGAGATAGTCACACGGTCACCAGGCATAACCATTTCAGTTCCTTCAGGAAGGGTTACAACGCCGGTAACGTCGGTTGTACGAAAATAGAATTGTGGGCGATAGTTGTTGAAGAATGGAGTATGACGTCCACCTTCTTCTTTACTGAGGATGAATACCTCGCCAGTAAATTTGGTGTGAGGTTTGATAGAACCGGGTTTAGCAAGTACTTGACCGCGTTCGATATCTTTACGATCCACACCACGAAGAAGAGCTCCTATGTTGTCCCCAGCTTGAGCTTGGTCAAGAAGCTTACGGAACATTTCAACACCAGTACAAACGCTCTTACGAGGAGCTTCAGTCAAACCAACGATTTCAACTTCGTCACCGACTTTAATAACTCCGCGCTCTACACGACCAGTAGCAACCGTTCCACGACCGGTAATCGTGAACACGTCCTCTACGGGCATGAGGAAAGGCTTGTCAGTAGCACGTTCTGGATTAGGAATATAGGAATCAACAGCATCCATGAGGTTCCAGATCTTACCACACCATTCGCAATCGCGTTGTCCGCAACCGCATTGGAGAGCTTTGAGGCCTGAACCAGGAACGATGGGGATATCGTCGCCAGGGAATTCATACTCACTAAGGAGTTCACGAATTTCCATTTCAACGAGTTCCATAAGTTCCGGATCATCAACCATGTCAGCTTTATTAAGCCATACAACGATATAAGGAACACCTACTTGACGAGCAAGCAGGATGTGCTCACGAGTTTGTGGCATAGGGCCATCAGCAGCAGACACTACGAGGATAGCTCCGTCCATTTGCGCAGCACCAGTGATCATGTTTTTAACATAGTCGGCGTGGCCTGGGCAGTCAACGTGTGCATAGTGACGATTAGCAGTTTCATACTCAACGTGAGAAGTAGAGATGGTGATACCACGTTCTCTTTCTTCAGGAGCCTTGTCGATTTGATCGAAGGCTTGAGCAACTGCGCCGCCAGCTTTGGAAAGAACAGAGGTGATTGCGGCGGTAGTGGTGGTTTTACCATGGTCAACGTGACCGATGGTTCCAACGTTAACGTGGGGTTTATTACGTTCGTATTTTTGCTTTGCCATTTTGAATTTTCACTCCTTCTAATAATAGAATACTTTTTTATTTGGGCGAGGCTCTCCATCTTCAGTTAAAAACCGAAGCACTTGAACCTCGCATCTCGAACAATCGTCTTTCGAATCCCGAATTTCGATTAAGCGCCAGCGCGTTTAGCAACAATGCCTTCTGCGATATTCTTGGGCACTTCTTCGTAGTGGTCGAACATCATGACGTAAACTCCACGGCCTTGAGTCTTGGAGCGAAGGTCGGTGGCATAGCCAAACATCTCTGAAAGCGGGACGAATCCACGCACGATTTGAGCGTTTCCTGTAGCTTCCATTCCTTCAATCCGTCCGCGGCGAGAGTTAATATCGCCGATGACATCACCCATATACTCTTCAGGCACCGTGACTTCAACCTTCATGACTGGTTCGATAATTGCAGGATCTGCTTTGGCTGCTCCAGCTTTGAAGGCCATGGATCCAGCAATCTTAAACGCCATTTCGGAGGAGTCGACATCATGGTAGGAACCGTCATAGACTGTAGCTCGGATATCCATAACAGGGTAGCCCGCTTGGATACCGTTCTGCAGAGCTTCTTCGATCCCTTGTCCGATTGGGGCAATGTATTCCTTCGGAATTACGCCACCCACAATCTTATTAACGAATTCGAAACCTGTGCCTTGCTCCATAGGTTCGAACTCAACCCAGCAGTGTCCGTATTGTCCACGTCCACCGGATTGACGTACGAATTTACCTTCGGCTTTAACAGCACGACGAATCGTTTCTTTATAAGCAACTTGAGGACGTCCCACATTGCACTCGACTTTGAATTCACGTTGCAAACGATCCACGATGATCTCAAGGTGAAGCTCACCCATTCCTTCGATGATCGTTTGTCCGCTATCTTGGTCGGTATGCATTCTGAAGGTAGGATCCTCTTCAGCCAAACGAGCTAGAGCTGTACCCATCTTCTCCTGGTCTTGTTTCGTCTTAGGCTCAATAGCCACGTTGATAACAGGATCAGGGAAAGTCATAGATTCAAGAATAATCGGAGATTTATCATCACAGAGGGTATCCCCTGTGCTGGTATCTTTTAAGCCGACTGCTGCCGCAATATCTCCCGCATAAACCTCGGCAATTTCTTCCCGATGATTCGCATGCATTTGGAGAATCCGACCGATTCTCTCTCTCTTACCCTTGGTTGAATTATAAACATAGGATCCTGAACCCAGGACTCCCGAGTATACCCGGAAAAATGCCAATTTGCCCACGTAAGGGTCAGCCATAATCTTAAAGGCCAAGGCTGAGAATGGTTCCGCATCATTGGAGTGACGCTCATCAGGCTCGCCGGTCTCTGGATGTACCCCTTTAATAGCAGGCACATCAAGAGGGGATGGCATGTAGTCTACAACCGCATCAAGCAGCGGTTGTACCCCTTTGTTCTTGAATGAAGACCCACAGACCACAGGGATGAACTTTAATCCGAGGGTTCCTTTACGGATTCCAGTCCGAACCTCTTGTTCTGTCAGTTCTTCACCTTCGAGATATTTCATCATGAGCACTTCATCCGTATCAGCAACTGCTTCAAGGAGTATCTCACGATATTCGTTGGCTTTGTCGACTAAGTCTCCGGGGATATCGGCAACGTCACTGGTGGTGCCTAAATCGTCCGTATAAATCATAGCCTTCATGGTTACGAGATCAATAATTCCTTTGAATTTATCCTCTGCACCAATCGGAATTTGAATCGGAACTGGGTTAGCACCTAACCGGTCAGCAATCATTTTTACTCCCCGGAAGAAATCTGCACCCATACGGTCCATTTTGTTGATATACGCCATACGGGGTACTCCGTATTTATCCGCTTGGCGCCAAACCGTTTCAGATTGAGGCTCAACACCGCCGACAGAACAGAATACTGCCACAGCACCGTCGAGTACACGCAGCGAACGTTCTACCTCTACTGTGAAGTCCACGTGCCCTGGTGTATCAATGATGTTAATGCGATGATTTTTCCAATGGGCAGTGGTCGCCGCAGAAGTAATGGTAATCCCACGCTCCTGTTCTTGAACCATCCAGTCCATGGTTGCTGCGCCATCATGAACTTCCCCAATCTTATGCACACGTCCAGTATAGAACAATATGCGCTCAGTCGTGGTTGTTTTGCCCGCGTCAATATGGGCCATAATCCCGATATTCCGGGTTCTTTCTAATGGTACTTGCCTTGCCACTGATAATCCCCCTTTCTGCCATAGTCATTCCCAGATGTGATGATTTTAAGCATATGCTTTGATCATCCTACCAACGGAAATGCGCAAAAGCCTTATTGGCTTCGGCCATCTTATGAGTGTCTTCTTTTTTCTTAATAGAACCGCCAGTATTATTAGCAGCATCCATCAGTTCACCGGCAACCTTCTCTTCCATAGTCTTTTCACTGCGTTTGCGGGCATAAGCCACAAGCCAGCGTAGTCCTAAGGTTTGACGACGATCAGTGCGAACTTCGATGGGCACCTGGTAGTTAGCTCCACCCACTCGGCGTGCTTTTACCTCTAGTACCGGCATTACATTCTTGAGAGCGGTTTCGAACACTTCAATAGGATCTTTACCGGTCTTCTCTTGAATAATATCGAATGCATTATAGCAAATGGACTCTGCAGTACCTTTTTTGCCATCCAACATAATTTGGTTAACAAATTTGGTCAGTGTCCGGTTCTTATAAATCGGATCAGGCAGAATCTCACGCTTAGCAATATATCCTTTACGTGGCAAATCATTTCCCTCCTTTACTACGCGATTCGTATTTTCCTCGTTTTAGACGGCTTACTTCCCTTTTTTAGGACGTTTAGCACCGTACTTCGAACGAGCTTGCATCCGTTTTTGAACACCTTGTGTATCAAGAGCTCCACGAACGATATGGTAACGAACACCCGGAAGGTCTTTCACACGACCACCACGAACAAGGACAACACTATGCTCTTGCAGGTTGTGTCCAATGCCTGGGATGTATGAAGACACTTCAATCGCATTGGTTAAACGTACACGGGCAACTTTACGAAGAGCAGAGTTCGGCTTCTTCGGAGTTGTGGTGTAAACCCTAGTACAAACCCCACGTTTTTGTGGAGATCCTCCAGATGCGAATTGCTTGCGTTGTAAAGAGTTATAGCCCCATTGCATAGCAGGAGCTGTTGATTTCTTCGCTAACTTGGAACGACCATGACGAATCAATTGATTAATCGTCGGCATAACTACACCTCCTTCCTAACATGAGAACATATCAAAGGAATTGCTTGCTTCAGCATAAAGCAAGCAATCCCCAAAACTAACGTAAGATTTCGGAGCTTCCTCGTCTATTCGGTCAGTAGTGCTGCTACTGCGGCACCTACTTCAATCCCGCAGGCCTTACCTAAGTCAACCATAGTCTGGACATCTTGTACGTCAATTCCATGATTTCGACATTGGTCGAGGATGGGACGAACCACATGGCCCTCGGCATCCTTAGCCACATAAACGCGGAGTGCACTCCCTTTTTCCAGAGCCCGTTGAGTTTGCTTGACTCCAACGGTTCTTCGATTGGAATTTTTTAAGGCTTCATCAAGCATGAAAATGCTTTCCTCCTTATGTTTAACGAAAGTTCAACAGAAAAATATCTGCATTTCCTCAAATCGTTAAATCACACACAGTATTTTATCATTAGGTGTTCACAGTGTCAAGATTTTCAGTCTCTTTCTCATCCATATCCAAAACTTTTACATTACGATAACGAGACATACCTGTACCCGCTGGAATGAGCTTGCCGATAATGACATTTTCTTTGAGCCCCAGAAGCGGATCCACTTTTCCTTTAATAGCTGCTTCTGTAAGCACACGGGTCGTCTCCTGGAAGGATGCTGCAGAGAGGAAGGAATCGGTAGCCAAGGAGGCTTTGGTGATTCCGAGAAGTACCGGACGTGCTACGGCTGGTTCTCCGCCAGCTTCGATCACCTTGGTATTTTGTTCCTCAAAGTCAAAGACATCAATGAGACCGCCGGGTAAGAGAGTAGTATCCCCAGCTTCCTCCACTTTAACCTTGCGGAGCATTTGTCTAACCATGACCTCGATGTGTTTATCGTTAATATCCACCCCTTGGAGGCGGTAAACGCGTTGAACTTCTCCTAAGAGATAGACTTGAACCCCACGAATTCCTTTAACCTTAAGCATATCATGAGGATTGATACTTCCTTCAGTCAGCTCATCCCCAGCTTCGATACGATCGCCTTCGCGAACTTTTAACCGGGAGCCATAGGGAATAGTGTAAGACATGCGCTCTTCATTGTCGCTCACAACTTCCACTTCACGACGTCCTTTGACCTCGCGAATGGTCACTGCCCCTGCATTTTCAGAGATAATAGCTTGACCTTTGGGTTTACGAGCTTCGAAGAGTTCCTCAACACGCGGCAAACCTTGAGTAATATCATCCCCTGCCACACCACCGGTATGGAAGGTACGCATAGTCAACTGTGTCCCCGGCTCACCGATGGATTGAGCAGCGATAATACCAACGGCTTCTCCCATCTCCACGTGATGACCGGTTGCCAGGTTACGTCCATAACACTTGCGACAGACACCATAACGTGTCTTACAGGTGAGCACAGAGCGAATGATGACTTTATCGTAAACTTCGGCAATCTCATGAGCTTGTTCTTCAGTAATCTCTTCGTCAGCCGTGGCCAAGATTTCTCCTGTCTCAGGATGCTTCATATCTTCTAGTAAGAAGCGGCCCACTAAGCGTTCTTCCAGCTTTTCGATGACCTCTGGGCCGTCTTTGACATCATCCACCATAATACCTACGGTGGTGCCACAGTCTTCATCCCGAACGATTACATCTTGAGATACGTCGACGAGACGACGGGTTAGATAACCTGAGTCAGCGGTCCGTAGTGCGGTATCAGCCAAACCTTTCCGAGCTCCGTGGGAGGAGATGAAGTACTCCAAAACTGTCAAGCCTTCACGGAAGTTAGCTTTAATCGGCAACTCAATGGTCCGGCCGGAAGGATCAGCCATAAGTCCCCGCATACCGGCCAACTGGCGGAGCTGTTGGATATTACCCCGAGCACCAGAGGTTGCCATCATATAGACTGGATTAAACTTATCCAGAGTGTTCATCAGGGCCTTCGTTACGGTGTCGGTCGCTTTCGTCCAAATCTCAATAACCTTTTCGTAGCGTTCTTCATCCGTAATCAGACCACGACGGAATTGCTGCTCTGTCTTATTGACAAGGCCATCCGCATCCGCCAGAATCTGTCTCTTCTCATCGGGCACGGTAATATCGGCAAGACCAACGGTCATTCCGGCCCGCGTGGAGTATTTAAAGCCTAAGCTTTTAATACCATCGAGCAAATCAGCCGTTGCCTTATAGCCGCCGACACGGTAGCATTTGGCAACGATGTTGTTCAAAGTCTTTTTCCCAGCTACTTCATTGATGTAGCCTACTTCAGGGGGAATAACCGAGTTAAAGATCAAGCGACCAATGGTAGTTTCCAGGAGTTCTCCATTGGGCTGGCGAACCTTTATCTGCGCCTGCAGATTGACTTCTTTCATTTCATAAGCCAGCACCCCTTCATCCCGATCCTTGAAGATCTTTCCTTCGCCAAGAGCTCCCGGACGTTCCATGGTCAAGTAGTAAGAACCTAAGACCATATCCTGAGTAGGCGAAGCAACGGGACGACCATCTTTGGGATTCAAGATATTGTGAGCAGAAAGCATTAAGAGTCGCGCTTCTGCTTGAGCTTCAGCAGATAGGGGAACGTGTACAGCCATTTGGTCACCATCGAAGTCCGCGTTGTAGGCGGTACAAACAAGAGGGTGAATCTGCAAGGCACGTCCTTCCACAAGTACGGGTTCGAAGGCCTGAATACCTAAACGGTGAAGAGTCGGAGCCCGGTTGAGAAGAACAGGATGTTCTGTGATGACTTCTTCCAAGACATCCCAAACCTCAGAGCGTACCCGTTCCACCATGCGTTTCGCGCTCTTGATATTGTGAGCATGACCTTCTTTAACCAGCTTCTTCATAACAAAGGGCTTGAAAAGCTCCAAGGCCATTTCCTTTGGAAGACCACATTGATGAAGTCGCAAATTTGGTCCTACTACGATAACCGAACGGCCTGAGTAGTCAACCCGTTTTCCTAAGAGGTTCTGGCGAAAGCGTCCTTGCTTTCCTTTCAGCATATCGCTTAAAGACTTTAAAGGGCGATTTCCCGGTCCGGTCACAGGGCGACCCCGACGACCATTATCAATCAACGCATCTACGGCTTCTTGTAGCATCCGTTTTTCATTGCGAACAATGATATCCGGTGCTCCTAGATCCAGAAGACGCTTAAGGCGATTATTCCGGTTGATGACCCGACGATAGAGGTCATTGAGATCAGAGGTGGCAAAACGTCCACCATCAAGCTGAACCATCGGACGGAGCTCTGGGGGAATGACCGGGACAACATCCATAATCATCCAGCTGGGATGATTACCTGATTCCTTGAAGGCTTCCACCACTTCTAAACGACGAATGGCACGAATTTTCCGTTGGCCGGATACTTCCTTCAGTTCGGTTCTCAATTCCTCATTGAGCTTATCCAAGTCCATCTCGACAAGAAGGGATTTAATGGCCTCTGCCCCCATACCCGCTTTGAAGTCATCGCCGTATTTGTCACGGTACTCCCGATATTCGGTCTCCGTGAGGAGTTGCTTTTTCATTAGGGAAGTGTTACCCGCATCTGTAACGATATAGGAAACAAAGTAGAGAACTTTCTCCAGCGATCGAGGAGACATATCTAAGAGAAGTCCCATCCGGCTGGGGATACCTTTGAAGTACCAGATATGGGAGACGGGAGCTGCTAATTTAATGTGGCCCATCCGTTCTCTCCGTACCTTGGAACGGGTGACTTCTACCCCACAGCGGTCACAGATAATTCCTTTATAGCGAACTCGTTTGTATTTTCCACAATGGCACTCCCAGTCACGGGTTGGCCCAAAGATTTTTTCACAAAAAAGCCCTTCACGTTCCGGTTTTAGGGTTCGATAATTGATTGTTTCAGGTTTCTTAACTTCACCATGAGACCACTCTTCGATCATCTCCGGCGAAGCAAGACCAATACGCATCCGGTCAAAGTTGTTGACGTCTAGCACGGTTCTCTCTCCTTTCACCCGGGTCTATTCCAAGTCGTCCTCATCAAAGCTAGGAGCTTCCTCTTCGATCACTTCGTCCTCTTCATCAGAGAACTCCTCCGCTTCTCCTTCACGAGCACTATGAGCTATAGGAGCTGGTAGTTCCTCGTGAAGATCGATGCCTAGCTCTTTCGCTGTCTCAGTGACATCTTCTTCGATCTCGCGGATTTCAATCTCTTCATCATCTTCGGAGAGAACACGAACATCCAAGCATAAGCTTTGCAATTCTTTAATGAGAACTTTAAAGGATTCCGGAACACCCGGTTCAGGGATATTCTCACCTTTGACGATGGCCTCATAGGTCTTAACCCGACCGACCACGTCATCGGACTTGACAGTAAGAATTTCTTGTAGGGTATAGGCCGCCCCATAAGCTTCCAGAGCCCAAACCTCCATCTCCCCGAAACGCTGACCGCCGAATTGAGCTTTACCGCCCAAAGGCTGCTGCGTAACCAAGCTGTAAGGTCCTGTGGAACGAGCATGGATCTTATCGTCTACCAAATGGTGCAGTTTCAAGAAGTACATATATCCGACAGTAATTTTATTGTCGAAGGGTTCTCCTGTCCTACCGTCATAAAGAACGGATTTACCGTCTTCAGGCAGTCCGGCTTTTTTCAACGTCTCAAATACATCGGCTTCCGTAGCTCCGTCAAAGACCGGGGTAGCAACACGAATTCCGAGAGCTTTAGCCGCCCGACCAAGGTGAGTTTCCATAACCTGCCCGATGTTCATCCGGGAGGGAACACCCAACGGGTTCAAGACGATTTCTACTGGGGTACCGTCCGGTAGGAAGGGCATATCCTCTTGCTTCATGATGCGTGAGATAACCCCTTTGTTTCCGTGACGTCCGGCCATTTTATCCCCCACGGAGATTTTCCGTTTTTGAGCGATATAAACACGAACCAATTCATTGACCCCAGGAGCCAGTTCGTCTCCGTTTTCACGGGTAAAGACTTTAACATCGACGATCTTACCGGCCTCACCGTGAGGTACCCGGAGGGAAGTATCACGAACTTCACGGGCTTTTTCACCGAAGATGGCTCTCAGGAGGCGCTCTTCGGCAGTTAGCTCAGTTTCACCCTTCGGTGTAACCTTACCAACTAGAATATCCCCAGGGCGAACCTCCGCACCAATGCGGATAATACCTCGTTCGTCCAAGTCTTTCAGAACATCTTCTCCCACATTAGGAATATCGCGAGTGATTTCCTCAGGTCCTAGTTTGGTATCCCGAGCATCGGCTTCGTATTCTTCAATATGAATGGAAGTATAATAATCTTCCTTAACCAGCTTTTCGCTGATCAAGATAGCATCCTCGTAGTTATAGCCTTCCCAGGTCATAAAGGCAATCAGCACGTTGCGACCGAGAGCCAGTTCACCATGATCCGTAGAAGGGCCATCTGCAACGATTTGGCTAGCCTCTACCCGCTCACCCTTTAGAACGATAGGGCGTTGATTGATACAGGTTCCTTGGTTGGAGCGCAGGTATTTCAACAATTTATGCTTTTCTAAGGTTCCGCCATCGTGACGAATTATGACCTCCTCGGCAGTGGCACGCTCAATGGTACCTGCCTTGGTGGCTAAGACACAGACTCCGGAATCCTTGGCTGCCTTGTACTCCATTCCCGTTCCCACATAAGGAGCATCGGTGCGCAAAAGAGGTACCGCCTGCCGCTGCATGTTGGCACCCATCAGGGCACGGTTGGCATCATCATGCTCTAAGAAGGGAATCAAAGCGGTCCCGATGGAAACCATTTGCTTCGGAGAAACGTCCATATAGTCAATTCGTTCGGGTGCCACTAGGACGAAGTCAGGACCATGACGACCATCAATCTTATCGTCAATAAAGGTGCCGTCCTCTGTTAAGGGCGCATTGGCCTGTGCCACAACGAATTTCTCTTCCTCATCAGCCGTCAGATAGTCAATCTGATCAGTCACTCGACTATTGACCACCTTGCGATAGGGTGCTTCGACAAATCCATAAGGGTTAATCCGACCATAGGTACTCAAGGAACCAATCAAGCCGATATTAGGACCTTCAGGGGTCTCAATCGGACACATCCGTCCATAGTGCGAGAAGTGAACGTCACGAACTTCAAAACCGGCCCGCTCACGACTCAAACCACCAGGTCCCAAGGCACTGAGACGACGCTTATGGGTCAGCTCAGCCAATGGGTTGGTCTGATCCATAAACTGGGACAACTGGCTGCTGCCGAAGAATTCTTTAATAGCGGCGACAACCGGACGAATGTTGATGAGAACCTGCGGGGTGATGACATCCACGTCTTGAATTGTCATCCGTTCCCGAACCACCCGCTCCATACGGGATAAGCCAATCCTGAATTGATTCTGGAGTAGCTCACCAACTGAGCGGAGTCGACGATTGCCGAGATGATCGATATCATCCTTATGACCTTCCCCAGCCATCAGATTCAGCATGCGACGCAAGGAAGCGATAATGTCTTCCTTAGTCAAATGATGGACCTCTTTGGGAATGTCAAGGTTTAATTTCTTATTTAATTTATAGCGACCAACCTTCGCTAGGTCATAACGTTTGGCATCAAAGAATAAAGCTTCTAAGAGAGAGCGCGCACTATCCACGGTCGGAGGTTCGCCCGGACGCAGACGTTTGTAAATCTCAACTAGTGCTTCCTCGGTGGATTCCGTATTATCCCTTTCTAGAGTAATTCGGATATGCTCATTATCATCAAACAGCTCAGTGATCTGACCATTGGTAGCATAGCCCAAGGCCCGAATTAAGACGGTGGCCGGAAGTTTACGGGTTCTGTCCACACGAACAAAGATATTATCATTGACGTCGGTCTCAAATTCTAACCAAGCCCCGCGGTTGGGAATGACAGTGGCACCATAGATCTTCTTACCGCTGGGATCAATACTTTCAGCATAATAAACTCCGGGAGAACGAACCAGCTGGCTAACGATAACCCGCTCTGCTCCGTTAATGATGAAGGTTCCCTTGGTGGTCATCAAAGGAAAATCTCCCATGAAGACCTCTTGCTCCTTCACTTCTCCTGTCTCCTTATTAATGAGACGAACTTTGACACGCAGTGGTGCAGCATAGGTTACGTCGCGTTCTTTACACTCTTCCACTTCGTATTTGGGCTCTCCTAAGCTATAGTCAATAAATTCCAATACGAGATTTCCCGTGAAATCTTGAATGGGAGAAATGTCCCGAAACATCTCTCTTAAGCCCTCATCGAGAAACCACTGATAAGAGTTTTGTTGAATTTCGATTAAATTTGGCATGTCGAGAACTTCTCGAATTCTGGAATAGCTCCAGCGTTCCCGCGTCCCTACCTTAACAGGATAGAACATGTACGCTTCACCCCTCAAGTGTGATGTCCTCGCCCGAGGATATAGGAAACTTACTTCTGACGGAGTAGTATGACTCCCTCAGACAATATAGTGACACAAACAGCCAAAAGCAAGGCCTCATTTGTAAAACCTCGCTTCACTGTCTATGGAGATCCCTTTTGCGTGATAGTCTCAATCAAATGACAATCTCCCCATCGTCACCTTTATTTAGTATCCAATGAAATCTTTCCATTGAAATGTTACTGTCTGGAAGTGTATGGATAAATAGACCATTTTATGTACAGTAACAATTATTAAGGATATCAATATTATTCCTCAATGTCAAGGGGAATTGATTCTTTCTTTGCTATATTTTGGTCCGTAATCCGTATTTATTCTTCCATTATACCTATATCTATTGAGAAATTCAATCTAATAGCCGGTTCCGCTTCCTCCTTCGACGTTTTCAGCGGGAAGATTTAAGTGACACTATTCGTTTCGTGTAACACTTCTCGTGTCAAGAGTATTACAAGAGCAATCAGAGCGTTTACTGAAATAAAAAAGAAGCCCTCCACAGTGGAGAGCTCCTTTTTTTGTCTATGGTTAAATTATTTAACTTCGACAGTTGCACCAGCTTCGGTGAGCTTAGCTTTGACAGCTTCAGCATCGTCTTTGCCGACTTTTTCTTTAACAGGCTTTGGAGCTCCGTCAACGAGTTCTTTAGCTTCTTTCAAGCCAAGACCGGTGATTTCACGAACAACTTTGATGACGTTGATTTTGGCAGCGCCAGCATTCATGAGGATAACATCGAATTCTGTTTGCTCTTCAGCAGCGGCAGGAGCAGCAGCACCAGGAGCAGCAGCTACAGCAACAGGAGCAGCAGCACTTACACCAAATTCTTCTTCGAAAGCTTTGACGAGCTCAGCAAGCTCGAGTACAGTTAAGCCTTTTACGGCTTCGAGAATTTCAGCAGTTTTAGACATTGAAATTTTCCTCCCTAATATCACTTCAAATTATTTTTTTGAATCATCTTAGAATCCATTATTTATTCAGCTACGATACCATCTGGGCAGTGCCCGGCATCCTAACCAGAACATCGTACCTCAAAACACGCACATCGATGGTCAAACATCGATTCTCGTACTTCGAATCTTGCTTATGCTTGGGCCTCTTTAAGCTTACGCACTTCTTCCAAGGCATAACCCATTTTGCGGATCGGTCCTTGAAGTACATTGGCCATGCCAACGAGGGGTGCTTGCATTCCTCGTAGGACTTGGGCAAGCAGAACTTCGCGAGAAGGCAGTTCAGCTAAAGCTTTCACACCTGCTTCATCAATGACTTTTCCTTCAACCACACCCGCTTTAATAGCGAATGTCTTAACCTTTGTCGCCTTAAGAAATTCAGCTAATACTTTAGCAGGAGCCACCGGATCAGCACTGAACGCAACGGCTGTAGGTCCTTCAAGATATCCATCTAAACCTTCAATACCGACTTCATGAGCTGCACGGCGCACCATGGTGTTTTTTAAGACGCGGTAGTCTACACCAGCTTCACGCAATTGAGCACGTAATTGTGTGACTTGGGCAACGGTCAAACCGCGATAATCGGCGAGAACAACCCCTGTTGAGTTTTGGAACTTTTCCTTAATCTCAGCAACCACCAGTGCTTTTTCTTCGATATTTGGCATTTAAGTCCACCTCCTTCCGAACGATACGACTCACACTCATTAAAAAACCTCCGCTTGACTGCAGAGGTTAAGAAGGCCCAATAATTTAAGGCTATCTCTTCAACCTCGGCAGGATATTAAGCTACAAGAGCCCCTGCTGTCTACAGTGGAAGGCTATTCAATTCGTTTAGAGTATATCTCATCTATGCAAACCTGTCAAGAAACATTCCAAACATTATGTGGAATGCAAATTACAGTGCTTTGACTGGGCTAATCCGAACTCCAGGTCCCATGGTAGAGGACACTGTTGCGCTACGGACATATTGACCCTTCGCAGCAGCCGGCTTTGCTTTAAGCAAGGTCTCTGCCAGAACTTTATAGTTCTCAAAGAGTTGCTCTTCGCTAAAGGATACTTTGCCGATTGGAGCATGAATGATACCGGCTTTGTCAGCACGATATTCAATCTTACCAGCTTTGATCTCTTTGACAGCCTTTTCAACATCAAATGTTACAGTACCGGTTTTAGGGTTTGGCATAAGTCCTTTAGGACCGAGCACACGACCCAGTTTACCGACCATACCCATCATATCTGGTGTTGCCACAACGACATCAAAATCAAACCAACCTTGCTCAATTTTGGCGATCATGTCTTCAGCACCAACAAAATCTGCACCAGCAACCTCTGCTTCCTTAGCTTTTTCGCCTTTAGCGAAAACTAAGACGCTACGAGTTTTACCGGTTCCATGGGGAAGCACAATAGCTCCACGGATTTGTTGATCGGCATGACGTGTATCAATACCGAGCTTAATTGCTACTTCGACAGTCTCGTCAAACTTTGCTTTAGCAACCTTTTTAACGATAGCTAACGCTTCAGCTGGCTCATAAAGAGCAGCACGGTCATAAGCTTTAACCGCTTCTTGATAGTTTTTTCCTACTTTGGCCATTCTTTAACCTCCTAGTGGTTCTTCGGGACTAGCCCTCCCACTTAAATATTTAACCTTCGACGATAGTGATTCCCATACTGCGTGCAGTGCCTTCAATCATGCTCATAGCTGCTTCAACACTTGCTGCATTGAGATCCTTCATCTTGGTTTCAGCGATTTCGCGAACCTTGGTTTTGCTGACTTGAGCCACTTTTTTACGGTTAGGCTCTGCAGAACCCGACTCAATGTTGGCTGCCTTCTTTAATAAGATAGATGCCGGGGGAGTTTTGGTAATAAAGGTAAAGGATCGGTCTTCATAAACGGTAATTTCAACCGGAATAATCAGTCCCGCTTGATCCTTAGTGCGCTCGTTGTATTCTTTGCAGAAGGCCATAATGTTGACCCCGTGCTGACCAAGAGCTGGACCAACCGGAGGTGCCGGATTTGCTTTACCTGCGTTGATAGCTAGTTTTACCAAACCAACGACTTTCTTTGCCATAGTTACACCTCCTTAATAGGGTAATTACTAGTTAGTCGACTTTTTCGACCTGTGCAAAATCAAGTTCTACCGGTGTTTCCCGTCCAAACATCGAGACAGAAACCCGGAGCTTTCCTTTATCTCCAAGGATTTCACCAACAATAGCGATAAAATCCTTAAAAGGACCAGAGGTAACACGCACGCTTTGACCTACCGAATAATCCACCCGCGTACGGACTTCTTCTACACCCATTTGGCGCAAGATGGCTTGAACTTCATGGTCTAATAGGGGTATTGGTTTCGCACCGGTTCCGACAAAGCCAGTCACACCCGGAGTATTGCGCACCACATACCACGAATCGTCCGTCATATCCATTTCCACCAGGACATAGCCTGGGAAAACCTTACGCTTGGCGATTTTCTTTTTCCCATTTTTGATTTCAATCTCATCTTCCATAGGAACAAGAACACGGAAGATCTTATCCTCCATATTCATAGACTCTACGCGTTTTTCAAGATTAGTCTTCACCTTATTCTCGTAGCCAGAATAAGTGTGAATAACATACCAGTTCTTAGTCATATTTCGAACAGGAACCTCCAATACAAGGCCCCAAAACAACTTGCCAAAAGTATTTGGGCAACCTGTTTGAGTACCTATCCGAGAATCTTAGTTACAAAAATACTAAATCCACTGTCTACAATCCATAGCAAAACAGCTACGAAAGCAACAGCGATGAGGACCACTCCTGTGTAAGTCAAAAGCTGTTTACGGTCTGGCCAGTGTACTTTCTTAAGTTCACTCCATACTCCTTTGAAGTACTCTAACTGCTTCTCTTTTCCAGGAGCATTCGTTTGCTTTTTAACTGCGCCCATCCAATCACTTCCTTACAACTCTGAGTCACCAATACTGACAACGCAGCCCGGCGTACAGACATTTGGCAAATACAATCAACAATACTTAGCGATTGCCTTAGTTGCTTTAATCTTTCAGACAGTACAAAGAAATTAACCCCTGCAAAGCACTTGCTTACTTGGTTTCTTTGTGAGATGTGTGGGACTTGCAAAACTTACAATACTTTTTAACTTCTAAACGGTCCGGATTGTTTTTCTTATTCTTTATAGAAGCATAATTCCGGTTTTTACATTCGGTACAAGCTAAAGTAATGCCAACACGCATTTACGAACACCTCCCTGGGCACGACTAAAAAATCCGCATTCAATCCATGCTCATAATACATTATCACATGAAAATTAGCATGTCAAGATTTTATTCCCAGATCCCTTTCCGCTGCCTTTGAGCCTCTTTCTGCAGCGCCATAAAATCTTCAACATATTTCACATTGGGTGGATAAGTAGCTACAGTAGCATGCCCTTCGCGAAGAAGAAGTTTGTTAACCATTTCTCCGTTGAGGTAGACATAGGCGAGAAGTCTATCATACTTATCCCGCTCTTCCACATCCAGTTCAAGCTCCACTTTTTTATCATCCAGTAAATTCCGAGTAAACTCTGCAGCTACTTTTCCATAGGGTACAACACGATCAGGATTGTTGGGAACGGATTCAGGGGTATCGATACCGATGAGCCGTACTCTTTCTATTTGCCCTTCCATCCTCAGTATGATTGTATCCCCGTCAACAACCCGTTCTACTGTATAGGGTCCTGTTACTAGCGTTTCCGCATCTTTTTCCGGATTCCCATCAAGATCAGCGATTGCCACGAACAAGGCGATCAAGCAAACAAGTCCCACAGACAGTATTTTTCTACTACTCATATCAACTCACCACAATCCATTGTTTCTTTTAAACAGGCATTAATATCTATGTTCGCCATCTAAAAATGGCTTCCGGAATTCTCCGAAAGCCCTTAGTTTACTTGGTTGCGGGAGCCGGATTTGAACCGACGACCTTCGGGTTATGAGCCCGACGAGCTACCGCTGCTCCATCCCGCGACGATAATCAATAGTGGAGGCATGAATTTCAAAATTAGAGTTTGGTGGGTAGGGATGGATTCGAACCACCGTACCTTTCGGAACAGATTTACAGTCTGCCGCCTTTAACCACTCGGCCACCTACCCTAAATCGAAGCACTTATTTATTATATACTATTTACTCGAAAAAATACACCTTTATTTAAATAAAATAAAAAACCGACTAAATCAGTCGGTCAACTATTCCATTTAGCCATCGCGACGTTCTAAATAGCGCTCAAGTTTCCTTTTAACTCTTTGAAGAGCATTATCAATGGATTTTACGTGTCTATGTAGATCTACAGCAATTTCTTGATATGATTTTCCTTCCAAGTAAGCCATAAGTACTTTCCACTCTAAGGAACTGAGAATTTCGCCCATCTTTTCTTCGATATCATCGAATTCTTCTTGGCTAATGATTAATTCCTCAGGATCGGTTATTTTTGTGCCCGAAATTACATCCAGCAAGGTTCTATCCGAATCTTCGTCATAAATTGGCTTATTTAGGGACACATAAGAATTCAAAGGGATATGCTTTTGTCTGGTTGCAGTCTTAATCGCTGTGATAATCTGGCGAGTTATGCACAGCTCCGCAAAAGCTCGAAAAGAGGAGAGCTTGTCACCACGGAAATCTCGAATTGCTTTGTAGAGCCCAATCATTCCCTCTTGGATAATATCTTCACGATCTGCCCCAATGAGGAAGTATGATCTTGCTTTTGCTCTGACAAAGTTCTTGTACTTATTAATTAAATATTCCTGTGCTAAACAATCACCGTTTTTGGCCAGCTCTACGACTTCTTCATCCACTATGACTTCAATCGTGTCGCACTCTACCAACACTTCAAGTTGGGCGTTTACTGTCAAAGCGTTCCCTCCCGTATCATGGTGATGAAGATATTTCATTAAGTATCGCTATTGCTCTTGTCCGCATGAACATTACTATTATACCTTGGGAAATTCAGAAGCGTCAAGGCGAAGTTTTAGATGTTCTGTCGTCTCATGTACTCTACAAGCTGAGTCTGGGTTAATTGGACTAGGGCCTTTGTATTATAGGACCCATTTTACCCTGTCCTATGTCTCAATTCGGTAACTATTGGTATGGCCCTGATGCAATTATGAAATAAACGATTTAATCCCTATTTTCCGCTCCGCTGACGGACAACTTCATATAATAAAATGGATCCGGCGACACTGGCATTTAAAGAATTAATCTGACCCCTCATGGGAAGGCTTATTATTTCATCACAGGTTTCCTTGACCAGTCGGCTCAAGCCCTTTCCTTCACTGCCTACAACAATCACTCTAGGGCCTGTAAGATCTGAGCGATAAACCTCAGTTCCACCTGCTTCGGCTCCAGACACCCAACAACCAGCCTTTTGGAGGTCCTTTAAGGTCTGGACTAAGTTCCCTACCCGAGCTACCAAGACATGCTCTATGGCACCTGCAGAAGTCTTAGCTACGGTTGAGGTAAGCGATACGCTACGGCGCTTCGGGATAATCACCCCGTGGACTCCAGCTGCATCGGCAGTCCGAATGAGAGCACCTAGATTATGAGGATCTTCTACTTCATCCAGAACAAGGATAAAGAGATCTTCTTCCTTTTCTTTTGCCAAAGCTAGGATGTCCTCCACCTCAGCATATTCTCGAGGAGAGGCGTAAGCTAAAACACCTTGATGCTTGGCTTTCTCTGTCAAGCGGTCCAAGGCGACTTTGTCGACAAATTGGAAGGGAATTTGCTGCCCTCGAGCATGGCTAACCATGTCTTGGAAGCGACCGCCAGTGCCTTCTGATTGGAAGAGCAGTTTGTTGACGGGCTTACCTGATTGGAGGAGTTCCCAGACGGCGTTACGGCCGTATACGATTTCTTCGTTCATGCGTTAGGGTCAGTCCTTTCATTAGCCTCCGTTTGAGGCGTTTGGGTAGAAGAGCATTTTGTCGTAATTCTCCAGGATTTTGTTTTACCCCGCTCACTCCGTAAGCTGCGCGCACCCGTTCTAATCGCTCAACCTATCCACTGCGTCTGGTTCCACGCTAAATCGCCATCCCGAAAAGCGGGCGAGCTTTTCGCACTTGTTTGGCTCTCTAGCGTGTTGGAAACGTCCTGTTTCCAACCAGACTCCGTGGTTAGATTTTCGCGAAGAACGGGTAGCTGCTCGCTTAAAGCCGTTCTCTCCGCTAAAACAAAATCCTTGGGTTTGCTCACACGGTATAGAACTTGCAACGAAGCAACTCAAAATACTGCAGATAGACTAAGAGCCAAAGGCGATTTTAGTACCCGAGCAGATAAGGAAACTTGTCATTCTAGTAAGGGATACCTTTGCCGTTCATGCGTTCGTTTAGTAAGAATATGTAACTTGTTTAGTGTCTTACAAAGAATTACTTAAAGCCTTGAAAGCCTACCTAGATAACCTTCAGAGATAACCCAAGGATTTTGATTTACAAGAGTGAGCGACTTTTAAGCGAGCGGAAACAAAACTTCGCGAAAAGCATGCAGCGGAATCGGGTTGGAAACAGGACGTTTCCAACCGGCTACGAGAACAAGTGCGAAAGCAGTGCTTTCGAGGAGCCGATTTAGCCGGGACGAAAGCCGGATGAGGCTTTCGCCCAAGCCGCAACGCCACAGACGAAAACTTAGCGGCGCAGGTACCGATGGAGCGGAGAGCTTGAGCGATTAGTTTTGTCCGCGCAGCTTACCGAGTGAGCGGGGTAAAACAAAATCCTGGAGACCCCTCACGAAGCTACTTCCTAAGCCCCTTTATCCGCCCACAACTCATAGCCCCTTCGTGACAAACGCCTTGAGTAACGCAAGTCGGGCCGGCTTGCCCAAAGACATTAGGAGCCACTTCCCGTGCGAGCTCGAGCATTCTTTCAGCGAGGATGCGAATCTCCCATTGGGCGCGCATGCAGGTTCTATGTTCGAAGAAGTTCATTAAGGAGCGTGCATTAAAGGTTGCCATTAAAGAGGTGGTGCAGGCGTTGGGCAGGATATAGCGCGCATCTTCTGCCGGAGCTACGTCCAGTAAGGCCTGGTATTCCTCTTGGAGAGTGTTCATAACCTTTTCAAAACGCTCTAGAGCTTGGGGATTTCTACGAATGCTAGGGGGAGTGACAAATTCAAAGCCACTTTCTTTAACATATCGCTGGGAGCGTTGTGAATAGCTAGCGATCCGATGGCGAACCAATTGATGGGACAAAGCCCGGGATACACCATCGATGGAGAATTGAAAGCTAATGTGCTCAAAGGGTGAAAGATGGCCCATGGAGCGCAATTTTTGGACAAAGTCGGCCACCTTTTCATCATCTAATCGTTCCAGTAACTCGGGAACAGGATCAGGCGAGTAACATAAACGAGCTGCCGCCGCAATGACTTTCTCCGGGTCCGGGGTGTATTGAATCAGTTCAACGTTCAATTCTCTCTCCTCCTAACTTCCTCTCTAAATCTCTCAAATCTCTCTAAGTCCCTCGAAGTCTATCTATGTACCTCGAAATCTCTCTAAGTTCCTCGATAACCTCTTAAAACCTTTCCCAATAGTATTAAGGGTTTACACTTTATTCCGTATCATTTTAACAATCCATCTCATCCATCACGGATTGCCCACTTTGGACCGGTTCATCGCTGGCAGCATCATCATCTTTGAGGCTATTACCGCTTGGCTTTTCCTCATCACCTTCAATAATGAGCTCGTCCACCTGTTCAAAAGCCCAAAGCATTCGTTCCGTCCTGTCTGTGAGCTGCCAGAAGCCTACAAGGGCCTCAAAGGCAGTGGCATGGCGGTAGGTCACTACATCTGTGCTTTTCGGATGACCTCCTTTAGCATTTCTCCCGCGATGGACTACGGATGTTTCCTGCTCGTCCAAGTGAGGAAGTATTTGATGAAGGAGCTTGGCTTGGGTTGCAGCACGAACATATTTGGTAGCGAAGTGATGGAGATCATTTACCTTTTCATGACCACTGTTGAGGAGATGTGTCCTAACCCAAAGTTCATAGACAGCATCCCCCAGATAGGCTAGGGTAAGGGCATTCATTTCCTGCCAGGATCTTGGCATGGGTTCGGGCAGAACGCCCTCCCTCCTTTCTATACTCACCATTGTTTTTCAATCTATAATCTATCGAATTCTGTCGACTCGGCTACTTATCCACCCTATTTGATTGTCCAGCGCGCACCTTGGGGGGTATCCTCGAGGACAATTCCTAGATCTTTTAGGCGATCCCGAATGAGGTCGGACATCTCCCAGTCTTTCTTCTTCCGTGCGATAGCCCGCACTTCTAAGAGCAGGTCCATGACCTGATCCAGTTTTTCATTTCCGGCTTCCGCGCTGTTGGCAGGATGAGCGAGGTCAAAGCCCAGAACATCAGCTAACTCCCAAAGGGTAGCTCGGGCTTTTTGGAGGCCAGCCGAGCCGTATGGATAAGCTTGAACATGGGCGTTAATGACTTTGCCAAGCTCAAATAGGCTCGCATAAGCTAAAGCGGAGTTAAAGTCGTCGTCCATGGCACTCTCAAACTCGCGCTGCGCTTCTTCTGCGGCAGCAATTAGCTTCTGGTCATTCGCTTCATCTGCAGGTTTTTCCCCATGGCGCCCAAGAGCCTCATCGGCCAGGCGAATGCTGGTTTGCAAACGTTCCAGACCTTTCTGGGCCATCTGCAGGTTCTCATCATCAAAATCCAACGGACTGCGATAATGGGTGCCCAAAAGATAGAAACGGATAACTTCCCCAGAGAAATGTTCTAAGATTTCCCGGACCGTAAAGAAATTACCTAAGGATTTAGACATTTTCTGCTGATTGATAGTTAGGAAGGCATTATGCATCCAGTAACGAGCGAAGGTCTCCCCGTGAAGGTAGCCTTCCGATTGAGCGATTTCATTCTCATGATGAGGAAACACTAAATCACCGCCGCCGCCATGGATATCAAAGCCCGCCCCCAGATATTTGAGGGACATGGCGGTGCACTCTATATGCCAACCCGGACGACCTTTTCCCCAAGGACTTTCCCAAAAGGGTTCCCCCGGTTTAGCACTCTTCCACAGGGCAAAATCCATCGGATTGTGCTTACGTTCCTCTACTTCTACTCGAGCTCCAGCTTGCATATCCTCAAAGTTCCGTCCCGAGAGCTTTCCGTAATCAGGGAGCTTATCCACAGCGAAATACACGTCACCCTCCACAGCGTAGGCTAAGCCAGACTCTTCCAGACCTTTGATAATCTCAATCATCTCCGGTATATGATCCGTAGCCTTAGGGTGAATGGTTGCGGTCATTAAATTCAGGGCCTTGGCGTCTTTAAAGTACTCTTCAATATATTTTTGGGCCAACTCTAAGGGATCTATACCCTCTTCGTTACCCCGGTTAATGATTTTATCATCAATATCCGTAAAGTTCTGCACAAAGGTGACATCATAACCCTTATACATCAGATAACGACGAATCATATCAAAGACAACGAGCATCCGTCCATTCCCGACATGGAAGTAGTTGTACACAGTGGGGCCACAGGTGTACATGGCCACCTTGCCTTTCTCCCGGGGTTTAAACTCTTCTTTCTGGTGGCTCATTGTATTAAATAGTCTCAGTGGCATGAATTCAACTCTCCTTTTCTGCTAGTTTCTTCTCCAACATCTCCACACGTCGAACTAAATAGAGAAGGGTTTCTTGATCGGGATCTGGCATTTCTTCGACCCGAATCTCTTTGTTACAGATGTTTTTCGTGCGCAATTGCAGTTCTTTCATGGGGACCCCGTGCTGAACGACTACTTTGCCAGGTATGCCAACCACCGTCGTGTTACCGGGTACAGGTTTTGTAACCACCGAACCCGCACCTATTTTAACATTATCACCAATTTTCACGGAGCCTAGTATTTTTGCACCAGATCCTATAAATACATTATTCCCAATGGTGGGGTGTCTTTTGCCTTTTTCTTTACCGGTTCCACCTAAGGTTACCCCTTGGTAGATCGTCACATTATTCCCTATCTCTGCTGTCTCACCAATGACCACACCCATGCCGTGATCGATGAAGAGTCCCTGTCCGATTTTGGCACCGGGATGAATCTCAATCCCCGTAAAAAAACGCGAAGTTTGGGAGATTAAGCGCGGCAACAGGACCATTTTCTTTTTGAATAAATAATGGGCAAACCGGTGGGCTATCAAGGCATGCAGGCCAGGATAGCAAAAAATAATCTCCACTATGCTTTTGGCTGCCGGATCACGTTCGCTTATCGCTTGGATGTCTTGCTTCACTTGGCGGAACATTATTAATCACCTTCAATCAAAAAATCGGATAGGATATAAAGATATAAAAAAGAAACCCTTCGTCCAGAGACGAAAGGTTTCCGCGGTTCCACTCTGATTGAACAGTTTCCCGTTCCACTCATGGCCTTAACGCAGCCTTACGGAGAATGGCCTAGCCATTCATCTCACGCTCCGGGATGCACTTCAAAAGATCCTTGGGGATGGTTTCCACCTGCTCCATCCTCTCTTGAGCAAAGGACTCTTCTTACTCTTTCCCTTCATCACGCTACCTACATATAATCGTTGCACAAAATGCAGATCTCTGTTTTCCAAATTATAAACGTTGCATTATATGCAATGAGGTTCCTGTTGTAAGTATAGAGAATCAAAAGAATGGTGTCAATATACGAAACATACCTTAAAGGATGAAATTGTTGAGATGATTTATTCAAGGCCTGGTGCGTTATCCCAACAGCTTCTTCGACCCTTCTAAACGACTCATTACATTGTCCAGCCCTAAGAGAGGTACGATATCGTAAAGCTCTGGTCCATGCATTTGCCCGGTCAAAGCAATTCGAATCGGCATAAAGACTTGCTTTCCACCTAATTTTAACTCTTTTGTCACCTGCTTGAACAAGGGCTTGACCGTATCCACCGTGATTTCATCTAAGCTTTTTAACTTCTCTACAAAAAGGTCTAAGACAGAGGTCACTTGTTCCCCTTGGAGAATTTCTAAGGCTTCACCTTCCGGAGCAGGAGCCTCTCCACCTCGGACATAGTGAATATAATCCTTGACTTGAGCCAGGTAATCCAGATGATTGATGATGGCTTGAACATAGCGGGTCGCCCAAGCTCGATCCGTGTCCGAGATTTCTTCGCGAGGGATGATTCCTACCTCTTGCAAATACGGTAGGGCGAGATCCGTCAAGCGCTCAGGATCAGCCTTTTTGATATAATGAGCGTTCATATAATTTAATTTATTAAGATCAAAAACCGCCGGGCTCTTGGAGACCCGATCGAGAGAGAAGGCCTGAATCATTTCTTCAAGGGTGAAAAACTCTTCCTCTCCAGCAGGAGACCATCCCATCAGAGCAATGAAGTTCGCGACCGCTTCTGGCAAATATCCTTTTCCCTGATAATCGATAACAGCTGTATCCCCATCCCGTTTGCTCATTTTTTTCCCTTCAGTGTTGAGGATCAAGGAGACATGAGCAAATTCTGGTGGGGTAAGCCCTAAGGCCTGGTAGATAAGAATTTGCCGAGGAGTATTGGAAAGATGCTCTTCCCCGCGAATAACATGGGTCACCTTCATGGTCATATCGTCAATGACCACCGCAAAATTATAGGTAGGAATACCGTCGGATTTTACAATGACATAATCCCCGATTCCGTCACTTTCAAAAATGACCTCGCCCCGGACCCGATCGCGGATCACAATCTGCTGCCCTTCAGGCACCCGGAAACGAACCACCGGCTTACGGCCAGCCGCTTCGTATTTCTGACGATCTTCGTCTGTAAGATGTCGGCATTTACCTAGATAACGAGGGGTATCCCCTTTGGCGATTAATTCCTGACGCTCTTGCTCCAGCTCTTCTTCCGAACAATAGCAATGATAAGCATCGCCACTGGCCATGAGCTTGTCCGTGTATTCGTGATAAAGGGCTAGGCGCTCGGTTTGTCGATACGGTCCGTTGTCGCCACCCACTTCGATTCCTTCATCCCACTGGATATTCAACCAGCGTAAGGCTTCGAGGATATTATGTTCCGATTCCCGACTGGATCGCTCTAAGTCTGTATCTTCACTGCGCACGATAAATACCCCATTTTCCTTACGGGACAACAAATAGTTAAAAAGAGCGGAACGTGCACCGCCGATATGTAAGGGCCCCGTTGGGCTGGGGGCAAAACGAACTTTAAGCATAGATATCCTTCCTCCTTAGACATTCTTAACTAGAAGCACCACAGCCTGAGAACTCATTCCTTCTTCTCTACCTTCGAAGCCTAGGTGTTCTGTGGTGGTGGCTTTTACTGAGACACTCCCCAGATCCATCTTAAGAGCGCGAGCTAAATTCTCGCGCATTTGTGGTATATGGGGAGCGAGTTTTGGGCGTTGGGCCGCGATGATGCAATCTATATTACCGATTTTATAGCCACTTTCCGCCATTAGTCCCATGACTAGTTCGAGTAGCTTTATACTGGAGATCCCCCGATATTGCTCATCAGTATCTGGGAAATGTTTTCCCAAGTCACCCAAGGCCAAGGCTCCGAGAAGCGCATCCATGATAGCATGTGTGAGAACATCGGCATCAGAATGACCCTGCAACCCCTTTTCATGAGGAATCTCGATTCCACCCAATATCAGCGGACGGCCTTCCATCAGAGCATGAACATCGTAACCAATCCCTACTCTAAGCATCAATCAGACTCCTTAACCTTATTTAATATGATTTAGTACATTTAATATTTTGGCCTTATTCGCTTATTTGCTGCGATTCTCGAACCAAGTGTTTTTAGTATGTTTCTTTTACTCTAACTGAAGCATCACTAAAATGATTCAAGGTGAATGCAAGCGAATCAAGGGACCTGTCCCCGTTATTCACGTATTCATGTTATTCACTTTTCAGCGCTTGGCTAGGATGCTTTCGGCTAAGTCCAAATCCTCTGGGGTCGTGACCTTAATATTCTCTAATGATCCCATAAGAGTTTGAACGGGGTGACCCAGCCATTCTACTAAGGCTGCATCATCCGTTGCCATATATCCTGACTCGACAGCCCTTTGATGGGCTTCTTCAAGAAGAACCCGATCAAAGACTTGCGGGGTCTGGACGGCCCTGAGGGTGTCACGAGGAGGGGTCTCGAGGACTTTGCCCTGAGAATCCACCTTCTTGATCGTATCCTTGACCGGAATCGCCATAATTGCCGCCCTAAATTTTTCCGCCTCTGTCAAAAAACGGTTTAATTCTTGACATGTCAAAAGGGGGCGAGCCCCATCATGGACCGCCACCCTTTGGATTAACGGGCTGAGAGCCTTTAGCCCCGCAGATACTGATTCTTGACGTTCTTTGCCACCGATAACGATGGAAGAAACCTTTTGCAATCCCTCGGCTTCAACTAACTCACCGATAGTTTGCAGATCCTCTCGGGAGGCGACAATAACTATTTCACTGATTAGCTCAGATTGTTCAAAGAGAGCTAGGGTATGTGCGAGAAGCGGTCGTCCCCGTAAAGGAATGAATTGCTTATGGATTGATGCTCCCATGCGCTTTCCTTGACCTGCAGCAGGGATTACAACACCCAGCTTAACCAAGGGCATCCACCTCATTCGTCGCTGACAGGCCAATCGACTTTTTTTCATGGAGGGCTTTCGGTTTAGCGAAAATCATGCGTCCTGCAGCAGTCTGCAAAACACTGGTGACTAACACAGTTATAGTTTGTCCCATATATCTGCGACCGGTATCAACCACGATCATGGTGCCATCATCCAAGTAGGCTACCCCTTGGCCGGGTTCCTTGCCCTCCTTCATCACTTGAACTTCCATCTCTTCTCCAGGAAGTACGATGGGCTTGACCGCATTGGCCAGTTCATTGATATTGAGGACCTTTACCCCTTGTAACTCCGCCACCTTATTGAGGTTATAGTCATTGGTGAGAATCGGCGCGCCAAGATTTTGCCCTAAGCGAACCAATTTACTATCCACTTCCGCGATATCCTCAAAATCCACTTCCATGATTTCCACATTGTTGGCTAACCTTTCTTTGGAAATCTGGTTCAGGATATCCAGCCCTCGGCGACCACGATTGCGCTTTAAGAGATCTGATGAGTCTGCGATATGCTGCAGTTCTTCAAGAACAAAGCCTGGGATGAGAAGCGTACCCTCAAGAAAGCCGGTCTGGACGATGTCCGCGATGCGCCCATCGATAATCACACTCGTGTCCAAGATTTTATAATTGAGGGCAGAAGCATCTGAGCCTTGCCTTAGATGCCCATCTTTACCTTTACCCTTATCCCCTTTGTCCCCCTTAAATCTCGGAAGAAAATTGAAAAAGCCAAATATTTCTTCTTTGCGTTTAACTCCAATAATCAAGCCTAAGTAACCTAATGAAGCACTTAGAATTATGGATATCACACTACCAATAATAGGGATGCCATTTAAGGCATTGCTTAATAAACTAGCAATTATAAGTCCGATGATAATACCAAGAGCACCACCAATTAACTCATGGGTGGGAACTTTGTTCATGCGAGCGTCAAACCATGTCATCATCTTTAAGAAACCTCGCATACTTGATGGAGCAATCAGGAACCCAACACCAGCGAAAATTACCGCCATCGCCACAAAGGACCAGATGGGAGAAATCGGCCATCCCAATGATTGCAATACATTAAGCCTCAATAGAATAGCATTAAGATAAAAACCTAACGCTCCAGCTAAAACCGTGATGATACCGCGTACAATTTTGCGAATCATCATTTCACCTCCTTTATTATTATTTTGGCTGAATTCTTTTTCCATTATACTCGCAATTACCATATATTTTCAATTCTAAAATTTAGGCAAGAAGTCCCTTTATTCGCTGCGTCATCTCGTCAGCTTTTACACCCTCGGCCAAAACCAATTCACTGACCATGATTTGACAGGCATTGTCATACATTTTTTTCTCTCCAGTCGAGAGACCTTTTTCATGATCCCTCTGAGAAAGACTGCGCACCACCTCCGCTATTGAATAAATATCGCCGCTCTTGATTCGATCCATATTGGCTCGATAGCGTCTATTCCAGGCTAAAACAGGAAGGGTGCTTTCATTCTCAAGAATCTTAAGCACCTGAGGTACCTCATCAGATGAAATCACTTCCCGAATACCTAGCTGGTTCACATTACTTAAAGGAATAAAAACCTTCATATTCCCGATCGGAATATTCATGACATAATAGTGATGGGACTCTCCAAGTACCTCTCTCTCTTCGATGGCTTCGATCACACCTGCTCCGTGCATAGGGTAAACTACTCTATCTCCGATACAAAACATTGAGATCCCCCCTTATACTCATTATAGCAACAATTGAATAAGGGGTCAAAAATTTTTTAATTATATCATAGACAAGCATCCCTGTCAATTTTTTGTTTTCCCTGGCAAGTATGTAGAAAATTGACAACTCTACCAACCGCTCGTTATAATTAAGGGGTCAGAAAGGAGTGAGGAAACTACTTATGGATAATCTCACAGATCGCTATCAAACTCTCGTGCAAACCCTCCTGATTCGTCACCAAAGCATCTTAGATATCATTACCAAAGGGCAGGAAACCTCCTCTCGAGTCAATCGAGCTGTGGTAAAGGCAGTGACCGATTGCGGCTGCTTAGGTATTGACGCCCATAAAAAGCCGATCCCGGAAGAGGCGAATATGAGTGACTTGAAGGATTTGCTCGACAGCCAAATTGATGGGAAGCTTTGCGAAAACTGCCAAGACATCATCGAGGCAGAACTAGGGGAACAATTCTTTTATATAGCTGCTTTAGCCAACACCTTGGATATATCCCTAAGCGAGGTCCTTGCGAAGCAAGAAAAGAAGCTCTCCACCCTGACCATCTTTAACCTCACCTAAGCCCACTCAATTCTGACGTACCTTTCCACACCCGACAATCAAGAACGAATATGAATTTTTACCGTATCTTTTTAAAGGTACGGTATTTGTTTTTTCTAAGGCTCAAACATTTCCTGAACTGCTTCTTCGACAGTTTTTACGGGAATAATCGTAAAACTTTGGGTGCCTTTTACAGCGGAAATATTGACTTGCGGGAGGATGCAGCCTTCAAAGCCTAATTTCATCGCCTCTTTCACCCGATTCTCAATCTGAGCAATTCCTCTCACTTCACCCGTAAGTCCTACTTCACCAATGAAGGCATAGCGCTTCAGAGGCCGATCTCGCATACTGGAGGCAATCGCTGCAATGCAGGCTAAATCAACTCCTGGCTCATCGATGCGTATCCCACCGGCAATATTGATGAACACATCCTGAGCTCCCAGATGGAAACCCACTTTTTTATCAAGCACCGCCAAAAGCATCAAGACCCGGTTGTAATCAATTCCCGTGGCCGTGCGACGAGGTGGTCCGTAGGTCGTTGGGGTGACCAAGGCTTGAATTTCTACTAACAGTGGTCGAGAGCCTTCCATGACCACCGCCACGGAGGATCCCGGTGCAGTGGAAGAGTTCTCTCCTAAAAAAACCCGAGAGGGATTGGGAACTTCAATCAAGCCATCTTCATGCATCTCAAATACCCCAATCTCATTGGTAGAACCAAAGCGATTTTTCACAGCCCTCAACAAACGGTACACATGATGGCGATCCCCTTCAAAATAGAGAACCGTATCTACAATATGCTCCAAGACCCGAGGTCCGGCAATGGCTCCTTCTTTTGTTACATGACCCACCAAAAAGATGGGGATTTCCTCCTCTTTGGCTAAGCGCATGAGGAAGGCAGCACCCTCACGGACCTGACTCACACTCCCTGCTGCTGCCTGCAGTTCTTCCAAGACCATGGTCTGAATAGAATCCACAATCAAGAGCCCCGGCTTCATAGCTATAGCTACATCCCTAATTACATCGAGTCGGGTCTCCGTCAGAATATGCAAGTGGGATTCAGTAATTCCTAAACGTTCTGCTCGCAGTTTGATCTGCTTTTCCGATTCTTCTCCGGAAATATAGAGGACATCCATCTTTTTTGCCAACAACCCGGCTGTTTGCAGAAGTAGGGTAGATTTACCAATCCCCGGTTCCCCACCTAAAAGAACGAAGGAACCCGGCACAATGCCTCCTCCTAAGACTCTGTTCAGCTCTTGGCAACCGGAGCTTACTCTTTCTTCTTCCTGAAGCTTAATCTCGGTCAACGGCGTCGCCCTAACCCCTGTGGAAGTGCGTTTAGAGGGGGAACGCTCCAAAATCTCCTCCACTAAGGTATTCCATTCCCCACAGCCTGGACATTTACCTAACCAACGAGCGCTTTCTTGCCCGCAGGCTTGACAAAAAAACCGCGTCTTTATCTTCGCCAAATGAGCGTCCGCCTTTCTCTAGCCACCGATCACCTCAGCCTTGCCTTCATAGGTCAATACGTTTGGTCATCGAGTTTTAAGTCCAAGTACCAATTTTAACTAAGTATTCGATAGTTCATCAGCAGAAAGTTCTAGGCTAACCCTGAAATTAGGCTAGCCTAGAATAGCATATTTTTATTTTACCATAACTCTTATCCAGTACCAAAATTTAAGTGCTAATAATTGAAGTGATAAATTTCATGGAGAATTATTTTTCAGAAGTCACAGCCTTCTTGCTTTTGCGAGCCTTTACGCCGGAGAATTTAATTTTATCCTCTTCAGCCGTCACCTTGATCTTGTCTCCGGGTTTAAACTCGCCGAGGAGGATTTTTTCTGACAAACCGTCTTCAATCAAGCGTTGAATAGCTCGACGGAGAGGACGGGCACCGTAGGTTGGGTCATTGCCCTCCTTAGCGATAAGCTCAAGAGCACTCTTCTCCACTTGCAGATCATAGTCCTGTTCCTTCAGGCGGGTGCTGACTTGCTTCATCAGGATCTCGGTAATCTTCAACAAGCCTTCACTTTGCAGTGAGTGGAAGACCACAGTCTCATCAACCCGGTTAAGGAATTCCGGACGGAAGGTCTTTTTCAAATCTTCCATGACCCGCGCACTCATATTCTTATATTCTGTCGTTTCATCGCGGCGGTTAGCAAAGCCCATAGCTTCCTTCTTCATCATGGAAGCACCCACATTGGAGGTCATAATAATGACTGCATTGCGGAAATCTACGGTTCTGCCCTTGGTATCGGTCAGACGGCCATCCTCTAAGACTTGCAGTAAGATATTGAAAACCTCAGGGTGAGCCTTTTCAATCTCATCCAATAAAATGACACTATAGGGTTTACGGCGGATTGCTTCAGTGAGCTGACCCCCTTCATCATGGCCGATATAGCCGGGAGGCGCTCCCACCAGGCGGGATACTGCATGCTTTTCCATATACTCGGACATATCGATGCGTACCAGTGCATCTTCCTCACCAAATAACGCTTCAGCCAAGGCACGAGCAAGCTCGGTCTTCCCTACCCCAGTCGGTCCTAAGAAGATAAAGGAGCCCACGGGACGTTTGGGGTCTTTCAGGCCTGCTCTGGCCCGACGTACAGCCCGGGACACAGCTTTTACAGCGTCCTCTTGTCCGACCACCCGTTGATGGAGGGTGTCTTCAAGGCGAAGAAGTCGTTCACTTTCTTCTTGAGCCAGCTTCTTTACGGGAATTCCTGTCCAGCTTGCGACGATCTGAGCGATGTCATCGGCAACCACTTGGCTTTCGCTAACATCCCGCTTACTTTCCCAAGAATTGCGCAGTTGGGCAAGCTCTTCCCGAAGCTTGTGTTCTTCATCGCGGAATTTCGCAGCCTTTTCAAATTCCTGACTGGATACCGCCGCTTCCTTTTCACTCTTGAGAGCTTCAATCTTTTCTTCTAAGGATTGGAGATCCGGAGGCGCTGTAAAGGCTGTCAAACGCACCCGAGAAGCCGCTTCATCCATCAAGTCAATGGCCTTATCCGGCAGGAAACGATCAGAGATATAGCGATCGGACATCTTCACCGCAGCTTCAATCGCTTCATCGGTAATCTTCGTCCGGTGATGGGCTTCATAGCGATCCCGCAGACCATAGAGGATTTGAATCGCCTGCTCAACAGTAGGTTCACCCACCTTAATAGGTTGGAACCGCCGCTCGAGGGCCGGATCCTTTTCAATATATTTTCGGTATTCATCTAAGGTTGTGGCGCCGATGCATTGCAGTTCGCCACGAGCTAACGCCGGTTTCAGGATATTAGCGGCATCGATAGCCCCCTCCGCTGCTCCGGCACCGATTAGGGTATGGAGCTCATCAATGAAGACGATAATCTTGCCATCCACCCGGATTTCTTCCATGACTTTCTTGAGGCGTTCTTCAAATTCTCCACGATATTTACTGCCGGCGACCACAGCGGAAAGATCCAGAGTGACCACCCGTTTGCCCGCTAAGGTCTCAGGTACTTTATTAGAGATGATCCGTTGGGCCAAGCCTTCCGCAATGGCAGTTTTACCCACCCCCGGTTCACCGATCAAAACCGGGTTATTTTTGGTCCGACGACTGAGCACTTGAACTACCCGCTCAATCTCATCCTCGCGGCCAACCACCGGATCCAACTTCCCATCCCGAGCCTGTTGAGTCAGGTCGCGGCCGAACTCGTTCAAGGCCGGTGTGTTCGAGGGTCCGGGATTCTTTGCATTAACATTTGCAGGGGCACCGTTCGGCATCGGCGTATCATCAGGCTGTCCGCCCAACAGCTGAACCACTTGCTTCCAAATTCTCTCCGGGCTCACCCCAAGATTACGGAGGACTCGTGCGGCGACTCCTTCACCTTCCATTAAGAGGCCGAGCAGGAGATGCTCTGTACCTACATAAGTCACCCCATGACGGCGAGCTTCTTCGTTAGCTAATTCTAAAATCCGTTTCACCCGGGGAGTGAGACTAACCTCGCCGGCATATGGCTCTCCAATACCGGTTAAATTTCCAATTTGCTCCCGAATCTTTTCCGGCGTTACCCCTATTCCCAGCAGCGACTTAGCTGCAATTCCTTCACCTTCATCGACTAAGCCGAGTAGAAGGTGCTCTGTCCCAATGACATTAGAGCCCATGCGTTGAGCCTCATCTGCAGCAAGCTGCAGAGCTTTTAATGCCTTTTCGGTAAATTTTTCATTCATTTTGGTTTCCACCTTCCTTATTGGTCTCTTTCACTTCACTCATGGCCATGCGCACAAAGTTGGCCCGCTGCTCATCCCGTTGCTCCGGGGTGAGTTCTTTTTCTAAAATATATTGCAAGGAAGCAGGCAGGGTCTCGACTAGCAAGGTGCTAAAGCTACGCTGGTGGGGAGGAAGTATACCCATGTCTACCCCCAGCCGATCTAGGGATAAGCTTTGTAGAGCATCCTCCGATTTGAGTAGTCTGGCATTTTCTAGCGTACCCCTTGCTCTCCAGACTTTATCTTCAAGAGTGAGTCGAGCCTCTCGGCCCAAGCCCTCCCGAGCATGAACTTCTTGCTCAACGATCTGACGAGTCACAGCTTCCAGATGGGTCAGGGTATCCTCTTCACTCTTGCCCAACGTTATCTGATTGGATACCTGATAGATATGCCCAAAGGCTTGAGAACCTTCTCCGTAAAGCCCCCGCACCGCTAAACCCAGATGATTAAGGGCTCCCAGTAATTGCTGGACCCGATGGGTCATGACAAGTGCTGGTATATGGACCATCACCGAGGCCCGCATGCCTGTTCCGACATTCGTGGGGCAAGCGGTCAGATACCCTTGGTTTTCTCGATAAGCCAGATCTAAGCGATGTTCCAACTCATCATCTAGGGTATTCGCCATGCGAAAGGCCTCTTCTAACTGATTCCCCGGAAGGAGGATCTGAATTCTGAGATGATCCTCTTCATTCACCATCACCGAAACTCGATGATCGGGATTTATGGCTACCCCCCGAGCTCCTCTTGCACTCACAAGGGCCGGACTGATTAAATGCTTTTCGATAAGGACATATTGCTCAATCGCGGTCAAATCCTTAATCGAATAATAGGTAAGCTTCTGACCATCAATCGCCAACTTTTCTAGTTGCTGAGAAAGCTTCTCCTCAATCTCTTGAGAGGCTTCCTGAGAAAGTCCCAAAGGGAAAGGAACTCCCTCCAGATTACGGGCTAGACGAATTCGGCTGCTCAAGACCACAGGCATATCCGGCCTTTCCTTCATCCATTCACTGTGTTTTAACAAGTGTTCTTTTCTCTCCATCGTCTCACTCCCCCAGCTTCTGCTCGAGTTCACGGATTTGATCGCGAACCGTCGCAGCTGCTTCAAATTCTTCATTGCGAATGAGTTGCTGAAGCTTTTCCTTAAGTTTTTTGACCTCCATTTTTTCCCGGAGGGACGCTCCTTTGCGAGCAGGAATCTTACCTACATGGTAGCCACCCCCGTGGATTTTCCTCAGGATGGGCTCCAGCTCCGACTGGAATTTATCATAGCAGCCACTGCAACCCAGCTTACCGGCTTGGGTGATTTCAGAAAGCCGACGTCCACATTGCGGACAGGCTTCTTCCTGCAAGGCTTTAGAGTTGGTCGTCACACTAAAGAGCGACTGCAAAAAATCTGGAATGATTCCCGGGTTGAAGACGAAGCTTACTTCCGGGGCGTTTTTGGCGCATTGATCACATATAAAAAGTTTGACCATCTCTCCATTGTCTATTTTGGTGATTTGGACATTTGCCTCTCTTTGCTGACAATGTTGACATAGCATGTGGTTCCCTCCTGTTCTCAGTGCAAATCCTCGCGACCTAAGGTCAGCAGGATTCTCTTCATGATATGGGCCCGAAGACTATTGGTTTTGATATTTTCCGCTCCCAAGCTGTCTCGATGGAGAATCGTCTTGATAATTTCTTCTTCTCGTCGCGTGACAATTTCATCTTCAAAGAGACGTTGCAGGAGATCATTCGTTCGGTTCTCTGTTAACTGATTGCCGATTAACTGTTTCATAATGCTTTGGAATTCCTCATCATCACTAAAGCTCAAGCGAACAATCCTTAGATAGCCACCACCACCCCGACGGCTCTCCACCAAATAACCTCGATCTATAGAAAAGCGAGTTTCCAGTACATAATTGATTTGAGATGGAGCGCAGGAGAATTCCTCAGCAAGTATCCCTCTTTGGAGGGTGATAAAACCCTCTGTCGATTGCTCAATGATTCGCTTCAAATGCATCTCAATACGGTCCGCAAGATTTCCCATATACGACACTCCCTCGACCATGACATTCTTTGACTTTATGACCTTCTTTGACCTTTAATATTATTCTAACTCAAAATGCTCTTTTTGAAAAGACTCTAAAGAGTCTTTCATAGATTTTTTCAACGAATTTCTAGCCTATCTTTAACAGAATCCCCTCGTCCTCATTCTTCATACCAAAAAACGCAACAAAATAAGAAATGAGAACACTTGGGAATCCTAAATCACATCAATAAAAAAACTTCGTCTTCGCCTCTTAAGCAAAGACGAAGTATACCCACGTCCCCAAGGTAATACACCCCATCACCGATAATAAGATATACACTTTTGTCCCTGACCAAAAAGGCAGCTGATCAACCTCGTCATCCTGATCATTCCCGTCGTCTCGCTCATTATCATCTCGAGCACTCTGCTCACTCCTAACCCAAGCCTCATGACTTAGAGAGCCGGACACGTTCTTTGGGACTGCCAGATCGATTGTTCTTCGTAAGGGGCGTTCCGTCCGAGCGGATAGATCCTCCCAATCAATCGTTCCTTTTAATAAATAGTCAATCTCTTCAGGTGTCAACCGAATCTCTTTTTCTTTCATAGCTATCTTTCGCTCCTGTTGCTGGGTTAATCTTGCACTTTTGGGTATTCTTTATTAAAGTAAAAAAACCCTGCTCCTGAGAGCAGGGCTAAAGTCCTATTTTGTGAGCAGGACCGGGCAGGTTGCCTTTTGTAGAACGCGCTGACTGACGCTACCCAGGACAGATCCTGTAATCGGTCCATAGCCGTGACTACCGATGACCACCAAATCAATCTCATCCTGCTTGATCTGATCGAGGATCTTCATGACGGGATGGCCGATTTCTAAAACGGTACGAACAGGTACATCTCCTTTATCAATCCCCGCAAGGGTAGCCTCCAAGGCTAATTCAGCATTTTTCAAAATATCTTCTTGAGACATGGTAAATCCATAGGATACGGTATATCCCCAAAGGGCCTGTGGTGTATAAGTAACATGCATGAGAATAACTTCTGCTCCAAATTGTTTAGCAAGTTCAAGGGCTGTCTTATAAGCGCGCACCGAAAACTCTGAGGCATCGGTTGGGACGAGTATTCTTTTGTACATAGATAATCCCCCCTTCTATTGAAAGACTCCTACTCAGGAATTCTTTCTTGTGTCTAATTTTAAGTAGTTATTTTTCAAAAAGCAACTTATAATAATAATTTGGAACACTCATTGATAGATATCCGCTCATAGCCCTACAAATATCTCGTTTAACAAACAGAAAGAAGTGGAGAACTTGCAGTTCGCTTTAAAAACATCACGCTATGGCTGGAGCAGTTGGAGCATCTTAGTCATAGCCTTTATTACTGTCTTCTTTCATCGATTATCGGTGGGTTCAGTCGCTGATCAGCTGACCCAAGAGATCCCCATGAATGCCTTAACTCTGGGGAACCTGACCGCTATGAACTACTACGCCTATGCCCTGATGCAGATTCCCGTAGGGATCCTAGTCGACCGCATCGGCGTTCGCAAACTCAACTTCTGCGGGCTCTTGATTACCGCAGCAGGAAGCATTCTCTTTGGTTTAGCTCATAGTCTAGAGATTGCCTATCTCTCGCGCTTTTTAGTCGGCATCGGCTCCTCGGTCATCATCGTCTCGATCTTTAAGATTCAAGCCACTTGGTTTCCCCTCTCACGTTTCTCAGCCCTTTCGGGGCTTACCTCCTTCTTTGGAAACTTTGGCTCTTTACTCGCTCTCTACCCACTGACATTTGTGTCCATGGCCTTTGGCTGGCGAAATGTCTTTTATTGGATGGCGGCCGTCTCTCTGGTGCTTGCCCTCTTAGTTCTTTGGGGAGTACGAGATGCTAAGCCCAAGCTTGGAGATCCTGCCCAAAAAGAGTTAAAGAAAGCTTCCTTGCAAGTCGTGGCAACTAGTAAAATCACCTCACAAGAACAGATCAACACACCTGAGAAAAAGTCGGTCCCCTTTATGAGGTTCTTAAGAGAAAGCTTGCGCAGTGTCCTAAGAAACCCTCGGACCTGGCCAAATGTCCTCACACTCTTTGCCTTTACCGGTTCCAGCACCACCTTGCTGGGGCTTTGGGGGATTCCCTTGATTACGCAAATCTACGGCTTGGATAAAGTGACCGCTGCCGGCTATGTGACCTTCGCTACCTTTGGCTTTATTCTCGGAGCTCCCCTCGTCTCCCTATGGGTGCGCTTGCTGAAAGGGGTTCGCCCCGCCCTCTTAGCCGGTACGGGCCTTAATCTCCTGCTTTGGATCTATATCACCGTGATCGCCTCTGGCCGGCCGCCTATTCAGCTCTGGCCTGTACTTTTCTTTCTATTTGGGCTCCTGATTATGACCCATATCCTTGCCTTTTCTAATGTCACTGCTGTCAATTCCTTAAAATACAGCGGCATTGCTACGGCTGTGACCAATATGGCCGAGTTCATCGGTAGCTCTATCGCCAGCCTAACTATCGGATTAGTGCTCGACCATAGCGGTAATACCAGCGCTGCTTGGTGGGTCATTCTGTTCATGGCTACCTTAGGCTTTATAGCAGCACTCTTAATGAAAGAACAACCGATCGGAACCTAATGACTCTTAAAGAAAAAACCCTTATTCTTTGAGCATCTGCTCTATGAATAAGGGTTTTCGCATATTGGGAGGTTTAGGTTTTTATCCGTTAGTTAAAAATCATAACATTCTGTACATGGTCTTTGAACTGTGGATGGCTCTTTTTTAGTTATGAAGTTATAGATTGCTCCAATCAGTGAAAAGGATCTCATATTTTCTAGGGCGCAATCATACATACATTGGTATTCAGATATCGGATACATTTCATCCATGATTTGTGCATAGGTTTTGCCTTCTTGCATCCCTGCAGTGATTGCTTTAATCTCTTCTCTATTATACATAGTATCATCCTCCTATTAAAATAACCCCTCTGTTTGTTTTCTCTATCTGTGTTATCTTTGATTTCATTATAGCTCCGAATAGGAGAATATGTAAAATCCGAATAGCAAATACGTTGAATAGCTTTTTCTTATACATTCTTCAACATAGATGAGTAACATCCAGAACAATCCAGAAACAAGCTTTATAAAAGCGAAGAACTCCAATTGGAGTTCTTCGCTTTTAGGACTTCTGTATCGTGTTCAATTGGGTCATCGACCAAAACCTTCGCATTAATACACTTCAGGTAGAGGTTTGAAGTAACCTTGAGGATGTTCACAAGCTGGGCAAAGATCAGGAGCGTCAGCACCTTCATGAACATATCCACAGTTCTCGCATTTCCAGGAGAGCTTTTCTTCTTTTTTGTAAAGGGTACCGTTTTCCAGGTTTTTAGCCAAGTTTGCATAGCGATTCTCATGATGTCCTTCCACAGAGGCTATCTTGCGGAAAGCCACAGCGATATCTTTAAAGCCTTCCTCATCCGCAATATCTGCGAATTTCGAGTAAACTTCAACTTCTTCCCCTTCTCCGGCAGCGGCGGATTTAAGGTTCGCCAAAGTATCCCGTAGGTTGAGCGGGTACTCCCCCGTGACACGGAAGGATTCCGCTTGGTCTCCTGCATATTTTTGCAAGAACTTATAGAACACCTTCGCATGTTCTTTTTCATTATCGGCTGTGGAAATGAAGATGTTTTGAATCGCTTGATGTCCTTCATTCTTAGCTACACTGGCATAATAAGTGTAACGATTACGCGCTTGGGACTCCCCTACGAAAGCATCAACCAAATTTTGAAATGTCCTCGAATCTTTAAAATCCATCAAAACAAACCTCCCTAGTTACTATTATTTTAGTGTGCCAAGTTCTGATTAACTTCATACTATGCAACTCACTACTTTGTTATTTTCTTCATAACCGCTGCATTTTCCTGCATCTTCCTTAAACTTTTTAAAGTAATTATTATTTTCATCTGCCTATAAGCTTTTCTTTTACATGCCTTAACTCACCTGTTATCTCTACATTTTTCCAGAGGGATAGATTGTTATTTTCCACTTGGAGTGGTAAGTTATTAGAGCGTCCACAATTATTTTGCAAAGAGGTTGTAACTATCTATGGAGTCTCAACAGTTAACTAAATTAAACATCCCACGACCCATACTTATCTTAATCCTTGGCGGTTTTATCCATTCAGTGGGTAACTCTTTTATGTGGCCACTGAACAGCATTTTTATGCATAATATTCTTGGGCGTTCCTTGACCGAAGCAGGAGCGCTAATATCTCTGCAAGCCTTGGCTACTTTAGTCGGACAGTTTATCAGCGGTGTCCTAGCAGATCGCTTTGGCTCACGCCGCGTTATGATTTACGGATTGATCGGAGCGATTGTTCCTTTAGTCTTAATCGGCATCTTCCCCATCTGGGAAGTGTATGCCCCCGGCATTTTGTTTTTCGGCTTCGCTATTGCCTTCATCTTCGTTCCGATTAACGCCATGATTTTTACCCTTTGGCCCGAGGGCGGACGTCGGGGTTTCAATCTTCTTTACGTTTTTAACAATGCCGGAGTAGCAGTAGGAACCGCTTTAAGCGGATTCATTGCCGCTATATCCTTTAAGCTGGTTTTCCTCCTTAATGGTTTTTCATTTTTTATCTACCTTCTCATGGTGCTCTTTCTCCTCCCCCTTGCTGATACACTGGGAAAACCCCTAACCCGGTCCAAGGTCAAGGCACCTATTTTTCATGACCGAGGGTTTCCTGTCCTCATCGCTCTTTGCGCCGGAATCTTCCTTATGTGGGGTGCCTATATTCAGATCAATACCATTCTCCCCGTGACTATGACCAACTTAGGCTATTCCTTACCCCAATACAGCATCCTTTGGACCCTAAATGGGATCATTATCGTAACCTTCCAACCTGTCATAAGCTGGCTGATCCGCCATTGGGCGTCCACCTTCTCCCGTCAGTTTTATTTATCTTGCATCTTTTATGGACTGGGCTTTCTCATACTCATAGCCAAACTCCCCTATCCTTCCTACTTAATCATGATGCTCATCGTCACCCTAGGGGAGATGCTGGTTCTCCCCGGCGTTCCTGCCGCTGCTGCTCTCATCGCTCCGGAAGGGAAAACCGGGACCTATCAGGGGGTCGTAGCCGGTGCCGCCTCTGGAGGGCGGGCTCTCGGCCCCATCCTCGGCGGATTGGCCTTTGATTTGTATGGTGGGCATATGGCTTGGTGGCTGGCCCTGACCTTTGTTGTTCTGTCGATCATTCCTTTCTATCTCTATCAGCGCCGAGAAAAGACCTTTAGTCAAAAAACAGACATGTACGAGCAAGCGATTTGAGAAGTATTAAAGCCAATCCACTACTCCTTTGTCGGGGGAATACAAAAAGCGAGATTGTTTTTGGCCAAGGTGAACTTAGTCATGACTATTATCTCCTGATGAAGGGGCGAGTAGAGGTAAGTTTAACATGAGCCTCGCTATTTTATCGGGGAAACCATTCATGGTAATTATCCTCACTTAACCTCCGCAAAGCGTTTAACTGATATCACTGTTGAGTTACTCGATAGTTCCTTTGACCCAGGCACAGATTATTTGCGAAGCAACTATGAACTCATGAAGAATGAATTTGCTCTTACCCCCAAAAAGCTTTAAACCAAAGCGTATAGCTTATTAAGCACCACTAACAGAACCATCAGTCGCCAGAAGACCGATGGTTTATTTGTTTGTTTCGCAGTCTGTAGGTAGTCTGTATTATTTACTTGTCACTCCGAATAGAGTATCTAAGATTCTTTATTTAAACTTATTGATCTGAAAAGGAGGCCAAGACTTCTCATGAAAAATTCCCCTGATTCTAAAGGGAATTGGCTAGCCCTGCTTGGTAAAGCCTTAACAAAATTCCGCAACCTAAAGGTTCCAGCCTTTTATAAAAAGCCTAAGTTTTGGCGTAACCTAGTCCTTCTTATTCTCTTTGTTTCCCTGTCTGGCTTGGGCGCCAGTACTTATTGGATCTCCACTCTCGATGTAAGCAAGCTGGAAAGCCCCCTAGCTAAGCCCACCTTCATCTATGACCAAGAAGGTAACAAGATCTCTGAGCTCTCTTCCTCTCGAATTGAGCCCATCACCCTTGACCAAGTTCCCGAGCACGCCCAAGAAGCCATTATCGCCATCGAAGATAAGCGCTTTTATGAGCATCAAGGTGTAGATCTCCGAGCTATCCTCCGGGCCTTAATCCGAGACCTTAAGACTCAGGATTTCTCCGAAGGCGGCAGCACCATCAGTCAACAGCTGGCCAAGAACCTCTTTCTGTCCTCAGATAAGACTTTAAGCCGCAAGCTAAAAGAAGCGGGCTATGCCATAAAAATTGAAGCCACCCTCACTAAGGAGGAGATTCTCGAAGCTTACATCAACCAAATCTACTTCGGAGAGGGACGCTGGGGGATTCAAGAAGCCGCGCGCTTCTACTTCGGCAAAAATACAGAAGAACTCACCCTGACCGATTCCGCCCTTCTGGCCGGGATTTTAAAAGGCCCCAGCATCTATTCACCTTTGAAAAACAAAGAACTGGCCTTAGAACGTCGCAACCTGGTTCTCTCCCTCATGCAAGACCAGGGTCTGATCACGAAGGAAGAGAAAACCCAGGCCGCCGTTGCACCCATCGCTCTGCGCACCGAACCTTTGGATAATTTATCGGGGAAATATGCTCCCTATGTGGATTATGTCATTGAGGAAGCGATCACGCGCTTAGGCTTTACAGAGGACCAACTTCTTACAGGCGGCCTGCAAATCTATACTCAAATGGATCTGAACGTCCAGCAAGCAGCTGAGGCCGTTTATAAGAACGATCAATTTTTCCCCAAGGGCAAAGAAGATCAACCGGTCCAAAGCAGTATCATCCTTATCGACCAGCACACCGGCGGCATCCGAGGGCTAGTGGGCTATCGGGGAGAGAGTGCCTTTCGCCAGTTTAATCGCGCCTCCCAGCTGAAGCGCCAGCCCGGCTCCGTTATAAAACCCTTTATGATCTACGGTCCCGCTCTCGAAAAGGGCTATCGGCCAGATAGCTATCTCTATGATGGCCCCCTCACCATCGATGACTATTCACCAAAGGACTGGGATTACCAAACCCGAGATTGGGTCACCATGGAGGACGCTATCGAGCAGTCCTGGAATATCCCCGCCGTCTGGTTACTCGATCAAATCGGTATCGAGACAGGAAAGGCCTTTGCCCAAAGAGCGGGTATACCCTTTGCCAAATCGGATAACCAACTCAGCCTCGCACTTGGCGGACTCACCGAGGGAGTCTCTCCCCTGGATATGGCTCAAGCCTACACCGCCTTTGCCAACCAAGGGGTCATGCATACCGCTCATGCTATCACCAAGATTACTACCTCTGACGGTTATCTTCTAGCTGAAGGGAAGAATAAAACTGTCCAAGTCACCGATTCTTACAACGCCTATACCATGACCCTTCTTCTCCAAAATGTCGTAGAACAGGGGACTGCTCAGAAAGCTGCCCTAGGCAATCGACCGGTGGCTGGTAAGACAGGCTCTGTAGAGCTTCCTCCCATAGAGGAGTTCGCTGGCATTAGCACGGGCCAAAAGGATGTCTGGTTCGTCGGCTACACCCCCGAGCTAACCGCAGCGGTCTGGATGGGCTATGACCTAACCGATCGGGAGCATTATCTCACCACCTCTGGCGGTTCCGGACCCGCCGTTGTCTTCCAAGAGGTCCTCTCTCAAGCCCTCAAGGATACCCCCGTCAAACCCTTTGATGTTCCTGAAGGGTATGTGAAGTACTGGGATATCTGGCCCGAGAATAATTGGGGCGAAGATGAGGGCGATGAGGATGACGACAAAAAGAACGATAAGAACGACAAGAACAATAAAAAGAAGAACAACAAAAATAAGGAACAAGACGAAGAAAACTATGATGACTCTTGGGCAGACTTCTTTCAAGGTTTATGGGGGAATTAAACTTGGTTGGGGCTCACTTCCTAAAGGGGTATCGAACGCCTATATCTGCGGCTCTGAAAGAGTTTTGCCGTAAAAACACTTTGCTCTTCTAGGCTGTTGTGGAGGGTAAAAGCCACGACACTGGTTATCATCAAGGGGAGTACCAGAGAATAGTCCGTCGTCATTTCCAGCAATAGGACAATGGCTGTCAGGGGAGCCCTACACGTTGAAGCAACAGCTCCTGCAATTCCGAGTAAAGCATATAATCCCGGAAATGGGGCTAACCCCGGAACGAATAGGTGAAGAATCACACCATATGCTCCGCCAAGCATCGCACCACCAAAGAGTACAGGACCAAAGATTCCACCAAAGAACCCAGAGGATATGAGCATACTATGCGCTAGCAGAAAGATGACGAGGAGCATCAATAGCGAAGCAAGGGATAGTTGACCGAGGAGTGCCTTCTCTATCCCTTCAAAACCACTAAATCGGATATACGGAAAATAAACAGCTGCACCCCAAGCGACGAATATACTGATGAGCATCGCAGGATATTTGGATAGATGAAACTTTTTCCAAATGGCCTCGAACCCGTAGAGTGTTTTTATATGGATAAAGGCATAGCCCCCACACAATAGACCCAACAGGAGAAAAAAAGGAATCTCCGCAACCGAACTCCAAGTATACTCCGGAACCATAAAGATCGAACTCCGGCCAAACATCCATTGACTCATTAAGGACGCGGAAAAAGATGAGATGATAATAAGGCTAAAGTACTGAGTACTATATCTGTGCAAAAGGATCTCGATAGCAAATATCATACCTCCGATCGGTGCGTTGAACAATGCTGCAAGACTTCCTGCCGCCCCACAAGCCAATAGGGTGCGGGTTTTCATTGGACTTTTACGAAGGCGCATCGCCACTTGATTGGCTACTCCAGCACCGAAATATACACTAGGACCCACACTGCCAACGGGTAGACCCATAAAAAGGCTGAGAATACTCCCGACAGTATTTAAAACCACGTCTTTTTTACCCATAGAGATTTCTTTAATATATCCTGCGATCATGACATCAGCGATGCCCTTAGGCTTAGCCCACCACAATAGAAGGGCCGTTACAAATAATCCGAAGAGTGCTAACGAGAGACTACCGATGTATGTCGCTATACCGAGCTTCGAGATCATCCCAAGGACGTATTCATTAAGGAAACGAGGCAAAAATCGGATGGCACCTGCCCCGAGACTAGCCAAAACTCCAATCATTACGGCTAGACAAGAAAGCCAAACGAATTGTGTCCGTTTTAATTTTCTCAGTAAATATCTCTTTTGGTAACTTGACATCTGTTCCTCACAATTTCCCATTCTACGAATTATTTTTAGTCTCCCTTTGACCCAGCCTTCGGCATCCGCATTATCAGTTTCCTGGATATGAACAACAAAACTCTTGAAGCTCATATTCATTCCCCTGCTAATGCCCGTCTACTAATTATAGCTCTCATTTACCAAACTTTGTATAGTATTTTGTCGTTTGGTTAATCTGTCAGGGTCGCTTACTACACGGAATCCCATGGCATCCCATCAGGGACTATAATGCCACACACGATGAAAAGGAATACGATCTCGGTCACCCCTCCTGTTCGGTTAGATATCCGTCCAGAATATTGACTACGCGTTGGGCGTGACGGGCAATGTCGATATCGTGGGTAATCATAATGATGGTTCTTCCTTCATGATGAAGCTCTTCGAAAAGCTCCATCACTTGGGCTCCCGTCTTTTGATCCAAGGCACCTGTCGGTTCATCCGCAAGGAGAAGGGTCGGCTCAGTAACCAGTGCCCGCGCAATAGCTACCCGCTGCTGCTGACCACCAGAGAGCTGATTCGGCAGATTTCTTAACTTGTCGGCTAATCCTACCTGCTCAAGCTTTTTTATAGCCTTCTGTTTACGCTCAGATGCAGAGAGGCCAGCATAAATGAGCGGAAGCTCGACATTTTGCAGCGCACTCAACCTCGGTAAGAGTTGAAAACTCTGAAATACAAAGCCTACTTCCTTATTTCGTATAGAGGCAAGTTCGGTTTCATCCAGATCGTCAATATTATTGCCGGAAAGCAGATACTTTCCTGTGGTCGGCACATCCAGACAGCCAATGATATTCATCATCGTCGATTTCCCAGACCCCGAGGGGCCAAGGAGCGAGAGAAACTCCCCTGAGTTCACGACTAAGTTCACGTTATGCAAAACTTCTAATTCTTCCTCACCCATCATGTACTTTTTTGAGATATTTTCCATCCGAAGGACCTCAGCCATTAATCCTCACCTCCGGGCCTATTCATCCCGCCTCCTCGAAAATCCATACCGGCATTAGGTGTCGTCTTTTTATAAAGAATCGCCTCTTCGCTTATTACACCACTTTTAACCTCTACCGTTGTTCCATCATTGATCCCAGTTTCTATTGCAGTGTGTATCACCGTATCCTTCTCACCCTTTTTTATAACGTAGGGTTTATTATTCTCATCAAACTGAATCGCCACCATAGGCAAGGTGATGACCCCGCTCACCTGATCGCTTATCACCTTCACCTCTGCCGACATGCCGATGCGAACCTTTTCATCTTTTTCAAGGTCGATGGTTGCCGTAAAAAAGGTTACTCCATTGATAATCTGTCCTTCTTTCGATAGGGAGCGGATCGTTCCTTTGATTTCCTTGTTGATTGCCCCGATTTTAATGGAGGCTTCTTTCCCTTGGTCTAAGGACGCGATATCGTATTCATCCACCTTAACCTTTACTTCAAGGTGTTCATAATCGACAACCTCTAATAATTGGGTACCCGCCATCACCTGAGCCTTCTCTTCCACATTCAGATGAACAACTTCCCCAGGAATCTTCGCTTTGATTTCCTCTCCGAAGGTGGTCTTAATTAGGACGGCACCCTCTTTCACCAGGTCTCCTTCTTTTACTTTGATTTCAGAAACCTGCAGCATCTTATCAGACATTACATTCTGACGATCCTTTGTCTCAACATTCCCTGAAAAAGAATAATAGGTGGTAATGTCTCCTGTTTTAGCAGCCACGCTTTCGTAGTCTAAAGGAGCTGGCTTCAGAAAAGAGGTCCATGCCACTCCAGCAACAACCGCTGCTATAATACCAAAAATAATCCATTTGAATTTGGACTTCCCTTTTTTGCTCATGAATTTTGTGACCTCCAGCTTTATTTTAAGGATTCATCACGAAATAGGGCTATATGCTATTTTTCTCCAAGAGCACCAAAATTATAGGGATCCAAAAAATAAAAAAGAAAAGCCCTCGCGAGTAGACTAAATTAAAAATCTACTCGCGAGGGCTTTGGTATCTGGATAGCTAAAACGGACATTATCGCCTCACCAATCGAAAAGAATCGACTTCACCACAGCAAAATACTCCCGAAGATAAGAATTGGGCCGGATATACCATGGGGTAGAGCAAGTAACTCCCACGGGATTTAGCCCATTACGCTGGGCCAAAACCTTCGAGCGAAACATATGAAAATCGCTGGTGATGACCAGCAGTGGCTCAGCAGGATTGAAATCCTCTACTTGGTCAAGCAGAGTACGTGAATATCGGAAATTCTCCGCAGTGCTGGTCGATTGATCCTCCAAAAGAATCCGCTTCGAGGAGATCCCGTGCTCCTTGAGATATCGAGCCATGGCCTCAGCCTCCGGAATCGTTTCTCCCGGTCCTTGACCCCCGGAGACCACAACCTTCATCTGGGGATTTTTCTCCAGAATCCTTAGACCCTTATCCACCCGCTCCCAAAGGGTCCAAGAAAGTTCATCCCCATTTAGACCTGCTCCCAGGATGATTAAGTACTCCACTTGCTCTGGCACGGAATCCTTCGTATTCCAGAGAAGCAATCCCTCAATCAGGACAAAGGAACTCACAAGCAGAACAATCCCCCAACGGATTAACCTACGGAGAAAGGGAAAACGATCCCTTAAATGAGTTTTCACCCCATCCCCAAAGATTCCCCACAGCAACAAAAGACTTCCTACCCCAGCAGGCAGGACAGTTCCTAGGTTGATTCCCCCGTTAAGTCCAACCACAATGATTGTATCGAGTATCCCGACGATCCCCACAAGAATACAAAGTCGAGAAAACCATTTTCGATTTAGCATGTTTACTCCCTTACTTTAACAAGCACCGATTCATAATTTATCTACCTTTTCAACCTCCAAAACTACATCGGCACTTATTCCTGAAACTCCGCCTCCATTTTAACACATCTACTATGCTTAGTTCAGGATGAATCGATTAAAAAAAGATACCCATGGCCAAAAAGGTCATGAGTATCTTGGTGGAGTTATAATGATTAGCATCCTTAGGCGGTTATTGTCACACCTGTCTCAAATACTTTATCACGGGCAACCAATTTAACTTGGTATTTCCCAGATAAGCCGGTTTTATTGATGAAGGTATCGACGTTACGCGGGTCTTCCTTTTGGAAGGTCCCAACACACATAGCTTGGAACACTTGGGGTACGGTGTTTATAGGATAGCGTAAGGTTTCACCCGTTTCGCTAACTAGAAGTAGTTGAGCCATTTCACCCGTTTCAAAAATCGCATTAAAGTAAAAACGATCTTCTTCTTCAACGATGTTGGCGAGATAATCCTCCGGAATGAGCTCGCCGGTTTCCGCGGCCTTAATCTTCATCTTCGTAGTTTCTGTATCAAGCAAGCTGCCGAGAATTTGCCCTGCACCTAGCTCAGCAGTTTCATTGGCGTAGTAGAGGGGGAGTTTCTCTGCCCGATAATAGTTACCGACAATCTGCATCTCATACACTAACTCATCATCGATTAATTCGCAGGTTATGGAATTAAACTCAAATTTATGGTCCTTAAGTTCTGGTGACATGGATTTAATAACGGCCATTCCTTCACAGGGTTCACCATTTTCATAACCGATACCACCGGAATGAACCAAGTAATGTCCTTCATCATAGTATTCCACGTTGCAGATATAGGGGGAGAAGAAATCGGCACCCCGCTCTTTACCATATTGCCATACTTGTTCAATGGTCATCTTCTCTGTGTCAATCCGGTAGCGGACTCCGCGTGTATAATTGTCCTTATTAGGAAGGTATTTCTCCTTATTCTTAGAGCGGAAATGTCCATTATCGAGGAGCATAACATCACCATCGGGAAGAATGACGCAGGCATGTTGCTCGTACTGCCATTCAAAACCTTCTCCAACGGGGGTGAAGAAGTACTTTTCCACCATTTCCTGTGGCCAGCCTTCAGGGTCACCGATAACCCAGTTCAGTTTACCACTTTCGAAGTCGATGTTAATCACCGCATCCTGGTGTCGTCCGGAGAAGGTAAGACTATGGGTCTTTTTGTCATACCAAACCGCATTATTATGGAACCAATCGTGAGCGTCCTGGCTACCAGAACCGGCCACATCTTGGGGAAGAACCGTTTTATAGTCCCAAGTTTTTAAGATATTACCTGTATTAGGGTCGATGAGTGCACACATGTCCTCTACTGTATGGGAATGACCATCAAAGGTGAGCACCAAAATGTTTCCGTCCTCCATCACGAATTGGTCATGGTGGTACCCACTGGGAACGCGATATTCTTTGAAAATCTTACCACTAAAGGCCATTTCATAGAGCCCTGAGGTAAAGTACGGCATTTTTACTAAACGTTCGGTACCGACCAAAATATGACCGTTGGGCATCCGTTTCATATCAAAGGATAAAGCAACCGTGGTGTGCCAGCGGACGTCGCCAGCATAGTCGATCCCCACCGCCATCGTCCGGGAAGTCGCTGAGGTGATAAACATGAGATTGTCTCTAAAATACTCAGGTGTGGTTTTGATCTTGGTTGCCGGTACAACCTCCGGATGCAGTGGCCCGGTTGTGATGGTGATAGAATTTCTCTTACCATTCTTCAGGATAATTTCAATAGTGTTATCATAGCCGGCATACAAGCCGTAAATCGGAAGAACATGCGTTGTATTGGCCGGAAACGTATGACAGATATCCCCAGGCTGTTCCTTACCTTTTACAAGGATCGTAACTTCAGTAGCTATCGGAGTTTTAAACATAACCATGGCCGTCAAAGGGCAAATCTCGTAAGGGTTAACTTTGACCAGCGGGTTATTCAAGGTGTAGTGACCCGCCTCGAATTCAGCTAAGTAGGCTTGTTCCCGCTCCTTTTGTCGAGTAATGATATGGGGTACGAAGTCGTATTTAATTTTCTTATCCATTTTCCCACAACTCCTAACACAAAATGTACTCGTTCCTATATTCACATATTACCATGTAATTGTCACCTCATCTAACAATTCTTCGGTGGCACTATCCACAAGAAAACGTTGTATCATCACTCAAATATCTCCATATCATCAGGACTTTTATCTTCAGGTGAGCCAGTTTCAATCGTCTCTTGATCTTTAGTTCTTTGGCTAGATTGACTTTTGGGTTGAGCTTTATCGTCAGGGGTGGCCTTCTTTTTCAAAACACTTCACCTCTTTTGCCGCTTTCCCTCTCATTATTAGCCAATCGAACTTGTATTATCCTCCGGCCCTTGGATTAAAGTCCCTAGACATAACCAGAAAAACCAGCAGGGGTAAACCTACTGGTTTTTATAGAGTATACCTTTATTTACAAATCAAATAACTAAGCCATGCCCCTTTTCCTTCAACCATCTGCGATGGAGAGCGTGCTCTGGACAATAACAGGCTACATTCTCCCAAAACTCCGAGGAATGGTCCATATGCCGAAGATGAGAAAGCTCATGAATCACTAAATAATCCAACACCGGCTCTGGAGCCATGATGGCCCGCCAGTTCAGATTAATATTACCAAGGCTGGAACAGCTTCCCCAGCGGGTTTTTTGCTCTTTTAAGCGGAACTGGTTATAGCTTACCCCCATTTGCTGGCTCCAGTTATTTAACTTCTGGAGAAACACAGTTCGGGCTTTTTGCTTATACCACTTCTCAATGATTTCTCGAAGGGCCTCTTGCCGCTGTTCCCCCTGGAGTTCTTGGGGGATCTTGATTTCTAAAACTTCATTTTCCTTCTTATATAAGGCACGGATCATTTTCTGAGGGGTATCCATGATCTCTAGGGTTAGCTCTTTTCCCACAAAGGGAATCTTCTCCCCTGTCTCATATACCCGTTGGGGTTTAACCATTGTCTCTTGAAGCTTGGTCCAATTCTGAATAATCCAGTCCCGATTCTTATCGATAAAGGCTTGGATCTCTGATTTAGATGTACGAGCAGGCGCTGACACTCTGACCTTTTCCGGCGTCACTCGAATCGAAATCCGCTTGATTCGTCGGCTTCTTCTTTCTTCATAAGGAATCACAGTGTTTCCTAGCTTCAAAGAAGGCATTTTATCCTGCTCCTAATAATTTAATACTCATAGGCAGATTTCAGCTGAACCTACGAATCACTTGATCCCCAGCTTCCCTTAAAGACGATTTGTGACAGGTCTTTCCTTGGGCGAGGATTTCTTTCCTCAGCCGGGTAGCCCAAGGGAGTCATGGCCAGAACACGAACATCTTGGGGAACCCTTAAAATCTCCCGTACCTTTTCTTCTGAAAACAGCCCTTGCCAGCAGGTGCCTAACCCTTGTTCTGCTGCTGCTAAGATCAAATGCTCCATGGCCAATCCCGCATCCAGCATCATGTAGTCCTTGCCTTCGTATACTTCCGACTCCGCAGGAACCGCACAGAGTACGATGATGAGTGGCGCTTGGAGTAATGCTTTACGACCAGGATTTGTCTCTGCATAGGCTGTGGTCAAGGCTTGCTTCTGAGCTTCACCCTCTACAACGATAAAGCGCCAGCATTGGAGGTTTTTCCAAGAGGGCGCCAAACGAGCACACTCTAGAACGTAGTCCAGCTTCTTCTGCTCGACAGGATCGGGTTTATAAGATCGCAAGCTCCGTCTCTTTTGAACAAGTTCCAGAAAATCCATTATCTATCCCTCCACTATTATATTCCTCGCAAAGATTTATATTTATGCTAATGTGATTCGCGAAAGCTTGGGGAAATCCTTCATTGTGCAAGATAAAAGCCTGGCCTACAATTCGTATCGAATTTAACTTTTTAGAAACTATATTCAAAGCGCCCTCGCCATGTTAAAATACACACGTGTGTGTATAGGAGTTCTTTCACTATCCTTAAAAGCTCTTTATTATGATTTGGCAGGTGAAGATTGTTGGGATATATATATTTAATAGGATCTATATTGGTAGGCACATTTGCCACTATATGTCTTAAGTATTCAAACGGATTTAAAAAGCCATTACCCACAATAGGAAACCTGATAGGTTTCTTTTTGAGTCTATGGCTTTTATCTCTGTCCGTATTAACGGTTAAATTAAGTATAGCTTATGCAACATGGTCGGGACTAGGTATTATACTGGCAGCGGTTTTGGGAAATATTTTGTTTCATGAAAAACCTTCAAGACCCAGCCTATATGGCATGGGCTTAATTATCGTTGGTATGGTTCTTATGAATATTTTTTGATAGGTGATGAAAAATGGGATATTTATATTTGGCATTTGGTCTTCTAGGAGAAGTAGCAGGTACAGCCTTTTTAAAAAGCTCTTCCGGATTTTCAGTCCTAATTCCTACCGTATTATGTGTGCTATCTTATATTGTATGTAATCTTTTCATAGCAAAGTCATTATTTACAATAAAAATGAGCGTTGCCTATGCAACTTGGTATGGTGCCGCTGTGGGAATAGCAGCCCTTTTATCAGTATTTGCCTATCATGAGAGTATTTCACCTATGGCTGTAGTAGGTCTAGTATTGATTATTGGTGGCATAGTACTTGCCAACATAGGTGATGTTAATGAGAAGTCTGAAAGTGTTCCTAATGTTAACAAAGAAGGTTAGTCCCATTTATTTATTTTTAGTCTCCCTCTGACTTAGCCTGCGGCTTAAGGAGAGGAGCTGGGTCCCACGCATGAGGATCTCCGCCCCATACTTATTACGGATTTCATCCACGGTGCGGTCTAACTCAGTCGCCTCTTGGACATCTTCTTGGAAGAGACATAGCTGTTCCATACCTTTTTGCAAACGGCTGGCAGTTATGCCTAACAAACGAATCGGTTTACCCTTGGGCCATTTTTCGAAGAGCTTGAGGCTCTCTTGATAAATCACATCGGTGAGCTCCGTTGGTTCAAACAAAGTAGTAGAGTAGGTACGGGTTTTAAACTCCGGATCCTTGATTGATAAGGTTATGGTTTGAGTCCTAGCCTTCTCCTGGCGGACCTTCCTTCCCACACTGTCTGCTAGGGAAAGCAAGACCTCAGCTACCTGCTCAGAATCAGTTATATCTTGCGGTAAGGTTAACGAACGCCCAATGGAATGATCCTTGACCTGGTCTACCGGAGTTACAGTCCGCTCATCTCGTCCATTGGCCCAGGCGTGAATCTTCTTCCCATAGATGCCAAAGCGCTTCTGTAGAGCGTCCCCAGAGGCTTGCGCCAAATCGCCTAGGGTCCTAATTCCCATGGCCTCCAATTGCTTTTCTGTCTGCGCACCGATTCCGGACATTTCCCCCACCCGCATGGGCCAAACCTTTGTTTGCAGATCAGGGGAAGCAAGAACTGTAAAGCTACGAGGGATCTTAATTCGAGTTTTCGCATCGCGCCGGTAATCGCTAGCTAGCTTGGCAAATACCTTGCAATAGCTTACTCCCACCGATACTCCGAGGCCTAATTCCTCGAAAATCTCCTTCTGTATCCTGCGAGCTATTTCCTCCGTACTTCCGAAAAGCAAATGAGAGCCTCGGAAATCTGCAAAACACTCATCTACAGAGACGACCTCGATATGATCATCATCTGTATAGCGGCCGACGATCTGCCACATCTTTTCGCTAAGCTCAAGATATAATCGAAAATCCGGTGAAAGAACGATAGCCTCTGGACAAAGCTTCTTAGCTTGAAACAGAGGCATCGCTGTTTTCACCCCATACAACCGAGCTTCGTAGCTGGCCGTCAGGATGATACCCGTCCGATTTTTTGGATCTCCCGCTACCAGCAAAGGCTTCCCTAGTAGCTCGGGGTCCACTGCCTGATGGCAGCTGGCAAAATAACTATTAGCATCGAAGAGGACGATATCGAGGGGCTGTGGTGAGCTGTCCGCTGACATCATATTCCCTTCTTTCCCATCGTGATCAAATATCTTCCACATGATTATTTTTAAGATAAAGCTTTTTGGGTATTTTCCTCAAGAATCCGTTTCAATTCATCCGGATTATCCAAATCCCTTTTCGGTAGGATATAGGCACTAATAGAGCTATTATAAAGATAGAGGTTATCTTCATCCTCTCTAATAGCTTGAATACCTGCCCAGTTCAATTTTGTCTCACCCCGAGCTGTTGTATCAACGATTCCCTCGTCAGCCAAATCCATGTGATGTTCACAGAATAGGTCATCGTTGCGACCCGCTCTTAGAAGTGTTTTGCTATTGCGCGTAACATAACGGTAAAAGTATTTAGGATAATAAATAAACCATAAAACGCTAAGTAGAGCAAACACAATAAAGACTTCTTCAGTGGGTCGGTTCCCAGTTAGGGATAAAAAGGCCGCGAAAGCCATAAAAATGACCGGTCCTAAAAAGCGTTGCTTTTTCAAGGCCTGTTTAGCCGGCTCGGAGTTTTTAATATGAAATAGGTTAAACTTCAAATAATCCTCTTCGGACAAAGAATACGTAATTTCCATGAGCCTCTCCCTTTCTCAGCCATTCTTTAAACCGTCTCCAACAAATTATACCATAGAGAGTTGTCCCCTTGTTGATCATACCTCCCTGAATTCTCTAAAGACTATCCTAATCATTCAAAATTGCTGATTCCAGGAGAAAGCTAAATTATTGGATTGATTTGGCATCATCAATGCTTCTCCCTTTGGAAAACCTAGAGTTGACCCAATTGAATTAAAGGAGGGATTATTCTTGAGTAAGGGCAAAGCAAGAAGACAAGAATTAGCCAATAAATTTCCCGAAATGGACCAACGTTTTCAAGAGCTTAAATCCGAGATCAATGGCCCCCATGAACGCTTAGGTGACACCGCCAAGGAACAAAAAAGCGCTAAGTATCCAACTTGATATGCAAGAAAGGAGAGCTGCTGAAGGCTCTCCTTTCTTATATCTCAACGGTATCTTACGGCCCAAAATCTTTATCTTATGGGGCTACAAGGAAATATTTCCTCTATGTAATGGGCTGAATTATAGTCCTATAGAGAACCGTAATCCCTTTTCAGCGTTTAGCATCTTTTCTCCATCAATCATCTTTTCACCTTTTATCATTATCTTTCCACCGTGCATTCCCATACCGCCCGGTAAAAAAGTCCCTTGCCGTAAGGCTTCCTCTTGTACCTCTAATTGAGCTGCTGCAGCATCTACCCAGGTCTTAATCTGTTCTTCGGTCAGCTTACCCTCACTTCTCATGGCTTCTTCTTGAGCATTAAGCCGGGTTTGAGCGTTTTCCACCCATGTGGCAATCTGTTCCTCAGTTAGAGGTTCACCCTCGTTGAATTTTATGTTTTCACGGTCCATCATTCCCAATCTCGGTCCCATTCCCATGCCAAATCCTTCGACTTGACCGTTGTCCAGTGCTTCCTCTGATCGTTGCTGACGTTCTTCCATGAACTCCTTCATTTTATCCCCTTGTTCTTGGGTAAGTAGCCCAGCTTCAACTTCTTTGTCCACGATTTGCTGATGAATACTGAACATCTCTTGAGTCAGGGCCTTGATCTCTGCGAGCTTCGTGGAATCTACTGCTTCAGCACCCCAGGCCACAGCGGCACCCCCCAGCAACATGGCTGCACTAAGCACTCCGACGACAATTTTTTTCTTCATGAATAAAAACCTCCCGTTCCATTTTTGAGCCACTTAACTCATGAGGCTCTACTCATAAGATAACCGCCGCAGCTGAAAATAAGCTGAGTGCTTACTTAAGGTTAACTTAAAGTGTGTTTCTAGGGCGTTCTTTCACAAAACTTTACTAGTTTTTAATAAGACTAGTTTTTTAATAAGTAGCTCTTTAAGTTCTACCCTTAGTTCACCTTACCGTACTGAGGGGCATAAAGGACCTTGCCCGCTTGATCGGTAATGATAACCTCATCCATCCACATCCATTCATCTTCATGCGCAGGCTCCGCATTTTCATCTAAGGCAAATTTATCAAGGATTTTCTTGTGGTTGAGGCCTAGAGTATCTGTTGCTATAACGGACATGGTCAAGGTTTCCCCAGCGGAAAGAATCCATTGCTTATCAATCTCAGTCCATTGGCCTCCTGTATTTAATGGTTCTTCAGAAACAACTTTTCCGTCAACATCGATGATAAGGCGTGCTTTCTCGATAGTATTGTTTCGTACTGGCTTTACGTCGAGGCTCAAATTTCCTTCGAAATTATATTCACCCGATAATTGATTGGGTTGCTTACTGTATATCTTCGTCTCACCTCTCCGCTCAAATCGAGCATAAACATCAGGCAATACATTCCCCCGTAGGTTTTCAGCAATCTCCATCTTTTCTGTTCTCTCAATACCACTGTCTACCAATACGACCTTAGCTTCTATAGGCTCAAATAAATCTGCTCCTAGCGTGCCGGTAAAGGTTGTTCCGTTTTTGCTCATGTCCACACTCTCATCTGACATATAGAGGGTGACGTGGGTATCTGCCTTGGTTTCCTTTGGTGTAATTTTGAAGGTTATAGGAACGGTTAGCTTGTCGCGATCAAGCTTCCCCAATGAATAGTCATAGCTATCGAGAATGCTTGATTGGCGTTTAAGCATGGAATCAATATTTGTGTAGATAGTGCTCATCTCTCTTGACTGGTTCATTTCTATAGAGGCAAGCTGATTCTGGGTATTCCTCAAATCATTCTGCAAATCTCCTAGGCGAGAAAGCGACATGGCCTGTAAAACAATGAGGAGGATAATTAACATTGGCACAAGATTCTTTTTCATATTGACCCCCTAGTTACATCTTTTTTCTCATCTACTTTTAGTTCTATATGTAGAGGATTATTCCTCCAACCTCCCTTTACTAAAACAAGTCGTGCAATAATTGTCCTGTTATAGTAGAATTAAAAAATCTACAACGGTCAATCAATACTATGCTGGGAGGTACACACAATGAAACTAGACAGTGAGACTTTTATGATTTTTGATGGGGCTATGGGCACCATGCTGCAAAAATACGGCCTTAACCCTGGCCAACCCCCTGAGGTATTTAATATCACGAGGCCGGAAGTTATTGAAAGGATTCATAGTGAGTACATCCAAGCAGGTAGCCAGGTCATTACCACCAACACCTTTGGTGCGCTGGAAAGCAAATTAAAACCGACCGGATATTCCGTAGAGGAAGTCATCCAGTCGGCTGTAGCCATTGCCCGCAAGGCGGCTGGAAACCATTTGGTTGCTCTTGATATAGGGCCAACCGGCGAGCTCCTAGAACCAATCGGCGATGTAACCTTCGAAGAGGCTTATGATGTATTTGCACGTCAAGTCAAGGCTGCCGCCTCAACCGGCGAAGTCGATCTTGTCTTAATCGAAACCTTCTTCGATTTAGAAGAAGCAAAAGCGGCGATCCAAGCGGTTAAAGATCATTCTTCCCTACCGGTTATCTGTACTTTCACCTTCCAAAAGCAAGGAAAAACCATGATGGGACACGACGTCAAGACTGTTGCCACTACCTTAGAGTCGTATGGCGCTGATGCGATTGGCATCAATTGCTCTGTAGGTCCCAGTGAAATGCTCCCTTTCATTGAAACCCTAGTCTCCTCCACCCAACTACCGATTTTGGTTCAGCCCAACGCCGGCCTGCCGAAGATAATTGACGGCCAAACCGTCTATGATATTGAACCTCAGGAATTTGCCCAGTTCATCAAAGCCATGGCCGACCTCGGGGTAAAATGGTTCGGTGGGTGCTGCGGAACAACTCCTGAGTTTATACGAGCCATCCGCGAAGTATTATAGTTTCTCAACTACTGCTAAAGGCGCGAAATCATCAAGTGTACAGACCTCTTTAAAGTAGGTTAGCAGAATAAACATATCCCGCGGCTCTTCAAACTCATCTACATTCTCGATCTTGATTTGTTTCTCAGCCAAGAACGTCTTTAGATCCAGATCCTTATCATTTTCTTTCTTGATCAGAGCATGATAGTCATTCACTAGCTTCTGCAGTTTTGCCTGATTATCGTCATTGACTTCGATCTCTGGGAAACGATAATTTGTAGAGTTCTCACCAAAATAAACCATAAATTCAAGGGTTGATGCCGCAGCCGCTACCGCTTCTTCTTCAGGTTTTAACATAATATATTTCTTCATAAAATCTCCTCCAATTATTAGCTGTTCCCCTAGACTCTGAGCAAGCCACGGAAGCCCCTAACACCATAGTAGGATTCCGCTCCGTTGTGGTACACAAAGACCGTGTCGTAGCGACGATCACCGAAGATAGCTCCACCAAGCTTCCTAATATGAGCAGGTGTGCTTAGCCAACTTGATGTTTTCGTGTCAAACTTACCAAGTTCCTGCAGCTCCCTGTATTTTTCTTCTGTTAAAAGCTCAATGCCCATGTCTGCAGCCATATCAACAGCACTAGTCTGTGGTTTATGTTCTTTTCTTGACTCCAAGGCTTCACGATCATAACAAACACTTCTGCGCCCTTTAGGACTTTCTGCAGAACAATCACAAAAAATGTATTCACTCGTCTTTTCATCGTAACCGACCACATCCGGCTCACCGCCGGTTTTTTCCATTTCATTGAGTGACCACAGGTTACCAGCATTTCCTTCCAGTTTCGTTTGGACTTTTGCCCACTCAAGACTTGGATGGAGATTCATGTTCTTCGCAAAACGGACTTTTAGGATACCGATTAGTTCTTCTTGTTGTTCTGGTGATAACTCCCTTTTCATGTTTGTCATATGAAACCTCCTGGTACCATTATTTCTTATTCTTGTGGGTCTTCATCTTTGCCGTATAAAAATTTCAAATAGCGTTTGCGGGAGGTACGTGTAGGGGGTATAATTTCCTCATAGAAATATAGAGGAGGAAGTAGTTTATGAAAGTTGGATTAATTCGCTGTCTGCAAACCGAGGATATGTGCCCTGCTACGACCTGTCTAAAGGTTATGAAAGAAAAAAAGTTTACCTTTGCCGAAGTAGAAGAGGATATCGAGGTCGTTGGGGTAAATACCTGTGGTGGCTGTCCTGGAAAAAAAGCAGTTACGCGAGCCGCAGAAATGGTTAAACGAGGTGCTGACACTATTGCCATCGCATCCTGTATTACTAAAGGAAGTCCTATTGGTTTTCCCTGCCCTCATGCTGACCAAATGAAGCAAGCAATTGTCAGAAAAGTAGGCGACACCATAAAAATAATCGATTACACCCATTAATTCATATTGTTAGTTTCTAGTATGTTTCATCCAATAACAGCTTAAGCATTTTCTGAGGTTTATTTAAAAAGGTGCGCATTATCTGATAATGCTCTGTTTCTTCATAGCTCACTTGGTCAATCTTATCTGTAATTTCATAGAGTACTGCGTCTGGATAGGCCATGATTATTGGGGAGTGGGTAGCAATTATAAATTGAGACCCCTCCTTTACTAATTCATGCATCCTCGTGAGCATCGACATTTGCCGAGATGGGGACAGCGCAGATTCGGGTTCATCCAGAATATATATCCCTTCACCACTGAACCTATTAAGAAATACAGCAAAGAAGGATTCTCCGTGTGATTGTTTATGTAAAGAAAGACCGCCATAGGAATCGATGATGCGCGGTCCAAAAGCTATCTCCGTATCCAAATCGTCAATATTGGAAGCTAAATTATAGAAACTTTCTGCTCGGAAGAAAAACCCGGTCCGAGGCTTGCGTACACCTTTAACTACCTTCACATAGTTAGCTAAGTCAGAATGAGTAGCTCGAGAAGAAAAATTAAAGTTTTTCGTTCCCCCCTCAGCGTTGAAACCACAGGCAACAGCTATGGCTTCCAAAACTGTCGACTTCCCAGAACCATTTTCACCCACAAGGAATGTCACTTTTGGATGGAGCGATAACGTATCTAAATCTCTTAGAACCGGCAAATTAAAGGGATACTGAGAGAACGAAGGAACCTTATCTCTATCTAATTCAATTGATCGAATATAGCGGCCTAGTTCTTTTGATTGCATCACTTATCATCTCCCTTATACAATCCGGTCGTCAGCCACAACCCCGATAATATGGGGATCATTACGTCGGCACAGATCTATCTATTGGGTACAAACCTATTTTTGGGAGAGTCCAAATGAAAACTTCACGGCACCTTTTGCACATACATCAACGCACTGACCACATAATATACATTCCGAGTTCTCCATAGAACCCTGTTCTACCATGGTTGAAACCGGAAGGCTCATGGGACATTTTCTCTCACACAACTTGCAGCTTGTGCATTTGTCTTGAATCGGACGGAGCTTCAGGGATGGGATGGGTAGAACTGATTTAATCTTTGAGCCTATGACCATAAAAGGAGCCATCCAGCAGACATAGTGGCAAAAAGCTCGTCTACCGGCAGTCAGCGCCAATACTACAATAAGCCCCACAAAAAAGTAGTAGACGATATAGCCATACTTGTCTGAGACTGAAATCCCATCTTGGATCTGATAGAAGAAGTCGATAGAACTTAATCCGCCTGCCAGTATTGCCAAAACGATAATGGCTAGGATCCACGGCACCCAAATAAAATACTTGATCCAGTTTAGCTTTCCCCCAGCACACTTTTTATCTACCGCCAGTGTGCAACCTTCTTGGAGGCCTCCGGCCGGACATACCCAACCGCAAAAGCCTCTCCCCAAAAACAGTGAACTAATAAACATTAATCCAAACACGATAAAGCTGCCGACAACCACCCCTTGGCTGGCACCTTGAATGATCAGAGCCGGTGAAAAGTAGTAAATTGTAATCGGGAAGAGGAGAAACGAGATAAGCAATAAAATGCTTCTGATTTTCTGCCTTTTCATCCAACTAATCCTCCTTCTAGAATCCGCATATGGATGAGGCTACCCGAAGGTAAAACACTACATCTTTATTAGAGTCATCCCAGATTGTGATCATTGACCCTGTTTCTGATCAAGTTTCCTCCACCCTGTTTCCGGAAGGAACAGGGCTCCTAGAGCTGATAGCAACGGAATGAATGTAAAAATCAGCATGGAAGTACATTCACCTAAACTTGCCGGAATTGCACTATATGCAACTGGAAAAGCAAAAACGACAAGATTACTAATTCCGATAATAACAGCCATGGCTCCACCGACAAACTCCGCAGTTGCTCCTTCTAATTCCATCGGTATTGTAATCATCACAGAAAACCATGAAGCCATTCCAAAACCAAAAACGCCCACACTAAGATAAAGAAGTGGACCGAAGGGTAAAACAATGCAGCCTATTCCCCCAAGCACCATGAGGAGATGCATCGGCCAAGTAAACGGCTTGCGTAAACCAATAGCACTTGACACAATTCCGCAGGCAATACTTCCGAAGGCTCCGATTAATGGCATGAATCCGGTTATGGAGCTGGCCGTCGCTATATCAAGACCTTTGACTTGTTGAAAAAACGAAGGCAAAAAGGTCATGAATCCTTGAAATGTCCATACTGCCCCGCAGTGTGCAGCAAATAAAAGCCAAACCTCCTTTTTCTTCAGGGCTAGGCTGAGTCCCATCTGTTTATTTACTGAAGACTGTTTCTTTACTTTAGTCTGTTTTCTTATTACTGATAACTCACTCTTACAATGCAATAACACCATCCAGACAACGGCAAGAACCAAGGCGCATGCCCCATAAAATGATAACACAACGCGCCAGCTACCAAAAAAGACGAATAAAGGTATCGTGATCATGAAGGCAATGGCCATACTTAAATAGCCCATAGCCGTATAAAGCGAGTTGACAAACTGATGTTCCTTCGGGGGGAACCATTGATAGATTAATACAGATGCCGCAGGAGTTCCTATGCCCAAGCCTGCTCCGATGGCGATACGCGTAATCATCAAAAACAGATAGTCCCGGACAAATAATCCTCCGACCCCTCCCAACCCGGCCAAAACCGCCGATAAAATCATGGCCTTAGTCGCACCGAACCTGTCAATGATAAAACTGCCGGCGAACATAAAAAACGCCAGCATCAAGGATATTATCGACATGAGGGAACCGGCTGAAGAATAGTCAATCGTTAATTCCGTCTTAATTGTGGTCAATAGCGGTGAAGGTCCCAGCCAATTAAATGTGCTGGCCAGCTGTAATAAAATAAGCAGAATCAGTATTCCCCAGCGATACTTGGAGAAACCACTTTTAGACATAGATAATGCCATATAGCTCCTTCCCGTCTCGTTCTGTTGAACAGCTCGTGTGCCCTATGAATTCTATGACATACTTCTTCAAATAGTTGCTTATTTCCTTTAAATCCTCCGCCTAAAATCCCTGCCCTTCTAACCACTCAGCAAGCCTTTTCTCACGCAATACTTGCTTCCCGTCATCAATCTCGTATTGGCCAAGGTTTAGTTCATCATTTATACTTCCATCCATCAGGAAGATTACTCTACTCGCCCGGGCAGCCACCTTGGCATCGTGGGTCACGATGATTACGGTTGTCCCTTCCCCATTGACCCCATTGATACTATCCATGACTTCCTTGGTGGTACTGCTGTTCAGGGAGCCGGTCGGTTCATCCCCAAACAGAATGTCGGGTTGATTGATCAAGGCCCGACAGATAGCGGCCCTTTGCAACTGCCCTCCAGAGACCTTTTTAATATCATGACTCCCCACCCCGGCAATCCCCGTCTTGCTCATAAGCTTCTCGGCCTTTTGATTGACCTGTTCCCGAGGAAGCTTACCCGACTTAAATCCCGGCAGGATAATATTATCCCGAATTGATAAATTTTTGAGTAGATAGGAGTGCTGAAAGATAAATCCCATCCGGTTGAGTCTTACTTCACTGATTCTTTTATCATCCAGCCGGGCAATATCTTGACCACTAAAAACCACCTGACCGGAAGAAGGCCGATCCATACCACTGATACAATATAGTAAAGTAGATTTTCCCGAACCCGACTGCCCCATGATGGCCAAGAATTCTCCTCTCTCAACATTTAGATTGATATCGTTCAGCACTTGGGTCTCCCCAAAATGTTTTGATAAATTCTTAACCTCTAAGATGGATAGGGGTTCATTGTTCATTAGCACTTTCACAATAACACCACTTCTTTCCCTTTGATTTACATGGATTACTCAGATATGCTCATATATGCTTTGAATATGCTTTTAAGAGGTAAGTGTGAAATGGGGCCTGACCCCAGTTCGCACTTTTACTCATTAATGTACTTCACGATGGTGTATTTGCGGATAGAACCCAGAACTATCCAGGTCACCAGCAGGATGAGTGCCAACAATCCCCATGGACACAAGATATATTCGATGATTGGGTTGTTCATCAGTTCTACTTGCTTAATCCCCAATCCAGCTAGGCTCAAGGCAGCGTTCACAATCTTCTCTCCTAGGATATCCGTGAAGAGAATCCCTGCCAGAATACCGATTAGAGAAACGGCTCCAATCTTTATCAGGTATTGCACACGGATATCCCGTTCAGAAAATCCAAGGGCTTTTAAAATTGCGATTGCCGATCCATCCTTGGCCAAGCGTAGTTTCAAAAACAACACGATAATGAGCATAGCCAAACAAGCGCCCATCAGGACCGTGGCCAAAACAATCGTCCTCAACTGTCTTGAGACACCACCCAAGGTCTGGTCGATAAATTCCTCCATGGGATCCACTGTTACCCCAGTTCCTAAGATTCCCGACCATTCCTGAGCCTTGGCCTCGACTTGCTCAGGGTCCTGAAGATGAACGGAAAATGTATATTTCTCAGCCGGAACTCCCAAGAAGTCAAAATGGGACTTGGCTGTAAAACCGCCGCTGGTCACATCCTGATAAACTCCGGAGATCACGAATTCCTGCTGTTTGTCGATAAAGGACAGCACCATGGTCTCCCCGGCATCTTTTCCGATTTTACTGGCATTGAGATAGGAGATTGCAATCTCCTTTTCCCCCTCAGGGGCCCGTCCCTGTAGATACTTCAGTTCATTTCCTGAGTTGTCACCTCTGTCGATATGCAGATTCATAAGCTCCCCATCAGCATCTGTAGTCTGGACACGCACTCGACCATATTCATAATAATTCTTCACCGTAGCATCATTGACCAAAACCTGTTTGACACGAGCATAATTGCTTTCCAGCTTTTCACCATTTTCTACTTCGATCAAGATATCCTCTAAGGAGCTACCCATATAGGTTATAAACTCAGGAGCCTCAAAGGTATTCAAGAGATTTACAGGAACCATCATCATCATAAATGCTATCATCACGACGGCAAAGACAATGACCCACTGTTTAAAATGGTAGAATACCTCGCGAAGGCTCAGCTGCCAGTTAATTGGCAGTCTCTTGGCCCGATGCAGTCCGTCCTTGCTACCGCCTTGCTCGTTTTCAAATCCTTTTCCCCTCACCAGTGCATCAACAACAGTTACCTTTTTGATTTTCTTCAACACCCTGGCACAATAAACGTTGATAAGCAGGAAAACAAGCCCGCCCACAACAAGGGCTAAGAGGATTGTGAAAAGCGAAAGCCTTACATTCCCAAAGGTTGTACTGATATGCTTAGTAAATATTCCGCTCAGAACGAAGGCTAGAATCGTTCCGGCACTTACCCCGACCACAGCTAAGGCACGGTACTTATGTAGATAAAGGTCCCGAATATTGCTGAAGGATAACCCGATGGCTTTCATGGTGCCAATCTCACCGATATCTTCCTCCAAAGCCGCCATGATGGTATATCTAACGCAGATAAAGGCCACTAAGATTAAGAGGAGGCTGACCAGTAGCAAGACAAAAACCGTCACGATATCCGTCAAAGCACTCAGCATAAAGATTATGGTATAGGTTACAGCCTGCCCATTCTGCGGCAGACCGGCATTCTCATAGGCAGTCTGGAAATTGGCAGCCTCTTTCGTATCGCTAAAATACCCTTCGATCAGGTATTCATTCTCGCCAATCTGACCTTCCAGCCCAGCAAAATCTTCATCGTTTAACAAAATTCTTGTGGAGGAGGTCATGGTTGAATTCATCTGCGCATCCAAAACAAACTCGGCAATGACAAATTTTTGCGTGATATTATTACTGGATAAAATGACCTGATCCCCGATTTCCATGCCGTACATTCCTTTTAAAAGAATCGGCATCCCCACTTCACCTTTAGCCAGGCTGACCTTCTCATGCTCAGCATTCAGAAGCAAATCCTTGGCCTCATTTTGCTTGACCAGACCAATATCGAGACGGCAGTCGGCCAGATCGTAAGTACCCTCGCGACCCACGATCGTCAGGCTTTCACCGTATACATTCACCATGGTGACAACCTGCCCATCCGTGAGGCCTTCGTATCCTGACATAAATTCCGTAATTTCTTCCTGCTGGATCTCTCCCTTGTGCATCTGCAAAAAATGAGGCGGTTGGGCCGTTGCATAGAGCTCCGAAATCGCTGTAAAGGTTTGTACCGCCATCACCACAGATAACACCGCCAGACAGGCCGAAAACATCATGAACAAAAGCAAGGTAAGATTGATAATTTTGTTTCTTAAAAAATCGTTTTTAATGATGAGCCAGTTCATAGGTACTCCTCTCCATCCCTTGGATGCTCTTACGCGAGCCAAATATAAAGGCAAAAGCAAACATGACTATTCCTGTAATTATGAGCATAAGGCCAATGCCCCGTCCTTCTCCTGTACCAATGAGCTGTCCGATACTCCCGGCAAGCAGTCCCTCATCCATCAAGAGCGGGCCAAACACATAATCCGCCAGTACCCCACAGACCGCATAGGCCACCACATAACCCGTCTGAGTAAGTACACTGATCATTCCCCAAGCCCTGCCCTGTACATCATTAGGTATCCTCTTACGGATCAGCACATCGGCAGAAGTATTCACAAAAGGCAATGCTGTAAAGAACAGCATGCAGTACACCACCAGTAACCAGCTATTCGTTGTTGTCCCAGTCATGGCCATAAAGATACCCGCAACCATCAGTGAAATCATCAGAATTCTAGCATAATTGCCCCGTATATTTAAAACACCAATGAGCACACTCCCGATGAGCATGCCGACTGCACTCACTGACTCCATAATCCCCAGGGTCTTCGCATCTGTAAAAGCCAGAATCATGGGCACCATGAGCGTCTGAATAAACGCGACAAAGAAACACATGAAAAACATCAACACCACTAAACTGCTTACCCCTGCGTCGCGAGTAATGCTCTTCATCCCTTCTGCGAACTCCCGGAAGAAATTAAAGTTATTCGTAGAGGGCTTCATTACTTGAATCCTCTTCCGAACGAACCCTACAGCCACGACGGTAATCAGAATCGTCGCCATATCAATCAATAAAATGGCGCTGATGTCTGAAACCGAGAGGATAACCCCTGCTATAAAAGGTGATAGCAAATACTTAGAAGCTCCCGCCATCTGCACCAAGCCGCTTGCTTTTGCGTAGTCCTCTTCGGAAAGAAGATCTGTAACCGTAGCCTTATAAGCCGGTTCAAGCAAAGCTAAGAAAATGGAGCTGATGGTTACACCAATAAATACTGGCCGAACTCCCCCATGGCCCGTCTGGATGCTAATCAGAATTGAAAGCAGGCCTAAGGCAGAGAATGAATCACCAAGAATCATCATCAACCTTCTATCATAACGATCAGCAAGAATACCGCCCAGCGGACTCAGCAGAATCGTCGGCAGATAGGCCAAGAGTGCTGCCACCGACACCCAAGTAGCACTCCCTGTCAACTGGTACACATAAATCGCCACCGCAAACGCCGTCATCCCACTGCCAATGCTGGAGATTAGTTGACCGATCCATAAGATCATAAACTGTTTCAACTTGCTCCCCCCTAATTAAATCATCCCCAGTTTTGGAGATACATTTGAGTAAAGTAATCTTCAGGGACATTCAACATCCTCTCCAGCATGGCAATTAAGGCCACCATCATCTTCCCCTGAGCATCGGCATCGTCCGTGGGAAAAATCCCTTCATCCGTTAAAGTTAATGTGCTTACTAGGAAAATCTGCATGTACTCTAAAGGATATCTGCAGCTCCAAACCTTCTTTTCAATACCCTCTTCAATAATCTCGACCAGAACGGGAGCGATGACTGTAACCATCTCATGCAAGGACTTCTGATGCAATAAGGCATTTTCCCCTTTGTGCAATTCATCTAATAGTTCACCGTTGACCTGATCCTCGACTCGCATGGCCAAGAACGTGTGCATCAGTTTTTCTTCCGGACTGAACTCACTTTTCTCAAGGATACCTTGAGCCCTGCTGACCAGAACCTCCGTGACTCGTTCTACTATCGCATCCAACACGTCCTCCTTGGACTTGAAGTAGTAATAGAAAGTACCTTTGGCAATGCCGACTTCATTCAAGATGTCATTAACAGTACTCTTGTCATAGCCTTTTGCATGAAAGAGCCTCTCCGCCGCATCCAGAATCTCACTTCGTCTTTCATCATACTCTTTTATAACTCTCATATCGTTCACTCCAATTATATATCGACCGACCGTCGGTCTATAAGTAAGAATAGTATATCTTTTCCTTGCTGTCAACCCTGCTTGGCAATTTAGCGACTAATATTTTTGGGATAATCCTTTACGTTGATTACCCTGTGCAAATTGGAGCTGAATTCTAATTAATCCTATTGACTACATTCATAACATAGGTTACTATTAACCTATGTTATGAATGTAAAGGAGTGTCGTTATGTCAATTTCATTTGCAATACTTGGCATCCTCAGTTGGAAGCCATCTACCGGCTATGAGTTGAAGAAGGTGTTTCAGGAATCTTCCTTTATGTATTGGTCCGGCAATAATAATCAAATCTATAAAGCCTTGCTTCAGATGCAGAATGAGGGATTGGTTAACCCCGAAGTTATCCATCAGGATAGTGCACCCTCTAAAAAATTATACCGGATAACAAAAGAAGGATTGGATGAATTAAAAAAATGGGTACTGTCATCCCCAGAAGCTCCTGAATTTAAAAAGACGTTTCTGATCCAACTAGCCTGGTCGGACGTTTTGAACAATCAGGAATTGAATGAACAGCTCTCAAGATATGAAGATACCGTAAGAGTACAGTTACTCTTAGAACAGGAAAAAAGCAGACGGTCCCTTAACTCACCCAACAGAAATGACCGGGAAACCTTTTTATGGGATATGCTATATCAGAATTTAATATCCTCATATCAAGCAGAATTAGACTGGATCAACCAAGTCAGACAAAAACTATTTGAGAATGAAGTATAGAGGTGAAAGAAGAATGGACTATCAAATTATTAGCAGTAATGATAAAAAATATTTAGAAATAATCTCTAGCACCACTCCCATGCGTTCAGAAAGCGATGCCTTAGAGCTGGTGTCTCTATGCGGTGAAAATGATACCGATCTGGTTATGATCCACTACGCCGCTTTGTCCGAAGACTTCTTCGAGCTAAAAACAAAAGTTGCCGGTGATATTCTCCAGAAACTGATGAATTACCGCATCAAAGCAGTTGCCGTTATCCCTGATGAAATCATCCAAAAAGGAAGATTTCGTGAGTTAGCTCTCGAAATGAACAAAGGACCTCATTTCCGAATGGTTGCCAGTAGAGAAGAAGCAGAAGCATGGCTTTTACAATGAAAAAATATATGCCATTCGAAGGGCTAATCTTGCTCCCCCAAATTCGTCACCAGGGGTCTGTTGACAAACGCGGTAAATAATGGCTATTAAGAACAATTAGCAAAGTTAACCGAGAGATTTTTCTGCAGACCCAACATCATCAGCCCAATACGCGGATATATGTAACGCAGCGTACAGCCATTAGGGCAGATGCAGCAGTCATTCAGAGCATCCTAGCGGAAATCCTCAATGGCAAATAAAACTTGGCACTGGTGCGAAATTTGGCTTACACCCAGTCGATCATCCCTATTATGCGATGCCGAGCGCCTTCAAATTTAGAGGTCTCCATCTGCGGCCCCTTAAGATTAATAAACTCTATAATGTTCCTCAAGTTTGTCCAGACTAGTGAAATATTCTCCTTCATCTAAAAATCCATCTTGCTTTAATCCATCTAGCATTTTCTTATATTTCTGATACAGCTCGTGGTTTTCATTTTTATCAGCTTTCTTCTTGCGTATCTCGATTACTTCTTCAAGTTGAGAATTACTCAATACCTCTATGTCTCTCAACTTAATCAATCCTGATTCATCTTCTTTCGTAAATAATCGCTCATCAGCTTTATTTATTTTTGATCCTTTATATACTCGTTCTAACGTATAAAGACCGGGGCTTAAAACTCCTACTAAACCAAACAAATACGCATAGATTTCTGCCCCACCAATGATTCCTCCAATGTTCAAACCTATGAACCCCATTATTAGCGAGAGCACTATTAAAACCATATTTATCCCCCTTAAATCTTAAAAGGTACCTGTTTACAGCAATTCAATAGACATTTTTTGCAAATAGTCAATCATTCGCTGATTCTTAGTAGGCATAACTACTATCTGTAAAATAGGGAATTTTTCTCAACTTAAGCAAGGACGTAATTGTCGTTTCATCAGATATTATTTCATCAATAAATGAATCTATATGAATTAGCATTTTTATTAAGGGTTTTCATCTCTTTTTCTATCAAAGGGAGTGGGTTTCTTTGACAGCATAATTCAGTCATCCTTTACCTTTAATTCTTTCTGGTGAACATTTCCCCTAACGTCCAGCGGTTCCCGAAGCCTCTTACTGCATTCATATATTCTAAGTTTCGGGAACGGCGTGTTGTACTCCGTGCTCCAGAGAATTACAATTGATTCCATGCACATCCGACAATAACCTTCTATATTCTGTAAAATGGACATAATATTTATTGAAACTAACTCGTTAGGGATGGTATGATATGGATAAGAAGTATCATGGTGAGGAGATGGATAAAATGCCAATACCTCAAAAAAAAGAGGACACAACCTTTACTGAATTTATAAGCAAAAATAAAGATGTTATTGATAAGATTGCGAGATCTAATACCAGAATTAATAAATCCGGTCTCACAGTAATCCCAAAAGATGATACTTGGCTTGACGAGACAGAGTGGGATGAGATGTACAACAATCTAAAGAAGAAATGATCATTAATAATGGTGATGTCTGGTTTGCAAAGTTTCCTCTTGAAGAAGATACTTCTCAGTTCCTCCCTAGACCAGTAATAATTCTAAACATTGAGCGTCTTGAAGTTTTAGTAATAAAGGTAACAAAAACCCAGCCTCGCGAAAATGATAAATATGATATTCCAATAAATTATTGGCAATATACTAACTTAAGATTCAAATCTACCGCTAGAGTATCAAAAGCTATAATATTGAACCCCTCACAGCTTGACTTTAAGATTGGAACACTTCATCCTATTGATTATGCAAATATTCAAGAAGCATTCATACGATTCATTACTCAGAATAACTGACGCATAGGGCTCCGAATGGATGCCCTTTTTTATTTTAATGACCCTAATACGTACTACCTCAATAACATACCCTCCAAAACGCATTGTAACTCTACTTCGACACTCTCCTCCCGAATCCTACCTTAAAGTGCAAATTATCCCATTCAAGGCAATCCATATCCCTGAATCTACACTTGCTCTCCCCAAAAAATAAGCTTTGCCTAAATCATCTTAGGCAAAGCTTATTGTGTATCACGAATGAAGTTGCTGTTCTAGTCTTCGGAAGCCTACATACATGGCAATCCGCCATGGAAAAATCATGCTCAAGGCTAAGATGAAAAAGATTCCGCTCATCTGAGCAGGCTCGATGAGGATCACATCCGGCAAGACCATCTTCCCGACCATGCGGATCACCATTAAGCCGAACAACACCACTAAAAACAACTTTGAACGCTGGAGATAGATTCGATTGTCCCGCACCTCGAACTTAGAGGTTTTAATCAAGAGTATCGAAAAAAGCATCCCCATCGCCACGGCACAGATCAACTCGGCCTGGGTAGGACGGAACATGGGCAGGATAAACATACTCGTTCCTGTCGCCATGAACAGGGGAGGCAAAATAAGCTTCTTGGCTTCCACAGGTTTGCTCATGCTTTTGGCCCGGATCAGATTGGCCATAACAACCATCATCACGGATGCCAAGATAGGACCTGTCATTAAAATCCCTTTTGTCACCATAACATCAATCTCTAATCCCTTTCTGCCAAAAGCCTAGTTTTCTAGACAATTCTTTAACCTCTAACCTCTAACCTCTCCACTTCACCTATTTAAAACCTTCAGCCTTATATGACCCTCACTCTTAGAATGCCTTTGGTTGATTGCAAGGGAATCTAATTACCTTGTCTTAGATATCCTTCTTCGAGAACTTCCAGGTGGCGAGGGCCACAAAGGTCAGCATATAGAGAGCGATATAGATAAACATCCAGGGGCTGGCCGGTTGACCGCTACCGGAAAGGCTGGCGGCGGACATGGCACTTCCCGCCAGTTCCGAATTAGGGACCATGACTCTCTCCATGGTGGTATAGATGGTTTGAAAGGGAGAGATTAGGCTGATGAAAATCCCTGTACTGATGATGGAATCGCTATTCAAATAGCCACCTATCATCTCGACCATGCCGCCCACATTCCCTAAGATGTAGATGAAGATGACCGCGATACCATTAGCCACTGCCTTTAAGGATACCGAGCCGTAGACCGTGAGGCAGAGCAGGGCCACCGGTAGCAAAAGATAGAGCAACCAGCCTTTGAGAATCTGCCCAAAGGTCAGGCTTAGAATCGTGTCAAGACCATAGAAGGAGCCAATCACCAGGATCAAGGTGAAAAGCACTGTCGCATAAAGGCTAGCTAAGATGACTAAGCCGAAAAGCTTACCCAGAATGTATTCATAGCGCTGAATCGGGCGGGCCAGAATGCCATGAATTAGCCCGGACTCCAGCTCGGAAGCGATGGCACCGGAGCCCAACATAATGGTGAGCAAAGCGATTAGCATCGAGGAGAATTGAAAACCCATCCGCGTGACCATCTGCAGGGCAAAGGGTCGGAATTGCTCTTGCCCCATCCCATGGGTCACTGGAGAATTAGGAAAATAATTGAGCATGATTGTCCAGAATACCAAGTAAAGAAGAGAGACAATCCCCATCACAATGAAGGTCTTTTTACGAATGGCTTCTTGGAGTGTTGTAACAATAATCGCAGTGATGGCTTATTCCTCCTCTCCCACAAGCTGCAAAAACACTGATTCGAGGGTTTCATGGCGGGGAGTCAGTTCATAAAGAGTTGCCCCTTGGGCTATAAGACGGTTGGCGAGGACCGGAATTTCTCCGTAGTCTCGGAGAACGACGAGGAAGGTATCCTCACCTATGCGTTCCACAGATTGCTTCCCCTCACCCATTAAGGTCTCTTCACTTACACCCTTGGCCCGCAGGGTCAGGGAGATTTCACCCCTGAGCAGTTCTTCCATGGAAGAGGATTTCACGACCTTGCCCTTATGAATAAAGGTCACACTGTCGCAGACTGCTTCCACTTCACTGAGTAGATGGCTATTGAGGAACACGGTGGTTCCTTCATTTTTGAGGGAAAATATGATGTCCCGCACCTCTTTGCGTCCGATGGGATCAAGAGCCGAAGTCGGTTCGTCAAGAAAAATCAGCTGGGGATCGGGGAGCAAGGCACAGGCTAAGCCAATGCGCTGTTGCATCCCTTTGCTGTAGGAACCTACCTTATACTTCTCCTGTCCTTCCAAACCCACGAGCTGCAAAACCCTGGAGATTTTCTCGTTTTTGTTCTTAAGGCGGCTTAACTGAGCATGGAAGTTCAGAAGGTCTAAGCCCGTCATCCAGTCCTGGTATCGAAAGAGTTCGGGAAGATAGCCGAGCTTTTCGCGGGCTGTCACATCTCCTAGGGGTTTTCCTAAGACGGTGCCCCCTCCGGAGGTGGGAAAAATAAGGCCCAGGAGCATTTTGATACAGGTACTCTTCCCTGCCCCATTACGACCCAGAAAACCATATACCTGACCTGCTTCCACCTCCAGATTGATGTGGTCACAAGCGGTCTTATTACCATAGACCTTGGTCAATCCCTGTGTTTCGATGATCATTTAACGTACGCTCCTAGCGATTTTTGCCAGCTCAGTATCTGTCTTATTACCTGTTAAGGTATAGAGGTTGCCATCCTTAGTCCAAATCAGTAGGGAAGCGTTCTCATAATCTATAGTGGACATATCTTCCATAGCCTTTTTATGGGCCTCCAAAAAGGCCGTATATTGATCTTCACCGTGCTTAGCAATAAACTGAGCTTTAAACTCGGCTACTTTAGCTTCATCAACTTCTCCCTGAGCATGGTTTAGGTACTTGCTAGGGGCTTCCGTTCCGGTCTGGGTCATAGGCATATCTTGAGAAAAGCCCTCCATCATACCCTTTAAATCGGTTAAGGTATAGACATAGCCCTTTTGATTGCCTAAGTCCACTACACGACCAAAACCTTCGAAAACAGGCAGATAAATATGGTTGCTATCCGATTCAATCTCTGCTAATTGCTGACGCAGATGGGTGGGAAGAACCGGCAGATTCAGCATTACCTCTCGCAGCTCTGTCTTGGCTGCTTCCGGAGCATCCAGATGGGATTTTTGCGAAGCTGTAAAAAGAACATCCTCATACTTCACCAAAGCCGCCCCTGAAGACTTTAAGGTCATCTCGGCATTGTCTAAAGCAGGGGTCAGCTGTTTCGGACTCTTCAGGGTAGCCAGCATCGCGTTGATTCCCTGCACATTTAGAGTGAACTTGAACTCACTGGCCTCGAGGGCTGAGATTGCCGGAGTCTGTCCCTCCAACTCCTTAGGCAGGCGCAGTCTAAAGGCCTTGAAATCCTCCGCCTTCGCCAGCTCCACTACCTGATGCTGGGGTTGCGACACGACATTGATGGGAGATCTATGTTCAATCCCCTCTTCCTTGAACCCCTCGGGGTACTTTGCCTTGAGCTCCTCTTGGAGATGGGCCATGTTTTGCATGCCTTCTTGCAGATCAGCCAGAGTGATTTGAATGGTCTGCACATCATTAACGCGAAAAACTGACAAAACCTCCACGGCTAAGGTCTGGACTGGTTTTACAAAAGCAACCAGCGCTAGGGCGGATGCTATGGAAACTGTGATGAGAAGCTTTTTCTTCATGGATGGAATCCCTCCGTTTCTTAATGGGTCAAGTGTAGTATAGCTCCGGAATATGACCTGAATGTGTCCTGAACGCTTCCTGATTGAAATTTTATAGGCAATCATAGTATGCTTGTCTTTAGGGAAGCAAAGGGTATCACTATGCAGTGACGGTTAAGTACCGTAAAACAGCAAAAATTAACAATGACAATTAAGTAAGTTAAAATAGTATAGAGCCAAGACTATCTAAACCCTTTCGACATTCCAGCTGCCTTTGATTTCTATAGTGCCGACTCCGGCACTATATGGTAATACTATTTATGTTCGATCTAATCTTCATCTGGTCACACTGGGGTCACACTGAGGTCACATACGCCAGAGACACTAATATTTACAGTCAGTCATATGCCGCAACTAGTCTCAAACCACGAATACATTAAATACAAGTTCACACTTATACTTACCCCAATAAACTAGCATCTACAGAAATAGTTTTTACACGAATAAACAAGCATTCACATAGAGAAGTAACGTTTTCCCGTGATAAAGGGGGCAGATTATGTTTCACATACTGGTTGTTGAAGATAATGCCAACATTCGAAAGCTGATGGCCGCTCGTCTTGAGCAAGAAGGCTATGTCATCTATCAGGCGGATCATGGCCGAAAAGCTCTAGAAATTCTCGATATACAGCATATTGATTTAATCATCTGCGATATTATGATGCCGCAGATGGATGGTTATGAACTCACCCAAAGCCTGCGGGAGGCGGATTATACGGCTCCGATCCTTATGGTCACTGCCAAGGAGAGCTTTGAGGACAAAAAGAAAGGCTTCCAGTTGGGCTCAGATGATTATATGGTCAAGCCCATTAACCTGAACGAGCTGGTCCTCAGAGTCGCCGCCCTCCTCCGGCGGGCCCGCATCTCCACGGAACGTAAAATCACTATGGGAGATATTGTTCTTGATTACGACACCCTGACCGTCACCACCAAGGATACTGTTCATGAATTACCCAAGAAAGAGTTTTATCTTTTGTTCAAGCTCTTGAGTTATCCGAAGCAGATTTTTACCCGCCAGCATTTATTGGATGAGATCTGGGGGATGGATACGGATGTGGACGAGCGAACCGTGGACAGTCACATTAAAAAACTACGCAAGAAATTTGAATACCTAGAAGAATTCAAGATTATGACCATTCGGGGCTTAGGCTATAAGGCGGAGAAAAAAATATGAAAAGTTTTACAACGTCCATACGAGCGAAATTCACTCTCTTATTTATCAGTATTCTATGTTTATCCTGCCTCGTTTCCTTAACCTTTATGATTGTTGCAGCCTATCATTTTCATAGGTTAGGAACCATCAGCCACCAAGGAAGTATGGTCTTTCTTTTAACGGCGACAGTTGTTCTTTGTGTGGTTATCGGTTCGATACTGATGATTTTTGCTTCAAAACACTTTACGGGACCAATCAAGCTTATTAGCGACAGCACTAAGGTGGTTGCCAAAGGGAACTTTGATGTGGAAATCCAGTATAAGAGTGAAGATGAGATCGGAATCCTGGCAAAGAATTTCAACCTCATGACCCAAGAACTCCGGAGTATGGAGTATCTCCGCAAGGATTTTATTAGCAATGTCTCCCATGAATTCAAGACCCCCATCGTGTCCATTCAGGGCTTCGCCGAAATGATTAAAGACGAGAACCTCCCTCGGGATAAGTTCGAGGAATACACAGATATTATCATCCAAGAATCACGCAGATTGAATAACCTTTCCGCAAATATGCTGCGCTTGTCTAAGCTTGACTATCAGGTGATTCCAGATAAAAAAGTCATTTTTTCTCTGGACGAACAGATCCGCAAAACCCTCCTGCTCTTAGAGGAGCATTGGTCGGCTAAGTCTATCCACTTGGATATCGATTTGGCGAAGGTCAACTACGAAGGAGATGAGGATCTCATCCAGCAAATATGGATCAACCTCATCGGCAATGCCATTAAGTTCTCTCATCCTGAAGGGACCCTCACCATTACTCTGCAGAAATCCCCGGATTCTGTTAGGGTAGTGATCAAGGATGAAGGGATCGGCATGGCGCAGGAGATTCAACCTCATATCTTCGAGAAGTTCTACAAAAGCGACACCTCGCGCTCGGAGGTCGGCAACGGCCTAGGACTGGCAATCGTCAAACGGATTGTGGAGATCTGCCAAGGTACCCTTTCCTTTGCTAGTGAGGAGAGTTTGGGTACAAGCTTTCAGGTCACCCTACCTAAAGCAGCGAGTGTCTCGCCGCCGAAGTTAATATAACAAAGGGTGTGACTTCAGATTGCGGCGATCGTGATAGGATTAACAATATCTTTATGGTATGATTATAAAAAGATTTCACCTTCTAGTAATCTTAACGGAGGGGTTTGAAACAATGAAATATATCAATTTCACAAGGGAACAGCTTCTGGAGCGTATCGAGGCCGTAGAGCTACTGAATAGTGAATTGCTGAGGGAAAAAGAGCAGGAAACCAAGCTAGAGTACGCTTGGAGCGGCAATCTTGGACATTGGTATTGGGATATCAAGACTAATACAGTGACATTTAATCCACTCAAAGTAACTAATTTGGGCTATGACAAAAGCGAAATACCAGAGCATGTTACTTATCAGTTTTTTACTGATAAACTTCATCCGGAAGATTTCCAAAAGACGATGGATGCTATGCTTAACCACTTACATGGAAAAGCAAATGTATATGAGGCTGAATATCGGATTCTCGCTAAAGACGGAAAATATAGATGGTATTATGATCGCGGCAAAATAACACAATATGACGATAGTGGCAAACCAAAATTTCTTGCCGGAATTGTTTTTGATATTTCTGAAAAGAAAGAGTTGGAACTGGAGCTACAAATCAAAAATGAGATTCTAGCAGAGCAAGCCACAATTGATGTACTAACAAAAATCAATAATCACAGGTCACTAATTGATCGCTTAAGATCTGAGATAGCCGATGCGAGCAGAATGGCTAAGCCTTTGTCTATAGCTATTTTTGACATAGATGATTTCAAAAAAGTAAATGACTGTAACGGCCACATATGCGGCGATCAGGTACTTGCTGATGTTGCAGCTCTTTTTAAGAAAACCATAAGAGATACCGATTTTGCAGGAAGATATGGCGGAGAGGAATTCATGGTTATATTTACGGACACCGATCTGGCCAAAGCGGCAAAAATATCAGACCGGATTAGACAGTCTGTCGAAGGTTATTTCTTTGTAAACGATTTGAAAATAACAATAAGCGGCGGTGTAGAGCAGTACAAAGGAGAAGATCTTACAGAGCTTATTCATTCTGCAGACATGAAATTATATGAGGCCAAAAAGAAGGGGAAAAATAAGATAGAGCCTATCTATTGAACTTTATCCCATCAAGATTTCAAAGTCGCCTTAAAACATCAAAGGGCATCATCAAGAGAAACCTAGGTTTCCGCTGATGATGCCCTTTACTACTCTAGCACTATTCGTACTATTTTTAAGTCTACAGCCTACTTCGCCGTCGGATCCTCCATAATCCCCATAAAGAGCGGGCTATTGGTCTCCCAATCGACGATGGCATAGACAAAAGGTCGATCAAAGACGACTTGGGTGAGGTCGATGGGGGCGCTGGTCGCCTCCATTCCTACTCCTGTCACAGCAGCCGCTTCCGTGCCCTTCTCATCTACTTTGATAAAGGTCTTATGCTTGACTTCCCCGATAAAAAGATCCTTCGTATGTTGCTTACTCATCAAGGAAAAATCCGCTTGATTGGGATCAAAGGCGATTTCCATCCCTAAAGTGGCTAGTTCATTCTTCATCTCATCCTCATAACGACTCTCAAACTTCGGCAAGGAGAGCTGAATGTTCTTCATTTCTTTGCTATTGATTAATTTAAACATTTCGGCAACCGATAGCTGATCGATAAATTCCCGGGGAGATTGGCCTGACTCAGGTAATATCCCGACAAAAGCAAAGCGTTCATCCACATAGGGTAAAATGATTCCGGTTGCTTCTTTCCCTTGAAAATAATCGATATTTCCGCGTCTGTTCATAAAGGGAACTTCGACACTGCCGGTGGGGGTAGTGAAGCTACTTGGGTGGGTTTTATCCGCCTTAAACTGATCCTTCCAGTCCCCTTTGAAGTAGATGGCGTTGATCAGATACATCATGAGATCTTCATTTGTTTCCTCGAGGATCTTATCGATGGTCCCTTCTGTCTTTTGCTCCACCCATTTATTGATTACCTTAGGTGCTGAGGGATCACTAAAATCAAGGGTGCTGATCCCCGCCTGATAATAATCCCCATTGGTTTGTAAAAAATTCTGGTCCGCTTCATAGCCTTCTCGAACCCAGATGGAGTTGGCGATATTTACCGCGACCTTACTATCTTTATTCATCAAGGAATTGCTCCAAGTAGCGAGTCCGGCGTTAAGATCCTCCAGTTTTAGGTTTTGGGCAGACAGCGCCTTGAGCATGGCCTCCTTGGTCGCCCCCTCGGCACCATTTAAAGTCATCCCTAAAACAAGGTAGATAGAGGGGGCTGAGATCATCACATTGCCCTCATTTTCCTTGCTTTCCTTGAACATATTCCAGGTAAAGTCCACCAAAGCCTGATTTAACTCGGCATCCATCTTAGGCGGCAATTGGACATTGTTTCCCTTGATTCCTTTCATCAAATCTCCAGACCCAACCGCTGAATTCGTGGTACAGCCAGTCAACGTCATCCCTAACATCAATGCCACTAATAGCCAAGTTATTATAAATTGCTGTTTACGATTCATAGACTTCGCCCTCCTTTTGCTATTAAGACGTAATTACGAGGTGAAACTTGGCAAAGAAGATGAGGGTCTGTCAAATTACTTACATTTGGTAGCACCCAAATTCCCAAACGTTTGGGAATTTGGCGAAAGATGATATCAAGAATACACCTTAGGAGGGCAATTTTGGGGCTGTGCTTTTTAGGTGATGATTATTGTTTTGATTCCTTAACCTGACTGAAACTATATCCAGGGGACACCATTTCAATCGACTTCATTTGTGTTTGAGCAGGAACTCCTTCCGGGATTTCAAAAAATTGATAGAACTCTGTCAGGTCCATCTTTAAGCCCTCGGCCGCTTCGCGTATGGTCATCGAACCTTTAATGCCACTCACATCGACCCCCGGTTCCTCTTTACTCCCTTCTGGTTCACCTTCGGTCCCCTCTGGGACAGCTGCAGCACTCTCCTCTAACTCAGCCTTCTCTTTCGCAGCATCAAAGTCATAATCCGGAGCTTCCCCAGAAATTTCGTTCATTTTTGTCAGCTTGGAAACGTGCTCTGGTATTTCGAGCCTTTCATAAACTTCAGGCAAAGATAAACCTGTAGCTAATGCCGCCTCCTCAATGGTGTAATACCCTTTAACCTCAGAAACGGGAATAGTCTCTCCTTCTTTTAACGGAGCAGGTATCGTCTGAAAGTTCCCCGTCGCATCGGCTACGAGAACCGTGCCAAAGAATAAACCAGCGACCATTGCCAGTGTTAGCAAGGGATGGCTGACCTTATGAGCGACTTTAACCTCCAAGGCACCCTTTTTGGGACACGCGAGAACACATTCATTACAACTGATACACTCCGCATCCGTAACTTTGACGGCTTTTTCTACATCAATATTAACTGGACAGGCCTTATTGCATTTTTTGCAGTTTATACAAAGGTTATCATTTCTCACGACTTTCGTGGGGCTGAACTTCCCTAAGATTCCATATAGGGCACCAGCCGGGCATAGATACTTGCAAAAAAATCGGTCATAAATCAATGAACCAACTACGGTTATCCCGAGCAAAATAAAACCAATAATCGCTTTGGGGTCCTCTTCAATCGCTTCAGGAATCGTTGTAATGTGCCCATAGGCAACATAGGGGTCATAAGGAGATATCCAAAGCGTGCCATAGTACCATGCCATGCCGACCATCAGGATTAAAATAAAGTACTTCAGATATCTTAAGGGTCGGTCAATCACTTGTGGTACAACTCGGCGTTTCTTGAATAACTTTATCCCCAAACGAGCAAATAGTTCTTGCAGCGCTCCAAAAGGACAAAGGAGACCGCAGAAACTCCGTCTAAAAAGAAGAGCTAAGACAACGGTTAGAACGAGCATAACCACAGTTCCGGAATATATCTTTTGGATATAGCTTCCCATAAAAAGAAGGGTATAAAGACTTTCTAATCCTCCGAGAGGACATAAAGCATGGGCGGATGGCGATTTACCCCCGCCAAGAACCTGATGCATAATGGATTCGTAAGTAACTAACCCGAGTATACCGATCAAAACCAACATCCTAAGCCACTTAGCGACCTTGTTAAGATTGAAGCTCGTCTTCGTGTCTAGCTTCGTATTCAGACTCATCATAAACACTCCCTCAATTAAACTTTTGTACTTATGTTCATTATTATAGGGAGTGAATGTGGCAAGACTTTGTCATTAGTTTTAATCAATTATGACATTATTCCGTAACACAAAGGAGTTCATGAGGCGGTAATTAGTTTTTTACGGTGAAAGTTAGGAAAAAAAAAGGGCATAATCAAAACGAAATTCAAGTTTTCATTTTGATTATGCCCTTTATGAGGAGTGGTGGAAAATATGACTATTCATTGTCTGAAGAATGCAGTTTTCGAACCATTCCAGGTGTAGAGTGGGCGTAGGATTTGAACACACGAGACATGGTAATGACGTTCGTATAGCCTACTCTCGTTGCAATTTCAGCGACTGGCAGGTCCGTTTCTTTCAGCAATTGTGTCGCTTTTGTTACTCTTAGATGATGCACATATTCCAAAAAGCCAGTCTGATTATACTTTTTGAACATCCTGGTAATGTTGGACGGGCTTGTGCCAAAACGATCTGCGACCGAGGCTGAACTGAGGTTAGGATCCTGGAAGTTCTCTTTTATGAATGCCTTAATCTGCTCAAAGCGTGAGTCAGAATTCCGATTATCGCCTAATTTGCAGAATTTATCCAGACAGGTTTTCAGCAATTCACGCAGTTGCTTAGAGTTTTGTGCTTCCTTGATCTGTTCAACGTAGCCATGAATGATTTCCTTACGGATGTCGCCCGGCAGGGCTATATCATAAAATGCTAATGCAATCGTATCGACCAGAACGGAGAATTCTATATCTTCTTTTTCTAAAGATCGTCCTGCACGCTCCGAAAATTGATAAAGTATCAGATCGTACTGATTCAAAGTATTTTTGAGCGAAAGTGCTACGGTATAGTCGGACAGTCTTTGTAGTTGTAATAAATTTGGGACCGTGGATTTTTTCTCGTGTAGGATATCTTGTATCTCATCGTAGCGCTGGATAGTACCATATCTCTCTAGGAGTGTGCAGTATTCCGCCACAGCCTTGACCTCACTGTAGCTACGACGTAATTGCCGGACGGATTGATGGGGTTTGCTGATATAGACGGAAATGCTATATTTCACTTTTGCTTGTAGCTTAAGAAACTCGGAAGTTAGGTCATTGCAATCCTTTTCATCAAGTCTAAAAACAAGATAAAGAAGATCGTCCTCCCAAGTGGGTTGGAGAGCATCGTAGCCTACCCGATAGAATTCATCCATTACTTTACCCTCGAAATCGCTTTCCTCCGGAAATTCACCCTTTTCAGCTGTGTCAATACGGATAGCCGCCACCGCCAAGGTGCTTCCGTTGTCATTGATCAACATATCAGGCAAACAATCTTCATAGCCTTCAATGCTTTGCCCTTTCAGCAAGCGCAATATACAATTTCTGGATATCGTTAGATTTTGCGTTTTTATTTTAGTGTCCATTGAATCGAGTGCATCGGCAAGAATACGGTAGTCATCCCTTATCACGCCGCTGTTATTATGTGGTAGTCGTGATATCAGAGCATCAAGGGGATTATATGTTCTTTTCACGAAAAGCAGGGCAAAAGTAAAACATATAACCAACACGCAGAATGCACCGATACAAAGAAATAAGATTGCCATACGCTGCGATTCGTCGATCACATCCCTGGTATAAAGCACAAACTTGGTATGATTGTCTGCATTATAGAGGTAATAACATAGATAACTGTGCCCATTATGTACAAAGGAAAAGGTTCCCTTATCTTCATTTTCCAGCAAATTGTAGTCGTATAACTGACTCAACGTCTGCTTTTCCGTAACCGGCAGACTGTTCCCAAAGATGTCATAATAGGTTACTTCATAGTCGGGCAATAACTTCGTAAGATCATCCGAAAGATATGAATTAGGCCGTCCTTTGGGACCGTAGGAGCGTACGTGCAGGAAATGGACCTCCGGCGTAATAGCAGAAACGAAGGTTGCGTGGTGATCACCATTTTTGTCTGTAATGTATCGGTTGTAAGAATAGTCAATATCCGATGCCTTTATCCCTTCGATTGCCTCGAATACGATAGGATTGGCATAGTTGCGGGCATCCATGCTCTTTTTTTCTGTTCCCATCAGATAGTCGCTATTCTCGAAATAAAGATACCAACTGCGTAAATCAGAAGGATCGGCAGCTTTCAGAGAAGTCAAAAGTTGTTCGGCACGTCCTACATCGGGGCTATAGTTCAATGTATTTAGTTCTCCCAGCTTTGAGAGAAGCACATACTCGTTTTTCAACGCTCTTACCTGGACGGAAAGTCCACGGGCAGGACTTATGGTTTGCGAATACTGAATCTGCGACTCAAGTGCAACGGAAAGTGTGGCTTGTTCTGCTATCCCGGCATGTTGCAACGCATTAAGACTAACAATCAGCGCCGCTAGCACAGGTATCACGATGAATGCTATCAACAGCACAAGAAGAGTATAAAAGGACTTCCCTTTATGCAGCTTTCCATATATATTTATTCTCATCAGTTTAGCCACCTAACTTAGTACTTGCATTTATTCACCTATTAACAATTTTTCAGCTCGGCCCATTTTACCCTTGAGAATCTGTCTTCATAATGAAATAATCAAAATTGTGAAATTTTTGTGTCTTTTCTCTTTATTGTATCTAAGATTAAATGAATGTGAAAGTGAAAACTTTCGATTTGGTTAAAATAGAAAGGAGACTACTAAGCAATGAGTACAAACATGACTCGTAAAGAATTTATTAGGAACGCTGCACTGGGTGCAACCGCTGTCATGACTGCAGGACTTGTTGGTTGTAGCAACGCTACGTCTAGCAGCGCCTCGAAGGAAACCTCTGTTCCCGATTGGATGCCTCCTAAATGGGATTACGAAACCGAGATACTCGTCTGTGGATATGGTGGTTCCGGTGCCATCACTGCAATCAGAGCTACCGATAATGGCGCAAAGGTACTGATTATTGAGAAGCAGAAGCAAGATATCGAAGGAGGTCCAATCCATCAAACCAACTCTTTTCGGATGTCAGCATCAGCTATGATGTCCTTCAAAACCGAACAGGGAGCCATTGATTACCTCACCGAGACTTCCTTCGGCCGCACTCCTGATGACGTAATAAAGTCCTGGGCTAAATACGCTACCAGGACTGCCGATTATCTTAAAAGCCTCGGTGGCAATCCGCGAAATAACGGCGACAAAACCAGCGAATATCCTGAGGAACTTCTCCCGTCCGCTCGCACCTATGACCAGTACATGTTTGCCAATAGGGGCTTGGAGATGTGGGAAGTAATCGACAAGGCCTGTAAAGACCGCAATATTCAAGTAGTATTCGAAACACCTGCAAAGAACCTTATCCAAGATTACGACGGCAAAGTCGTGGGCGTTGTTGCCACACAAAATGGTCAAGATATCTATATCAAGGCCACCAAAGCCGTTATCCTTTCAACTGGTGGCTTCGAGTATGATTTCGAGATGCTTAATCAGTATGTATATTGCAAACCTGTACGCTTCTATGCCAACCCCGGCAATACTGGGGACGGCATTAGGATGGCACAGATAGCCGGTGCAGATCTTTGGCATATGTACTTAATAGGTGGTCGATTGATTCCCTTCATCGATGAACTTGGTCACGGCGTTATGGGCGGCACTCCTACTCCCTCCTTTCTGGTCAACAAGTACGGCAAACGCTTTATGCGTGAGAACTGGAAGTCTCATTCTGCTGTACTTGAAAGCTTTGTCTTCAGCACCGATCTTTGCGATTTTCCGAATGCCCCCTGCTTCTCTCTCTTTGATCAGAGTGCAGTCGATGCTGGCACTGTTGTTGGTACATCCATGGGTTTACTAAAAATCGGCCAATACCAGTGGAGCAAAGATAATAGTGCCGAAATCGAGAAGGGCTGGATTTTGAAGGGCGATACCATTGAGGAGCTTGCCGGAAAGATGGCGGCTGATCCAGATGTTGGCAGCCGCATGGATCCCGCAGTCCTTGCCGAAACTCTTGCCACCTATAATAAATATGTTGAAGCTGGTAAAGATCCCGATTTTGGCCGCAGCACTGCAACCCTGAAAGCAATCACAAAAGCACCCTACTATGCACTGAAACTGTATCCCGGTGGTGTCAATACCTTTGGTGGCCCACGCCGCAATGCGAAAAGCCAAATCGTTCGTCCGGATGGTACCGAAATCCCACACCTCTACGGTACTGGCGAAATGGGCTCCATTCTGGGCTTCCTGTACAGCGGCGGCGGATGGAACATCTGCGAATGCGTCACTTCCGGTCAGCTCGCAGCAGACAATGCCGTCAACGAGACTCCTTGGGAAGAGTTAGCTAAGAAATAATTCAACAAAAAATGCAGAGCCTCCATGTTAATTACCACTTTTACACGGGGGTTCTGCATTAAACCTTATGGATGTTTTTACAAAGGCCAATCGCATTCATCCTTCACTTCATCCTCATAACTGCTCTAAAGCTTCGGCAAGGAGAGCTGAATGTTATTCACTTCTTTTAGACGCCTTGAGCATAAGCATCCTTGGACGCTCCCTCGGCACCATTTAAAGTCATTCCTTTGCTGCTTTAATCGACGCACCTCTTTTTTAAGAGACCATATTTCTCGTTCAATTTTATAAACCAGGCGGCCACTTGCCCTTGAATTAAAAAGGCGAGAGAAACCATTAACGCTGCATTCGACCCAAAGGCCGTCGCTGCTAAGCCAATCGAAATAGAAAGGTTGCGAAGAACGGTAGAAAACACTAAGGTTAAGGCCTCTTTCTCGTTGAAGAATCTTCGTCCGATGAGTATCGCCAAGAGATAGTTGATTGCATAGAACACTAGCTGAACACCCAAAGCCATCATAAAAATATCGAGATGTTGAGCAATTCGTTTCGCGTTCATACTCATACTGATAAAAATAATCAGCAGCATCCCCCATGTACTTGAAGCAGGCAAAAAGGGTTTAATCTGCTTTTGAAAATGCTCCTGAGTGTATCGCTTCATGAGATATTTATACGTTAGCATTCCAAAAATCAAGGGAATTAAAATGACTAAGGCAATCGTTTTAAGGGTTAGGAGAACATCGACGGGGACATACTTGCCTACCATAAGATAGAGATATCCCGGAGCCAGAACCGAGCCAAGAAGTAATCCTGAAGTAGTGAATTGAATAGCTGCAGGCACATTCCCTTTTGCCAGCATAGTAAAGGCAATGGTCATATTACTCGTCGGTAGCAATGCGGTAATTGCAAGACCTGCAAAAAGCTGGGGGTCTTCTAACAGGAATCCCGTTCCCAGCAAATACGCGACCCCGGGAATAACTAAGAAATTTAACCCCATGACAGTTAGAAAAAGTTTACCATGAGACAAATTGAAAACTTCTTTACCCTTAAATCCTATCATTGTCGGATAGATCATGAACATGGTAATAGGCAGCACGAATTGTTTGAGGAGGCTTGTATCCACCCATATCCCTATCAAAAACCCAAGTATCAGCATCATTGGAATAGCTAAAGCGATGTTCTCTGATGGCCAAAAGAACCATCTTTTTAGTAAGCTAGGTTCATTTGTACTCATTCTTAATCCTTCCTCCTCTAGTCTTTTACTTTTTATTTACATAACTCTTTTCTTTTACTTAACTTATTTTTTTACTTGCTTCTAGATGAGAACATTATACCCCCTAGGGGTATAATAATATATATTCTAGATTAATTCAATATGGCAGGAGTATTATTCTTCAGAGAGAACCTCATTGAAATAATGCCACCGTAACGGCAGGGTGCGGTCATTCGAATACGTAATAAACCTTATAAACAGGTCGCCGATTCAATTGTTTATAAACATTCTAAATTTATCTTGACATCTCTCCAGTAAAGAAGGAAACACCCCCATAGAGATTAACCAAGATGTTAACTTCTATGTGGTTGAACTGGATGCTGGCGGAAAAATCGATTTTCCAGTAGCCAAAAGCAGACAGGCTTATTTAGTCCAAATCGAGGGTTCCTCCGTCGTTATTGATGTACACCTTGAGGAAAGGGACGCCCTTGAAATCCTCGAAGAGGATATCACCATAACCGCCCAGAGCAAATCCCACAACTTGGTGATAGAAATGAAAAAACCGCAGTAAGGACCAATTGATAGGGTGCGACCCGAGATGGTCCGTCAGATGTACTAAAGCAAATAGCCCCCCTACCCCTATGGATTTAACGAGAAGACGACTCAAAATCAGATGAATTTTGAGTCGTCTTTTGTAGGTCGGGAAATATAATAGTAGAAATAAGCAGCCTTATTATCCCGCCAGCAGCACGATTGGTATGGACGCCTATCCTTATAAGCTACGCAGGGCATCGATCGGATTCAGCTGACTTGCTTTCCTCGCTGGGGCATAACCAAAGACAATGCCCACTAATCCAGAAAAGCCTACCGCCAGTAGAATGGTGGAAATTGAAATGGAGAATTCTGTACCAATAAAAATAGATGCAACATAGGCAATGAGGGCCCCCAGTATTAAGCCAATCATGCCACCCACAATGGAAAGGAATATGGATTCGATCACAAACTGAAGCTGAATTCGGTTGGGTGTGGCTCCTAAAGCCTTGCGCAAGCCGATTTCCATCGTTCGTTCCGTGATAGATACCAGCATCATATTCATAATACCGATGCCCCCCACCACCAAGGATATCGCAGCGATTCCGGCCAAGAGCATGGACATCATGGCCATCATCGTTTGGAAGGATTCAATCATATCTCCCATATTAAAGATGGTGTAAGCATTCTCCTTATAGTTAAAGGCTGGATTAAGTACCCCCTTGATTTCCGTGACGGTATCATCAGCGAGGGTGGTATCTTTCAGGAAAACATCTAAACTAGAAATACTCTTGACCCCTAAACTGCGCAAAGCCGTGGTATAGGGGATGACCACGGAGTCATTATTGGACCCCAAGCTAAATCCACTGGAAGCCTCTAAGGTGCCAATCACCGTATAGGTCGTCCCGTTCACAACCAGCTCTTGACCCAGAGGATTAACCCCATAATAAAGTTTCTCGACAATATCACTACCGAGAACCGCAACTTGATTTTTACTCTCTAAATCCAAAACATTAATGGGCCTGCCACTTTGCAGCAGGCTTGCATCCGTTTTAAAATAAACCTCGTTTTTACCCTGAATGGTTACATTCTCCAGGACCTTTCCGTTAGAGATAATTCCAGTCCTTCCTGAGATCGTTGGTGATACCCCGCTAATATTTCCGACTTGGGAAATGCTCTTTAAATCTTCATCATTTAGTCCCTGTTTTAGCGGAGTACCCATGACGTTGACGGTGACTTTGTTTGCACCCAGCTCCGTGACCTGATTGCTGATACTGTTAGTTGCTCCCTGTACAATAGTAATCAACGCAATGATCGAAGCAACTCCGATGACAATTCCTAGCATAGTCAAAAAAGAACGCAGTTTATTTCTAATAATGTTTTCATAAGACATCTTGATACTTTCCAGCAGCATCCATCACCCCTCCTTTTATATGATTCATACTATTTTTCTCCAAGAGGACCAAAAATATAGTGATAAAAAATAACATTAAAAAATAGATGCCTTATCGACATCTATTTTTTGTTTAAATAGATATTCTATTGATGAGAAGGGGATTCTATTACCCAGGAGAATTGGCTGGCATCTTCATCGAAGATTTCCAAGTCTGAGGGAATTCGAATCAGAATCCCTCCTGCGCCCATATGCATCGCGCTGCTTTCGTGGGGATTTCTTAGCTCGGGTTGGAACTGACTCACGGTAAAATTGTCATTAAAATTCTTAAACACGATCTTTTGCCGGTCAAGGGAGGGGTCTGTTGCCGAAGCTTCGATCTTAAGTGTCCCCTCCTCTAAGGATATCCTAGGCGGGGCAACCAGCTTGGTGAAATCAATGGATCTGCCATCAACGGTCCTGACATAATGAGGCGCAACATAGGTATTGACTTCGATGATACCATCGGCACTGGCTTTGCGCTCTAGATAGATTTGCTCATAGCCCGTATAGCCTATCTTACTAATTTTTAATTGTGGTGCATTTACTTCTTCTACCTTATAGGTCAACGTACCGTTCTTATATACCCCATCTTGCTCCTCGAAGCGCCCACCCTCGGGAAGATCATATTCCCACCCACCCGCTGACCAATCACTGGGTGCTTCTGCTAAGAGCTCCTTACCTTTTGCATTGGGTGATTGAAAGCCTTCACTTTGATTCAGAAAAGCTGCGAAGAGGGCCATGAGGACCAGCACACCGAAGTAGACACCTGCCGTCAATAGATTGCTTTTCCATTTGCTTCTTTTATTCAGCTTCGGATTGATGTCCTTCATCTTTTTACCTCCGTTTGCCGTGAGATAAGGATACTTAGCCCAAAAAGTAGAACGATGCTGCCGATCACTTTACCCACAAAGAGTCCCAAAGAACTTTCCCCTGTATAAAAGCTCAGGAGATTGCCCATTTGAAAAGCAAGGATGCGTATATAACCGAAGCCAAAAGCGAAGAGAGTGATCCAAAGAATGATCCCCAGCTTCTTGCTCAAGGACTGGCTAACCGTCTGAATAAAATAGGCACCTGCCCCCAAGAGCAGCAAATACAAACAGGCGACCAAGGAGCCCAAGAGGAGATCCCCGGGTACAATCTGCAACCCACCAAAGAGGAATTCCGATTCTTTGAGGGTCATAAGCAGGAGAAAGCGTTGGGGTATTGTCATTAAAGTGGCGGTTATGCCGGCGAAGACCGCATAGGTCAATATCAGCAGGATATTTGAGAGATGGCTGGTAACCCGGTTATTTACTACTGAAAACTCTATGCTTTGATACGGTTGGGAAATCAGAAAGGAAGAGACTACCACCATCCAAATAAACGAGAAGACTAAGAAGACATCTCCGGAATACGTGTTGACAACGACCTGCAGGAATTCATTACTTGAAGACATACCTCCACGGGACCCTAGGGAAAACAGGAGACTCAATAGTTGGATAAAGACAAGAGTAAGGATCAACCCTGAATGTCCCTTGAGCTTATAAAGATATTGCTTTGCGGTAATCTGCTTCAAACTGACGGGTGCTAGCCTAACCTCGTTTAAAGACATCATCGATCCCTCCTTTGGTCTTGGCTGTGAGATAAATACAAAGATCATCCAGTGCTATGGGCACCACTTCCACATCGTGCTGCCGAATCCGCTCATAACCAGCCACAAGATGCTCTGCCTTGACCACTACGTAAAGACTTCCCTTAGCAAACTCTTCGCGGCGAAGAATCCCTTCCCCCGGTGAGCTTCCCTGGAGGTGTTCTTGAAGGAGATCTTCGATGGCCTGGGCATTACCACGGAAGCCTAGGGCGTATTGCTTCATGTCTAGGGTAGACATCTGCAGTTTCTTAGTTCCTTGGTCTAAGAGGAGAATATCCTCTAAAATATCTTCCAGCTCACCTAACAAGTGACTGGATAAAATCACCGTGCGAGGGTGCTCAATATAATCCTTAAGCAAGGCTCGGTAAAAATCCTTACGCACCGCCGAATCCATACCGGTGGTGGGTTCATCCATGAGGGTTAAAGGACACCGCGAGGCAATCCCGATAATAGCCTGGAACGTGCTTTTGCTTCCTTTGGAGAGATTGCTGTACCGCTGATGGGGATTGAGCTGAAAATAATCAAATAAACCTTGGGCAATCGATTGGCTCCAGTTAGGATAAAAATCAGCGACCTCCTTTAAAATATTGAGCAAGGTAAAGGAGTCCGGAAAGGTCATGCTGTCACTCACGAAGATCATGTTTCCAGCGACCGCTAGATTGTCGAAGGGCTTTTGGCCAAAGACCTTAAGCTCCCCCTGGGTGGGTCTAAGATGACCGGCAATCAACTTTAAAAGGGTAGTCTTCCCCGCCCCGTTTCTGCCGATGAGCCCGGTGATTGTGTTGGCTTCAATCGTGAAGGATAAATCTTGAATTGCATGAAGCGCTCCATAGCCCTTCGTTAGATGCAAACCTTCTATTACACTCATCTTTCTCCATCTCCTCCCCGATAGATTTCTTCCCGTGCCTGCTTCATCATCTGGAGCAATTCCTTTTCCTCTACCCCTAAACGTTGGGCCTCGGCCACCACATCCTTGATCATCTGACCGAGGACCTGCTGCTTGCGTTTGGTTAATATATATTCCTTCGCTTGGGTAGACACGAACATGCCCAGACCCCGCTTCTTGTAAACGATTTCTTCCTCTGCCAGAAGATTAAGCCCTTTGGCAGCTGTGGCAGGATTAATAGTAAACATCTCCGCCAATTGATATTGAGAATAAACTCGCTCATCCTCGGCCAGTTGACCGCTTAATATTTCTGTTTCCAACCACTCGGCGATTTGCACATAGATTGGCTTAATGCTATCTGGTTTAAAGATCATGACCCTACCTCCTTTATTAGGAGTCCATTAGTACATTAGTCATGTAATGTACTGTGGTTATAGTTTATGCTATAAGGTTCACTTTGTAAAGGCCTCTTTTGTTATCGCTTCTGCTCATTCTTCACACAAGCCAAGTTTCCTAAATCACTATGTAGGAATTCAGGGTAGCACAAACGAAATATAAGATTAGTTTAATGCTAGACAATCTGTCTATTCGTGGCGGGATAAATTCCCTCACCCCCAGTCGCCTTTCCGATATGGGCAATGGTGCTACCTTTTTCTCTAACTTAGTGGAGATTCGCCTCAGATAAAATGGAAGGGAATATTGCCGGTGAACATAACTCTAGGTGGCGGAATAGGAGGCAAAATTCGATGGAGCAAAAAAAGAAGAGCAGGACTACCGACGACCGGGGGATAACTTTATTTGACCGTATCGCACCGATGTATGGGCTTTTTTTCAAGTACCAAACCCGTAGGTATAAGAGTGATCTAGAAAAGGTTAAGCAAGAATTCCCCTTACCAGTTTACCCAACAGCATTAGACGTGGGCTGTGGCACCGGTGCTTTATGCTTTGTATTGCATAATGCGGGATGGAAAATTACCGGAGCGGAGCCCAGCCGGGGTATGCTTGGGGTGGCTACAAAAAGGCTCGCCAAGAAGGAGATTCCCCTTGTGCGAGCCGATGTGCTTACCGGTCTACCCTTTCCGGACCATAGCTTTGACGTATCCCTAGCATCCTTTGTTGCCCATGGGTTAAATGCCCAGCAGAGAATAGCAATGTACCAAGAGATGAACAGGGTAGCAAAAGGGTATGTCATTCTTATCGATTATAACCAAAACCGTTCCTTTATTACGGATATGGCAGAGACCCTAGAGGGCGGTGATTACTTCAACTTTATTAAGCAAATAGAGCCCGAGCTTAAAGAAGTTTTTGACCAAGTTGACATCATCCCCACGGGGTCCCGTTCGTCATGGTATGTATGCCGGGCGATTTCCTAGTGCTCAACTAGCTCTAGAATTTTATTCTTATCAAATCCTACCACAACTTCTTCGTCAATAAAGAACGTGGGTACTCCACCTATTTTTCTTCGTTGCAGTTCCATAAGCGCCTCAGAATCTACATTGACATCCCTTTCAACATAGGGAATATTGTTCTGCGAAAGAAACTTCTTCGCGATTGTACAATGCGGTCAGGTTTTGGTTGTAAACATGGTTACATTCTTCATACTAAATTCTCCTTTCATGAGATGTATTTAGTATGACGTTTTATCCTATTTTTATTTGTCTTTTCTGGCAAAAGTGAGGCAATAAAAGTTTTCCCCTAACTCGAACTCATCCTGTACTTCAAAATCTATATCAGCTAAGGCACTCAAAACGTCTTCTTTACTGATTCGATGGGGGATGGGAGGGCCCATGGGAGTCTCGCGTTTGTGGAACTCGATTACCGCAATCTTACCCTGATCGTTTAACAATCTCTCGATCTCTTTCATAAAGACGGATTTGCCTTCAATTTCGTGTAAAACGGTTACCAATAAAACAAAATCGACTGATTTTCCTTTTATATCAAAATGGTCATCCTCGACATAGACATATTTAATATTATTAATCTTCTCATCCTTAGCTTTTCCTTCAATGATCTTCAACATCTCAGAATTTGCCTCTACTGCATAAACAACCTCATCGGTCATTTTTGCGGCGGGAAGTGTGAAAATACCACTTCCTGCTCCAATGTCACATAAGACATGACTTCTTTGAAACCCGATTCGCTTCAAAGTTCCTTGCGGATTCAGCTCCTCAAGCCGTTTTGGATTTTCCAACTTCATTTGCTTCTTGTCCATTGTTTACCCCCAACTCCGTTTTTAAAATCAATTCAATCTGAAGTATGCGAATCCTTCGTATGTATGCTGGGCGATTTAGGTGCCACAGAAGGTGCGATAAGCGCAGCTAGAAGGCTCCGGCGGGTTACTATATTCAAGTTGTTCCGGCAAGTGAGCATAAGGTTGCGCAAGAACCTGGAGAAGTTGTCTTAAACTGCGATAATCTCCCTCTTCCACTGCAGCTTGCAAGACAGCCTCTACCTGGTGGTTACGTGGGATGACAGCAGGATTGCTGTTTCTCATCAACTGGTGTGAGGACTGCGTCGATTCCTGTTGTCTGTTTATTCTCCCTAGCCACTTTTCCTTCCACTCGACGAATTCCCCACTGTTAAATAAAGTTGAATCCCCCGGTTTATCAAAGGTTAGGGCAAGGAAGGTATTCGTATAATCTGCCTGATGCTTTTCCATTAAATCAAGAAGGTCCTTAATTAGAGACTCATCCTCCGCCTCTTCATTAAATAGCCCCAGCTTAGCCCTCATCCCAGCCTGCCAATTTTTCTCGTACAGTTCAAAAAACTGGGAAACCTCGGCTTCTGCAATTTTAAGAGCCTCCTCCTCATCTGCACTGAGTAATGGCATAAGGGTTTCAGCCAATCTGGCGAGATTCCAAGCGGCCATATAGGGTTGATTCCTATAGGCATACCGACCTTGACGATCAATCGAACTAAAGACGGTGGCAGGATCATAAGTATCCATAAAGGCGCAAGGACCATAATCAATGGTCTCCCCACTAACCACCATGTTATCGGTATTCATTACCCCGTGAATAAATCCAACCAGCTGCCAGTGAGCAAGGAGTGAAGCTTGACGTTTAATGACTCCCTGAAGCAACATTAGGTAGGGGTTTTCAGCTTCCCTTGGTCCAAAATGACGTTTTAAAGTATATTCGGCTAGGGTCCGGAGATCCTCGACGGTACCCCACTGTGAAACATATTGAAAGGTACCCACACGAATATGACTAGCGGCTATACGGGTGAGTATCGCACCCGGCAACATAGTTTCACGAACAATTGTCTCACCGGTTGTAACTACCGCTAAGGAGCGAGTTGTAGGAATCCCCAACCCAAACATTGCCTCACTAATGATGTATTCACGAAGCATGGGGCCAAGTGCCGCCCGACCGTCCCCTCCGCGCGAGTAGGGTGTTTTACCTGAACCTTTGAGCTGGATATCGTAGCGCTCACCCTCGGGTGTCACCTGTTCGCCCAGCAATAAGGCCCTGCCATCACCTAACATGGTAAAACGACCGAATTGATGCCCGGCATAGGCTTGGGCCAGAGGTTCAGCACCTTCAGGAAGCATGTTCCCGGCAAACACCATTACACCTTCATCGCTTTTTAACAACTGAGCATCAAGCCCCAAGCTCTCTGCCAAGCTTTCATTGAGAATAACTAACTTCGGCGAATTGACGGGGACTGGGCCGAGCTTCGTATAAAGAGAATCAGGAAGATCAGGGTAGGTATTGTCGAAATTCCATCCGGCTTTTACTATTTCTCGCTCATTTATCATAGTTATCTCCTTTTAAAAATGATGGGCCCTAAATATTTACCTATCTATTGTTTGTATTTAGAACAAACAAATTCAGGCAAACGAAAAATGAGCTTATTCTTCCCTAATCTTTATCATAACTCTGAAGCTTACGGTACAGGTTTCTAAGACTAATTCCCAAAAGATTGGCAGCTAGTGGTTTATTGCCGTTAAGCTTTTCTAGCGTAGCAAGAATATAAAGTCTCTCTACTTCTTCTAGCTTGAGGAGATTGTCACTCTGGGCAATAGAGTTAAGTTCATTGATAGGATCAAGCGCTTTCGAGGGCTTTAAGTTGACTTCGACTTTTTCGGGCCAAATATCTGAGGGATTAATGACCCCATCGCTGGCAAGTATTTGTCCTCTTTTTATAAGATGGGAAAGCTCTCGTACATTTCCTGGGTAGTCATAAGCTAACAAGCTTTTCTTTGTTTCTGGAGCTAGCACTGAGGGTTTTGTAGATAATTCTTCTTTATTGGCTTTTTCTAGAAAATATTCAGCAAGGGGCAGGATATCCTCACTCCGTTCACGCAAGGACGGAACTCCCAGGGTCACACCATTTAAGCGATAATAAAAATCCTGCCGAAAACGCTCCTCCTTTATCTCCTCGTGAAGGTTGCGATTAGTGGCGGCAATGACCCTAATGTTAACGCGTCTGAGCCTAGTATCCCCTACACGACGAAACTCACCCGATTCTAAAAATCGTAAAAGCTTTACCTGTAAGCTTAAAGGCATATCCCCAATTTCATCGAGAAAAAGGGTGCCCTGGTCTGCCATTTCTACAAGGCCAATCTTCTGAGCTCCCGCTCCGGTAAAGGCTCCTTTTTCGTGCCCAAAAAGTTCACTTTCCATCAAGGGCTCTGGAATAGCGCCTGCATTAAGGGGGATGTAGGGGCGATTTGATCGTGCACTCCAGGCATGAATCGCTTGGGCCACTAAGTCCTTGCCTACACCGCTCTCCCCTTGAATGAGGATTGACGCATCCGTCTGGGCTACCTTTCGAGTGAGTTCGAGGACTTCTAGCATCTTAGGACTTTTAGCAATAAGGGTAAATCCGGAAGCCTGGCGACGCACAACCTGCCTAAGGCCAGTATTTTCAAGGAGCAATTCCCTTTTTTCCAAGGCCTTTTGCAGTGTCAATTCCAGTTCTGATAAATTGCAAGGTTTTGTGAGGTAATCATAGGCGCCAAGCTTCATGGCATCTATCGCTGACTCGATGGTCCCATGCCCAGTAAGCATCACAACCTGAAGGTCGGGTTGGAGCTCTTTAATCTGGGGCAGAAGCTTCAGTCCATCTCCATCCGGTAACTTGATGTCTAACAAAATCGTATCAAACAAGATGTCCTTTATATAGGCTAGCCCTTCTGCAGCCGTCCCTGTTTGTATTACTTCATAACCATTGCGTTTTAATCTTTTGGCGATTATCTCACGTAAAGCGTCCTGATCATCTATAATCAATACCTTCGGTATGCGTTTCATTTAAGCCACCTCTTTTTGAACGAATAAAGTAATTGTAACAAGGGTTCCTTCACCTTCAACACTTTTAACTTCTATTGTACCATGCATTTTTCGAATAATTTCATAACACACAAACAATCCCAATCCTGTTCCTTTACCTACGGATTTCGTGGTAAAGAAGGGGTCAAAAATACTCTTTTGATCCCGTGCTGAAATGCCAGGACCATAATCCTTTATCTCAATCTTGATGACTTCCTTCTCCCCATCCGTACTATCGTAATCATCCATCGTATTAAGGTTGCTCTTTTCTATCTCCCTATATCCTCTGACTTCTATGATACTATCTCTATCTGATACATCTAAAGAATTCGTTACAATATTAAGAACGACTTGTTGCCACTCATTTTCATTTCCCCATACTAATAAATCTTCTTCAAGCTCATCTATAAGGCGGACATTGTTTTGTCTTGCCCTATAGGCTAAGAGTTCTAATGTTTTTAAAGTTGCTGATTTCAGATCCACCAATTCTTCAGTTGGATTTTTACGAGCAAAGCCTAATAAATTAGAAGTGATTTTTTTACAGTGGGCAATTTGTTCTAAAACAACATGATAACCTTCTGTAATCTCCTCTTCGGTAAGCTCAGGGTCTTTTTCCTCAAGACGATCAAGCAGATCTTCACTATGAGCGGCTACGATAGCTAAGGGGTTATTGATTTCGTGGGCAACACCCGAAGCAAGAAGACCAATCGCAGCCATCTTATCCGTTTTGAGCATTCTAGCCTCTAATTCCACCTCTTGAGTAACATCTTCAATGAGCAGAAGGTATGCTGCATTCTCTGGGTTATCAGGTGACAACTTATACTCCATCTGGCGAAGGTGGCGAGTTACACCATGAGAGGATAGGGTAACATTACGACCATTCTCATACATTGCCCCGTCCTCTGAAGCCCTCGTTACAACCTCCTCGTAAGATAAATTGATAATTTCATTGCCAAACCATTCCGTAAACTTTGGATTCCACCAGATAATCTTTCTTTCAGAGTTTAAAAGGATCATCCCCGCTCCGATTCCGTCGACAACGGTAGTCAAAAGTTCCTTTTCCTCTTTCAGATTTAGATTTTTCTGATCTAAGTAATTCAGTAGTTGATTGAACGATTGGACCAATCGTCCTATCTCATTCCAATTTTCAATAGGCAAATGATTATCTAAGTTACCCGTGGAAATGATTTCTCTAACTCGACTTTCCACGTTTTCGATCGGATCTACAAGTTTTAGCCCAAATCCAATACTTAAGATAAGGACAATAACCATAATTAAAACGGCTATCACTATAAGCTGTAGGGCTAAGGTATGAATAGTCTTAAAGGCTTCGCTGCTAGGCTGTTCAATAAAGATAGCCCATCCAAGGTTGTCTAAGGATACAAAAGACCCAATGACAGAGATCCCTTGGATATTTTTATACCGACTTCCAAAAGAATCGTTTTGTCCCTCAAAAAAGTCTTGAATAGAAGCATTATTTACCTTAGCCTTCTGAACTACAAGGCTAAAGTCAGTATGTCCGATTAGATTCCCCGATTCGTCAATGAGATAAATATACTCCAAAGGATCAAGCAGGGTGCTTTCTACCCTGCTATTGATTTTCTTCAGGTCAATTTTAGCTTGCAGATACCCTATGGGCAGATGCGTTAGAGGATCTTTTAGTTTCAAAGTCAAATACATAGCCGGTCGGCCATCCTGGAAAAAAAATATGGGGCTCGAACCGATCGATTCTTCTTCTTTGAGTTGATGCTCGATTTCTCCCGAAGGAAAGTTCTTTGGTACGGTCTCTGTGCGTGCTACCTGGTCAATAGTAGTGAAATCTAGATTTGCCACTTTTATTTCATCAATAAAGGGCTCCGTTCGCATCAGGGTACCTAAGACAATTCGACGCACACTTTGGTCTTGGCCTAAGAGGGTCCTTGCGTTGACCTCTGTTGTCTGTGCTAAGGTATTCTCTAGATTTGTATAGCGCTCTTCTATCTCACTGGCTAGCATTGTTATCTGTTGATAATTTTGTTCATAAATATTCTCTTCTAAGTGTTGCTTCACAGAGGTAAAGCTTAGATACCCTAAGAAAAAAACGGGAAGTATCGACATGCTGACCCCAAAGAGAAGAACATGAACTCTTATTCGCATCCACCAAGGATTATTGCTGGCTTTCACGCACTTACCTACTTTCTACTTACCCATATCCGTTCAGCCCCAAGATTAACCACAAAGTCTAGCTGGTGCACACCGGTACGCCCCCTTAAGGTTATATCGGTTGTCCTCATTCCTATATTCTAGTTTATCATGTAAATAAAAAGGGATGTAGACTTTTTACAGTCTACATCCTTTTCTCGTTAGTTTTTCATTTTTAATTAAACGTTCGCCCAATAATTTCCCATAACGATTACTGATAAGAGGAAGCCAAGGGGAACATTCACTAATACACCTGTGGTAAATGCTGCAAAAGGCTTCCAACCCACTGAGGTTAGATCTTTGAAACGCGTCGTAAAGCCAATGGACAAGAAGGTAAAGATAAAGGCCCAGTTTCTTAACTCTTTTAGGGGTTTAATGACAACTGAGTCAATGTCTGCTTGCGCAGCGTCACCATTGGAGGCAACTAAGATGGTTACAATAATTGAGGCCACGAAGAAACCGAGAACGAATTTAGGGAAACGTCCCCAGATTTCACCAGCGTTTGGCTTACTTCCATCAACTCTCTTTTCCCATTGGGTAACAGAGATAATGGCCATAAGAAAGGCCCAAATTCCAACGAACATATCACGGCCAACAACTTTCACTAAGGTAAAGGTCTTAATAGATTGCTCACCAATAGCTGCTGCAGCGGCCATTCCGGCTGCATCGGCGAACTCCGAAGTTCCGATCCATGCCCCAGCAGGGCCAGCATCGATACCGAATACTTTAATGAGGATGGGTAAGCTAAAGATCATAACGACAGCCCATACCACAACCAGTGAGATTGCTACAGACACATAGTTTTTATCTGCTTTAACTGCACCACCGATAGCGATTGAGGCAGATACACCACAGATGGAACCACCTGCTGCTAAAGTTGATGCAAAACGGCGGTCAAGTCCGAATAATCTTGTTCCTGCGAAATAAATTGTTGCGAAGGTGGTTATTGAAATTATAGTAGCTTGTAAAAATGCTACAGGACCAGCCTTCATAATAAGGGTAAAGGGGAGGGTTGCACCCATTAGAACGATACCGGTTTTTACAAAAAACTCTGTTTTTAGCGAGGCATCAAGCCAAGCAGGGATCTTCACAAAGTTTCCAATGATAAGTCCAAATGCAAGTGCGAGCAACGGAGCTTCCAAGTTAAAACTTTTAGCGACAGTCCAAGAGCCCATTACTGTTACAAAAAGACTAAAGATGAAAAGAGCCGCGAAACCAACTACAAACTTAGAAACATTATGCCCTAAGATCTTGATCGCGATGGAAAAAAGGAGCAAAAAGCCTAAGAATAAACCAATAATTCCAGGGACATTATTACCCAGATACTCTGTTGCAGTACCGAATTCACTCCAAGTAGGCACTTTAATTGCTATCGCCTTCATGAATGAACTTCCCGATGCCCATAAAAGGATTGTGATAAGTACCATACCCAGTCCAAGCCAAACAGCCCAATAATCTTCCTTTTTCCAGAGAGCTGATAATCCTCCAGAAGGTGATGTGACCTTTTTTTCTTTTTCTACAGCCATAACTACTAAACCTCCATTACCTATTAAAACTTTTAAACCAAATATAATACTACAGAACGAACCCTATTTTTTAATTGTCAATACCACCTCCTATGTGAATATGAAATCTAGCACCACTATAGCTTCACTATAAGTACTCACTGTCCTATTGAATGCAATTACCATGCCAAGTCTCAGAAAATGAAAAAAACAATTTCAAATGCGGTTGATAGATTATTTTTATGCTTTAAATGCTTGTTCAAGTTTTAGCTACCCAACACCATTCTTTTTGACAAAATGACAAAATAGCCAAAATGTCATGACAAAATGTCAATTAATTAGACAAAAAAATCTCCCAGGTTAAATCTAATTCCCTGAGAGATTTCTTATCAAGTTCTAGGATATAAGCTTAAAGAACGCCCCAAAGACGGGTATATTCCACATCTAAGAAAAACTCATCATCTCCAAAACCATTCTCCTCTAAAATCTTGCAAGCCTTATTAAACTCAAAGGATTCGGTCTCCATTAAGATATGGTCCTTCCAGCCAGTGATTGCCCAGTCATCATGAGCATTTTTAAGTAAGTCCATCATCTGGGCGATACGCTCTAGTCGCCAATTCAAAAATTTATTAAAGTTACGAACCGCTTCAGATGAAACATCTTTTACTTTAACAATATCATTAAGGGGCGGTCTTTCCCCTGGTTGCCAATCTTTCTTCTCAAAAAAACGAAAGATAAATCGAGCTCTTTGAACACATGTCACATTATCTGGATGCATAGCGCATTCCCCTTTCCTCATGTTTTCCCGATGACTCACCGGTTTCCTTTATCTTACCGTCATCCAATAGTTACCCATAACGACAACGGATAAAAGATATCCTAATGGTACATTGATTAGAATCCCCGTAGTAAATGCTGCAAACGGTTTCCAGCCTATGGATGTAAGGTCACGAAAACGGCTAGTTAATCCAATCGAAAGAAATGTAAAGATAAACGTCCAATTTCTTAATTCCACTATGGGGCTGATAATATAGGTCGATATATCTTTAATCCTTAAGGAATTTGCGAAGGAAGTTAACACTGTAATAATTATAGATGCAATTATGAAGCCAAGGACAAACTTAGGAAAACGAATCCAAATTTCGGCGGCATCAGGCTTTGAACCTTCATATCGTCTCTCCCAAGTCGTTACCGAGAACAAGGCCATGATAAAGCACCAAAATCCAATAAACATATCGCGGCCAACGACTTTCATCAAGGTGAAGGTTTTTATCGCTTGCTCATTGATGGCTGCGGCCGCAGCCATTCCAGGGGCATCCGCCAATTCGGCTGTACCAATCCATGCTCCAGCCGGACCTGGTGGAATCTCCAAAAAGTTAATCGCTAACGGTAAAACAAAGATCATGACGATAGACCACATGACCACCAGCGAAATCGCTATGGATACTTGTTTTTTTTCAGCTTTAACCGCTCCACCAATAGCGATAGAAGCCGAGACCCCACAGATGGAGCCCCCCGCCGCTAATGTTGCTGCAAAACGATTATCTAACCCGAAAAACCTTGTCCCTGTCCAATAAATGGTCATGAAGGTCGCTACGGCAATAATTGTGGCTTGGGCAAACGCCGTAAAACCCGCTTGGAGAATTAGGTTGATTGGCAGGGAAGCCCCCATCAAAACAATACCCACTTTGACATAGAAATCAGTCTTAAGAGCGTTATTCATCCAATGAGGAACCCTCATAATATTACCGAGAATAAGTCCAATAATCAAAGCTAGTACAGGCGTTTCAATATTATATTTCCTCATAACCTCCCAGGAACCTAAGACAGTGATTCCCACACTTAGGATAAAAAGAACCGTAAATCCTAAGGCAAAAGGCCACATTTTTTGCTTAAGAGCTCTTATCGGCAGCCCAAACAAACAAAGGAAAAACAAATAGAGCACCAGCAATGCGCCAATATGTTCCGTCATATACTGATTAGCTATTTTGAAATCATCATAGTGCGGCACTTTGAGAACGAGCCAAGATAATAGAGTATTTCCTTGGTAAAAAAGCATGATTGCAAATAGTACAACTACTATACCTAGCCATACCGCCCAATATTCCTCTGTCTTCCAAAGCGCCGAAAAACCCTCTTTAGGAGTAGTTCGTTTCCTTGAGAGGGTGATTTTACTCATCTATTAGTTCTCCCTTACCTTTTTAATATATACAATACTAGGTCAACCGGGCTTATTTTTCAAGTAAAAACAAGATGATCCATGGTAATGCACGAATCATCTCATTTCTTGAAGAAAAATCCCGTCAATTGCTCTTACTTTTGCTCCACGATTTGAACCACGATACCATTTGGATCTTCAATAAAGATAAATCGAGTCTTTGGTGAAGGTGAAATCGGTCCACTTTTAATGGGGATATTCTTTTCCTTAAGATACTCCATCGCTTTATCCAGCGAGTCTACTTGAAAGCCGATTGAAAGTCCCGCAGCTTGAGCTACGACGTCATCCTTTTTATTATGCAGCAATTCAATTTTAGGCTTATCCATTTCACCAAGAAAAGCAATCTCCGTATCTTCCCCTGCTTTGAAACGTTGGGCGATTTTCAGGCCTAAAAGCTCATGATAGAACTTGATCGATTCCTCTAAATTACGAACATGCAGAGTTATCCAACAAAAATCCATGATACATTACCTCCTTGTAAGATAGTTTACCTACTTTCGCTACGCGAATTCCCCGATTTTAACCCCAAAGAAAAAGCGATAAGTATCAGAGATATCGCTGCCAAAAACATAAATGTAACGGTAAAATTACCCTGTGTTTGATCAAGAATTGAACCAAACGCAGACGGCCCAACTGTTGTGCCCAAATTCGAGGCAACGGTCAGCATCCCCATGCCCATTCCCACCTCGTGAGGTCTAACTGTCTCAGGAATATGCGCAAAGGCAAAAACAGCTATCGGAGTAAAGCCTATCCCCAAAGCAAACGCCCATAGGGGTAGACCCGGAAAATGCGTAGCTAAGGCCACGAAAGAAATTAAGATAAGTGCAATTCCGATGATCAAATAGGGCTTTTTACGACCGGTCTTATCAAAAGCTACCCCAATGAGCGGCGCCAGGAAAAGCGATGCAAGCATGACCAGACTTGTCAAGAATCCTGCCCGTTGCACAGATACACCGAGCGACTGATAAAATTGGGGACCAAAAGTGACATAAGCTATAAGCTGGAAATTAGCTAAAGCCCAAATAGCAGTAAGCAGCCAAAGGCTCAAACTACCTCTGAACCTTGGGGCTGACTTTTTATCTAAGTCAGGGGAATGGGTAGAAGCCTCCCCTTTTTGCAAGAAGAGCGCGAAGATGACTAAAAGTAAAACTACCCCCAAAAAGCCCGCAACACCCACCAATATTACTCTCCAACCCAGGAGTCGTCCCAAGGAGCCAAAAAAATTGGCCGCTAAGACAGTCCCTAGGGGCACAGCTATGTTAAAGATACCCATCGCAATCCCGATATTCTTTTGATCAAAATACATGGTGATTAAAAGGGGAGAAAGTACTACTAACACCGTAGCCCCTATCCCCGCCACTAATCTAAACACTACTAAGAGTGAAAAGGAACCCGCAAAGGAAAAGGCCACCAAGCCTATCATCATAATAATTAAAGCACCGATGATTAACTTTTTAATGTCAACGCGGTTGGCTAAATATGCCACGACAAAAGGGAGGAAAATCCCGGGAATAGCATAAGATCCCATTAAAATCCCAGCTTGAGAATTAGAAAACGGTACATCCTTCATGATCTGCTCAAATAGGGGTGGCAGAGCTTGCAAAGACAGGGCGAAGCACATCATCATAGCAAAGGAAATAGCTAAGACGACCCATTTATTTGAGTGGTGAACCCGTTGATTGCTCAATCGATAATCCTCCTCAATCATGAAACCGATACTTTGTACTAATGCTCAATATAGTCTAGCAGAAATGTGGTCTAAAAGATAGGGTATAGCGCCCTTTAGGGGTGGAGTTTAACGTCCAAAAAATAGCAACCCCCCCGGCATTGCCTGGGGGGTCGTGAATCCCTATTTTTGTTCGATCTCAGTCACACATTGGGTTTTAATCTTTTCAACCAAGAATTGTAGGGCATCCACTACATGGGGTCGGATATCGCCACCGATCAGCACATACATGATGTCGTCACCCAGCTCAAGCTGACCTTCATTTAGCCATACCCTAACATGGAAAATCCCCGCCATGGTTTTGGTCTCGGCAATCGCCGCCTCAACCTTTGCCTCATCATAAGCAAATTCCATGCCCTTGACCACCGAACCATCATCAAGTCCTTGGCGCACCTTAGCTTTGGGTGTTTGGCGCACCACTCCATTATGAACTAAGAACATCCCTTCCTGTAAAGCAGCCGGACTAGCCTTTGCTTCTTTAAGCCACTCATCAACTGATGGTGATTTTTTCTTCGTGTTTCCATTAGTCATTGCCGCTACACCTCTATTCTATTTCTCTCAGGCTCTCTTTATAGGTTCCTCTTGAGCACTCTTTATAGGCTATCTCCGAAATCACTTCTAAACTTCTGGACAAGGGCTGTGGGCCAATCACTATTCGTATCCAATCTTCCTAGGAAGAAACGTAAAATCTTTGGTTCTTCAACGAATTTCAGACCGCCAATGAGATTGCGGTTTTCGTAGAGCCAAGCAATCCGGTCCACAGCGTACTTGACTTGGGAAAGTGTAAATACTCGGCGTGGCATCGCCAAGCGCAGTAGCTCCATATCGGCAAAGGGTTCCACTCCATTGTCGTCCCTTTCCTCAGACATCGTCCCTCTTTCCATTCCGCGAACACCGCTCACTAGATAAAGGGCTGCTGCTAGAGCACCTGCCGGATAGTCTTGCTGAGGAATATGCTTAACAAACTCCATTGCATTTAAATGACATCCTAATCCTCCTGCTGGAGTGACTACAGGAACTCCTTTTTTCTGAAGCTCTTCCGTCATATAGGCAATAAACTGAGGGCCTTGGTTAATCATGTCTTCATCCATCGTCTCTTCAAGACCTACAGCCATGGCCTCCATCTCGCGGACCGACATACCACCATAGGTAAGAAACCCTTCGTAAAGGGGAACCAGCTCACGCATTTTAACGAAATGCTCTTCATTGTTCGTGCAAATTCCGCCTCCCCGGGCACATCCCAGCTTCCGTGCGGAAAAATAAATGATATCCACCTGATTGGCGATGGCTCGAGTAATCTCGCGAATACTCATATCTTGGCATTGCTCTTCACGAACCTTGATGAAATAAAGATTATCAGCTAAAAGGCTGGCATCTAATATGAGCATCACCCCAAATTCATCACAGACCTTACGGGCTTCCATCAGATTAGCCAGAGAGAAGGGTTGCCCGCCAATAAGATTGGTCCCTGCTTCAAAGCGAACGAAGGAAATGTTTTCTGCGCCCTTTTCTGAGATTAATGCTCTTAACTTGGGAATATCCATATTACCTTTGAAGAGACATTCGCTATTGACCTGATAACCTTCTTCATTCAGTAATTCTTCAACCGTCCCACCATTTCTAACGATATGGGATCTTGTCGTAGTGAAGTGATAATTCATAATAGCGGTTGAACCGGGATTAACGAAGGTTTGAGCGATAATATTTTCGCAAGCTCTCCCTTGATGGGCTGGCAGGTAGAGCGTTTTACCAAAAATCTCACCGACTTTAGTTTCTAACTTCGTAAAGGTTTCAGAACCAGCATAGCTGTCATCTGCCTCCATCATGGCTGCCATTTGCTTGTCGCTCATGGCATTGACCCCACTATCGGTGAGCATATCCATGAAGACATCCCGGTTTTTCAGGAGGAAATTATTAAACCCGGCCTCCTTCAAGGCCTCTAAGCGCCGCTCAATCGGCATGATATTTAATTTTTGCACAATCCGAACCTTGTGCATTTCGAGGGGGATATTTTCACCTGAATAAAATTTTACATTAGACATTTGAACACTCCTTCTCTTTTTTATGTAGATGATGGGAGCTGTTCAGTTGGATGGAACCTCTGACAAATAAAAAAGCACCCCATAGGAGTGCAGGACTAACATAGCCATCTTGGCCTATCTACCATCCTACTGACCTACTAACTTACTCAATTAAAATCCTACTATGCAAAGCATCCTACTGTTCTACCCATTCTACATTAACATTATAAGTCACTCATCAGCTTTTGTAAAACCTAAAGTTCAAACGTATTTCTTAGAACCTCTACCACCGTTCTACTTACCCAAAATCACTCATGGAGAAAGGTTCCTTTATCCGAGCATTCACGACAGACACACCAGTAAACCTCTTGAACATACAAAGACTCAGACCAGTCTGGTTTAATCGCCGTCACCACTTGAACTGTTTCATTACCCCCACAAACTTCACACACGAGGCTGTCGAACCTTTTCTCTATCTTTGTCATCTCGCCTTCCCCCTCAATGTTTTTGTATGTTATCTTATTGCGGGTTCCAGCAAAATGACAGCTAAAATGCTTAAATATTAGTGCACAAGCACTCTCAAAGGATGGTGATTACCTCCAGGAAAGCTTAGACAACCCAAATTCCCAAGCGCTTGGGAATTTGGGCTTGTCCATCGCAGTACCTGTGATGCAGAAATGATATACTGAGCTATTAATTATGTAAAAAGACCGCAGTAATCCGCACAGTTGCAGGTTACCACGGTCTTCTCTTATGACCTTGCTTCCGCCAGAGGCCAGCTTATTTCTTCGAAGAGTTGGGCAAAAAGAAGTACAACCTAAAGGCAAGCGAGATAACGAATATAACCACCCCAAAGGGGAGTAACCCTAAAGCCATCTCCAAAAGAGTGGGGAAATAGGGCCACGAGCTGACAAAGGAAGATACCCCTTCTTGATAAGCACCGGTTGCTACGGGATAAGCCCAGGCCTCAATTCCTGTCCCGTTGATGTTTAAGGTCAAGGGAATGGCGTTGAAGGAAGGAAACATCAGCATCATCCGATGGGCGAAAACCCCGATAAAGAGCAGGATACAGCCGAGGATGAGAGATTTACGGGAGCTATTTCCCTTTTTGGTAAAGAAAAAGATCATGGTAAAGGCCGGCAAAAGGAGCTCTGTGCCATATAAAAACTTATATTCGCCAAAAAGCAGAGCAAAAAGCTCATGACCTTCCGCGCTTCCCCACCAACCATGAACCAAAAGATCCACAGCTACAAAGAAGAAATGAACGATCAAGGCACCGGCGACAATGACCGCTAGGGTCCTAAACGCCTCCTGATATTCGGCAAAGCCCTCTTTACCCACATAGAGAAGAGAGATCAAAAGCACCAGCGCCGTTCCGGAGGCCACTGCCACCGCAATGAAGTCCGGGGGTAAAATGGCTGTATTCCACCAACCTCGTGAGGCTTGGGTGGCAAAAATCAAAGCGGTTACCGTATGGATCAGCACCGCAAAGGGCAGGCCGATGATGGCTACGCGCTTGGACCATTTCTTGGAGAAAAACTGAATTTCTTCTGGGGAGTACTTCTTAGTCCACCCATTTAAAAGGCCTCGACCCTCTCTTTGCCAATCAGGCAAAAGTTGAACATAGACACTCAAGAAGGTGACCACAATATAAGCACTAATAACTATAACGTCCCATACCAGAGGAGAGCTGAAGTTGGGATGGAGGAGCATCTGATAGATTCGGTCAATCCGACCCATATCTGGCAAAATCATGGCACCTGCCCCAAGAGAACAGGCAAAGGCTGATAAGGAAGCAATCCTGGTCAAGGGCTTTAGCTTTTCTAAGTTAAAGAGGTAGACGGAGGAAGAGACAATCAGTCCTCCTGCCGCAATGCCCACAAAGAAGGCAAAGGTGGCGATATAGAGTCCCCAACTGAAGGAATTCCGCATATTGGTGACAATGAGGCCTTCCTTTAATTGATAACCCCAGGCACTCAAGGCTATCAGCAATAGAACTGCCCCTAGCACAAGCATTCCGTTGATTGGCTTACGGGCAACAGGGATCGTCCGTGTAGTGACCACATTATTCTGTGCCAAAATTTTCACCCTTTCCGTTCCTACTCTATTATTCTTTTGTCACTTGTCACTTGTCATTGGTCTTTGTCTTTGTTTTTTGTTATTTGTCCTCTAGATTTTTAGCCTTTAACTTTCGATTTCTACCAATTAAATTTCTGCTTAATTTTCTTCACTAACACCCTTTACTTGGGTCAAATAAATATTTACATCGTGGCTCACTATGTATCCCTATCGATTGGGCATCCCTAACGGTTGGGTATCCCTATCGGTTGGGCTTACTTGCCGGCAGATAATAGACTTTAGGCTGAGTTCCTAATTCCTCCTTCAGACGGAAAGCCTGACGATCGCGGATCAAGCGACTCACCTCTGAGTCCGGATCCTCCAGATCTCCAAAGATCCGCGCCTGAGAAGGGCAGGACTGAACACAAGCCGGTTCTTCCCCTTGGGAAGTGTATTGGAAACAAAAAGTACATTTCTCTACCACCCCTACCGGGCGATTGGGCGTATAAACTAACCGTCCATCCTTGTCCCTAGCCTCTGCTGGGTATCCATATTCATACCCTTCTTTGTAGCCGGCCCGCTTCTTAACTTCCTTGGGATCTTCCCAATTAAACTGCCGCACATTATAGGGACAAGCTGCAATGCAATAGCGACAACCAATACATCGTTCAAAATCCACAAGAACGACGCCCCGCTCATCGGTATAGGTCGCCCCTACGGGACAGACCTTTTCACAAGGAGCGTTATCACACATCTGACAGGAAACCGGCAGGAAGTTCATTTGTAGGTTCCCTTCCTCCCCCACAGCGCTTTGATGATAAGGGCTGCCGGGAGTAAAGACCCGATTCCACCAAGTTCCCGGAGGCTGGGCATTGTGGGATTTGCATGCTACAGCACAGGTACGACACCCGATACATTTATCTAAATCAATGACCATTCCTAATTTCATAGCTGATCACCCACCTTTTTAACATCGCAAAGACATTCATTCCACGCGGTATTGGGCGCCCACATTCCCGGCACGAAGTAGACCTCGTGGGTAGGCTTAATAAAGGGATAGGTTAAGCTGTTATAGGAAGTTTCTTTCAGATAACGACTCCACCAACCCTGCTCGAACATGGCGACCTTCCGGCCAACCCCGGCATCTACCACAGCATAGACCAAGAGCTTGCCTCGATCATTATAGACCTCAACTTCATCGCCCTGTTTGATCCCTTTTTCCTCTGCATCCGTGGGATTGAGCCAAATATGGGCTTTGCCCTCTTGAAGCTCGTTCATCCAGATGTTATTCGAATGGGTGGAGTGTACCCGGTAGATGGCATTACGAGTAACGAAGTTGAAGGTGTATTTCTCCCGCGCTGCGGGGTTTAGAGCATATTCGCTTTCTTCAAAGGGCGGTTTATGGACCGGCAGCTGCTCTCCTGCTTCTATGAAGGCGTCCTCATCCTTATAGAATTCAATCCGCCCGCTTTTTACGAATTGAGCCGTTTGCTCGAGTTTTGCCGGAAGGCTTTGGGGCGGGAAGGGTCGCTTACCATGGACTTGCTCATAAAAAGGAATCTGCCGATCACCCGGCACTTCTGACTTTAAGCGGACGGGGCCTTGCTTGAGCTGTTCAAGGGTGATTCCTGCACAATTTGGCCCGCCGGTTTTCAGCAAAAGCTTGATAACTTCTTCCGCAGCCTGATCCGGTTCCAGTCCGGGGAAAAAGTACTTTTCAAACTCCGGATTGAGGCGTTTGGCCAATTCTCTAAAGATCCAAAGCTCCGGTCTTCCCTCATAAACCGGGGTGATGGCAGGCTGTTGCAGCTGGAGATAAGGATGCACCGGCGACGCCGTGAGATCCGTCTTTTCATACCAAGTGACCCCCGGCAAAACCACATGACTATACTCACAGCTGGTGGTCATTTGGAAGTCAATGTTGGCCACGAATTCTAATTCCCCTGATTGAACCCGCTCCCGGAGGATATTCGACATATTATGTTGATCAAAGGGATTTCCCCAGCCGGTGATTAAGGCCTTGATGCCATCCTTGGGATACTTGGCCTTCATATTTTCTGTCGGACCATTGAGCACATAAAGGAAGGGAAGCCAGTTTTGCTTACGACCTTCCGGGACCCACCATTCACCCACCTTAAGGCGAATCCGGTATTGTCCGGCATAGGTTGAGATTCCTGCCCCCGGTTGCCCGATGTTTCCCGTCAGTACATTGATCAAGGCCAGAGCCCGTCCCTTAAGATCCCCATGATACCATTGATAATTGCTAGCCCCATAGACGATATGAAGAGGCTTGATTGTCGCCATCTCCCGGGCAATGCGCACCAAATCATCTGGCTTCATTCCCGATTCTTTCTCTACGGCCTCAGGGGTATAGTGATTTAAGCTTTCCTTGAGAAGCTGGAAGACAGGCTTAGCGATAACCCTTTCCCCACTTTTGAGTGGCACCTCCACTTCTCCTTCTAGCAGAAGATTTTCAGGCAGGTCCAGCCTTTCTGAATGAACTGTCAAGAAATTCCCATTGTAGGCAACAAAGGCTTCCCGATAGGTCGGGGTATCGGTTGGTTTGGTCAAGCCTTCCACTTCATCGGCTTTGAGACGTTTCCCATTATCTAGGCGCACCAGTAAAGGCATATCTGTAAAGGTGCTAATAAAGTTCTGATCGTAAAGCCCCTCCTCGAGGATAACCTTGCAGATTCCCAAGGCTACGGCAGCATCACTGCTTCCATTAATGGCTATGTACTCATCGGCCTTGGCGGCAGTCGGACTATAACTCGGGTCAAAGACGATAACCTTGGTCCCTTTATTTCTCGCCTCGACGAGAAAATGCGCATCCGGCAAACGGGTAGCCAAAATATTAGAACCAAATACCGCCATATAGCGGGCATTCAGCCATTCACTGGGTTCAAGTTCTTCTGATTGGACCCCGAAGGTCATGGGCCAAAACATCGGCAGGTCGCCGTTTTGATCATAGGCGTGATGGATATTCCATCCGGCTAGAGTGGCCAGACGCGACATGGCTCCCTTATGTACATAGCTGGTCCCTCCCACTTGGAAGGCGACCCCAATAGATTCTGGGCCGTATTTTGCGGCGATTTCCTTCAGCCTTTGGGCAGTATAATCAAGAGCTTCCTCCCACGTGGCCTTCTGCAACTCATCGACACCGGGCTTTCCCTTTTGAATCAAGGGGGTTTGTAGGCGATCCGGACCATACACTAGGTTCATCATAGATAGCCCTTTAAGACAGCCACGCGGGTTATATTCTTGTTCCGGGTAATCTGCCGCCTGCACAATAGCCTTGATCTCGTTATTCTCGACGATAGCATTCAATCCACAGGCCCCTGTACAGTTGGGCGAACAGGTCGTGCGCACAGTCTTGAGCTCAGGAGCGCTCCCGCTCTCCCCAGAAACAACTTCATCAGCAATGGCTTTGTTGGCGAAGCCCACGGCTCCCATGGTACCCACCATTGCTCCTGTAGCCGCTGTCCCTTTTAGAAATTGGCGTCGCGATAGTTTCGCCTTGTTTTTTTCCACTCTTTTCACTCCAGTCCATCACTTTTGTTTTTCTGTATTACCTAACTATATTTTTGCAATAGAAAAAGAAGACCCTACCCCTAACCTACTCCAGCTAAGAATACTTTGTGACACGGCAAAAAGCCGTGATTCAAATCACGGCTCTCAAGGAATATTCAGACACTTTGATTTGTAGGCTCAGCAGAGGAATTATCTCCATTATCCATGTACGGATGCCGGTTATCATGCCAAGGGAGCTGAGCGGAGTATGTGGCAAACTCAAAGGGAGATTTCAGAAAAAACATCCTGTACAAATATCTCTAAACCCGGGAAGACAGTCGATTGTATTGTATCCTCCAGTCGGTGGCTTTGCGGGTAATCAATTTCTCTTTCTTTCGAAAAAGAGTATTGAAGAATACTTTTGTTCTCCGGGTTTACAACCCAGTATTCTGAGACACCGCTTTTCATGTAAAGATTCAATTTAGCAACTAAGTCTTTATTCTTAGTCGATGGAGATAAGACCTCGACAATCAATGTCGGTATCCCTTCATATTTGTTCTTCTCATTAACCTTTTCTTCATCACAAATCACGACTACATCTGGCTGGACAACATTCGGTTCTTCTTCAAACTTGGTCGCATAACCGAAAAGACGTATATCCAACGGGGCAGTTAAGGATCGACAAGGTTTTCCCTTAAAATAGTTATTGAAATGCCATGATATTTCGTTAACAACCACCTGATGGGTAAAGGAAGGCGAAGCTAACAGATAAATCTCGCCCTCAATGAGCTCGTATCTTTGATCAGAGGAATCAACCAGCTCCATATATTCTTCATAGCTCACCTTTTTCATTGTTTGATATTGATGTGCTTCTTCATGAACAATAAAATAGTCCGGTTCTTTATAATGAGTTAGTTTAGCAACACTTCTGCCGTTTTTGGTAATAATAATATCTTCCTTCTCTACAAGAGAAAGATATTTCCCAAAAGCATTTTGCATATCTGTGGTATTAACACGCATAGATTCACCCCATCTCGCAGTCTATTTTGGGTACTATTATAATAAACATTAGCTATTATTTCAAGAAAATAATAGCTAATGTTCCGCCGGTGGCCCATTCAGTTTTTGTAATCAACAGCTTTGCATAGGAGACCCTTTGCCTTTTGGGGCTGAGGGTCTCCTTTTTGACGTCGTCATTACCGTTTGCTCTCCTGGCCAAAGCCCTTTAGCATATCCTCATACCACTCCAGAATTCCTGTGATAAAGATTCTCAATTGCTTAACGAGGATATCGATATCATCCCCTGGTGCTAATTTAAGCAGTCTCAGCTTGTGATCGTCTTTGAGCTTGTTGTGGTTGGAGCTATCCGAACTTTTTGGATGAATGGCCCAGACTTCTCGGACTGGGTTGATATCTTGAGCTCGCTTATGGTGACCGAAGATGAAAAGGGATAAACATTGGGTGCCATAGGAAATCAGTTGATTAACTGCTGGAGTGCGATAGGCCGAACGCAAATAGTCTTCACGGAAAAAGCTACTCAGATTCCGGCACTTCATATCAAAAATCAAAGAGCCGATATAGATACCTTTCTTGTAGACATCGATTCGACCATCGGGGTTATTTTTTTCAGAAGCGGCATAGATAGGACTTTCCGGGGATGTTTTGGAGCTTTCATAGGGGAGTTGCCCATCATAGGTCATTCTCAGCTCCAGTTCGTCCCTTCGAAAAGAGATCACACTCCCTGCTGGAAGGGTCGGAATCAAAATCTGTTCAGAGTTAAAGTTCTGATCATAGATCCAGCCCTTAACCGGTTCAAAACCTAACTCTTTGACCGCCTCACTCATCTGCAGAAAACCCCATATTTCATAGAGTTTATCCGTCCGCTTATATTGATAAGCATAAGCTGGATCGATGGCTACATTAAATTCTTCCCGCTGGAGAGCCTTATAGAGTTTAAAGAGGGTCAGATAGCGAGAATCCGTCAGCAATACTGAGGAGATGGAGGTGGGTCTGACAGGCGATACTTGACCATACCAAGGGGCATATTTAATAATCTCTAGCCCCTTTTTCATTTTTTCTGCTACTTCCTTGTAAGCGAGCAAGTTAGAGAGAACTTTTTGTTTTTGGTCCACAATGAACTCATTTGTTGACCATTGAGCTAAGTGAGAAATCTCCTGCTCCAGTTCCCGCCATAGCTCGCCAGTAGCCTCGATAAAGTCCTCGATGGTTCGGATAAGAGTGCGAATTATGAACTTAATCCAGCGGTTCTCCGGCAAGTCATAATCCACTGTAGGCTTGGGGACTTTAAGGGATTGGTTGTTCTCCGGGTGGGTGGACCTATAGCGGATGGTCACCAGGTCGATGGTTTTTGCTCGCTCATTAGGAACCATCAGATACTCTTTTTTAATCCGGGAGTTGATTTTGTTTAAAAGATCACTTAAAGCAGACATGGTATCAGGAAAATACTTTTTGATAACCATAAACCGATATAAAAGGGCTGGGGGTATCGACTTGTGGTGATATTCCCCCAAGGCAATATTTTTGCGTATTAAGTCCATGGAAAGACCATTAAGGATATTTTCCAGATCGGAGATCATAAGCTGCCACTCAAAGGAAGATAATTGAGTGGGTACAATCTCCACCATAGCATAATAACTCTGTTCTTGTATTCTCACTCTAATAAGATTCAAGCCTGGAATTAGCGGATAATAGTTTTCCTTCAAGATAATAAAGTCGGTACAGGGATAAATAAAGGCTTCACCCTGCTCATCAATTTCTAGGAATCTTTCCGGCAGGGCATCAAGACCATCCATATGAAAACGGGCATTCCTATCCTCAGCTAGAAAATCCAACTGGAGCATAACATTTTCTCGAAGTTTTAGGTACGCTTGTTCCAAGTAAGCTTCCTCTTCTGTGGCATAAAATTGTGGCCGGAGAGCTACCTCGAATTGATGGAAGACAACCTCAAAGGGCAGTTGTTCAAACGGTATAGCCATACATTTTCAACTCTTTCGCTTTTAGCCTCATAATCTCATCAGTTTGCTCAAACTCCGAAACATCTGCGTATTTCTCTAAAAGCTGGAACAATTGCCCCTCTTCTAGCTGATTGACTCGGGAGTTAAAGGCCCCGAGGAGTGGCTTCAGTTGATCTTCTGGACCTCTAAGTTTGGTTAAGATTCTTTGGACGACTTGCAGGTCGAAAGCCTGTTGGCGACTCAGATAAGTACTCTGGGGTAAGTTAGAGATATATTTGGCGATTTGGCGCACCACCCGAGGCCCAAAGCCTAAGTTCTTATTAGTTTCCCTTAAGGCACGATTAAATCCACTAAAGAACTCGATTTCCCGGTCGGTTAACTCGAGGGTAGATTCTTCTTTCTTCAAGGCCGCATATTGGGTGTATGTCACAACTTCAGGCTTCTTCCCAGTTCGGCGTTTATCAAAGTTCAAGCCCTTCAGTTCTGCGAAGTCTAAGACGTTAAGGCTAATTACATTGGCTCTGTCCAGGACCTTGTCAGAGAAATGATAGGTTGATTCATCCAGATTGACTGTCCCCACAAACATAACATTATCTCCGATTAAAACTGTTGGTTCATATTCTTGTCCGTTATATAATCTTTCCTTAACTTCTTCGTTGTATAATCTTAAGCGACGGCGATGGCCCTCCATCTCTAGGACAGAGAGGAATTGGGAAAAGTAATGTTCGACCCTCGCTAGATTCATTTCATCAAAGCAAATTATAAAGAGGCTTTCTTTCTCCTGGGACGCCTTAATCAGGGTGTTGACTAGTCCACAATCTCCCGGTCGATACACCATGTGGATAGCATCTACATAGCCGATCAAGTCAGCGTCATCCGTCCAAGCAGGACGGACAGGAATCATGACCACTTGTTGCTCGATTCCTAATGCTCTTCCGTAAAGCTGCACAAGTTGCGATTTACCGGTACCGCTCATACCAGCCAAGATGACCAGACTGGAAGATTTCATGGCTGTGTGGAAGTTGATTAGATCTTTGGGGTCGTAGGCCAGACCTGACTCTCTGGCCAAACTATTTAAGGTATCTAAAAATGCCTTTTCAATATTCTCCTCTGCCTTTGCCTCCTCTGCCTTTGCCTCTTCTTCCTTTTCTCGTTCCTTATCCGCTGCCACCGGGGCAACCACTGACTTGGCTTGTCCTTCTGCTGGCTTTACGAGGGGTTTTTCCACTGGTCTTTCTACTAACTCTGGGCTGGGAGCCGCTTCAGAGATAACCTTACCTTCAAGGGATTTGGAAGGCTCAGGAGCTTCTTGGACATCGGAAAACTCAAATTCACTGGTTAGATCCATCTGCTTGAGAATCAAATCATAGGTCTCATTGCCGACAAAGATCAGGTCAGGGCTGGCTTGCTCATCGATGATGGCATCTGAAAGCCAAATCTCTTGAAAATCAAAACACTTGAGAGTCTTAAAGGTAAAGTTAAAGCCGCCATGGGCATAGCGATGGCGTTCAAACTCGCCAATGACAATATATTCGCCTTCACTTTTCTTCCAGAGGATAACACCGGGGGTTTCATTAGGGTCTGTGGATACCCCTTTGATTTTCCCAACGAAACGATTGGCTTGGAGTCGCACCATAAATTCGTTAAAGGTAAGCTTGTGTACTTCTTGGCAAAATACCGGAATAGGCACATATGTGGTGTTTTCCGAATAGCCTTGGGGCTTAGGAACTAAGCGCACATTAGCCAAGTTGAACTTATCACTTTTTTGCAGAGGACTAAATATAATTAAGTGTTCACTAAAGAACTCTTTTGCAGCCTTTTTGCGGTTTTCTTCAGTCTCCCAAATTTCATCAACAAAATCATGGACTTCTATATCTGAAGGATAGCCTGTCACTAACCCATTGGGAAACACTGATGGTGTCTCGGATATAGGCCTGATACAAAACTGAACGGAATTCTGTTTGTTAATGAACGCCGCTTCTTTATCGTAACGAAAATACATATATTCATCACTAGGCAATACTCCGACTACATCAAATTCAAGTTGATTATATCGAGCCATTAGCGCGCCTCCCTCTTAAGATAGCTTTTCAACTGTTTTTGGTCGCTGATTATTTGGACTTTTTCTTTTTCAGAATTCATAAGTTGCTTCCTCGTTAAAAAAGGCAAGTCAAAGCTAGCTATTAAGACCTTATCATACTCGTCGAGCATCCCATCTAAGACTGCCTCCGTATCTTGGATGAACTTGACTTCTTGGGAATTCCCAAGTAACCTTCGAACCAAAGATCTTCCCACTAGCGCAACGAGTGGTTTTTCCTGGTCTTTCTCCGTGGCATCGGGGACGCTCTCAGATTTTTCTGGCTCTACACTTGTTTCAATGAACAAGCTCTTTCTGGAAATTTCTTCAACTTGTGCTTCTAAGCCACTATTTATTTCAGCTAATATTTGTTTTTCCTGCTCTAGTTTAGTTACTTTTTTGTTCAACGCCTCATACTGCTTCTTGATTTCTTTGTTTTCTTGAAGCAAATCCTGGTTTTCCTTATGTAACTTCTTCTTTTCTCCCGTAGTTTTCGTTTTCTCGTCTTTATATTTCTGGGTTTCTTCTTCATAATTCTTTGTCACTCGGCTAAGTTTATCTTCGATGTTTTTTAATCGTTTGGTATCACTTTGAATTTTTCCTTCTAATTCTTGTATCGTCTTTTCTAAGCGGCTTTCCCTCTCCATCTGCTCTCTTTGTGCCTTATCATCATCTTCAAAACACTTGAGAAGCCCTTGGTCTTTAATCTTGAAAAAAAGCTCTTCAGCCAGTTGACGATCATGCTCTTCGTTGCTTCCGATGAGTGTAACTAATATTCGGGGAATTTCCCTGTGACTTTTTGCCACCAAGTCGTATAAATCATTTAGGGGCCTGCCCAAAACCTTCTCAGGATCCCCTTCGTATATGTCATGAAGTTCACTAATTAATGGAATAGATTTATTCTTATTAATCAGACTCTTTATCAAGCTGGACCGGGGTGCATTGTTCACTCGAAATCCCGAGACGTTAATCTTTAATACCTTGACTAAATGTCTAATTTCATCATCATTCTTTAGACTCAAAAACCAATCCAGTATCTCCTTATTCACACGTAACCACTCCTATCCAACTAATGTCCTTTTGGGACGAACCCACACCTTATCATTATAATACATTTACTAAATTTGTAAGATGTTTTTGTTTATTATAATAAAAATTTTCAGTTTTTGACGAAAAAGATAATAAGTCAAATAACTCTTCAGAAGAGATTCGTAGGAAACTCAAAGGAAGGTGAATCTGTGAATGTTCCAAGTATACGACGGTGGACTCCGTAGCAAAAGAGGACAGATGTTATTACTTAGGTAAGCATTAACTTCTGCCCTTGTTTATAAGTATCGCTGGGAGAGTTGGCGGAGTATGGTTATCGGAGGAGAGTGCGATGATGTGATGAACCATTCTGTAGAGGATGCAAATTATGCAGGGGTCAATGGGATGCCACTCTGAAATATTTAAACCTTATTTCCCACTGCGCCTTTTGTAATCCTCGTCGATCCGTTCTTTCCACTTCTTATCCAGTGAGCGGCTAGCACGCACACAGCTCACGGCTTCACTGATGACTTCATAATTTAATGACGTGCCTTCACTGTCGGCATGATAATTTGTTGCCCTGTCCTTACCGATGCCAAAGCGTTCCGCCGTGGCGACGGCATCGATATTGGCACCCAAAAAGATAAACTCCCAGCCATGCTTGCTTTGTTGGCGTTCTATCATCCGACGCACTTTGGCATAGTTGAATTCACTACTAGCGTTTTCCAAGCCGTCGGTGGTGATTACAAACATGACATGCTCGGCACGCTCCTCTTCGGCTGTGTGTTTTTGGACATTGCCTATTTTATTGATTGTCTTGCCCACAGCATCGAGCAAGGCCGTATTGCCACGCACATAATACTCTTTGTCGGTGATCGGAGCGATTCCCCGCAGATTAATACGATCATGAAGCAGTTCGTAGCGGTCGTCAAATAACACTGTGGTGATAATGGCTTCGCCGGGTTCCTTCTGCTGCTTAGCAAGCATAGCATTATAGCCGCCGATTGTATCGCTTTCCAGCCCGCTCATGGAGCCACTTCTGTCCAGGATAAAAACCAGTTCCGTTAAATCTTTCTTCATCCTATTATCCTCCAAATCATTTTATTGATTTAAGGATAACAGTGCAGCGCTTGGTTCAGGTCGCTTGGCAAGCGACACATTCCGGGAAGTGTTCCATCAGCTAAACTCCAAGTGGGTGCTGCTCAAAAGCAAAGAGGGCTTCGTTTATCTCGAAAATATTGTAGCTTTCTTCTTCGATGAAGTATTCAATAATAATATCGAATTTGCTACTGTGAGAAAGAGCGTAACCGGCTTTTAACAGGAGGTCTTTCGTTTCATCAAGATTCAACCGCAAAGCGATGGAAAAAGCAATCGCGGTCGGTTTGCTCGGTTTGTAATTGAGGTCATTGCGGATTTTGGAAAACAGCTTGCGGTCGATATTGGCCTTCTTATAGGTTTCGGCATCGGTCAGACCTTTTTCGTCAATCAAGCGCAATAGCATCTGAGAGAAGGTTTCGTCCATGTTCTTTACAATATCGTCTAGCTTGCGTTGGCGCTTAGGCTTTGATTTAGCTGCTCCTATCGGTGAAAGCATGGGTGCTTCGGCCTGATAGTCATTGAGAGAATATCGATCTCGCTGACGGTCCTCGCGGGCAAAGGGCTGCTCCTCGATGTATTTGTCATCAATGTATTGGGTGATTGAGGAAAATAGCTTTTCAGACAATGTAAATGCGCTTTTATCATAGACCACTAAGTACACGGTCATATCATTATGCAAAAGAAAGTCCCCAATTGCGGAAATGGCAGTTTGTATCGCTTTATCCTTGGGATAGCCGAAAGCGCCTGCTGATATCAAGGGAAAGGCAATGCTCTCTAGGTTATACTCCTGAGCGAGAGCTAATGAGTTCCTGTAACTATCTGTGAGTAGCTTCTCCTCATCCTTATGACCACCCTGCCAAACAGGACCGACGGTGTGGATTACATACTTTGCCGGCAGGTTGTAACCTTTAGTGAGCTTGGCTTGTCCGACTTGGCAACCACCAAGAGTTCGGCATTCGGCCAGCAGTTCCGGTCCTGCGGCCCGATGGATTGCGCCATCGACACCACCACCGCCAAGTAGGGATGGGTCTGCGGCATTGACGATGGCATCGGCCAGAACCTTGGTTATATCATTACGGATTATTTCCAGCGGCATTGTGGCCCCTCCTCTGCTTCTTTAAGCTTTTATAGCCCATCTCATCTTTGCTGAGCGGGCACGACTATTCATATTACATTCTTCTGACGATGCCCGGATTACCTCGGTTGAAATCTCATTGTAAACCCCTTCTCGCAACAAACCCTTAAAAGACTTTTTGACAAGTCTATCTTCTCCTGAATGGAAAGACAGTATGGCAACACGTCCGCCTTTTGCAAGGACGTTAGGAAGTTTTTCTAGAAATTCATATAACACTTCAAATTCACTATTTACATCAACACGCAATGCCTGGAAGGTTCTTTGACATGATTTCTTAATCGCTTCTTTCCGATTATCTACCGTAATATGTTTGAGGGCATCTTCAATAATTTGTCGGAGCTTAGTCGTCGTAGAAATATCAGTTCCATTTTTTATTTCAGAAATAATAGCACGGGAAATTAGTGCAGCATAGGGTTCGTCCGCATTTTCAATGAGCATACCTTCTAATTGGTCTTGAGTCATTTTCCTTAAGCGCTCAGCACCAGATATTCCTTTTTCAGGATTCAATCGCAAATCCAATGGCCCCTCTTTTTTATATGAAAAACCTCTGTCAGGATTATCTATTTGCATTGAAGATAGGCCTAAGTCTGCTAATACAAAATCAAACGGACCCGCTTCAGCAGCAACTTGATCAATATTGGCAAAGTTCAGTTGCCTAGTAGTTAATAGATCTGAACCATACCCTAAACGCTGTAAGCGTTCTCTAGTTTTAGCTAATTCAATAGGGTCTGCATCAAGGGCATATATATGGCCCTTTGATTCTAAACATTTTAGCATTTCTAATGTATGACCACCATATCCCAGGGTTGCATCTAAACCAGTTTGGCCTGGTCGAATTTGCAAGAATTCTAGTATTTCTTTAACACATATAGATAGATGCATACCAGCAGGTGTACTGCCCTTTTGAATAACTTTTGCTACAGTATCACCATATTTTTCCGGTTGAAGCTCTTTGTATTTTTCTTTAAAGTTTCTTGGATGGGTTCCCTTATATCGAGCACGTCGTTGGTGCTTCTGCTCTGGATGTTCCATTGGTTACCTCTCTATCTTTTCTTATGTTATTTTCTACTCTCGTTCTGGCATCGAGTTATGCGGAAAACACAGCTCCGTCAGGTAGTTCTGTTCTATCATCAAGAATACACCTTGAAGAACGCTCCGCATCAAAAACGAAGTTATCCCCTTCTTTATGAAATACAAAGGTATGCTGTCCGTCCTTGGTTACCATTTTGTATTCCATTCCCGCTATGCTGTATTCCCCATAATTAAGATAGCTACTTAACAAGGAATAGGTGAATTGGAACCGCCCGTCAGCCATTAGGGTTAGCTTTGGTGAAAACAGGCTATCCTGCTCATTGCCCTGCATTACATAGACCATGGTCGGAATTTCTTCTACCTTAAACGGAATAATGACTTTATCACTTCCCATCGGATAATAGCGGAGATCCTCTAGCTCCCAGGAGTCTGCTTGAAAAGCGTTCATCTGCCGATCCGTAGCTGGATAGGGAAGGGTGGCGACCTCGGTTACCTCACCGTTCATTCGCACCAGCTTTTTACTCTTAATATCATAACTATAATAGTGGTCACTCCAAGTTCCAGCCGAGTGATCCACACCCCCGATAATGATGCTCTTTTCATTGGTACTCATCCCAGGCCAGATCAAATATCCCGGCTCGAAACAGCCCTCACTGAGCGCAAAGTCTGCTTCCACATAACCTTCTTGGTAATTGTAGAGGAAAATGCCATCCAACACCTGAAATCCTACCCGTTCCGGAGTCTCATAGAAAAGCTTAGTAAACTCAGCACGATAGGGCATCAAATGATATGATGGCTGAAAAGCTGATTCCGATTGGGCTACCCTCTCATTAGGTCCCAGAGAGGATAGAAGCAATGCTGATACAGCAATCAAAATTACAATGAGAGTATTGCCGATGCGTTTTTTCATAACCATACCTCCCAATTCCCCCCACAAGGACTCAATACCATATTATACCACGCTTTTTGCGGGTGGAATAACGCAAAAAGAAACAACAATGTCGTACCTCCTTTGAAGTACGCCATCGTTGTTTCTTATCCTTGCCAAATTCTCTTGAAATCTTCTTTAGCTATGGCAACTATGTTCATGTTCGTGGCAAGAGTCCCCGGAATCCTTTAATGATCCTTCTAGCCAATGGAGAGCGACCGTCTTAACATCTCCCGAACATCCACGCAAGACTTCGATCCCTGAGTTTTTCAAAACCCCTACGGCTCCCTCACCCATATTACCCGCGAGCATGACTTTTACTCCCTTTTCAGAAAGGGTTTGCGCGATATTCGATTTGCAACCACAGCCTGCAGGGGATGCAACCGTTTCTTCTTCAAGGATTTCTTTACTATTGTTATCTACTGTGTAAATAGTGAAGTACTCACAATGCCCAAAATGATCATCAATACGATTCTGACGTGACGGTAAAGCAATTTTCATCATTAAAATTCCTCCAAAATACTTTTATTAAGCAGCCCAATGTCTTATAATGTTATTGACATATGCCCTTTACTCACAATAATAAACTTATAAAAGGCATATGTCAATAACCCAACCATGCCGGAGGTGAAAAAAATGCCAAGGCCTAGGAAATGTAAAAAGGTATGCTGTTTACCCGAAAACAATTTATTTGGACCTATTAACAAAAGAGATATCGAAAGCGAAATAATTCCGATGACTGTAGATGAATATGAAACTATTCGTCTTATTGATTTAGAAGGAATGACCCAAGAAGAGTGCGCTGAGCGTATGAATGTTGCTCGCACTACTATACAAAGAATCTATATCGATGCTCGCAAAAAACTGGCAACATCGTTAGTGTATGGAAACAGACTACTCATCGAAGGTGGTGACTATGAGCTCTGTGGCGAAAAGGAACAGCCTGCTTTTAGGTGCCCAAGATGTCATAAACGAAATTGCTTCTAGAACTAGGTCCACTGTTAAATTACTTTCCAACTTTCCTACTTTTACTTTTCGTCGTATCGGCACGTCCTCTAATAGTAGCTCTCATGGAAGGAGTGATCTTTGATGTGCGGTCGCTACTTTATCGCTACCGAACAGGATGACGCAGAAATAAAAAAGATCATTGAAGAAATCAATGATCGCTTTAAAGACACACCCGAATTGTCCAAGATGAAAACCGGCGAGATTTATCCGACAAATATTGTGCCGATTATCACCCCCGAGGCCCCAGTCCTCATGAGATGGGGCTTTCCTCGGTTTGACGGCAAGGGACAAATAATCAACGCTCGGTTAGAAACGGCGTCAGAAAAACCGATGTTCCGCAAGGGATTCGCCGAGCATCGTTGTCTGATCCCCGCCAGCCACTACTTCGAATGGGAAACGATCGGCAAAAAGAAGCAAAAATATGCCATCGGATTGCCGAGCACACTCTACATGGCAGGCATGTACAGATTTGAGAAGGATCTGCCGGTACCCCTCTTCGTCATCCTCACACGCCCCGCAGCTCCCGGCATCATCTTTATCCATGAGCGGATGCCAGTTATTCTACCGAAGGAGCTGAGCGGAGTATGGTTATCCGGTGAGATGGAGAGCCATGATATGATGCATCATTCTGTAGAGGATGTAAGTTATGCTGGGGTCGATGTGACGCCGACTTTATTTTAGTGGGAGACAGGCATTATAGTGTTCTAAATCATAAATGATATCTTACTGTTAGGTTAGTTGATTTACCTTTTGGTGGTGACTTTCGCTTGCTTTAGTTCATCGATTAAGGGCTTATTATCCGGCTTAGATGTATCCAGAGACCAGATGTTAAGATAGGGATCGTCACTTCTAGCAAGCAATGCTTTACCTACATTCTTCCTGAAAATGCTGCCATCCTTATTCTTTCTGATGAAGTGATCGACTAATCTCGCCTTCAATCTTCCATCCACCGTATGGGTCCCCACTCTTACAATCCTATCTAGTTCCCCATATTTTTGACCCTTTTCAAACATCACATAGATTCCATTTTCAAATGAAATATCTAAAATCCTTTGATAATCCAGTCTGGGCATCATATTAAACAATTGATGTATAGCCTTGCATGGATTTTCTTCTTTTTCAAGGGCTATTAAGTTATGAAGAGCTGGTTGCCTTTCACCTTGGCGTTTCCCTTCCAAAGGGAGCCAATATTTGGAGATAGACAGCAATAGATATTTGCAATAGTTATTACCTGCAAGAATAATAAATTCATCATCACTAAGAGACACTTTGCTCGCAAGCTGAGATATAACTTCATTGCTCCATTTTTTCTTCTGCTCATCTGTCTTATCCAATAATGTCTCGTTATATGGAGCTAATATATCATCAATACTCACCAGTCCATATTTCGCAGAAAGAATATAGGTATGGTCAGCAACAATCTCAGCAAAAGCATAGGCAAGACGAAAGGTAGGGCTTTTAAAGTAGAGCTCCTTGGCAGGACATCTATAGTTTTCCTTTAAGCTTGTGCATGAAATTAAAGCTATTCTTGCCAACATCGTACCTTCTTTCATTTGTTTTGGTTAATTCCAGCGTCTTGAATGAGGATAACTTCAACCAGAAAGATATTGATTAGATACATAATAAGGAGAAATTAGCTTTCCATGCGGTATTGAGCAGCGCTTTACATTGTTCTTCTACTAAGTAGAAGTGTGTGGGACGAAGTACAAAAATGTAATCCCGTATTGTTCCCCCAACGAATTTTAGAGCAAACCACTTAGCACCAGTAAGACCTGGATCATGTTGTAACTTTCTAAACTTATCAAGGTATTCTTCCTCCTGTTTACGTTCCCTGTGGTTGTAGAAGATGATACTCTTACCGAGCTTGTAATAATCTTTTAACTCGTCTAAACCGATATATTTATTGCCTTTTCTTTCAGTGAGTGAAACACTTTTTACTTGCAAACCATTATCTGGGTCAAGAAAGACTATCTCACAATCGTTAAGCTTGTTTAATGCAGCATTATGCCAGAGTAGCCTACGCATACGGCGCTTTAAGGGGTCAAGTTCATTGGTTAGATCCAAAATGCTGTCGTAGTACGCCGTATTTCTTGGCAAGATTATAGATTCCTGTACGCTTAGCACATTCCTTTTACCGTTATCAACGACATATTTTAAGAAGTCATAAAGCTCCTCGTCATAGTTTCTATAACTCTTATCCTTAAGATATGAGATATGTTTACCGTCTGAGTTATGATTCTCATCGGGGGCTAAGTACCAGTTTACCCCTAGGGTTAAACCAGTTTTTGTTATACGTCTTAACAATGCGTATTTCCCAAAGTCTCCTAAATCACCTACGTATCTATTTTGCATACTATCTCCAATACACCTACCCACCATGAGGATTTATGGATAGAAAACGTTCTTATTGTCAGCACCCTTCGATTTGTCTAATAAATTTCTGTCGCTTTACGGTTACACTAGCAGTCTACACACAATCTTCCTTCTTCTTTACTACTAGTTCTAAAGCTTCTTCGTACACACTCAACTTATGTATAAATGAGTCTTTCCCACCTTCGAGATAATTAATTATCTGATTCTTTATACCATTTTCACCGGGATAGCCTGTTCTATCTATCCATCCATGCTTGTCATCTGATACCATAACGCATACTTGATCAGCCTTTGCATTTGTAACAATTGTCGCACTATGCGTAGCAATAATAACCTGTCGCTTCTCTTTGACCCCCCTTAATTGCTTGACTAAATTCCTATAAATATACAGATTGTCCAAATTGTCTTCTGGTTGATCTATAATTAGTGGCCTATAGTCTTTCGAGTACTCACTAAAACCGAGAATGAAAGAGAGCATTGCTACAACTTTTTGCCCGAGAGAAAGAATTCTCACATCTTTATAAAATGGACTCATTCTGTTGTTACTTTCTTTATTATTTAAATTAAACTCAAGAGAGAATTCTTCAATGTCTTGAATATACTGTCTCAAATAATAAATTATATTATTAAGGTTATCATCAGTGATAAGCTCAGAGAAAATCGTTTTAATAAGGCTACTCGAATTATCTGAGTTTAGCTCATAAATTCCTTTGTCAATTAAATTTTGATTCATATCTGTACAAAAACCTAATATATTGATTAGTTGTTTCGCTTTATCACTTTTTTTAGAAATCACCATATCAAGGAAATCAAAAATTTCATTCTTATCATATAAGTTCAATAGATACCCAATCACATTCCCTTTAGTAATATTATAATTATGAAAAAGGCTTTCTTCTTTATAATCCATTCCAAAAATCCAGCGTCCAAGATCGGGCTCATTCGGGATTTTCCGTTGAGAATAAACGATTCTAAGGATTCCTTGTTGATTAGCATTAAATGGCCTAATTATAGTATTTACTGCTTCTTGTCTTAGCTGCAATGCGCCTTTCACATCCGAAAGAATTTTTCTCAAGCCTGATTTACTTCTAACGCTAATAACATCAGCTGGCCTCGCCAAAGTCCTGTTCTGAAGAAGAACCTCATATAAGAACTTATTTATTTGCTCGCCACTAGCAGTATTGACCAATTCATTAACCGAATATCGAGTGTCAAAAAACTTCTTAAGCATTTCCTTTTTATTTGGTATAGTCTCGAGCCACAAATCACCATCACGATATGTGACTTTTGATATTTTCATGTATTGTTTAAGCGCAAACTCTTCAACACTCTCTTTGCTATACCGATAGCTATATTGATAACGATCACTCTGGTTTTGACCGAAGTAGCGAAGTATATTTTCACCATTATCTTGTTTGAAGGGCATGCGCATTTCAATTAGATATTCATCCCCCTGGAAATCATACAAAACCCATGTGTTTCCATGTGCGCATATAAAATCAAGCAATTTTTCAGATTCACATCGCTGGCTTAGAACATACTCTAGAATTTCAAGAACACTACTTTTTCCGGCACCACGCCCACCTATCAAACAATTTAGTGCACCCGAGAAATTTAAGCAAAAGTTATCTTTTCCACATATGCCGCTTAAAAAACCATCCTCGCAATTTTCGATATATATACCCTTAATATATTGCCTGTCAGATTTTTCTTCCTTAAAACTTATCGAAATATCATAATCACTAAGAGCCTCTTTGATCGTAATAAAATTCCTTTTACTGCCCTTAATCCAAAAGCACTTATTACCAACTGATTCCAGATCATGCGCATCATTATCAATAAGAAACTTGATTTCATTTGAACGATATTTCATCACTCGTGATTTAATATAGCCATGATTATTGTAATCGGATAACCCAACAAGATGTAGCGTTTCATTTGAAAATAGCTTTTGTTTATAGGCACGGTTTAAAAATTGTTCTTTAAATACATTTGAAGTATCCAAATGTGCAAGATAGCCAATCCCCCCAAAAGAATTAATAAATTGCAATACTTCCCTACTAGTTTCATAAGTACCTTCTTCAATATTAAGCAAATTATCTTTCAGCCAATTATTTATCATTCGATTATTTTCATCAGAACTCTCAAAAACACCTACAACATGGTTCTTATCTGCACACGATATTTCAACGCCCAAAATTACTTCTGGATAAGTATTTCTATTCTTCATTTGGCATAAGTGTTTGATTGCTATTTCAAGCTTTGGGACTCCCTGTATTGTATGATGATCTGAAACTACAACAATTTCGACATCCTTTACAATTAATTCTTCTGCCAAAAGCAAAAAAGATAGTACCTCCTTCCTGCTGTTATAGTCACAAAAGACTCCTATAGGTTCAAAGTCTTCAATTTTCAGTACACTTGGAAAAACGTTACGCCTTATACATAATTCAAATATTTCTTGATCCGTAGATGCTATATATCTGTTTTTATCCCAATCATTCTTTAATTTGTAGTCGTACGATTCAGGAGTGTGGACATGAAAACACGTTTTATAAAAGACACCAAATTTCTCTTTACGCTGCTTTATGGCTTCATAAGCAGCTTTTTCATCATTCAGTGCTTTCTTTATGAAGCTAGCCTCCATTTAAAATACAACTCCTCAAAGTTTTATGATAGTTAACAGAACGTTTAAAAGTAATTAGTCATTAAATACTACTTTCATATGACTCTAAAACACCATAACACTTTCTAATCAATATCTATTTATCTACTCTCGTTCTGACACATTAACTTGGTCTGCTCCATTACGATGTCCACTGCTTTGGCAGTCTTATCCGGCGGGTACCCATATTTCTTCAAAAGTCGCTTGATGGTCATCTTCATCTTAGCCTGAACACTCTCACGGATGGCCCAGTCCACGCTGATATTTTTCTTTATAGACTGGGTTAGATCTCTAGCAATTTGCTTCAGAATCTCATCGCCCATTATCTCTCTTGCAGAATCATTGTCTGCTAAGGCATCATAAAACGCCAATTCATCAGGAGTTAAGCCAGTGCTTTCACCGCGTTTCTCTGCCTCACTAATCTGCTTAGCAAGTTCGATGAGCTCCATGATGACTTGGGTGGTTTCAATAGCTCTGTTCTGATATTTTCTGATCGCAGCATCCAGTAATTCAGAGAATTTCTTGGACTGGACAAGGTTACGCCTTGAGAAGGTCTTTATTCCGCCCTTAAGCAGTCTGTTCAAGAGCTCAACAGCCAAGTTCTTCTGTTTCATTCCCTTTACTTCCTCAAGAAACTCTTCAGAAAGAATGGCAATATTGGGCTTGGAAAGTCCCACTGAACTTAAAATATCGATGACTTCATTAGATGAGATCGACTTTGATATTAACTGATTCAACTCACTGTCTAGCTGAGTCGTTGTTTTCTTTCTATTATCATTGCTAATCATTTTAACTAGGCTTGCTTTAACAGCTTTATGGAAGCCAACCTCCACATTGAGGCTTTCCGCAATATCAGTTGTGGCGCACAGAGAATATGCTCTGGCCATTTCAGTGACCAGTTTGATATAGTCGTTTTTCCTGTCCTCACGAAGGCCGATGATATAATCCATAGTCTCCACGATGGCTTGCATTTTTTCACTAGGCTTGCCCGTAAAGAACTTGCTGTAATCGTGTCCGTGCAACAACTCTTTGATCAAATCATGCCTTATAAGTAGTTCCTGCCCTGCAACTTCGGTATCAACCCCTGTGGTCTTCTTATCGCTTTCAGTATACTGGGCAAGTGCTTCTTTCAGATTCTCAGCAATGCCAATGTAGTCAACAATAAGCCCGCCTTGTTTTTCTTTAAATACACGATTTACCCTAGCAATAGCCTGCATCAAGTTATGCCCCTGCATGGGCTTGTCTATATACATAGTGTGCATACTTGGTACATCAAAGCCTGTCAGCCACATATCGCGGACGATGACCAGTTTCAACTCATCATTTTTATCCTTCATGCGCTTCGCTAAGGTTTCCCTGCTGGCCTTCTTTCCGATAAACTTCTGCCATTCCGCTGGGTCGGATGATGCGCCGGTCATAACCACTTTGATTTTTCCTGCCATCAAGTCATCACTATGCCATTCAGGTCGTATCGTCACAATTTCTTGATATAGATCAATGGCGATTCTCCTGCTCATGGCCACGATCATCGCTTTGCCACCTGCATTTTCCTGAGCCTGTTCCCGCTTTTCAAAATGCTCTACAATATCTTTAGCAATCTGTTTTACACGCTCACTAGCGCCTACGATTGCTTCAAGTCTGGCCCATTTGCTCTTGAGTTTTTCTTTTTGAGTATATTCCTGATACTCAGTGATTTCATCGTACTCAGTATCAACCTTTGGTTTTAGTTCTTCTGGCAGCTCCAGCTTGGCAATTCTGCTTTCGTAGAAAATCTTAACCGTAGTTCCATCCTCAACAGCTCGGGTCATGTCATAGACATCGATGTAATCCCCAAACACAGCTCGGGTATTTTTATCGGTCAATTCCACCGGGGTCCCGGTGAACCCTATATAGGAGGCGTTGGGAAGACTGTCACGCATGTATTTAGCATAGCCATACTTCACATTAGCCTCATCATCACCCTTCATGATCTCGGCTTCAAATCCATACTGACTGCGATGGGCTTCATCCGCCATGACGATGACATTCTTGCGATCGGTGAGAACCATATCTTCGGTACGGTAGAGGGCAGTAGCTTCGGCTGCCCTGTCCAACTCACATTCTTCTTTTGCTTCCTTTGCTACAGGTGCGAATTTATGTATGGTCGTGAAAATAATACCGCCACTGGTACGGTTATTCAGTAAGTCTCTCAGATGAGTTCTATCTGTTGCTTGCACCGGCGTACTTCTTAAAATGCCTTTGCTTTTTAAAAAGGTACCAAACAATTGATCATCTAGGTCATTTCTGTCTGTGATAATTACAATGGTCGGATTTTCAAGTCCCTCGTTGATGACAAGTTTCCCTGCATAGAAAACCATAGACAGGCTTTTACCGCTGCCTTGAGTGTGCCAAATAACACCGATTCTTCTATCCCCGGATTCCTGAGTGGCTCGCTCCGTGCTTTCGATCGCCTTATTTACAGCATGGTACTGATGATAGCCAGCCAATATTTTTATGGTGTCCTGGCTATCGCTTTGGAAAAGCACAAAATGCCTGATGATATCCAGGAAACGGTCACGCTGGAACATTCCCTTGATTAACACTTCAAGTTGAGGAATCGATAAAGGTGCTGTCGTCTCCCCATCAATAGTTCGCCAGGCCATAAAACGGTCTTCATCAGAAGTCAGTGTACCCGCCCTAGCATTTACCCCATCACTGGTTACCAAGAAGGAATTATAGGTGAATAGCGAAGGTATGGTCATTTTATAGGTCTGAAGCTGGTTGTAAGCATCTGTGATATCCACATTTTCATCACTGGCACTTTTTAATTCCATAACTACAAGGGGAATGCCGTTAACAAAGGCAATCACATCTGGACGCTTTTCGACCCCATGTTCGATAAATGTAAACTGGTTGGCTACCATGAACTCATTATTCAGCGGCTTCTCAAAATCAAATACATAGACCTTTTCCGTTCGATAGCTGGCGTCCGCTTGCTTCACCTGCACATCGATACCGTCGGTGATCATCTTTTGAAAAGCCTTGTTGTTCATGATAAGGCTAGGACTTTGGGGAATAGTTATCTGCCTGAAGGCATCTTCCAGAGCATCTGGCCTCATCCTTGGATTGATCCTTTGGAGGGCTTCTTTTAGTCTGTCATTAAGAGTGATGTCGCCGTAATCCCCTCGCTCCGGGTAATCGCCATCTGGTGCAATATCGGGAGCGAAAACTATTTCATAGCCCAGCTCTTCGAACCATTCTAGGGTTGCTTCTTCTAAGTGGGACTCACAGAAGTTCTTCGACATTTATTGCACCTCCTCGATTGGGACCCGGATTTCTCCGGACATGAGTTTGGGAAGTAGGGTATCTCTTGTAGTACTTAACTTATCTATTTCATCTCCATTTTGGTAGATCGAATTGATTATTGTATCAAATATTTCTTTATATCTAATCATAGTTTCATCATCAGGCAAAACAATTAAATACTTGCTAAACAGATTGTTCGTGTCTAAATTCTTGATACCTGTCGTCCCATTTTCAAATAAAAAGAAAATATCTTTGTTGTATAGATAATGAAGAATTGAATAAACAAATGTTGCATAATACTCCTTTTTCATTGACAAAGCTCTACAAAAATTAGTACAAACCATAGGTTTTCCTGCAAAGTTAACAAGTTGATGAGTAATTAAGGCTGTTCTCCCTGTTGACTGGGTAGGGCTTCCACCCGATATTTCAATTATTATTTGTGCTTCTGACAATCTTTTCTTTTCCAGATTCTTTTCTAAGATATACCTAGTAGGTGGTTTTCCTTTTTTACCAGTAGCTATTTCAGGTATATCAGCCCCTCTGATACAAATTACTTCCTGAGAATAGTTACCTTGTGGCACTTCCTTCCCCCAATCTCCACCTAAAGTGTCAGAGATAAGATCACCTATAGTTCCAACTCTCCACCCCTTAGGAATTCTCCCCAACTCGCTGTCTTCAAATTCTCCATCCTGAAAAGGTTCAAAATCCACAAACCAGCTTTTGAAGATTGCTTGTGCTATTTCCTCAAGGTTCTTATTGATGCAGTTGTTGAGTTCAATTTTGTCGTCCAAGCAGGAAAGGGTGGACGTGATAGCTTTTTGTTCGTGGATGGGTGGAATGGTTATCGGCAGACTCCTCAGTAAAGGTAAATTAGTATAACCCTGTACCGATCCACCTTTTACACTAGCTAAAATCTTTTGAAAATAATTACTGCTTAAAACATAATACAAAAAACCCGATTTAAGTTCTTGTGGGTTAGGCCTGATAATAGCAACCGAACTTGAAATTCCAAATCTATCATTAATTCTATAAACATAAGCATTCCCAATTGTTCCTATTATTCCAATGAGTACATCTCCATCTTGCAAATTTCTCACTGAACTTCTACTTAAACTAAATAATTTCGTATAATCATCCTCGGATATATAAGAAACATCATCAAGGTTCAATTTTCCATTCTGAATATTTTTCGAGGATAAATATAAAATTCCTCTATCTAATCTCTTTACTTTTGTATGGGCACCATCACCTAACGTGCATACTTCTCCAAGTTTTACTTCTTTCCACTCACTAATACTCATTCCCGCTCACCCCCTGTCTTACCTTTCAGCTTTTTCTGGGTCTGTTTAATGCTCTCCAGATAATCCCGTTCGACAGGGGTGGGTAAATCTGATATCCGTTTGCGGTATTTTTTATATTCCTCAGTTGCTTTCTCAATAGCACTCTGACGACTGATTGTTCCCGCATTTTGCAATATCCCTTTTCCGTAGCGTTCAGCAAAATCATCTACCTGGGGCAGCCAGTCCCGCATATAGATCGGGTCATGATTCATAGCGTGTAGCTCTGCCAAATCAAAAAAGGCCGAAACCATACGATTCAACACGGCTAACTCTTTTTCATCCAAGTAATTCTTGGCAATCAATGCCTCCTCTTTGTTGGGTTGTTCACCGGCGAATGTCTTCATCCCCATAAAAGGCAATTCCGCATTGGCTCGGCTGTAGATAATTTCAGCAGAGGTCTGCTTATTTACTGCATAGTGCAATTTATTCTGGACAATCTGAAAGAACTGTTTGCATTCCTCTGATTTCGAGTCGTAATCAATACTTGTGGCAAAAAGATCTAATAGCTGTCGGTAAAACACTTTTTCGCTGGAACGGATATCTCGGATGCGTTCCAAAAGCTCCTTCCAATAGTTGCCACCCCCTGCTTTCTTTAAGAGGTCGTCGTTCATAGTAAAACCTTTGATAAGATACTCTCGCAGCCGTTCGGTAGCCCAAATACGAAATTGTGTGCCTCGTAAAGATTTTACCCGGTAGCCGACAGAGATAATAACATCGAGATTATAGTATGTTACCCTCCTCTCAACGCTTCTATCTCCTTCATTTTGAACTGTTGCATAATTTGCAACAGTTGCTGTTTCCTCTAACTCACCTTCGGTAAAAATGTTCTTGATGTGCCTGGATATGACTGATTTATCTCGTTGAAAAAGTTCTGCCATCTGATTCAAACTAAGCCATACTGTTTCATCCTCCATGCGCACATCAATTTTAATAGTGCCATCTTGGGACCGATACAAAACTATCTCCGTGTCTTTAGAAATCATACCCAATCGCCCCCAATCTGCGCTTGATCTCTTCCTCAAGGGTATGAGATTTCGCAAACATCTCAGCTAGCTCCCCTGTAAGCTTTGCCATCTTTTCGTCGAATGGCTCTCCGTCATCTTCCACTTCTTCGATACCCACATATCTGCCCGGGGTCAAGATATACTCATGACTTCTGACCTCTTCAATACTTGCCGATTTGCAGAATCCTTGGATATCTTGATACTCTCCCATTTCTTCATCTTTATAATTGTCTATCTTATAAAGTTTTGCCTTTTCAGCCACCATCAATTTTTCACTTGTGGCGCCTGTATCCCTCCAATTATGGTAGGTATCATATATCTGCTTTATCTCCTCATCAGTCATCTCCCTGTGTTTACGGGTTTCCATATAGCCCATCTTGCGGGCATCGATAAAGAGGATTTTGTCCTTCCTGTTTTCTCTCTTTTTGGAGATGAACCAAAGGCAGACTGGGATTGTCACGTTATAAAACAAATTCGGTGGCATGGTAATAATGCAGTCCACAAGCCCTGCTTCGATAATATTCTTTCTAATTTCTGCTTCTGCCTTAGTAGATGTGCTCATCGAGCCGTTAGCCAGTACAAACCCGGCTACTCCGTTAGGTGAAAGCTTGCTGATGATGTGCTCTATCCAAGCATAGTTGGCATTATTGGCAGGCGGAATACCATACTTCCAACGGGCATCATCCTGAATTAGAGTGTAGTCGCTTACATTAAAAGGGGGATTTGCCAGTACAAAGTCTGCTCGCAAATTTTTATGTAGGTCATTGCCAAAGGTATCAGCATCTCTCTCACCCAAATTGCCGTCAATTCCCCGAATGGCAAGATTCATTTTGCAAAGTCTCCAGGTAGTAGCAGTAAACTCCTGACCGAAAATATGGATATCGTCTTTTCTACCGCGATGCTCTTCAACGAATTTCTGAGACTGGACAAACATACCCCCCGATCCGCAGCATGGGTCATAAACTCTGCCTTTATATGGTTCAATCATGCCTACCAGTAGTTTGACAATGCTTGGTGGCGTATAAAATTCACCTTCGCTAGAACCGAATTTGCCTAAGAAGTATTCATAGACCCTGCCCAGGATATCTTGGGCCTTGGCCGCTTTGTTTCCTAAATTAAAGGAGAAAAGGTCAATCAACTCGCCAAGCTTAGTTTTATCGAGCTCCGGTCGGGCATAGTTTTTCGGTAATACGCCTTTGAGGTTTTTATTCTCCCTTTCAATGGCGATCATAGCTTCGTCAATAATCTGGCCAATTGTGCTTTGCTTGGCACTTTTCTTGATGAATTCCCATCTGGCACTTGGTGGTACGAAGAAAATGTTGTCTTCTAGGTAAGCGTCCCTATCTTCTTCAAAACCATCCCCTTCTGCAAGCAATTCATTGTACTTATCTTCAAAGCTGTCCGAAATGTATTTCAAGAAAATAAGTCCCAGTATTACCGACTTATAATCAGAGGGTTGAATATTCCCTCTCAGTTTATCTGCCATTTCCCAAAGTTTATTTTCAAATTCTAAGCTCACTGACATCTTCTTAAACCCTCCTACAATAATTCGTTATAGATATTGTCTTTGCTATTCGACCAGCGCACTTCAGCCTTTTGGATGGCTTCTTTATAAGCTTTTAGTTCTTCGTTATACTGATCAATTATTTCCTGTTGCCTGTTCATCGGGAGCAAGGGAATCTCCATTTCCATGATGTCGGCATAGTTGATGTTCATAATCGTGGTGCCGCGTTGGAAGCTTTTGATAATGGCCAAGCCCACTGGACTTTCAAAAAAGATCTTGATAAACTCTCCTTTGGCTTTCTCCTTGGGCCTGATCACGATCAAGTTTGCCGAGGCAATAATAATTTTATCCTGAGCTTCAAATACAGCCGACTTGATAGCCGTTCCTCGGCAAGATAACACCACATCACCTGTAGTCAGTTCGTAGCGTTTTACTTTCCGATCTTCTTCATCGATGGTATCCATGTCCCGATAATCAATCTCACCATTTTCAATATTGGAGATGTTAAGCACCGAAATATTCCCTAGGGAAGTGTCTTTCTTCAGGATGGATTTACCCCTGAATACTTCGGCGATATCTTTCAACTTCACCTTTGGAAGATTGGAGATTTTGAACTTCTGAATATTCTCATCGTCTTCTGCAAGCAAAAGTTCAATGCGCCAGTCCTCATGCGCCAAAAACTCTTTAGTTGATATAGACTTCTTGTCTTCTATCTTAATTCCCTTTTTATCGAGCTCGAATGTTCCGATCTCGATTTTTTCTTGAGGTTCAGTAGCTATAGAAAACAAGTAAGTTTTAACAGCGGTTGCCGGTCGAAAGGTTCCTTCCGGTAAAATGTATATATTCTCCACATGATAGTTTTCAGTAATATGTGAACGTAGCTTTTCATATCCCATTCCGGAAAAAGTTATCTTTGCTGGCACAATAATATCCAACGTCCCCTTATCACTTATGTGATCTAGCATATTCTCGATGGCGATGCCGTCGCTGTCCCTTGTGAGAAACTCTTTACTCAATTCATCAGGTTTATGCCCAAAAGCAGGAAGTGAATAAATATAATCAAATTTTTCATTAATTAGGCACTCTGTGTAGATGGATTCAAAGCGGATGCGTATGTTTTTATCCTCAGCAAAGGCCAATTGCAGCAAAATATACATGGGTTTGTACTGTGTTGTAAAAGTGATATCCACCTTAGGTATCAGGCTGACCATTTCCCTAAGCCCCGATAAATGTTTTTCTGCTTCAGTGATAAGAACTTTCTCCGGCTTGAGCTTTTTAATTCTGCCACTTATGTATTCACTTAGGTAGACCGGCGAAATAACAGTACCCATACGGTCATTCTTGTAAATTTCCAAGGTAAAATCTATAAGATCAATATCTTTTAAAGAGTCAAAGATAGCTAAAAAGTCTGCTCTATCCGCAGGAAAGAAGCCCAGCTCGTCTTCCGTAGTTTTCTTCATAAGCTGAAAAATCTTCTGTTTGTCGTTCAATATAGTAGAGTCTTCCTCTATCTTCTTCAACGTCATTTTAACGCGCAGCATTTCTTTCAGCAGCTGTTTGCGGGAAGAAATCTGCCTTTGATACAAGACGTTTAGGGCAGAGTCAATATTTGTATTCACTTTAAGCATCCTCTCCCATAGTAGTGCGATGATAAAAGTATACCGCTTAGTTATTTAGTATGTCAATACTAAATAACTAAGCGGTATTTAGGTTATTCATATATACTCTACTTCTTAATAAGGCTAATTCGCCATAATTAATGAGAAATTATCTTCCCAATACTGCTCAAGAGTGATTCTCTTATCCATAATGACTGCTGCGTGCTCTTTGCCGACATAGCGGTAATGCCACGGCTCATACGGGTAGCCTGTTTTACCCTCCATCCCCTGGGGATAGCGGAGAATAAACCCATACTCTGCGCAATGCTGAGAAAGCCACTCAAACTGCGGAGTCAGTTCGAACTGCTTGTTGTCCATCGCGTCCACGTCGAAGGCAAGTCCAGTTTCATGCTCGCTTTCGCCGGGTCTCGCTGCAGTTCCATCTTTGGTAGTAGAAAAAATCTCTGCTTGCTCTTTACGCGAACGGTATCCGCTGGTGATGACGAAGCCTCTCACCCCGTCCTTCTGCGCAGCCGCAAACATGGAGTCCATTGCCTCAAAACGGTTTTGCAAATTTTTATATCAGCATTTGCTAACTGAAAATGCCTGTTATTTTGCTTATATAGGTTTACAAGATTTTCGGAGCGATAATTCTCCGGCAGAGGATTTTCGGGGTTTACGAGCAGAACGCCTGCTATTGGTCCGCTTGTAGACGGAGCGTTTGTTGATGAATTGCGTGTAGGGACAAAGGAAACTATCGCTACTACCGATACGCATAATACCAAAAGAATCCCTACAAAATAAATAAGCCGTTTCAACGGCGATGTACGCTTTGCTCTTTTTCTGCTCATGCAAGTTCCTCCCGTAATATACGCATTTGTCTTCATCACGGGTATTATTATGGCGAGCCAATCTGTATCCACTCTGTAGCCAACCTGTAGTTAGCGGCGCATAACAAAAAACCGGCAGGGGTAACCCTGTCGGCCGAAGTGGAAACGTATGCTTGCTAACATCAGAGGGGCGGACGTCCCATGACAAAATGGCTGAGGTAAAACAGATAGGTGAAAGGCAATAACGCACAAACCGTTACCGCCAAGGCAAGTAGATTCACAGCTGTAACCGTCCTGTTATTGAGAATCCTCCATAAAAGCGCATAAATGCCAATGCCGATTATCCCTCCGAGGGTGTTACCGAGTAGGTCGGTAATATCGCTTCTTCCCATTGCAAAAATGAACTGCACTGCTTCAAACCCTAAGGTTACACCGATAATCGGCAGAACTTTTTTCTTAAAAGACCATGCGCCTTTTAGCATACAGATGTAGATGCCCAAGGGGATAAAAAAGATAATGTTGTAAACGATTTCTCTCAGAACAAGAACACCATTCTCGTCAAAAGACCCCCCAAGCGGAATTAGATTGATTACTCGCACTTCGTCCGCAGTCCTACCATAAAAGGGGAGCTTGAAAATAACTATGCTTATCAACAGCAGCATATAAGCACTTCCTGAGATTGCCCCTTGATACGCTCTTCATTATCTATCTAACATTAAACTTAATTACTATTTATTAGATTTAGCGCCTTTGCTTCTTTCAAATCAATCTTAGCCTTATGCCCATGTTTCTCCAACAAATGCAATAGGTTCCCACCATTTAGGAGAGTAATTGGTTTGTTATTTGCAAACTCATAAGCGTCAGGGCCATAGTCCGCAGTTGTAACAAGAATCCCTTTTGTCGCACCTTCATTCATAACGGTTCCATATAAGTCACGTACCGCAGACACTCCAACTGTATTTGTATATCGCTTAGCCTGAATTACTATTTTTCCACCTCGGATAGGATCTGGATCAAAAGCAACGGCATCTACACCACCATCTCGACTTGCTTGGGTAACTTTTACTTCACCACCATTTGAAGAGAATTCGGTCTCGAATACTTCTCTGATAAGATGTTCGAAATCTTCCCATGAGATTGCAGCCAAGTTAGTGGAGTCATCGAAGGTATGAGTGACATTATGAGACTCAACAAATCGCTTATCTTGTTTATTCATAGTTAAAATAGGTTGAACAGGAGTAATGCCAGCTAACTTTGAGCTGCTAACTCCTTTAAGGTTTTTGAAGCAAGCTTTTGGATCTACATTTTTTAAGTCGATGGCATTAAATGCTTCTTTCTTTACTTGAATACTTGCAATACAGGCATTTTCACGATTTCCGGTTGCTTTGTTCAAATAATTTACCCAACCATTGAAGGAAATAGCATCTATAGCATCTATTATATCTGCCTCAAATTCTTCATGGAGTACCCTTAAAATTAATTTATAAACAGTTAAGTCGAAGAGTCTATCCATGAAAGCATCGTTTTGGTAAGTTACCTTTAATTCATTTTTAGAAACCAAATATTTTACTTCCTTAACATTTGGAAAAGCTTCGATATTGGGAAGCATATAATCGATTATTAGTATTTTATTTTCCGGGTTATAATCAAGCTCAAAATCCTTATGAATAAATTCAGGTAAAGAGGAATTATTCAGTACAATTTCACAATATTCAAGAATACCCAAAACATCAGAAGATGTATACTTTGATTTTAGTTCATCAATTTTTGCATTGAATTCATTTTGCTTTTTAAGATACTCTTCCTTCTCAGTTTCCCACTTAATAACATTCTGATTGAAGTCACCGATACTCTTTTCATAGGTTACTGTCAGTTGATTATTATTCCTAACTGTCTCATCATAAACCCTTTGCCACTTTTCATGAGCTGTTTTATAAACAAGCTCAGATTCGGCAATAGCTTTGTCCTTGAAAGAATTAATGATTTTTGAGAAGAAATTCAATTTCGGCTGAAATTCTGGAGCATTCTTATCTGGGGCACTAGGAAGGCGCTCTAACTTTGGATCAGTTGGTTTTACTGGATAAGGCGACTTAAATTCATCCTTATTCTTCAGTGTTTCCCAATCAACTGAATCGTCAACATCTAATGTGCTAAATAAAATGTTTTCTACTTCTGCCAATTTCTCTTCAGCTTCTTTAGTTCTATAAGCAGCCTCATCTGCACTAGCCTTTTTATTATCTTCTATACGCTTTTTCTCACAGACTGCTTCCCATTTCTCGACCCATTTTTCAACCTGTACTCTAACTTTATTTTCGAGAATTTCTTCGTCTGTAGCCGTAATAACTTTATGTTCTTTTAAGCCATCGTGCCAAATTTCCTGTTGATATTTTAGTATCTTTGTTCCGTTAACATTCCAAATATCTTCTACGAAACCATATCCAATTAATTTTTTCAAATCCTTCTCATCGCCCTTTCCTTAATACTTAATCATTATTCACGCGTTCGTTTTACCCAACTACCCGATTTGAGGCTTCGACTACACCCTTCACTACTTGTCTCAATCAGTTTTTCACCACAAAGGCGTTCAATGCTATCAAGCTGTTCAAGTTGCACTTTCGGTTTATTTACCTTACTATGCTCAATGTCAGCAAGCGCATACGAGACAATCAAGAAATACTTGGCACGCGTCTGAATTGTTGATGTTCCAAGAAAAACACATTTGCGAATCCATCTCTGATAGGCGCGATTCGCAACGCGTCTAAGCAAATTGATAACATCCAATACTTTTCCACGTTCTTCTCTCGAAAAATCTATCCGAACTTAATACAAGATTCACACCTCATTTTGCTTTTTCCTGAAAATAGAAGTGAATTTTCTTATACAAAAACTTATATTATGCTAAATTCTGCATTATTTCCCTAAACCCTGCCAATCCCTTTCATTTTCCTATACACGAAAAGGCTCAGGTATCACCGGTTCATAAATCTCATATCTTTTAAACGTATAGAGAGATTGCAAAAAAAGCTTAGAGGCGTCTTTAGAACGCTTCTAAGCTGAGGATAGTGGACTTCATGCAGATTTTAGATCATGTTAGCTTTTTAATCTCTTCCTCGGGAATACCGGTAATCACAGAAACTAATTGAATATCCCCGACGATCTTATCCTTCTTCTGAGAAATCCGGACGTCTCGACCATCGTTGACAAAGGGGCATTAAGACAACGATGTCACCTTATATTATTTGGGATGAGATGTGACCTCGTTTTCTTATTGACTAATTTCCTTCAATACAGGATATTCAGCCACACAAAAACGCTTTCCATTGCGATACATCCCTTTGGCCCTGCGCGTACCCCAAGCGATAACTTTCAGATAGCTTGCTAAAATTGATCTCACGGCTCGATACCGGCATCTCCTCAGGATAGACAAGAAAGGCTTTACCTTCTCTTTCTAACTGCTCCAGTTCCTCAAGGGTTTGATTGTAGATGATATGACGCTTAAGCATATTTTAGCGAGTCATATCAAAGATTTGCTGAACGTCCTTATCACCACGCCCTGATACATTGATGATTAAAATCTTTTCGGGACTCAGTGTTGGAGCGATTTTTGCTGCGTAGGCAACAGCATGGGCGCTTTCTAAGGCTGGAATAATTCCTTCCGTTCGAGAAAGAAGATAAAAGGCGTCCAAGGCCTCTTGGTCGGTAACCGCAACATACTCCCCTCGTCCCGAGTCTTTGAGGTAGCTATGCTCAGGACCAACGCCGGCATAATCTAATCCAGCGGAGATGGAATGAGTGGGCAGGGGGTTTCCAGCTTCATCCTGCATCATATAGCAACGAAAACCGTGAATAACCCCAGGTTCGCCTGCAGCAAGGGGGGCAGCATGTCTACCCGTTTCCAAGCCTAAGCCTGCAGGTTCTACGCCGATAAGACGAACGGAGGAATCTTCCATAAAATTCGCGAAAGCACCAATGGCGTTGCTCCCGCCGCCAACACAGGCGAGTACCGCATCAGGGAGACGGCCTTCTGCTTCTAAAATCTGCTCTCGGGCTTCTTTACTGATAATGGATTGAAAGTGCTTGACAATGGTAGGGTAGGGATGTGGACCCACTGCCGACCCCAGAAGATAAAAGGTATCTTCATAGTTTTGGGCTAAATCTTCCAGCGCTTCGTCAATGGCCTCTTTCATACTTCCCTCACCATGGTTCACGGCGACAACCTTGGCACCGAGAATTTCCATACGAAAAACATTCAGCGCTTGCCGACGGGTATCATGCTCACCCATATAAATAACACAATCAAGACCGAACAAAGCACAGGCCGTGGCTGTTGCTACCCCGTGCTGTCCAGCACCTGTTTCAGCAATAATCCGTGTTTTGCCCATGAATTTGGCAATTAAGGCCTGACCGATGGCATTGTTGATTTTGTGAGCACCGGTATGATTGAGCTCTTCACGCTTAAGATAGATTTTTGCTCCACCCAGTTTACGCGTAAGTTTCTCGGCAAAATAGAGCGGATTAGGGCGGCCAACATATTGGCGCAGATAGTAGTCCAGTTCCTGGTTGAATTTAGGATCATTTTTACACGTTTCGAAGGCCTTTTCGATTTGATCCATAACCCCTTGTAATTCTGGGGGAACATAACTCCCGCCATAGTCTCCGAAATAACCTTTTTTTGAGTTTTGCATAAGTTATCCCTCCAATTTTTTAACTTTAAATAACAAAAAAACCTCTATCCTTGCAAGCATTTAGCTTACAAAGGACAGAAGTTTGCTTCCGTGGTGCCACCTTTTTTATATTGAATCTATACCCCAAAAGGCAATAGCAACAATATCTCATTAACCAGATACGGAGTAAGTGCATTTCTTTTCTGCGCATTCATGATGTGCTCAATAAACGCCTTCTCGATATCCTGTTTCTATAACGGGAAACCCCCGGCATCACCTACTAACTCACGTGTTCAGATCGCAACTCGAAGAGCCATTCATCCTAAAGACTCTGTATCAGGCTTCCACCCATCCCGATTCGCTAAACCAGTTCATAAAGGATTACTATTTCTTCTCATCGTTTGTTTCAGTATTTAACAGTTATTGTATAATATAGATTTTGAGAAGTCAAGGGTAGAAGGGCTTCATTCCCTTTGGTTTTTTCGGACCATTAAAAATACCAAAACTCCTCTGGTTAAAATCAGAGCAAACGGGCAGGTTCTCAGTCCTGTATCCTTATCGCCTTTCGTGATGTCATTGCCCATTTTGAGGACAGCAACAGAAGAATTAAGGCGGCGCCCCAATAAAATATCTCAATCTCTATTAATGAAGCTGTTAGATAAACACTTAGGGCTCCTACAGCCGAGCCTAAATCTGTGACTATTGAATAAGTTGTCATTATGGAAGTTTTTCCGATTGTCTGAGAAGCCACATCACCCGCAACTGCATCCACAACCGTAGTCAAAACAGTTGCGGTTAATTGGACTCCAAAAATTACAGCAATCCATATCCAGAATGGAACTCCAGTATTAATCAAAGCAAATAGCACCGATGCTCCAAGCAAGGCGATAGTTAGGACCGGCTGACGTCCCCAACGATCGGATTTACGACCGAACCAAGGGGCAAGCCAAGGCTCCCAGCCCCAACGGATTGCTTGGATAATTCCCGCCAACGAGGCGGATGCCAGGATTGCATTCGTAGCCATTTGCTGGGTTTGCCGTAGATCAATTAGATGACTAAGAGTTGAGGTAAATGCTCCCTGATATAGCATTGTCACAAAAAAACCAGTGATTAACATCCAGATTACTTTGGAGTCTTTCCACTCGTTGCTGATTTTTAATGGATGTGTTGTTGCAAGCGGGGCTATTTGGCCCGTAGATGGATAAATTGAATAGTACACCAGAAAAAGCGCTGAAAGAGTAATCCCAGCAAAAACAAGTGAGACTACTTTTATGCCAAAAATATCTGCAATGATACCTCCAGCAAGCATACCGACTAAACTCCCTAGACGGAAGATTCCGTTATAAACGCCCATATAATGGCCACGATTTCCTTCAGCTGAAATATTGAGGATAAAAAAATAAGCTCCCAATCTGAGAAAAGTCCAGGCAATTCCCCAAATCGCCCGCATCAATAATAAAAACCAAAAGCCACTTATACTATAAGAGGCTGTAGCCATAGCCGAGAGAAGAATTGCTAAAATAATGCCTTTGCGATGACTTAATTTTTTATAAAGCCTGCTCACAATCGGATTCAGAGGTACCCGGATAAAGCGGTTTATTGAAAGCAATGCCCCAACTTCCCATAGAGAGGTCAGCCCAGCCTCATTCCAGTGAGTGGGCAGCACAACATAGAGCATCGAATCTCCTAAGATGCATAAACCAGTAATTATGGCGATCATAACAACTTGAGCTTTATTGTCTTTGGCCATTTGGTCCAACCCCTTATCGAGTTTGACATGACAAAAAGTTGACTATCCTGTTGCCCTCAGACGCTTTCCCTGCAAGTATAAAGATGGCTGAGAAGTATAGAGCTTTTCGGCTGCTTTTGAAAAACTACCCTCATCAAGCATTTTGAGAATATAGTTCAATTCTTCTTGTGACACTTCAACAACCTCCCCTTATACGAAAAATACTATAATTGCAATATCTTTTCAAGTATTTGCGTTAAGTCTTAATGAAACTTTATGCACTAACATGTACCCCCTTTATCCAAAGTTCGCCAAAAATCGAAACTCCTCATCGCTGACGCTGATCAGTGATGAGGAGTGCTGTTTCATCTTTCTATTTACCCATATAAGAAAAATGCATGTAATCCTTCGAGGATTTCCAAGCATTGCCACCCCAGGCAAAGCCGTACTTCTTAAACGCTGTGACCACATCGCCGTTTTCCTTTATGGAATAGGGGCTTTTATTGGGATCCCAAAAAGAGCCTGATACGACATTGCCGCTACTGTTAATCATATAGTTCTCATTGGGATTAATATCGATGGCCAGACCATAATTATGTTCGGAAGTACCTCCGCGCCATGAATAGCCCTGAACGGCGTAGATCGGATATTTCTCTTCTCCTGCAAATATTTCCTGAAATACCGACTTCACCCTCTCGGCTATGGCCTTGTTCACGGTCACTGTTGCCTTTGCGGCATATTTCTCTCCCTTGGGGTTGAGCTTCCATACATCGATAGAGACATCGGCCATGTTTGCTTTTGCTTCTGTGGCACTTTTGTAGACGGGACTAGCTGATGTGCCGAAGACCATTGCAAACTTTGTTTCATTGGACCCCAGATCTGAAAGAGGATCCAGTGACCTTGTCTCTCCGCGGGACCCTCTACTGCTAGCTGTCTCATTCAGTATCGTTCCTCTAACTACCCCTTCTCCCCCCAAGATCGTCAATTCTTTTTCCGATAGCTTTCCTATCAGATAATCTCGTGTGGGTCTCGGTAAATTATCATTGACCAAGACGATGGGGGCATTGAGTTTCGCTGCATAAGCTGAGCCAGCTATGGCATCAGCATAATTATTACCTGTCGCTATAAACACCTGATCTCCCTGAAGTTCAGCCTGGAAGCGGTTGATGATATTTATATTGCGATCATATTTGGTTACTCCCGTAATCCGCTCAGTGTTCGGAAATTGCAGTGCCACAGCGTCACTGATAATCTCCGATCCTCCCACAACATAGGTTCTCGTTATGTCATTTGCCACAAGAAAATTTTGGATAGCACTGGGAATGCGTTTACTTGGTACCAAGATGATCGGCATATTCTTGTAGGCAGCGATAGCTGAAATCGACAGTGCATCGGCAAAATCTTCGCCCGTAGCAATAACTACATCGGAAGCATTACCCAATTCCTTAGCTACAGCAATAGCGGTCTCATAACGATCCTGACCTGCCAAGCGGCTTGATTCTATCCCCATAGTCTGTAGGTCCGCTTGAAGCTGTTCTGCCAACACACCTGTACCACCGACGAGGATGACCCTCTTGACTCCCAAATGGCCTAAGGCCAGTCTTGTATCTTCTGGTAAATTGTTTATCCTTGATAGAAGGATCGGTGCGTCATGGTGCTTGGCCAAGGAGGCGGCAACTAAAGCATCCGGGTAATTTTCTCCACTGACCAAGATTGCAACATCCGATTCTGTCCAGCCTTTCTGAGCGATAGTCGCTGCAGTCTCATAGCGGTCCTGACCTGCTAAACGATGTTCATTCCCGATGGTATAGCCAAAACTAGGGGTAGCCATGGACATAATGAACGTTGCTGTTAGTAAGAAGCCCACCAAATTTTTTTTCAACTTTTGCACCGAATATTCCCCTTCCCTGTGATGACGTCTAGTACACTATTTAGATACGTTTATTAACCAAAGATTCAGGGGGGCGTCCTATCATAGGGGCATATATTAATATTCGACAAAGCTCCTTCAAACCCTTGCGAAATTCAGGGTAATAGAAAAGAAAGCAGAGGTTATTGCTTGGCTAAGCATTAACTTCTGCCCTCATTTTTTCCTATTAATCGCTATTTATTGAATTCTAGAGTCTTACAATTTTATGGGTGTCTTCTTCGAGATTTGCCGTGCCACCCACAGCATAAACCCGATAATAAGCAGGGAACCCAGCAGAGAAACGATAATGGGGAGACTTAAAGTGATAAGCCCGGAGCCAAAGAAGAAACTACTCATTGGAAATCCCCACAAACCCCCATGGGCCAGCACTAAAAAAGCACTGAAATAAATAACGCCAATACCTATTATAAAATTAAGACGGCTGAAGGTCGTACCGATGAGGAAACCGGCACAATAGAGCACATACTTGCTAAGGGAGGTAATAAGCAAGCCTATTCCCCAGGGACCGACTGTTTCTGTAGTTGAAGGCATGAGAATGGACATGAAAAGATTAGCAAAAATATTGTTTTGAATATCTTTCAAATCATCTATATCCAAGAGAGGGGTATGCACAAGAGTTATCGGCAGATTCAACCCACTGATTAAGAGGCTTTCCAATGCACCGATCAGAACGGTAGCCAAAGTGAGTGCGGCAGCTAAGCCTAAGCTCCCCAAGGCGATGCCTCGGAAAGCATCCTTACGGGTTACTCCGTTTTCTACATAAAATCGCGGGAAGTAGATCGCCGCAATAATCCCAATGACTAGCATATAAATACGGGTGGATATCTGAGAAGAAAGGAAAAATCCAGGGTTTGACCCACCCCAGTATGGGGTAAAGACATGTTGGACGACTTGGATGGCAACTATAATGCCGAGAAAATAGAGTGTCCAGATACCTTGGGCAAAAAACATATCGCGGGCTACTTTGAAATACTTAGCTCTGCGGTTCATGCTTCATCCTCCTTTGTCAAATAGATAAAGAGATCTTGCAGAGAGACATTCCCGATTTGTAATCCCCTCTGTCGTGCATCTTCCAATTGTCTTTCACCTAAGGAGCCATAAATCGTGACTGACTTGGTATTGCCTAAACGCTGCTCGTTAAGTTTTTCCAAACCCTGGACGAGGCTATCGACTTGCTCAGCCGAACCGGTCACCGTGACTCCTCGCGAAACAAAGGATTCGTAGTCTTCTTGGAGGAGTAGCTTACCCTTATGCAGGATCAAGATTTCATCAAACAAATAATCCATTTCCGATACGAGGTGGGTAGAGATTATAAAAGTGCGGGGATGCCTTTCTTGGTCAGCCAAAAGCTCCTGGTAAAAGATCTCCCGAGTGGGAGCATCCATACCAAGATAGACTTCATCCAAAATAGTAACGGGGCAGCGGCTAGCTAACCCTATGGACACATTAAGGGCAGATTGCATGCCTTTAGATAGACTTTTTATGGCCTTTTTCATGGGCAGCTTGAAGCGCTTAACCAAGTACTGAGCATAATCTTTATCATAATAAGGACGATAGCGTTCTGCAACTTCCAGATACTCTTTGACTTTAGCCGTCTCCTCTTTGTAATCTTTTTCGTACATAAAACAGATCTGCTCCATTACGGTCGCATTTTCAAAGGGCTCTTCTTCTCCCACTAAGATTTTTCCTGAGGTGGGTTCCCGAAAGGAAGCGAGCAAAGAGAGCAAAGAGGTTTTTCCGGCACCGTTGCGACCGAGAAGACCATAGATCTTTCCCCTTTCTAAGGAGAAGGAAATATCGTCGAGGGCAAGGAACTTCTTATATTTGAGGAATAGATTTTGAGAGACTATCAAAGCATCCATTAACCAACCCGTCCTTTCATCTTTCTTATGAGTTCAATAATTTCTTCTGTGGTGATCCCCAATTTCTCGGCCTCTTGGAGTAGTCCAACTAGATATTCATTCATAAAGGCATCTTTGCGCTTTTCTAGGAGCCGCTCACGGGCTCCCTCCGCTACAAACATTCCTAGGCCCCTTTTCTTAAACAATATGCCCTCGTCAATCAATTGATTTACCCCCTTGGCTACTGTTACATGATTGATTTTGTAGAAGTTGACCAGTTGGTTTGTAGAAGGGGCTTGTTCTCCCTCCTTAAGTTGGTCCTTTACAATCTGATCTTCAATCAACTCCCGAATTTGAATATAAATAGGCTTGCCGTTATCAAAAAGTTGACTCAAAGAGCCCTACCTCCCTTCTGTAAGTTGTTCTGTTGAGAATGATTAGCTGTATATATTCTTTGGATTTTTATAATTTTGGTTATATGGTTATATACCTATGTATATAACCATAACTGTTTGTCGACCCTTTGTCAAGAGCTCCTAGTACACCATAGAAACAATTAGCCTTATTTACAATGAGAAAAAGGTGATTGTCGCGGATGGACAATCACCTTTCTTACTCCCTACACTTATGATTAAAATCAAACTTCGGTTTCACTTTTTTAACTTGTCATTGCTCTTTCTTATCCATCATCTGAACAAACAATTCAGCAATTCGTGGGTCAAATTGCATGCCCGCATCTTTCTCAACTATGGCAATCGCCGCCTTTTTTCGTTCTGCCAACGGAAGGTCTCCTCTGTTCAGCACGCGATCATAGGTCTCGGCAATCGCGATAATTCTTGATATGAGGGGGATCTGTTCTCCTTTAAGCCCCCTTGGGTAGCCGGTCCCATCCCATCGTTCATGATGTCCGTAGACGTATTCCGCTAAATCCAGGGTATCATCAATAAGATTTAAAATGCGGTAGCCAACCACGGAATGTTGGCGCATTTTTTCCAATTCTTCCTCGGTCAAAGTACAATCTTTTGCCAAGATATCTTCATTAAGGATGATTTTACCGATGTCATGCAAGTAGCCTGCCCGCATTAGCTTGTTGATTTCCGGTTCGGAAAGCTGTAAAGCAGTGCCGACTGCACCACATAGCTCCCTCACCGCAAGGGAATGCTGCTTCTCTTGCGGGCTTCTGGTATGCAGGGTCTCCACCATGGTATCCAGAATATCCTTATTCACTGATTTCTGGTTCATGATCTTATCTTTGTACATAGCGTTTTCCGCGTTAGCCATGACCTCCTCAAGGGGCTGATCCTGGCTAGTTTTAGTATCAAGACCGAGGGAAATACTGCATTTTATAGCTGCCACCCGTGCATCTAGGAAGCCAAGGTCAATTCGAGCAAGGATCTTTTCCGCATCTGCGTGATCTGTCTGTGGTAAAAGAATAATAAATTCATCCCCACCAACACGTGCCACAACATCACTATAGCGGCAAGACTGCAGGATTATTTCGGCAGTTTTCTTGATCAGCTGGTCTCCTGTAGCATGACCAAAGACATCATTGGTCATCTTCAACCCATTTATATCGGCAAAAATGACAGACAAAGGCAAATTATCGAGAATATCAATTTTATCGCGATTACCCTCGAAGCACATTCTGTTATTCAGACCCGTCAGGGTATCATGACAGCTCAAATATTGGATTTCTTCTGCTTTCTGCTTGCGATCAGTAATATCCATAAAGGTTATCACGGCACCGATAATTTCACCGTTTTTAATCTGAGGATAGAAATGGTACTCTACGGCAAAGGAGGTGCCATCCGCTCTACAGAACACTTCATCATCGGCAGTAATTCCTTTTTCCTCAATGATTGACCGGAAAATCCTGCATTCTTCTTCGGGGACAGGCGTTCCATCAACTCGACTGTGGCGAAGCAGACTATGCATATTCTTGCCAAGCAATTCCTCCTGATTAGAATATCCCAATAGTTTAAGACAGCTTAGGTTGCAGAATGTGCAGTTGCCATTCACATCGATACCGTAGATAGCTTCGGCTGCAGAGTCTAAAATAAGCCGTAACTGATCCTTATTTTCTTCTAGGGTCATATTTACCTGGTGCAATTCCTCTGTTCTCTGCTTAACATTAGCTTCAAGATTGTTGATGAGATACTGCATTTTATCGGCAACCTTGTTTAGGCTTGAGGAGATGTTGCCTATTTCATCATTTCTAACCACTTTAACGCGCTTGGAAAAGTCTCCGGAGGACAAGGCCTCAGCCACCTGCAACAAGCTGTTAATCGGCCTCATTAGCATTCCGGTGGCGATATTATAGATGATCAGTGATACTATTAGAGCGAGTAGGACAAGACGGATCGTCAGTTGCATATTATTCTCTACATTCGTCATAAGCACCCCTTCAGGAATTGCCGTTATGACGAGCCAATCAACACCATTCATATGAAAATCCCGAGTGCTGACAAAAAGTTCCCCTTGCTTCCCTTGGTATACAAAGAATGGATTCTGCTCTGCAATATACTGTTCATATGCTTTCTTCATATCTGCATTTTGAAGATGAAGAATGTTGGCACTTTCTAAGGAACCATCTGGGCGAAGGGTAAAGTTATCGGCTCCCATGGAATTGGCCACTAAATCGCCGGTACTTTTCTCCACAATCACCGCATAACCATTGTAGTCCTTTACAACATCCTCAAGATACGTTCCAATACCGGAAAGAAGCATGTGGGTTCCCATGACGCCCAGTAGCTTCCCGCCCTCATCATAGACTGGCATGGCCGCAGAAATAGTTAGGTCATCCATGACAAAATGTTTATAGACCGGTGACATGGTAGGTCTTCCTGCTGCTTCGGCAGCTTTATACCACAGGCGAGTACGGGGATCAAATTTACCAGCTTGATAGATAAGTTCACCGACAGATAAGTCATCCTTTACCGCATAGTACCAGGAATTCCCACCCGTGCTGGAATTGTTTTTCATAATCTCTATTTTGCCGTCTTCATTTCTACGGGCTCCGTAATATTCACCCTCAGCTGTCCCATAGCTAAAGCTGTAGATTTTTTCATCATAGGAGCTTAGCACACTGACAAAAAACTTGTCCCGCAGGGTCTCATCAGACAAATCAATAAGGCCATTTTTGGTGATTTCATGGCTGGTTCGATTGATTTGTTCAGGCACCTGCACGAACGCAGAAATTTGATTATAAATATTCTTGTTGATATTTCTCGCCATGCTTTCCATTGTTTGCTCTGCTGAAGAAGACCAACTAGTGAAGACCAAATAACCAATGCCGCTGGTGGTAAGAAGCATGGCGGAAATGAAGACACTAATGATTTTTTTCTTAATCGAGATACTTCTTTTGCCTGAAATACTTCTATCTCTTATGTCTTCTTTCACAATCCTCACCTCACTCTTAGCATTAGTGTCCTTTACATAGTGGTCATACTTTATGCTTTAGTACAGAAACCATATAATTACAGAAGCCATATACAAAAACCGCCGATTGGTAAAAAATCGGCGGGAGCGAAAACAAATCAATTCAGGAAAATCACTAAGCGGCCTTTAATTCATCAAATGTTCGCTAATTTAAAGGAATTATCACTCAGAATTTATTTAAAGTTAATCTAAGTTTAAGACATGATAATTCCAAAGTCAACAATATTAGACTAAAAACGCCAAATATCCTTGCGGATTTATAGTGAAATTTGGTTTAAACTTGCCCACTTGATCTCTAAATACATAATGAGGGGGTGATTGGCAGACAATAAAGGCATCACTGTAAGGAGGTACCCCAATGCAAGTTCAATTAACCCAAAAGGAAACCCTGTTATTAAATGACATGGAAAACTACGAAAAGCTTTGCGTTCAAAAATCAGGGCGATATGCACAAGAAGCTCAAGACCCTACCCTCAGACAAATTCTTCAGGATCTCAATCAACGGGAACAACAGCACTTACAAACCATTCAGCAATTGATTAGCGGCCAGGTTCCCAATATGAATCAAGGGGGACAGGGTCAAAGTAACCTAATAAACCAACTCCAGCAAACCATCCAAGCAAATCAAGGCCAACAAAGTCAACAAGGCAACCCCAGCGATTCCTTCATGTGCAATGATTTTCTCTCCTATGAGAAACATGCCTCCCACGTTTACGACACGGCCATCTTCGAATTCCAAGACACGAATCTCCGCGAAGCCTTGAACCACATTCAAAAAGAAGAACAAGAGCATGGCGACATCCTATTTAAATACATGCAAGCGAATGGAATGTATAAGGTCCAATAATTAAAATAACGCAGTCGTTTGAAAATTCCAGACGACTGCGTTTTCCTTTTGCTACTTACCTGTTTGAGCAATTAAGATACCGCCTAAGGTGGAGCCATCATGAGCTTTTCGCGAACCTGCAATCTGAGTCGCATGAAATCTGATGGTCATAAAGAAACGATGCCTTGAAATGAGGCATCGTTTCTTGCTACATAATAGCCAGTACCTTGTGCGTAGCCCCGTCATCGACTAAAGGAAGGGTATCACCCTCACAAGGCTTCTCATCCAGATACAGCTCGCTAATTCCGGACATCCTCCCTTGGGGATTCTGCACAGTTATTTCATAATGGGTTTGCCCATAGCGGTAGTCCATGCTGTAGCCCTTCCATTCTGACGATATACAGGGTTGAAGAGTTAGCTGATCGCCGTGGATATGTAATCCAAGGATGCTTTCTACCGCCGCCTGATACATCCATCCGGCGGCACCAGTATACCAGGACCAGCCGCCGCGCCCGGTATGCTGGCTATTGGCATAAACATCCGCCGCCACCACATAGGGTTCTGCTTTATAACGGGCGGTCTCTTGTTCCGTGCGGGCATGATTAATCGGATTCAGCATTTGATAGAGCTCCAACGCTTTATTGCCCTGCCCTCGGGCCACAAAGGCCATGACTGTCCACACGGCACCATGGGTATATTGACCGCCGTTTTCACGCACACCGGGAATATAGCCCCGGATATAGCCGGGGTCCTTCTCCGATTTATCGAAGGGTGGGGTCAGTAAGAGCAGCATCCCATCATCTTTGCGCCATAGGTAGTTCTCCAAAGCAAGCATAGCATCATTAAGACGGGACTCTTTGGGGGCGCCGGCCAGTACTGCCCAGGATTGAGCCAGAGCATCGATTTGACATTCGCTATTTTCCGCAGAGCCGATAGGGGTTCCGTCATCAAAGTAAGCTCGACGGTACCAGCCCCCATCCCAGCCATGCTGCTCAAGATTCATCCGCAGGGTTTGGCAGGTTTCTCGGTAGTGCTCGGCCCGTGCCGTATCCCCTCTGCTTACACAGATTTCCGCAAAACGATCCAGAATGATCAGGATAAACCAACCCAGCCAAACGCTTTCCCCCTTGCCAAGCCTGCCCACATGATTTAACCCATCGTTCCAGTCCCCGGTTCCAATCAAGGGTAATCCGTGACTGCCAAATTGCAAGGAACGATCAATGGCCCGGATACAGTGCTCATAGAGAGTACCGGTTTCAGCGGAGACTTGCGGAATAGTATAACGCTCATCCTCTAGCTCGGCAAGCAGCTCGTCCTCGAGAAACGGGGTTACCTCCTCTAAAATCGAATCATCCTGAGTATGCTCAAGATAATCCAAGGTGACGTAGGGCAGCCACAAGAGATCATCGGAAAACTTCGTGCGTATCCCTTTGCCCTCTTCCGGATGCCACCAATGCTGAACATCCCCTTCTTTGAACTGACGTCGGCTGTGGAGGAGAATTTGCTCTCGCATCCATTGAGGTTTGATGATACTCAAAGACATCACGTCCTGAAGCTGATCACGAAATCCATAGGCACCGCCGGATTGATAGAAGGCGGAGCGAGCCCAAAGTCGGCAGACAATCACCTGGTACAGTAGCCAGCGGTTGACCAATAAATCAAGGGATTGATCCGGGGTCTTAACCTGCAGGGTATTAAATAGTTCCTCCCAGAAGTCCTTCACCTTAGCCAAGGCCTTTTTCACTGCTACCGGATCGCTGTACTTTGCTAACAAGCCTGCGACTTCTTCTTGGGTGGCTTCCTCCCCGAAAATGAAATAGATATCCTTCGTTTCGTTGGGTTCGATGGCAAGGGAACTCTGGAGGACCAAACAGGGGTCCAAGCCCGCCCCAGTGTTTTGGCTCAGTTGATCATGAGCGAGTCCTTCTGGATCCTTCAGGTTGCCATATCTGCCGATGAATTCGGTGCGATCACCCGTATAGGACTTCATCGATCCCCCGTATCCTTTGAGGAAGACCGTCCGTCCGCTAAAATCCTCATCATAGACGTTGTGCGCCTGCAGGGATTCTGTCTGCTCATCATAAGCAGTGACGATATAGGGATTCGTGACCTCCCGGCTGACTCCCATGACCAATTCAGCATAATAGGTTGCACTTAGGTCCATTCTTTTTTCGGAGTGATTGGTTAATTGCACATGAGAAATCTTAATTTTTGCGTCCACGGGAACGAACAAGGTCATTTTCTGGGAGAGCTCCTGGTGCCTGTAGTCAAACTTTGTGTACCCATGACCATGCTTAATCAGATATTTCTCCTGGGACCGGATCGGGTCCGGTGTTATGGTCCAGACTTCTCTGCTGTTTTCATCCCGCAGATAAATAACCTCGGAAAGCGGATTCAAGACTGGATCATTGGACCAGGTGGTCAGCTTATGCTCCCGGCTGTTGCCGGCCCAGGTATAACCGCTGCCGGTGGTCGAGACCTGAAAACCAAATTGCTGGTTGGCACAAATGTTCAGCCAAGGTAAAGGGGTATGATTACCCCCCCGTAATTCCACGATGTATTCCTTTCCATCTTGGCTGAAGCCACCTAATCCATTATAAAACCATAGCTTCTCTTGATCCGCGGTCGCCTTCTGGTTATTATGCGGGGTGTGAGCAGGGATAACTCCTTCGGCGGGGGCTGTGGCTGGAATCAGCTTTAGAACCTTATCCCCGACATCGGCACGCCGATGGGTAATCTCTAACGGCTTCCGGCAACTTTCGCGGGTCAGGTTGCGAAGCTGGGCAGCCAACGAACCGGCATCGCCGGAGAGGGTCAGCTTGGCCACGGACTGCAAGAGGATTTCATCTTCGACTGCCAGATGTTTCTTTTGAATGATGTGAACTTTACCCTGCCAGTGATGATGGCTTTGGGAATGGCCGACAGCAACGAGATCCCGTAAGTGATCATAAAAGGTCTGCATATAGCCACTTTCATCTTCATTCAAAATGACTAGATCGGAGTTCAAGCCCTTTTGCAGCCAGTAATCATGAACCTTCAACAATTGGCGGATAAGCTCTAGGTGTTCGATCTGAGAAACCCGGACCAGCAGAATAGGTAAATCTCCGGAAATGGCGTGCGGCCATAGGCTCGATTGACTCCTGGTATTTTGGGGTATCATCTGCCGTTGGTCCTTACCGATCAGATTGGTGTACACCAGATGACTTCCCAACCCTAAGGACTGGTTGGCCAGCTGAGGTGAAATACCAAAATGGCGAAGCTCCATCTGACTGTGGGTCCAGGCCATTTCCATGGCTCTTTGCACAGACCGAGTGTCCTGATATTTTTCGGCCAGACGTACCACCTCATGGCGGTTGGCCGCGACACCTGTGCTAAAGGACAGATGCAGGGATTTCCCCGGCGGCAGGACGATTCTCTTTCGCAAGCTCATGATAGGATCCAGCACATTCCCCACGGTGTTGGATAAGGGCTGGTTTAATTCCAGAGCAAGAGGGTTGGCAAGATCCCTCCCTTGTCCGATAAAGCGCGCGCGGTCTGTCTCATACTGCAGGTTACTGTCCCCGGAATCTTCAGAACAGACGGTGTGCATAAGCCAGAGGGGTTTCTGCTCTGCATGCCGCAGCCTTCTTGAGGCAAGCAAAGCGTTATGAGTAAACTCTGTTTGAATGAAGAGATTATTAAACACTGGATGAGCCATGTCGTCTCGGAGAGGGGCTAGCACAACCTCGAAAAAACTGGTGATTTCGAGAATGCGTTCATGTTGACTTATATTCGTTAAGGTCAAGCGGCGTATTTCCACCTGATCCTCGGGCGAAACAAAAATCTGGGTGCGGGTCTTGATATTGCCGTCCTGCCGTTGAAATTCGACCTTGTCCGGGGCATAGGTGACCTGATAATCCTTGCCGACATTATGCAAGGGCTGATAGGTCGCTGACCAGAAATTGCCCGAGTTCAGGTTCTGAATGTAAAAATACATTCCCCAGCTTTCCTGGGTATAATCCGAGCGCCAGCGGGATATGGCCATCTGCTGATAACTGCTGAAACTAGATCCGGAATTGGTGACCATCACTGAATAGCTGCCGTTGCCAATGAAATGAGTGACTGGAATAGCCGTAAGGGCTGGCTTGATGTGAATAAATCTTGAATTTTCTTCATCGGAGCCCTCTTTATCCTCGTGGAATAGGCTCAGCTCCTCCGGAGGAGGGGTCATAGTGATCTTGGCAGGTAGTCTTTCCTGTAAAACGAGCTCCGTCGCTTGCACTAAGGGATGCCTATGAAATCTGTCCTGTAAGCGGTTATGAAGGAGGGTATTAACAAGGGAAAGCAAGCTCATCCCCTGGTGATGGGCCATATAGCTTTGGACTACCCGGTATTGTTGCTCAGTTGGCAAGCGGTTAGGCGTAAAATCTGCTGCTTCATATAGACCATAGACTCCGGTTAGCTTGGGGTGATTCTTCATAGCACGGATATTTTGCAAGGCCTGCACGGGACTGACCTGTAAGGCCAGAAAACTGGCATAGGGTGCAATCACCAAATCATCGAGGAGCCCTCGTTTGAGCCCCAGGCCGGGAATGCCAAAGGCCTTGTACTGATAATTCAATTGGTTGTCAAAGGCATAAAACCCTGATTCGGAAATTCCCCAAGGAATTCCCTTGCTTTTTCCGTACTGGCTTTGGAGCTCAACTACGGAGCGGTAGGTTTCATCCAGAATCGTGTCCGGATAATTGCGCATGACCACTAAAGGCATCAAATACTCAAACATGGTGCCGCTCCAGGATACTAAACAGCGTCTGCCTTTGGCTTTGATTAAACCACGCCCCAATCGGAACCAGTGGGATTGGGGAACATCTCCTTTAGCAATGGCAAAAAATCCGGATTGACGGGCCTCCGACGCTAGCAAATCGTAATAGGATCTGTCCATAGCCCCATCCTGTACTCGATAACCGATGGAAAACAATTGCCGATTTTGATTATACAAAGGCCGGAAATCCATAGCCAGAGCAAAATCCTCGAGGCGTTTTTGCAGCTGCCGAATCCTTGTTAAAGGCGGATTAGGGCTGCCCAATTCACCCTTAAAGGAATCGATCATGCGGTTCAGATGCGCCAACCAAAAGGAGGCTTCCCCAGTGATTGATGGCAAGGCTGTCGGAGTGTCTGAGGGCATGACTGCCTGTGTAGCCAAGGGTATGGCTGCCTGCATATCAGTCGGCCAAGCAGCTAAGAGGTTTTGCCACTCCTGAATTGCTACGGCTACGGCAGCCTGATGGTCTACCTGTTTCTGATCTGGGTCACGAAGGTCTTCCAGCAGATCCCCAAACTCTTTAAAGTCGTCGAGAACCGTAGCTTCGCTAGCTTTCGGTGCCTTCGCAGCTTCCACAACTTTCGTATCTCTTGTTTCTTTTGTTTCTTTCGTATCTTTTGTAGCTCTCGTATCTCTAGTATCTCGCGTAGATCTTGTCTCTTCGATAGCTGTCTTGAACAGCTTAAAGGTATCGTAAAGTCCCTCCACTTGCGCCCGGCGGATGATGGGAGCCTGCAGGATATCATTTAAGCCTTCGCGCAGGGTCAATAAATATACCGCCAGATTACCGCTGTCTACGGTGGAGACATACATGGGATGCAGCGGTTCGAGGGTTAAGGTATCGTACCAATTGTACAGGTGCCCCTGCCAGCGTTCCATGCTTTCCATGGTTCTTAAGGTATGATCCATTCTTTCTACTGCTTGAGTTACTGATAGATAGCCCAAATCATACCCCGCCAGATTAGCCAATAAGGCTAAGCCAATGTTGGTTGGTGAGGTGCGATGGGCGATGCCCCGGGGTGGGTCAAACTGCACATTATCCGGTGGCAGCCAATTTTCTGCTTCCGTAACATGATCTTCAAAAAACGACCAAATGCGTCGGGCCTCAAGCCTCAGCTCGCGTAAATCACGGGAAGCCAGCAACTCACGAGTATTGGCCAGCGGTTGGCTGATTTTGCAGGCTATCCAGGGCGATAGGGTCCAGAGGGTTAAGAAGGGAATAAAGCCCAGAGCGTTCTGGAGGTTGGTAAAACCAAGCATAAAAAATATCAACCAACAGAAAAACACTGAAGGCCACATCAATCGCCAAGAGGAAGCATAGGTATTGGCCATTCTTCGCTCGGTATCATCAGCGGTTTCCCATTCCAGAAGGCTTTTGCGGGAGATATATTGGCGCGTCAGGCTGCGAACCACGGCATCAACCATGACCTGGGCCTGGTAGGGTAAAAAGGTTAGACCTAAAACAAACTGAATTAAACTATCCCCTAAGTCTGAGGGGAAATCATCATGAAAAATCATCCTGTCCAGGGCATGCAGCAAGGCCGGGAGTAGGAGATTAATGATGACGAGCATCGCCCAAAAAACACCGCTCCCCGGCAAGAGGCTGAACCCGGCGATAATCAACAAAAACTGCATGGGATCTAGTAAGCTGCGACGAAGGTTATCGGCAATTTTCCAGCGGGACAAAAAGGGGAGCTTTTGCGATAGATAAGGAAGCAGCTGCCAGTCTCCCCTGACCCATCGGTGTAGACGACGCATGTGGGCATGGTATTTGGCAGGAAAACCGTCAATCAACTGAATATCCGTGACCAATCCGGCCCGGACAAATATTCCTTCAAGAAGATCATGGCTGAGGATCTTGTTTTCCGGAAAAGCATTTTGGGTCACTTGATGAAAGACCTTTAAATCATAGATTCCCTTCCCGGTGAAGATGCCCTCCTCAAATAAATCCTGATAAACGTCGGATACGGCAGCCGAATAGGGATCAATCCCTGTCTTTCCCGTAAAAATACGGGCAAAGAAGGAGCTCTTGCCATTGAGGATATCGATCCCTATTCTGGGCTGCAAAATACCATAGCCGGAGATAACCCGAGTCCCCTCTTCATTTAATACTGCAGCCTGCAAAGGGTGAGCGAGGGCGCCGATTAAGCCCTTGGCACTGTCCCTGACCAGCTGTGTATCACAATCAAGGGTAATGATATATTTTATGTCCCGAATAGCTTCCGGTTGACCGGCGAAGTAAGAATAACTTCCTTTCTCTCCCTCCACGAGCAAGCGGTTAAACTCCAATAGCTTGCCTCTTTTGCGTTCCCACCCCATCCAGCAGTTTTCCGCAGCATTCCACAGTCTTTTCCGGTGCATAAAGAAAAAATGGTGATCACCATATTTATTCTGCAGGCGCAGGCATTCCTGCTTCCCCTGCTCGATTATTTTTAAATCACCCGGCATTTCTTCCTGGGGTGCGTCACTATAATCCCCTAAGACAGCAAAGTAGAGGTTGGGGTCCTGGTTGGCCAGATAATATATTTCGAGCCTTGCGAATAATTCCTTAACTTTTTCCTCATTAGGTAATAAGGTTGGAATGACCACCATGGTCCGGGCTGATACCGGAATCCCGTCCCGCATTTCAAGCTTAGGGAAAAAGGCCGGCCTAACCCAATGGGATACAAACCAGTTCACCAGGATGATGGTGATACTGCTGATGGGAAAAATAGCGAGAATGATGGCAAGCAGGAATATAAAAAATCTAGGTTGAGGAACAGCGCCAGTGTTCAAAGCAAGAAAACCTATGACCACAGCCAGCATAGCTGTAATCAGCAAGAAAATCGAGCCGAAGTAAAGGTACGTGGAGTTGCTCCCTTGATTGGGGTGACTCCTTCGACCTTTCTCCGCTCTGATGGCTTGTTCCAGTTCAGATTCTCCATTGCCTAAGATATAATAGCCGATATGGTTTTGCGGGGAGTCCTGGGCACGAGAGCTTAATTCAACGACCTTACGAGCTAACAATAGCTCAGGAACATCCCATTGCCGAGATCTCTCTTCGATACGATGACGATAATAATCCCTTGATTTAAAATCCAGCTTCGCAAAGATATCAGCCGGGTCAGATTCCAAGACCCGCTGGACCATGCTGATCTCTTCAAAAAACTGCGGCCAATCCTGATCCATTAAAAACCGCACACTGGAGATGGCGTTGCCCATAGAGATTTGAAAGCCCGTTTGACGCTGGTGTTCCAGTCTGCTCATCGCTTCGATGGACATTTCCTGCTTATTTAAAGCGCGTTCTAGCCAGCGCTGCAGGGGAGCGCCATCCAAACCAAAGTCCTTAATTTTGTTGCCTAAGACTTCGGTAAATGTCGGTGCAAAGGAGAGGGGGCGTGGGACAGTTTCCAAGAGCTCTTCCCATTGTTCCGGATAATCGCTGTGATCTTCAAATGGCGAAACCCATTGTCTGGCGGCTTGCCTCTCCTCTTGGGTGAGCAGGATTTTCTCCACCAATCGGCGGACATTCTCCAGCAGGGTGATCTTCAGCATGATCGGGATCGCCCAAATCTCACCGCTGGCCAAGGGAATGAGCTCCTGATAGGTATTAATAAACTCCCGGAGGATATTTTCTTGGATTCTGCTGTCCGTATGTTCCACCAACTCATACATCAGCTCAAAAACACGTGGATAGCCTTGGTTATCACCCATATTTAGACGGGGTAGCTGGTTTTCGTATTTTCGGGGTAAATCGCGCTGGATTTCTGTTTGAAAATCCTTCAGCAAATAATAATTATCTAAAAACCACTCGGCCGCTGGGACGACATCCTGCTCCTTATGCACATAGTTAATAATCTCATGGTGTGCCGCACTTAAGAACCGGGCATTTTCCATGACGCGGGGGGTCAGCAGTTGCCGTTTCCCTCTTTGGGGATTCTGCAGATGCAGGTGAGCTAATTCAGTGGCGTGCTTCATTAATTCTTCACGGTTCAATAAGACATCTTTGATGGGACTCAACATAGAAATATTTCCAGTCATCTTCATAAAAAGCATATCTCCATTTTCTCGGAACTTACCTAATCCTTATCAATTATGTTCCGTAATGCGCTTATTCATGCATTTCGGACCTAGGAAATGAAGAAGGCAAGGGGATTGATCCTCTTGCCTTGCCTTTTATTTGCATTGTTTTTGCCCTTTATTTATAGATCATATCATGATACTCTGGGTTCTTTTCCATCTGTGCTTTGGCATGTTGGTGTCAAGTAGACGTGGGCAAAAATTCTATTCCTCGTAGTTGTGTAGATACGTAATAAAATCCCTTTTGCTTCCAGATGCAGTTCAACTCTGGGGTAGACTTGACATGGGACCCAACGGCGGATGCTTCCATGGGTCAAGGCATGGGGCTCACAAGATGTATTCCTTTGGGGTAGGCCCCATCCCCCTGATTTAGGGTAGCATCAGCCGCCCCCATGTCAAGTCTTGATCTGGGGTCTTTTGGTTAAACCTTACCGGTAGATCATCTCGCTAAATGTTTTGAGATTGAACATATTGCGAATGACTTTCCTGCCGTTTGTTACTGAGCAGTTTGTGTAGGGCAACTCTCCTCTATGTACCGGGTATATTGATTTCTTTACGGCCTTCTTTAGTCCGCTTTTGCTGTTCGTTATGGTTTCTACGAATCTCTCAGTCAACCGGTCCGGGAGCTTTCCTGAAACTAGGGCTGCTATCTTTTCCTTGAAGCCTTTTCCCATTTTTAAAGCGATTATTTTGGAGAGATGGGTTGCTCCTTTTTCGCTCCAGCTTCTTGCCCCTTTCATGCGGGAAGCGAATACCCTCACTTGCCTTTCCATCGTGCCTAAATTCCTGTATTCTAAGCCCTCAGGGGCTTTGGGTAACGTCATATCTTCTCTGTCCTTATAGGGTACTATCCCGTCAATATTGCTTCTTATGTAGCTTTCTAGTCTACCAAGTTTTTCTATCTCTTTGGCCACTCCGCCGCTTTCATGCTTGAGCTGCTCAATCTTTTCGAATACCTTTCCAAATTCCCCAGCCTTAAGCCATTTTAGGATGGGTCTTCTAGCCTTTTTGTCTGATACATTTCTAGTGACTGCTTGAGCAAGATGAAAGGGATCGAGCTGAAATTTATCTGTTTCTTGATCATGATCTCGTCTTATCCATGATGCTCCATCACCATTTAGGACTCGATAGATAATTTCATCTACATTGTAATTCTGAGATATTGATGCGTCTCTTAGTTCTTTCATCTCTTCCGATTTCATGTAACCTGCAAAAGCCATTTTGCCCACGGTTTCGTACTCTTTAGATGACGGATATCTTGGCTTCCAACCCTCATAAGTAACACTAATCTTAAGCTCTTTTCTGCCTTTGGAGCTCCCTTTTTCTCTGCTCTTTCCCTGCATAGATAACCACAGGCCATCCGCTTCCTCAAAGAGAATGGGAACGTCTTTACTCCCGCTTAATTCATTTTTCTTAAAGGAGTCCACTAGTGCCTTTTCTGCTTCAATTTGTTTCTCTCCCACAGCTTGCACGATGTTCCATACTCCTTGGTGGCTGATGGTTTGATTCGTTAAGGTTGAAACCGCTTGTGCTACTTCTCGGTAGGACATTGCACAACTGTATTCTAAAATCTTCTCTACGAGATTAGGAGACATAAAGCCCATTGTTTCCAATCTCAGAGCCTCATCCAAAAGATAAACATACTCTTGACTACCATCGTCTTTGGCTTTCCTATATATTGCTCGATCGACTGATACTTCTCCCATCAGGGTCTTCATTGAGGTTGACTTTTTGCCTCTATGTCTTAGAACTGCTTTATCCCTGCTCTCTGCAAGCTCTGTATCCATTTCTTCCAGAAACTTTTGGAGGAGCAGTTTCGCAACTTCACAACCTATTTTGTAAAAATCTCTCTCAATATCCTTGAATGTTATCTTTTCTTTGGTTAAACTATTCATGTCACGCACCCCTGTATTTTGTGGCTTTAGCAACTACCAAACTACAGGAAATTCGTGATTTTGGGAAGAGTTTTTTAGCTCTTCCTAAATTTTTTGCTCTTTTGCCCACGATAATTTTACTCTAACCTTTGGCATAGGGACAGAGTGACTTCTTAACCCAACTGGAAGAATTTAAGGGTGCACATCCGGCAAAGTCTCTGTTAAACTATGTTTATTGTGTAAAAACGGGCAAAAAAGCAAAGGAGATTGAGATGATTCGCATTAAATCTATTCGTTTAGCTCTACCAACATTATGCCTAGCCATCTTGATCGCGGTCACAGCACGTCCGGTTCAAGCGAGTATAGCTATCCATCCTCGCCTTGATGGCCCGGATCGCTATCAAACCTCAGCAACCATCGCCAAGCAATTCTCAGATGAGGTCGTCGATCATGTGGTCTTGGCTTCGGGACAGGATTTTCCTGATGCTTTGTCCGCTAGTGTCTTGGCGCATCAATTGAATGCTCCTATTCTCTTGGTTAACAAGCATCCCCATAATTCTCCGGATGCCTTGGCCTATATCGAGACCCATCTGTCTAGGGATGGTAAAATCTTCATCATTGGTGGGGATGGTGTCATCGGAGCGGAATTTGACAGCTTTTTTATTGACAATGGTTATGCAGTGGAGCGACTTGGCGGTGAAGACCGGTATGCCACCGATCGCTTAACAGCTGATGCCCTGAACAGTGAGCCTGGTGGAACGGTGTATATCGCCAGCGGTGAGAATTTCCCCGATGTGCTGAGCGTCTCAAGCTTTGCCAGTCAGGCCCAGGCGCCGATTCTTCTTGTTAAACACGGTAGCATCCCTCTGGCCATCCAAGATTATCTGCAAATCCAACAACCTAAGCAGGTTTATATCTCGGGGGGCGCCGGTGTGGTCTCCCTTGAAGTGGAGAGTCAAATCCAAGCCCTTTTACCCGAAGCTACCCTGACACGATTTTCGGGCAACGATCGTTATGAAACAGCTGCCCAGGCCTATGAGCAAATAGCCCCTTACCCTGAAACAATCTATATCGCTTCCGGGTCTAATTATCCCGATGCTTTATCAGGCGCACCCCTCGCCGCTCAAAAGGGTGACCCTATTCTGTTGATTAATCCCTCCACCCCTATTGTACCCGATACCATTGCCGCCTATTTAACACAGCTCTATATCAACGGTGTAACCCCAAGCGTTACAGCCTTAGGTGGCCCCGGTGTTGTTCCCGATGAGGTGGTCCACAATGTTGTGAATCTATTAAATGGCCAGGCCCAATCGCCCCTGTTTATGATTCGCACTGTAGATTCTAGGCTAGTGATGGAAAAGTCAATTTTTCCTATTACCAAAGAAAGTTACTTTTTTAATATAGACACGTACAAGGACAGTTACTCTGGTAGTTTTCATTCCTCGATCCAAGACAAACTCTATAACTATATGCTCAATCAAGGCCATCAGGTATCGGTTCATAACCGGGCCGTAGCTCTCCACTCAGGGATACTGATTAATAACTGTGTCTATTTTCAAGCCGAGGCCTTAAGGAGAGTGGGCTTTAATATCCCTAATTCCATGGCCAATGTAGCCAAATTTAGCAATTATCTAACGAAGCTTGGTTTTAAGAAGGATACCAATATTAAGAGTTTAAAGCCGGGGGATATCGTCTTTACGGTGAAGAATACTCACACTTATACGTTTATGGGATGGGTCAATCCGGGAAGCTATGATTATGCTTATATCGTTGATAACCAAGCCCGCTCCTTCGGTGGACAAGTGTATCATGTGAGAAAAGTTAATGGGGTTGACCCTGATCTAAATACTGACCCCATGGCCTTCTTCATGTATTATCAGGACTAAGTAGCTTCTCGAAGGCTATCCTTTTGTTCCCATCCTTTAAATAGATAATCCCACAATACTGGAATTTGTTTTTCCTAAGCAGGTTTTGCATAGCTATGTTTTCGTCATGAGTATCTACTTTGATACTCACTACCCCTCGATTCCGGCAAAGCTGCTCCACACTTTTAATCACTAGGGATGACAAGCCTTGTCCTTTATAGCTTTTGGCAACTGCCAGTCGGTGAATGACCGCATAATCATGATGGCTAAGCCACTGCCCCTGGTAGATGGTGTCATAGGTAGCTTCGCCATCGAAGGAAACCGCCGCAGTAGCCACCACCTTCTCGTTATCTACCAACACATAGCTGTGGTTATTATGGATATCATCCTCTATTGTCTCAGGGTTTGGGTAGTTATTCTGCCACTGATTGATTCCTGCTTCCTTAAAATAAGCCTGTGACTGAGCGATGATCTGCATAATGCTGTTAAGGTCGGCATGAACTGCTTTTCTAAACTCCATAATCTTCTCCATCTTCTAAAGCTTTCAACACGAAGGGCCTATTGCTTAACGAACAAACTCCTCGTTAGCAATGGCCCCTTTTCATTTGGAAGATATTCTACTGGGATAAACCACTTATAAGGTCTTCAACAAAACTAACCGTCTTTTGATAGGTATCCTCAATTCCTTTAACTGTAGAAGATACTCCATTTGCTAATGGCTGCATCTTTCGCCACCGTAATTCCGAACCATAGGCATGTCGAAACATATGCCTAAATCTACGATATTCGTCAAGCTCTTCCGCCAAGTCAAGGCTAATGATAGCGGGTCTTGTTTTTTGAATCTCATGAGCCATAGACTTTAAAAGCTCTCGATGATAATCTCCTCCACCTGTTGATGCCCCACCATCAATGACCCGTGAAATTCTTTCAAACATGCATTCTATTCCGGTATAAAAATGATGAAGATAAGCTGCACAAGAAATTAAATCCCGACTAGGGATTTCCCCTCTCAGCTTTTCAACATCCTGTGCTATAAGGCTAATTTCCCGACCTAGCTTCGTAATGGAGTCCATATCTAGCTCTAGGTCGCCAAGTAGCTTGCGATACTGGATAATCTTCTTTTCCCCACTTGTCAAAGACTCACCCCATCTCGTTGAATCACCTTAATCAACGGTTCCGGTGCGTATTCTACTTGCACAAGATCGACCGAAATAGGTGCAGCAATTTCTTCAGCAATTTTAAGCGCTTTGAAATAATCTTCTTCCTTAAGCCCTTTAATGGCAAGGTCGATATCTGAAGTCAATTCATAGAAATCCGTTGTCAGCGAACCAAAAAGATAAACTTCAACACCTAGAAAAGCTCTATGTAATTCCTCAGCAATTTTTTTAGCCTTAGACATGGCCTCGGCATGAAACTTCTCCCGTTTTCGGTCCGCACTCTCTAACCTTTCTTTATGCCCCAATACATATGGCGAGATATCCACGGGCTTCACCATCCCATAATTTTCCTATTTAGAGAATACCATAATTTTACCGGATTAACAATACAAAAACCGCTGCCCAACGAACAATCCTTCTCATTGAACAGCGGCCCTAACTTCTACTCAGATTCTTCTTTGCCGAGCTCCTTCAGCCTTTTCTCCTGCTCGAGTGGGGTGCAGGAGTAGCTACAGGAACTACAGCCCCCGCTACAACTGCCACAGGGGTTATCCTTTTTCCTCCAGATAGAGCGGATAGCCACCAAAAATCCTATCAAAATGAGCACTAAAAGGAAAATACTTAATCCATCCATAACTTACACCCATCCCATCATCATTCCCAATAAATTCACTAACAAAGCCGCAAACCAGGCAATGGCACATTGCATGACGACCACCCCTACAGCCCATTTCCCCCCCAGTTCACGCTTGACGGAAGCAATCGCCGCCACGCAGGGAGTATATAGTAGGGTAAATACCAGAAAAACGATAGCCGAAAAGGGAGTAAACAGGCCAGCTAGAGTAGTAGTGGAGCCTTCCAATAAAACTGTAAGAGTAGAAACCACGCTTTCTTTGGCCATGAATCCCGTAATCAAAGCCGTGGAAATCCGCCAATCCGCTAAACCGAGAGGCTGAAGAAGTGGAGCAAACGCGCCAGCCAGCATGGCAAGCATACTGGATTGCGAGTCGGAAACTACGTTCAGTCGGGTATCGAAATATTGCAGGAACCAAATGATAATCGTTGCCACAAAGATTACGGTAAAGGCCCGGGTAAGGAAATCCTTGGCTTTGTCCCAAAGAAGTCGCAACACGTTTTGGAAACTAGGCATGCGGTAATTTGGCAATTCCATGACAAAGGGAACTGGCTCACCCTTGAACAGTGATCCTTTTAAGAGCAGGGCGAATAATATGCCGACGACAATCCCGCCAAAATACAACCCGATCATGACAAGTGCACCATATCTGGGGAAGAAGGCCGCCGTAAAGAGAGCGTAAATCGGCAACTTGGCCGAACAACTCATAAAGGGTGTCAATAGAATCGTCATCTTACGGTCCCGTTCAGATGGTAGTGTTCTGCTGGCCATAACTCCCGGAACGGTGCAACCAAAGCCAATAAGCATGGGAACAATGCTTCGACCGGAAAGACCGATCTTCCGCAAGAGTTTATCCATGACAAAAGCCACCCGAGCCATGTAACCGCTATCCTCTAGGAAAGATAAAAAGAAGAACAAGGTGACGATAATTGGCAAGAAGCTTAAGACACTACCCACCCCGGTAAATATCCCGTCAATGATCAGCGAATGAACAACAGGGTTAATTCCGTAGGCGGTCAAGCCCATATCCACTAGTGCCGTCAGCCAAGTAATTCCCATATCCAGCAAATCCGATAGCCATGTGCCAATCATCCCAAAGGTTAACCAGAAGACCAGCCCCATAATACCGACGAAGGCTGGAATCGCCGTGTATTTCCCCGTCAGCACTTTATCAACAGCCACGCTGCGAGCATGTTCCTTGCTTTCATTAGGCTTCACCACGGTGGCGGCGCTGATTTTCTTGATAAATTTAAACCGCATATCGGCGATGGCAGCGGCATGGTCTAAGCCGCTCTCATCCTCCATTTGCTGAATTATGTGGTCTAGGAGCTCCAGCTCGTTAGGGTTTAAGTCCAATGCTTGGATTATTGCCTTATCCCCTTCGGCAACCTTACTGGCCGCAAAGCGCACAGGAATCTGAGCACGCTTGGCGTGATCTTCAATAAGATGGATGATAGCGTGGAGACAGCGGTGGACCGCACCGTTATCGTGTTCCGGATCACAAAAATCCATTCTGCCGGGGCGCTCTTGATGCTTTGCCACATGGATGGCGTGATCGATAAGCTCTTGGATTCCTTCATTCTTATTGGCAGCGATGGGGACAACAGGAATGCCCAGCATATTCTCCATTTCATTGATATGAATGGAGCCCCCGTTATTGCGCACTTCGTCCATCATGTTCAAGGCCAATACCATAGGAATATCCAATTCCATCAGCTGCATGCTCAGATAAAGGTTTCTTTCAATATTGGTCGCATCGACGATATTAATGATTCCCTTTGGCTTGTCCTTTAGTAAAAACTGACGAGTCACCAGCTCTTCACTGCTGTAGGGGGACATGGAATAAATCCCCGGCAGATCCGTAACCAGGGTATTAGCATGGCCGCGGATTACCCCGTCCTTTCTGTCCACCGTTACACCAGGAAAATTACCGACCCGCTGATTGGAACCGGTCAGTTGGTTAAAGAGGGTCGTCTTGCCGCTGTTCTGATTACCGGCCAAGGCAAAGGTGAGCACCTCGCTGTCCGGTAGTGAATCCCCATCGGCTTTTGTATGAAAGATGCCGGTCTCCCCTAAACCTGGATGGCTAGCGGGTTTGGTCATCCTTGAATTATCCGTTAATTGTTCTAAATCATGAACGGTCTCGATCTCGATTTTTTCCGCGTCGGCCAGACGTAAGGTCAACTCATAACCGTGTATACGAAGTTCCATGGGGTCTCCCATAGGTGCTAATTTTACCAAAGTTACCACCGCACCGGGGAGCACACCCATATCAAGAAAATGCTGACGCAGGGCACCGCTTCCGCCTACGGATATAATCGAAGCACTTTGACCTATACTTAATTCATTCAGCTTCATATGTTTCTCCTTTTGAGCTTCATGTGTTTTTTCAAAGAAATACTTTTGCTTGTACCTGCCGTGACACAGGCTAATATTTTACTTCCTTAAAGTTAGTATAGTCTAACTTTAAGCATAATCAAATAGAAATTTTTAGTTATCTCTTTACCTATTGAATAATATCCTATTGTGAACCTGTCCCTTTTATTGGTATAATTAAACTAGTTATCCACTAGGTAGATAAGGGGTGGAGGATTGTCTATGGATAATGAGATGTTTCAAGGACAGGTATTAAATCGACTCGAGCAGATCTTCCATAAACTTGATCAGAATGATGATTTCCAAGAACAAACTCTGAATCGATTCGAGCAAATTTCTCAGAAGCTTAATCAGAATGATAAGTTCCAAGAGCAGGCTTTGAATCGATTCGAGCAGATTTCTCAGAAGCTTAATCAGAATGATAAGTTCCAAGAACAAGCTTTGATTAGATTCGAGCAAGTGTTTGAGCAATTGAAAGTTCTTTCAGATAGCTTGGATACACTTTCAGTCAACCAAGAAAAAATGCAGCTTGATATCACCAATATTAGACATAGTCAAGTCCGCATGGAACACGATATCAACAAAAAGATTACCTCCTTGTTCGACTTCCGTGATAGTCAACTCAAGGCTAACAAAGAATTTGCTGAACGACTTAGTCGTTTAGAAACAAAATAAAAAAGGTAAACAAATAAACGATGCCCCAACTTTTTTGAAGTTAGGCATCGTTTTTCTTCTCCTTCTTACACATCTCAACCCAATCGCTCCCTGAGCTCCCTTCCGAACAAGTCCTCAGGAAAAAACCTTCCCGGGCACTCTGTGGCCGCTCCGGGGATCTCCCGATGGAGCTCCACATCCTCGATGCCTAGGCCATAGATTTGCATCAAGGAGATGACCCGGGTCACTAATCCATTCAGCTGCGCCTCCGGAATCTCATCCGACAGGCTAAAATTCCCCACGAGACAGATGCCGATACCGATAAAGTTCCGATGCCCAGCCACACAATGGGCTCCTGGCTTGAACAGGGGTCTGCCCTCTTCACAGCGGCCATCGGGGAGTATCACAAAGTGATACCCGATGTCACTCCAGCCTTTGGCCAGATGCCACTGCCGAATCATAGCTGCGTCGACTGGCACATCCGTCGTTCCCCTCTTCACAGAGGTGGGACTTGCTGAATGGTGGATTACAATCTTCTGCCAATCCATTACTTCCCATCCCCCTTCACTTCTAGGATGGCTATGGCCCTGGCCAGCTCCGTAATGCTTGAGGTGAGGTCATTGAGTTTTCCCTCGATGCGTACTAAAAGGTAGATACTTACGGCGATCGGAAAGCCAAAATTCCCCACTATATTAAGGATATCTTCCATAGCTCTTAACCTCCCCTCTTTTCCCCTCTATAAACCTAATCTGCTCTATTCACGTCAACTCAAGTGACACCCAACATTATCAGCCCTCGAAAGGGGAGTAATTAGAGAGGCCATGGAGACGTCCCATTCGCCCCTCATTGTTATTTATTCCCGAAAAATGTGATCCGTGACAGTCTCGACGATTTTTATATCTTTCTTCGAGACCAAGGAACCTACTGATGTCCTCATCCCTCCCCTCTCGGGAATCGCCTTTTATTCACATTATCCTCGCCTCAGCCTATAGAACAAATCCTCTGTTTAAAGCAAAAAAATTAAAGCAAAAAAAGTTGGTAATAAATTATTACCAACTAAAACCGCCACTTACCCTAGACTCCTTATGTAATTTCCTCGCTTTTGTATTCTAGAATATCTCCCGGCTGACATTCTAAGGCCTTACAGATCTCATCTAAAGTGGACAAGCGAACCGCCTTTGCCTTGCCATTTTTTAATATCGAAAGATTGGCCATGGTAATTCCAACCCTCTCCGACAGTTCTGTGAGGCTCATCTTCCTTTTGGCCAACATCACATCAAGATTGATAATTATCGCCATGTTCAACACCTCAAATCGTTAATTCGTTTTCAGACTTTATAGCAATGGCTTTAGCAAGAAGTTTTTCAAGAACAGCGGCGAAGACCGCTATGACCATCGAAGCGAAAATCGGAACCATGCCGACAATCGCAAGACCGGGGGCATCGTCTAATTCCGCAACCCCGAGGACGAAAGGCCAACAGCCCACATATAAAACACTGATTATCATGGCGCAGAATTTTATCTTTTTTAGAGTCTTTACTGAACTATCGGAGAACGCTTCATTCTTATCAATATAGCTTAGAAGCTTGAAAGACTGATACAAGGCAACGAAGAACGGGACCGTGGATAAGTACATAATGGCTATAATCGGGTACAGTACACGAGCATACACTGGATTTGCTGGATTAGTCGCTAACCATGGTATGCCAAGTAGAGCCAAAGCAAGAACCGGAGCTGCTATCAGAAAGACAGCAATTTTCAAAAAGAGTGTTTCTCGATTCATAATAAGCACCTCACTTATTTATTGTAAGTTGATTATACTACGCGTTTTATCGTTTTGCAATAAATTTCGAACGATTATCGCTATCTTATTATTGAAATACGGTTATTTAATTCACCCTAGGACTTAACTGAAAGGCGAGACGCAACCTTTGTAACCCACATGCAGTTTCTTCACCCCAGCACTTCACCCTAGTTTGAATGCGAAAAAAGCATCCCCTTCTAAAAAGAAATGCTTTTCGTAGAAACTTTCTATCCTCTGGAATACATCGAATAGGTTAACATTATCACTACTCGGATTCGACTTAAACCCCCAGTACCCCAGCCAAAAACTCGATCTGTCGATCCACAAACTCATCTGGAGATTCATGGCCGTATTCCGGGTAGGCGAGAAGCTGCTTCTTCCCATGAATCGCCCTATACAAGGCATAAATAGTAATTGGAGGGCAAACCGTGTCCTTTAATCCCATGGACACGAGACTTGAGACTTCTTCTCCCAGCCAAGGAGCGAAGTGAACTGTGTCAAAATAATCCAGAGTCTTAAATATCTCCTTCTCACCCCGATGCTCCGGATCATGAAGTTTAAAATACCAGACCAGCTCATCGAGAGGACCATCACTCTGCAGCTGATAACCGCGGCGAAAATCACAGAGAAAAGGAATGGCGGCCGAAACTGCCTTCACTTGGCTTCGCAACCCCACTTCTTTTCCCAAAGTATTCGTAAGTGCCGCGGCGGCAACTGCAAGGCCACCGCCTTGACTTTTGCCTATACAGCCGATTCGCCTTTCATCTACCTCAGATTGATTGGCAAGAGCCGCCACCGCTCGGACCGCATCCAGATAGACTTGGCGAAAGTAATGGCGGCGCGGAGATTCCAGACCTAAGGTCATCCAGCCGGAAAAAGACCCAGAGGGATAGACGCGGTGATCAGGTGTCTCTCCACTTTGCCCCCGTACATCTAAGGCAAGGATGGCATAACCTTGCAAAGCCCATAAAAGCAACTCAGAGATCTGGCCCCGATTGCCGGAATAGCCATGAAAGCGCACTATTCCGGGGAGCAGCTGAGACTGCACCCTTTCGTCAAGACTTAGCTCTATCTTTTCTCTTTTCCCAAGGCCATCAGTGTTATTCGCTGTTAAGGCTGGCCTTAGATAATACCCCTTTAACTCGACCTCGTCTCCGGCTAGAACGGTCGCTGAAAATACCTCAACCTTAGCAATAGGGTAAGAGATTCTTTCTAACTCCAGGCGAGCCGTAACCCTATGATCAGTCCTTAAGCTCTCCAGCCAAAATTCGCTAAAATCTTTAGGGTATCTCCCCAAATAAGGGATGCTTTCTAATTCACGCAGTTTATCTTCGATAATCTCCATGTGTTTTCACCTCAAAAACTACAGAAATCGGTCAGAGCTTACCTCTTCTTTAAAAGCAAACGCAGGGGCGTCATGCCAAAATTCATAATCACTAAACCGAAAAGAATGACAAAGCATCCCAGCCATTGCCATAGGTCTAGATACTCAGCTAAGACGATTTGAGCGGTAATCAAGCCCGTGATGGGAACAAGGAGGGAGATAGGGGCAACTTGGGTGACCGGGTATTTAGCCATCAGTTCACTCCAAGTGGCATTGCCAAACAAAGTGGCGACATAAGCAATATAAAGCACGGCTAAAATTGCTGGGATATCCATGTTTTGCACAGCAGATATCAAAGTCTGGGGAGTATCTAAGGTTAAAGCAATCCCCAACATAGGGATGATCGGGACTAAACTGGACCAGACCACCAAGCTTAGCATATCCAGCCTCTGGCCCTTCGTGACACTGCTTTTAGAAGCTAATTTTATGACAATATTGGAAAATCCCGCAGAGACCGCGGCCACTACGGTTAAGAGTAAACCACCCAGAGGGATTTCGCTTATCCCTCTAGCACCGAAATTACCGCCGATAAAGTACAAACCGAGTATTCCTACCATGAGACCAAGAATTTGTCGGCTCCGAATCTTTTCCTTAAGAGTCAGGGCGGCGAATAAGAACGTAAAGAAGGCTTGGGATTGCAAGACCACGGATGCCACACCGGCGGGCATCCCGATTTCGATAGCGTAAAACAAGCAGGCAAACTGGCCCAAACCCACGGTCAACCCAAAGCCGATTGTGTAACGCCAGGCTACGGCGGGAGGCTTAATAAAAAGGAGTGCCGGAAAGGCGGTGGCTAAATATCTCAAGGCGGCTAGGAGCATGGATGGAATATCATGAAGACCTAGTTTTATGACAGTAAAATTCACACCCCAAGCTGTCACAATCATCAGGGCGATGGCAAAATCTCGTTTATTCATTTAGAACTACTTGCCTTCCTTTTTCTTTTTTCGGGACAGGGACAATCCCCCAAAGCCGCTAATCACAGCGATATAGAAGCCAAAATCATACCACCAACCCGTATTGAATATCTCATAAACCCGGATCCCGTCCATAAAAATCCCCGCAATCAGGGAGAACGGTGCAATCCAGCCATGCCAAACACCAGACAAAAACCCTGCAGGCTCGTTAAAAGTGTAGGAGCCATCACCGGGAACACAACCGGTGAGGGTGAAAAGCATAACCCCTAGAGCGGGTCCCCAGATTAACCATCTCTTATTCATAAGGTACCTTCCTTCCTTAACTATCAAATCGGTAAACAGGTAATAATATAACCTCCGGCAATCAAACTCATGAGATTGGCTATAATCACATAGCTAAACGTTCTCAGCCTTCCATGTTCTCGCAAAAAGGCCATTAAGACAATGAGTTCGACGAAAAAGACCTGGACTTCTCCGATGATGAGGTTAAGCACTAGATAACTGGCCAGAGGCGAAAATTCATTAAGCCAGATATTGAGAGCTCCTTGGGTAATGAGATTGATGGCAAAAAAGGGATACCAAGATCTTTTTTCTCGATAACCAAAAAGCCAAAAGACGCCCGCTTCAATCAGCAAGGTCAGGAGCACTCGCAAAGATACTAGAGAAAGTGAGCGCGTCAGGGATTTTCCTGGTTCTAAGGTTTGCTGCTGCATATCTAAGGTAAAGATATTGTTATAAGCCTTGACGGGTTTCTCCACATGAATCAGGAAAGAACCTTCTGGGGTGGTAACCTCAAAACTATAATCTCCGGTATCCTTTAAGTCTCGATAGTAAAAGGCGTAGTACCTTTCGAAGGCCTTGTCTGTTATCTTGGCTTTGCCGGAGGAATCCGTGATCAGGCTAATCGCAAGTTCCTCAGGCGCGTTGGGAACGAGGATAACGATAGATGGAGGCTCCGCTGCATTAGCGAAGCAGGGGGTAACGAGGAAAAGTGACATCAACAGGGTTAAGATGACTATAGCTATCCCTTTGATTTTCATATGTTCTGACCCCCCTTGATAGAGAAACCATGCTACTTTTCATGAATATTGTCGTGTCCTGACTTTTCAAGACAGGTAAATGTTGTTATTATTAGAAATGTAGCAATCCTCGTCTTAATTATACACTATACTATGTGACCCCTCACTTGAAAGGATGCTTAAAATGCCAAGAAGTATTATCCTCAGCGATGCCCTCACTGGCCATTTTGAGAATCTCTTGAGATGCCCCGTCTGCCAACATACCCTGAGGCTTGTGGATAAGAAGAGTCTGATCTGCGCGGAAAAACATTGCTTTGATCTCGCTAAGCAGGGGTATGTTAATTTATTATCTCATGGCATTAAGTCCAAATACAATAAGGCCTTGTTCGATGCAAGAAAAAATCTGGCCCAAAGTGGGTTTTTTGAGCCTCTCAACTCGAAGCTCTGTGAGTTGATTAGTGCCGAGGCAAAGAGCTTTGACCGCTCCTTAAATATCGTGGATGCAGGGTGTGGCGAAGGTTCTAACTTAGCCAATATCCAACAAAAACTCCACCACTGTTTAGGAACGGTTCCTTGCTGTGTGGGAATGGATTTATCCAAAGAGGGCATCCAAATGGCCGCCCGAGATTATAAAGATAGCTTTTGGTGTGTGGCTGATCTTGCACAATGTCCCTTTGTTGATCATGCTTTTGAAGTGATTCTGAACATCTTATCCCCTGCCAACTATGCTGAGTTTGAGCGAATTCTCCACCCCGACGGCTATGTCCTGAAGGTTATTCCGGAAAAGGACTATCTCAAGGAATTGCGCGCTGTTTTTTATGCAGAGACCGATCGTGAAGAGTATTCTAACGCCAAAACCATCGAGCTCTTCGAAAATCATCTGGCACTGACTGAAATCGTGCCTGTTCACTATACTCGGAACTTAGCAAAACCTCTTATTGAGAATTTAGTACATATGACCCCTTTGACCTGGGGAGCCCAGGGGGAGCGAATCGACAGGATCATGGACTTGAACTCCCTGGAAATCACCATTGACTTAGCAATTCTAGTGGGGAGAAAGAAAGGATGAATTTATTGGTAACACTTTTTGCGATTTATACATGCGATGAAGCGGGCGAGCATTTCCTCGGCCAAGCCTATCTAAGTGAAAAAGATCTTCAGGCGATTGATCAGAGCTTTGAAGAGCAACTACTAGAAGAGTATTTCATCACCATGAAGGACGGAGAGCAAGTCGCTGTCGGTCGGATTGATTCAATTGAGGAGCTGCCGACAGAAAAAGATTAGGTCAACCGACCCCCATGCTGGGGTCTTTTTTATAATAAAGGATTTCATTCTAATTCGTCGAACTATTTAGCGATGAACTGGAAGGTGATAAAGATGAGGAAAATGCTCGTAGCTACTTTGATTAGCATAGCCCTGCTTGTAACCGGTTGCGGGGGGAGCAAGGATGTAGATTCTCCCGTGGGCGGCACTTCACCCACTCATTCTGCTTCGGCGTTGAGCCAAGAAGAAGCTATGCGGGTCCTTTCGCAAGAGCTGCTGACAAAGACTGAGTATACTGTGGCTTTCTTGCGAGAAGCAAAAGTGGGGGAACATACCATTTACGCTTTTCAACATATGGTCAACGGAGGAGCTCCGGTGATTGATTTTGTCCATAGTAAAACTGGCAAGGTCTATTATGATGGGGTGGAGTTGCTAGTTGATCTCTTTAATAAAGCTGAGGTCAAAGATCCTTATAAAATCGAGAATTATATCAACAAAGATATTTACTATATTGAAATGAAGTCAGTCAACGATCCGGAACAAATGACCTGGGGCACTTACATCGTCAATGAGATCGCCTACCCAGACATTAACCTGGCTAAAAAAGGGGTAGTTAAAGCCTATGCGGAAAATCATCCGACCTTAAGTCTCTTGGGCAAGCCTCTGACCGAAGTCGAGAAGATTACGAAGCTGGAGTCCAAAAAAGTACCGGTCATCGATCCTGAAGTTCCCAAGGATACTTTTGCTACCGAGATTGCTTTCGAAAATATTATCATCCTGTTTAATAATGAGAATGTCGCCTCAGAAATATTCTTAGAGGGCCAACAGGAAATCTTAGGGGTGAAAATAACCGATACCTTCGATGAGATTAGCGCCAAACTGGGGATGCCCAATAGTTTTAGCCAAGACCCTGAATTCACAGATATCTATACGATGAGCTATCTATTTGAGGGCTTTCAAATCGAATTCTATGGTGAAAGCAAGGAGGCCAATACGGTCAGTGCTTTAATCAAGAAGCTTTAATATTGAATCTCAATTATAATTTCTCGTGTCATACTCCCTCGTATCTATGCAAAACCGAGGCCATGCCTCGGTTTTTTACTGTCACAAGGAAGATACATCAGACGTTTCTTCCTCCAGATGACACCTTATTTAGATGAAGTGAGAATTTAGTATGGATGGTATAAATAATGCAAACAGAAAGAGCAATTCATACAATTAATATCAATAAGGCTTATTTGAAATACATAGCCTCACTACTTTTATTTGGTTCAAACGGAATAATTGCCAGTTATATTGCCTTAAGCAGCTATGAAATCGTTTTTACCAGAACGCTGATCGGCAGCCTTTTCTTAGCACTTGTTTTTATCTTGTCCAAACAAAAGGCCCAGTTTTTCCTTAACAAGTCGCACCTTCTGTATCTTACTATCTCCGGGGTGGCTATGGGTGCAAGCTGGATGTTTCTTTACGAGGCCTACGCACGAATTGGGGTTAGCATTGCTACTCTTGCCTATTATTGCGGCCCGGTGATTATCATGATTCTTTCCCCTCTTCTTTTCAAGGAAAAGATGACGGGCACCAAGCTCCTTGGCTTTCTCGCCGTGCTCGTCGGTATGCTTTGTGTTACCGGGCAATTATCCCGAGAAAGCAATTCCTTTGGCTTGATCTACGGTATACTGGCAGCAGTCACGTACGCTATTATGGTAATCTCTAACAAAAAGGCGGCAAGTATAACTGGCATTGCCAATTCGATGTGGCAGCTGATGATAAGCTTTATCACGGTAGGGATATTTATTTTACTGAAGCAGGGCTTCACCTTCCATATGACATCGGAAAGCCTAATCCCCATTCTAATCCTAGGCATTGTTAACACCGGAATCGGATGTTATCTCTATTTCTCTTCTATCGGCACTCTCCCCGTACAGAGCGTAGCGATTTGTGGTTATTTGGAGCCCCTTTCGGCACTGACCTTTTCAGCAGTTCTACTAGGAGAGAAGCTAAGCTTTGTGCAGATCGTTGGAGCACTGTTGATCTTAGGCGGCGCTGCCTTCGGAGAATTATTTCGGCAAAAAAAATTAATTTAAATCATATAGCAGTAGGGGAGACCTTTGGTCTCCCCTACTGCTATATGATCGCTTTCATAATCCAGGAAATTATCAATTAAGAAAAACCGAGGCAACCAAAAAAATCAATCATCTAATCCCCAATTTCTTACATCCAAGTGCTGATACTTAGGTAACAAACGGGTAGGCATTTTTAAAGCGTCTTTTCTAAAAGGTGGTGCCAACTGGGTTCCGTCGCAAACGATTTCCAACACGGTGGGTTTCCGTGAAGCCAACGCTTTTTCCAAAGCCGGTCCTACTTCCTCTGGTTTGGTAACGCGAATACCTTCGGCACCCATGGCGATAGCTACCGGAACAAAGCTTTCCGGATTGAGAATATCTGCCCCGATAAAACGATTATTGTAGAAGTCAATTTGATTCTTTTTCTCCGCGCACCAAGCCATATTCCGGAATACGATGGCGACTACAGGCAGATTATGTTCTACAGCAGTACTCACTTCATGAAGGCTCATTCCCCAAGCTCCGTCCCCGACGATAGCTGCCACAGGGGCATCAGGGTTACCCATTTGGGCACCTAAAGCTGCAGGATAAGCAAATCCTGTATTTCCAAAGGTCAGAGCTGCAATGTGCATCCCCTCTCCTTTAAATCTCAGATAGCTATTGGCTGTTGAGGAGACATTTCCAATATCCGTAGATACGATAGCATTCTCTGGCAATACTTTTTGGATTTCCAAAAGTGCACGGCGGGGATTGATAGGATCACCATCCACCATCGCTAGGTCAACAATTTCTTTATCCCAGGCTTCTTGACGGTCCTTGATGACAGCTAGATATTCTTTCTTAACTTGGGGACTGGAGATTTTAGCCTCTAAACCCTTGAGAATTTCTTTAGCCGCTTCTTTAGCATCGGCAATCATTCCAACTTCAACCGGATGGGTTCTGGCGATATTGCGGGGGTTGATATCTACTTGAATAATCTTCGCACTATCCGGGAAGTAGTTGATATCATATTGAGGGGTGGTGCCAAAGACGGAAAGCCGGGTTCCTAAGGCAAGGATTACGTCTGCCTCAGCTACTGTATTCATAGCGGCTTTAGAACCCATATAGCCAATAGGCCCTAACCACAGATGGTGATCTGAGGGGAAGGCATCATTATGAAGATAAGTACAAGCTACGGGAGCGGTAAGGATCTCCGCGATCTTTGCGACAATATCCTTAGATTTGGTATCTACAACTCCGCGACCAGAGATAATGACTGGGCGTTTAGCAGAAGCTAAGAGCTCAACAGATTTGGCGATGGAGACCAAATCCCCACAACCCCGTTGGGAAACCCGGTATTGATGGGGTTCGAGAATCTGCTCATCGATCTCGCCATAGAAGTAATCACGGGGAATATCGTAGAGGACAGGACCACGTTCGGCATAAGCAATGCGGAAAGCTGTACGCAAGCAATCTGCGGCCCGAGAGGGATGAGGAACGCGAATGGTTTCTTTGGTAATCGCTTTGAAAATCTGAACGGTATCTGCTTCCTGGAAGCCATCCCAGCCCACAGTAGGGGTTCCGGCTGAAGGGCAGATTATTACCATAGGAGTATGAGCTGAATTGGCTGCTGCTACAGAGGTGACCATGTTGGTAATACCAGGGCCATTCTGTCCGATAAGTACCCCGGCACGGCCGGCAACACGAGTATAAGCATCTTCCATATGGCCGGCAGATTGTTCATGGCGAACAGGGACGAATTTAATCCCTGCAGTGGGGAAGAGATCCAAAAGGTCCATAAACGCAGATCCCACAATACCTGTTACATGGTCTACTCCTTCAGCCAATAGGGTTTCACAAATAGCTTCACTAGGTGTCATTCTGACTTTTTGCATTTTCTTTACCTCCTAATTCATTTAAATATACTATTTTGATAAACTTACTAATATATCTTTCAGGGTGCTCACCATACGATTGATTTCATCCTTGGTCACAACTAAAGCCGGTGCGATGGTCACAATATTGTTGTGTCCAGGTATGCTGCGATTGGTCCGGCCAAAGAGGACACCTTGCTTGCTCGCTTCTGCCGCCACTTTACCCATGAAGGTTTCGCTGACCGGGGTTTTGGTCTTCTTATCCTCTACTAATTCAACGCCTACGAACAATCCTTTTCCTCTTACTTCACCAACAATGGGCAAGCTTTCAAGTTCTTTCAGGCCATCTAAAAGAACTTCGCCCATAGCAGCACTGTTTTCGCATAGTTTCTGTTCTTCAATCAGACGGATGTTCTCTCTGCCTGCTGCGAAAGCGGCCAAACTGCCTCCGTAGGTGCTGATATCTCTGAAATAGCTCATTTTATCGCTGGGATCACTTAAGAACTGTTCGAAGATGTACTGTTTGGTAATGGTCGCGGACAGCGGAATATAGGAGCTGGCCATGCCCTTGGCCGCCGTGATCATATCTGGGTCGACATCCCAGTGCTGATGCCCAAACCATTTACCTGTTCGTCCAAATCCGTTAACCACTTCGTCAAAGATAAGCAAAACTTCATATTTGTGACAAATTTCTTCAATGATCCCATAATATTCTGATACCGGAAGGATAACTCCACCACCTGCAGTAATCGGTTCTAAGATGACGGCGGCCACTGTGTCTTCCCGCTCAGCCTTAATGATATCCTCAAGCGCATGGGCGCATTCAAGATTACAGCCGGGGTATGATTTGCCATAATGGCAACGGTAACAGTAAGCGGGAGGGAGATCACCGACGAAACCCGGTGCCATCGGTCCGTATCCCGTTTTTCTTTCCGATTGTCCGGTAGCACTCAAGGCTGCCAAGGTCGTGCCATGATAGTCGCGCTGCCGATAAAGAATTTTATATTTGTCCTTCTGCGGGTATTTTTGACGGAAATATTGGCGCGACATCTTAAACGCTTTTTCATTTGCTTCAGAGCCGCTATTGGAAAAGAAGACCTTCTGCAAGCCGGGTAAGAGGGAAGTGACTTTCTCAGCCAAGAGGATAGCCGGCACATTGCCTGCCGTCAAGGCATAGAAAGGAAGTTGTTTAAGTTGCTCATAGACAGCTTCTGCGATACTATCTTGCCCGTACCCTACGTTAACACACCAGACCCCCCCCGAAGCGGCATCCAGATATTCTTTGCCCCGAATATCCTTCACTGTACACCCTTTGCCCTCGACCATGATGACTGGTTCCTGCGTCTGGAAAACTTGGTGTTGCATGAGATGGTGCCACACATTCTCCCGATCTTTCTGGACTAGTTGTTCCGGTGTTAGATTCTCAAACTGTGTCATTTTGCTCTTTCCTCCTTTTATTCCTCAACTGTATATCTCGTCCGATTATAATGACGTCCGTACCACAAGAACCAAAAAAACATCCTTCCTAGCGCCGTTTTCGCACCAAATTGATGGCGAAGGAATACATATCCGACCGATAGACACTCTTTTCATACTCCATAGGAGTCCCTTCGCTATCAAAGAGAATTCTTTCAGTCTGCAGGACATTGATTGGCTCAGCGCTTCCTAACAACTGGGCCTCTTCAAGGGTAGACGTTCTGCCGGTGATAATTTCTTCCGCTTCTAGGAGGTTAACTCCCATATGGCCCTCGAGCAAGTCGTAGATGGAAACGTTGTTCAAATCAAATTTAGCGATTTGCTGGCCGATGTGAAGCGGGTAATACTGTTTTTCAACAGCGACAGGCTTGTTATCTGCTAAGCGCAACCGTTCTACCACATAGACCTCCGGCACCTCAAGGTAAGTAGCATTCCCAACCGCCGGTTCTTCTCCTTGATAAAGAAGCTTTATACTGGGTTTCAGGCCCATTTCCTTTACAACATCGTTAAAACTGCGCAAACTCCCCAGCCATTCTTCTACCGGCAGCAGCGAAATAAATGTGCCCTTCCCATGTACTTTTTCCAAGACCCCATCACGAACCAATGCAGTAATAGCCTTTCTTACCGTAGAACGGCTTACCGAATACAGGTCCATAATCTCTCTCTCGCTGGGAATCCTCTCCTTGTAGGTTCCTTCTGCAATTTTCTCCTGGAGGAGGTCCCTTAATTGTGCATACAGGGGTACTGGGCTATCGTAGTCAATAGGTATATTCTTTTTTACTAGTAATTTCTTCTCATTCATAACATCAAGTATACTAACCTCCATAATGCCTGTCAACAGCTCATCCTGTGCTCAGCAGTCCACCCTTCAGCTCCTTGTTGACCTCGTCCACCAAAGCCGCCACCGTCTTTTTGGCGTCTCCCAACATCAGGGTGACACCTTTCCTTCCATCATAAAGAGGGTTGTCGACGCCGGCATAACCCGGTTTCTCGTCGAAGTTGCAGATGATGACATGCTTGGCCGCCTCCACATCTAAAATCGGCATGCCATAGATCGGAGTTCCAACTGCGTTGCGGGCTGCCGGATTGATAACATCGTTGGAACCAATCACCACGACCACATCAGTGTTCGGAAAACGGGGATTAACCTCATCCATTTCCAACAGCCTGTCATAATCCACACCAGCTTCGGCCAAGAGCACATTCATATGCCCCGGCATTCGACCAGCCACCGGATGAACCGCGAAACAAACTTCTTTACCTTGCGCCTCTAGGGTATCGGCTAAGGTTTTGACCTCATGTTGTGCTTGAGCTAAGGCCATCCCATAACCGGGTACTATGATTACCGTGGACGCCTTTGTCAGAACACTTTGCAGATCGGTCGCCGACGGACCCTCGGCCATCCCAGCCGTCATTTCCCTGTTGACCTCATCCACCAAAGCTGCCACCGTCTTTTTGGCGTCTCCCAACATCAGGGTGACACCTTTCCTCCCATCATAAAGAGGGTTGTCGACGCCAGCATAACCCGGTTTCTCGTCGAAGTTGCAGATGATGACATGCTTGGCCGCCTCCACATCCAAAATCGGCATGCCATAAATCGGAGTTCCAACGGCGTTGCGGGCTGCCGGATTGATAACATCGTTGGAACCAATCACCACGACCACATCAGTGTTCGGAAAACGGGGATTAACCTCATCCATTTCCAACAGCTTGTCATAATCCACTCCGGCTTCGGCCAAGAGCACATTCATGTGCCCCGGCATTCGACCAGCCACCGGATGAACCGCGAAACAAACTTCTTTACCTTGCGCCTCTAGGGTATCGGCTAAGGTTTTGACCTCATGTTGTGCTTGAGCTAAGGCCATCCCATAACCGGGCACTATGATTACCGTGGACGCCTTTATCAGAACACTTTGCAGATCGGTCGCCGGTGCCTCACTGGTGCTGGGCGGTGCCGATGTCGCTTTCTTAGCTACCGGAGCGGAAGAGGACATTGTCGTTTTACCGGTCAGTATAGCCCAGAGGTGGCGGTTCATCGCCCGACACATGATCTGGGTCAAGATCAATCCCGAGGCGCCAACAATCCCCCCGACGGCTACCAACAATGGTTCATAAATTGCCAAGCCAGCCGCGCCTCCCGCCACGCCGGTCAGAGCGTTTAAAAGAGAGATCATGATCGGCATGTCTGCGCCCCCGATGCGAACGGCGAACAAAAAGCCAAAGAAGATTGCTAATCCCAGTGCCAGCAGGACAAAGGTCATCGTAAGCGGCACGAATGGAGATAGTGCCCAAAGCAGGATCAGGATGGAAACCGTGGCAAAGAAAATCGCTGAGTGTCCTTTTAAGACTACCGGTTTGGGGCTTAATACTCCAGACAATTTGCCTACCGCAATCAAACTTCCACTCATGGCCATACTACCGATGATGAGCGCCAGGACGCTTGTCACTTGAACAAAGAACGTCGTCGCATCACCGTTAAGGATTGTCGCCAAAGCGATTAAGGCTGAAGCGGTAGCGCCTACCCCGTTGAGAAAAGCAACTGATTGAGGCATGTGAATCATTTTAACCTTAACGGCAATCACCAAGCCAATTAGACCTCCTACAAAAAAAGCGACTAAGACGGAAGTTAAATCACTAATTTCATAGTAGAGCAGAGCCAAAATAATCGCTAGCATCATGGTAATTGCACCAATCGCGTTACCGGTAACTGCAGTGCGGGGGGAATTCATTTTTTTGATTCCGCTTAAAAAACCAACGACCAAGAGGAAACTCATTCCAAAGTAGACGGGAGCGCTTATTCCCAGCATCCTTATTTCTCTCCTGTCTTAAACATTCTTAGCATTTTATGGGTAACACCAAAACCTCCCACAATATTGATACTAGCCAAAGCGACAGCAATCAGGCCTAACCACTTAGTCTCTGTCATAACCGCGACCCCCACTGCTACCATAGCCCCTAAAATCGGGATACCATGAATCGCATTTAAACCTGACATAAGAGGGGTATGCAAAAGACTTGGAACTTCTTTAATGATTTTATAGCCGAGAACCATCGAGACTATAAACAAACCAATTAGCAGGAGCTCCTTCATAGATTCATTGCCTCGCGGGCTCCAGCGTGTACGATTTCTTTCTTATATGTTGTCAAACTAGAAGCGATAATCTCATCCTCGCGATTCAGTTCAATCTTACCGTCCTTCACCACATAAGCGATGAAATTGTAAATATTTTGGGCAAACATCCAAGTCGAGCTGGTTGGCACCATTCCCGGTATATTTTTAGTACCATCAATAGTAACCCCATGCACGTTCTCAACTTTGCCGGGAACCGTACAAGCGCAATTGCCTCCCTGGTCAATGGCAACATCGACAATGGAGGAACCGTTAGCCATCGATTTCACCATATCCTCAGTCACTAACAGCGGTGCCTGTTTCCCCGGAATCAGGGCGCAGAGGATCAAGATATCAGCTTTCTTGACGGCTTCTTTCAGATTTTCTCTTTCCTTGTTTAACCATTCATCAGGCAAGCGTTGGGCGTATCCGCCTTGACCAATCGCTACTTCGGCCGGAACACCAACATCCCAAACATTAGAGCCTAGGCTTTTCGCCTGTTCGCATGCGTCGGGACGGATATCAACTGCGGTGACCACAGCACCCAATCGTTTAGCTGTAGCGATAGCTTGTAAGCCGCAAACTCCGGCCCCTACCACTACAACCTGAGCTGGTTTAATCACACCCACCGCAGATCCGATCATCGGCACAAATTTGCTAAGGCGGTTGGCAGCCATCAGTACACTTTTATAGCCAGCCACAGTACTCATTGAGGTCAGTGCATCCATGTTCTGAGCTCGGGAAATACGGGGAATTCCATCCAAAGTAAAGCTGGTAACGTCCATCATGGCAAGATTTTTAATCATTTCATGATTGACAGGCGAAGCGGGATGGAGAAATGTAATGAGATACTGTCCGGGATGAAATAAGTTCACTTCATGCTTGTTCAGCCCTTCGTGGAAGAGAGGCTCTTTTACTTTCAAGATAATATGGGCTTGTTCATATAAGGACTCAACATTTGTTTCAATGCTGGCCCCAGCAGCCTTAAAGTCATCGTCACTGAAAAATGACCCCACCCCAGCCATTGTTTCTACGAGGACGCGCGCTCCGCCCGCTACCATTTTCTTTACAGTATCCGGTGATGCGGCAACTCTATTTTCCCCTTTCATGATTTCCTTTGGAATCCCGATGATCACATCATGAAACACAATAAAACACCTCCATATTATGACGTCCGTACCAATTTTATTCGTATGCTCCAGCATCCAGGCCAATAAATACCCCTTTTCGCATAGAGAAAGCTTTAATATGAAAAGGCTGCGTGAAGACTGTTCCGCCGATGCAGCCTTTTCAGACGCTTGTCGATTACAGGGTCAGCTGAGTATCATCGGTAATCTTTTGCCGTAGCTTTAAAAACTCGATGTCCGTAAATTCCCGCGGACGCGGCAGATTGACTTCATAGGCGAGACCAAGTCTTCCTGGCAACTTACCCTCCAAAGTAATAATGCGATCGCCAAGAAAGATAGCCTCTTCGATGTTGTTGGTCACGAAACAAATGGTTCTCTTTTCTGCTTCCCAAATCCTTACCATTTCTTGCTCCATTAAAATTCTCGTCTGAGCATCCAATTGACCAAAAGGTTCATCCATCAACATTATTTTAGGATTGTTGGCGTAAGCACGGGCTATTCCGACACGCTGTTTCATACCGCCACTTAGCTGATGGGGGTAGCTTTTTTCAAAACCACCGAGTCCGACCAGGTCGATATAATGCTGGGCTATTTCGCGACGCTTTTGGAGGGGCATATTTTTTAGTTTAAGGCTCATTTCCACATTTCCCATCACTGTTTTCCAGGGAAATAGTGTATACCGTTGAAAAACAAAGCCAACCGTCGGTTCTGGACCAGAGACCTCCTTGTCTTCGATTTTAACCGTACCTGTGCTAGGTGTCTCTAGTCCAGCAATAATCCTGAAAAGAGTAGATTTCCCCGATTGACCTGGACCGAGAATAACCACAAACTCATTTTCTTTAACGAAGAGATCTATCTTTTCCAGGACTTTGGTGTCCCCAAAATTCTTACTAATTCCGGTACAACTAATTTTATAGTTTAATGGTTCAGATCGATTTTCCAAGGACAAATCTTCCTTTCTAAGTAACCTACCAAGGCTGATAGTACCCAAGCTGTTAAAGCAATGACAAGCATACCGCCGATAATCATTGCCGGCCGACCAAGGTTCATTCCAGTCATGATAATAAAGCCCATGCCCTCCCGAGCTCCCACCAATTCAGCCGCTAACACGGTGGTCCATGCCATGCTGAGGGAAATCTGAATCCCAGCGAAAATCGCCGGAAAAGCGGCGGGGAAGGTAACCTCAATAATCTCTTGATACTTGTTAGCACCTAATATGCGAATTGCGTCGTATAGGGATTCGTCAACCAAGCGGATGCCGTTATACGAGTTAATGATGCAAGGGACAATCGCACCGATGACGATAATAAAAATCTTTGACGTCTCGTTGATGCCAAACCACAAGATGGCTAAAGATATCCAGGCAATAGGCGGCATAGGTTTGAACAGATCGAAGATCGGTTTCACAATGGCATTTATATATTTATTGATACTCATGCCGACCCCAATCGGGACACCGATCATGACGGCAATGCCAAAGCCGATGAGCACCCGTCGCAAACTAAACCAGAGGTGCTCCAAAAGCGTTTTCCCAGCCAACGGATTGACCAACATATCTTGGAGCCGAATAAAGACCTCAATAGGTCGGGGCAGGAATTTCCCGGTGATATGAGTCACCGCCGCAAGGTCCCAGATCAATAGAAAGCCGACGATGGAAATAATATAGAGAACCCATTTGTTTTTTAAAGGATTACCTAAGCGGTTCTGCCAAGAGGTTGCCGTGGTTGTTTTTGTGCCATCCATGCTTTACCTCCTCACTCCCGCGACAAGTTTTTTCTCTATTTTATCGACGATAATTCCGATGACCACACCCGTAAGCCCAACCATGAACATTCCGAGAACCACCATATCAGGCATTAAAAGGCGGCGACCCATGGTAATGAGGAATCCTAGACCCGTATTAGCGGCGATGAGTTCAGCGGCGACCAGTGCGGTCCAGGAGGCGGCCAACGCTACTTGTAAACCGCCAAAAACCATGGGGAGGGCAGACGGGACACAAATGTTCTTGAAAATTTCCCAATTCGAGGCCCCGTAAGTGCGCGCCATGCGAATGAGAGTAGGATTGGTCATACGAACGCCGACAAAAGAGTTAATGACGCAGGGAACAACCCCAGAAGCCCAAATAATGAAGACCTTGCCCGTTAATCCAATGCCAAACCAAAAGATAGCCAAGGGAATCCATGCTACCGGCGGGATGGGGCGGATAATTTCAAAGATGGGGCGCGCTAGGCCTTCGACGACAACAAACCATCCCATCGCCAGCCCCAGAGGAATACCGATGGCTAGAGCTAACAGATAACCGATCAGGGCCTCTTGTAGGCTGGTCCAAACATGGACTGCTAAAATCGCGCCATCTGGATTGGCTTGGGTCAGCTTAACAACAAACAGTTTAATGACCTGAGTAGGCGATGCCAACATCGTACTAGGTATGATACCCAATCTCACAATCAGTTCCCATACGACAAACAGCGTTATCAGGCTAAGATAGGGGAGGTATTTGAGGATCTTTTTCTGTTCATGATCCATCTGCTTGTTGATCCTTTCTTGTTACTTAATTAGGCCTTTCTCTTTAGCCAATGCTTTCAAAAAAGTATCGTTAATAAAGGGGCTCTTCATGACTTTCTCACTTTCTTCAGGAGTAAAGCGTCCCTGTTCTGTGAAGAAGCTAGCGATGCTATCCATCCATTTGTATATTTCACTGTCACCCTTGGAACTGTCGAACATAGCCAGCTGCTCTTCCAGTGTATAGACGGGGTGTTTCTCGATATCCATAGCAGCTGTATCTAAGTCGATTTCCATTGCGGCCCAGTCTTTCAAGAAGGTTTGGTATTCAGGAGCTAAATTTGCACCTTCTTTTTTAATCTCGTCAATCTTTTGGAAATAAATGTCCAGGTATTTAACGACTAGATCTGGATGTTCATCGGCAAATTTTTTGTTGGCAACCAAAACTAGAGGTATTTTTGCGCCTACGTCATCTCCAGAAGCGACTACTTCCCAACCTTTTTGCAATCCTGTATACATAAAGGGGGCCCAAAGTGCAACAGCATCGCCGACGCCAGAATCAAAGGCGGCAACGCCTTGTGCCTGTTCTAAATTCTGGATTTTTACATCCTTATCGGTGATGCCAAAAGTATTTAGATATTGGGATAAGGCGTAGTGGCCGCTGGAAACTGTTGTAACCAGAATGTCTTTCCCCTCGGGAGATTCACCTTTCAGAAGCGGGCTATCCGGTCGAGCCATGACAACATTGGCGAAAGATTCATCATCAGCGATCCCTATGATATAGGTGTCATAGCGGAGGGCTGCCATTATAGCGGGAACACCACCAGTTGCGCCAACATCCCATTCATTGGCGGGAATAGCTTCAACTTGTGGCATTCCTGAATCAAAGTACTTTATTTCAAACTCAAGTCCATTCTTTTTGTCCAATCCCTCTTGTTGGGCACGGTAAGACAAGAACGTTTCAAATTCGGGTTGATGACTAACTCTGATTTTCGTGAGAGCTCCGTCCTTTGTGACCGGCTGAGAGCTCGAGCCACACCCGCTAACAACCACCATAATAAGTAATAGTGATACAACAACCAGACCTAATGTACGCATCTGCATTTTTTTGTTCATCATCGAATTCCTCCTTAATATCATTTTGATATTTCCCTTTGTAACAGAGCCATTTACCACCAGCGGATTAACTCGGTCACTTGTTCTCTAATTTGCAGAAATTTAGGGTCGAGGAAATTTCTAGGCCTCGGTAAATCGATGTTTACTTCTGCCTTGATAGTGGTAGGTTTATTGCTTAAAATCAATATTCTTTCTGCTAGGTAAACGGCCTCTTCGATATTGTGAGTAACAAAAATAACTGTCGTCTTGAACTCCTGCCAAATCTTAATCAATTCATCTTCTAAGTAATAACGCAATTTAACATCCAATTGCCCGTAAGGTTCATCCATCAGAAGCAGATCCGGCGTAGCGGCGAAGGCTCTAGCGACTGCGACTCGTTGTTCCATGCTAGAAGATATTTGATTAGGATAGAGATCAGCGCAATTTGCCAAACCGATCAACTCTAGGGTTTTATCCACTTGTCGCTTGATCTCGGCAGGAGGGAACTTTTTTACTTCCATACCGTAGGCAATGTTTTGCCGAACGGTCCGCCAAGGCATGCAGGAAGGTTCCTGAAATACGAAAGAAATATTATGTCGCTTGGGATCAGCCGACACATTATCAATACAGATATCCCCTCGGGTTGATGGCATAAGTTTGGATAAAAGATTTAAGAAGGTTGTTTTACCGCAACCAGTTGGACCAACAATGCAAAGAAACTCTCCTTCCCCAACCTGAAAATTAATGTTATCTAGGACAAGTAGATCTTTAAACTGTTTAGTTAGATTGTTCACTGTAACCTTAGGTTTCTTTATAGTCATAGCCGTGGACAGTGTTATCACCTCTTTTGTCCAATTTTCTTCCTTAACCTTAGCCTACATGATTGCACAACAGAAATAAGTTAATCTTTCAACCCCCTTATCGGTTTATTTGCGCGATTGATACGGTTCCGTTAGAATTAGTCTGCTGACCTTTTTATATATAGATTTACTTAGAATATTTGTAAATCTATGATATATATAGTACATGCTAGCTAAAACATTTTGTCATTTATAGTAATAGATTTAAGAAAGAACTCGCATTCACAATCTTCTTGACTAGTACTGTTAGATATTGTCGGATCTACACTAAGGAGTCCCTATGGCATAATAGTGTGCTGTTAAAAAAGTCACATATAAAGATCTACGTTTTCGCCATCGTGCAAACCTTTTTGTACTTCTATGTCACGATGTCCGTACCAGATTGATTACTTTAAATACTACCATTTTTTCCTATGAGCGTCAACATTTTTAAAAAGTCAAATTCGCTTTAGTTTTAACTATCCAAGGTTAGTCCCCATCCTCTTATCTCTTAAAATCCTGCCGTCTTTCATCTCTACAAGACGATTGGACTGAGTTGCTAGGTTTCTGTCATGGGTAACCATGATAAAGGTGGTTTTCGATTCCTGGTTGATATCTTTCAGCAGTTGAAATACTTTTTCAGTATTAGTGGAGTCTAGATTGCCCGTAGGCTCATCCGCTAAAATCATCCTCGGTTTATTGATTAGCGCCCGGGCTATAGCCCCTCTCTGCTGCTCTCCGCCGGAGATAGCATTAGCTCGACTATTGATGCGATGACTTAGTCCGACCCTGTCAAGAAGGTCTAGCGCCCTGTTACGAATCTCCGTGGTCACGCGACCCGTATAAATCTGGTACGGAATCAAGACATTCTCAAGAATGCTGAACTGAGGCAAAAGGAAATGAGACTGAAAGATGAATCCCATGGTTTTATTACGAAAATAAGCTAATTCATCATCATTAAGTTTGCGTAGATCCGTTCCCTCGATGATCACTTCCCCTTGGGTAGGCCGATCTAAAGCCCCCAGGATATTTAACAGAGTGCTCTTGCCTGATCCCGAAGCCCCAATAAGGGTGATGAAATCACCCTGCTCAACTTCTAGATCGATACCGTGCAGGACGCGGGCCTCACCGTTAGTACCAAAGTCACGAACCAAGTTAATGGTTTTTAATAAAACCTTAGCCATTGCGAATCACCTCGATGGGATTAAGTTGAGAAACCTGCCGTGCCGGTAGGTACGCGGAAAGAGTCGCTGATATCATCGTCGCACTCAGAATAATGAACATAGTCAGAGGTTTTAAGAGGAGGGTAAAGGCAGTTCCGGCAAAGGTAATAAATATAATGCTCATTCCCAAACCTAGCCCAAAGCCCAGGGTTACACCCAATACACCAAGCAAGGCACCCTGAATCAAAAATACTCTTGCTATGCTACTCGTCCGAATTCCGATGGCTTTCAAGATGCCAATTTCTTTGGATTTTTGGACGGCACTGATAGCTAGTACCGAAGAAACCCCAAGAATTACTGCCAGTAAAACAAAAAATTGAATAGTATAGCTAGAACTGCTTTGGCTTTGGAGCGCTACCAATAGAGAAGCGTTGGTCTCCTGCCAACTAACCCACTTTGTATTAGGAAACTGTTTGCTCATGGTCCGAGCCATTTCTTCCGCAGTAAAAACGTCTTTAACCTGAACTTCCATCGAGGTAATCTGGTCGCCCAGTCCTAATAGGGCCCCTGCCTTTTGCTGACCGACAATCACCCATCGTTCATCGACGGCAGCCGTTCCCAAGCTAAATATACTGTCGATAGTGAGGGCCAAAGGTTCTTTGCCAGGGAGTTCCAGAAAAATTGGATCGCCAGGGTTGACCCCTAAGTTATCTGCCAGATCTTTTCCGATCAACACAGCCCCTTCATTAGGGGTTTTGCTTCCTGCGACTATTCTGGAAGTAATGTCATAGATCTGATCCGCCTTGGTTAGGTCGAAGCCCCGAAGGACGATGCCCCTGCTAGTTTGCCCCCTTCTTACCAGGCCAGAACCTTCCACTACGGGCAGTACGCTCTCTGTTCTATTGTCCTGGGCAAGAATTATCTCCAAGGCCTGCCATTCGACCATCGGTTTCTGCATACTTTGGGTAGAATCAATGATCAAAGTCCGCGGACCCTGGCCTTCAAAGGCACCTATTCTGGCACTTTCTGTATTGGTCACGGTAATATGAGGGGAGTTGCCGACGGTATTATCTATCAAGTCCGCCTGGAGACCATCGATCAAAGCGCTTAAAAAAACCATAACAGCCACTCCAATGGCGATTCCAGTCGTAATCAAGGCGGTCTGCCCTTTGCTTTCCTTTAAGAAACGGTCAGCTAAACTCCATTCAAACTTAAGTCTATTTAACATATGGCCCATCCTTTGCTGTTCATTGAACCGAGATGTTTTGCCCTTCCTTTAAATCAGCAGGCTCTAGGACGATGTCCCCTTCCTCAACACCAGCAATAAGGATTGCTCCTTCTAAGGTTTGCAGTCCCACTTGCACAGGAACAAAGTGAGCTTGCGAATCCTTGGCCAGCCAGACTCCCGAGACACCATCTAATTCGATCAATAAAGCACTCGGTACAATAAGCGCGTCCTTTTGGGAGGCACCAAAAAGTTGTACCGAAACTAAACGACCAGGATAAAGTTCAGGTACAGCCTCCATCAACTGAATTTCAGCTGTAAAAGATCCTTGACTGGCATCACCGACTGGTTTGGTAAAGACTACTTTGCCCTCCCACTTCGTGTTCGCATCGGAAGATAGCCAAACGTTTGCCTCTTGGTTAAAGGCAGCCAGGTTAGTGTAGCGTTGATCTGGCTTCACGCGAATTCTGCTTTTTTCACTGGTGGCCAGACTACCTACCTTGCTGGCCGCAGGTAGTAATTCACCCACCTGAACGCTGAGTTCCTGAAGCTGCCCCTTAAAGGGGGCTTTGATCTGATACTCCTCTAGCTGTCGTTTTCTATCCTTAAGTTCTAGTTCCCTTTGCTCTCGTTGGCGTTCGAGTATGGCTCGATTGACGCCGTTCGCTTCCAGAGCTTCATAGGCCAATTTGGCAGCCACGACTTTTTCGTCAGTGTTCTTTACGTTGCGTTCTGCCTTCTCCACCTCAACTTGGCTGATAGCTCCCGCCTCAGCTAGAGCTTTGTTCCGTTCCAGCTCCTTATGAGACTCCTCCGATGCCAACTGCGCTTGGACATAGGCCTGCTTGACATTGGCTAGATTAACCGTGGTTGCCTGTTGCAGATTAAGATTAGCCAGGTCTAGGTTCAATTGGGCATTCTGATATGCGTTCTGCGCCTGGCGGTCATCCAGTTGGATCAAGAGCTGTCCTTTCTCTACCTGCGCACCTTCTTTGACAAGGATTTCCTGAACGACGCCAGTTGTCAAGGTGGATATCTCGGCGCTGATTTCAGGTATCACTTCACCACTAAGCAACAAAGAAGGGACATACTCCTGCTTACTAATTTTGTATCCTTGAACGGAAGCCGGCCTAAGCTGCAGGTTAACCATAACCAAGCCTAGCACCAAAACCGCTAGAGCTGCGAATGTTAGCTTTTTGTGACTCTTTACCCAATCCGAGGCTCTTTTCCAATCCATTATTTCTCCTCAGCTTTCTCTCTAATGTTTATTCCAATTACTAATTACTACTTATTTCTACATTATACCTCATTATATCTTGGCACGAGGACATATTAAAGTAATAATTTGAAACCGCTGATATACGGATAAAACCTGAGACTTCTCTATCTAATACTCTTTAAACCTAGAAATGAAATAATTACCAGACCCTGAAACTCCAAAATCTCCCCCCTTTGTTCGTATTAAGAGATGATGACATGTATAGGACAAGGGGGCAGTTCATTTGAGACTATTAAAATTCCGTGTATGGAATAAGGTTTCCAAGAAAATGCATAATCCTCAAGCGATTAGCTTTGACATTCAAAGCTGTGATCCCTTTGCGGTGAGCATTCCAGGAAAGTCTTGGGATCCCGTAGGGAAATATGAATTATTACAATGGACAGGTTTAACCGATGCCGATGGCTTGGATGTGTATGAAGCTGATCTTGTACTCATCTCCTCTGAGGTTTATAAAGTCCATTGGAATGAGGCCCAAGCAACCTTTGAGTTAAACGCCTTAGGGAGTTCCTCACAAAAAGACGTCAGGGTCATCCCTTCCCTAGGCAAAGTGATTGGGAATATGTATCAAAACGAAAACATCTAGGTCTTTATCATTTTCAGAAAGTCCATATTCGAACGGCATACCTCTAGATGAGGTATGCCGTTTTGCTAGACTTAGCCACATATTTCACGGCATATCATTATATGTAGAAGAACAGTTGATTAGTAGTGTGCTATATCTTTGTATAACTGAACAAATATCTGATTGAATCTTCGGAATCTTATACAAATAACACTGTGCTATAGTCTAAAAGACACAAGTTTTTTTTCCTTACTCCCGCCTTTATCCTTAGGAGAACCGTCTACTACTTTTAAAAGTAGTAAGCGGCTCTCCCCTTTTTTATTTTTCAATAAACATACCATCTTTATCTATCAACGCACCCTATCTTTTATTATCAATAACCATACCTATCTTTATCCATCAAAAAGGCATACCTCCTAATATATTGAGGTATGCCTTAATGTCTAAACTATTAGTCTGATTCTCAACCGCATTTTGAATAGCCGCAATGGGTGCAAACGACGCAACCGCTTTCATGATTAATTCCCATGCCGCACTCTGGGCAGGAATTGGCTTCGGCTACTGTGGAGCGGACCTTTTGACCACCGGTAAAGGAAGCACTCTTGCTTTGGACAGGTTTCTCTTCTACTTCCGGTTCAGTTTTAAAGGTGACTGAGTTCATTTTTCCTTTGCCAAGCTCGACATATTCCTTGATGACCCGGGCGATTGCATCGGGGCAGGAGGTGACTTTGACCCCTTCACGACGGATACAAGCAGGACAACGTATGCCCTTGACTTGCTCGATGATGGCATCGACGGAGATCCCGGAACGAAGAGCGATGGAGATTAAGCGAGCTGTCGCTTCAGACTGAGAGGAACAGCCACCTGCTCGGCCAGTGTTGGTAAAGATCTCGCAAATTCCCTTCTCATCAGCCATGACGCTCACATAGAGATTACCGCAACCGATACGAATCTTCTCGGTGACCCCTGTAGTGGTGGTCGGACGGGGGCGAGGTAAAACGGTGTTCACTTCCGGGATGAAAGGCATCTTGGGAATGACGAATTCATCAGAATCACTCTCTGTATTAGAGGCTTGTCCCTTGGGCTCTGTTGCCTTCTCGTCTGCCTTCTTGGCAATTCCAGTCGAGAGAACTTGCTCCTCGCGGCTGCCATCACGATAGACAGTTAAGCCTTTGCAATTAAGCTCATAAGCCAGTTCATACGCCTTTGCTATATCTTCATGAGTAGCCTCATTGGCAAAGTTGATTGTCTTGGACACAGCATTATCTGTGTACTTTTGAAAGGCCGCTTGGATACGGATATGCCATTCAGGGTCGATCTCCTGAGCAGTGACGAAGACCTCCTGAACCCAATTCGGAACTTCAGAAAACCCTAGGACTGTTCCCTTTTCGGCAATCTTGCGCATAAGCTCCGGAGAATTAAAGCCATATTCTTCGGCGAAGCTTTGGAAGATGGGATTCACTTCGATCAAAGCAGTCCCGTCCATGACGGTCTTAGTATAAGCTACGGCAAACAGTGGCTCAACCCCACTGGACGCTCCACAGATCATAGAGATGGTCCCCGTAGGTGCGATAGTGGTCAGCGTTGCATTGCGCAAAGGACGGACACCGTCATAGATGGAGCCTTTATAGTTAGGGAAGTTTCCTCTCTCTTCAGCCAACCTTTGGGATTCTAATCTCGCTTCAGTCTGAATGAAGTTCATAATCTTCTCAGCATATTCTACCCCATCCTCAGAAGCATAGGAGGCCTGGAGAAGAATCAACATATCGGCAAAGCCCATAACGCCTAAGCCAATCTTACGGTTGCCCTTCACCATCGCTTCAATAGCCGGTAGAGGATAAGTGTTGGCCTCGATAACATTATCTAAAAAGCGGGTCGCCGTGCGTGTGATTGTGCCTAAGCGCTCCCAATCCACCACGACTTTACCGTCTTTTTCAGTCACCATCAGTTTAAGGTTAATAGAGCCTAAATTGCAGGCCTCATTGGGGAGCAGCGGCTGCTCACCACAGGGATTGGTGGCTTCAATCTCACCCAGCTGAGGGGTAGGATTATCTCGATTGAGGCGATCAATAAAGATGACTCCCGGCTCGCCATTTCTCCAGGCACGATCCACGATCATCGTAAACACGTCAGGTGCGTAGAGCTGACCAACAGCTTCCTTGGAATGGGGGTCAATTAGGTTATACTGAGCCTTTTCTTGGACGGCCTTCATAAAGGCTTCTGTGATTCCTACGGAAATATTGAAGTTGGTGATTTCTTTATTATCTTCTTTACAGGTGATGAATTCCAGAATATCCGGATGGTCTACCCGCAGGATTCCCATATTGGCCCCGCGCCGGGTTCCCCCCTGCTTTACCGCTTCGGTAGCAGCATTAAAGACCTTCATAAAGGATACCGGACCTGAAGCTACCCCACCGGTGGAACGGACGGTGCTATTTTTAGGGCGTAAACGGGAAAAGCTAAAGCCTGTCCCTCCACCCGATTTATGAATAATAGCTGCGTTTTTAATGGCATCGAAAATCTCTTCCATACTGTCGTCAATCGGTAATACAAAACAAGCGCTGAGCTGACCCAGATCACGTCCTGCATTCATCAAGGTTGGGGAGTTGGGCATAAATTCGAGCTTGGCCATCATCTCATAGAAAGATTTCGTTAACTCTTTGACTTCTTTTTTCCCTTTGCCAAATTTCTCTTCGATCTGGGCGATGACAGAAGCCACCCGGTAAAGCATTTCTTCCGGGCTCTCGGCTACTTTCCCATTCTCTTGCTTGAGGTAACGTTTTTCTAAAATAACCCGGGCATTCGGTGTCAGGTTGGCTCTGAGCCAAGTTTTTGGTAATGATTCTACGAAACTCAACATTAATCCCCAACTTTCTCTCAAAAACTCTTCTCTTCTATTTTGGCTGAAATCCCTTACTTTTAGGATAGGTCGCATGGCCTAACTTCCTCAGTCTTAGGGACTAAAAATGGGCACATTTCCCAATTGCCCTGCATTACGAATAGACTTAAATCTTCCTAAAGATTAAGCTCGGAATTAGTTATTCCCCTTTTTTTCTACTAGCTCGTGGAGCTCCTGCAAAAAACGTTGGACATCCTTAAATTCGCGGTAAACTGAAGCAAAGCGTATGTAGGCTACTTCATCTAGATGGACCAGATTATTCATGACCGCTTCGCCTATGCTCTTACTGGGGACTTCGCGATCGTGGCCGTTGCGGAGATTCTTTTCAATCTCATAAGCCATAGTCTCAATTTGTTCGACTGAGACCGGCCGTTTTTCACAGGCTCTTAAAATCCCTGCCTTCAGCTTTCCCCGAGAGAATTCTTCGCGTCTTCCGTCCTTCTTAACCACAACCAAAGGCATATCTTCGTACTTTTCAAAGGTTGTAAACCGCCGTGAACAGTGATCGCATTCCCGGCGCCGACGGACAGCCGTTCCTTCTTCCACTTGACGGGATTCTAGGACCTTCGTCTCATCGTTCCCACAAAATGGGCAATGCAAGTCATCACCCCCTACATCTAGTGTCTAATTCATATTACCAACGCTAGATATGGATGTCAAAACGAATTTTCCCCCTTTTTCCCCATTACTCTCTTTTTATGTCCCTCGTTCCTCTTCGCACGCTTTCGTATGGCCTTGTCCATAAATCGTTCGACAAAATTTGAGCATGGAATTAAAAAAGAAAGGCAAATTGCCTTTCTCTTTATTCCTTAGGTGCTTTTGGTATTTCCAACTCTAAGAGTTCTCCGTAGAGCTCTTTGCGGCGGTCCGCCAAGAAGAACGTTTGCTTCATGGAGACCCGCTCGGCGCTACGTAGAGCGTTGATCTTCGGCGCTGAAAGATCTGCAATGAGGATTTCCTCAGAATAGTCATCCTCTGGAGTATGAAAACTTTCGGCTAAAATCTCTCCCTTGGGGCCAAAGGCCAAGGCTCCACCACTGAAGACCTTGCCGCGGTTATTCGGACCAATAAGATTGCAAGCTCCCAGATAAGTGGAGTTATCATAGGCTCGCGTACCCAGATAGCGCTTCCAAATTTCTTTTCGATCACCGGCTACGACAGGTGATGCGTGAGGTGCAAAAAGTAGCTCGGCACCCTTTAAGGAATAAATGGTCGCCATCTCAGGAAAATGCCAATCCCAGCAAATCCCTACTGCAAAACATACTCCCTTTCCCTTAAATACAGGGAACTGGGAACCGGGAGTAAAATAATTCTGTTCACTGCGGCCGAGATGCACCTTGCGATACACGGCCTTTTCCTGATCAGGAAAAAGGACGAGATGAGACAAGTATGGGTTTTGACCCTTACCTATCTGCTCGACCATGCCTACCAGCAAAATGAGATTGTAGTCTCTTGCACATTCTTTAAGCTCTTTAAGCCTTGGACTATCCAGTGAATCACCAATTTCACTTGAATCAGCGGGTGAGTATCCATGAAGGGCACTTTCAGGAAAACACAAGAGTTCAATTCCTTGCTGAGACGCTTTCTCCGCACATCTGATAATCGTATTAAGGTTTGAGCGGGTTTCCCCTACTCGGGCTTCCATCTGTACTAAGCCGATTCGCTTATCTTCCAGCATCATTACCTCACTTATCACAAGCCGCCCTAGTGGTATCTAGATAGCGCATTCCTTTAGAACAGTAGTTTTGCGTCAAAATCTCCTTAAGGAGCTTATGGTTGTGTAAGAAATTGATAAAAGTCCGCTCATATTTCGTCTGGGAAGATTTCGCCAAGGTTAGAATATTCAACGGGCGATAGACGGGATCATCCTGGATGCGAAGAGCCTTAAGGATTCCCTGGTCGCATTCTCTACGCACGGTCAGGGCCGAGATAATCGTAATCCCCAGTCCGGCACATACCACCTGCTTAATAGCTTGGGTGCTGCCCAACTCCATAGCGATATTCAGTTTTGTTAGATCGAGACCGCGTTCCGCTAAGACAGTCTCCATGGTTTTTCTGGTGCCGGAGCCAACTTCCCGCGTCACAAAGCGCTCATAGGGCAATTCGGACAATTGAATGCTATCATAGCTTGCCCAAGGATGAAAATAGGGTACGACGACCACCAGCTCATCTTCCCAGAATTTATCCACTATAACCCCTCTGTCCTTCGGCTCGGGGCCTTCAATTAGACCGATATGGATTTTTCCCTCAATGACATCTTGGTCGATGACTTCCGTATTAGCGATCTTGACTTTAAAATCGACATCAGGCAATTTTGCCGATAAATAAGCGAGAATATTGGGAAGTACATACTCGCCGATGGTTAAGGTCGCACCTAGGTGTATTTCTCCGCGCCGATCCTCGTCCAGCTCACAAACTTGATGTTGTGCCCTGTCAAGTATGTCCAGTATCTCACAAACATGGCTATAGAAAACCTCTCCTGCCTTCGTGAGACTGACTCCCTTATTCGTCCGGTTAAAAAAACGTGTGTTGTATTGACTCTCAAGATTTTGAATCTGTAAACTGATACTCGGCTGACTCATATGAAGTCTCTTTGCTGCAAGGGTAATGTTCTTTGTGTCAGCTACTTCTTTGAAAACTATAAACTGCTGCTCGAACATAAAGATTTTCTCCTTTTACCTAAAGAACTTCCTCGAACGAGTAGTATCAATAAGTATATTTTATTTCAAGCTCATCCAAGCTCTAATCCATTATAACAAAATTTTATGTCAAATGGTAATATAAATAATTACTATATAAAGGTAAAAGCAGCAGTGGTTTTATAACCCAGCTAGAATAACTTAAAAATCAATGTATAAGTGCTGACAAATCGTTATGCCAATTGATACTTACTCATTCGGGTGAGCCTAGGTTTAGGCAAGCTATTCACTTTCTCTGGTTTATGATAGTCGTCAGCCATAATTAACATTTGCTCAGCCCACTGAGGACAACCTATAGCATGAATATGATTATAGGCCGCAAAAACATTCTTATAGCAAATGCCTTCATTTTCTCCATCAATACCATGTCCGCGCTCAACTTTAAATCCAAAGTTTATCTTGCTTTTGTCCAGATTGATGATCTTCGAATTATGGAACTCATGACCACGAACTATACTTTGCTTAAACCAAAGGTTGTCCTCGGATCCCCTAAGCACGGTGTAGCCATGCCCTTGGGGTTTCTTTTGCATCTGCGTATCTAGGGGAAGTAGTCCCACCATGTCATATTGGCTTTCACCTGTATAAATGCTGCGACCGAGATACATCAAGCCTCCGCATTCGGCGTAGATGGGCATACCATCTTCTCCGGCTCTCCGTATATCTGCACGTAAAGTCACATTTTGAGCTAATTGCTCGGCAAAAACTTCCGGGAACCCTCCACCAATGTAGAGTGCATCAAGATTCTGTGGCAAAGCCTCTTGGTTCAGGGCGCTAAAATAAACCAACTCTGCTCCCATAGACTCCAGCATCTCTAAATTCTCCGGGTAGTAAAAGCTAAAGGCTGCGTCACGAATTACACCAATGCGCGGACTAGAGAGACTTTTCGCTTTCAGGCTATATCCTGATAAGCTGAAACATTCAGCCTGCGGAAAGACTTCAAAAGATGGCGCGGATTGGGCAATACTTAGTATCCTCGTTAAGTCTACATTTTCACTAATAACGTCACCAATATGATCGAGTAGTCGTTCCGTCTCCACCATTTCCCCATTCATAACAAGACCCAAGTGCCGATCCGGTATGGAAATCAATGAATCCTTAGGAATCGCTCCGAGGACGGGAATCTGGCAATACGTTTCGATGGCTTCCCGGGCAACCTTCTCATGACGTGAGCGAGCAACTTTATTGAGTATGACGCCGGCAATATTGATTTCTGGGTCAAAATGTTGACACCCCATCACAATGGCAGCAGCGCTACGAGTAATTCTCGTCGCATCCAAAACCAAGAGAAGGGGGGATTGGGTTATTTTAGCTATCTCTGCTGTCGAGGTGCTCCCTTGGATATCTGAGCCATCATAAAGACCCATAGAACCCTCAATGATACTGATCTGACAATCTGAAGAATGTAGGGCTACTGAGTGGCAAATATCTTCCTTACTCATAACAAAAGGGTCTAGATTCCGCGCTACCCTCTCAGCTGCTGCAGAATGCCAGCTAGGATCGATAAAATCCAGCCCTTTTTTGTAGGGCTGGACCTTATGGCCATTTCGCTTTAGGGCTCTTAAGAGCCCCAAGGTAAAGGTTGTCTTGCCACTGCGCCCCTGAGGGGCCCCAATAACGATACGCGGGACATGAAGCTTGTTTGCTTGTTGTATATCCTGATCCTGGATGTTTAACATAATCCCACCATACCTTTCTCTACTGGGACCCCTATTGACGACTATGGTTCAACGTTAAGTTAGCGCATCGCCAACCCTGTCGGATCAAACGCAACCGGTTGGTTTTGGAAGTCCGGCAACTTTACAAGCACCCTTTCCAGGGCCTGTAGGGAACAGTTCATAAATGGTCTTTTGAGTATATCCAGTGTCTTTGAGTAGTTTACGAACCATGGGGGCTACACCATATTGCGCATAGTAGTCACGCAGATAGTTGATCATCTTCCAATGTTCTTCAGTGAGCTCTTCCACATCCTCGTGAGGAGCTAAAGCTTTTGCTACATCCTCGTTCCATACGGAAGCATCTTCTAGGAAGCCATCCTCATCTAATTCGTAGGACACTCCATTAACAACTAATTCAGCCATTTAAAATTCCTCCTTGTTCTTTATTATAGTTTTGCGATAACATTTATATCTCTTCTCTGACACCGATGACGACTTTATAGAAGATTGTAATGAGTAGGGCACCGATGGCGTATACCATAAAGGTAACCCCAAGCTCCGTGGCCGTCGGGGTATATTCCACTACATGTTCTAATGGAGTGGGAACAAAACCGCCTAAGACCAGCCCTAACCCTTTATCAATCCAAGCCGCTATGAAGACAGAGACAAGAGCAAAAGGTAGTATTTTTTCATTCCGCCTAAATTTCGGGACAAGCAATAGGAAAATTCCTACAAAGGCTAAAATGGTGGCAACCCACATGAAGGGTACCAATTGATCGTAACCATGCAAACCTACAAAGAGGTACTGCAAGGGGTGCATGTGACCGGGAATATTGCTATAGAAGGCAGTGAAAAACTCTAGAATGTAGAAGAATACATTGGCAATCATTGCATAGGTCACGATTTTAGCTAAAGACTGAATGGCTTCTTTACCAGGATCAAAGGTACTGACCTTCCGGACAATCAGGCAAAGCAAAACGAGTAAGGCCGGTCCAGCAGCAAAAGCGGAAGCTAGGAAGCGGGCTGCCATAATCGCGGTGAGCCAGAGATGTCTTCCTGGCATGCCTGAATAGAGAAATGCTGTTACGGTGTGAATACTAACGGCCCAGGGAATCGAGAGATAAATCAAGGGCTTCACCCAAGCCGGTGGCGGAAATCCTTTACGTTCTGAACCTAATGCAGTCCAGCCAATGATGAAGTTCAGAAGCAAATATCCCACGAGTACACACATATCCCAGAACATAACGGAATGGGGGGTGGGATGTAACAATACATTGAGAATTCTGTCTGGGCGTCCGACGTCCACGAAGATGAACAGGATGCACATAATGACAGAAGGAACAGCTAAGAATTCACCGAGAATAACGATTTTGCCAAACTTTTTATAATTGTGGAGGTAATAGGGAATGGCCACCATAACTGCAGAGGCCGCGACACCTACTAAGAAGGTAAACTGGGAAATATAAAGACCCCAGGATACGTCTCTGCTCATGCCGGTGACTCCTAAGCCCTCCTCGTATTGTCTTAGGTAGGCCATGAAGCCAACAAAGATGACTACCAGTAAGAATCCGACCCACAGCCAATACTTCTTACTGCCGGATAAGGCTTTCTCAAGCACGCTCCTCACCCCCGATCAAGTAATAGACGCTGGGTTGCGTACCTAATTCAGGCTTACGGCGCATGGAATAATTAGTGCTCAATAATTCTCTTACTGCAGAGTTAGGATCTTCCAAGTTCCCAAAGACGATCGCTCCGTTGGATTTCTCCGCACAGACAGGTTCTTTTCCTTGGTCGATGCGATCCATACAAAGGTTGCATTTCTCGACGACTCCTTTGGATCTACGCGGATAGTCTGGATTGATCTCCTTGATATGGGGGGTTGGATCCCAGTAATTAAAGCTCCGTGCTCCGTAGGGGCAAGCAGCCATACAAAAGCGGCAACCGATGCAACGGTGCATATCCATGCCGACGACGCCATCTTCTCGTCTGAAGGTGGCTTGGGTCGGACATACCCGCACACATGGCGGATGATCGCAGTGATTGCAGAGGGTTAAAAAGGGTATCTTCTTGGTCGTTTCATCCAAGTAATGGTTTTCTTCACCAGGGAAAACATGTTCGAACGAATCGGTCCAGATCCACTTGATTTCGTCCTTAGCATTGCCCATATCAGGAACGTTGTGAAGATCATGGCAAGCAGCGATAACTTCGTCGATAGTGGCCTGATCTATCTTACTCATGTCGATAACCAGTGCCCAGCGTTTATCGGCTAAACCCTCCGGACTAGTAAAATCCGCTGCTTTGAGGGGTTCTAAGATCTCAAAGGCGTCTAGAGTAATTGCTCCACCCAATCCTAGGGCGGTAATCACTCCTGCCTTTTTCAGAAAATCCCGTCGATTGATGCTCATTATTTTGCCTCCCTTGGCCCAGCATGGCAACTCCAACAGTCAGGTTCCACTGATGCGAAATCATGGCAGGAGTAGCAAAATTGGTTATCTCCTAGTTTGGCTGTTTCAGCGGTGAAGTAGACCGTTTCGGGCGTGTCGTTATGACAGTTTAAGCAAGTGCTCTGGAGACTCATTTCAAACTCTTTTCCTTGGTTGTTTACGTAGGTTGTTTTTCCATCACGAACCACGGCATCGCGCCATTCCACTAAGAGTTGCATATGATTTTCTCTCATGTATTCTGTGGATTCGATACATTCGGTTGCCCCTAATTCTTGAATAACCGGGGTATCCGTATCAATCACAGGCTGGGCGTCTGCCTTTCCCATATTATATAGGAAGGGCAGGATAGCGATAACCAAAAAGATCAGCAGGCCACCGATTGTTTTGCCACCTTTAATCATCGGCCGTTACCCCCTTTTCGGGTAAATCTTCGCCGCGCAGATCCGTTGTTCTTTCCTTTTCACCCGTCATGACCAGGGCATTAGCTAGCAGTTCATGGACTCCAGTAACTCCCACTCCGGGTGTCCAGTAATCCATTAGAGCCGGGAAAGCAGCTCTGTCCACTGCACAGATATTGGCTAACATGTTAACGCCATGTTTGTCCTGAACATGTTTTACAGCATTAGCACGTGCGAAGCCGCCTGTCATGCGCTCTGCCATGTTTTCCGAAGCGTTCAGCCCTGAACCGCCCCCGCAGCAGAAGGTTTTCTCACGGATGGTATTCTCCGGCATCTCGTAGAAGTTGTTGCAGACATTGTTAATGATATAACGAGGCTCTTCTAGCAATCCCATGCCGCGGGAGGTATTGCAGGAGTCGTGGTATGTCACTTTGAGATGATCATTGCGGGAAGGGTCTAATTTTAATTTGCCATGCTTAATCAAATCTGCAGTGAATTCAGCGATATGGATCATCTTCGTGGAGGCTGCATTGTCGAAGCGAGTTCCGGTAATCGGTGACACAGGAACCTCGAGGAAATCAGCAGGGTCCTGCCAAGTACCCATATACTGATTGATGACCCGCCACATATGGCCGCATTCGCCCCCGATAATGTACTTAACGCCCAAGCGTTTGGCTTCCGCATAAATTTTGGAATTCAAGCGTTTGGCCATCTCATTGGAGGTAAAGAAGCCGAAGTTTCCGCCTTCAGAAGCATAGGTGCTCCATGTATAATCCAGACCCAATTCATGAAACAGCATGAGATAACCCATACAGGTATAGATACCTGGATCGCCCATCAAGTCCCCGGAGGGAGTGACGAAGAGGATTTCCGCACCTTTACGATTAAAACTCGGTTCAATACGGATCCCCGTAATATCTTCAATGTCATCACACATCATTTCGATATTGCCGGTGATGGCGTGGGGTTCTAAACCTAAGTGATTGCCCTTCATGTAACAGTTGGACACAGGGTTGGAAATCCAATGGATATTCAGCCCTAAGAGATTGAGTAATTCACGCCCAATGATGGTAATCTCCGCTTGGTCAATTCCATAAGGACAAAAGACGGAGCAGCGACGACATTCTGTACATTGATAGAAGTAATACCACCATTCCTTGATGACTTCAGGTGTCAGATCTCTGGCACCCGCCAAGCGGCCTAGGAACTTACCTGATTTGGTAAAGTACCGGCGGTAGACGGACCGTATTAATTCTGCCCTGAGTACGGGCATGTTTTTAGGATCTCCTGTACCAATGAAGAAATGGCATTTATCCGCACAGGCTCCACAACGAACGCAGATATCCATCATAATCTTGAAGGAACGATATTTATTCAGTCTCTCGCCGATTCCCTCGATGATCGTCGACTGCCAATCCTCCGGGAGTTGCCAATCTTCATCGACCGGAGACCAATCGCGTGCGTTGGGAAAGCCTACGATTTCTAAGTCCTTTCCTTTTGCACCCCAGCAGAAGGTACCCGGTTCAAAGGTAGTAGGGGTATCTAACCATTCTGTGGAGCTTGGTGTATAATCAATTTTTGCTAGTTCTTCGGCACTTGGTAATTTATATTTTGCCATTTTTCTCACCTCACTCCTTTTCTACCGGTATACCCGCCTTTATCATCTTTTCTCTAAAATCTTCTTCATACTCTTCGTAGGTATGGACTTTGACAGGATAGTTCCAAGGATTGATATGTCTAACCATACGATTGTTGGCCTTCATATTTCGAGTCGGACTCATGAATACACCGCCCATATGCATCAGCTTACTCAAGGGGAAGTAGGCGAACAAGCAACTGACTAAGAATAAATGCACATAAAAGATAGTGCCGATTCCCTCCGGGATATGAGGGGTGAATGTGAGCAATCCGACAGCAAACTCCTTAATTGTGGCAATATCTACTCTAAAAATATAGCGCATAAGCATTCCCGTACCGGCAACTCCCATCAACAAAAGGAGGGGGAAGTAGTCGGCGGGTAAACTAATATACTTAATTTGTGGTACTATAAATCTGCGTAAGAAGAGATAGATTAAGGCCACGGCAATTAAAATATTTGTGATATAAAGGGCAGGCAAACCAATCTGGAAGAAACTATCCAGACTATCGAGGGCACTGATAAAGCTCGGTACCGGCTCCAAAAATAATCTCAAGTGACGGAGCAAGGTGATGAGCAGGGACCAATGGAACAGTAGGCCAAAGAGCCAGAGCCATTTGCTTGACCCATAGGCGACTTTCGGGCCATTCCCGTCATTTCTGAGCTCAGTTGTAGAATTTCTGAACAGGGAGCGGAAGAACAGCACTTCTAAGGCCATCCTGACGATGACTCCCCAGTTAGAGGTTGGATTCTCTATCTTATTCTGTTTAATCCAATCGAAGGATTTTTCTTGGCCAATCGTGGTTGGAATCCTAAAAGGTACCGGAGTACGGGCCCAACCGATAATCCGATAAATAAATCCCACTAAGAAAGCGGCTAGGGCTAGATAAGGTAGGATAATACCGAACAGGACTTCTAAATTGGCTAATTCTATTCCTGCGAGTGGGATCAGTATAAGGATAGAGAAAGCGATTAAAGGAAATACGGCTTTCACTTTACACCCTCTTTTCTCTTGGTTTTTACCACAAACGGCTCGTACGCGCTGCCTTCAGGTGCTTCCGGAGCGGAGGTGTCCACATCAGGTCGTTCTGTCACCAAATTGGCTTGCTGCAATAGCCGATAGGTCATATTTCTTAATTCCATAGTCTTTAAGTCTGCTAGCTTATCGCGACATTCTGAATATATATCAAAAGAAGCCAGTGCCAACTGGTCAATTTGGGCGTCTAACTCTAGAAGCGCTCTAGAGACCTGTACATCTTCAACCACCTTGCCCAGTTCTTCTCGAATTATCTTTTTTAAAAGGAATACGAAATTCACAGCCTGTGAAGGGGTAAAGGTCTGCACAGCACGTACCTTAATGATATCCCTCAAAAATGAATGCACCTCAATGGATTCATCGTCTTGAAGCAGCGCTGTAAACGTTTGTTCGATACCTTGAGTCATGGTATTTCCTACAGGGTTAGCAAATACATCATTTTGTTCTTGGAGGAATCTGGTCGTGTCTTTGGGGTAGCTATTTAAAACCTCACGCCGCCACTTTTGGATAATACCTGACTTTTTTTCCGTGAGAAGATTTCTTAAGGCTTTGTCCATTTAAGCCAACTCCTTGATATTTATTAGGTGAAGGAGTTTCACCGATGCAGGAGGAGTGCTCCTGCATCGGGATCCGCTGAATTCTTAAGAGTTGCGGTGCTTAGCTTGGTTCCTTAACTTTACCTTTGAGGGCGATGAAGGTGGTGGTGATATAGAGATATTCGACCAAGTCCTCCATAGCAAGATATTTTACCGCATTATCGACATCAGATTTCTTTTCGCCGATTGCTGCAGCAATCTCTTTGCTTTTTGCCTTCTCGACGGTATCCAGATAAGCTAAGACTTTTTCTTTGATAACGGGGTCGGCAGCTCCTTTTTGCATATCCTAGTCCCCCTTTTCTTTATAGACTATACCCGATAATATTACCGAGAATATTTACTTTGTGTACTTAAACGCAGCTCCAGTACGGAAGGTTTCTCTGGAGAAGATAAAGTCATCGATGAGTTTATCGGAGAACTCAATACCAGTTGCCTCGAAGAATTTCTCCCAACCGATTCTTTCAATCCATTCGCCCATCTTTTCACCTTTGCGTGCGTTAGCTGCCCAAGTCTCGACGATATTACGAACAGCTTCGGTAACTTCTGGCCAACGAGGTGGGTTATTAGCTATGAAAGGAATGACCATCCGGGAGAACATTGGAGCAGTACGGGCATTGGCTACTTTACCACCGACGAGAATGGCGATACCGTCATTTTGAGAATCGATGATTTCCATTCCTGGATTCATGGTGTAGCAGTTTCCGCAATACATGCATTTTGCTTCGTTAACAGTGACGCTCTTTTCTTTGGGATTAGGACGAATAGCGCCAGTGGGGCAACAAGCTACGAGACTAGGAATCTCCGTACCTTTACGAATCTTATCATGGTCGATACGGGGAGGTGTTCTATGAACACCAACGATGGCCAAGTCACTGCAGTGAGCAGCGCCGCACATGTTAAGGCAGCAAGCGAGGCTCATTTTCAATTGGGCTGGCAATTTCATATCGACAAAGTATTCATAGAGATCATCCATGACGGCTTTCACGACGCCGGAAGCATCAGTAGCTGGGGTATGACAGTGAACCCAACCTTGAGTATGAACGATGTTGCTAATGGAAGCGCCAGTACCACCGACAGGTAGACCAATAGCACCGAGAGCGGCGATGAGAGGCTCAACCTTAGCTGCATCGGATACTAAGAACTCGACATTGTGACGAGTTGTGAAACGAAGGTAGCCATCGCAGTATTCATCAGCCAGTTTGCAGATATCACGAACGAAATCTAAGCTGACAAGGCGAGGAGAACCGGCACGAATACTATAAAGTTCTGCACCAGTTTTGGAAACGTGCTTTAATACACCCGCTCTTGGAATCTCATGGTAACGCCATTTTCCATAATTATCGACGATAATCGGTGGAATGTTCTCTTTATAATTGAGAGGTCCTTGATCTAATATAGCCATTATTATTCACCTCTATCTCATTTTTTATTTTTTGATTTCATCTTCAGGCCAGAAGACATAAGGGTTAGCACGTGGACGATAGACCATTTGAGGTACTGCAGGCAAGCCAACTTCGGTGAGGAATTTGCTCATGCCAAGACGATAAATGGTTTCCCCAATTCTCTCACGTGTCTTACCATTTTCATCCCACCACTCCCAGATGCGGGTGATGATATCTTTGAATTCTTCGTAATCGCTTTCTGCTTCCATTTTCATGAAAGGAACGATGACCCAACCCATGAAGGCTGATTGAACGATGGTGGATTTACCACCGATCAGAATGGTAGCTCCTCTGTCGTTACCAGGAGTAATGGCTTTTGGCATTCTGTTGATGCAATGCATACAACGGGAACACTCATCAGCGATGACACTCAACTCCTGGGTTTCGGCATTGTATTTCAATGCTTCGGTAGGACAACCTTCACAAACATGTTGGATATTCATACCGCTGGCTGCATAATTTTTGACCTCTTCTGGATCAATGATGAGGGAATCTCTCCAGGTTCCGATGACTGCACAGTCTGAACGTGCGATGGAAGCGGTACAATCATTAGCGCAACCAGAAAATTTAATCTTAGATTTATAAGGCCACATAGGGCGATGCAGCTCATCTTGGAAGGTATTGGTGATGTTGTAGCAAGCTTCTAAAGTATCGTAGCATGCATGCTCGCAACGTGCAGGTCCCACACAGCAGCTAGGGGATCTTAAGTCTGAACCTGAACCACCAAGGTCAAATCCTTCTTCACTTAACTCATCAAAGATGGGTTGAAGCTGATCTGTCGTTGTTCCTAATAAAATAGCGTCTCCGGTAGCACCGTGAAGGTTCATGAGTCCGCTACCACGTCTTTCCCAGATATCGCAGATTTTACGCAAAGAGTCTGTGCTGTAGAACCAACCACTGGGTGCGTTAATACGTACGGTATGGAATGCTTGCAAATGAGGATATTCTTCGGGTAGGTCGCTGTAACGACCAATAACACCGCCACCATATCCTTTTACACCAACGATACCACCATGTTTCCAGTGTCCGCGCTTTTCCTCATAGGATCTTTCCAAGAGGTGAAGAAGTTCCTTCGAGGCTTCATTCTTGACGGCGGCTTTCTTAATTTCCGTTACAAAGCTGGGCCATTTTCCATTTTGTAACTCGTCCAATTGAGGGGTTTTCTTATCAGCCATGATCTTACCTCCAATTCAATGATTTTTCGATAATTACATTTCTGTTATCGTAACAGCACCTGATGGGCATATGGTAATGCAACTTTCACAACCCATACATTCGGTCTCATCACCAACAACCTCGGTCTTCCCATCAACAAATTTGAGAAGGTGTGCCGGACAACTGTCTGCGCACGCATCGCAACCTGAACATGTATCTGGATCAACAGCAACAATATACATTTTCCCTCACCACCTTTAATTGATTACTCTTGTGTGAACTAACACTATCTGATTCTATTTAACTACAATTAGCGGGTAGTGTACAATACATAATTGCAATCGCACAATTCAAAATCATAATCATAATCATACATCATTCGACAATGTACTCAAGCAATTGATAGCGTAGAGCTTCCCAGGTAGACATCCCCCCCTCCAGAAAGCGTACATCCTTATAGTCTTTTTCCTTAAGGAAGCATGCAGCCTCGTAACTTCTGATGCCTAGCTGACATACAGAAATTACTACGCCTGCCTTAGGGATTTCTTGATAGCGATTTCTAAGTTCCCCTAAGGGAATCTCCTGGACCTTAGGTCCTGTGAAAGGAGTAGCCTTTACTTCTTCATTTTCGCGAACATCAACCAGGTGAAAATGTTTCCCTTGTCTAACTTGTTCTAACAATTCAGAGGGCGTGATTGTTTTGACCAACCCTAGCTGCTTGTTTTCAAAGGTATTTGCCGCATGAATGAGCACATCAATCGCTGTAGCAAAGGGAGGAGCATAGCCCAAATCCAAACTGCTAATATCACTCACCTTGCCCCTGAAATGAAGGATCGTGGCCAAGATATCCAGGCGCTTGATACATTCCCCCTGACCACAGACTTGAGCTCCCAGCAAGTGCCCCGTAGATGCCTCAGCAACCAGCTTGATAGTGACGGAATCATGAACCGGATAATAGTGTGTAGCATCCAATCCGGTGCTTAAGCTCGTCATCACGTCGTAGCCCAGTTGCTTTGCTTCCAATTCCCCGAGTCCAGTCCGACCAATATTTAAATCAAAAGCCTGCAAGACGGAGGTCCCACAAATTGGCGGAAACTCTGTCTTTCGTCCCGCGATATTGTCAGCAATGACTCGGCCTTGCTTGTTCGCTGTGGAAGCCAATGGTACATAGGCCTTACCACCCGTCACATGTTGAATCTGCTCGGCACAGTCTCCACCGGCAAAGATATACGGATCGTCAGTTTGCAGATGCTGATTGACCTGTATCGCTCCGGTCACACCGATGGTGAGGCCCGCCTGTCTGGCTAGGCTAACCTCCGGTCTCACTCCTACGGCAATGACGACCAGCTCTGTTTCTACTTCCCCATTCTCCAAGACGACTCGATTGACGTTATCATCATCATCTTTTTCGAGGGCCTTCACTGGGGAACCTAAGTGTAGATCCACCCCTCGGGCGCGCATTCTACTCTCAAGGAGGATAGCAATATCCGGATCAAGTAGTTTTGGAAGTACACTGGCTTGGCTCTCACATAAGGCAACCTTGGTTTGGCGACTAAGGATGGCGTCTGCTGTCTCAATACCAATTAAGCCGGCCCCAATTACTGTGGCGTGCTTGACCTTCTTTTCCCTGATGAGTGATCTTATCTTAACTGCATCCTCAGGGTGGTGCAGGGTGTACACATTCTTTGCCTCGATACCGGGCAGGGAGGGTACAACCTCTGTTGCACCCGTCGCCAGAACTAAATAATCATAGTCCAGTTCCCTTTCTTCCCCGGTAGTAAGATCACGAAGCCTTACATTTTTATGCCGGCGATCGATAGCTATGGCCTCAGTCTCAGTAAGAATATTAACTCCCTTTTGGTCCTTAAAAAACTGAGGATCACGGATCAATCCGGCTGTGGTCTTCAAGAGATCTTCAATTTCCGGTACTGAGTTACCCACATAAAAGGGTAACCCACAGGATCCATAAGAAACTAGCTTACCTTTTTCAATAATAGTTATCTCGGCTTCTATGGAAAGTCGTCGCAGGCGTGCAGCTACCTTCGGTCCAGCTGCAACCCCACCGATGATGACCACTTTCACGTTACCACCTCTTTACCATCCTCACAATGTATAACAAGATGCCAGGAGGACATGCGCTACGCGTCTTATTCCTCTTGTAAAAATTCAAAAAATGGTTTCTTGAGATCTACCATGGCGTTAACGACCAACTCAATCAGACCAGCATATTGGACATTATATTTTTCTGTGGCTTCGTAATACTCCAAAATATCGCGTATGGTTCCTTTACAGTTCGAGCAAGGGGCACAGACATATTTGACAATGCTGGGATCTTCCATGGTGTCTGGAAAGGCATTAAGAATTTGGGCAAACTTTTTGCGTGCGCTAATTTTATTGCGGAAATCACCAAAGTTAAAGCTATGCATGATCGCAAAACCGCTACCGCCACCGCAACAGTAATTATCTACGCCATGAGGGGTCATTTCGCGGAATTGGGGAGCAAGCTTCTGCAGCACTTCCCGTTGCGGCATCACAATTCCCATTTGCCTTACCACATTACAGGGATCATGAAGGGTCACTGGGAAGTTATTGCGACTCGGGTCAAACTTAATCGCCCCTGACATGACAATATCTCGCAACATAGGGAAAAAACTCTCGACGGGAACCTTATTCGAGCCAGGGGTCATACGGTCTGCAACAAGCGCTCCCGCCTTATGGGCGTGTCCACATTCACCTTGAACGATGCGGCGGACTCCAAGATCGTTTGCTGCTTTGATTTGGCCTAAGGCAATCTTTTTCGCCTGAGCATCATCATACCATATGCCATAGTTGACGCTATCATAACCCATCATTTCACTACTTAGGGTCCAGTTGACTCCTGCTGCTTCGAAGAGCATAGCAAATGCCATGGGGTTTTCCGGCCAAGCATTATACTCACCGGCGTTGTGAATAAGGAGGACATCAGCGCCCTTTTTATCGATGGGGAATTTGATTTTCATGCCATAGTTTTCTTCGATTTCTTCTTCTAGGAATTGAATATTGTCTAGGAACACCGGTTTAGTCATCCCTGTAGATGAACCCGTTTTTAGTTGGTTTTCTGAGCCCTTTTTATGAATTGGAGTTGGAGCTATCCCCATCTCCATGCTAAATATTTTACGTATCTCCTTGGCCATGATGCCATTATCTAAACCTAGGGGACAGGTTTGGGCGCAGCGACGGCAGAGGTTACAGCGGTAGGCTGATTCGCCAAGACGAGCAATGCTCTCCCAAGTGGCTTCAAGGTCTGCACCTACGAAACCGCCCAGTAGCTTGCCGCTGGTTGTAAAGTACTTTTTATAGAGTTTCCGGAGAGCTTCGATACGGAAAATCGGCCGATAAAGCTCATTGTTTCCTGAACCCTCATAGATGTGGCAGGCAGCGGAGCAAGTATCACACTTCGCACAGTACTCCATAGTCAGGTTTAAGGGTTGGAGCATACCGCTGTTGGCATCGGAAAATAGCTTTTCTAAGCCGCTCAAAAATTTACGAACAAACTCTTCTTCTTCCTCTTTGGATTGGGGGCGAGTCAGAGTATCAATACCCACAAATCCATCTAAAGAAGTACAGTATTTTTCACGCCAGGCATCTTTAACCGGAACGAAGTCCGGTTCCATGCCAGGTTTATCATAAGGAGCCGGCAATGGCATTAGTTCTTCAGTGGTAATCACAACCAATTGCTCATCCGCTCTCGCCAAATCACTGGGTTTTAAATCTTTCGAATTAATCATGATGACATACTCCTTTCTTTAATTTCATTATCCTTGTGCAGAGGTTTTCTCTGCAGGTGCCGCTACCTGACCGGATATATGGGGCGCAGCCCATTTAGTTTTGGGAGAGTTCTGAGCATTGGCCTTAATCTTTTCCTCAATTTTGCTACCCGGAAGATTGGGATCATTTTCCCAATTAACCATATGAAAACTGAAAAACTTACCCACATAATGGCTCATTTTGCTCAGGGGTATATAGACAAGCATAAACCCGGCTAGAACGATATGCACAACCATTAAGGAACTGGCGTTCAACGGTTGTAGGGTTAGCACATTGGCCATTGCTTCGCGTGCGCTGCTCATGCTCAAATCGCCACCCCAGACGAGAATACCCGTAGCGGTTACCGCAAATAAGAGCAATAAATTAAAGTATTCTTGAGGAGTTGTGTATTTTTTAAGAGTGGAATCCATCTGACGACGGAAAACCAAAGTTAGGGCACCGAAGGTTGCCAAGGCGAATCCTGCCCATCCAACCAAAGGAGTTAAGTAATAAATCAGCATTCCCCAAGCCGATCCACTGGTCGCAACTGTTCCACCGGCCAATTCTGTTACAGCACCGACCACCAGGAGCACTGTCCAAGCAATGATGAGATAAATACCAAGGTGTAGAGAGTAAGATAACCACCAAAGGGACCTTTGGTTTTCAAAGAGTTTTTTAATGAAGAGAATTTCTTTGAGCATGTCAATTATTTCTGAGGCTAGTGAAGTTTCACGGGGCCTCTTCCACCATTCTTGTTGCTCATAATAGGACCCCCCATGTGCATGCCCCTTTTCTTTTGGAACGGGATATAAATCCAACCTTCCATGCATAGGCATTTTAGTATACACATAGGCTTTATAAACTGAGATACCTAAAAATAAAACCATGGCTAGTATTGCGTAAAAAACCAGAAACATGTTTTCGCCCCCTTATTATATTGCGATTGTTCTTATTATCACTTATAAGTTTAGGCTATTTTTCTCTTATTGTAAAATTCTCTTTTGTAATTGTGATAATTAGCAATGTAGATATCAAATTTCTGCCATAGGTTTTTTAAATGGCCTTCATATTAAAACTATATTTCACATATTTTTCAGAAAGCTCTATAATGGGGTTAGTTAGTGAATGTGCATTTTTTCTCTATTATTGTCGAAAAAGTGTAGGAAAGGGGGTGAGGCATAATAGTCTTTCCGCTTCTATTCACATTCACAAACCCAACTCTGAGGGGAGGTGTGCCTGCTCATTAAATGTTAATGCTGTTTAGATAGCAGTGTTTAGAAAACCACCTTATTTTACCCTACGAACGTGAGTAACGTACAAGAGTTGTTTTAGACCTTATTTAGACCTTTTTAAGACCTTATTTAGACCTAATAAACAAATCTATCGTTGAATCTCCAGATAAATTATCAAAATCTTAGGGAGGTGCACAAATGTCCACAGTAAACACATATGCAAAGAAGAAAGCTCTTCAAAATGAAGACTGGTGGGCAGCCTGGTTAGGGCTATTGATATTCACTTTAGGTTTAGGACCATTTTTCGGTATGGATGTACTTGGTTGGGTTACAAAGGCTAGTGTCTGGATTGAACCTGCCAAAGCATTTGCTCCTGTGACCAAAGGCGTCGGTATCAGTGGTTTTGCTTCATTGATCCTTACTTACCTCTTCATCTTGGTTCTTATCGGTGTCGCGTCAAAATTCATCGGCGCCAATATGAAAAAGTTCTTTATTGGCTTTACCTTCATATTCTGGGCGACCGTATTCTGTATCATGCTCGGCAATATTGCCTACATCGGTGCTACACCAGATAAGACAGCTAATTATGGCATCGCTTGGTCACTAGGCTTAGGCGAGATGGGTTACATCATCGCCATGGTCATCGGCCTTATTATCGGTAACTTTTTCTTGAAATTCGCCGATTATCTAAAAGAAGCAGCGAAACCAGAATTATTTATTAAGATTGGTATCGTTGTGCTTGGTGGATCTATTGCGCTTAAATCCTTAGATGCTTTCGGTCTTGCGACCACAGTTATTATCCGGGGCATCTGCGCGGTTGTTGAAGCCTACTTAATTTACTGGCCAGTCGTTTATTTGATTTCTCGTAAATTCTTTAAATTTACACCTGAATGGGCAGCTCCCCTAGCTTCCGGTATTTCGATTTGCGGTGTTTCTGCTGCCATCGCCACCGGTAGTGCCATTCGTGCCCGTCCCGTTATCCCGATTATCCTTTCAGCGGTTATTATCGTCTTCGTTGCCGTTGAACTCTTATTATTACCTTGGTTAGCACAAGCCCTCCTTTTCAAAGATCCTATGGTGGCTGGTGCTTGGATGGGTCTGGCAGTTAAGAGTGATGGCGGCGCCATCGCAGCTGGTGCCATTACCGATTCACTAATCCGCGGTCGTGCTTTGAGTGAGCTCGGCGTGAACTGGGAAGAAGGCTGGATCTTGATGGTTGCTACCACAACCAAAGTCTTCATCGACATCTTTATTGGTGTGTGGGCCTTCATTCTCGCAGTAATTTGGTCGGTATTCCCGATTGACAAAAATTCTGCTGTCGCCCAAACTGGCGAAAAAGGCAAAGTTAATCCTGCTGAAATTTGGAACCGCTTCCCGAAATTCATCATTGGCTTCGTTTTGACCTTCGTTATTCTCTTCCTCGTTGGTGTATTCAGTCCTGACGACGTTTCTAAGCTAAAGCCCGGTGTTAGTGAGGCTAATGCATTACGAACATTCTTCTTTGGAATGTGCTTCTTCTCCATCGGCTTAGTCACCAATGTGCGTAAGCTCTGGGATGAAGGTATGGGACGTATCGTCGCTGTCTATGGTATTGCACTCTTTGGTTTCATCCTTTGGGTCGGCCTGTTTATCTCCTGGCTGTTCTACCATGGAATCACACCTCCGACAGTATAAATAATTGATTAAGGGGGAATACAAATGTCAATCAAAACCGAACAACCTGCTGTTCAGCACAAGAAGAAGGCTTATGAAGATGAGTGGTATGACTTACTCCCTATTGAAAAGAAGTTAATTGGCTATTCCTTAGGACTGGGAATTTCACTATTGATCGTATTCGTGATCATCTTCAAGTTCTAATGACGCCATAGTGTCCTTGTATAGAGAAGTGCCGCCGAACACCCTTGATAAAGATGTTCGGCGGCACTTCCTTTTTGTGCTTATTCAGCTAGGCAATGGCATTTTTAAGTTCTCGCAGAGTATAGCTGGTCCCATCAGCTAAGTCAAACCTTTCATCATCAAAGCATAGAATTAATTGGTCAAGAAGCTCTTCTTTCCTGCTCAATAAGTTATCCATGTACTGATCGTCGTCGATGTGTCTTATGGCGAGAATAGCTAAACCTATTCTTTTTATATCGCGCTCAACTGTTTTCTCTAAATCGTGTTTATCAACTTTGCCAAACATCAGAACATCGTTATCTATTGACGACTTTCTTACCATAATAACGTATTTATCGGAATCACCTAAGACGTGGAAGCTCTCGTCTTCAATCTTTACAGATAGAGACCTAAGGGTATATAAGGTATCCACATCACCCATAAACTCCCAAGCAACCTTCTGAACCGCCTTTCTGTGGTGGAGAATGATCTGTTTGATTGCATGATTAATATCCATAGTTAACTCCCTTCAATACTTATGATTTCTTGAAAAGTAGAAATTCTATAAGAAACTTCAAAAGATTGTTTTCGTAATTACTTTCACAGGGCCAAGTAACTACTAGCTCCTTATAGCTACCCCTATTATTTGTCTACCTCTATTATTACCTTTAGTTTAAAGAAGTTCAAGTGACTTGTAATTAGCTTTTTAAATCGATGCAATTTAATAAACTCATGATTATTCTAGCAACGGGTAAAATAAGGACAAGAAAGGATGGTAGAGTATATGGTAGAAAAGAAATTCCCTAACCGACCGGCAAACCCTGATACAAAGCCTTCGCAAAATCATAAACCCGATAAAGCCCCCAGTATGGATTCTCGTGACGGACATGGTTTGACTAAGGACGAAGCACTCAAAGGCAAGGCATAAAATTATGAGAAGCTCCCATGTTTAATGATCTGAAAAACCCGCCCCCTAAAGTAAAGGAGAGGATTTGCGGACTTTGTTCGCTTAAATCTTCTCCTTTTTCCTAATAATTGAGCATCACGCATTAACAGATTTGAAAGCGTTCACCGGGACTACAACTATCTTATTCGCGTTTAATGATTAAACTGACCCGCTTGTGGAATCAGAATCTTGTACATTTCCGGAGGGATGCTGGTTTCCCAATGTCCCGTGAACTTTGCCAAGGCCACGACCATAAACCATATGACCACGATTGCAATAGCCACTCCTTTGGAATCGAGGATAAGTCCTCTCCCCCTAGAAGCTGGCGAGCTAAACTCCAAAGTCCCTTTGACTGGGCAGCTCTTGACACAGTTCAGGCATCCTGAACATTCCGGTGACCAGACACTCTTTGCTTCAGCTACTTTGAGTTGATTAGGGCAGACAGCGGTACATTTTTGACAAGAGATGCAGGTGTCCGCATTTCTACGGATCTTCCAAGGGCTAAGGATGCTGAGCAGGCTCATCAGTGCTCCGTAGGGGCAAAGGTACCTGCACCAGAAGTTCTGGAAGAGCAGCGAAAGCAGCGCAAGCACTGCAATAACAGTGATCCCTACCCCTGTCAGATTCTTAAAGAAGTCCAGCATTTTCACGTCAGCAATCATATTATATGGAGTTTGCAGAAAACCGTAGGCGCTCGCTCCATCCATAAAGATGAGAATAAAGACGATGAAAAAGCTAAGCAAAATATACTTAATAGAACGCAAAGGGTAGTCTAGCCACCGTGGCACAACAAAGTTCTTACCGAAGAGCTTTCTACCGACGACAGCTAATCCCTCGGATAAAGTACCAATGGGACAGATCCAAGAGCAAAAACTCCGCTTAAATACCAACGAAAGAGCCATAGCTAATAATAAGATAACGAGCCCCGCTGGGTGGACTGTATCAAATATCCCGGTGACCAACCAAGATTTTAGAGCAACCAAGGCACTGATGGGTAGGAAGGCCTCTACTCCCGATGGTCGGGGTACCATTACTGTAGCATTAGGATCGGCATAGGAGTTAACAAAGCCCATGAATTGAATGCCAATATACAAAATCATCAATACAAAAAGTATCTGCACCACTCTTCGCTCTATAGGCGCTCTGTCCTTCTTAAGCAGCTTAAATCCAATTGCTTTTTGCTCTTTTATCTTCACACTATCCATCCTTATCTGCTAGAAACGCTACACCCTATGTTTTTGGCACATTATTATGTTTACAGTACCATCTCTATGCTGTAGCGTATCTCTGTTTATAAAGCACATCTTATTGTACTTCAAAACCTGCTGCCAGAGTGTGATTGTAATCACTTTATCGACACATCCATACGGTTAACCTGCCCAAACCTAACCAAACACTGCTGGATAATAAGTGACCCAGCCTCCGTTTAAATTCTTAACTCGTGTAAATCCGTGTTGAGATAAAATCCGATAAGCTAAATATCCACGCAACCCGATCTCGCAGTATAGAACGATATCCTTATCCTTAGGAAGTTCAGATAAATGGTTGCGAAGATCATCGATCGGTATATGTAAGGAACCGACAATGAATTTTCCTCTTCGTTCCACTTCGGTCCGCACATCAATTATACATACATCTTTTGGGTTCATCTTCTGCACTTCATACCATTGAATTGTACGAACATCTCCAATAATAATATTTTCAGCCACATAGCCAGCCATGTTAACTGGGTCTTTAGCCGATGAAAACGGTGGGGCATAAGCCAACTCAAGTTCTTGCAAATCATATATGGTACCTTCGCGACGGATTACCCCAGCAATGTCATCGATTCGTTTATCGACACCCTGTGACCCGACAATTTGCGCACCTAATACTCGCCCTTCATTTCTTTCAAATATAAGCTTTATGGATAACCTTTTTCCTCCGGGATAATACCCGGCGTTGGAAGCGGAGTGTGTAAATGATATTTCATAAGATATTCCTAACTTTTTAAGAATCTTTTCGTTCGCACCAGTCGAAGCCGCAACTAAATCGAAAATCTTAGCAATAGAAGTACCCTGGGTACCCTTATACCGGCTTTCTCTGCCAGAAATAACGTCAGCAACAATGCGACCTTGCTTATTGGCTGGTCCAGCAAGAGGTAAGAGCGCTGCTTCGCCGGTTATTAAATGCTTTACCTCAATAGCATCGCCGATGGCGTAAATATGGGGATCAGAACTCTGTAGTTTTTCATTAACTTTTATTCCACCTAAATCCCCAATAGTCAGTCCGGCTTCCTTTGCTAATTTTATTTCTGGTCTGACCCCGATAGCTATGATCGTTAAATCCGTTTGAATTTGCTCACCACTTTGAAGGGTGATGATGGTTTTGTTCTCTTCTTTATCAAAAGCCTTTACTCCATCTTCTAAAATGAGGTTAACTCCTTTGCTAAAAATATGATCATGCAGAATTGCGGCCATTTCAAAATCCAGAGGAGCCATGACCTGATTGCTCATTTCTATAATTGTTGTTTGTACTCCTCTTTCAGAGAGATTCTCAGCCATTTCCAAGCCAATAAATCCACCACCAACCACTACTGCGGTTTGCTGTTGCTGCTCATCGATATATCCCTTAATCTGATCAATATCTGAAACATTACGCACTACGAAAGCTTCAATAGTATCAATACCGGGAATAGGCGGACGAACCGGAGCTGCCCCAGGAGAAAGTATCAATTCATCATAAGATTCTCGGTAGATATGACCGTTCTTTTCTTGTACTTCTACTACTCTTTCCTCAGGGAATATGCGAGTAACTTCACTATGAGTTCGCACATCGATTTGAAAGCGATCTTTCATGCCCCCTGGTGTTTGAACAAGAAGAGCATCCCGCTCTGCAATGACTCCACTAATATAATACGGTAAGCCACAGTTGGCATAAGAAATATGTTCTCCCCGCTCAAATATAATGATCTCCATTGCTTCATTCAAACGTCGTAATCGTGCAGCAGCACTAGCTCCCCCGGCGACGCCGCCAACAATTAGTACCTTTACGCTCATCACTTATTCTCCTTTTGTTGTTAGATTTTTGTTAGGTGTTTTGATTTTAAGCTGACGTTAAAAGTCAGAACTTCCAAATTGACTGCTAAATCGACGTTGCGTAGTTTAATACCCGGCTGAACGTTTAAGGCTACTGGAGCAAAATTGAGAATTGCCTGTACCCCTCCTTCGACTAAAAGATCGGCTATTTCCTGAGCGTAGCCCGCCGGGACAGAAATGATGCCAATTTGGGTGTGGTTTTTCTTTACCACTTCAACAAGCCTAGTCACAGGCAGGATTTCCACACCATTAATAAAAGTACCAATTTTATTTTGATCATTGTCAAAAAAACTGGTTATTTTAAAACCACGTTCAAGGAAACCTCGAAAACTGCTTAACGCTAAACCTAAGTTACCAATGCCTACCATAGCCATGTTCCAATCAACATCCAAGCTCAGTATTCTTAGAATATGCCGATGTAGATCCTTAACATTATAACCTACTCCCCTCGTGCCAAATTCCCCAAAACACGCAAAGTCTTTACGCACTTGAGGGGGGGTGACTCCCACTCCTTTAGCTATATCATTCGATGCTATAGTTATAATGCCCTTATCCTCTAATTCAGCAATATAACGTGAATAAACTGACAGTCGCATAATAGTTACTTCTGGTATTTTTAATCTATTCAACAAAAATCCCTCCCTCCCTTTTACATAATTTATTTTATGAATTTACTCATTGGTTTTTTGCTCAAATACATAAAAAGGACCCTTGCCACTGAAATCCTTCTGAATTATCACTATGTCAACTGGTATTTGTTTAACCATTCTGCAACCAGAATACCTTTTCCCTGTCCTGCAGTTGTGAAAGGATTTTTAATCATTAATTACCAGCAATATTCACCCCACTGTTTCTTAATCTCAGTAACAGTACCTCTAAAAACACACACCACAACCTTCATATTCATAGGGATTAACCGTTCCATTGTGAATAGCTCCAAACCTCCTATTTCGCACTATTAACTTCGCCGTTTATAGGCATTTTTACAATAAAGTCAACCGCGTTCGCAATATAATCACTAGTCGTCTTTTCAATTTCTCCTTTGTCACAAAGCTCAGCAATAACAGGATCAATCGGCATTTTGCCTAACACTTTGATTCCAAGTTCCGCAGCTATCGTATCTATGTGACTGTCACCATACATTTTGATCTGTTTACCACAATCAGGGCACGCTATATAGCTCATATTCTCAACGATCCCTAAGATAGGGATGTTCATCGTCTTTGCCATATTATAGGCCTTGCGAACAATCATATGAACCAAATCCTGCGGGGAAGTTACAATGACAATCCCATCTAGGGGTATGGATTGGAATACAGTCAAGGGGACATCACCCGTTCCCGGCGGCATATCAAGGAACAAATAATCGAGATCACCCCAAATCACGTCGGTCCAAAACTGCTTAACCGTCCCTGCTATGATTGGACCTCGCAAAATGACAGCATCATCATCCTTCGGCAATAAAAGATTTACAGACATAATATTAATATCGCTAGAGGACTTCACAGGAAGGATGCCCGAACTACTCCCTTTAGCTTTCTGTTTAATGCCAAACATCTTAGGTATAGATGGGCCAGTAATATCCGCATCCAAAATACCAACATTATAGCCTTGCCTATGCGTCAATACAGCAAGCATAGACGTTACCAGAGACTTACCTACACCACCTTTTCCACTGACAACACCAATAACCCGTTTAATTGAATTCAGTTCATGGGTCTTTTCCTTTAAATCAATGGGTTTGTTCGTACAGCTTGTTGAAGGGCAGGAATCCCCACACTGCGCACCTTCAAATTCACAGTCCTTGTTATTCAAAAAAACACCCCTCTAAATAATTTTATTTATGTAATATCAATTATTTTATTGATTTCAATGTTATAGTTAAAATTCTATTTATTACATCCGGTACATCCTGTGCAACCTTTTAGCATTTCACACGAATTACATAGTTCACTTTTATCACTCGCAACGAGGCAAAAGGTTCCTTCCGCCTTCCAACAGGGTTTAGTTTCATTTACACCGACTGAGCTATTCTTCAATGCCCCCCCCTTACAATTACGCTTGTACCAACATGAGTACATGGACGTCAGGTGCTTTACTCCAGCTATATTCAAACCCTTGTCATGCATTAAGTATTTGATGAACTTTAATCTAATTAAGTCATTATTGGAATATTTCCTTTGATAACCCTCCCGATTGGGTCGGATCAATTCATTTCTTTCCCACACCCTTAGTGTTTCAGGATGTTCTGCTATTAACTCGGCGACGGTACCGATAGTATATAGGCCCTTTTCTTCATCAATCACAAAATCACCACACGCTCTACCTTTTTAGCATCTACACTAATAAGTATAACCCGATTATATATTTAATTGCAAATTTATTCAATATTTTCCTTGAGGTTTACCCTCCCAACCATCAGGGAGAGTGTGTCTCTTTCAGACAGAAGTGGTTATAGGCCTTTTCTCTGCCCAATCTTCGGGTCTAGCTATTCCGAAAGAACCTCCACTTCTCATAAACATCCAACAAGTAAACAAAGGTTCCGTCCAACCATCTTATGTAATTTTCCTTTTCCTCAGGTTCTGCTTGGAACACATTGATACCCTTACTCGCAGCATTCCTAGTCATTTCCACACAATCGATAATAAATATTAGCTCCAATAGACTTATTCTAAAGATATATTCGTCTTCAGTGTGAAGCTTAAGAGCTTCATACTGAATCCTATCCAGTAGATGGTTTACCTTTTCAAGATCATTTTGGGGCTGATTATCCTCATCAGCAATCCCCACATCTTCAATCTTGAAGTACTCACGTCCTAAACGCAGACAATATATAACCATTTCAGCATCCTTCTGGGATAACTGTAACTTCGCCCGAAACTCACTTTCATCACTGTTCTCTTCTTCATAGGAAATAGCTTCTTCAATTCCACGAATCTCGCGTTTCTCTTTATATTGCTGGAAATCAACGACCTTTCCTTTATCCACTGGCAAATTCATCTCTCCCTATATACAACGCTTTTAAAGCGCATTTTACGAAATTAATAATAGTTTTATTGTATCATTTCCTAAATAAAAAATCCCTTTATCTCTGCAGGAAATACGAAAATAGGGTACCGATGGTTAAGGGAAAATAAAGAAGCGTTACAGGCCTGTTCTACGTAAACTGCCCTGTAACGCTTCTTATTAATCTCCCGTACTGATCCAAACAAGACTTATGGGGCGTCTAAAGAACTTGACCCATTCATCTACACTTTTATTCAGAAAGAACTCTCAGCGCATCATCTAACGCATGTTGATATTCTGAAGGGAAGTCCTTAATAGTTTCACGGATCTGTTTAAAAGCCCTTCTATGGGCTTCCAAAGCCTGGGCATCCTCTGGGTAACAGGAGTCTACTAAACTGGCCAGAACCTCGGCCTCTTCGAGTTTACCATGCAGACTCAGATAATCATGGAGTGGTAAGGCAAATTTGAAAACATCATTTTTGGATTTAATCGTAAAGGACATATATGTCCCCTCCTAAAATAATTTATAAATAAGGTTCAATTCATAGATCTTATTGCATCATTTTTCCTTCATATAAAGAGAGCTTAAGTCAAATCCATAGAAAATCCGATCTGCTTGGGGATCTAGATTCATCTCGATACGATTGAACACGAGCAGCACAGTCACTTCCGGAGTATCAAACTGTAAGCTCATATCTTGGAGTCCGACCTGAGCAGGGCGTCCATCATTGGGTGGGTATGATGCAGAAATCCGCTTTATATAATCATCCATGGTTTGCTCGAGAATCACCCGATCATTGAGCTCGATTCGCAAGGTGGGCATATTTGTTTTCGGGTCCCTCGTCCAATTGATATGATAGGTACCTTGAGCACCGTTTAAGGTAGCTGAAGATTGTTCTTTCTGGTATTCATAGTCCTGCAGGTTTAGAGCCCAACGATAGTCACCGATGTCGATTCCCTGGGGGGTTAATTGGAGGATGGTTACCAAAGAATGCGTATTCCCATTAGGGCCCTCGAATTCAGGCCAGGTTTGTTCGAAACCTAGTTTAGTCTTGAAGGTGCTACTTTCAGCCAGGCGCTTATCAAACCAAGCCGGAAGCTTCGCATTCTCTGCGTAAGCAAGATAAGTCACTGCATCGGTAATTGACTCCCGTACCGCCAGCTCCGGTGGAGTTACTGCTGGGATTAACTGATTATTGTCCAGTACTCCCTGGTCAATTAGTAAATTCTCAAGCCGGTTAACTTGCGCAGAGACCGGCAAAGCTTGGTAACCTACCAGAGGGAAGACCGCTAAAACAGCCATAACACAAGTGAGAAGAGCGATCGTTGGATGAGCATCATGCTTTCGTATGAGGAGAAGAATTGCCGATATCAAGGCAATAATCCAAATAACAATGAAGAAATATTCGGTGGTTTTGAGACCTGACTTCTCCAGCTGAATCACGAAGGCCCAGGCCTCGAAGGCAAGGATCACCAAAGCGGCCAGCGGGTAAACCCGTCGATAAAATCTCGCTAGCCCTGATTCAGAGTGGGTAATTATAATATGAAGCAAAATTCCACCGATGGTATAAGCCGTCGCAATCCCATAAAGTCTCAGGAATGAAGCTTCCATACCACTTAGGATCGTCCTACCCGCCCAAAGTAGCAGAACAATAGTCAACGCCAGCACGATGGGAACGAGAATGTATTCAAAAAGAACTTGGATAAAGCGCGGCTGTTTCTGAGCCACCTCGCGGTGGGAATCCATATACCCCCGACGGAAATCCGGAAAATAACCGACGAAAATTGTAAAGGCCACAAATCCAGATAAGGTTCCGAGGTACATATAGACCTTTTCACTCATCCCCTCATATAAAAGGGCTTCGATGGCTCCGGCAACACCTGCTGTTCCAGCCATGATAACTAGGCCATAGATCAGGGCAATGAAATAAGCCTTTAGTGTCATGAAAAAGGAGCGAGCAAAATCTGACTGCTCTTTTGGGTATCCGGCTAAATAGATAAAAGCAATAAGGCTGAGCAGGATAGCTACACTGACACGGGCTTCAGCCAGGCTTGAGATGGTCGCAAAGCTCGATTTCTCCAAAGACGGATATGTCCCGCCAAAAAAGTAGAGCACTAAAAATGTTACAACTACCGCTGCCGCTCCTAGCAGATTGGCGGTAAGGAAGGACTTTTTGTGATTATAGCGAGTATACGCTCCGGTAATCACGGCCAGACTGAACACCGCACCCAGTGCAAAGGACCAATGCAAGCAGTTAAACAAGAAATTGTAGGGTTCTTGCTCGGGCCAATCCAGTTGAATTCTTATCATGGTTACGATGGCAAATCCGAGAGCACTAGCTATTGAAGCCGGGAACCTTTGGAAGGCCTTAATTGCACCTTTGAAACCTTGCAATGTTGACTGAATGAAGACACTCATCACTCGCACCTCCTTAACTCATGTTTGAACAAGTTATGACTATTATTCCTTATTATAATGCCTAAGGCAATAAAAAGAAAATCTTATGTAAGGGGCGACTAGTATTTCAGAAGTGATGAGGTAGTTAATAGCATATAGATTTGAATTCTGGGCTTCGTCATGGTATATTCCAATTATTCCTCTCCCAGATTACCCTCAAATTATTCTAAGGAGATGCACACAGTTGATAAACAAGAAACACTCCGCAATTATGGCGGCAATTTTTGCCGCAATGCTCTTTGGTTTCAGCGCACCTGTTTCCAAACTACTGCTAGTAAAGATTCCGCCAACCTTGTTGGCCGCCCTACTTTATCTAGGAGCAGGTCTAGGAATGGCCATAATCAGTTTAAGCAAACGTCTTACCGGTCACAAATACCGCGAAGCCAAGCTGGACAGGAATGATCTGCCCTTTGTCTTAGCCATGATTGGTCTGGATATTGCTGCTCCCGTGTTTTTAATGATTGGCTTAACCATGAGTTCATCTGCTAATGTTGCACTCTTGGGCAATTTTGAAATCGTTGCGACTTCCTTAATCGCATTACTGCTTTTCAAAGAATCTATCGGTCGGCGCTTATGGGGTGCAATCGTCCTGATTACCCTCGCCAGCATTATTCTATCCGTAGAGGATTTAGGTAGTTTTACCTTCTCCTTGGGCTCAATATTCGTGCTACTCTCCTGCCTTTGCTGGGGCTTCGAAAATAATTGCACTCGCATGCTCTCCATTAAGGACCCCTTAGATGTTGTCATCGTCAAAGGACTAGGGTCAGGCTTTGGAGCTTTATTGCTGACTTTCATTCTGAAAGAGCCGCTAAGCAATCTGAGTGTCTATATTATGTTTGCCCTTTTACTGGGCTTCTTCGCCTATGGACTCAGCATTTTCTTCTATGTTTCAGCCCAGCGAGAACTTGGTGCAGCCAGAACCAGTACTTATTATGCTATCGCTCCCTTTATTGGAGTAGGTCTATCTTTCGCGATTTTCAGGGTACCCCCGACCGTTTCTTTCCTGATCGCTCTACTGATTATGATTGCAGGCGCTTATTTTGCCGCCAATGAAAAACACAAGCATACGCATACACACCCTGCCCTAGTCCACGAGCACCGACATTATCATACTGACGCTCACCATAATCACACCCATAACGAATCTATCAATCAAGAGCACAGCCATGTGCACACCCACGACCTTCTTAGTCACGCTCATAGCCACACTCCTGATATTCATCATAGTCATGTGCACTGAACCAAAGGCACATACCGAAGGCATCATCTCACTGATAGACTACCTTCTCCCCTCCCAAAAACCCCCTCTGAAGCCTTTAGCTTCCTGGAATAATATAAAAGAATTTAGAGTCGACTCGTCAATAATGTCTAATAGCTCCTTCTGACGGTTTCTCTTGGTCAATACAAGCATCACCAAGCGTTTTTCATCTCGGCCGTCCCCCACCCAGGTTGTCACACCGAAACCTTTTTTACGTAACGTTATTGGTAGGGTATCATCAAGTGAATCGATAATAACTTGGGCAGTAATATACCCAAGTGCCAGTCTTTCTTCAATCCTGCTCCCGAGATACACGCCGATTCCGAAGCCGATGCAATACGCTGCGATATTCCAGTAATTGTTCAAATTGTTGAGAATAATCGTCAGTCCGGATATATACACAAACACTTCAATCATAGACAATATGGAAGCGTACTCTTTTAATCCCTTAATCATAAGAATAAACCGAACCGTTGTCAGCGATACATAAACGATATTAATTGTCATGATTAGAAGAATTAACAAAACGCCTTGATTCATTCATATCACCATTCTTCCTTATTTAATTTTAACCGACTGCTTATGGTTCACAAGGATTACAACTAACATAAATCCCAAAAGAACTACGCATACTGCATAGTTCTTTGCTTGCTCGGTGAGACGAATGGAGACGATGAAGTCCTGTAGACTTCTTCCCCGATGCAGACGACACCAAAACAAGTAACCCCTAAAGATTATTTTATCACACTGCGTTCAAAGACGAATACTCCTGCAGAGTAATTATTTATTTCCCATATACTCCATAGTACCATGCATTTCGTCAACTTCGTTTTCACGTAGTGAAAAGCTAAAAGACCATCTATAAAAGACGGTCTTTTTCGCGTTTATCTGGCAACGACTTACTTTCCCAGGTAGGCGGCGCGTTCAGCATTCTTTTCCCACAGCGCGCTCGCCGCGTAACAGTCCACCGGACTGTTACGTCTGCGGTCCAAGTATCATCAGCCCTGGAGGTCTTAACTTCCGTGTTCGAGATACGAAATGATGTAGTACATCATTTCGGCCAAGCCACACGGCCACATAAACCCGCTGCGTGGCGCCGGCAAACGGGTGGAACCGACCCCAGAGCATCATGCACTTCGTATCTTGTTTTCACTTTAGTGAAAAGCAAAGAGACCATCATAATGACGGTCTCTTTGCTTACTTACCTGGCAACGACTTACTTTCCCAGGTAGGCGGCGCGTTCAGCATTCTTTTCCCACAGCGCGCTCGCCGCGTAACAGTCCACCGGACTGTTACGTCTGCGGTCCAAGTATCATCAGCCCTGGAGGTCTTAACTTCCGTGTTCGGGATACGAAATGATGTAGTACATCATTTCGGCCAAGCCACACGGCCACATAAACCCGCTGCGTGGCGCCGGCAAACGGGTGGAACCGACCCCAGAGCATCATGCACTTCGTATCTTGTTTTCACTTTAGTGAAAAGCAAAGAGACCATCATAATGACGGTCTCTTTGCTTACTTACCTGGCAACGACTTACTTTCCCAGGTAGGCGGCGCGTTCAGCATTCTTTTCCCACAGCCCGCACGCCGCGTAACAGTCCACCGGACCGTTACGTCTGCGGTCCAAGTATCATCAGCCCTGGAGGTCTTAACTTCCGTGTTCAAGATACAAAACAGTCCAGTGGACTGTTTTGGCCAAGCCACACGGCCACATAAACCCGCTGCGTGGCGCCGGCCGAACGGGTGGAACCGACCCCAAAGCATCATGCACTTCGTCATCCTCGTTTTCACGTAGTGAAAAGCAAAAAGACCATCATAAAGACGGTCTTTTTGCTTACTTACCTGGCAACGACTTACTTTCCCAGGTAGGCGGCGCGTTCAGCATTCTTTTCCCACAGCGCGCTCGCCGCGTAACAGTCCACCGGACTGTTACGTCTGCGGTCCAAGTATCATCAGCCCTAGAGGTCTTAACTTCCGTGTTCGAGATACGAAATGATGTAGTACATCATTTCGGCCAAGCCACACGGCCACATAAACCCGCTGCGTGGCGCCGGCAAACGGGTGGAACCGACCCCAGAGCATCATGCACTTCGTATCTTGTTTTCACTTTAGTGAAAAGCAAAGAGACCATCATAATGACGGTCTCTTTGCTTACTTACCTGGCAACGACTTACTTTCCCAGGACCCTGCGGTCCAAGTATCATCAGCCCTGGAGGTCTTAACTTCCGTGTTCGGGATGGAAACGGGTGGAACCCCTCCGGAATAATCACCAGATCGTTTGAAGTTATAGCGTCCCTCTCGGGACCCTGTTCCCTCAAAACTGCACAGATCTTATATAACTGTAAACTTTAGATTCCATCTTCCTCACTGCAGAATTGAGCCCTTCAGTGAGTCACCTTCCATGGCGTCTTGTTAGGTCAAGCCCTCGACCTATTAGTACCCGTCAGCTCCATACCTCGCGGCACTTCCACTTCGGGCCTATCTACCTGATCATCTTTCAGGGGTCTTACCAGCTTATGCTGTGGGAAATCTCATCTTGAGGCCGGTTTCGCGCTTAGATGCTTTCAGCGCTTATCCGATCCGGATATAGCTACCCAGCTGTGCCTCTGGCGAGACAACTGGTACACCAGTGATCCGTCCAACCCGGTCCTCTCGTACTAGGGTCAGTTCCTCTCAAATTTCCTGCGCCTGCGACGGATAGGGACCGAACTGTCTCACGACGTTCTGAACCCAGCTCACGTACCGCTTTAATGGGCGAACAGCCCAACCCTTGGGACCTACTACAGCCCCAGGATGCGATGAGCCGACATCGAGGTGCCAAACCTCCCCGTCGATATGGACTCTTGGGGGAGATAAGCCTGTTATCCCCAGGGTAGCTTTTATCCGTTGAGCGATGGCCCTTCCACTCGGTACCACCGGATCACTAAGCCCGACTTTCGTCCCTGCTCGACTTGTTGGTCTCGCAGTCAAGCTCCCTTCTGCCTTTACACTCTTCGCGCGATTTCCATCCGCGCTGAGGGAACCTTTGGGCGCCTCCGTTACTCTTTAGGAGGCGACCGCCCCAGTCAAACTGCCCACCTGACACGGTCCTCAACCCCGATTCAGGGGTCTAAGTTAGAACTTCAGTACAAAAAGAGTGGTATCCCACCATTGACTCCACCAAGGCTGGCGCCCTAGCTTCTCTGTCTCCCACCTATCCTGTACATTTCATACCAAAGTCCAATGTCAAGCTACAGTAAAGCTCCATGGGGTCTTTCTGTCCTGTCGCAGGTAACCCGCATCTTCACGGGTATTACAATTTCGCCGAGTCCCTCGTTGAGACAGTGTCCAGATCGTTACGCCTTTCGTGCGGGTCAGAACTTACCTGACAAGGAATTTCGCTACCTTAGGACCGTTATAGTTACGGCCGCCGTTTACTGGGGCTTCAATTCAAAGCTTCGCCTTACGGCTAACCTCTCCTCTTAACCTTCCAGCACCGGGCAGGCGTCAGCTCCTATACTTCTCTTTTCAGATTGGCAGGAACCTGTGTTTTTGATAAACAGTCGCCTGGACCTCTTCTCTGCGGCTCTATTGCTAGAGCACCCCTTCTCCCGAAGTTACGGGGTCATTTTGCCGAGTTCCTTAACGAGGGTTTTCTCGCGCGCCTTAGGATTCTCTCCTTACCTACCTGTGTCGGTTTACGGTACGGGCACTCTCTTGCTCACTAGAGGCTTTTCTTGACAGCTTGGAGTCGGTTACTTCGCTACTTGTTTTCGCTCCCCATCACCTTTTAGGCTTCTCGCGAGGCGGATTTTCCTGCCTCACACCCTACGGGCTTGGGCGTGCTCAACCAACGGCACGCTTAACCTATCCTTCTGTGTCACCCCATTGCTCAAACGCTTAAGAGTGGTACTGGAATCTCAACCAGTTGTCCATCGCCTACGCCTTTCGGCCTCAGCTTAGGTCCCGACTTACCCTGGGCGGACGAGCCTTCCCCAGGAATCCTTAGGTTTTCGGCGGGTGAGATTCTCACTCACCTTTTCGCATACTCATACCGGCATTCTCACTTCCATCCACTCCACACAACCTTACAGTTGAGCTTCTCTGCTGATGGAACGCTCCCCTACCCCTGTACTAACTAAATAGTACAAGCCATAGCTTCGGTGATACGCTTGAGCCCCGTTACATTTTCGGCGCAGAACCACTCGACCAGTGAGCTATTACGCACTCTTTAAATGGTGGCTGCTTCTGAGCCAACATCCTGGTTGTCTATGCAATTCCACATCCTTTTCCACTTAGCGTATACTTTGGGACCTTAGCTGATGGTCTGGGCTGTTTCCCTTTTGACTATGAAGCTTATCCCCCACAGTCTGACTCCCAATCTAAATTCTTGGCATTCTGAGTTTGATAAGGTTCGGTAACCCGGTAAGGCCCCTAGCCTATTCAGTGCTTTACCGCCAAGAATCATCAATTGAGGCTAGCCCTAAAGCTATTTCGGGGAGAACCAGCTATCTCCGTGTTCGATTGGAATTTCTCCGCTACCCACAGCTCATCCCCTGCCTTTTCAACGACAGTGAGTTCGGGCCTCCAGTGAGTTTTACCTCACCTTCACCCTGTCCATGGGTAGATCACACGGTTTCGGGTCTACAGCATGTAACTAATCGCCCTATTCAGACTCGCTTTCGCTTCGGCTCCGACTTCTCGTCTTAACCTCGCTACATACCGTAACTCGCCGGTTCATTCTACAAAAGGCACGCCATCACACCTCAAGGGTGCTTTGACTGCTTGTAAGCGTACGGTTTCAGGTTCTCTTTCACTCCCCTCCCGGGGTGCTTTTCACCTTTCCCTCACGGTACTGGTTCGCTATCGGTCGCTAAGGAGTATTTAGCCTTGGGAGGTGGTCCTCCCAGTTTCCCACGGGGTTTCACGTGTCCCGCGGTACTCAGGATACCCTCACAGAATGTCTTTCTTTCGCTTACAGGAGTGTTACCTTCTTTGCTCGACCTTTCCAGATCGCTTCAGCTAGAAATTCATCCCTAAAAGAGGGTCCTACAACCCCGATCCCCGAAGGGCTCGGTTTGGGCTCTTCCCGTTTCGCTCGCCGCTACTCAGGGAATCGATTATTCTTTCTCTTCCTCCGGGTACTTAGATGTTTCAGTTCCCCGGGTTGTCTTCTTAAACCTATGTATTCAGCTTAAGATATCCAGATATGACTCTGGATGGGTTGCCCCATTCGGATATCCACGGATCAATGCATGCTTACTGCTCCCCGTGGCGTTTCGCCGCTCGCCGCGTCCTTCTTCGACTCTTAGCGCCTAGGCATCCACCGTACGCCCTTAGTAGCTTGACCAAACATTTTTACGCCGCCACTTCTAGGTTTTTAGATGTAATCCTAATTTACAGTTATTTCTTCTCTGTGCAGTTTTCAAAGAACATTAAGAGATCATTCTTACCTCAAAGCTCGAACATCGAACTTCTATTGGTGGAGGTAAGCGGGATCGAACCGCTGGCCTCTTGAATGCCATTCAAGCGCTCTCCCAGCTGAGCTATACCCCCATATAAGTTATATGGTCTCTCAAAACTAAACAACAAGTAGCTTTCGCTTAAAACAGTTCATTTCTCGTTTTGCAGGTTGCCCTGCTTTTTGCCTCTTCGGCATTTTTTCCACTCCGTGGATAAGTCAACTATGGCTTCTGCTCATTCTTCACACAAGCCAAGTTTCCTATAAGAAGTCTCTAGGACTTCTACCACTCTGATCTCGTTTCACTTGCGTGACGTCGTCCAGAGCTCGACCTTAGGATATGACTACTCATAGAGTAATCATGTCTCCTTAGAAAGGAGGTGATCCAGCCGCACCTTCCGATACGGCTACCTTGTTACGACTTCACCCCAATCATCGGCCCCACCTTCGACGGCTAGCCCCCTTACGGGTTACCTCACCGGCTTCGGGTGTTGCAGACTTTCGTGGTGTGACGGGCGGTGTGTACAAGGCCCGGGAACGTATTCACCGCAGTATGCTGACCTGCGATTACTAGCGATTCCGACTTCATGTTCTCGAGTTGCAGAGAACAATCCGAACTGAGACCGGCTTTCTCGGATTCGCTTCACCTCACGGCTTCGCTTCCGTCTGTACCGGCCATTGTATTACGTGTGTAGCCCAAGACATAAGGGGCATGATGATTTGACGTCATCCCCACCTTCCTCCGGTTTGTCACCGGCAGTCTGTCTAGAGTGCTCGACCTTACTCGTTAGCAACTAAACATAGGGGTTGCGCTCGTTGCGGGACTTAACCCAACATCTCACGACACGAGCTGACGACAACCATGCACCACCTGTCTCTACGCTCCCCGAAGGGCACTCCTAAGTTTCCTCAGGATTCGTAGGATGTCAAGCCTTGGTAAGGTTCTTCGCGTTGCGTCGAATTAAACCACATAATCCACCGCTTGTGCGGGCCCCCGTCAATTCCTTTGAGTTTCAACCTTGCGGCCGTACTCCCCAGGCGGAGTGCTTATTGTGTTAACTGCGGCACAGAAGGGGTCGATACCCTCTACACCTAGCACTCATCGTTTACGGCGTGGACTACCAGGGTATCTAATCCTGTTTGCTCCCCACGCTTTCGCGCCTCAGCGTCAGTTACAGTCCAGAAAGTCGCCTTCGCCACTGGTGTTCCTCCACATATCTACGCATTTCACCGCTACACGTGGAATTCCACTTTCCTCTCCTGTCCTCAAGATAACCAGTTTCCGATGCAGTCCCAGGGTTGAGCCCTAGGTTTTCACACCAGACTTAATTATCCGCCTACGCGCCCTTTACGCCCAATGATTCCGGACAACGCTTGCCCCCTACGTATTACCGCGGCTGCTGGCACGTAGTTAGCCGGGGCTTCCTCCTCAGGTACCGTCATGTATCTACATTATTTACATAAATACCGTTCGTCCCTGAAGACAGTACTTTACAACCCGAAGGCCTTCGTCGTACACGCGGCGTTGCTCCGTCAGACTTTCGTCCATTGCGGAAGATTCCCCACTGCTGCCTCCCGTAGGAGTCTGGGCCGTGTCTCAGTCCCAGTGTGGCCGTTCACCCTCTCAGGCCGGCTACTGATCGTCGCCTTGGTAGGCCTTTACCCCACCAACTAGCTAATCAGACGCGGATCCATCCATTAACGATAGCATACTCAGAGGCCATCTTTCCTTATCTCGCGATGCCGCGAAATATTCTTATCCGGTATTAGCCCTCGTTTCCAAGGGTTGTCCCGGTCTAATGGGTAGGTTATCCACGCGTTACTCACCCGTCCGCCACTATCCAGTAATCTAACACCCAGCATTCGAGGGAGTTGTGTTGGTACTTATTTAATGCGTGGAGCTCTCTCTTCGTTCGAGCTCTCGCATGGCACCAACTTATTAGCTCCTTAAACGCTCGGTGTTAGATACTGGACCGTTCGACTTGCATGTGTTAGGCACGCCGCCAGCGTTCGTCCTGAGCCAGGATCAAACTCTCCATAAAATTTATGAAGAAAATTTGATTGCTCAAATTGTCTTTACTCATTTAACGATTCATTGGCTGTTCCTTGTTGTTTAGTTTTCAAAGACCATTTGATTTTGTTGCAATCACTTAAAGGTGATGGACTTTTATCTTAGCAGATTGACACTTTACTGTCAACTACTATTTTCAAGCTCTCGTTTGGGAGATCTTAGGCCATCAGCGGACTGTCACCACCCCCGTGATGCTTAATGATATTATCATTTGCTTTTGCCAGTGTCAACATTAATTTCGACAAAATTTTTTGTCTTACGAAGTCAATACTACGCAATTTTTTCACAAGGTATAGCACCTATAAACAGACGATAAAAGAAAACAGTACACTTGCAATTACAGTGTACTGTCTAAGGTAATGGTTTACCTGCCAAAATTTCGTATGATGTTGACTTCCACACGACGATTCGCCGCCCGTCCAGCTTCTGTGTCATTTGAAGCTATAGGATTATACTCCGCATAGCCAATGGAACGGAACCTTGATTGATCCAAATCACCGGATTGGAGTAGATTCTTCATAAAATTCAATGATCTTTGGACACTAAGGTCCCAATTCGTCGGGAACGCCGGAGTATTGATGGGGAGGTTATCCGTATGCCCTGCGACCTCAATATTATAATTAGTGTATTCCCTTAAGACGTCAGAAATGATGAAGGCCAGTTTTTGGGCTTCAGTCTTGACCAAGGCGGAACCCGAGTCAAACAACGCATAATCCCGGATGCTGATGATTAACTTTTCCCCTGTTATGCTAGTTTCGAGTTGGGCAGTTAAATTGTTCTCTCCTATGTATTGATCTATCCTTGTCTTTATAGCCATCATATCTTGTTCTTCTCTAAGTCTGCCCAGAGCAAGTCTATCGGTTTCAGTGGTAATTTGCTCATTATTTTTCCCTGCATTGTCGTCCGTGATATTAATATTCATCTCGCTTGTCGATTCGAAAACACTTGGGCCTCCTGTAAAGGCACTATTGAATCCGGACATGATACTCTCATATTTCTTCTGATCTATTTGACTCGCAGCAAATAAAATAATGAAAAGAGCCAGCAACAAGGTTAAGATATCTGAATACGGTACGAGCCAAGTTTCGTCCATATGCTCTTCATGATGCTCTTTCTTATGTCTTTTCATTGTCAATCTCCTCGGTTAGTTGTTTACGCTCAGTTGAGGAAAGATAGACGAAAAGTTTGTTATGGATGGCATTCACGTTATCACCTGCTTGGATGGACAAAATCCCCTCTAGCATCATTCGTTTTAGTTCTGCTTCTCGTCTTGATAGAAGCTTTAACTTATTGGCCATCGGATGCCAAAGCACATAACCCGTAAAGATCCCCAATAAGGTCGCTACAAAGGCTGCAGAGATTAGGTGTCCTAAGGCTTCAACCTCGTTTAAATTACTTAAAGCAGCAATGAGACCGACTACCGCTCCTAATACACCAAGAGTTGGGGCGTACGTTCCCATTTGTGAAAATATAAGCGCGCCATCCCGATGCCTTTCTTCCATAGCAGAGATGTCCTCAAAAAGCACATCCCGAATAAACTCGGAATCATTGCCGTCGATAGCCATACCCATACCTTTTCTTAAGTATTCGTCATCAATCTCTTCGACACGATTTTCTAACGACAATATCCCTTCACGACGACTCACCGTCGTCCACTCAGCGAATTGCTTCACAAGTTCTTTCTTCGAAATGGTTTTTGGCTTAGTAAACATTATCTTAAAAAGCTTAGGTATCCTTTTGAGGTCTTCCATGGTAAATCCAATGAAAATCGTGGCAATCGTCCCCACGATAATGATCAATATCGCCGCTGGATTGAGAAGGGCGGTGAGGCTTGATCCCTTAAGAACCATACCAACACCCACAGCGGTAAATCCCAGTACCAAACCAATTAGTGTAGATATCTCCATATATTTCTCCTCTTTATCTTATTTCAGCCAATCACTATTTCGCGGTGAAATTGAGAATTTCCTGCCGAAATTTTACATAAAACCAACTTTAATAGGATATTTTACACAATCGATTAATTCCCTTGGGAGATTCTTCAGTGGGTGTGAAGTTTATTTGCCTGGCTCTTTGGATATTAGGATTGTTTATTAAGTTGGAATTGTTTATTGAGTTGGAGTTAATCGAATGAGAAAAAGACATTAGATCAATTGTACCGACCCCCAAAAGTTAGACCAAATATCTAACGATTGGAGGTCGGTACACATGTCCTAATGCCTTTTTGTATGGATTTTTAATCTATTATCCTTTTAACTCCCATCCCATCGCTTTTAATCTATTGACGTAATTCAGCAAATCTTCTCGGGAGGCCACATTAAGCTTCATGTAGATACGTTTATTATGTGTTTTGATGGTGTTTATACTCAAGCAAAGGATTTGCGTGATTTCTTTCGCCGTATGCCCTTGGAGATAAAGATCAAAAACAGCCCGTTCCGCTGGTGAAAGGGTCTTGGTTTTTTTAACGAATTCTTCAAATACAACTTCAGATAAACCTGTCTCAGGCTTTGGCAAGGGTTCCTCATTGTGTACGGAGAGAAACTGTATCAAGTCATCGATCTCAGGTATTTTTGTAACCGGAGCACTGCTAAAGTCCTTGGATTTAATAATATCCAAACCTTCCGTAATGGGTTTGAGATAACGGCGACTAATGAAGGAGGATAAGACAACTCCCACAATAAATAGAATCAGGCACAGAAAAGTTAACTGTAGCTTCGCATAGGTAAAGGTCGATACCATATCTTTCTGTGGCAACATAACGGCTACAGCCCACTTTTGATTTTCAAAGGCTGAGCCCTTGGGATAAAGCTGAACCTCCTCATGTATTCCGATAAATGCAACTTTTTCTTCCCATTGATAGGTATCTAAGTATTTCGATCCTTTTGAAATCCGGAGGGACTGGCCAGGTAATCCGCTGTCCAGAGCAAGATACCCCCCTGCAAACAGGGCTTCCGAGGTATTGAGTACAGTATCGTTTATGGGAGAAAGCATACAGAAAATGCGACTGTAGTTGCTATTATCGGGCATGTTTGCAAGCTTGAACAACATGGCGCTGACCTCAAAGCCACACACCCCAAACACATTGCCATTCGAATCCAGCAACGGAATAGAACAGAGGATAACCTTTTCACTGGTCCCAGGCAACGTAAGGGAAGGGCTCCAATAATAAAGACGGGAAAGAGGTAGCCGATATCTTTTTGCCTGCTCGAGTGGCCCTTTGTAGTACTCAGCCTCCCTCGTATCCATTTCCATGGTCCATTGAGAATGGAGAGGGAGCAAATTTTTACGAGCGATTTGCGGAAAACCGTACAGAACATGAATCGTTGGGGTTGATGAACTGATAATATTGGGTTCCATATTTTTTATATACAACCCCGCTCGAGAATTAGCAGCATTCTCGAGATTGGGGTTCACCGTCGCATCTAAAACGATAAAGACCCCACTACTCTTGGCCTTTTGCAGCGAAAATAAAAGGCGTTCGTATTCGTTTTCTATTATATCTTCAAGGATCTCTGGATGACTTTGTAAATCTGTGACCTGAAGTCCCCGTTTCTGTAGATTCTTTTCTATACTTTCTGATAGGCCTCTGGATAGATCCACTGCATAAACAGAAAGATTTCCCAATTGCTTAGAAATATCACTACTCAAATGGGACAGTTCCCTATGCATTGATTTTGAATCTTCATTGCGCCCAACATTAAAGGATCCCGTCACCAAAAGGATGGCAACGACTCCCAAAAGCATAGTTAAAACAAGCACGATCAGAAACATGAAGAGTCTAATGCGCATGGGAATACCTGAGGTGCTGACATGCTTCACCTCAAGCTTTAACTTCCCCAATTTACTTTTAATAAATAAAAATGCTTTAGAGAACATAGCATCACCTTGCTGACTGCCCTTATGCACCGTGTGAGTTATACCTTCTTCCCTGAGAAAAGCTCCAAGATGGCTTTATCTACTCATGGAGAGATCGTTTATAAATCCTTCAGAAACCCCTGTAGACACCCCTTCGAAGACACGATCCGAGTCTTGATCGGCTATTCGTTTCTTATACTCTTCCTTGGAAAGGGTGGCCACCCCTTTTAAACGCTCCTCAAAGACTTTCTGCATTTCATCGAGGCCATCTACTAAAGGCGCCCTATAGAAATCATAATCCTGATGCATCTGAATCGCCGTGGTAAGGAGAGCCGCGATTCGATCATCTGTGAGGGTTTCAATCTCTTTATCCATCACTTGGCCAAAGGCTTGTTGGGTTACCGGGAGATATCCCGTGGAAGAGACAAAGCGGAGATTTTGTTCCACTGCAGTAAACCATTTCAGAAAGATACCAGCAGCATATTCCTTCTCGGGCGTCGATTTCATAACACACAACCCGCTCCCCCGCTGCATAGCTATCTTTTTCCCACCCTCAAACACGGGATAAGGTAAGATAGCATATTCCACTGGCTCCGTTGTGTTGTCTTCGTAAGTAATAATGGGTGAGAAAAACAAGACTCCCGCCGTGGAACCTGTACTACAGACCACGTCCCCGGTTTTAGCAAGGTCCGATCCATAGCCATTAAAAATCGCAACCTGGCCACGCACAGCAGGCGGATAGTAACTATCCCAGATTCGTGAAAAAACTGGCGAAGAAAGATTCAACGTCCCATCCTTAATAAAATCCTCACCTAATTGTTTATAGCCCACTTGAGCAAGATTAAAGAGGGAGTCCGGAACATAAAAAATTTTCCCGTCATTCTTAATATGAGCTGTTTGATCATCCGTCCATCTATAATATTTCTCCGCTGTTTCAAGTATTCCTTCAAAAGTTTCCAAGTCCGCCAAGGACGCCCCTATCTCTTTGGCAAATCGATCAAATAGGGTCTTGTTGACAAAAAGAACCTCTGTGGACTTGGCGAAGGGAAATACCAAAAGCTTCCCATCGGCTCGACCCTCTTCCACAAATTGCGGAACATAGGCCGAAAGCTCTTCCTTGGTTAATAAGGTTCCTATATCCACGAGCAAATCCTTTTTAGCGAGAATAAGCGCTGTTTTAGGGTAAGCAGTCGATAGGTTAGGAAGCTCAGGTGCCCCAGGCTCGTCATTGGCCGCCATGGTCAGTTTATTATGGAGATCGGCCGAACTGGAAATCGAGGTTACGTTGAGCACTATACCTTCTTCTGCGCCGACGGTTGCGTTGAATTCATCCACCATGACATCCATGGTGGCTTTCATTTGGGCACCAAAATTGTGCCATATAGTCAAAGTGACTGGATTCTGAGGATCCAGCTTTTTTGTGTTTTGACAACCTGTTACAAGCAACATCAAGCTTAATGCGCAAACCAATCCAGTTTGAAAGTACCTTCTCCTTTTCCCTTGCATTTGCATCATTCATCGCCCCCATTTCTTCTCAATGTACTCCTACCTCATTTGTATCAGATATGGGACTGGATTAAAACACTTATTTTAGAAAAATCACCCCTAAAATCACCCCTAACAATCACCCCTTCTTACCACTATTCACTGCGGGGGGTGATTACAGCCAAAAATATTTCCCTCACAATAGGTTCAGGGTTAACTTTTCTCCTGTCATATGCCCAAGGGGCATCAGGAGGTAAGATGCAAAAAGTCTATCCAATTCATCTGAAAGGGGTAAACACATGAAAAGGAAAACATTCTCTTGGTTGCTCACCCTATCCCTCGTCCTTTGCCTGATCCTCAGTGGCTGCGGTGGCAGTCAAGACGCGACAAAGCCCGCAGACCAAGGAAGCGCGGTCCAACAGGATTCATCACCACCAGCAACTCCGCCCGTGACGGAGGGAAACGACACACCCGAACCCAGTGACCCAAAGGAAACCGTCGATGAACCTAGCTCTCTATCCGATGAAATTGGGGATCGATTGGCTAAGACCTATACCGATATGATGGCAAGTGACAAGTATTTTATGAAATACCGTATGACGACCGACGGGGAAAGCATCGAAACGGAGATGGCCTACATGGGTGATGACCTTGCTACAAGAACCCTTGTTAACGGAGTGGAAAGCCGTATGATCATCAAGGACAATAAGGTTTATATGATCGACCCCGTTGAGAAGATCATCATGATTATAAACTCTGACGATTACGAACAAGAAGAAGAGATCGACTACGCCGGTTTAGCCTATGTGGGCGAGGGTAAAGGAGATTTTCTGGGTGAAACCTTCCATTATGAAGAATACTCCGCAGATGGCGGAACTACTAAATACTTCTTCGACGGCAAAAAGCTCGTCGGAATCGAGTCGAGTTATGAAGACATGAATATCGCCATGGAAGTTCTGGAGCTGAGTAAAAAGATTCCTGCCGACCTTTTTGAGATACCTCAAGATTACGAACAACAAAATCTAGGCGAATAAATGTAAGGAGCGATGGATCATGAGTGAAAACAAAAATTTAAACCTAACCCTAGAAGAATTTGATCCCGCAGACATTGAAAAAGGGAAAACCATGGCTGGACTGGCTTATATCCTCTTCTTCCTTCCTCTTATTGTTTGCCCTGATTCCTCCTTCGGGAAATTTCACGCCAATCAGGGGCTTTTACTTTTGATTACGAGCGTTGCCGGGACAGTTATTCTTAGCGTTATCCCTGTGATCGGGTGGATACTGCTTCCCATCTTTACTCTAGCCATTCTCGCCTTGGCTATTCTAGGTCTTGTCAATGGTTTGCAAGGTAAAGTAAAACGCTTGCCCCTCATTGGGAAATTCAACCTTATTAAATAGCTATCTTAGTACAAGGAGGTTTTCTTTATGAAAAAAACTCTAATCTTTTGCTTTGCTCTCTTTTTGGTTTTCACTTTAACAGGGTGCAAAAGCCCATCTGAAGCCGCGGCAGAGAAGGTCAGCGAGAAAATATTGGAAGGAGCTACAGGCGGTAAAGTCGATCTCGATGGGGAAAAGGCCACCATAAAAACAGAAGATGGCTCCGTCGTCTCCTTTGGAGGGAATGAATGGCCCAGCGATAAGCTAGGTGAGGATATTCCCAAGCTTAATGGAAAGGTAACCTATGTAGCCAACTCTGATGCCATGTGCATGATTATCATCGAAGGCGTCAAGGCTGGGGAATTCGAAAAGTATGTGGAGAAAGTTAAGGACGCCGGCTTCAATCAAAATGAGATGAACTACTCAGACAATTCAACTAAAACTTATATGGCCTCCAATGCCAAAGATATTGCCTTTCAACTCACCTATATGGTAGACACGGAAGAGGTAAGCATAACCGCAGGGAAAAACGAAAAGTAATGAAAGGAGATAACCATGAAGAAAACCATGAAGAAAACCAGGAAGAACTATCTTATTCCGCTCTGTACAATTCTCTTAATTTTCGCTTTCATACCCGGTTGTGGTGAGAAAGAACAAACCACCCCAAAGGACTCCAGCAGCACTACCGGCCAAGCCCAGGAAACTTCCCCTCAAGATGAATTGGAAAAAGCTGGCGAAGATCTCGAGGATGTCCTGTCAGCTTTAGCAACACCAGGCTGGCCCACGGGCAAAATCTCAGATAAAGTCCCCGAGTATCCCTATGGGGAGGTCAAGAACTCAGGAGACTATGGGGATGGAGAATATGTCATCCTCATTTCCCCTACGAATAAGGACGAATTAAAGGAATACTTTAACTTGCTCGAAGGAAACGGTTATACCCTTTCCGATGGAGACCGGGCCCGACTCGGTACCCTCGCCCTCCGCTTCCAGTTTAATTCCACAGATACCCTGCAAATGATTGTCTCAGATGCAGGGACCTCGAAGTGGCCCTCCCTCCCTGGGGATCTTCTTGCCCCCGATAAAGGAACCCTCGATGGTGATGTCGATGCGGTCGAGCTATCCGATGCTGAGAAGGCGAGCGGCAATTACTATTCCGCTGGCTTCACCCTTGTGGATCTCACCGAAGAAGATTGCTTAGCCTATGTGCAAAAACAAGTGGACAATGGCTGGGAAGGTGGCGGTGATATGGCCACCAAGGAGATCAATATTGAGGGTGTAACCTGTGATTTGATGCTTCAGTTCGTCCAGTTTTATGACGGGCAAGCCGACTTCCGCTTAGAAGCATGGGCAAAATAACGATTCACCCAACAGGATTTGAAAGTTGGTGATTTGATGTCTTTTCGAAAAGTAATAGCTGTGCTTTTAAGCCTATTATTAGTGTTAGGAAGCTCGATGGGGTGCAGTAGCGAAGCAGCTGTCAAGACCCTCAGCGAAGAGGACAAATATAAAGACCTTCAACCACCCGAGACGGGTCCGGTCGGGGAATGGGATATTCCCCTTCCCGAAATCAATCCTCTGGGTTCCCAAGCACTCTATACCTCAACGGATTATGCACCGGGTTCTTATGAGGTGTCCTATATCGATAACTTCGCTGAAAATAAACTCACTCTAAAGGGGGAAGTCTGGACCTTACTAGTGAACGATCCCTCGGGGGCCCCCCTCTACTTCCTGAAAAAATATGCAGAAGAAAACCAAATGAAAATCTTTACCCAATATTACGGTAATCGCTTAACCTTCCAACTCGTTAAAGACGAAGATAGTCTTTGGTGGGGCGATGCCCAGGCCGATAGTCAGGGCTATATATTAAGGGTTGTTAAGGAACTCCGCGTCCCTGTAAGCAAGGAAAAGAAATTTACCCTAGCCGACTTAGGGCCAGAAGCTGAGGAATTCTCTTTTACAACCTCCAGCTCAGGCAAGAGATTCCAATCCGCAACCTTGAAACTCCCTGAAGGGAATCTTGATCTTTTGATTTACGGGACTCAATCCTCTGGTAGTGTGACTCGATCCATTTATGAAGACTATAATTTTTCTTCCCAAAGGTCCAAGGAATATATTATTGATGACCTGCCTCAAGGGGAAGGAGATATGACCTGGATCTTTTCTTGGGGAGCTGATGCCAGACCCACCGAGTTCTCCTTTTTGCTAACAGAATTGCAGGATCTTCCTCCTGTCAAGCTGGGGGATGAGCTAGGGGCCCTTAAGGTATCCGGCGTTCCCTTCGGTGATGTGGTTGTCGAACCCCAAAAGGGTTCGGAAATCCTCCATATTGACGACTATTCCTTGAGAGGAGATATCACCCCTGAAGGAGACACCCTCTTCTGGTTGCCATCCGGACTCTGGAATCTGGCCCTCACAGCTGAATCTGCAGGCCTTGAAAACAGCAAGACGCGACTCATTCCCGTCAATGCTGGCGAGACCACGACCTTAACCTTGCCAACCTCCTTGAAGAGCGCCTATACCAATCTCAACACGATTTTTGCAGCGCCTGAGGATATTACCGGCGGTATAGAAATCCTTGAGACTAAAGATTCCGGGAACCAAGCTACCATCTCCATGCTGGTCAATGATCCGCAAAAACGAGACATCTTCCCCTCTAAAGAGAATACTCTTATAACCGAAGGGGGCAAGCAGGTAGAGATTACGGATATTACGCGCCAAATTACACCCCCAAGTATTGTGCTGGTCTTAGATTCCTCCGGTTCCATGCAGAAAGAAATGACGGCTACTGTACAAGCTGCCAAGAAGTTCATCAGCGGTTTGCCTGACAAAACCTATATTAAAGTGGTTGACTTTGATACGAATGTCAAAGTCCTCCCCGGGGAGACCAAAGAAGCCGTAGTCAATAGTCTTTCTTCCGTAGTTGCGGAAGGATCGACGGTGCTCTTTGATGCCACGTTGGAAGGCTTGCACCTCCTAGAAAACAAAGCTCGACCCACCTTGGTGGTCTTTGCTGATGGTGCCGATTCCAGCTTGGACGGCCAGGGAGTGGGCAGTAATGCCGACAAAGAACAAGTCCTGGAGAAAATCAAAGAAGCCAAGATTCCCATCTTCACCATTGGCTTTGGACAGAAACCCGATGCCACAGCCATGAAGGAATTCTCAGCCGCCTCCAGCGGACGGTATTTCAGTGCTAAAGATGAAAAGGCTCTCACAGAAGTTTTTTCAGCCATTAGCGGAACCTTTGGTAACTCCTTCGTGATGACCTATAACCGTCCCAAGGAAGCCAGCTTCAGCGATACCCCTGTGGTCTCTCTTGTGTTGGATGCCTCTGGCTCTATGGACACAGACCCTGCCGAAGAAGAAGGCTGTGACTTCCGTATGGATAAAACCAAAATCCTTTTCCATGATTTTATCCAGAAGCTCCCTAGTCATTATCTCACCCAGTTGACTAGCTTTCAGACCACGGCTCTCGGTGGACCTATTATCCGGCAGGGACAGATCACGACTCAAAATAAGAGCCAGCTACTGCAAAGCTTAGGTGAGCTTGACGCTGGCGGTGGGACACCGATTTTGATGGCCATAACTATTGCCTATGAAAATATTCGGTCAGTACCTTCCAACAAAAAGGCCATCGTATTTCTGACCGATGCCGCTCTCGAAGTGGATGAAGAAGAAAGGGCCGAATTCGAGCAAATCCTTGCTCAAATTAAGAAAGAAAATATAGCGGTACTTTGGGCCGGCATAGGGGTTGAGGAGCATAAGGAGGTCTTTGCCAAGGCTGCCCAGCTTTCCGGGGGAAGCTATATCGTCACAGAAGAAGCAAACGGATTGCAATCTTCTCTGGCCGATCTCCTGGCCTCCATCGAAACGATGGAGGCCGCGCAGGAACTTCCTCTATCCATCCAGATCAACGACAAATCACCTACAGGTACTCTGATGAGCTATGCCGCCAATACTAATGTCAACTTTAAGGCACCTCCGAAGTCCAGTGAAATTATCGCTCCCGATGGGGTGCAGCTCTCCACCGGAACTCCCCTGAAGCGCTATGATAGTCAGGCTTCTACCATGGTCACCGGAAGGGGCATTCCTGGCATGGATACCATTCTAACCAAAAGGATCCCTTTCACTAACCTGGCTAGCAATAAGGCCATGGAGCTATCCGTCAAGGAAGCCTATTACTTCAGCAAGTTTAAGGGTCTAGAGCCTCCTGCTCATAAGCAATTTTTAGCCCTTGAGCTTCAGTTGAAAAATGTCACTCCCGATAAAATTCCCTACTCGATACCCAGTATCACCTCCCATTTCTATGTAAACATCAATAATGAGGGTAGCTATCCCGCCTCACAGACTACCTGGCTCACCGAGACTCCCCTTTCCTTACCCGGAGAACCGGGAATAACCCTCCCCCCGAAAAAGGAATTAGCGGGAACCTTGGTCTTTCTTGTACCCGATGATCCAGTGACCCAGACCTCCTTGCATTTCTACGATTTAGTCAATGAGCATATTCATCTTCCCTTGATTGGCAAAATGGATGTGGCCTTACAGCAGTTGGATCAATTGCCCGTAGAAGAACCCGCTAAGATTACTGATGCCTTTTCCATAGCTGTCACGGCTTCTCGGGTGGTCGACAAGGTGGATATTTACCCCACAGAAGAACAAAAAGATCGGGTTTACCAAGTCGTTGAGGCTGATTTCTCTACGAAGGTACAGGCACTACTGGACATCAACCCCCGTGAACGACTATGGTTAAGAAACCACACTGCCAACGGTCCTCTCCTGACCCCCATGAGTGAGGTAACTACCGTGATGCCCCTTGGCTTTGCCTCCCCGGTGATGCTAGCTCCGTCTTCCACCAATAAGGTTCGTTTGGCTTATCCCATGGCCAAAGCCTTAAGCGGTATGAAGGCCGACCTTTGGGGAGATGTGAAGAGTGGCAGCCTCCAAATTCCGGTAGTCAAAGGTAACCCCTATGGCAAGGCTATAAGCAAAGCTACCCTGTCCGGCGACGGTCTACAAATAAAGGTCAACCAGGCCACCACGTTAAAAAATATCGAAGGCTATGGCGAGAATTGGGTTATAGCCGATGTGACCTTTAGCGATACCAAGGACGGATTCGGCACCCAGATTAACGAAGATTTCTTCCAGCTTATCCATAAGGATTATTTGGAGGCCACAAGCCAGGAGAGTTCAACTACCCAGGAAAATACAGGTGAAATGGGCCTGGGTAACTTCGGTTCTGGAGAAGATTCGGAAGGAATAATCAACCCCTCTGGGGCTGAGGACCTCCTTTATGGTATCCAAGGTGACTGGGCTGTTTATGATGGTGAAGAACGCCGCGGATTCGTTTTGTTCCTCATGCCAGATTCCGATGGGGTGACCGATTGGACTTTAACCTCCCCCTATATGGAAAAGTTAAACCAACTCATTGGTCAAGAAGCGTTTGCGGATGCTGGGTTGCTGGTTGAGAAGGAGCAAGACAACGTCCTCGATAATGAGTTTGAGACTCTTTTGGCTGAGGCCGTCAACAAAGTCGTCTTAAATCATCAATCCCTAAAAGCTGGTCAAGGAACCCCTACCAACCTCCAAAGAGTAACCTTTAGCCAAGAAGAGGGCAAAAAGAGTATCCCTAAACCCTCTATTACCACCCACGGCGCCCAAAAACTAAATTCAGTCACGACGATTAAAGACTTTACAGAGACCATGAAGTCCTTACGTTGGCTGCCCAGTAAAGACACGAGCGGATTTTATCGCTATTCTCCTGAAGCCGTCTTAACCCAAGGCTGGGGGACGGATTGGGATCTGACCAACTTAGCCATGGGCATGCTTGCGCGAAGTGGAAGCACACCCCAATACAGAACCATAGCCCTTACCGAGGAGGGAAAAACGGCCCTCCAGAACCTGCCCAAGGCCCAAGCCGAAGAACAGGCTAAGGCCATAACGGAAACAAGTAAAAAAGGTATCCTTGGCTTCTTCTCAAACCTATTCGCGAAGATCCTCTCGATAATCAAACCAGAAAAAGAGGTGGCCCCCATCCCTCAGGGACTCGAAGAAATTCCTTCCTCACAAGCTGAAGAAGAGATAACGGATCATGAAGAAGAGCCGATTGAAGAGTCGGTCAATGATGAGGGAATTGCCGAAGAACCCATAGAGGAGGAAGGTCTCCAAGAAGAGGAACCAGCGACTGAGGAAGGCGATGAGATCGCCTCAGACAACGAAAAAGTAAACACAGAAGTTCCGGAAGGAGAGCAGGAATCGCTTCCAGACACCATCACCGGAATCTCTTACCAAACTCCGGAAGGGGAAAGCAAGCTGTTTGTCATTCCCTTTATGAAGGACATCAGTGAATTGGAGGGCTTGGTTTATATCCCTCATCAGCAGGAAACGATGGAATTCATGCCTGTTCAAGCAAGAATTCGTGTCTCCGCTATGGCGGAAACCTCGGGCCTTTTATTCCAGGATGCCGCAGGAGACATTGCCGATGCCCTGGGCGGAGACAGTGGAGAGGATGAGAAAGCAAAACCCTATGAATACATCACCCTCCTAGATAAGGAAGTCTCCCTACCCTCCCTTAGCCTTGATGCCATTGAAATCGGTTATCTCGAGGCAGGGACAGGTAAAGGAAAGCGTTATGCCGCTGCTCTCTTTACCACCGAAGGGGTTGAAGCAGGTCAGGGCATCATCGACACAGGCGAGCATCCTCTCTTAGGGGTTTCCATTGAAATCAGCCTGCCCGGTAATACTCTAACCCACGAAAGTCCTTTGAAGAAAGGGGAAGCTCTTAATACCCTCTATCACACCCTCGCCATCAATCTCCCCGACCTGCCGGATCAGTCCGTAAAGGTCTTGGAAGAGGCCTCGGAAAAGGCCTATAAATCCGGTAAAGACCCAGATTCCCTCTCCATTCTCAAATGGTATAGCCGTAACATTCTCGAACGATTTATCGCTAATCAAACCACCTTTGATGAAGAACAACAGGCGGAAAAAGGTTTACTTCTAGGACGTACCGATAAAGAACGTTGTATCGTTCTGACCTCCCGGATGGGGAAAGACAATACCTTATATTCCACAATCGACCTCCTCCAGGTCATCAATCAGGTTCATAATGGAAATCAAACCCTCCAGGCTGGCTACAATATTTTCGCCGGATTGTATGCCTCCTCCTTGGAAAGCGCTGTATTGACAGGAGAGAACAAAGCGGGCTATCAAGAGCTCTGGTCCTCCACACCCGAAGGTACCTCCATGATTCTAATCCCGGATGGGGAAAACCGAGAATTGGCTCTCGATGAAATGAGGAAGGCAGAAAAATACCCCGACCGTCTCCTCGACCGAATCGAGAACACCACTAAAGTTATCCTCGTACCCGACCAACCCGGAGTATACCAAGAACAAAAGCGTTGGGCTTGGCTGGAGATTGACCCAGCTACCTATGAAACGATCTCCGTCATCGATACGGGAGAACATGCCGGAATGGCCAGCTACGCCATGTCCTTGCTACCCAGCCAAGACGATTATGGACAATTTATCGTTGGCGCCCTAATTGGGGTGGATATAGCCGTTTGGGCTGTCTGTTCCTCATCACTCAAACTCAGTGATTACAAAGAAATCCTGGCTGATGCCCAAGCCTTAGCCCTCTCAGTGGGCGTACAACTAGACAATGTAATGAAAGGCTACTCAGCGGGACGGGATCAAAAACTATCCGTGGATGGCAGCGCAGGTGGCTTCCCTCTCAAAATTTTCGGTGAAATTAGTAAAGATGGTTTTAAAACAGGCATAGGTCAAAACATTGTAGGCTTCTCTGATGGCTTTAAGGCCGGTGTTAGCTTGTATTTTGCCTCGGCTAAACCAAAGTCCGACGAACCAGGCAAACCCCCGAAAAAGTAATTTCAAGACAATAAGAAGGAGTGATTTCTATGGCTTTCTTTGATAAGATTGGCAAAAAAATTGGTGATGTAGCTGGTACAGCAGCAGATAAGGCGAAGGATCTTGCGGAAACCACGAAACTGAATGCCGCCATCTCCACTGAGGAAAAACAGATTCATCAATATTACCTGGAAATCGGGAAGACCATGTTCGAGCTTGAAAAAAATAACCCCGACAGCCCCGTGGCAGAGTTCGTCCAGAAAATACTGGCTTCTCAGCAAACTATTGCTGAACTCAAAGATAAAATTATTGAGATCAAAGAGGATAAGGACTCACCGAAAGAATCAGAAGAACCCCTTCAGCAGAATAAACAGGCTGTCTCAACCCCTACCTCAGGAAATGATGTGGGCGTTCAAAATATCTGCCCTAATTGTCAAACCGATAATCCTGAAAACAGCAAGTTCTGCCGTAACTGTGGCACCCCTCTTCCAAGCAAGGAATAACCGAATAGACGACCCAAAATTCGCTCTCAAGGAGGATGAACCATGTCCAACGATTTACTCGGTGGTTTGGGCGGTCTTATAAAAAACTTCGCCGCCTTCATGCCCCCGGATGACCCGAATACTAAGATCTACCAAGCGGAGGCAGGCATTAATGATCTTGAGGCCCGGGAAAAAGATATCTACGTACAAATGGCTAAAAAAGCATATCCCAGCCTCTCTCAACTGCCCGAATACAGAGAGCATGTTGAAAATCTAATCATGACCCAAAAGCAATTGACCCTTGCTCGGGCTGAGCTTCAAAAGGCCCAGGATGAAAAAGCAGCCAAGGACCACATGGAACAGGAGGACCTACGCAAGCGTACCTGCGCCAACTGCGACATGATTAATCCAGAAGGGGTAAAGTTTTGCCAAGAATGTGGTGCTAAGCTAGGAGCTACAAACACCCTACGCTGTTCCCCCTGTGGCATAGACTATCCCCCAGGAACAAGATTTTGCGGTGAGTGCGGAAATCCATTGTCGTAAAGCAAGGAGGTTAACTATGGCATCATACAAGCAACACTGTATCCACTGTAGTTCCCTAATCGAATCCGATTCTCGCTTTTGCCCAAGGTGCGGGAGCCATAGTCCTTTCGTGCTACGATGCCCCTCTTGCCTGAGAGAGATTTCCAAAGGAGATATGCTTTGCGACCAATGTGGATGTTCTCTGAAAGTACAATGCCCCCAATGTGGCAAGGAAACCTTCGTTGACGACCGCTGTGAAGTATGCCAAGCCAGCTTAAGGGTTCGTTGTTCTAACAAACGATGCGGTGAAACAGTCTTTTTTCAAAACACCCACTGCCTAGCCTGCGGCACAAAGGCAGCAAAGGCTCCTAAGGAGATGAGATGATACGATGATGAAAGCATTTACAAGAAACTATGAGGACAATTCTACAGAAGCTGGCTTCCAGTTCACCTTCTACTGCGACCTATGTAACGATGGTTATAAGTCTTCCTTTGTGGAATCCGAAACCTATAAAAAGGGCTCCCTGCTTCGTGGAGTTGCCGGTGGTGTACGCGCCTTAGGTGGCATCTTCGGGGGCAAGCTAAACGATCTTGCTTGGAGTGCCAGTCATGGCAGTGATATCCTATCCGAACGGTTTGATGGAATGAGTCCCGAGTGGCAAAAGGAGCATGAAAAGACCTTTGAAAGAGCACAGAACGAAGCTCAACGCCATTTTCATCGCTGCCATAAATGCCGCCAATGGATTTGCAATGCGGATTTTAATGAGGATGAAGGCTTATGCGTCGAATGTTCACCCCGGATGAATGTTGAAATCTCCGCGGCCAGAGCAAAGAAGATGGTTCAAGATATCGAAGAGGCGGCCCAAAACACTCAGGTGTTTACAGGAAAAGTAGAATCGAAAACTATTATCTGCTCAGCTTGTGGCAAGCCGGGGGGAACGGGTAAGTTCTGCAATAACTGTGGATCGAGTCTATCCTTAAAAAAATGTCCCTCCTGCGGAACGTCCCAAGCCCAAGGAGTAAAATTCTGTAGTGAGTGTGGCACGAAACTCTAAACCGATTTGATTCAAGGGAAAAAATCCCCTGAAGTGTAGTGATCTTACTACACCTCAGGGGACTTCTACTTTCTTTTATTTCTCTGGACCTCAACCCAAAAATCTTCTTTACCTATTTAAAAGGAATAGAGCACCCTTTAGAGAATATTTTATCATTATATAGAAGCAAAGTATTTTAAATCTATTGGATGAGGTATTGATTAATGAAAAAACTTATTGTGCTAGGAACAGGGCACGCAGCAGTTACCCGTTGTTACAATACCTGCTTCGCCTTAACTGATGAGAAAGAGTATGTACTCGTCGATGCCGGTGGAGGAAACGGAATATTAACTCAACTCGAAAAAGCCGACGTTCCTATCCATAAAATCAATCACGCCTTTGTAAGCCATCGCCATACTGATCACCTATTAGGGATGGTCTGGATTATCCGAATCATCGGCAGCTTGATCTTAGCTGGCCGTTACGAAGGAAACCTTAAGATTTATTGTCACGATGAATTGGTAGAAAACATCAAGTCCTTAACAGCGATTACTTTGGACAAGAAGCTTAATGACTTAATCGGCGAGAGAATCCTTTTGGTAACAGTGTCTGATGGACAACAAGAAGATCTCATGGGTTATTCCTTCACTTTTTTCGATCTTAATTCTCAGAAGGCTAAGCAATTTGGGTTCACCGTGAACTTGGACGAAGGCAAAAAACTTACCTTCTTAGGTGATGAACCCTATCATCCCTTGAGTGAGAAATATGCAAAAAATAGCGACTGGCTGCTCAGTGAAGCTTTTTGTCTTTATGAGGAACGAGCCATCTTCAAACCTTATGAAAAACACCATAGTACAGTAAAGGATTCCTGTGAGCTGGCCACCCAATTAAACGTCAAAAACCTGATCCTATGGCATTCAGAAGACAAGACCTTACCCAAACGCAAAGAATTATACAGTAACGAAGGCAAGCAGTATTATAAGGGAACGCTTTTGGTTCCCAACGATCTTGAAGTGATTACACTGTAACTTCATGAAATAAATTAAAGAGGCTCGACCGGTCCCTAAAGGACTAATCGAACCTCTTTGATTTCATTTGTTAATCTAAAACAATAGCATTAACCGGGCAAATATCGGCTGCTTCTTTAGCACTTTCTTCTTTTTCTGCTGGAACAGGATTTGTATATGCTTCAGCTAGACCTTCATCATTCATCCTAAAGACTTCTGGGCAAACCGCTTCACATGAGCCACAACCAATGCATGAGCTCTCCACAACTGCGTACATAGTATTCCCCCCCTTATGTTCTTGTCACCATTGTAACAAGATTTTCAGAAAGTTGGTAGTATTTTTTAGTGAACTAACCCTCTACACTTGATAAATATACCGCAACGATTGCAGGAAGCCCAAATAGCGTACATTTCTCGGAGTGCGAGAAATGTACGCTATTTTTCTGCTTGTTATTAGGAAATCATGCTTTTACATTATTCTGTACAACACCTGGGTTTTCATATTTGCGATTCCAGCCTGTAAATACAGAGAATAAGAGAACCGCTAATAGAGTCCAGTTATAGGGATTCATTAAAGCTGTCCAGATGGATGGAAGGGGAAGATTGAAGGCTTGAGCCGCCGAAGCCATCGCTCCATACCAAACGATAACACAAATATGCCAGGGCAGGGTGAAGAATATTGTACATACCGCACAATCCATTAAGTTAGCCCTTCTCGCAGGCGCTAGGTTAAACTTTTTCCCGAGGGGTTTTACAAAACTTGGCCCGACCAGTAATTCTGCTGGTGCATTAGCAGCAATCGGAATCGACGCTAAAATGGTTACAAAAATGATAGAGAGTTCCGCCTGCCTAACCGTCTTAGCAATGGTTTTCTCAGCCCATTTTAGGATGCTGTTCATCACTCCGCTTTCCACTAAAACTTGAGTTACAGCCAAGACAAGCAGGGCAAAAATGATGGCTCCTGTGACACCCGCGATACCACTTTCAATTAATCCAGTCGATTCTCCGCGTTTATCAGGAATGTGGAAAAGTGTGAAAAACTGAATCTTACCCGTCAGCATTCCTATGATAGCTGCACTGATATTTCCCCAAATCAATGCCTCGACAATATGTCTTCCTTTTAAGGCAAGAACCACCACAAATGCAAAGCTCATTAACATTAATAGGCCTTTGGGATCTACTTTAGCTGCTAGTTCAGGCAGGCTTGACATTGTACCGCCGCCACCAAAGACAAGTATGGGAATTACGGCAATTCCAGCAGCTACTAACGAAAGAGGAGCACGACTCCGTACAACATCCTTCATCGAAGCTTCTTGAGTATAAGCGGATACTATCGTCGTATCCGATACAGGTGCTAGGTTATCACCGAAAGCCGCTCCGGCTAAAATCGTCGCACCTAACATCGCGGGATTAGCGCCAAGAAATACTCCAGCAGGAAACAGCACCGGCATGAGGGAAAGGACTGTTCCTGTACTTGTGCCTGTTCCGAGCGAAAATAGCATAGCTGCTAGAAAAGAGACTAGGACAAAAATTGCACCTGTAGCACCAGTTGTCATTCCAAACCATAACAAGCCGTCTACCAAGCCGCCTGCCACCATCAACTTTCCAAAAACTCCCGCAAACAACCAGGCCGTTACAATGACGATCCCGTTTTTATCCCCTAAACCTCGGATCACGGCTTCACAATATTGAAATTTGTTTTTAGCAAATAGCAGACCGGCTACAATAGCTAACCAACCGCCTGCCCAAAAGGCTTGCGTTCCTCCGCGTTCAGCAACAGAAAGCCAAACCAAAATGGAGATCAAGACGATTAAGGGGATGAGTCCACCGAGTAATCCACCATACATATCTAATTTCTTGCTTGAATCGAATTCATGGCTGTTTTCACTATTTTCATTAGCCATAGTTTTACCTCCTTAAAACCAAAATCTCAATCAGTTTTAAGATCAAAGTTCGTCGCCCCTAATTCTCCCTCGAACTTAGAAACAACCAATGCAGTCGTCGAATCGCCCATGACATTTATTGTTGTACGAGCCATATCTAGAATTCGGTCTATACCAGCTACAAGGGCGACTCCCTCGATGGGAAGTCCAACTGATGTAAAGACCATGGTCATGACGACTAATGCACTGGAAGGAACTCCAACAGAACCGATCGAGGCCAGTATAGACATGAGAAGAATGGAAAGCTGTTCGCCCATAGTTAGATCTATACCAAAGACTTGAGCAACGAACAAGGCGGCAATTCCGAGATATAGGGCTGCACCATCCATGTTTATGGTATTGCCTAAGGGAATTGTAAAGCTAGCTACATTTTTCGAGGCACCCAAACGTAATGATGCTTTTAAATTCACAGCTAAAGCTGCAGCACTTGAGCAGGTCGTGAAAGCGACTAAAATCGGTTCTGTTATTCCCTTTAGGTACTCCTTAAAGCTCTTCTTAGCAATAAATTTTACAGCTACAAAATATACGAGAAGGATTTGGAGCACACAAGCAAAATATACAAGAGCGATAAGTTTCACTAAAGGTAGAAGGGCATTTAGCCCATTTTGGGAAACTGTAACAGTAATCAAAGCAAAGACTCCAATAGGTGCATATGCCATGACTATCCCTGTAAGCTTAATCATCGTCTCAGAAAGCATCTCAAAAATATGAAGGAGGGGTCTACCCTTTTCACCAATAGCACTCAAAGCAAATCCAAAAAACATAGCAAAGAAAATAATCTGAAGTAAGTTCCCTGTAGAAAATGCTTCCATCGGATTCATGGGGACAATATTTAACAAAGTATCAACAACATTGGGTGGAACTACCTCCTTGGCCTTTAAGCCTTCAGTACTCAGGCTTAGTCCCAAACCCGGTTTGAAAAAATTCGCTAAAATAAGTCCAACCCCTGTTGCAAAAGCCGAAGTTCCAAACATCCAAACTATCGCTTTAGTCGCTACACTTCCTAGTTTCTTGGCATCTCCCATACTCGCAGCGCCTGTGACTAAGGATGCAAATACAAGAGGAACAACCACCATACGAATTAAACGAATAAACAAATCACCAAATGGCTTAATATATGCACTAACATTCAAATTTGCACTTTGTATAATAATCCCAGCGATCACACCAGCAATCATGCCGATGGCCATCTTAGTCGGTAGCCCTAATTTCTTTTTATTTGACATAACTGTCCCTCCAATCCTAATTTTGCTAGTAAATTCTCAATTAGTAAAAATTGATGCTAATACAAAGTAGATTGAGGATAAAAAATTCATTATGTCATTCATTTAAGAAAGGGATTCGCGTACTTTTCTACCGGTGTATCGAATCGCTGTGCGAGCGAGTACAGTTGTCGGATCGATATAGTTTTCCTTGATATTAAACTTGGCAAAGGCAATAGGGAGTTCCGTGCAACCTAATACTGTGATCTCGGCATTCTTATCCTTTAATTGATCTAATACACGATAAATGTTTGTTAAATCAAAGGTGGGTTGACCATGTTTGACCGCTAGAATCAAATCGGCTAATGCTTGCTGACCTTCAAAATTGGGTTTAACGACTTCTATGCCATAGGGGGCAAATATTTTATCATAGACACCGGCATTGTAGGTACCTTTCGTTGCCAGTAAGCCAATCCGCTTGCAGGTAGGAAGAGCCTTTACAACTTCTTTGGCTGTTTCATCAACCATATTGATGAAGTCAATATCTACATACTTTTTAACGTCATCATAAAAGTAGTGTGCAGTATGGCAGGGCATGATTAATACAGCTGCGCCCATACACTGGAGTCTAATGGCGGATTGGACTAATGCCTTTTCTGGGCTCTCCCCGTCACGGAGGAGAAAATTAAGCCGATCAGGTATTCCTGGGTTATTATCCACGATGATATGAATATGTTCTTGTTCGATAGTCGCCTCTGTCATTGAGACAATTTTATGAAAGATGTCAACTGTGGCCAGAGGGCCCATTCCACCGATAATTCCAATGGCTTTATCCATGAATTACACTCTCTTTCAAAATTGTAGCTTTCTGCTCATCCGTCATTTTTCGGATCTATTTACTCAAGATCGTAGGCATATAAGCATATAAGGCAGGCGACCCACCAGTATGGATAAACAGTACGTTTTCGCCCTTTTTAAATTGACCTTTGCGGATTAAGCCAATGAGTCCTGCCATCGCTTTTCCCGTATAAACGGGGTCGAGCAAAATTCCTTCGGTTCTCGCAAGAAGTTGTACCGCTTCAACCATCGTCTCTGTGGGGAGAGAGTAACCGGGTCCAACATATTCATCAAAAACTTTGACGGCCTCCCGTGGAACACCGCCCTTAAAGCCCACTCTTTCCGCAGTTTGATTAGCTAAATTAAAGACCAATTGTTCTTGAGCCTCCGCTTTACGATTAACACTAATTCCCGTAAGAGGGATGTTCATGTTGTTTCCTAAGAGGCCAACAAGAAGCCCGCTATGTGTTCCTGCACTTCCGCTTGCAGAGACAATATGATCAATACTGAGTCCTAAATCAAAGGTTTGTTCCATAATTTCTTGAGCACAGGCGACATAGCCGGTTGTGCCAATCGGGTTTGACCCGCCGCCGGGCACGATATAGGCTTTTCTCCCTTCGGTGGCGACATCCTCTGCAACCCGCTGCATGGCTTCCATCATATTGGAACTACCAGCAACAACACTTATCTTTTCTACCCCGAGGAGTTGGAAAAGGAAGTTATTACCGCTTGCCTCTGCATGATAACTGTCTTTTACTCTTTCTTCGAGAACAAGTCTGCACTTTAATCCTTCCTTGACTGCTGCGGCCAAAGTCAGACGGCAGTGGTTGGATTGAACGGCACCACAGGTGATAATCGTATCTGCTCCTTGGTCCAAAGCATCAGCCATTAGAAATTCAAGTTTTCTGGTCTTATTACCACCGGATGTAAGCCCTAATAAATCGTCTCGTTTAATGTAAGTGTTTGGTCCGCCTAAGGCTTCTGTGAAGTTGGGCAGAAATTGTAAGGGTGTTTTCCCTTCTGTGTACCTTCTCCGTGGAAATTGGGCTAGATTCATAACAATTCTCTCCTCTCAGTTTTGTACCACGTTATTTATTCTTGAATAGCAATAACTTCGATTTCGATATTCGCTCCTTTTGGCAAAGCGACAACTTGAACTGCTGAGCGCGCAGGTGGGTTCTCCTTAAAAAACGTAGCATATACGCTATTGACAATGGCAAAGTCATTTATATCCGTAAGGAATACGTTGGTTTTGATTACGTTCTTCAAGTCAGCCCCTGCCGCTTGAAGAACGGCCTGAACATTCTCAAGGGATTGAGCAGTCTGAGCCTCAATTCCTTCAGGCATAACCCCCGTAGCGGGATTCAGAGGCAATTGCCCCGAAACAAACACATAATGATCTGCCTCTATCCCTTGGGAATAAGGTCCAATGGCTGCCGGTGCAGCGTTTGTTTGAAGAACTTTCTTCATGACTTCTCACTCCTTTCTCCTATGCTCCCCTTTTCACAAATATAAAGTAGTTGATCATTCTTCTTTTTGGATTCTTTTAATCATGATGAATATTATCAATAATAGAAGGTCCTTAAAGCAATCCTTGAAGGGAGCGGTATTTGTTCAGGTAGTTATACACGGTGAATTTGGATACCCCAAGAACATTTGCAATATAATCGACAGATCCCTTGATCATAAAGGCGCCTCTTTCTTCGAGGATACCTACAAACTGGACTTTGTCATCCATGGACATGGTCGCAGCTTGTTTCCCCAGCTTGATAATCGCCTGGTAAACCAAAGATTCAATCGTCTCCTGCACTGTCGTGGCAAACGTTTCTTGCTTGTCTTCGTTTTGAACTTGATCCGGTCTAATGAAATCCTGTAAGAGTATATCGAAGTTAAGGAAATCTGTAACATCATAGTTCACACAAAGAGTAGCAAATATTTTCCCTTGATCATCGCGGATAAAGGCTGTGGAGGATTTAAGAATCCGCCCATCTTTAGCAACCGTCTTATAATTGATAAGATCTTTCGCTGCATCGCCCTCTTTTTGCAGGATTTTAACCACAAGATCTGTAATAGGTGCGCCAATAGATCTACCGGTCACATCCCCAACGATATAAACTAAAGACTGTTCGAGATCCCTTAGATCATGGACTACAACTTCACAGCGACTACCAAAACCGCCCTTAATCATCCCCGCGATGCCTTTTAAGTTTTCCAGAATGGCTTCCTGTGAATTCATAATAATCCCCTTGTCTAATTCATTTAGTAAATTTGGTAATAAAATGTGATGCAGGATTGGGTAGAATACCACCTCCATCTCTTTAGCGCTTTGTCAATATCGTATGAAATTCTTGATATATACTTACTACAATTGTTTAGGAAGTAGTACAAAAAAGTTTTAAGAGAGATTAAATTATTTTTGTACCTAGCGAAGAGCAAAAAAAGACCGTCTAGAATAGACGGCCTTCTTGTTTGCATACCTGGCAACACGAAATGTGGATTCGAAGTACTAGGCATAATCACGATTGTTCACCTTCGCCTAATATTGCACCTCTCTAAGAAATAAACCCTTTGCTTGAGCTATAGGGCCAGCTTCCCAACGTTTCTTTTCCTGCAATACTTTTTCGATCTCTGAGGGATTAAGCTTTCCTCTACCTGCTTCGATCAGGCTTCCCACAATAATCCTGACCATGTTCCATAGCAGGCCATCACCATTTACTTCTATCTCAAGATGATCGCCATTTTCGGCAATATTGATTGAATGAATTGTTCGGACCGTTGACTTCTTACCTGGTTTCATATTAAAGCTTTGGAAGTCATGCGTCCCAACTAAAACCTGTGCTGCCTTTCGCATTTCGATCAAATCAAGTGGCTCTGGGATATGATATGAATATTTTCGTTCAAACACATTTCTGAATCGATTCGTATTAATCTTATAGACATAAGTCTTCGATTTGACGTTATATCTTGCATGAAATCTTTCATCTACGAGCTCGATCGATTTTACGACGATATCTTCAGGCAAAAATTCATATAAATAATAGAGTATCGCCTCATTCTTCCAGGTGCTCTTTGTATGGAAGTTTGCGATATAATTTTCAGCATGGACTCCTGAGTCCGTCCTACCACAGCCAACGACTAGAATTTCTTCACCCGTCATTTTAGATAAGACTGCCTCAAGTTTTCCCTGAATCGTTAAATCTGTTTCCTTTTGTTTCTGCCACCCTTTGTACCTAGAACCATCATAAGATATTGTCATTTTAAAATTTCTCATTCTGCTCCACCTTTATTCTTAAAATCCCCGAATTTACAACTATATTTATTATCTTTCCCCTATGCGTTAATTTTAGAATTTATCTTTTTAGTATAAGCTAAAAGACATCTATAAACGATGGTCTCCTGCATTACCTGACAACACGAAATGTGGATACGAAATAGTCCGGTGGACTATTTTGCCGAAGCGGAAACTACAAAGATAAACTAATCCGCTGAGGATTCATTTCGCCACACTGCGTCCCGTGACGCATACTCCTGCAGTGTGGATATTACTTTCCCAGGTAGGCGGCGGGTTCAGTATCATTTTCCCACAGCCCGCACGCCGCAAAACCATTCACTGGATGATTTCGTATCAGCCCTGGAACGAAAGGCGGATGAGCCTTTCGCCACACTGCGTCCCATGACGCACGCTCTTGCAGTGTGGATACTTAACTTCCGTGTTCGAGATACAAAACAGTCCAGTGGACTGTTTTGGCCAAGCCACACGGCCACATAAACCGGCTACGTGGCGCAGGCCGAACGGGTGGAACCGACCCCAAAGCATCATGCACACGTCATCTTCGTTTTCACGTAGTGAAAAGCAAAAAGACCATCATAAAGACGGTCTTTTTCGCGTTATCTGGCAACGACTTACTTTCCCAGGACCCTGCGGTCCAAGTATCATCAGCCCTGGAGGTCTTAACTTCCGTGTTCGAGATGGAAACGGGTGGAACCCCTCCGGAATAATCACCAGATCGTTGAAGTTATAGCGTCCCTCTCGGGACCCTGTTCCCTCAAAACTACACAGATCTTATATAACTGTAAACTTTAGATTCCATCGTCCTCACTGCAGATTTGAGCCCTTCAGTGAGTCACCTTTCATGGCGTCTTGTTAGGTCAAGCCCTCGACCTATTAGTACCCGTCAGCTCCATACCTCGCGGCACTTCCACTTCGGGCCTATCTACCTGATCATCTTTCAGGGGTCTTACCAGCTTATGCTGTGGGAAATCTCATCTTGAGGCCGGTTTCGCGCTTAGATGCTTTCAGCGCTTATCCGATCCGGATATAGCTACCCAGCTGTGCCTCTGGCGAGACAACTGGTACACCAGTGATCCGTCCAACCCGGTCCTCTCGTACTAGGGTCAGTTCCTCTCAAATTTCCTGCGCCTGCGACGGATAGGGACCGAACTGTCTCACGACGTTCTGAACCCAGCTCACGTACCGCTTTAATGGGCGAACAGCCCAACCCTTGGGACCTACTACAGCCCCAGGATGCGATGAGCCGACATCGAGGTGCCAAACCTCCCCGTCGATATGGACTCTTGGGGGAGATAAGCCTGTTATCCCCAGGGTAGCTTTTATCCGTTGAGCGATGGCCCTTCCACTCGGTACCACCGGATCACTAAGCCCGACTTTCGTCCCTGCTCGACTTGTTGGTCTCGCAGTCAAGCTCCCTTCTGCCTTTACACTCTTCGCGCGATTTCCATCCGCGCTGAGGGAACCTTTGGGCGCCTCCGTTACTCTTTAGGAGGCGACCGCCCCAGTCAAACTGCCCACCTGACACGGTCCTCAACCCCGATTCAGGGGTCTAAGTTAGAACTTCAGTACAAAAAGAGTGGTATCCCACCATTGACTCCACCAAGGCTGGCGCCCTAGCTTCTTAGTCTCCCACCTATCCTGTACATTTCATACCAAAGTCCAATGTCAAGCTACAGTAAAGCTCCATGGGGTCTTTCTGTCCTGTCGCAGGTAACCCGCATCTTCACGGGTATTACAATTTCGCCGAGTCCCTCGTTGAGACAGTGTCCAGATCGTTACGCCTTTCGTGCGGGTCAGAACTTACCTGACAAGGAATTTCGCTACCTTAGGACCGTTATAGTTACGGCCGCCGTTTACTGGGGCTTCAATTCAAAGCTTCGCCTTGCGGCTAACCTCTCCTCTTAACCTTCCAGCACCGGGCAGGCGTCAGCTCCTATACTTCTCTTTTCAGATTGGCAGGAACCTGTGTTTTTGATAAACAGTCGCCTGGACCTCTTCTCTGCGGCTCTATTGCTAGAGCACCCCTTCTCCCGAAGTTACGGGGTCATTTTGCCGAGTTCCTTAACGAGGGTTTTCTCGCGCGCCTTAGGATTCTCTCCTTACCTACCTGTGTCGGTTTACGGTACGGGCACTCTCTTGCTCACTAGAGGCTTTTCTTGACAGCTTGGAGTCGGTTACTTCGCTACTTGTTTTCGCTCCCCATCACCTTTTAGGCTTCTCGCGAGGCGGATTTACCTGCCTCACACCCTACGGGCTTGGGCGTGCTCAACCAACGGCACGCTTAACCTATCCTTCTGTGTCACCCCATTGCTCAAACGCTTAAGAGTGGTACTGGAATCTCAACCAGTTGTCCATCGCCTACGCCTTTCGGCCTCAGCTTAGGTCCCGACTTACCCTGGGCGGACGAGCCTTCCCCAGGAATCCTTAGGTTTTCGGCGGGTGAGATTCTCACTCACCTTTTCGCATACTCATACCGGCATTCTCACTTCCATCCACTCCACACAACCTTACAGTTGAGCTTCTCTGCTGATGGAACGCTCCCCTACCCCTGCCATCATAGATGGCAAGCCATAGCTTCGGTGATACGCTTGAGCCCCGTTACATTTTCGGCGCAGAACCACTCGACCAGTGAGCTATTACGCACTCTTTAAATGGTGGCTGCTTCTGAGCCAACATCCTGGTTGTCTATGCAATTCCACATCCTTTTCCACTTAGCGTATACTTTGGGACCTTAGCTGATGGTCTGGGCTGTTTCCCTTTTGACTATGAAGCTTATCCCCCACAGTCTGACTCCCAATCTAAATTCTTGGCATTCTGAGTTTGATAAGGTTCGGTAACCCGGTAAGGCCCCTAGCCTATTCAGTGCTTTACCGCCAAGAATCATCAATTGAGGCTAGCCCTAAAGCTATTTCGGGGAGAACCAGCTATCTCCGTGTTCGATTGGAATTTCTCCGCTACCCACAGCTCATCCCCTGCCTTTTCAACGACAGTGAGTTCGGGCCTCCAGTGAGTTTTACCTCACCTTCACCCTGTCCATGGGTAGATCACACGGTTTCGGGTCTACAGCATGTAACTAATCGCCCTATTCAGACTCGCTTTCGCTTCGGCTCCGACTTCTCGTCTTAACCTCGCTACATACCGTAACTCGCCGGTTCATTCTACAAAAGGCACGCCATCACACCTCAAGGGTGCTTTGACTGCTTGTAAGCGTACGGTTTCAGGTTCTCTTTCACTCCCCTCCCGGGGTGCTTTTCACCTTTCCCTCACGGTACTGGTTCGCTATCGGTCGCTAAGGAGTATTTAGCCTTGGGAGGTGGTCCTCCCAGTTTCCCACGGGGTTTCACGTGTCCCGCGGTACTCAGGATACCCTCACAGAATGTCTTTCTTTCGCTTACAGGAGTGTTACCTTCTTTGCTCGACCTTTCCAGATCACTTCAGCTAGAAATTCATCCCTAAAAGAGGGTCCTACAACCCCGACCCCCGAAGGGTTCGGTTTGGGCTCTTCCCGTTTCGCTCGCCGCTACTCAGGGAATCGATTATTCTTTCTCTTCCTCCGGGTACTTAGATGTTTCAGTTCCCCGGGTTGTCTTCTTAAACCTATGTATTCAGCTTAAGATATCCAGATATGACTCTGGATGGGTTGCCCCATTCGGATATCCACGGATCAATGCATGCTTACTGCTCCCCGTGGCGTTTCGCCGCTCGCCGCGTCCTTCTTCGACTCTTAGCGCCTAGGCATCCACCGTACGCCCTTAGTAGCTTGACCAAACATTTTTACGCCGCCACTTCTAGGTTTTTCAGATGTAATCCTAATTTACAGTTATTTCTTCTCTGTGCAGTTTTCAAAGAACAACAATCTTTTGTCCATCACTTTAGTTACAAAAATTCACTTCTTACAAAGCAAACCCTTATAACTTAGATTTGGTCAAAAAATAGTGAGTTTCCATTGCTGGTCCCTCAAAACTAAACAACAAGTAGCTTTCGCTTAAAACAGTTTCATTTCTCGTTTTGCAGGTTGCCCTGCTTTTCGCCTCTTCGGCATTTTTGAAAGTCTCTAAGACTTCCACCACTCTGATCTCGTTTCACTTGCGTGACGTCGTCCAGAGCTCGACCTTAGGATATGCTCAACTAAAAGTCAAGCATGTCTCCTTAGAAAGGAGGTGATCCAGCCGCACCTTCCGATACGGCTACCTTGTTACGACTTCACCCCAATCATCGGCCCCACCTTCGACGGCTAGCTCCCTTTCGGGTTACCTCACCGGCTTCGGGTGTTGCAGACTTTCGTGGTGTGACGGGCGGTGTGTACAAGGCCCGGGAACGTATTCACCGCAGTATGCTGACCTGCGATTACTAGCGATTCCGACTTCATGTTCTCGAGTTGCAGAGAACAATCCGAACTGAGACCGGCTTTCTCGGATTCGCTTCACCTCACGGCTTCGCTTCCGTCTGTACCGGCCATTGTATTACGTGTGTAGCCCAAGACATAAGGGGCATGATGATTTGACGTCATCCCCACCTTCCTCCGGTTTGTCACCGGCAGTCTGTCTAGAGTGCTCGACCTTACTCGTTAGCAACTAAACATAGGGGTTGCGCTCGTTGCGGGACTTAACCCAACATCTCACGACACGAGCTGACGACAACCATGCACCACCTGTCTCTACGCTCCCCGAAGGGCACTCCTAAGTTTCCTCAGGATTCGTAGGATGTCAAGCCTTGGTAAGGTTCTTCGCGTTGCGTCGAATTAAACCACATAATCCACCGCTTGTGCGGGCCCCCGTCAATTCCTTTGAGTTTCAACCTTGCGGCCGTACTCCCCAGGCGGAGTGCTTATTGTGTTAACTGCGGCACAGAAGGGGTCGATACCCTCTACACCTAGCACTCATCGTTTACGGCGTGGACTACCAGGGTATCTAATCCTGTTTGCTCCCCACGCTTTCGCGCCTCAGCGTCAGTTACAGTCCAGAAAGTCGCCTTCGCCACTGGTGTTCCTCCACATATCTACGCATTTCACCGCTACACGTGGAATTCCACTTTCCTCTCCTGTCCTCAAGATAACCAGTTTCCGATGCAGTCCCAGGGTTGAGCCCTAGGTTTTCACACCAGACTTAATTATCCGCCTACGCGCCCTTTACGCCCAATGATTCCGGACAACGCTTGCCCCCTACGTATTACCGCGGCTGCTGGCACGTAGTTAGCCGGGGCTTCCTCCTCAGGTACCGTCATGTATCTACATTATTTACATAAATACCGTTCGTCCCTGAAGACAGTACTTTACAACCCGAAGGCCTTCGTCGTACACGCGGCGTTGCTCCGTCAGACTTTCGTCCATTGCGGAAGATTCCCCACTGCTGCCTCCCGTAGGAGTCTGGGCCGTGTCTCAGTCCCAGTGTGGCCGTTCACCCTCTCAGGCCGGCTACTGATCGTCGCCTTGGTAGGCCTTTACCCCACCAACTAGCTAATCAGACGCGGATCCATCCATTAACGATAGCATATTCAGAGGCCATCTTTCCTTATTTCGCGATGCCGCGAAATATTCTTATCCGGTATTAGCCCTCGTTTCCAAGGGTTGTCCCGGTCTAATGGGTAGGTTATCCACGCGTTACTCACCCGTCCGCCACTAACTAACGTCTAGCACTCAGTGTTCTTTTCTAATCCACTGTGTTGGTACTCTATATTGCGTGGAGCTCTCTCTTCGTTCGAGCTCTCGCTTTATCCAACATCACTGAACACTCAGTGCTAAACGCTAGTCCGTTCGACTTGCATGTGTTAGGCACGCCGCCAGCGTTCGTCCTGAGCCAGGATCAAACTCTCCATAAAATTTATGAAGAAAATTTGATTGCTCAAATTGTCTTTACTCATTGACGAGTCATTGGCTGTTCCTTGTTGTTTAGTTTTCAAAGACCATCTTGGCTCCTATTTTCGCCACTCTTGGTGACTCATTTCGGCGCCGTCGCACTTAGTGGCGACATTTATAAATTCTATCAGAGTTTGACTTGGAAGTCAATATCTTTTTTAGAATCTTTTCTTTTGTTGTTTCTCCTTTGGGATTTCCCCAGAGGCAACTTTGTTATAATACCACCAGACAGCGACCCTTGTCAACACTCTTTTTCTAATTTTTACAAATCACCTTCTAGGCACAATTACTATTGCTAGTTTCACTTTACCCCATACCGCTCCATTCTATTCAAAAGGACAGCAAAGTATTCTTTTCAATCAGAAATATAACAATCTTCGTAGCTAATTTCACAGTATTAGGGATTCCCCAGCGCACTGGAGCAGTTCTAACTCAACTAGTACCATTCGAAGGGCCAATCTTGCTCCCCCAAATTTGGCACCAGTGCCAAATTTGACCTCTTAAATTTCTGGCCTCGACGAGTTGCACTAGCTTCTTCACCCTGTTGATGACTTAGGCAAGATTATCTGCCGTGGAGTCGGGACGTACAAGCTCTCTGCAAAAAGGGTAAAAACTTAGTTTATACTGGTTTTTACCCTTTTTCTATACACCAACTTGTTTGACGCTTACCATCTAACGAAAAACCTGTACTTTATGATAAATACAAAAAACGGCAGCTCAGATTGCTGCCGCTATAGCCATATTGAACTGCTATTTCTAAACCCTTAACCTATTTTGATTAGGTAATAGTTCTTTTTGCCACGCCGAATGACAATGAACCGATTCTCGATCTTATCTAACTGCGCTACTGTGAGTGCTGTATCACTCTGGCGATCTCCATTAACGTACACTGCACCGCTCTCGATAGATTCACGAGCTTGTCGCTTGGACGTTACTGCTCCAACTTTGACAAGTGCATCCACAAGCAGCATCTCTTGGTCTTCAACATCTGCTGAAGGAACATCACTGAAGCCTTCTTCTACCTCAGCAGCTGTAAGGTTCGCAATGCCGCCTGTAAAGAGAGCTTGAGAAATCTTCTCTGCTCGCTCTCTTGCTTCTGGTCCATGGACCAACTCTGTAACTTCCTTAGCTAACACGCGATGAGCATTGCGTTTCTCCGGCTGAGTCTCCACTTCATGAGCCAGTTCATTGATTTCTTCTATAGAAAGGAAAGTAAAAAATTTAAGATACTTTACCACATCTCGATCGTCGGTGTTGATCCAGAACTGGTAGAACTTATAGGGTGAAGTCTTAGCCGGATCCAGCCAAACGGCTCCTCCCTCTGTCTTACCAAATTTGGTACCATCACTCTTCGTGACCAAAGGTACGGTTAATCCATGGACTTGGCGGTCTTCGCCTACCGACATCCGTCGAATCAGATCCGTCCCGGAAGTAATATTCCCCCACTGGTCGCTGCCGCCAATTTGCATTTCGCAGCCATAGACCTCATTTAACTTGAAAAAATCATAGGACTGCAGAATCTGATAGCTAAACTCCGTGAAAGAAATTCCACGGCTCATTCTTGACTCCACAGAATCTTTTGCCAGCATCGTTCCTAAGGAAAAGTTCTTCCCTATATCTCTTAAGAACTCAATGACATTGAGCGAGCCTAACCAGTCGTAATTGTTCGCCATAATAGCCGGATTATCGACCCCTTCAAAATCAAGAAACTGACTTAATTGATCCTTGATCCGATCGGACCACTCTTGCACTACTTCCGTAGAATTCAGAGTCCGCTCACTGGTTTTTCCGCTGGGATCTCCGATCAAACCCGTTCCGCCGCCAACGAGAGCAATGGGTCGATGTCCCGCCAGTTGGAAACGTCTGAGCATCAGAGTCGGCAGAAGATGTCCAATATGTAAACTGTCCGCAGTCGGATCAAATCCACAATAAAGTGTCATCGGTGATTCGAGGCGTTTGTACAAAGCCTCCTCATCCGTGGTTTGATAGACTAAACCTCTAGCTTTTAAATCATCGAGAATATGCATATCTTGCTCCCTCCTAATTCATATTATTATACATTTTTCCAATCTTGATATCAACTCGAAGCAACGGGTTATGATCTTTAATATTCATTAAAGATCATAACCCTTGTCTTGCCACCTAATGCATAAAGGCAACTAATTCTTTAGTCGTGGCCACAAGTGGTCCTTAATAAGAAAGACCTATAGCATAGCACGCGTTATTCCCCAAAAAGAAAAAGGATTGGAATAGATCCAATCCCATCATTACTAAGTTTGTATTTGAAGCGGATGAAGAGTTGGCCGAGCCTTCACCCTGAAATTTTAATCTATCGAATGTTACTTTCATGATAATCTCTTTTTTCTGACCTTATCTATCTCTCTACTTCCTTTTCCTCATCAAAGAAGTACTTACCACTAAAATCCTGCTTATAATAATTGACTAAACCCTGATCGTTTAATCTGTGCTGTAATTCACTCAACAAATCCTCCCAGGCAAATAAAATAAATCTATTCTCCCATCCCTTTTCCAAAATGTTACTTCTAGCGTCTAATGCACTATTTCTAATCCGATGGTTTTCTTCTGGATATATGAAGACTACAAAACTATTTTGATCAATATGAACGAGGTTTCGCATTATTTGATAATGATCAAGAAATTTATCTGCCGACTTATATTCCTCACATATAGCAGAGCGCCACCTGGGTAAAAAGCGATCGATATATGGATCACCCTCCTCTCCCATGAAAAGCTACATCATTTATGTCCAGCCCACATCCAGCCAGGTAAAGCCTTCAGACGGCGGAGATTCCGCATAAGCTCATATGAATGCCAAAGCGGTTGGCTTGAATTGCCCATAAAGAAGCATATGAGCTTATCTATTATTACGCCACTAAAATAGCCCCCATAATCTAGGCATTTTTTAAACCTTAAAAATATGATATAATTCTGCTGTGATAAAGTACACTTCACCAGTGTGCTTTTGTTGCGTTGATCCATTTCGCAAGCCTGCAGATTCGATTAACTCAATTATAGCAAAAATCTAGGAGGATTAAGACATGGCAACTCCCCCAAAAAAGACGCCACCCAAAGCTCCACGCCGTAAAAAGCGCGTTTCAAAGTGGCGAGTCTTTTTAGTAACTTTTGGCTCCGTATTCACATTGGCTTCTATAGCTTTAATTATTTATGTCCTTACCGCAGTCGCTGGAACCCCGGATTGGCATCCCGATACTTTGACCAACCAAAAGCAAACCTCGTTCATCTATGATATGGGCGGAACACAGATTGGCGAACTCCACGCTACAGAAGATCGTCAGATGGTAACCTCTTCTGAAATACCCGATCTTGTTAAGAAAACCTTTGTGGCCGTTGAGGACAAGCGTTTTTATGATCATTTCGGTGTCGATCCGATTCGGATTGTCGGCTCGCTGATCGCTGACCTCAAAACCCAATCTTGGCGAGAAGGCGCCAGTACCATTACTATGCAGCTTGCTAATAACGCCTTCATCGAAAACCCCCGGGAGAAGACTCTGGATCGAAAGCTCCAACAGGCTGCCTTAGCTATTCAACTGGAACGCGAGTATACCAAGGATGAAATCCTCACTTTCTACCTGAATCGTATCTTCTTCGGTGAATCATCTTTTGGAATTCAGGCGGCGGCCAAAACCTATTTTGGTCATGAACTCAGCGAACTGACTCCCGACGAAATCGCGTTACTTGCCAGGTTACCTCAGGCTCCCAGTGCTTATAACCCCTATTATCATCCTGAGACGGCCAAAGAACGTCGCAACATCGTCCTTGGTGTCATGAAAGCTGCGGCGCTTATTACACCTGAGGAATATACGCAATATCTAGAAGCTCCCTTCACTCATGTAGATAACGTCAAGGCGAACCGAGCTAAATCAGAAAAACCCACTATTACCGGCGCCGATTATGCTTATCCATACTTTGTTGACCATGTAATCGAAGAATTGATTAATGAGCATGGACTTAATGAGGATCAAATCTATAACGGTGGCTTAAGGATCTATACCACCGTAGATACAAAAATACAAGCCGCTGCCGAAAAAGAATTTGCCAACGCCAAGAACTTCCCGCAAAGCGTTGACGAGATTCCTGTTCAAGGGGCAATGACTGTTCTTGATCCTTCCACGGGCGCTATCCGTGCCTTAGTGGGTGGACGGGACCACAGCACAGCTCGAGGGCTGAATCGGGCCACGCAAGCCTACCGTCAACCGGGTTCAACTGTTAAGCCTTTGGTAGTTTATGCACCCGCTATGGAAAAAGGAGGCTTCTTCCCCGGAACGGTACTCGACGATATGCCAGTGAAATACAATGCCGGAAACGGTAAAGTATGGGCCCCCACAAATTACGACACTGAATACGCCGGTTGGCGAGGACTTATCACCATGCGTTTCGCCGTTCAAAACTCCGTTAACGTCTACGCTGTCAAGCTGATGAATATGGTAGGGGTCGAATACAGCTGGAATTTTGGCAAAGACAATCTTGGGCTGCCTTTAGAAGAGAAGGATAAAGTATTAAGCTTATCCTTAGGAACAAATCATGTCAGTACTCTGGATATGGCTTCTGCCTACGGGGTATTTGCCAATAATGGGGTTCGTGTAACTCCCCATGCCGTAGCCAAGGTCCTTGATGCAAGTGGCAAAGAAATTATTACACCAGCAGTTAAAGTAGAACGGACGATGAAAGAGACTTCGGCCTACCTTATGAATAGCATGTTGCGAAGTGTGGTCACCAACGGAACGGGGACGAGAGCTCAAATCGGAAACTGGGCAGTGGCTGGTAAGACGGGAACCACTTCACTAGATCCGGATATTTACGGTTATCGCACCGGAAACCCCGATGCTTGGTTCGCCGGCTATACCCCCAACTATGTAGGTATCGTCTGGATGGGCTATGATAAAGATGATGAAACTTTAACCCACTATCTCCGTCAAGTTTACGGCGGGGGTTTTCCGGCACAAATCTGGAAAAATGTTATGACAGCGGCCCATGACGGACTCACAGTACAGACAGAATTCAAGCGTCCGGCCGGTATTGTTAGCGGTGCTTTCGACATCAAGTCCGGATTATTGCCCAGCAGTTTGACTCCTAAGGATTTTGTCCGTACAGAGATTGCAGCACAAGGGAATTTCCCCACTCAGGTCAGCGACATCTGGGTAGAAAAAGAAATAGATAAAGATCACCCAACCTACCTCGCAGGGACAGGCACTGTTAATACCGAGAAAAAAGTCTTCCTAAATATTACGGGACGTGATCCAGAGATACCCTGGCCCAGTGACGAAAAGCCTTTTGAAATGCCAAAAGAGGAATATAACGCGACACCTCCCCCTACTGAAACAACAACTCCTCCCCCCGGGGATGCCGGCATCCCTGTGCCGGTCCTTGGAATCGTGGTTTATGACGCATCACTACAAACCGCAACACTACCTCTAACCTATCCGGAAGGGAGCGAAGGGCACACTCTCACGGTTTATGTGAAATTCCCAGATCAGGACTTTATCCAGACCTATTCAGCACAACAGATGATCTCCGATGTGATACAAATTCCATTGAGTTTGGATGGAGAATCTCCTTCTCCGGGAGACTATCGCTTCTGGGTGAGCCTAGTGAACCCCGAAGGGGTCGCAGGTAATCCTTCCGAGGGTGCAAGCTTGTCCATCACGGACTAAAAATCTAGTTAAAAGTAGCACAATGCATAATCGGGTAGGAGGCCACCCATTATTTGAGTGGCCGACCTCCCACAGCACCGTACGTACCGTTCGGTATACGGCGCTTCCAAAGTTTACGCGTTACTACGCAGAATAACATTCACTAAAACTGAGATATCCAATCCGTTTGAAACGTTCGTTGGATAGGGCTTTTGTCAAGATAGGGCTATGGGCTGTTCGCCAATAGCCTTTTCTTGTGTTTGCCCACATCCATGCTTGTTCCCTAGCAATTCCTGTTTTCTTTAGGTTTTCAAAACGTGTCCGGACTTTCTTCCATCGTTTCCAAGTAACCATCCTTATTCGACTTCTTAGCCACTCATCTACGTTCTTGAGCAGGGTCTTTGCATCCGCTAGTTTGAAGTAATTCGTCCATCCTCGAACCACTTGGTTGAGTTTTATTCGGCGTTCTTCGATTCCCATTCCGTTGCTACGCCCAGTCACTTCCCGGACTTTGTCCTTGAGTTTCTGAATGCTCTTGGGATGGATTCTTAAACGTCCCTCTCCTCGATAGATGTAAAAGCTATATCCCAAATACTTTACATACCTTACATGTGCAACCTTCGTTTTCTCCCGATTCACCTTTAGCAATAATTTTCCTTCGATGAACGGAAGTATGTGGTCGAGCGTTCGCTGCGCCGCTTTCTTGCTTTTGCAGAAAATCATCATATCGTCTGCATAGCGTACAAATCGATGCCCACGCTTTTCCAGTTCGTGGTCGCACTCATTAAGCATTATGTTTCCAAGTAAGGGACTCAGGGGGCCGCCTTGTGGCACGCCTTCTGGACTTTCCTCAAACAGCCCGTCAGCCATAACTCCTGCTCTTAGGAATTTATGGATCAGTGAGATGACTCGTCCATCTCTTATTGTCTCAGATAGCATTTGAATCAATTTACTTTGGTTAACCGTGTCAAAATATTTCTCTAAATCCATGTCTACTACATACTTGTACCCTTCTGTAATATGGATCTGGCATTTCTGTAGCGCATCATGGGCACTTCGGTGCGGTCGGAACCCAAAGCTGTTATCTGAGAATTGTTTTTCAAAGATTGGACTTAGGACTTGAGTTATCGCTTGTTGGATTAACCTGTCTACGACTGTTGGTATTCCCAGTTTTCTAGTCTTCCCGTTCTCTTTAGGTATCTCTACCCTCCGCACGGGTTTTGGATGGTATTTGCCATCCCAGAGGGATTGCAAGAGTTCGTTCTTGTGGTCTTTCAGGAAGGGTAGAAGTTCATCCACCTGCATACCATCGATTCCACCTGCACCTTTATTCCTCTTTACCTGTTTATAAGCTTGGTTAAGGTTTTCGGCACTAAGAATCTGCTCAAGCAAACCTTCCATCTGCTCGTTCGTGTTGGTGCTGTCGGTTTCAGTCATCTTAGGTGGCGCGCACACTTCCGCATACTCTCTCTGTTCCGCAGATACCCTTTGCAGATAGTCTTCCAATCGAAGTTGTCTGTGTTTTGAATTACCACTTTCAGTAACTTTCATTGACCCGCACCTCCTTTGGTTCAGCCCTTTCGTCGGTGTCTAGACCACCTCTGTACTATGGCTTCTGCTGACTCCTCACGACTAATCTTGTTTCAACCGGGTTTCTTACTCTGTTTCCACCCGTCCGTGAGGCCTCCCACGGTAAGACGATTCACTTTCATTCCATGTACCCGCATCATTTACGCTGACGTGTCTGTGTAGCTTTCGGGCTTCAACTTGTTAAGCAGTCTTACCTCGCGATGGACACCCTTGCCTTAGGCTAATGGTTGGTCGCTACATACCCCCATAACGGACTTTCACCGTCTAGTTAATCATCATGCATGGCGCACTTAAAAGAACCGCTTGAAATCTCACGATTACAAGCGGTTCTTTGTGCAGTGTTTCCACACTGCTTTTCGTTTGGGTTATGTACTATACAATAATACCACACTCGCCTCAGCGCTAAACTACTTCTTCTTAATGGCAAAGGCGTAAATTACCCCTAGAATAGCGATAACTCCTCCGACAACAATCCATGGGCTCATAGGCTCTTTGGCCTCTGGCACTTCAGCTGCAGGTTCTTCTACTGCTGGAGTTTCTACTGCCGGAGTTTCTGTTGCTGGTGTCTCAGTTGCCGGTGTCTCAGTTGCTGGTGTCTCTCCAGCAGGAGCTTCCCCGCCGCCGCCAAATCCTTCTTCGTGACAGGGTGTACAAGTTACACCGTCTGGACTCATCTCAGGAACCGCCTGCGTAGTTGCTGCTGAACTAAAGAACACCCCGATGGAAAGACCAATAAACAATGTACACAATAATAAAAATCGACTTTTGTTCCTCATTCTAACTCACCCCCTATAGTATAGTATAATATCATTGTTGACTTGCACGTACAAGTACTTTTATATGAAGCATAACGAAACTTCTCTGTCTTGTCAAACATCCATTTCCCTTGATTTTCTCCGAATAAATTCTTCATTAATTCTATCTCACAACTCGAAAATCAGGGTGTTCTTGCATTTTATTATAGATGGTTCTCAGCGTCACTCCTAATTTCTCTGCTGCTGCACTGACGTTACCACCGACAGATTTTAGAACATGGTCGATAATCATAGTTTCCGCAGTATTCAACAGCCCTTGTTCTTGTTTTCCTGAACTTCGCTATAATATTGCAATATCCATGCCATCAATAATCTGCTTAACAACTTGTTAAATATGGCACTTTCACTGGGCTTTTAACCTCTACCACCCAACATACTCCATGTGGCCAGTTGTATAAATTCTTCACAAGCCATGTATTGATCAATTTTGTTACACTTCGTTGTTGCATCAAGAATATAAACAAGGCGCAGGTCTTCATGACCCGCGCCTCGTTAACACGATTTGTATCTAGCAACTTATTCGCTATCGCTCTCTTTTGCTTCTTCTTTGTTTTCAGCAACTTGCTTTGGAGTTTCCTTCTTACTCTTCTTATCATCATCATCAGAGAAATCCGTTGCACTTTTAAACTCTTTTAGCCCTTTGCCTAAGCCCTTGCCAAGTTCAGGGAGTTTTCCCGGTCCAAAAAGAATCAGTGCTATCACTAAACCGATGACTGCAACAGTAGGAGTAATTATCGCAAATGTAGCCATATTTCTCACCTCATGTCATTATTTATATACAAGCATTATACACATATACCTATAGAAAAATCCACAAAAATCGTGACATTTTTTCGCTTACCTTAATTCCACTACAGTTACGCCGAGATCCCCCTCGCCATGCTGACCGATGCGGAAGGATTTAACATGATGGTGTCCACGCAAGAATTCCTGAATACCATTTCTTAAAGCTCCCGTGCCTTTCCCATGGATGACATAAACCTGGCCTACCCCTGTGAGTACTGCATCATCCAAATATTTATCTAACTCAAAGCTCGCTTCCTCCACCATCATCCCCCGTAAATCGATTTCGGTACGGAGGGTTTCGGCTTTTTTCATGTCTCCCTTGCGTTGACTAATTACCGAGCGGGTCGATCTTGTCGGTTTTTCTTCTTTTTCCAGTCGTATTTCACTGAGGGGAACATTGAGCTTGATGACTCCCGCTTGCACGAGGATTTCGCCAGAACTGTTCGGTAGCTTCAAGACCTGCCCCTTCTGACGCAGCTTGGTCATATAGACCATTTGCCCTAGCTTGAGGTCCTCAGGATTGACACCCTCCGATGCCCTTGGTTGGCTATCTGAAGTCCCTACTCTACTGGATAACTTACGGATCCCTTGGCGAGCCCGATCAACCGCTTGTTGATCCTTGCGATCCTCTTTAAGAGCAAGCTTAAGTTCATCTATCAATCGCTCCGCTTCACGTCTTGCTTCGCGGACAATCTCGGTAGCTTGATCCTTTGCTTTTGCCATGAGTCCTTGGTACTCATCCTCAAGTTTTTGGGACTTTTCTTTCAGCCCCAGGCTTTCGATCTCAATAATCTGGCGTTCCTCCCGGGCACGTCGCTTTTCAAAATCAATCTCTCGTTGGGTATCCTCAAGATTTTCAATTAAATCTGCGACCTGCATTTCCCGTTCAGTGACATAGGTACGAGCTCGCACTAAGACCTCTTCCGGCAATCCTAAACGACCTGCGATGTAAAAGGCATTGCTCTTACCTGGAATACCAATCAGCAAGCGATAGGTAGGTCTTAGGGTCTCTGAGTCAAATTCCACCGAGGCATTCTCTACCCGTGGTGTGTTATAGGCAAAATTCTTTAAGGCCCCATAGTGAGTGGTGGCGACAATCCTCGAGCCTCGCTCATGGAGTTGAGCGATGATCGCCATGGCTAGGGCCGACCCTTCTGTGGGGTCAGTTCCGGCTCCCACTTCATCGAGGAGAATCAAGGAGCGCTCATCGGCCTTCTCTACGATCTCGACGATATTTCTCATATGACCACTGAAGGTACTTAGGGATTGTTCTACGCTCTGCTCATCCCCGATATCCGCGAAGATCTGAGTAAACACTCCCACGCGAGAATCGGATTCAGCAGGGATATGCAATCCGCACTGCGCCATAGCTGCCAGGAGACCAAGGGTCTTGAGGGCAACGGTTTTCCCTCCCGTATTGGGACCGGTGACCACGACTGTATCAAAACGCGTCCCCAATTCAATGGTTAAGGGAACGACCTTACCTGTCAACAACGGATGTCTTGCTTGAACCAGGCTAATCTCTTGCTTATCTGTAAGAATCGGTGCTCCGGCATTCATCCCTTCACTTAAATGTGCTTTAGCTAGGATAAAATCTACCCGTGCTAGGGCCTCATGGGTCTCGGCGATGGCCTCAACCTCTCCTTCGACCCGCGCCGACAAAAGCAAGAGAATTCTTTGTACTTCCCGCTGTTCCTTGAGGATAACTTCCCTTAATTCATTACCCAAATTTACCACTGTCATGGGCTCGATAAAAAGCGTTGCCCCACTGGCTGATTGATCATGTACGATCCCTTGAAATGCTTGACGATATTCCTGTTTGACTGGGACAACATAACGTTCTGAGCGCTGCGTTATGATGGGGTCCTGAAGGATTTTTTGGTAGGAGGGATTGCGAATAATCCCCTCTAAGGTTTCCCTAATCCGGCTCTGCAGACGCCCAATTCCTCGCCGCAACTCCGTGAGCAGAGGAGATGCTTGATCTGCTACCTGCCCGTCTTCCGTGATGCAGCGGCTGATTTCCTCTTCAATTCCCTTCGGCAAAAGGACGCTTTCCATAATTCCTTTGAGGTGAGGCGTTTCCACTTTCCCTTCCAAAAGGCTTTGTTTTACATAGCGCGCTGCCTTTAAGGTGTCGCGGATCTGCAACAACTCATCAGGGGTTAAGGTGCCTCCCCTGAGACAGCGCTCCAATAAAGGGCGTATTTCCTTTGCTCCGCGTACTGAAAACAGCGGATTGACCCGCAGAATACTCTTAGCCTCCCCTGTCTCTTCCAAAGCCTCGCGGACGAGATCAAGATGTGCAAAGGGCTTCATATCTTTAGCTAATTCCTGCGCCCGAGGCAACAAGCACAGCTGTGCCAGACCCTCGAGAATCTTATCAAAATCGAGTTTTCTAATCACTCGTTCTTCGATTACCATCTTCGGCTATTTCCCTCCTAAGTATCTTTCCCGAATCCCTAAAGGACTCCCCGGAAGTAATGCCCTTTCGTAAACCCTTCTGGGAAACGGTCCTCTAGGTAAGCACTGACCTTTTCAGCCTGCTCTTCCGAGATTCTCTCTCCATCAAGGGCCCGCTCCCAGCCTTCGAGAAAGACCCTTATGGTATCCCGAATCTGGACAGGGGTCGCTCGGTCTAATTGCAAACGAATTCGCTGAACCCCCATTTTGGCGATCGCACCTAACTCCTTATAAAGGTTCAAGCGCTTCACATTATATAGATGCATCCGACAGTCCAAATCTGTCTCGATGGGAAAGTCGTATTTCAAACGATCCCTAAGGCAGTGAGGTTCCTTCACACAGGGTACGCTGCATTTTGAGCCCTTTTTGCCGCCGAGTGTCGCACCCACCGGGCAATACTCGCTGACCATCATCTCCAAATCCCCGAAGACAAAGAGCTCAGTGTTTGGCCAGCGGGCTAGCCTCTCAATCTGACTGTGCTCTAGCTCTGTTGATAGAGTAACACCTTGGGCCCCTAAGCGGAGAAAATGCGCAATGGCAGCTTCATTAAATAGATTGACTGTATAATCCACTTCAAAAGGCCAGTCTGAATCAAGGGACTTAAGCATTTCCAACTCACCCAAGTTCGAGACCATGATACTCGGGCGGTCCTTCCACTCCTTGATTTTCTTTAGATTATCTTGCCACCATGTACTTTGTTCCTCGTTTAGGATACGGGGCAAGCGCAAAAGACAGTCCGCTCCTTGTTCCCTGCATAGCCTAACGCTCGTGCGGAGATCTTCCAGGCTCATACCCTTCCGGGAACGCCAACGCTCCCCTCCCATGGCAATCCGCCTCGCCCCTGCGATGAGCGCCGCCTTCACTCCTTCTAGATCGCTGACCGCCACGGTCAAGTTTTTAGCCGCAGCTAAACCTAGATCTCGATAAGCATACTCTTTATGCTGCGAAATCCTTTGTTGCTTATTTGATCGCCCCTGTTCCGCTTGAAGCATTTCGTGCTCAGACTGAAGTCGATCTTTCCAATCCTTCAGACGCTGACGATAGACCCCGCGGGTGACGCGCTCATGGGTATGAGCACTTTGGAGCAACCCTTCTACAGCTAATCTTCTCATCTCATTAAGCTCACTGACCGGAAGCATCACTCCGTCTTCTACCTCAAACTCTAATTCCTCAAGCCAGAAGGGCGTCGTCCCCAAACGACCCAGTTGTTGAAAAGCATACTCCTGAGTTAAAGGGCGCTTCATAGCCTGCTGAGCAGGGATGGAGGAATTCACTTTAATCCGTTTATGACGATCCTCCACTTCTAAAGTCAAAACCTCGCCTATGGTCCCTGCCAAGCGCATCTTTAAGGGACGCTTCCGCTGTTCCTTACCCTCTTGAAAGCTCTGACGGGCCTTATCCATTAAGAGCTCATCGTGAGTCTTAAACACCCGATCCCCAGGATGTGATTTACCCACAAAGTCAATCTGGACGATCTCTCCAGGATTCCCTACCTCGATTTCGTTCTTACCTTGCCAAACCTTGCCGACCGTGATTCCTTCGCGGCCCCGGCTTGTCCAAATTTCTATCCCATCTCCAGCTCTTAGAAAAGCCTCGAGCTTTATCTCCAGTTGATTACCGGTATTCTTAGTGATTCGGCCTAAGCGGATACCGCGATTATTAGGACGGGCATAGCTCATTAGCTCTGCGCCGGGATGACCATGGAAGTATCCCTGGGAAAAATCCCGATTAAAAATCTGTAGAAGTTCAGTCTTTTCTTCCTCCGTCACCCCTGATCCAACACTCTTGTTGTCCTCTTCAGAAAGCACCTGATCTAGGGCACGACGATAGACGCGAATGACCGTGGCCACATATTCCGGCCGCTTCATTCGTCCTTCGACTTTCAGGGAATAGACCCCACACTCTTGCAAGTTGCGGATTTCTTCCACAAAGTTCAAATCCCGCGGACTCAGCAGATGATTACCCAGGTTGGCCTCTGCCAATAAGTCCGTCTTGTCCTCATTCATGAGCTGATAGGTTAACCGACAGGGCTGAGCACAGCGTCCCCGGTTCCCGCTCCGGCCACCGATATAACTAGACATCAGGCATTGACCAGAATAACAAATACAAAGTGCCCCGTGCACAAAAACCTCAATATCTAAAGGAGTTGTGGCGGAAATCTTCTTCATCTCTTCAGCTGTCACTTCCCGAGCAAAAACCACCCTCTGAAAACCCAGTTTCTCCGCATGACGAACGCCCCAAGTCGTATTAATGGTCATTTGGGTACTGGCGTGGCGCTCCATCTCCGGCAAGACACTCTGAATCAGCTCAGCTACCCCGATATCCTGAAGAATTAGGGCATCCACCCCAATATCATATAAATCATAAAGATAATCATAAAGCTCCGGGAACTCGCGATCCGCAATCAGAATATTCACCGTCACATAGACCATCGCTTCCCGCTCGTGGGCATACTGAACCACCTTGCGCAGTTCATCTATACTAAAATTTGCGGCATTGGCCCGCGCATTAAAGCTCTGACCACCCAAATAAACCGCATCGGCCCCATTTTCCACCGCCGCCTTAAACGCCTCAAAGCTCCCCGCCGGAGCCAAAAGCTCCATCTCCATAGGAGCTTGGCCATGGCGAGCAGATTTAGTTTCTTCCTCGGAAGAAAGCTCTCTATCTATTTCCTTTGACATACAGTTCCCTCGTTCCTATTTGAGACAATAAGTTATTTCACTTCTATGCCAAAATCATCCCTATAATCCCCGGCGTCACATCCTCCAACCGCTCCCACTGTGGCCACTCCACTTGGCGATTGGTCCACCCTAAGGCAGGTACTGGATTTTGGGTATGACCTTTGACACTAAAATCTTCAAAATTACCATGATCGCTAGTCAACAGCCAAGTCACATCCTCATGGCGAACGACGCTCATCAAGCCGCCGATGAATTCATCAATCTGCTCCATAAGCGAGATCGACTTTTCCCAGTCCTGCTTATGCCCTCGCACATCCGTCTGGAAGAATTCATAGAGGGTGAAATCATGTTCTAGGGTGATGTGGCCGAGATTCTGACCCGCTTGATAAGGTGAGAACAACGGGATATCTAATTCGGGTTCCATCTCCCTGAGGATCACATTAGTCAAGTCATGGTAGATTCCCATTCCCGCAAGCAGCTCAGGGGCTTTACGTAAACGCACCCCACCGGCTAAGGCGGATAAGGTGGAGGCAGTATGCCGCCTCTTTCCCGAAGAGATCATCTGGTCATATTGGTCAGTAAAGGCATTAGCAAAAGTTACCCGCTTGCCACGATCAACTAGTTGCTTAAATATCGATTTTTCGTTAATAATCGACGCCAGTTTTTCATTAGGGTAAGCATTAAGATGGAATCCCAAAGCCTTGGCTCCATTGACCCCCGTCCATAAAGTGGTCTGCCCCGTCGCACTTTGCGGAATTCCGGGGACATCTAAAGAGGCATCTAATGGCCTAAAAAACACATGCTCTGTTTTAATCTGACGGTCTTGCCCCCAAAAATTATGTCCCTCCAGTAGCTCATCTAGGTTCGGAGTGTGGGCAGCAATTATGGGGTTATTCTGCTCTCTCCCCAAGCCAAATCCATCTAAAAATATCATAACAAAATGCATTCTTGAACTCCAATCTTTCGGGACTCTCTCTATCAACCCATGCGTTTTATATACTCCTTCTAGTGTATCCAAAAAACCTCGAAAAAGCCAGTTTTTACTCCCCCGGAACTGAACCTTATCAGATGGACATCGCTACACAAAAGCTGTCACACACAGACCCACCAGATGGTCGCCATCGCTGGCTAGATAATTAACCCAAGTGTGATGCGTAAAAAAGCAATCCTGTTTTATAAAACAGGATTGCTTACATGTCAATGACTTTCCATTTTAGTCTATTCTTCCGGGCTCTCGATAAGCTGCAGGAGTGTCTCCTGTTCTTCCCGAAGTTTTTCTAACTCGTCGGCCAGATTCAAGGCGGCCAGAATCGCAATTTGATGAACAGCCAAACGTGGCAGCCGCTGGGCTATAAGACGCATTTTTTTGTCTACCTCATGAGCAACCTTAAGAATGTGATCCGGACTTTCCTTGCCGCGAACCACATGCTTTTCACCGTAAATCTCCACAATGACCTTTTCTTGTTCACCAGCCATATGAGACACCCCCCAGATACTATATTACTTTCTCCAGGCAGCTCCAAATTCCTTTTCTATTCCGTCAAGAACTTGCTGATTTAGAGCATTTACTTCTTCATCCTTCAAAGTTCGATCCAACGATTGATACTTTAAGGTAAAGGCCAAGCTTTTACGATCTTCGGGAATGGGTTTGCCTGTGTAGACATCGAAGATATCTACCTGCTCGAGAAGCTCTCCCCCCAGCGCTTTGATCCGTTTCATGACATCTTGGGCGGAGACTTCCAGAGGAACTACTACCGCCAAATCCCGATGCATCGCTGGGAACTTAGGAATCGAGTAAGCGCGAATGTTCCTATTGCTGGCATCCATCATAGGTACAACAGCCAGTTCAAAGATCAAGGCTCTTTCCAGCTCCCACTCTTTCCCTAGAGCAGGATGAATCTCGCCCATAAAACCAATCTTCTCACCCTTTAGGAAAATCTCCGCCGAACGCCCCGGATGGGTAAGCTCAGCTTGTTGGGGCACACGAAATTCCAGCTCCAGACCAAACTCCCTGGCGATTTCCTCAATAATTCCTTTGATCGTATAGAAGTCATACTCTGTGACGGGAGTGGTCCAATGGCGAGGGGATTTACCCCAGATGACACCGGCGCAATGGAGTTCCTCTTGAGGGAGCTGGACTAAGGGACGTTCCTTGCTCTTATAGATACTTCCCAGTTCGAAGAGACGGATATCCAGGTTACGGCGCGCTATATTACGAGCGGCAATCTCCATAATGCTGGGCAGCAAGGCCGTCCGCATAACGCTTAGCTCTTCCCGTAACGGATTCAACAAGGGAATGGCTTGCTCCATATCTCCAAACTTCCGATCGGCATCCGGTCGGGTGAAGGAGTAAGTCATAACCTCATTTAACCCTAAGCGAATCAGCAGGTGACGGAGCTTGCGCCGGAACTCTTGCTCAGGAGTTCTGCGTCCTTGGGTTTGATCTCCTTGCGGAAATGTGGTAGGAATCCGATCGTACCCAGTCAAACGAGCCACTTCTTCGATTAAATCTTCTTCTATGGCAATATCGGCACGATAGGTGGGAATTTCCACCTGATAAGCTCCGGCTTCTTCATGATAGGAGAAACGAAGACGCTTTAGTACCTCAGTGATTTCCTCTGCCGTCAATTGGGTACCTAAGAGGGTATTGGTTTTCTCCACCGTCAAGGTCACCACTGCCGGTTCGGAGAGCTGGCTGATTTTCTCCACGAAGCCTACCGGTTTACCCGCTCCCAGCTCAATCACTAGCTCGGCAACACGACCTAAGCTTGCCGCCACACCATGAGGATTGACTCCTTTTTCGAAGCGGTTGGAAGCCTCCGAACGCAGTCCTAAACGACGACTGGTCCGGCGAATACTTACTCCGGAAAAATGCGCAGATTCCACAAACAAACGCTTAGTGGAGTCGGTGATTTCACTATTCAGGCCACCCATGACCCCGGCCAAGCCGAGGGCTTTCTCATCATCGGCGATCAAGAGCATCTCTGAATCCAGTTCACGTTCGGCATCATCTAAGGTCATCAGCTTCTCACCGGATTGAGCACGGCGCACATGGACAGCACCAGCGATGGCATCTCGGTCAAAAGCATGCAAGGGCTGTCCCATTTCCAGCATGATGTAGTTGGTGATATCCACGATATTGCTGATCGGGCGTACCCCCGCTGCTTTCAGACGTTTTTGCAGCCACGCCGGGGAAGGCTCGATTTTAACGTCTTCGACGACCAGCCCCGCATAACGATGGCAAAGCTCCGGATCATCGATGATTATCTTTGCTTGGGGATCGGCAGGATAGTCAGGGCCCTTTTCGGTCTCTGCCCAAGCTGGCAAATGAAGTTCGCCCCCGGTCAGGGAAGACACTTCCCGAGCCACGTTAATCATACCTAAGCAATCCGGCCGATTGGGATAGAGCTCCAAGTCCAAAACACAATCTCCTTGGCCAAAGAGAGTATCCATGGTTGTACCCAAGGGGGTATCGGTCGGCAAAATCATAATGCCGTCTTCGCTACGCGGGTCTCCTGCGTCGGCATCCAAGCAAAGCTCTTCTGTGGAGCAGAGCATTCCCGAAGATTCTACTCCCCGCAGCTTGGAGACTTCGATATGCACCCCATTTGGCAAGGTCGTTCCCGGCAAAGCGACCGGGATGCGGTCTTTGAGGAGCAGATTTTGAGCGCCCGTTACGATGGTCGTCTTCTGATCTCCCAAATTTACTTCACAGATCCACAATTTATCGGCGTCAGGATGATGCTCCATGCTCGTAATCTCGCCGACCACCACTTTTTCTATCCCTTGATTCAAGTAATCTATGCCACCGACCTCAATCCCACCTCGGGTCAAGATCTCTGCTAAATCTTCTGCAGGTTGATGCACATCAACCAATTCACGTAACCATTCCAGACTGACTTTCATTCCCCTGCCTCCTTAAAACTGTTGCAAAAAGCGCAAGTCGTTATCAAACATGAGCCGCATATCTTCAATACCGTATTTCAGCATAGCAATCCGTTCCACACCCATCCCAAAGGCAAAGCCAGTCAGCTCCTTAGAATCATAGCCTCCCATTTCCAATACCTTAGGATGAACCATACCCGAACCTAAGATCTCAATCCAGCCTGTGCCTTTGCAAATTCGGCAGCCGGAACCACCACAGAGCATGCAAGATACATCTACTTCCGCACTAGGCTCTGTAAAGGGAAAGAAACTAGGGCGCAAACGAATTTCCCGTGACTCCCCAAACATCATCCGTGAGAAGTTGAGCAGGATTCCCTTGAGATCGGACATTCGAATGCCCCGATCCACCAGCAAGCCCTCCACTTGATGGAACATGGGTGAGTGGGTGGCATCATCGTCCTTCCGATAGACTTTTCCCGGGCAAATGATTTTTACGGGAAGCTGAGGGCGCTGCTTTTCCATGGTGCGAATTTGCACCGGTGAAGTCTGAGTCCGAAGAAGAATCTCTTCAGTAATGTAGAAGGAATCCTGCATTTCGCGAGCCGGATGCTCCTTGGGTAGATTCAGAGCTTCGAAATTATAGTAATCGCTCTCAATCTCCGGACCCTCAGCAATCTGAAAGCCCATACCCAAGAAGATTTCTTCAATCTCTTCGATAACCTTGGTCAGGGGATGCTGATGACCTCGGGGTAGGCTGACACCCGGTAAACTAATATCCAGCTTTTCCTCTTCCAGTTGTTTTTGAAGAGTCGCTTGCTCTAGCTCTTCGGAACGGCGAGACCAGGCTTCTTCGAGAATATCCCGGGTCTCATTGACCACCTGGCCAAAGATCGGGCGTTCCTCGGCGCTTAAGCCTCCCATCTTTCGCAATTGCGCGGTCAGAGAGCCCTTTTTGCCGAGAACCTTTACTTTTAGCTCCTGAAGCTCCTCCAAAGTGGCGACCTTCTGAAGCTCGGCCAGTGTTTCTTCTTGAATACGTTGAACTTCCTGTTTCACGATAACCCTCCTAAAGATTTGATTAAATCCTCAAATACGAAATAAAGAATCAAATAAGAATACAAAAAAATCCTCATCCCTAAAAAAGGGACGAGAATTATACTCCCGCGGTACCACCCTGGTTTGGCTCAAAGAGCCACAGCTTCATTCTCCAGTAACGGCGGAGACCGGGCTTGCCTATAATGATGCCTTCAGCAAACCACTCTCAGGGGAAATTTAACACCTCAGCCCCAAACTACGGGCCCAAGATGAGGCACTCTCTTAGCTAAGCTTCCAGTCTTTGGCTTAACCTCCCTGAAAAGAAAATAACCTTTTGACCTGATCATTGCATTTTCTTAATGGATTGAATGTTAAAGATTGCATACTGCTTATAGAGCAAGTAAGCGTTAGGGGAACCGGTTGCCTCAAAAATCTTCCAAAACCACTCTGCGGGAAACATGGCTAGCCCACCTTTCGGCTTGGATTCCTTAAAACCTGTTCACTGAAAATTATAGCATTACCCCGCGGGGTTTACAAGAAAACCTGGTCCAAAAGCGGGTTTTTTCCAGTTATTGAGGTCTTTTTCCTCCCTTACGCCGTACCTCGTAGAGAATAATCCCCGTGGCCATCGCCACATTAAGTGATTCGACGCCATGACTCATGGGAATTGTAATGCGGTTTACTCCAGATCCCCGAAAAGCTTCCGAAGGTCCATTACCCTCATTACCCACTACCAAGGCTAGGGGCATGGACAATTCTGTCTCATAAATATCCTTTCCTTGGATATCTCCTGTATACACCGTGATTTTATGTTCTTGGCAAAAGCTCAGAATCGCTTCCGGTTGACAGTGGGTAAGTATTTTCATGGAAAAAATCGTTCCCATAGTACTTCTCAAGGCTTTCAGATTATATAAATCGACTGTTCCTTCTGTCAAGCACACCTGAGTGACACCGGCGGCTAAAGCTGTCCTGAGTATCGTCCCACAGTTACCGGGATCTTGAACCCCATCGAGAATCAAGAGGATAGGCAAGCCTTGTGGATCTTGGCTGTCCTGCAAATTTTGCGATGCTTGAGCTCTTTCGAAATCATTCCAACTCCACATCGTTTGCTTAACGATAGCGAGAATACCCTGGGGATTCTCTGTATCGCTCATCTTACGAAGTACTCGTTCCTCCACTTCGATTACCGGTACCTCGTTTTCCTTCAGCACTTGCTCCAAGTGGGGCCATACTTCATTGCACCGCTCCGGACAGACAAAGACTTTGGTAATGTCTGCACCTCGACGGACTCCCTCTTCGACAAAGCGCCAACCTTCGATAAGAAACTCACCCGTTTCCTCGCGAAACTTCCGTTTATGGAGATTCACAACATACTTCACTTGTTCGTTTTGTAAGGAGGTTAACATCCTATCACCCCGCGAAAACTCGAATCTTATCTCATGCCCTAAAGGGTATTCTTACCCTTCGTTGCCTCTTCAATCCTTAATACCTGTATCGCGCCTATGTAAAAAGGGTGCCTAAGCACCCTTTTATGTCACAACTTATTTCGCGCTTACTTGAGTTTTAGCCACATTGACTAATTCAGTGAAAGCAGCGGCATCATGGATAGCTAGATCAGCTAACATTTTGCGGTTGATGGATACGCCGGCTTTTTTCAGGCCGTTCATCATGCGACTATAGCTTAAACCGTTCATACGGGAAGCAGCATTGATACGAGCAATCCATAATTTACGGAAATCACCTTTTTTATCTTTACGGTGAGCATAAGCATACGCCAAGGACTTCATCACTTGCTCATTAGCTGGGCGGTAGAGTTTACTCTTTGCTCCACGGAACCCTTTTGCAAGCTTTAATACTTTTTTATGACGTTGATGCTTCGTTACCCCTCTTTTTACACGGGCCATAGCGAAGACCTCCTTACATGTTATTAATGTTGAACTTATAGATAAGCGATCATACGGGCAATGCGTTTAGCATCGGTTTTGTGCATAATAGTCCCTTTACGAAGAGCACGTTTACGCTTAGGAGATTTCTTCTCCAGAATATGGCTTGTAAAAGCATGATGGCGAACAATTTTACCGGTACCTGTTTTCTTAAAACGTTTCGCGGCACCGCGATGTGTTTTCATTTTTGGCATTGGGATATCCCCCTCTCGTTTAGTCGTGTTTCAGAGGCGTTAAAATCATAATCATATTGCGTCCTTCAAGCTTGGGATCACGCTCTATATTAGCCTCGGCTTTACAAAACTCAGCTAGACGCAGGCATAAGACCCGTCCTAATTCCGGATGGGTAATCTCCCGACCGCGGAACATAATCGTGACCTTTACCTTATCTCCATCAATTAAAAAGCGTTGGGCGTTGCGTGCTTTTGTTTCGAAGTCATGGTCCTCAATGTTAGGGCGAAGCTTAACTTCTTTGATTTCCATGGTCTTCTGTTTTTTACGGGCTTCCTTATCCCGTTTGGCCTGCTCATATTTGAACTTGCCATAATCCATGATCTTACAAACAGGAGGTTTAGCAGTTGGGGCAATTTCCACTAAGTCTAGAGATTTTTCCACAGCCATCTGTTGAGCATCTCTAAGCTGAAGAATACCCAATTGCTCTCCCTCTTCCCCGACAAGACGAACCTCCCGGGCCCGGATTTCATCGTTAATCCGTAAATCCTTGCTAATAACGAACCACCTCCAAATAAAATCAAAAACAAAAAAGACGGGCAGAGATCCACCCGTCTTCTAACAAATCGTGAGCAAGCAAATTAAGCTCAGGACCCGAAGATACCTCATCGACTCTAGCCATGAGGTGAGAAGCGGATGGCTTCTACTTGAACATTATCATTATAATGATTCTCAATCTTTTTGTCAAATATTATATTTTAATTTTCCTTTTAGTGATATTGTTTGTTAACCTTTTAAATTTCTCAATTGAAAAACTTATTTCTACCTCTATCACTTTGAGGTATAAAAGTTAGTTTTAATTTGTTTCTACTCAGTAATTTACTAAGCTAGCTGCTTCTTTCATTATATTCTGGTAAATACTATCGAGTCCCGGTTCTTCCAAGCGCAGATCTTTTACTTTCAATACTCCATCCATTACAGCTGCTATGATTTGCGTTTTTTTATCTTTTGGGCAATCAATATATATGGTTTTGCCTTCAAAATGAAAGGTTTCGACTCCCTTTTCTATGAGTATCCGCTCTAAATCAACTGGAATTATAGAAAGGTCAATTTCAATTTTCGTCGGCAACCCTAATCTGTCCTGCAATCCTGCCAAAGTACCTTGAGCAATAATTTCTCCGCGATTCATGATGCCAATCTGCTGCGCCAGTTCTTCGGCATCATTCAGGTTATGGGAGGAAAATAAAATGGTTGTGCCTTCCTTGTTCCAATTCCTAATCATTTCTTTTAATTCCGATATGCCAATAGGATCTAGCCCTGTCGTCGGTTCATCCAGCACAAGCAGATTAGGCTTATGGATAATCGCCTGGGCCAAACCCAATCTCTGCTGCATTCCTTTGGAAAAAGCCCCCACTCTGCGGTGTCTTGCTTCACTTAAGCCGACTTGCTCCAGCACCTCGTCACAGCGTTCTTTTGATATACCTTTTAATTTAGCATAAAATGTTAGGGTTTCCCAAGCCGATAAATTGTCATAGAAATTCATTCTTTCCGGCAAATAACCTACCCTTTTCTTTATCTCCTTATTCTTGGCGTCATAATTAAACCCTTCAATTTCAATTATTCCTACCGAAGGCTTCACTAACCCTAAAATCATTTTTATTAATGTTGATTTTCCAGCCCCATTGTGCCCTAACAAAGCATAGATTTCCCCTTTTTCGATAGCTAAATCAATATCTTTGACCGCTTGAAATTGACCATAAAACTTTTCGGCATGTTTCACTTCTAAGGTATGAAAAACTTCCATAGGCTCCCCTCCTAATAATCCTGTCTACGGCTAAAAAGTATTGCCGCAAGCAGAAGAGGTATGATCATCCAAAAAAGGAGGGCCCCATATAATATTAGTACCCCAGAGCCCTGGGTGAACATCCTCGTTAAAGCTACCAAGGTGGGACCAAAGGTTTCCTCACCGCCAAGCTGCAAGATGACCAGTACGCGCACCATATCGGCCGGATTGGCCAGCAGGAGCACCAGTAACAATGGTATAATAACGGATACATTGGACAATCCCGCAACCCCAATGGCTAAAAAATCGTAAACTAAAATCATTAAAAACCAAACAAAAATCCCTAGGCCCATTCCTTGAGCTCTTCTTGACACAATGACAGATATAAGTATTGCTATACTGAGAAATATGAGGGCCAGAATCATCGACAAGACCACAAACATAAGATAATCCTTGATGTTAATAGCCCCTGTTTTCCAGGCTATCACTACCCCTGCCCCTCCAAAGCCAATTAAAATGGAAGCAATTAAGGCCAAAGCTAAGCCGCCAAACTTACCAATAACCACTTCAGCTTTATTGATTGGCTGGGTAAGCAGAACGTGGAGGGAACCGGCCTCTTTTTCACCGGCAACTGTCGCTGAACCCATCACTAAGGCAATCAAGGGCAGCAAATATAGCACAAGATTCAAAAGGCTTGCCGTAACCCGATTAAATCCCTGTTGCCCCCCCATTCCCAAGCTAGACAAACCAAAAAAGGAAACCAGGAGGGCAATTAAAGCAAAGACAACCGTAAATGTTCCCAGCCATTTGCTGCGTATCGCTTCCAATAATTCTTTTTCTGCTATGGTTACTACATTGACCAGCCGCATCTAATTCCCCCTTTTTTCCTGCTTCTCCCCTGTCTCCAAGTTTTGGGCACCGAATTCTTCCTGATTAAATTCAATATCCAGGCCGATGGTTAAGGGCTCACTCAGTAATTGCTCCCAGGTCAGCTGTTTCCCCCCCACTTCTTCGGTAAATTTCCGGGCCGACTCTTCCGTGGCAAAGGCTACGATCCCGAAGCTCATCGGGGTATCGATCTGGCCCTGTACATAAAAGGCCTCTTGGGCACCGATCCATTCCAGACTTTCAAAATCCTTCACATAAGACGCCAAGATACTATCTTTTGCTGCTGTTTCCATCTTGCGCATAAGAATAGACAGGCATCCAATATCATCACAAATCTCAACTTGTCCTTGGGTATCAATAATCTGGGCTGCGAAGTGTTCATCGATCACACTCATTCTACAGACAGGACAAATATCGATGGTCGGATCTATCTCCTGAGGAGTCCCCAGAGCTTCTGCCGACAAACATCCTGTAAGAGCTAAACACCATAAAGTGAGCAGAACCATTATCTTGCGCTTCATTTTCGGCCTCCTCTCAGAAAATCATCCACTAGTTTAATACCTTGAGAACTTGTTCGAAACGCTCGGGCAACGATTAGTCCGGCAATGAAGAGCATAAGTAAGGAATACGCACCAAAGACTTTATTGGAAACTTGATTCTTTTCGATTTGAAAATAGGTCATCGCCTCTATCTCTACAGGTTTAATCAAGGGATATAAATCTTTAGCCTTCGGAATTTCGATAACCGGAAACATGTTTTCGGCAAACTCCAAAGCAGTGGCAGCCGGGCTGTTTAAGAAGAGACGTACGGCGGGTGTTTTATTCATTAAATAGGTGAAAATATCGCCCGTAAGGTACGGATTATCACCTATGCCGTTTTGATCCAGATCAAAACCACGATAGTCATTCCAGTAGTTTCCCACCTCATCAGCATAGAACACATTCCCTTCCCCGACTTTTCCTGCGCGAAAGGCGATTTGCTCCATATTGTCCACAAAGTTGTTTTTGGCAAAGGTATTGAATCCCGAACTGGAAATTAGATCAATGCCAATATCATTAGAGGCCACTAAATTATTGCGAAATGTATTATGATAGGATACATCAAAGAGGGCCCCTCTGGTATTACCAAAGATAATGTTCCCTTCAGCCAGACCATCGTTGCAGTTGGAAAACAGTATTCCAAAAGAGCGATGACCGCGGTTATAAGCAAAGACATTCTTGCGAAAGGTTATTCTTTTCGAATACATGGGAGCCGCCCCTGCTACATTATGGGTAGCCACATTCCCTTCAAAGTAATTATCATCGGAATACATATAGTGAATGGCATAGCGCACACCGTCAATGGCATTATGCAAAAGACGATTGTTATGGGCATAGTTGAAATATATTCCATCCCTGGTATCGGTAATATCGTTATTCTCGATCAAGTTATTCGATGCGGCAAAAAGATGGATCCCATCCCCGCCTTCCCCTTCAAAGCTCGGCAGAATATCATAGGTACCCGCCTCGCCGGTTTCTTTTTCCTGTGAAGCATCCAGCTTGTTTTTGGCAGGTCTGCCGATAATTGTATTATTGCGAAGGGTATTGTTTTCTGCCTTCAAAAGATAAATTCCAAATAAGTTATTGTTAATCATATTATCTTCAATCACATTGTCAGCGGAATGAATTTTTATCCCCGCATCGGAATCCTGCAATCTTTTGCCGCTACCCGTGACTTGAAACCCTTTAAAGGTCACCCCATCAGCTCTAAGGCTGACTACATCCCCTTCCCCACCCCCATTAAGGATTGGTGTGCCGACCCCGATCAAGGCTACGGCCTTATCAATATCAATTTTTCCTACATAGGTCCCGCTATAGACATTGACGGTATCCCCGGGAGTAGCCCTTTCCAAAGCAGCTTGAATACTCTCTGCCGAGCCGCCACCCTTAACCTCCAGGGTAGCGGCTTGAACTGCCGCCGGGATAACCCAGAGGAAGAAAACCACACTCAGCCAAAAGCATCTTCTATTCCTTTTGTTTTTCATGTTCCTTAAACCTCCAAGCTGCCAACAGCATCAAGATAATGCTCAGTCCGAGTAAGTAGCCGCCTGAATTGAAGCCGGTATAGGTGATAAAATTAGCAAGCTGATTCTGACCGATAATCGGAGGGGTAAAGGGATCAATTTTAATCGCCGCCATGGGATCCAATTGCGTTCCGTAATTACGCAACCAACGCCACAGATCGTACACCCCAAGGGCCCCTCCGATGGAGGCCAACCCGGCGGCAAGCCAGGCAAACCACCCTTTTTTCAACAAAGCCGTAAGCAGAGCCAAGCCGATAATGACATAGGCTACTATAGGAATGACTTGAAATTCCGGAAAGTCATCTTCGGTAATCCACTTCATGCCGATATAGTGATTGATATTGTTGATAATATCGATGCGCCCATCAAGCTTATCAGGATAGACAATCACGGATAAGCCTTCCGGATACTGGGGGGCGACCAGATCTAAATGCCACCAAGGCAGAAAAAGAGAAGCAAAAAGCAGCACGCCTGCCAGACAAAACATAATCCTGCCGGTGGTGCTTAGATTCCCTTGTAATATTTTTTTGAAAAAACTCATCCCGACCACCACTTTCATTCAATTAGCGAGAGGGGTCCGGCCCTTTAGCCGGGCCCTCTCTACCCATTTATTTACATTTTGGAGCCACCTTTGTCGAACGATTAAGTCTTTTGTTGACCCTTTGGTTTGACGATAAACCAACCCTGCATTTCCTGATGGAGCGCCGAGCAGAAGTTGGTACAATAGAAGGGATAGACTCCCGCCCTATCGGCAACAAATTCAAATTTCTGCGTTTCTCCAGGTTGGACCTCCATATTGAGGTCATACCTGGTAATACCAAATCCATGGGTAATATCTTCGTCAAAATCTGTATTTGTCACATACCAGGTCACATGATCCCCTTCATTGACCTCCACATGATCAGGGTAATAACGGCTGCGGAAGGACATTTGATAAATTGTGACATTGTTACCGTCCCGTTCTATCCGGGCATTTTCCTTTTCATAAACAGCGCCCAGTCGGTTGGGATCCTTCTCGAATACCTCAAAGGTTTTAATCTTATCGGCTTTGATCATCTGAGCAAAGTGAGGTTCAGGGTCTGTAGGAACATCCATCAAAATTTTCATCTTATCTGTGGTTAAATCGATCAGCTGGGCACTCTCCGGATGGGAAGGGCCAACAGATAGGAATTTGTCCTTGGCAAGCTTATTCAGAGATACCAAATACTTGCCGTCAGGATCAACAGTATCTCCCTCAGCAGCACACAGATGCCCAGGACAGTAGTGAACTGGAGTTACATCGACAATTTCAAAGGTGTCAAGACTCCATTTAGCAATGGTACTGTCAATAAATAAAGTAGTATAGGCATAACCGTTACCATCAAATTGAGTATGCAAAGGTTCTAAGCCCACAGGCACTTCCGCCACACGAACTTTCTCATAATTTATAATCGGAAAGCCTCGTTCTTCGCCTTGAAAATCCTTGTTGTTGACGCATTCCATAAATTTCTCAAAACTAAACACGGTGGCTACCGGCGCAACCTTGCCGTTGGCTACAATATATTTGCCATCCGGTGTTACATCGACGCCGTGAGGGCTCTTCATAGCCGGAATCAGGTAGATAGAACCGGGGACATCCAGAGGATCAATCATTTTGACCCCTTCTACCATTTCGAACTTTCCTTCATTAGCTGCTTGTTCCAACAGCTTCCAGTTTAAAGCGACGACATAGTCCATCTCCCGCTGTGAGGCATTAACCTCTAGCAATTCGTAAGCTTCTTCAGTATTATAGGTTGTTAAAAATGCCCAACCCTCGCTGTCCAGCTTACCTGCATCGGATAAATCGTAAGACCAGGGAGGTAATAATACTTCCCAGCCAATGTTCATCTCGCCGCTTTCCTGATTGATGGCTATGGCCGCCAGAACTCCCTTATAATCCTTGGAATAGTTTTCAATGGGTGAATAGGTACCATAAGGTATCGGTCCGGCAAAGCGGGAGCCCATCATAAAGTATTCTGAATTCGGGGTCATAAACACCGCACTGTGAGGTCCATAAATATTGGGAACCTCTAAGATCTGACTGGTTCGGAAAGAATCCAGATTAATTCGGGCTGCCCGGCTGTTGGCATTATCATTGACAAAGAGCCAGCGCCCGTCATAATCCCCACCTGTTTCACTCAAAGCAGGGTGGTGGACATCTCCCCAACTCCATTCCCCAAGCATTTCCTTAGATTCTGCTGTCCAGCCATAGCCCACGGAAGACTCCGGTGTGAATACCGGAATCGTACGGATCCGCCGCATGGAGGGGACACCATAGACAAAAACATTGCCGGAATGGCCCCCTGAAGCGAACATATAATACTCATCCAACTGACCGGGCGGTACATAAGTCTTCAGAGCCGCTTGCACGATATCATCAGACACCCCATCTACCGATATATTCGCCGCTCCGCCTAAGGTAGCTTCTGAACCACCGGCTGGGTTAAGCTGTGTCGATAAATAGACCGCAATTACCAAACCAACCAGCAACCCGGCTAAAGATAATACAACCTTTTTGAAAAGATCCTTATCCATTAATTAATACCTCCTTGAAATTCGGTTCTAAATATTAGGGTTTATTCACCACCGGTTTGCTCTTTACTCTCCGCTTCAGGTGCATCTGCGGCAGCCCCACCGCCGGCCTCAGTAAGAAGCTTAAGAATTTCAGCTTTTTCTTCCTCGGTAATTTCCATTCTGACGAACATCTCCGCCATAGTACCTTCCGGCTCCTTAAGGAATTCGGCAAGAGTCTTACCGAAACGTGCCGGTGCATCAGCGTACGCCTTGGTCAAATCCGGTCCTGTCACACCGCCGGTTATTCCGTAATAGCTTACTTCATGACATTGGGTGCAGCCCTTTTTTAAAAAAAGTTCCCCTTTATTCGCTGCCGTCGCCACCGCTGCGGGGTCCGTTCCGGCATTTTGGTTTCCGCCCGTAGTTTGCGGTTGCAAACCGGAGGCATAGATCATCTCGGATTCGCGATCAACAGGCATGGCATAACTGGGAGCGGCAATTACACTGCCTGTAATCCCCAGCAAAAAACCGATCCCCAGCCAGATACCAAAAAGTGAAAGCAACAAATGAGCTGAAAAGAAATCCTGACCTTTTCCCGTCATTGGTTCACCCCCTACATGTTTTCAATAGCAACTAACGGTTAAAAGTGTAAGGCGACGTAGGATAGAATCACCATCAAAATCAGGGTTATTTCCGTGCCGATAATAATCCAGGCCCTTGCTTCCGGCCGACGTGAACTGCTTCGATCCAACCAAGGCAGTAAAAATACCCCCATAACTAAAATCGCCGGAAGCAATAACCCCATCATTTGGGGTACAAGCTGGAGCAGACCGAACATCCAGAGGAAATACCAATCCGGGAGAATATGGGAGGGGGTCATCACCGGATTCGCCGGCGGCCCTAATTCCTTCGGCATTACACCAGCCATAAAAAGAACAAGCCCCAAAACCGCCAAGGCTACAGCTACTTCAGTGGTGAGATGATTCGGGAAAAAGGGTACATTTTTATCAATGGTTTTTCGTTTATCAACTTCCATTTCATCACCTCCTCTTATAACGGGCCGGAAATACCCTGTTTACGAATCATCAAAAAGTGGGCGATCAATAAACCTATGGTCAACACCGGCAGCACAACGATATGGATGATGAAAAATCTAATCAAGGTATAATCCGTAATCTTCGTCCCAGCCTGGCTCAACAGCAAAAGCTGATCACCTACGAGGGGAATCGAGCCTAGGATCTTTGTCCCGATAATTGCTGCCCAATAGCCTACCTGATCCATTGTCAATAGATAGCCAGTAAAGCAGAACAGGATGACAAAAATAAGGAGAAAAACGCCGACTACCCAGTTAAACTGACGGGGTGGTTTGTAGGATCCTGTAAAAATAACCCTCAGGAAATGACATACCACCATAATCAGCATCAGGTTGGCTGAAACATTGTGAATCGAGCGCAAAGCCTTACCCATAAAGACCTCATTATTGATAAACAATACACTCGAATATGCAGCCTCTATCGTCGGCTTGTAGTAAACTGCCAAGACAATCCCCGTGACTACCTGGATTAAGAACAACAAAAAGGTAATCCCCCCAAAGCAGAAGATGAAATTTCGGGCATGCTTAGGAACCGGATGCTCAGCAATGTCCCTGAGCATGTCTTTGACTTCAACCTCTTTATGCTCAAATGCCACCCTAAACAACCTCCTCCTGTATCATAACGTAACCATTTTCCACCCAAGCCTTGAGACGTGTTAAGGGCTTAGGCGGAGGACCTTCAATAACATTGCCCTCCTCATCAAAAATTCCGCCATGGCAAGGGCATTCAAATCGTTTCTCCGCCTCATTCCACATAACCGTACAGCCCAGATGGGTACATACCCTGGAAAATGCTTTATACTCATTGCCATTTCTAAAAATCATAGCGGGGAAGCCGTCATAGACGATTTCCTTCGGCTTTTCCAGTAAATCCTCTTCCTTTAGAATGGCCATTTTGGGAGGGATGGGCCTTAAGGCATTGGCGGGGCTGAGCATTTTACCGGCCGCAACCACCGGTGTCCCTATACTCAAGGCCAAAGGCACACCTGTCATAATACCCAGAAATCTGCGTCTGGTTAGCTTTATCTTTTCTTTGTTAGTCTCCATCTTCAGCGCCCCCTTTACGGTCAAGTACCAGAACTCGCCATGTATAGACGGAAAAAGCGGCTGCAAAACAAATCAATCCCACTAATATCGAAACCCAATAAGCATTTCCTGCCGTCCAGCTTCTGGCAATCATGACGAGAAGCGTTATTGAAGCCCACACTCCCAGTGCCAAAATCAGAAAACCTTCCTTATCGCCTTCTCCGCTAAATAAACTCATAACTGTTTCCCCCATTTCTCTTAAACCCTTTCCATTACTTGGGGTAAGCCTCTTCTAGATACTGAACGATCTCACCCTCCTCTTCCTCTTGAATAAAGGCACCATAGCCCTTCATCAATTCAATGATTTCCGGCCAGGCTAATGAACCTTGATAATTCTGAACCGTATCCATGGCATGGCAAGCTGTACAGGTCGATTGGAAGGTAAGATATCCTTCTTGCGCAGTATCTGCTTCTACCGGTGTTGGTACAGCATAGGTGCTAAAAAGGACAAAGCCAATTACTAATCCGACGACAACCATATTCAGCCCCAACACCTTGCTTAATTTATTGGCAACCAATCCCCGCAAATTATTCACCCCCTTGTTTATCAAGGCTACTGAAAAATATGACAAGCAACGACTTCGCCTTCAGTGCTGCGTGTGGCTTAAGGCAGGCAATTGCCCGTGCAGTATCTTAAATTATTGAGCAAAACTTTTTGCTATGCCCTAGAACAGCCCATCTTTTCGGGGGCCTTGTTCGTCAGGCATTAATATCTTTGGAACTCGAAACTGGGACTTTATCTTGAAAAATTGCGACCAGCCCATCAACTACCGATAATCCTCCCAAAACATAGAGAAGCTTAGCTGTAGTATGGCATTCCATGGGATTCATGCAAACACCTATCCCTAGATTTGTCGGCAGAATAATAACAGCAATTCCCAAAAGCACCAAGACCCCGCCTAAGCTTTTTTGAGCAGGTAACGATTTGTTGAAAAAATAGATGAGCGAAACCAGAGTAATCAAGATGCCCAAAAAGATTTCCGCCTGACCGGTGTAGTGGCAACGCATATGAACCATCTTCCCGGAAGTTAACTCCAATAATCTTTGGCAAACCGGGACCAGCTGAAAGGGAGTCAAAGCGATTAATATTCCCAAGACTACACCCGAGCCGCCGATAACCTTTTGAAGCTTTCCATTCATAACTTCAACCTCCAAATTTTTTGATTACCCAGACCATAACCTCCGAAGATTTATAGTACCTAACTTTAAACAGATGCTATTTCTTTATCTAAGGCCTTTTCATGCAATTGCCCCTCGCTTAAGTTATAAACCTTTCCGGCATAAGTCGCTAAACCCGGATCATGAGTAGCAATGACGACTATTTTGTTCTTGGCTGCTTGCTGTCCCAGCCATTTCCCCACAAAGATCTTATTCCCTTCGTCAAGCTCTGCCGTCGGTTCATCAGCAAGAATCAGCTCCGGATCACTTACCATTGCTCTAGCCATAGCTACGCGACGCCTTTGGCCGCCGCTTAGCTGATAAGGTAAAAAATCAGCCCTATCCCCTAAACCCAGTTGTTCGAGCAAGGACTTAACGACCTTTTGCCCTGCCCCATTGTCTCTCTCCCTTCCTTTTTGGATCCAGAGAGGCAGTAATATATTCTCTTTGACCGTCAAAGTCGGAAGTAAGTAACACATCTGGAACATAAAACCTATTTTGCGATTCCTCAATTCCCCTAATTCCTTCTCTCCATAGTGGAGCAGTGAGTGCCCATCTAAATGCATCTCACCTTGAGAAGGCCTTAATAGGCAGCCTAGAATAAACAGCAGGGTACTTTTGCCACTACCTGAGGGTCCATAGATAGCCAGTGAATCGCCACTGTTAATGGTTAAGTGAATGTTGCACACGGGGGTAACGACCTCTCCGGCCCTGTCCTGATAGTGGTGGGTTACGTTTTTTAATACTATCTGCATTTTTACCTCCCTATTACAGCTCACCTTCAGTTAATGCAATTACCGGATCCAAGCGTGATGAACTCCTCGCCGGCCAAAAAGCGGCCAGGCAACTGATGAAAAGGATAAAAGCGACTACCCCCGCAAAGGCTATACCGAGCTGGGACGCCATGGGCAGCATAAAGGGAAAAGAACTGTGACTACTCAGAGATTTCGCCAGATAAAGCACCAAGCCATATCCGGCTAAACATCCGATGAAAGCAGCTGCCACACTACTGCAAAGGGTCTCAAGCATAACCAGCTTAAAGATGTTTTTTTTCTCGGTTCCCAGTGCCCGCAACAGAGCTAACTCCTGCTGCCTTTCCAAGACCAGTGATGAGTACCTTGATGACAGAGAAGCTATGGTGATGCCGCAATTAATCACAACCATCAAACGCAGTATCTCTTTAATCACCAGCAATTCTTCCTTCATCTCCGCAAATAAATTGCTCGCTGTCACTCCTTTGATGCCCAGGATCCTGTCAATATCCCTGGCCACCTGTCCCGAATCGATTCCGCTAGCAGTTTTAATCAGCACTGACGATATCAGCCCTTCCGGATCTCCAGCCTCTTGCCAATACTCCTGTAAGTACGGACTTGCCCCGGCCAGTCTCCGGGCTGTCGTGATGGGCACAAAGATCGTATCGTCAATGCTTCCTCCCAGCGGTTTCAGATAACCGGCTACATCAAAAGCCTCCGCTAGAATCACAACCCTGTCACCCAGAAAAGCAGGCACATTACCCCCGACGATAACCTCCGTTTCTTTTAAATCTCGACCCACCCCTTTCGCTAATAAATTCCGGACTAGAAAATCCGTTTGAGGGTCATAGCCTACTAACCGGTATTCTTCGGGAAGGCTGCAACAGCTTTGATTCAGTGTCTGACTGAAAAACTGCGCGGTAATTCCTTCAATACCGGGAATCTTCTCAATCTCCTCCAGCACCTTGGCATCCATGTAAATATTGGCGGGGGCTCCTGTAAAGAGGATCTGACCGGGTTCAAAGTGAGCATCCGCCGGTATTGCCATAACATCCGCACCCAGATTATCGACGGCACCTTGACCCGCCCTTTCAATGCCCCAGACCAAAAGTATTCCGGTTACCAGGGCAGCTGTACAAGCGGCGACCACAAATAGCGTCAGTCCTTGCTGCCAGGGTCGTCTTCTGATATTGCGCAAAATTAGCTTCCCAAACATTTAATCACCTCCAACTGTTCCATATTTGCAAATCATGGCCGCCCTCTTACCTGAGATATTGAGAAGGTTATTACTAGTTCAATTTGCAAATACCATGCCATGGAAAACTGTAGGCTGCCAACCTGTGGTTAAAATGTGATAAAAGTATGATTAAACTGTGATTGAGAGGATATTGCGAATATACTCTTGCCTCCGGGCGCTTAGAAATCGGGGCATAAATGTCCCACTCGCGTCCCTCAAATGTCCCTATTCTCACAATAGCAAACCCGAGGAAACCAGTGTTTCCCTAGAATCTGGTTGGTATGCTTTTTGCATTTACAATAGGTAGAAATAGGTCTTGGGACATTAAAAAAGCCCTTGCCTAGGAGCAAGAGCATTTTTGAGACCTGGTATGATTGTAATATGAAGGGAGTAGTTAATCATGAAAGGATTTCCCACTAAGGTAATACTCAGCATTGTAGCAAGCATTGCTTTACTAGCCGGTGGCTGCACCGGGAGCACGAAAACGGGCCAAGACTCTGCTTTATCTCCCAATCCATCTTTAGAGGGAAGGGAAGTTGAGGTTTATAGCCAAACCCTTGATCTAAACGAAATAGTTGATATGGAAACCATGAAGCTTAGGATCATCAATGTTAGCCTGGTCAGGAATACCGATCCTTCGGAAGATGCGCCACTTGGCAAAATTGCCCTCGGTATTGAAATTGGCAATACCTCTGAAATAGACCAAATACTTTACCCTGAGGATTGGGAAATGACCATCGACAGTGGGGAGATTACCAAACCTGATCTCACACTTACCTCAAGTCTCGGTGGTACTTATCCGCCTGCACGGGTTCAACAGGGTTTTATCACATTCCCCGTTAACGAAAAGGAGATCACCACTGTTAAAGAATTGAGCTTAAAGATCCCTTATAAGATTAATGAGGAGGGGGCACCCGGTACAAAAGAATTCACGATTTCTTTAGACGAGTTAAAATCTTAACTCATCGGCAAATCATACTTATTGATCAGCCGATGGATTGTTTTCCGGTCGATACCGGCTGATTTTGCCGCCTGCGTAATATTACCATTATGCTTATTTAAGAGCTCCTCAAGGTACTTTATTTCAAACCTCCTCAACCAAATATCTTTGGCCGCGTGAAAAGAAAGCGAACCCAAATCCTCCTGTTCAGTGAGGATTTCTTCTTGTCCATCGATGATCTTCTGGGGTAGATCACGGACCTCGACCAGCTCCGAGTCTGCTAAGGAAATAGCCCTTTCCACGACATTTCGCAGCTCGCGGATATTGCCCGGCCAGGGATATTCCCTCATTATCTTTAGGGCCTCAGGTGTGAATCCGGCCACTTTCTTGTTCATATCCTGGGCAAATTTCCTACAAAAATGATTAACAAGTAAGGGGATATCCTGCTGGCGCTCACGCAGGAGCGGTAGCTTCAAAGTAATGACATTGATTCGATAATAGAGATCTTCTCTAAACTCCTTGCGAAGAACTGCTTCCTCTAAATCACGGTTAGTAGCCGCGACAATTCGAATATCCACATTAATCAGACGATTACCGCCGACTCGTCTGATCGCTCGCTCTTCTAAGGTTCTTAACAACTTCGCCTGCATGGCGAGAGTCAGCTCCCCCAATTCATCTAGGAAAAGTGTTCCCCCATGAGCCATTTCCAATAATCCCTGCTTGGTAGTATTAGCTCCGGTAAAGGATCCCCTTTCATGGCCAAAGAGCTCACTTTCCAAAAGATTTTCCGGCAAGGAAGCACAATCCACCGGAATGAAAGGACCGGTGGAACGCCTGCTGTTTTTGTGAATAGCTCGGGCGATTACTTCTTTGCCGGTACCGCTTTCACCCAAAATAAGAATGGAAGCATCGCTGTTGGAAATCTTGCCGATTGTTGCAAAGATTCCTTGCAGCCCGCCCCGGGCACCGATAATATTATCGGTGTTAAGGCCCTCCTGTAGCTGGGCGCGGAGCAATTGGTTTTCCTCCGTTAAGGCGATGTGTTGAAGGGCTTTATTGATTGTCATCTGTAACTGTTCGATAGGGAATGGCTTGGAAAGGTAATCATAAGCCCCTTCCTTCATGGCTTGTACGGCGGAATCCACCGTAGCATATCCCGTGATGACAACTACTCTCGCCTGGGGGACACAGGCCTTAGCCTTCTCTAACACTTCAAAACCATCACATCCGGGCATTTTGATATCGGTTATAATCAAGTCCGGCTGAATTTTACAGATTTCCTCTATAGCTTCACAACCATCGTCAAAGGTTGTACAGTCGTAGCCCATGCGGTGGATAACCCTAGCACATGTTTCTAGCATATCTGACTCATCATCAATGACGACAATATGGCGCACCTTACCCATTCCGCTCACCTTCCTCATGCATAGGGGCACAGGGTAATATCATGCTAAAACAGCTGCCTTCACCGGGAGTGCTCGCCATCCTCAAAAAACCCTCATGCTCTTTCATAATCGTTAAGCTGATGGGCAGTCCCAGCCCCGTGCCCAATTCTTTGTCCTTTGTACTAAAAAAAGGATCGAAGATTGTATTCATTATTTCCTCCGGTATTCCCGTACCAGTATCGGCAACATCGATCTGAATAAGCTTCTGCTCGGAATCATGCTTAGCTGCAATCGTAATTTGTCCTCCTTTTGGTAGTGCATCCTTAGCATTGGTTAAGATATTGACCAGAACCTGTTCCAGTTGATCCCTATTACCCATGACTTGCGGCAGCGGATTCAGGTTTAAAGCAAGCATAATATCCTTCCTAGAAAATTGCCTTTCCAGCCAAGCCACTGTTTCCTTGATCAGTTTCTCTAAATTTACTAAACTCGTTTCATTTTTCGTTCTCCTGGAAAAGGATAGCAACCCCCGGGTAATATGGGCAATCCGGTCCGTATGCTTTTTGATAACCTGCAAATCTCTCACGACCTCCTCCGGTAATTCACTTTCCGGAGCCTCTAGGAGCAACCATTCTAATCTTGACAGGATTATCCCGATCGGATTGTTGATCTCATGAGTAAGATTAGCCGCTAATCTGCCGGCGGCAGCCAGGCGTTCCGAGTAGATCAGCTGCATCTGTGTCCTTTTCAATTCTTTAATAGTGCTCATCAATTCTGTATTCAGCTGGGTAATTTCATTGTTAGCATTTTCGAGATTTCTCTTTTCTTGAGCAAGATGATTAAGTAATTGGGATCTCTGGATGGTCGCCGCTACCTGATTGGCAATGGCCAGGAGCAATTCAAGCAAATCTCGGCTTAGTCCTTGCCTCCTCATGCTTTTAAGGGTAATCACTCCCAATACTTCCGTACCGGCAGTTAGCGGCACACAAATATGGGCCAGGTAAGTTTTCTGGCAGACCTTCCCTGTATAGCAAGGGCAGCTTTGATCTTGCTCTGCAAGCATGGGTAATTGATCCCTTAAAGCTTTGCAGCTACCTTCCTCTAAGGTACAGCAATTGGATTTTCCGGCAAACACATTGATATTACATTCAAAATCCGCAAAAATGTCTTCCATCTCTTTTTTAATCACCGGCAGCATTTCAGCAATATTTAATGGTAGAAAACCGGTTATATTGTTGATCTTATGGAGAGCAACAATCTGTTTCTTCAGTTGTTCTTCAGTAGATAAAGCCGTGTTATGATGCTGACCCATATTAATCACCTACCTTTAGCCCCTCGGACGAAGGCAGCAAGATTCTCCGGTTTTGAATCCAGCGGTATTTCACATCCGGAGCTTAAAATAAACCGCTTTCTGCCCATTGCCTGATGAATCAATTCTTGGCTCCGGCAAAATATATCCTTGGAGGATTTATTAATAAAGCTATATGGTTTAATATTACCGGCAATTGTCAGATTTTCTCCCCATTTCAATGCTTCCGTGAGGGGAACTTCATAATCTATACTTGCAATTTCTATTCCACATTGTCCATAATACGGTAAAAAACCTTGAGTATTTCCAGTAATCATCAACCAACAGGCCAATGCACCGGCCTCCCTGAAGTGAGCGAAAGTCTCGCGCAGGTGAGGCAAGAGATAGCGAACAAAAACCTCGCCGGGAATAATGCTTTCTGAAGCACTGGGATCGATAACTGCTGTCATATGAACACCATGGGCAAGTAAAGACATGCCAAATTTCTGGGAGATCTCGGAAGTGTATTTTATCACGTTTTCAAATTCACAAGGCGAATCAAGCAATAGATAAAGGAGCCTTTCCAATCCCATCAATTGGCTCGCGATGCTCATAGGCCCTAAGACAACTCCAACAATAGGCAGATGGTCTCCGAGCTCAGTCCTTAAGTATTCAGCTGCCCGCAATAATTCCGGCATCCTGCCGTCTTGGCGCGGATCAATAACCGGCAATTCCCTTAGCTGGCCGGGGTCCTCCAGTATATACTCTTTTAGATAAGGATAAGCATTTTCCGGAAAATACACCTTTGCCCCTAAGGCTTCCGCTTCGACACAATTATCTCCGTATACGAAAACGGCGTCATAATCGAATCGCTGTTGTGAGTTTAGCTGACATTGCCCTAGGACCTCTCCGTTTTGCAGGTATTGCCTTAACTTAACATCTGTTAAAAATGCTGCACCACCAAATACCAATGGCATGCAGAGAGTATCCTGAAAAGAATTACCTTTCAAAACAGCCATAAATCTTTGCAATCGATTCACTCTGCCACATTCCCTTCTAAAACCTGGAGGAATCTAATCAGTTCAAAAGCATCTTCCGCAATCATATCGACATTTAAATCTTCCTTTTCTACTTGCTTAACAGCAGCACCTCCGGCTATCACCATAGTATTCGTCATATTTTCTTCCAGCAGCAGCCTTTTAATCTCGCGAATGCTCGCCGCTGAAGAAAAAATCAAACTGCTCACCCCGATAAAATTCGCCTTCTCTTCTTTAGCTGTCACGACAAATTGGGCAGGCGGAATATCTTTACCCAAATCGATGACCTTATAACCTACCGTTCTTAAGAGGGTCACGACGATGTTTTTTCCCAGATCATGAATATCTCCTTGAATAGTGCCGATCACAAATACGCCCTTTTTCCCCATTGAACCAAACTCTGTTGGGGATTTCTCGATCTCCTGACAGACCACCTCATCCACGACTTCTTTCATAGCTCTTGCCGCTAACAATATTTCCAATAGATTAAATTGATTCAGATGGCATTTGGCATCTAAGGAATCTAAGGCCCTGGTTAATCCTTCGACTATTCGAGGTATGCTATGCCCACCGGCTAATAAACCTCTTGCGATAATAACGGATTCCTTAGCATTCCCTTGTATGACGTTTTCGACTAAATCAGCTACATTGTGCAAACCCTCACCTCCTTGTAAAATGCACAGCTTCCGATCAAAATTTGGCCCGCTCTGGGGTATTCTTATTCTCTCTATTCTCTCAAAAACGACTATACACCTCTATTTTAGTAAATACCAAGCAGTATAGAAAAAAATACTGTTGACCCACTTTATCAACAGTATTTTTACTTTTACGTATGCAATAACACGAGTTAGAATAGATACAAGGGGGAATCGTCAATGAATAAGATTAGAATTGGTATTGTCGGTTATGGAAACCTTGGAAAAAGCGTGGAGTTAGGAATTCGTCAAAATGAAGACATGGAGCTGGTGGGTATTTTTACACGGCGGAATCCTTCAACAATCGAAACCGTCACCAGGGCAGTCGCCGTCTACACAATGGACGAGGCTAAAAAAATGACGGAACAGATTGATGTTATGGTGCTTTGTGGCGGAAGCATGTCGGATCTGCCGTTTCAGGGGCCTGAATTTGCAAGTCTTTTCAATACCGTTGATGGCTATGATAATCACGCTCAGATTCCAGACTATTTTTCTGCCATGAATGAAAATGCTTTAGAAGCTCAAAAGATCTGCATCATCGCCGGCGGCTGGGATCCCGGAATGTTCTCGATTAATCGCTTATATGCCGAGGCTATCCTGCCGGAGGGCAATACTTATACCTTCTGGGGAAAAGGAGTCAGTCAGGGACATTCCGATGCCATCAGAAGAATTAAGGGAGTCATGAAAGGAAAACAGTACACCATTCCGATAGAAAATGCCATCGAAGCGGTTAGAAGAGGGGATAGGCCGGAGCTTTCGACGCGGGAAAAACATCACCGGGTGTGCTTTGTGGTTGCTGAGGAAGGAACCGATAAGGAGCAGATTGAACACGAGATAAAAACAATGCCCAATTATTTCGCGGACTATGACACAGAGATACATTTTATTACAGAAGAAGAACTGGAAAAAAATCACCCGGGTCTTCCTCATGGCGGCTTAATTATTCGTCATGGACGAACAGGTCTTCATGAAGAGCACAATCATGTCATCGAATATCAATTAGCTTTGGATTCCAACCCCGACTTCACAGCAAATGTCCTCGTTGCCTTTGCAAGGGCAGCACACCGGTTAAATCAAGAAGGAGTAGCCGGTGCCAAAACAGTAGTGGATATTGCCCCAGCTTATCTTTCAAGCAAATCGGCTGAAGAGCTTAGAAAATCAATTATTTGATGATTCACCAGAGCTCTAGCTCAGGCCTCACGAAGCGTAACCTTATTACACCAATTGTCTCTTGCCTGTGATCTCTTCTTGAATCATAGCAATAAACTCGGCCACAGAAAAACAAAGGCATCTAAGGTGGATTATAACCTAAAATAAGCGCCAATCCACTACAACTAAATGATAAAAAGCAAAACCCGCTAGCCCTTGACAACACAGAACTAGCGGGATTTTTTTAATTACTTCTAGTGTAAAACTAAGGCTTAACTAAAATTAAACTTTAAATTTATTGACTAGGCTTCCCAGCTTTTCTGCCCGCTCCTTTAAATTATCGCTTGCGCGAGCTATTTCGGACATGGAGGCTGTCTGTTCTTCTACTGAAGCCGATACTTCCTGAGTTGAAGCTGAATTATTTTCGGCGATAGTAGACAGGGTCTGCAAGGCCAGGAGAATAGCTCCCTTCATCTTGTCCATTTCATTCATTGATAGATTCAGGTTTTGAGTATTTCTTTGATTGTCCTCGGTCTCTTCCTGAATCTCCTGATAGGCCATCCGAATCTTCTCCACAGCCTTCTGGAGATCTTGGAGCTTGCCGATACTATTTTCGATGGTCTCCACCGTCTTATCTGAGCTCTCACTTAGCTCCTCAATCAAGTCGTCGATGGTTTTCGTTGAAGAATTTGATTCCTCGGCCAATTTGCGTATTTCATCGGCAACCACAGCAAATCCTCTTCCTGCTTCACCTGCGCGAGCAGCCTCAATCGCTGCATTGAGTGCCAATAGGTTAGTTTGCCCTGAGATGGAAGCAATTATTTTGCTCGATTCTCCAATCTTCGCAGTGCTTTGAGCGGTATGCAGAATTCCCTTTTCAACCTCTTTCATAGCTAGGTCAGTTTCATGATAGATTGCATCCAAGGCTCTGACTACATCCATTCCACTTTGAATGTTACCTACCACTTCAACCGCCGAATGACTTAGCTGCTCCATCAATTGGATATTTTCGTCGATTTTTCCTCCCAAGATTGTAGCATTATGAGAGCCACTCTCTATTTTTTCGGTTTGTTCCATTGCTCCAACAGCAATCTCTTCAATTGCCTTCGCCACTTCCTCAGAGGCTTGAGTATTTTGACGAGAAGTTTCTGCTAGTTCTTGGGACGATAAGAATAAATCATTGGCGGTATCTTTTAAATCCGTTAAGATCGTCCGGAAAGCCGCCACCATTTTATTTAAGGAGTCAGAAAGTTGTCCAAGCTCATCTTCACTGGCATTCTTGCAGATTACCGTGAAATCACCGCCCTCAACCTTTTTAATCGTAGCATTCAGACTCTGAATGGGTTTAAGAACCGTTCGGCGCAGGAATATAAAAATAAAGAGTGACAAAATGATCGCGATTATAACTGAAAGTACAACGATAACCCTATGGAACTGATCACTATAGCCTAAGATAACACTCCGATCAACTACTGCTTTTATGTAACCTTTAACTTGCCCCGAATAATCCTTAACAGGCATCAATAAGACACCCTTAGTCTTATCCTCGGAAATCAAGTTGATCATTTCTCCTGAGCTTATTTGTTCAATATAGGGCGCTTCCATCTTCCACTCATCCGTCTCCAGAGTAGCTGCAAGGTAGCCTTGCTCCGCTTCTCCTTTTTCGTTCTGAGCAAGGGCTGCTTCTGATAGGGTATAGATAAAATATTCACCAGCAAATCGATCCTTAAGGCTAGTCAGAAAAGCATCTCCAAAAGCACTTCCATATTCAACAGACCCGGTATGTACCCCATTGAAGTACATCGGGGCAACCACACGAAAACCGTAACCGCCAACCCCTTCTTCTAACCCCTCTACAACCTGGAGTTTTGCATTGGCTTCATTGACGGTAAAGCGAAATTCTTTTAAACTATCTCCGAATTTCTCAGGCATATGCAATCTCAAAAAGGCCGTAGAGTCTGGGAGATGAAACTGAATTTGCGATACTTCTCCTTTTAATGCCTCAAAGACCCCTTGCAGTTCCACCGTCAGCTGCTCACGGTCACGCTGGGCAAACAGCTCCTGTATCCTGCTGTTGTTAGCTATGGTTTGGACGGACATCCTCGAGCTGTCCAGTTGGGCCTCCATCTGGGAATCGACAGCCGCTCTAAGCAGTTGATTGTAATTTTGCTCGGATGAGTCAATGATTTTGGTCACATAGAAATTAACGATTAGGGAAAAAACAAGCAGTGCTCCAATTGTACAAATTCCAACCCCTAACATAGATTTAGATGCAATTTTCATCTTTTTGAACATCTCTTCAATCCCCCTCAGCAAATTATTAGCAGCATTCCCTCCAAGGATTCCCTGTGAATTAATTAACTAGTACAAGTATACCTCCACCTTTCCTTTTCGTAAATGAAATAAATGAAGTATTTGTCGAAATATTCATTTCCTTAGATTAATTTAAAAGAAATTAATCTAAAGGACTCAGCCATTGCAACCCTGGCTGAGTCCTCACTTATCGAAAAATTATTTACCCCAATTTAGTCTTATTCTTTATTTCCTCTTGAACCATAGCTATAAATTCTGCCATAGAGAGCTTTTCTCCAGCGTTCGATTGACCATAACGGCGGACGGCCACAGTGTCCGTTTCGGCTTCCTGGTCACCGACGACAAGAGCAAAGGGGACTTTATGGGTTTGGGCTTCGCGAATCTTGTAACTGATTTTCTCACGACGATCATCCACTTCAGCACGAATGTCGAGATCATTTAAGCGACGGAGCATGTCTTGGGCGTATTCCTCATGACGATCGCTAATGGGCAGGATACGGACTTGGACTGGAGCCAGCCAGGTGGGGAAGGCCCCTGCATGGTGCTCGGTGAGTAGAGCAATAAAGCGTTCAATACTTCCATAAACTACCCGGTGAATCATGACCGGACGATGCTTTTGTCCGTCTTCGCCGACGTAGGTGAGATCAAATTTCTCCGGCATTTGGAAGTCCAACTGAATCGTTCCACACTGCCAGGTCCGGCCTAAGCTATCCCGGAGATGGAAGTCGATTTTTGGTCCGTAGAAAGCTCCGTCTCCTGGGTTTATTTTATAATTAATCTTCTTAGCATCCAGCGCTTCCTGCAGCGCGTTGGTGGCCATTTCCCAAGTCTCATCCGCTCCCATGGAGTCTTCAGGGCGAGTGGAGAGCTCCACATGGTACTCGAAACCAAAAACCTTATAGAAATGATCCACGAGATCAATGACGCCAATAATCTCTTCCTTAATCTGGGAAGAAAGCATAAAGATATGGGCATCATCTTGGGTGAAGTTGCGCACCCGCAAGAGTCCATTTAAAGCACCTGATAGCTCATGACGATGAACTAAACCCAGCTCGCCCATTCTTATGGGGAGATCCCGATAGCTTCGGAGTCTTTGCTTATACATGATCATCCCACCGGGGCAGTTCATGGGCTTGACAGCATAGTCTTCCTCATCGATTTTAGTGGTATACATATTGTCTTTATAGTGATCCCAGTGTCCCGAATTTTCCCATAGATTGCGGCTGAGGATAATGGGAGTCTTAATCTCCTGATAGCCCCGACGCCGATGCTCTTGACGCCAGAAATCTTCCAATTGATTGCGCAGAACCATCCCCTTAGGATGGAAGAAGGGGAAACCCGGTCCTTCGTCGTGCAGACTGAATAGATCCAACTCCACACCCAGCTTGCGGTGATCACGGCGTTTTGCTTCTTCAAGCTTGTAGAGGTAATCATCTAGATCCTCTTTTTTAGCCCAGACCGTTCCATAAATCCGTTGCAGCATTTTGTTTTTCTCACTGCCCCGCCAATAAGCACCCGCTAAATTCATGAGTTTGAAAGCCTTCACCGCCCCTGTGCCTGGGATATGAGGACCGGCACAGAGATCTGTAAAGCTACCTTGAGTATACAGAGAAATAACTGCATCCTCCGGAAGACCTTCGATTAGTTCGACTTTATATTTTTCTCCTTTGGCACCGAAGTAATCAAGAGCCTCGCTACGCGAAACTTCCTTGCGCGCGTAGGCATTGTTTTCCTTGATTAAACGACGCATTTCGGCTTCGATCTTCTCCAAGTCATCCGGGGTAAATACATGCTCAGAATCTAAATCATAGTAAAACCCGTTCGCAATAGCTGGCCCAATACCAAATATCGTATCGGGGAAAAGGTTCTGCACGGCTTGAGCCATGATATGAGAGGTCGAGTGGCGCAGAACCTCGAGGCCTTCTTCACTATCAGCAGTAATAATCTCCACCCCAGCATCCTGGTGCAAGGGGAAGGATAAATCCTTTAGCACACCGTCCACTTTACCTGCTACAGCAGCCTTCGCTAATCCTCTGGAGATAGAGGCCGCTAATTCCATGAGACTCTTTCCGGCTTCGATCTCGCGAATCAAGCCATCTTTTAAAGTAATCTTTACCATCTTCATTAACTCCTTTTTTCAACTTTCTAACCTATCCATTTTAAGATTCTTCAGTAAAGTATCTATCCCACCGTCCTACCCTCTTGGAATTAATACAAAAAACCCTCATCCCATATGGGACGAGAGCATTATTCCCGTGGTTCCACCCAAGTTAAAGCCTCAAAACCAGCGAATCCCCAAAGTGACATTCACGGCCTGATACTTTCTCTTTGCTCCCTTAACGCGGGCAGACGTCCGAGCCTACTCAGATTCAACTCAGCACTCTGGGGTGGTTTTCCTCTGCTTCTTCATGAGAGATGCTTTCAGCCACGGCATCCCCTCTCTTGCATCAAGTAAAGCAAGATACTTTCCCCATCATCATTTTTAATAATTATATCTGCCCGTAAAAGCTTTGTCAAATCTTCTCACAGATAGGACAGCCACCGGGACAATAGCTGACACGCCCTTCAAAGACTTTGCAGATGGTTTGCAAAGTATCCTGATACCCTTCATAACGAATATGCAGTACAATCTCCCGCGGAGCCACAGCGATTAAGGCACTGACGAGCATATCTTCATAGGTCAATTCTTGCGAAGAATCCATGAAAAACAGATCATCCATGGTTTTCTTGGTCATCTTTTTGCCATCTTCATTATAAAGGTTGAATTTCCCTTGCTTCGTAATTCCTACATGCAGGGTATGAACACGAGACTCCTGCGAATCGACAAAGTGTTTGAGCAATTGGATAAACTCCACATACTCGGTGGCGATGACATGCTCATTAACCACATAACTGACCGCTTTATTGATTTCTTCTTTATAACCTTTAGCCCGGAACCGCAAAAAACCTTCCATATCGAAGAGTGGCTGTGATTCCAAACATTTGACGATTTGATTTACCAAGGACGCTTTACGATGGATCCGATAGCCTTTCCACTCCCGGGATTCTTCATTAAGGTAATGGAGAGCCTTTTCAAAAACCTGAACAACCTCTTCCCGTTTCATTTTAAACTTTCTTCTCAACAACCAGCGTATATGATCCTTTTCCCAGTGGAGTAGGATTGTTTCAGCGATGGCATTCGCTAGATAATAGCTATGAATTTTCTTGGTGGTTTCTCGATCCTCTATATCCTCTATAGCTTCTATTTGGAACTCGCAATCAATTAACCAGCGCTTCCCTTGCTGATACTCGTGAAGCACAACCGGCAAGTTCTCTTCCTCTTGGAGCTGACGAAGGCGCTCGTAGATGCTTTCTCGATAATATTGAGTCCCAACCTGAACGGAGTGTTGTTCCAACCTAGCATCCCCTCCATAGTAGAGTATATGAGCAAGGTCTGCTCATATTTCGGCTTCAAACGAAATACTCTAGCTATTTCGTAAAACCATATATTCCCTACTATTGCCAGGTTGTGACCTCATTATTCCCTCATCGGATTATGCTGGAGGAAAGTATCCATCGAAGTTATACTCTCTGCCAGTATAAAAAGGGCCTGTCTGCAATCGGTAAGCTCGTACCGATTTGCAGACAGGCCTTAACGTTCTTATCTTGTAATGCGAATAAATTCTTTAATTCCAAAATCACTCTTCAGAATATGATCGAGTACCCAGTCGAAGATAAAATTCAAAAGCTTGCGGGTATGTCCATCTTGGTCTTGGTCAATGGCGTCCAAATCAATGGATTCGATTTCTTTTATAAAGTCGTCATGAGCAACTTTTTGTTTGAAGTACCCAGGGTACTTAATTTTTAACATATAGTCTTCTTCAGTTTTAAAATGGTAAATGGTATAGTCCTTAAGCTCTAGGATAATTGTCACGATCTTGTCATACTTATCCGGTAGCAGGTAGTTTTCTAATAAGTCATAGATTTGATTCCCGATTTCAAACAAACGCATATGTTGTTCATCAATCACCGCTACCCCAATCGAATACTCCTCTTTCCACTTTAACATAGCATCACCTCTTCATAGTATTTAATGAACGAATTATGTATGGAAAATGTGTTAGCCCTTGTGGAATTATGCATTAAGTATCAACTTGTCTATAACCACTATTCTACATCACTCTATGCTCAGTAAGCAAATACCCTCGACTCTAGCACCTCAATATTAGGTCCACGAGCAGAGGGTAAACAAAATTCGCTTCACCCTAGTGACCACAAGGACCTTGAGCCTTAGTCCGTTGCACTCGCCAAGAGTTCTTTGACATAAGTGGGTAGAGCAAAACAGCCCTTATGAATCTCCGTATTATAGTATTGGGTCTTAAGGCCTAAGTCGTTCCAGGCTTGTTCATTGAGATCCACTAAAGGATCGTACTTTTTCGAAGCAAAGCCAAAAAGCCAGTGCCCTGAGGGGTAGGTGGGAATATGAGCCTGATACACACGGCACACCGGGAAGAATTCCTTAATCCGCTTATGGGCCCGACCCATGTTCTGAGCATAATCTTCATAGTAAGGACTTTCATGCTGGTTGACGAGAATACCATCGTCCTTAAGGGCCTTATAGCAGTTACCATAGAATTCCTTAGTGAAAAGTCCCTCCCCCGGTCCAAAGGGGTCCGTGGAATCGACAATCACGAGATCATAGGCATTCTCCTTAGTCCGTACAAACTTCAACCCATCCTCAAAGAACAGATTGACTCGCGGATCCTCCAGCTTGCAGGCGGTCTGGGGAAGATACTCCTTGCAGACTTCCACTACAAGTTTATCTATCTCCACCATGTCGATATTCTCGATGGAATCATACCGGGTCAACTCTCGGACTGTTCCTCCATCCCCGGCACCTATGACCAGGACATTTTTAATCTTAGGGTTCGTAGCCATAGCCACATGGACAATCATATCATGATAGATAAACTCGTCCTTTTCTGTCACCATCATCAACCCATCCAGAGTAAAAAACGTACCAAACTCTCTGGATTCAAACACATCAATCCGTTGAAATTCGCTCTGGTTCGAATAGAGTTGCCGGTCTACTTTAATCGAAAAGCGGACATTTTCCGTATGCTCTTCTGTATACCATAATTCCATTGCTATTCCTCCACGACTTTGATATTTTCAACGGCCATATCCTCTGTGCCTGTTAGGAAACAGCCTTTGATCTTAGAGTAATCGATATACTCGATAATATCCTTAGTAATTCTTTCGCCCGGTGCCAGAATCGGAATCCCCGGCGGATAAGCCATCACAAATTCCCCACTTATCTTGCCCTCGCTCTCCTTGATAGGAACGGAATAGTTCTCCGCATAAAAAGCGCGTTGCGGACCCATGACCACGACAGGATTAATATATTCGTGCTCAAACATCCCCGCTTTATCCCGCTGATAGCGCCGCTTGATCTCCGACAAAGCTGAAACTAGGCGTTCCAAAGCTAAGGCCCGATCCCCCACCGAGATAATCGCGAGAATATTGCCGATATCCCCAAACTCAATCTGGATATCATAATCATCCCGGAGAATATCATAAACTTCGATGCCCGCTAGCCCAATTTGCCGAGTGTGGATCGAAAGCTTAGTACAATCAAAATCATAGACCGAGTCTCCATTGTTTAATTCTTTACCGAAAGCATAATAGCCGCCAAGTTTATTCACTTCATCCCGACCATAATTGGCTAGATATAAAGCTTTATCAAAAATCCGCTTGCCATGTAAGGCTAGGTTGCGCCGGGAAATATCTAAGGAAGATAAGAGGAGATAGGAAGCGCTCGTAGTTTGCGTTAGATTAATCATATGTCGAACTCGTCCAACATTCAAGCGCTCACCGATTAATAACATAGAACTTTGGGTGAGGCTTCCTCCCGTTTTATGCATACTGACAGCAGCCATATCTGCTCCTGCTGCCATGGCACTGATGGGCATATCCTCTCCAAAATAAAAATGGGTACCGTGTGCCTCATCCACCAAGGCCAACATACCATGTTCATGGGCAAGCTCAGTGATCCTCTTCAGATCAGAACAAATACCATAATAGGTTGGATTATTGATTAGGATGGCCTTCGCCTCCGGGTTTTCAGCAATAGCCGCTTCAACATCTGCTACAGACATTCCCAATGGAATCCCGAGCTCTCGATTGACCCCCGGATTCACGTACACCGGAATCGCTCCACTGATAATTAAGGCATTAATCGCACTGCGGTGAACATTCCGCGGCATAATAATCTTCTCGCCCTGCTTGCAGGCACTCATAACCATCGCCTGGACAGCCGAAGTGGTTCCATTCACCATAAAAAAAGCATGATGGGCCCCAAAGGCCTCTGCCGCCAACTCTTCTGCTTCTTTGATCACAGATACAGGATGTCCTAGGTTGTCTAGTGGTTTCATGGAGTTAACATCCACGGAAAGGCATCTCTCTCCCAAAAACTCCGTTAATTCAGGGTTCCCCTTCCCCTGCTTGTGCCCGGGAACATCAAAAGGCACCACCCGCATGGACTTGTACTTTAGCAACGCCTCATATATGGGAGCCTTGCTTTGCCGTGGTGAATGCATGACACCACCCCCTTTATTTATAAAATATAATAATACAAAATTTAGAGAAAAAAGTCGACCTAAACTCGTTGCAAAATAAAACTGGATGATTCCCTGCTAAGAACTCATCCAGTTAAAGCATAAGGTGAACCTCACAAATTTAACGATTTGACTCTATTTCTGTAAAGCATTTCCCTGTTCATAGGGTTTTATGAGACCATAAAGGGTCTCAATCGTTGGGACTTGGAGATTATGGCGATGAGCCAGACGAATCGCACCGCCTTGGAGGCTCTCGACTTCCAAAAACAATCCTTTACGCTTATCCTGATGCATAGAAGAGGTCGACCCCTTTTGATATTTACTTAAACCCACCACATTTTGATCGACAAACTCTTCTATTAAGACAGCACCGGTCGCTGTAGCTAAACTTTTCATTTCCTCTAAAGCGCGACGATAGACGTTTCGTGATGCGTCATGAGCATCAATCAGATCTGTAGTAAGATCGCCGGCCGTCGTTACCCCTGAAAATACGCTAATAAAGGCATATTTTGCCCAAATCTCATTCCAAACTTTATCGTTATAAATTGTTTTGAAATTCGCCTTGGCTAGGACTTGTTCTAATTGCTGGCAAAACTCTTTACTCGAGGGTTCTAATTCACCGAAGATAACCTGAGCAAGTTTACCCGTATGAATCACCGTTCCTTCGGAATCGAGAGTGGCGATAATCTTGCAGACACCACCTATAACGTTCTCGCGACCGAACTCCTTCTGCAGGATCTCATAATGCTCCACCCCGTTGAGGAAGGGCAATAGTTTAGCGCCGCGCTCCACTAACACCTTGAGCTGTGGGAGACTGGCAGCTAAGTGGTAATTTTTAAGTCCCACGATCACCAGATCACATGCCGGTATATCCTCACTATTTACCGCAGTCTGCGGTTCGGCAATGCTAATATCCCCTATGACACTCTTAACGACTAAACCCTTTGCTTTGAGTTGCGCCGCTCTGTTTTGTCGAACTAAGAAGGTAACATTGGCTCCGCTTTCCGCTAATCTCGCCCCGAAGTATCCTCCGGTAGCCCCTGCTCCTAGTACAGTTATGTTCATATTTCACTGTCCTTTCATCATCATGCTTCTTTCATAGTATGTTTCCTCTATCTATTCCCTATTTTACAACAAAAATGTCTGAAGGGAAGACTGAATGTTAATATGATCTACCCTCGTTAGCTCTCTGTGGAGAGCGGGGGTTCCTTGGCATCATGGCGGTTCGCCGTCAAGACCTCCTTGAGTTCATCATGAGGATTGTCTCCAGCCATTTTCACCCCTGAGCGGTAAGCCGCCCGGCAGATAACATGGGCCCCCACCGGAGCCGTTAAGAACACGAAGAAAATCCCTAACAGCAATCGAATACTAATATATCCATCTACAAAAGCGAAATAAAGAAACACCCCGATCAGTACCAGAAGGACTCCCAGCGCCGAGCTTTTCGAGGCCGCATGGGATCTGGTGTAGACATCGGGGAAGCGGAGCGCACCAATCGCACTGATTAAGGCCACCAGACCGCCCAAGATAATCATGACTGATACTAAAACTTCACCCATTCTCATCATAATCAAATACAATGCCCCTCTCGATGAATTTCGAAAAAGCAACCGTCCCAATAAAAGAGAGCATTCCGAGCAACAAAATCCCTTCGAAAAAGGCATGGGTCCTCAATAATACGGATAAAATCGCCATAATGGAAATTAGGTTGATCCCGATCGTATCCATAGCAATAATGCGATCCGGCACGGTTGGTCCCTTGATTGCTCGGTACAATAACAACAAGGTAGCAAAGGAAAATAAAAATAAAGCCAACTGTAACACCATCTCAAACATCCCGTGTCACCTCCATGATCGCCTTTTCTAAGGCATGAATCGATTTTAAGACCGTATCTTTTACATTTGCCAAATCCATGGCATGGATATAAAGTATTTTTCCATCAGGTGAAACTTCCAGCACCACTGAGCCCGGGGTCAGGGTAATCAGCAGGGACAACAGCGTGACCTCCCCGGCTCCCTCCAGCTGCGTATGCAGTGCAAAGATTCCCGGCCTGAAATTCATACGGGGCTTGAGCACCAGCTTCAGCACAAAGATACTTGACGAAAAAATCTCCCAAATCGCCACATACAAAAATTTAGCCATCGCCCAGAGCTTAATAAGATAAAAGGGCGTCCGGAAAAAGCGTTTCATGATAAAGATCAAAGACAACCCTACCAAGTAGCCCAGAAAAAAATCAGCACCGCTCCATGCATCTCGGAAGAACATCCATAGAAACGCCGTAAAGATATTTAACAAAAGCTGGATTGCCATTAGATCACCTCGCTCAGCACGGCTTTAATATAGACCTCTGGATTCATGAGTCCATACCCAGCTTGCTCTATATAAGGATAAAGCATTTCCGCCCCCACCCCTAAGCCGATGCTCACAACCAGCAAGCCAGCACAGGGTATCAGCAAGCCCCTGATCTCTTTCTTTTCCCCACCACGGTTCACCCGTGCCTCCCCCCAAAAGGTCAGGATGAAAATCTTAATCAGGGAGAAAAGCACCAATAGGCTGGATAGCAAAGCAAGAGCGGTCAACCCATAGAACCCCATCTCACCCACCCCTCGAGCCAAGCCCTCCTGCACAATCAGTACCTTACCCAAAAAGCCACTTAGGGGCGGAATTCCACCCAAAGCCAAGGTCGTCAGCAAGAACAGCCACCCTAAAAAGGGATAGCCACGAATCATGCCACCCATTTTCTTTAATTGATCAGAACCCGCCACCAGAATGATGATACCCCCCAGCAAAAACAAAAGCGCCTTCGTTACAATATCATGGAGCAGATAGTAGAGGGCACCCATCAACGCCTCCTGGGTGAAGATAGCCAACCCGGCGACAATGAATCCGACCCCGATAATTACGTTATAGCCCAGGATGCGGTGGATATCCCGATACGCGACAGCTCCCAAACTACCCAGAAGCAGGGTTAGTCCGGCCATTATTGCCAACAGGGTATGGGTGACCTCCGGCTGATGATAAAACACCAGAGTAAACATTCTAAACAAAGCATAGATCCCCACCTTAGTCAACAGAGCCGCAAAGACCGCTCCCACCACCGTGGGGGGTGCGCTGTATGCCTCAGGCAACCAAAAGAAGAGAAAAAGTGCTGCCTTTAAGCTAAACACAACCATAAAAACCAAAGCTACCGCCGTCAAGTAGCCGCCCTGACCTATCTCCGCAATCCGTACTGAGAGGTGTGCCATATTCAAAGTCCCCACCACTGCGTAGAGATAGGCAATCCCCAAGAGAAAAATCGTCGAAGACAGACTATTGATCACCACATACTTGATGGTCCCCTTCAGCTGCCGCTTCGTTCCCCCCAAGGAAAGCAACACATAGGAAGAAAAGAGCATCACCTCAAAGAAAACAAAAAGATTGAATAAATCCCCGGTGAGGAACGAACCATTGACCCCCACCAACAAAAACTGGAAGAGGGAATAAAAATAATACTGTTCCCGCTCCTTCCCAATCGATTGGAACGCAAACAAGATACAAGCCATGGCCACCAGGGACGCAGTCAGCACTAACAGCACCGAAAACATATCCGCCACCAACACAATCCCATAGGGAGCTTGCCAACCACCGACGGCCAAGGTCTGAATGCCTTCATACCTCACTTGTTGCACCAGCTTGAGGGCAACCCCGAAGACCAAAGCTATGGAAATAACGCTCAGCACCCTCTGTACTCCTATATTCCTGCGCATCATCGCCATCAACAAGCCCGCCAACATAGGGATCACTAGGGGTAAAACCACCACATTATTCATCCTCTAAACCCCTCATCTGCTCCATATCATCCGTCCCGACACTGACGTAGGTACGATAGGCCAAAACCAGCAAAAAAGCCGTAAGTGCAAAATTAATAACAATAGCCGTCAAAATCAAAGCTTGGGGAATCGGGTCAGTATAGGAAGGCGCCTCTCTCTCCAATAAGGGTACCCCCCCTTTTTTCAAGCCCCCCATAGTCAAAATCAGCAGATTCGCACCATGAGCGATCAGGGATGAGCCCAGAATAATCCTCAGCAATTTTCGAGAAAGCAAGAGATACACTCCGATAGCAAACAAGATTCCTATGACCACTGACATCAATGTTTCCATATGCTGATATCCTCTCTAATGTCATAAATAATGGTCAAGGCGGTTCCTAAAACAGCCATACCCACACCCACATCAAACAACACCGCCGTCGCCAGCTCTGTCTTCCCGAAGATGGGCAGCACAAAATAACCAAAGGTGTGGCTCAAAAAGGGCTGATCAAATAGAAAGGAGCCCATAGCTGTCAACAGGGCAATCAGAACCCCGCTGAAGGCCAACATCTGAAAATCCAAAGGAAAGCCTGCCCGTACCGTCTTGAGATCAAAGGCTATGAACAACAGCGAGATTCCCGCTGCAAAGACCAAGCCCCCAATAAAGCCACCACCCGGATTGTGATGACCAGCCATGAACAGAAAGACCGCAAAGGTCAAGATAATAAAGGTCATCACTCGGGTCACAGTCTGCAGGATCACATCATTGTTTCTCATTTTGGATTCTTCCCCTCTCCCCGCAATTTAATCAGGGTATGAACCCCTATGCCCGCCATACAGAACACCAAGATTTCAAACAGAGTATCAAAACCCCGGAAATCGACCAAAATGGCATTGACGATATTCTTAGCGCCGGCTAACTCATAAGCACTCTCGTAAAACCGGGAAATCGGCTCGAATACGCGATTTCCTTGCGCGGATAAAGCCATAATCGTCACCACGAGACCCACTCCGACAGCGATCACCAACTCCGGCACCCGCCAGCCCACCTTCTCATTCTTTCCCTGCCAACTCGACAGAAAATAAAAGCACAGCAAAAACAGCACCGTGGTCACGGTTTCTACAACTAATTGGGTCAGCGCCAAGTCCGGCGCTCGAAAGATGACAAAGAACGCAGCCACCAAATAGCCTGCGATACCCAAGCCGATAATCGCGGTCAACCTGGTACGGCTCCACAGAACCATCAAGGCCGCGCCCACAAGCACGAGAACCAAAACCAACTCAAAGAGCGCGATAGGACTAGCGCCCGTCGGGTCAAAGGCAAAACCTCCATTGATCAGCATACTTCCACCACTTACGGTGATAAAAATAGCAAAAATATAGAGTAGATAATCACGAAGACGACCCGTCATATAAAAATCGGTGAACCGTGCTGCAAAACCCTCGGTCTTGGCTAAGAAGTTATCATAGAGGGCACTCCAAGTAAAACGGGCAGGTACACGTACAATAATCCCCCGCCATTTGCGGAAGGCCAGGAAGACTATCGTTCCTATCCCTACGACTCCCAACGTCATCAGCAACTCCGGCGTCCAACCATGCCAAGCCGCGATAGTTCCTAAGCCAGAGTCGGCCGCCACAAATCCCGGTAAGATTGCAGCCATCGCCGGATAGAGCAGATACTTGGCCAATACATTGGGGAAGAAAAAGAACAAGATAACCAGCCCCGCCAAAATCATCGGCGGGAACAACATACCCCAAGGCGCCTCATGAGTCTTTTTCTCCAACTTTTGCGGCTGATATTTCCCCATAAAGGGACGCAGAACGAAAATCATGCAATAGACAAAAGTAAAAACACTGCCCACCCAGGCCACGAAGGGAAGGAGTCTCCCCCAGGTCTCCAGATGAAAAATACCGAATTGCGACGCGTTGAGCATCCCGGTGAAAAAGAGTTCCTTACTTAAGAAGCCGTTAAAAGGTGGCAGTCCAGCCATCGAGAAACTACCAATGACCGCTAAACTAAAGGTGACCGGCATCAGATTCATCAATCCGCCCAACCTGCGGATATCACGAGTCCCCGCCTCATGGTCGATGATCCCCACCACCATGAACAAGCATCCCTTAAAGGTTGAATGATTCACCAGGTGAAACACTGCTCCCAAAATTGCTGTCGTATACAGCGCCCCCGCTTCAGCCACCCCAGAGTAAAGGGCCGCCGAACCGATCCCCAGTAAGCTCACGATAATCCCCAATTGCCCAATCGTCGAATAGGCCAACATCGCCTTTAAATCTGTCTGCTTGACCGCCACAAAAGAGCCCCAAAATAAAGTGATCAGCCCCACTCCAGCAACCAGCCAGAACCAGACCATATTCCCGCCAAAAATCGGTGTTAAACGAGCAATCAGATAGATCCCGGCCTTGACCATCGTCGCTGAATGGAGATAAGCACTAATCGGTGTCGGAGCCTCCATGGCATCGGGGAGCCAGATATGGAACGGAAACTGAGCAGACTTCGTGAAAGCCCCTAACAAAATTAAGACCATCGCTGGGATAAAGGTTGAATGGCCCTGTATCACCGCGAACTGGGCAATCATCTCCCGAATACTGAAGGTCCCCGTAATATTCCCCAGCAAAAGTACCCCTGTTAGCATCGCCAAGCCGCCCGCAATAGTAATCATAAAAGCCTTCTGTGCACCATAGGTAGAACTTTTTCTTTGATACCAATAAGCAATCAATAAGAAAGAGGAAATACTTGTCATCTCCCAGAATAAATAGAGCACAAGCACATTCTCAGCAAAGACTACCCCTAACATCGCACCCATGAAGAGCAGCAAGTAGACATAAAAATTATGCAGAGCTTCCCGCTCCTTCGATAGATAATAAATCGAATAGAGAATAACCAAAGCTCCTACCCCCGTGATGATCAAACCGAACATCAAGGAAAGCCCATCCAAGTACGCCGTAAAGTTTATACCCAGGGAAGGAATCCAAGGAAGCTCATAACTTAAGGTTCCCCCCTCGGCTACCTGAGGAATCTGCCTGGCCAAGCTGACAAACAAAAGCGCCGGTACAGGCAGCACAAACCAACCCGTATGAATACGCCGGAGGCCTTTATAAAGGAAAGGAACGAGTATCGTGTATAAAAATGGTGTAAGAATAAGTAGATGTAACCAGGACACAAATCAGCCCCCTTCCTTGATTATTTGGGGATTTAGCCTTAGAATTACGGGACAAACAAAATTCTCCACTTGAAATAATAAAATAATAATATATATTAGATACTATATAATTAGAACAAAAAATCACGGTATGAAAATCGGAGGAACAGTTTGAAATGAAAACCACAAGAACACGTATGGATGAAGGTATCCTCGTCTGCGTGTATTATGGCCCCAATGGTGAACGTTTAATTCGCCGCGGATGTAAAATCGCAAGTATGCTGGATTGCCCTCTCTACATCCTCACAGTGGACCCTTTACCCTTTGAGGAATTCGATGCAGAAAGATCCGACTATATTAATCGTTGGAAGCAACTAGCAAAAGAGTATAATGCTGAAGAATACATTATTAGAGATAATGAAAAGCGACCCGTCACTAAGGTCATCGCTGAGGTAGCTAGGGAAAGCAACATCACCCAAATCATCCTTGGTCAGACAGCTCAGAACCGTTGGCAAGAGATTACCAAAGGCTCCATTATCAACGTTCTCCTCCGTGAAATTCCCTTTATCGACCTGCACATCATCTCTGAAGCGCGGGCCATCGTAGATCAAGAAGGTTATTTCCAAAAGGGTGTCCGAGCCTATCTCATTCAGGAAGGCGAAAAATATCGCCTCAGCTTCGACTACTCTAAGGACATTACCTACGAAGGAATCTTCTTCAAAGAAACAGGCACCGACTTCAACAACGGCGTTTTCCGCTTTATTAATGAACAAGGAACCATCCAGGTTCATGTCACCGACGATTATGCCCACTCGATGCAAAATGTTACCATCACCGGACCCGGCTCCGAGTCAGAGATCTGGGATAAGGAATAAAACGAATAAGCTAAGGATTGAACGAATAAAAGATATAGATGAATTGAAAGCCACAAAACTGCCGTGCTACCAACACGACGTTTTGTGGCTTTATGCTTACGAGGTTAGCTGTCGGGTTAGGAGTAGCTGCCCCTACTATATCGATTAGATTCACCCCAAAAAGTGGTTCCCCCGCTTCTTAAAGAACTCAGCACCTTATAAAAATCCCTATAAAGAATATATATTTACTATACCTTAAATTATCCGTAAAGTCTAATCTCAAAACTCTAAACCCTCCAAAGCAGTTCCTAAGAAATCCTCAAGCGGGAAACGATAATCTATCCTAACGTGTAGGACTTTATCCTTAACTGTCGAAGTTAATTAATCAAGCTAAGGATAAAAGCCGACTTAAAAGAGACCTTAAAAGTGAATAGAAAGATCTGATAAGATCTTAAATGGACTTATGAGTAAAGGAGTGTCAACATGTCAGATAATGGATTGCTCATTGCTAAAGGATCTAGCGAACAATATCTCCTACCCGCTATGGCTAACCGCCATGGTTTGATTACCGGCGCCACCGGTACAGGGAAAACAGTCACCCTCCAGGTTATCGCCGAATCCTTCAGCTCCATCGGTGTACCGGTATTCCTTTCCGATATCAAAGGGGATCTGTCAGGAATCTGTGAAGCAGGCGAGGATAAGCCCAAAATGCAGGAAAGAATCCAGATGCTTGGTTTAGAGAACTTTTCCTTTCAAGGCTACCCCGTCCAGTTCTGGGATGTCTTTGGGGAACAAGGCCTCCCAGTTCGGACGACGATTTCCGAGATGGGACCTCTTCTCCTCGCCAGATTACTTCATCTAAATGAAGTCCAAAGCGGTGTCTTGAATTTGGTGTTCCGCATCGCCGATGATATGGGTTTACTGCTTCTGGATATCAAAGATCTAAAATCCATGCTCGCTTATGTAGCAGAGAACGCCAAAGAGTATACGGTGGAATATGGTACAGTCTCTAGGCAATCGATCGGTGCCATCCAACGTTCTTTGCTGGTCATTGAAGAACAGGGCGGAGATATCTTTTTTGGTGAACCCGCCATGGGCATCAAGGATTTAATCAAAACCGACCCCCATGGTTTGGGAACGATCAATATCCTTGCCAGTGATAAACTATTTTCGGCCCCGGCCCTCTATTCTACCTTTTTGCTCTGGCTTCTTTCCGAGCTTTTTGAAGAGCTTCCCGAGGTCGGTGATATGGAGAAGCCCAAGATGGTCTTTTTCTTTGATGAAGCCCATCTCTTATTTGACGATGCACCAAAAATACTTCTGGATAAGATCGAGCAGGTCGTCCGTCTCATCCGTTCCAAAGGGGTTGGTGTTTATTTCATCTCACAAAATCCTATCGATATTCCCGATAGCGTCCTCGGACAATTAGGGAACCGAGTCCAGCACGCTCTGCGTGGTTACACCCCCAAAGACCAAAAAGCCATCCGAGCCGCCGCCGAAACCTTCCGGCAAAACCCTAACTACTCCGTAGAACAGGTCATTACCGAGCTAGGAGTCGGAGAAGCTTTGGTCTCTTTCTTAGATGGAAAGGGCCGCCCTTCTGTTGTCGAGAGAGCCTTTATCTTGCCACCTCATAGTCTGATTGGCCCGGTTTCCCAACAGAGACGTCAGAAAGAGTATGCCAAGTCCCCCCTTAAGGATCAATATGAAGAAACCATCGATCGGGATTCCGCTTACGAGCATTTGCAAAAAAGAGCAGAACAGGAGGCTAAACGAGCAGAGGCTCTAGAGCAAGAAGAGGTCAGACAAGAGGCAAAAAGAGCCCGAAGTACCTCGTCCCGAACTAACTCCGGGAGACGTTCTACCTCCGGACGCAAGCCCGCTTCCATGATTGAAAAAATGGCCAAATCTGCTGCAGATACTCTAGGGCGCCAAGTCGGCAGAGAATTGGTTCGGGGCATTCTCGGTTCTATTCTGCGCGGGGGAAAATAAGGTCTAAGGGGTAGGTCTAAGGGGTATGTTTAAAAGGTATGTTTGTGCGAAGGGTTATCTAGCCGGGGATCTATCTAAACGGAGATCTATCTAAACGAAGATTTCCTCTAAAACTCTCCCGTCACAGTTTTTCATCTCCACCCCTAAGACTCTTCCGATGGTAGGGGCTATGTCGACCATTTCCATATCCCCCAAGGGGTAATCGTTTTTAATGCAAGGACCGGAGGCAATAAAGACACATCGGTAGTTTTCCTTATCGGGTGAATAGCCATGGGTTGCGTATTTAATGTTATCTGCTCGTAAATCAAGGAGGATACGCTCTTCCAGGGTGTCCTCAAAGCTATATCCCACCTTAGCTTCAATCATCGTGTTGATGGAACGCTCGACGTGGAGGCTATCCAACTCCTGTCTGGAAAATATGCGTTCGATCCCGTATTGCTCCTTCTCCATGGCTGCTTGCAAAGTGTTTATGGCGATTTTTTCCGCTTCCTTATCGCCTTCCTTCACATGGAGATAAGCCGCTCCCCCTGTACTTTGGAGATAGGCTCGCCACTTCATTTCGCCCTTTTCTGTAGTAATTAGTCCCTGCTCTTGCAGCATATTATTTAAATGAACTTTATAGTTCACATTGAATTGACCATGATCCCCAACAATCAGGACCACCGTATCCTCTTGCATCCCCGCTTCTTCAATGGCTCTCCTGATTTTGCCCAACCTTTGGTCCATTCGTATGAGGGTCGTCTCGATTTCCCTACTGTCCGTACCCAATCTGTGCTTGGTATCGTCTAGTTCAATTAGATGGAGCAGGAGGAGATTGGGTTTCTTTCTTTTAATGGTATCCACCGCACATAAGGTGGTAAAGTCATCTAAGAAGGGTTGCCGAATACCCTTTCGATAACGTCCATATTTTAGCTCGAGGCCAATACCGAAAATAGGGTTACCGCTTTTCAAGACCTTCAAGCCTAGGTTTTCCTTCGGGAGGGCATGCACTTCCGGCAGGTTGTATTTGATAGCCGATTTACCCGAAACAGGCCACAGGAGTCCTGCGGTACTCATCTTCTTTTGCTGAACCGCATCATAAATGGTCGGAACTTTGATAGCCTCGCGATACCAGAACCATTCCTGCTCCTTTTCCCTAATAAAGGGCTGGAGAGGATTATTATGAAAAATGCCATGCTTATCCGGATAAACACCGGTCACTATGGTGGTATGAACTGTATAGGTAAGGGTTGGGTAAACACTCCTTAGTTTCGTGCTGTAGGCCCCAGCTTTAATCAGCTTGGCCATATTAGGCAAGGTTTTAGCCCTTTCCCAATTCTCTTCGGAAAAGGCATCATAAGATATGACGATCACATGTTTGGCATCCATTACGGCACCTCCACTAGGTCTTTAGGCAGAGTCAGAAACACCAAAAGTCCGGCGACAAAGAGGGGAACCACTGCAAAAATGCTGTAGCGGGGATTTCCCGTCAGGGTTGTGGTCAAGGCCATCATAAACGGTCCAATGATAGCGGCAAACTTACCGAAGATATTATAGAAGCCAAAAAACTCATTGGAATTCTGTTTAGGAATAATCTTGGCGTAATAGGAGCGACTCAGGGCTTGGATACCGCCTTGGGCAGAACCAATCAGGGCGCCGAGGATGAAGATATGCCCTACCGAGGAAATGAAGAATGCAGCAAAACATGCGATAATATAGGTTGTGATACCGACGATAATCATAGTCCGTGCGGAAAATCTTTGCGCCAGATTCCCATAAAGTATGGCACAGGGAAAGGCGATAATCTGGATGACCAATAATATGCCGAGCAAGGTAAAGGTATCGAGGGCATTGTTACCTAATACTCCTAGGGCATAAGGTACAACCATTTTTATAATCGTATCCACACCATCGATGTAGAGAAAATACGCCAGCAAGAAAACAAAAACAATCTTATGCTGCCTAATATTTCTGAATGTCTCCCCTAGCCTTTTAAAGCTGTTGATGACCGGCTGAGGTTCAGGCTCAATAAAATGGATTTGCCTTACATTGCGAATTAACGGGAGTGTTAACAACCCCCACCAAATGGCTGTAATGATAAATCCCACCTGATAGCCTAGAGCTTTGTCCATTCCCATGAAGAAAATTAAAGCTAGACTGATGCCGAAAGGAATAACACTGGAAATATAACCGAACGCGAATCCACGCGTCGAAACCTTATCCATGCGCTCATCGGTGGTGACATCTACTAAAAATGAGTCATAAAAAATATTCGCTCCGGCAAACCCGATGGCGGAAAGGATATAGAAAACCGCAAGCAACTGCCACAGCCCGCTTGCCGGGGGCACAAAGGCTAAAGTGGCGGTAAAAAGCATACCCAGAAGGGCAAAAAAGATGAAAAAACGCTTCTTCTTGTCCTTATAATCAGCAATAGTCCCTAAAATAGGGCTAAGTACCGCCACCAGTATACTGGCTATGGAATTAAAATAACCGAGATTCATGCTACTATTCACGTTATTAAACATGCCGAAGACCACAGGTAACAGAGCGGTGGTCACTGCCATACTATAGGCCGAATTGCCACAGTCATATAAAATCCAAGATTTTTCCTCTTTGGTGAGTTTCATAAAACCTCCGCAAATTTTAGTTCTATTCACATATTCTTTTATCGCACTGGAAGAACATACCTCTATTATATCTTAACCATATTAAACTAGCATTATGGAATGAAGGCCTTTTGAAATTGATCCGGATTCCCTGCACTGCACTATCTCTGTGTAAACTTCACCCGATAAAAAAGAACCATGTAATCCGTCAAGGGATTACATGGTTCTTATGTTCTACATATGGTGGGTTTGAGAGGACTCGAACCTATTTTCTCTACCTTCTAAACCCTTGGTATATCTGGATTTGCAGGCTTCTGACGGAATCCTGACGGAATTTTTTCCGCTACAAAAATCACAAGACATCCAAAATACTCTGGCCCTTTTTGAGGGAGTGGCTATAGTTACCAGCCGTTGTAGCGGGGACCTGTCCTAATTGTTCGGCCACTGTTGTAATTGAAGCACCTTTATCCAGTAAGATCGAACCAACTCCGTGTCTTAAATCGTGGATACGAATATTCCTGAGGCCAGCCCTCTTCAGGATTCTGTTTTTTGTTCGGAAAATATTTTGGTAGCCAAGGAAATCATTTGAGGTTTCTCTTTGGAAAACAAAATCATCATCTTTTGCTCTGTTACACTTTGCCATTGCCAATTTATGCTCTTTTAACTCGGCCATAGTTTCAGTGTCCAAGCGAAGTTCCCTTTTACTTCCTTGAGTCTTGGTATCCTTAAGATATCCTGAATTTGAACTGACTGCCTCCACAATTTTTATCTGACTGTCTTCGAAGGATACAGACTTCCACTTTAGTCCCATCACTTCACCCACACGCATTCCAGTGATCGCAAGTATTTTAAGAGGAAGATAAAGCTTATAATTTTTTGCTGTTTCGATAAAAAGTTTCAACTCTTCTGGGTTTAGTATGTCCCTTTTTTTGTGCCTAACCATTGGTGGTTCAAGTCCATCCATGACATCCTCTGCTAGATACTTTTTCTTAAGGCCCCATTTTGTAATGGTGCGCAGAGTAGTGTAATAGTTTTTGATAGTTCGTGCAGATAGGTTGCCTTGATCCAAAAGAAGAAGCTTTTCTTCAATTTGCAATGAATCCAATGATGCTATAAAAAGGTGACCCAAAAGCTCGGTAAGTTTTCTTATATGGCTTTCATATTTCTCGTAGGTGCTCCGCTCAATTCTTGTTTTTTTGTATTGCAGAAACCTCTGAAAAAGTTCTCCCATAGTCATGCCACAAGAGTTAGGCAGGTTTTTGCTTTTAAGTTCTGCCTGTCGTTTATAGGAATACTCTCTTGCTTTGGCTTCCGTACCGTGAAAAGTCTCATAATGGCGAACCTTTTTATTTCCACCATCCTTTCGAACTGTCAAGAAAAATTCAATTTGGTACTTGTTCTTACCACGTTGTCGAATCGTTGGCATTTATTTTACCCCCTCACAGGGGCATGGATAACATTGTCAGTATTCTCCATCCACTCTGATTTTCCCTTTAAAAATTCCATTAATGCCTGCTCGGAAATTCTATATCTTCTTTCGGACAATCTTATTGCAGGCAGTTGATTAGAGTTAATTAGATCATAGACGTAGGTCTTTTTGACCTTTAGTAATATAGCCACCTGAGGCACTGTATAGCAATGAACCATTTTATAGTTTATGTTATTCATAGAATCACTCCTTATCATTAAAAAAAGCAGGTGCACTCTGCTATGTATTAGATAAGGACTTGGTAGGTTGGCGGCTTATATTCCAAACCGCCAACCACAAAAATATGAACTGGAACCGTTTAGACGTCTTCTTTATCTACTGTTAAGTCATAAATATGTTGAAGCATCTTTTTCTTAAGGTCACGATAGATTATTCTGATTTCCATATCTTCTAGCATCTGCCGTGGGAAATAGAGATAAATGGTATTTTGGAAATCACCAGTTTTGGGATTAGTTTTAAGCTCTGTCCGGACATTGAATTGTTTATAAATCGTGGGGAACAGCTTTTCGAAATCCTTTTCATCAATAGTGATCCCGTTAATCACCAATCGAAAAACCCAATAGTTCGATATTTCGATTCCCACTCCCGCGTCTCCCCATTTTCGGTAGTGAATTTTCTTTTGGAGTTGTGGTGGTTTTTTGGGTTTAGGTTTTTTTATTTCTTCCTTTTCTTTCGGCCCAAAAGTATTTAAGCCATCAATGGGAATTTTTCTTTTCATTGTGTCATCATCTCCTTATTCGTAGTCTGGTTTATAGGTATACTAGAAGATGATTTTCATGAAAATCAAGTATTAATTTTAATAAATCCTTTATTAAGTTTAAGATTACTGAAAAATTCTGCGGAAATCAAATTTTAGAATATTTCTAAATTATGATCTTAGAGGCGAGCAATATAGCGGAAAGTGGTATAGGTACTTTAGCATTAACCCGCATGCCCTAATCTAGCTTTTTAATTAAATCGAAAAAATCAAAATGAGAAAATATAGAAATTCGTTGGACTAAATAAATAATATCTGATAATATATGGATTAACTGATAAATTAAACTGAAATTTAATAGATATATTAGACAGAAAAGTCAATTTAGCCAAAGAATAATCTATTGATTGGGGTTGATTAAAATGCCCTTAGTAAATAAATTGAATAAACAAATAAAACCTTTGAAGCAACTTTTGGAACTTTAGTTCTGGGAGTTGCTTTAATCATTAATAAGGTGGAAAATCCGTCTCTTATAGTTAGTTTATTTATACATTATCTTCGAATGTCTCTTATAGAAGATTAAGACATAACAAAAACTTAAAATAGACAGGAGGGATAACATGAAAGTGGGTACAAAATTGATTGTTTATTGCGACGGGGCTTTCAAAGAAAAGAAATTTGGTTGGTGTTTTAAGCGGTTTCTAAATTGCGATAACTCTCTTCCCGAATATGGATATGGAAGTGGAGTAACCGAGAGTAGTATTAAAGCTGAGGTGATAGCTTGTAGTAATGCATTATTATACTTACCGGATTCCGGTAATCAATTGTGGCAAGAAATCATAGCCATTGAGATAAGGTCAGATTTATTAACCCTAGTACAATCAATTAATGCTCTAACACGCGATTTGCAAGAGGAAAATGCTTTTACCCAATCTGCTGAGTTTATTGAGTTGCAAAATCATATTAAAACACTACCTTGTAAGGTAAGTGCTAGAAAAGTTAGCAAAGGGGACAATCATCTTCGTAAGGTAGACAAAGGTGCAAAATTTGCCCAAAAAAAGCTGCCTGTGGGTGATCAATATTTTTGTTCTTTGCAGAAAAGGAAAGGAGGTGGTGGAAGTAGTTGTTGAAACTACAAAAATCTAATCTTTCGCGGTTGAAACTTCAATCGGGCTAGTAGCAATAGTCGATATTTTTAGCCGCACAACTTTTTAATAAATGGGGGGTGTCTTAAAATAAATGAAATAATTCTTGAGAGAATCTCAAGCGCTTACGCTGATAAAAATAAATATAAAGGAGTAGTAATACTATGTTAAATTACGACAATGATATTGAAAAAAGAGTTACTGTTATATTAGGTCCTGAGGGAATAGGGAAAACGCGCGAGCTTTTAGCCGAGCAAAAGAGGCAAGAGTCCCTTGGTAATTGCGCAGTTTTTATTAAGGAAAGTAGAGTATCTAATTCCTATAAAGAACTCGAAAATATACTCTGGACAAATACTCTTCTAGAGAGAGCCCAAGGAATGGGTAGGAACCCAGCACCTAATGATCTAAATGCCAAAGATTGGCAACTTGTGTTTCTAGTTGATGACTGTCAAGCGTACGATGAAGAGTTATTAAAATTTATGTATGACTTTGTAAAAAATAAACCAGACATATTACTCATTCTGGCTGGACGTAATGAAGTAGAGAGCAAGATTAAAAACATTTTTATTAAAGCGAACTATAAAGTAATCGTTTAAAGAAATGTTTAAGGAACTGCTTGGCGGCTGTTCTTTTGCTTATATGTATGGGTCAGGTAAGTCGGTGTATAGAAGAACAACGACACTGGCGGTACTTCTAAAAATGGAATGACGAAAAGGGCAGAAGGTATCCAAAATTATTTGGATACCTTCTGCCCTTTAGCCCGGGAATGACTATCACTTAAATAATCACTTGTTTATGACATACCATAAGCCCAAATGCTTACAGCCCCTAATTCTGTGTTTGCACATACGTGTTTAGCACATCATATCGGCCCCTGCCGTGTCCCAAGTAGTTGCTTACATAATCCATGGCTTCTTTCTTGGAAGAGCCTTGAGCTCTTTTCATATCCCATAGCTCCTGTGCTTTAAGTTTACGGATGGCATGTATCCCAGTTACGGGATATTTCTTCTTCAGGTTCAGTTTTTCCATGATTCGATTCAGCTGTTTATTAATTGAATCCTTACGGATTCCGATTAATCTTTCATCGGATTTTTTATTTCGACATAGTGTTTTCATAAATTCCATGTCTTCGGGTTTTATTGTTAACTCTCTTCGCCTTCCACCTTTTCCTATAACTTCGAGAGTGTTCTTTTCCCAATTCACGTTTTTCACTTTAAGATCTGCGATTTCGGCGTCTCTCAGCCCATATCTATAGGCAAGATCAATGGCTACGATTGCCTTAGATTTGCTATATCGATATCCATAATCTAATATCTTGTCCAAATCTTTCTTCTCCATCGTTTGAATTCTCAATTTCTCGTTCCTCACGGTTTTTTGACTTTGAGGAGTGAGAATGTTCTTTTCCCAATTTGTTGATATTTTAAATTTACTCTGACATAGTTTTTCGAGTTTATTAATGCGTGAAACAAAGTTTCCCAGAGTTGCTGTGCTGCATGTTGTACTTTTTTGATTTAAATAGCTCTGAACATGATCTGGGTTGATATCCTTTATCATTTTGATATCTGGGTAATGATCTTTCATATACCTCGCAATTTGATAAGATACTTCTTGCAGGTTCTTTTTTTCACTAAAACTGCAAACTTTATCTATAGAATCACCAGTATGCTTTGCTGCATGTTTATCTAGACCCGGCCTAAATGCCGAATCGATGGCCGTTTGAAACTGGTATCCCAAATTGTGTCTGGCCATATTATCACCTCCTTTTTTGGCATAATGGGGTGTCCGTATTAACGGGGCTGTCGCCCCGTTAATACGGACACCAGACAAAACAATGTAAAAAGAATATAAAAATATAGGGCTAAATTTGTTCAGATAGAATACTACGATGACATCGCAGTACAAAAATACACGCACGCTTCTTCGCCCTAGATATAGAAACGATATTGTGTTCTAGGCTAATAGCTTAGCCCAAAAAGAATACTGTAATTTATACAGTACAAGTAGAATAAATCTCCTTCGTTATCTTTAAATTTCCATACCTCCTTCATCATCTTTAAAAAGTGTTAACCACATTTTTACTGTATAAAATGATTTCACAGAAAATCAAGTCAAGATTAATTTTTATTTTTTAAGAAGTTTTTTTAAAAAATAACTTGATTTTCTAAAAAATCTTTTAATAGACTTTAACCATACCCAAATTATTAAAAGATGATGAAGGAGGCCAATACGATGGAGAATAATTCTATCGGAAGAAAAGTAACATTAAAGGTCGGAGGCAATACAAATCCTATTGCTCTAAAAGCCGCGATTGCCGGACATCTCTCCTATGGTGGCAATACGGTCTTACTGGATTGCATTGGAGTTGCACCAAACTATATTGCGACAAAGGCAATAATACTGTTAAGAGGACACCTATCGACAGTAGGCAAAAATTTAGAAGCATATCCAATTTTTCACGAGGTCATGGTGGATAACCCCACTGACTCTCCGGTTAAAACGGGTATAAGATGGATATTAGATTTGAGGTAAAGTTGAGAAGCAAAAAATGAGGGGAAACCCTCATTTACATAAATAGTCTACGGAAAGAATCAAAACTCTGATAAAACTCATAATCTATGGTGCTTTGATAAGCAATTATCTGGTTTTCCAGATGGCCATCGGATGTAATGAAAGGCGCTCAACTATGTCTACGTCCTCAAATAACAAATTTGGTTATAGTCCTTGAGGATTTAAGAAACTTTGTGCAAAATGGTTAGAATCACCATAAAGGAGTTGACCATTTATGCAAAGTTCCCTACATTCTCCAAGTGTATAAACACTTGCATTGCTTGCCAATTACGTTTCACTCGATTCAATCGGCATCATACGTACTCAATCCGTTAGCATCATGAAATTCTTTAAGTGTTATCCAAAACGGTGATGGATCTTTTGAATACCATTTGCCATATTTGTTTGGCAATTGTTTTGACCTGAGCAAGATACACGCTTTTCTAGCCCTGCTTACAGCCACAAAACAAAGTCTTCGAGCTTCATCAATCCGCCGTTGAGTTGTATCGTAGTAATTTGGAAAACTGTCCTTCTCCATGCCAAGCATCATTACCACATCAAATTCTAGTCCCTTTGCACTATGTCTCGTCGATAAAACCACTTGATTGTCGGGTACTCCAAGTCGTGCTATGAACCCAATTGTCAATACTGGTTCAGTCTGTTTTGCAACTCGAATCAAACTCTTGAGATTTTTGATTTCATCAGGGTAACGTTCTGAACCATCAAATACATTTTGAAAATCGAGTTCATTCAATAAATACATGAGCCATTCAAAGAGATTGTCTTTATACTGCTTACTTGTTTCCAATACTTTCAAAAGTGTCCGACGCAAAAGTAAATCATAATCATCAGAATTTGCGACTGCCTGTTTGTGCGATAAAAAACCTATCCACTTCTGACTAATTTCGTCAAATGAAGCCGTAGCTTTGTCCTCTAACCACGATGCACAGCTTTGAAGCCAAAATATAGATTCGGTATTCCTGAAGTCCTGCCGTGCTAAATATACAGGGATTCCTTGTTTTTCAAACTGGTCTTTCAATGCTTTCACTTCATCGTTCTTACCAACAAGTATTGCGATTTCGTGGTAAGGAATTTCTTCTGAATGAAATCGTCGAACCAGTTCAACTGTTTGTTGATACTGTTCATCCATACCGGCATCACACTCAATAAAATCCATTGTGGCAGGATACTCTCTCAATGCGCCTGATGCCACATACCCACGTCGGCTGTTCAATACATATTCCGACGCATTTACGATAGTCTGTGCGCTTCGATAGTTGTTTAACAAGCGAATACATTTGATACCATCTCTTTGTGAGAGCTCATCAAGGTAATCTGGAGCTGCGCCTTGAAAATCATATATCGATTGGTCGGCATCACCTACAGCAAATATCTTAATATTCGACTTATCTAGCAAAGACAAAACTATTTCGTGCAATGGTCTGCCTAAATCCTGATATTCATCAATGACAAACCACGGGAATTTTGCCTCAATAGCTTTTCGCACGAAAGATTCGTTTTGTATAAGTTCGACAGAAAATTTAACCATGCTGATAAAATCAATGAATCCGCTTTTTTGTAATGCTTCTTCGAACGAAATAGCTGTTTGAAGGGCAACTTCATAACTTTCAAGAGCAACTCGGCTTATACCTCGTATATTGCGAGTTCGCTCCTTATCCATCTCCGTTATTGAAGTACCACCAGGTGGGTTAACAGAGTCAAATAACTTCTTTTTTTCTGCTTCCGAAATAATCCTTATTGGATTTGGGATTTCGTACTTTGGATAAAGTTTAGCAAAAGGCGTTAGAATTTCCGCCAAGCAAAAACTGTGGACTGTACCCAAAAAAACATTCTTGCGTCCCCTTAGTCCCAATTTTGAAAGCCTTGTTTTGAATTCTCGGGCTGACTCAGTGCTGTATGTCAAACAAGCCAAACCTCTTGGTTCAGCAATTATATCATCTAAGAGACGTATGACTTTTAACGTCAACACTGTTGTCTTTCCACTCCCAGGGCCAGCGATTACAACCGTGCTGTCAGTCGAAGTGTATGCACGAAGCTGTTCTGAGTCGTTGGTGACCTCCGTCAATTTTTGCTTGAAATAATCGTTCAATTTGTCCTGCTCCTCACAAGTTCGATTATCTTATTGATAGCTGCCTCTATGTAGTCAGGTACCATAGAGCGCGTCGCATACGAAGAAAGACGCTGCGAAAATCGTCCTTTACCGATTTGACTATGAGAAGATTCAATTTGTGCCAAGCATTTATTATATTCGCCATTGGACATCCTATCCTTGAAATTCTGCTTCTGCTGCAGTCCTCCTGCTGTTAATTCATCAAAAACACGACATATAATCTGTCCCTCTGTTGTGGTTGCAGATCCGCATTGGCAGAAAATATCAACTTCAAAAGTATGCATTCCGATGAAGATTCCTCTGATTTGAAAGAACTCAATCTGATCTTCAATTTCCAAATCATCAAAGGTTATTCCTTCTTCGTATTCCGAAGCCACATAAGCCTCTATTATGTCGGCAATGCCCGAGAATTTTGTTGAGCGATCAATACCGGCATACCCGTATCCGACATCATCTTCCGAGGCCAAATCCCCGTACTTAATTTTCCCTTCAACCCGGTGGTAATAATCTCCATCCGTCACGATAATATATGGCACGCCTAATGATTCAGCAAATTGACGATATGGTTCAAAATTTGTTGAATTGACATTACAAACCACAATGCCCAAACGGTCTATCTCATAACCCATAGCCTTTGCAAAACTGGGAATCAGATATTCCTCTGAAACACCTTCGACAAAAATGACGCCTTTGGCCAAATATATTTCTCCACGCTTAACGTCTATATATCTTTCTAAATCAGAAAAATCAGAATCATCAAGCTCGAGCCGAGCTGTTGTCTTTACGCTAGTACTATTTCTTTTAGAGATCAAATGAACTATTGAGGTGATCGGCGCGACGGATGAAATATGTGTTGAATGCGTTGTAATAATGACGGAGGCGCTTGACCTATTCATCACATGACGATAAAGCAATCGTTGATATATTGGGTGTAGATGCGCCTCTGGTTCTTCAACCGCAAGAATGGTTACGCCATTTGCTGTCGGAATAGTTTCAGACATGAAATCGTAGAGCTCGTCCCTTTTCTCACAATTAGTCAATACGTTATCATTCAAAGCGTACCCATTGATTTCTTCCACCTCAGAATAACAACTCTCGATAAGATCGCTTTCGTCCTTTTCAATTAATTCTTCATAAAGCTCTTTTGGTAGATATGTCTTTATCGTTTCATCCTCAATCAACAGAAGAATAAGAGCTATATAGAGTAGATTGTTTATTCCAAGACTGGTGTTTCCTGATTCCCGGTTATCAATCAATGGGCGCAAAGCATAAAGAAGCTTAGTCGCGTCAATATTTATCGTTTTTAAAGAAACACCAAATTGATCTTGGCTAAACGACACCATTTGATTGAGCAACTTCTGAATTCGCGATTCAAGATCTTCAACTTGACCTATTTTAAGAGTATCTGCACCTTTTTCTTCAAGTGCGTGAGAAATTTCGGCAAGCACGTCCTTGCTTATTGTATATTTCTGCTTGATGATCTGCGTCAACGGTGATGTTTTCGAATTACGCATCTCGGATTCAACATCACGAATTGCCTTGATAACACGAATGTTCAGGAATTTCCTATCGTCATAGGAGAATCGGCGGTTTTCGTCATCACCTTTAAAAATAATAAAGCTATACTCGTTTGTTTCGCCAACTTTTCGATAGGGATAGAATTTGTATGTAAGCTTTAGTGCTTCTTTCTCATCAAGCATTACGGTTGCATCGGTCAATTGTGCAAGCACATTCTTGTTTCCTTCAAAGTTTGCGAACCAAAGCTCAATAAGAATCTGCTCCCCATTTGTCATTGGGTCATCCAAACCTTCCCAAAAATCGGATTCCTCAAGCATACGGTCTTTGTCAGAGAGCGTCGGGTCAAGTATTAACTGCAACGCATATAACAGGTTGCTTTTTCCAACCGCATTTTCACCAATGACAACTTGTTTTTCGTTGAGCCAGAATTCAGCACGGCGAAAATTTCTGAAATTTTCGATATGGACCTTGCAGATGTATGGTTGATTATTCATTAATTCACCTCTTGAAAAGTTCTCCCTGACTATCCTCTGGCTGCAATTCATATATGAGAATGATTTGCATGTTAGACAATCGGATTACCCCTTTAGTATAGAATTTGTTATCCCTTCAACAGCTGCAGAAATAAAGGCATTTGCAACCGATTTAATCGTTTCTATGACCATTGGCAACCCTTTTTGGGTAATTGTATCCTTGACTTTCTTCCACTGAGAATCGTCCCGAATTTTTTCTAGGAAGTCATTTCCATCCCAAGTTAGGGAACCGACACCAAATCCATAGATTTCGTTGTCAGCATATTGGGCTTTATAATTTGAAATCAATCCTGCTTCGTATAATATTTTGCAGTGATAAGCAACCGTCTCAGTATCATATCCCTCAATAACCAAATCGTAGATGGCTGTTGATCGATATTTATTTTCAATCTCCAGCAATATCAGGCGAACAAGGTCCATATCTCGCTTCATTTCAGCCTCCCACTTTCTCAATTGTAATCGCGATGGAAATTCTTATATTTCCTACCATCCAATCAACAACTGCTTCAACTTTTCATCGTGATCCAGGACAAATGTACTTGCTTCCCAATCTTCCGTTGCAGGTATTTTGGTCTCGTACTTAATAGTAAATGGATTTTGGTCCGGAACTCTATCGATGCGCTCTTTTGCCTCTTCGATGTTATTCAAAGCAACGTCGATCCACACATCTTCTAAGGTGTCTGGGATTTGCCCGAACATATCCTTGATGCTTTTTAGTCTGGCCGATAATACAGTGTGGACCTTATCCTCAACAGAATCTTTATATCTCATGTTGAAAATTTTTACTTTGGGAGCAACTTGGCCAATACGTTGGATTCGGCCTTTTCTTTGCTCTAGCCTTGTCGGATTCCAAGGTAAGTCAAGGTTAATCAGTGTACTGAGTGTCTGAAGGTTAAGTCCTTCGCTCGCTGCATCAGTCCCGACGAGGATCTTTATTTCATGGTTTTTTACCTTGGCCTTGATGCTATCCTTTGAGTCTTTGTGAAAAGTACCGTTTAAAAAATAGCCAGATTTATCTCCGCCGGCATAAAGACCTATCACGTCATCGGATAAATCTTTTGATAGCTTTTCAGCTACAAAGTAAGCGCTATCATAGTATTGCGAGAATATGATGCAGCCGCTATCCTTCCAAGGCTTATCAGTTTCATCAATGCCATTGCTTAAAATATCGAGGACTTTGATATACTTAGGATCATTATCATGGTTAAGAGACAGCATTTTTACGAGTTCGCGAAGACATTCGGTTTCCGCATCCGTAAGATTCTTTACCTCGCTAACACTTTCTTCAAAATCATCGTCTTCCTCAAAAATTACATCAAATTCATCTTGCAATATTTCTTTCCCAGCTTCTGTCCATGCGAGCATTTTCTTCGCTGTATTATCACCGGCGATAATCGTGCTTCCAATACGTTTCAATATCAGTGTCGACATAAAACCACCCGCCTTAACGCGGGATGAAAGTAAGGAGCAAAATTCCTGTGCCTTTGAGTAGGCTTGCCTCAAATATCCTTCTAGGGGGATTGCACCATCGTCGCCCTCGCCATATAGTTCGACCAATATTTTTTTAAGATAAGTCTCTCCGCTGGCAGGATTGATTGTGTTCTCAAGAAAATCCCTTGTTCGTCTCACGATATGGCGAATATATGGATTGTAATTTGCTATAAATTCGTCTGTGGTATATAAAGTCCGGATGCTATCTTTTTTTGAGCCCGAAAGTGAAGCGAAATAATCAGCAGGCAAGACATAGGTTTTATCGGAAATATCAAGCCTGTCTCGAATGCGATTTACTCTATCTTGAGCTGATGAAGTTTTTGTGGGTAGGGGATTTCGAATGATATCCCACATTGTAATTTCGCTCTCCGGATAAGGCTCTTTCCCGCAAACCATATCAAGCATCAACTGAGGTTTCTTGTGCCATTCGCTATACATATCACCCATAACCTTGAATGTCGGGAGACTTAAAGCATTTATAAGATCAAAGGCTTCAATTGGATTGATTTGCACTGGAGTAGCAGTCGCTAAGAGCAAACTCTTGGTTTTAAAAGTAATCGTATTAAGAAATTGCAATAAGTAGTTTGGATCTGACTTATGCTTGTTAGGATCTTTGGTTGGATTTCGACGGCGAGCTCTGTGTGCCTCGTCAAGAATGACACATTCAAAATCTTTCTGAGCAAGCAAATCTGCGGCCTCTGTTCTTCTTGACACAAGTCCTTGCGAGATAATACCTACTCGTCTCGGGCATTTTAGAATGGATCTCACACTGTCAGCTTGATAGAAATAGCCGTTTTCATCTTGCCAGCCTGAACCGGTCCAAACAGCACTGGGCATATCCAAGAGCGTCTTCATTTCGTCTTGCCACTGCCATACAAGTGTTTTAGGAACAATTATCAAAACTGGCTTATCACCATAGAGAGCCATTAATTTTGCTGACATGGCAAGCTGCAGAGTCTTTCCCAGCCCGACTTGGTCTGCTAGAAGGTAACGAGCGCCGCCATCCTTTTTGTGTTCTCTGAAAGCAAGCTCGACAAAATACTTTTGGTGTTCCCAAAGACCGAATTCTTTTCGATATACCGGTTCTTCAACTGCAGCTGAGGGGACCACTTCATCGGAATTATCTCTCCAGTCTTTAAGACCGATGACGATACGCTTTGAAATTCTGTTGAGATCATTAACGATAAAATCCGCTAGGTTCACAGCGTATTGACTATTCCAGAAAAAATCAAATTCATCTTGAACCCATCGGACGGATTCCTCTGAATCATCTTCCCACAGCATCTCATAATTTAATGTGTAGGCACTTTTTGTTTCATTGATGCTCCCGAGAAAGGAGGTTTTAGAGCCATCTTTATACGTGATCACCCCGGCCTTTCCGTGCATGAGGCCAAATACTTGATCAGGAATCACTCGAATTTCAAGCTTCCCGTTGCTTAGTAGGTGGTAAAGAGTAGAAAGACGACTGCTGCTTTCAGGAGATGTGTATTTCTCTTCTGGAGAAAATTCACACCATTCCTGTTTCATTTTTTGAGCATAATTAGCAACTGCAATATCTTCGGGCAGAAGTCCGGAATTACAAATAACCCGGACTTTGCCTTCTACGTTTTCAATGCTTTCTCCAGCAACTTCAAGAATGGAGGAGCAAAAATATCCGGCAATTCTGTCGTAAGATACTGCATTTTTCAGTTTTTCTTTCAAAAATTGCTGATCTAATTTATGTCTCCTTGAAGAATAGCGATTCATAGACTATTCCCCCTTTAAATGCTGTCGTTGGTAACAAGTGAATGCAACAAATCAGCCATTGTTGCGCTTTGTTCCCAGTGCGGAGACATATTATCAATGTCCTTGCCATCTTTGATGAAGCTAAGCAGCTGTTTGATCATGTCGCGTTTATCCCAATAATCCGGTAATTCATTTTTTATATAGCCGAGTGCTCTTGACGGATTTTCGTCTTCTTTGATCCCTGTGTAGATCCCCATAAATACTGTGCGGAGTAGAGAGTTTTCAAAATCTGGTACATCACTAATTGTCCTACCAGCCATTTCAACGGGAGTCTTAAGACGCGCCATATTAGCCTTTTGGCTAGCCATCATTTGGCTATAACCAACAGTATTGAAGCCTCGTGCAAATTCCTCATAAGTGCTGTTTTGGTAATTTCCGTGTTTTTCACTTTCAAGTCCTTTAATATAAAATTTCTCAGCATTTGATAGGTCTTTCCACAGATAACTTTCGAAATCCAAAGGAATGACACAGTCATAGGCAATTTTTTTAGCGGCTTCAATTATTTTTACAATGCTACTCTGGGTGGGATTATTAATCGCCATATTCAATTCGTAATCCAAATCAAGATCTTCAATTGTTTTATATGATGTCAACACCTTTAAAGAGGCCGCGTAAGCTGCAAGTACAAAGTCAGGGTCTGAGAAATTAGGTTCTTCTTTGTTTTCAAGTTCCAACATGCTTGAGATTTGGTTTCTCACTTCAGCTCGGATGTCAGAGTTGATTTCATCTAAGAAGGCCATGTCATCTCCGGTTTGCTTACGCAATACAAGCAGCACAGTTCCTTTAACATAATTGCCGTCTTTGAGACCTGAGGCATCAGTTTCAGTTGCAATATTCCAAGCCGCAGTAACCCTGAGCCCTGACTTCCACATTATCAAAGCAAGTTGAGCCCACACAGCAGGATCACTATGTGTGAACATGACCACCTGCATGCCATCGTCGGGCATGTGGTCAGCCAAATTTGAATATATTTCTATCATTGTATGGGAGAAATGATCATCACCTCGTACAGCAAGAATTCGCTTAGAATCCGTATACCACTCAGGGAAGGCCTCTATTAATAATTTTTTATCCCAAGCAAGAAAAAATTCCGATAATTCATGGTAATTTACTGCATCAGCATATGGCGGATCTGTTATCCAAAGATGACATGTTGAAGTGACAGATCGAGCATCATTTAGGGTTACTGTTCCCTGTTTATTAATAGGGTACTGTTCAGAAATCCTAAACCATAATGTGCTCAACATACTTAAGCTGCGAACACCATAATTCATCATTGTATTAAATGCCTGATTATAAAAGGTTTGTTCAGTTTTATCGCAATTAGGATTCCACCGACATAATTTTGAGCCAAAATCAGCAATTTTATTTATACCTAGTATTCCGACGGCTTTAAGTAAAACAGATGTCTCATTCATCACTTGTCTTTCAAATAAGCTGAGTAACAGAAGTTGTCTTGCACTAAACAAATGATTCCAATGAGTCCAGCCCCGTTCCTTAAATAGTCGTTCCGTTTCCATACCACTTTCGATAGCCATACTCGGCACCAAGCCCTTTTCCTGCCAGAAAATCATATTACCTGCAACAATTTTTCTTACCTTTTCCTCATTGTCTAAATCTCGCTCATTTGGTGCACGATAATATCTATTTCCGTCTGTAGTTTCATAACGGATTGCATACAGTCGTTCACGGTAAACATCTGTATTTCGTGGCTCGAATTCATTTTTTCCCCACTGTCGTAGTCCATAAATTGAATTCCCATTCTCGTCATTTCGGTCTTTACGAAGAACAGAAATTGGTGTCATCTTCTCACAGTTTGGACATACTAATCCCTTTGGAGTGACTGTACCATTTGATGCTTCTTTCATTTCCATTGCATTTGCATCCGGGTGTATTGTGATGTTGTACCGGTTTCCATCAGGAACAAGCTTAGCAACAACTTTTCCAGCGCGGATTCCAACTACTAATGAAGGCAATAAAGGGACTACTATTCCGCACTCTGGACAAGTTGTTTCTACGCAATAAAGATATGAAAGCGCTCTATCTCCTCTCTCATTATGCTCAATGCCAAGTTCACAAATCTCTTCATTGACGATCTTATAAACTCTATTCTGGAAGTCCTCAATTTCCTTCAATTCTTTTTTATCTGCACCGGAGATATTAATGCTTGCCCAGGTAAGAAGTCCGGCAATTGGATTTAAGTCGGATGCATAAGTATCAAAGCCCATACGTGCAGCCTCAAATGGAATTGAGCCTCCTCCACAAAAGCAATCACCTACAGCAATCCTTCTTCCATACCGCTTTATTGAGAGCTGCTCAATAAGTTCATTCAATGATTTTGCGTTAGTCCCAAGATAATGGTTTATTGCATTCCAACTATCTTTTCGTAGAGCAACATGTTGTTCTGGTCTTATACAATGTTTTATCTTTTCATCATAGCCTAGTGTTTTAAATAAACGAGTCTCAATGTCGTTCTTATCTTGTCCATCTCGGATTTTCACACGAGCCCCATCCAATTCAAACCAGTCGTTCAAATACTGTCTGAAATGCTTATTATTCTGAGCTATTTCAAAGAGAGCTTTAGCAGATAACGTTTTTTGTTTTCTATCAAGAAGTCCTTCATTATCCATAGACAATATTTTCAAGAAAATATCCATATCTGCCTTTGGATTATCACTGGAAGGCATAAGACATCCCAAAATAGCGGCACGAACTAGAATTAGTGGTTTCCGACCCCACCATTTACCAAGCCCTGTGATTGTTTGACCTTGAGATGACTTTCTTTCTTTATAGCTCTCTTTACTAATTTTGCTTACAGGAAACTGCTTTTCTATAAAAGACATCTGATTGTCCAATGTTATTCTCCTCCCATCAAATCAGTAAATAATGAGATCTGATTTGATTCATCTACTGGATTTTCGCATAGCGCATATCTCAACGCCATGCGCCACCCGCGTTTATCATTAATCTTTCCAGTACTTGCATTTGTCATGGTGTATAGCCACCAGCGTTCTTCCGGCTGAAGTCCCTTCCAATTGCGAATGGCAGTTGGGATTCCAGCTGGATCGTTGTTTTCAACACCCCAAAGCAAGACCATTAATTCTTTCCCAAACAACTTTTCGACAGGTGTTTCTCCAACAATAAATCTGCTAGTTGGCTTTTTGTCCGATTTCAACCTTGCGTTGAACTCAGCTGCAACGTCATTTGAAAGCTTTGACCATTTGTATCGTGACATCCTGAGTTTCAGGATGTCCTTACTTGTAATTTTTTGTTCGTCTACGTCCCAATGAAAACGCTCGTAAATCTCAACTTCTGCAGTTGCCTCTTTGGGAACAACCACATAGAAGTGATTTTCGCTTTCCTTTGGATCATAGCCAAATCCATAATAAGTGTTGCTCATTGTATGATTTCCCCACTCTTTATAAGATTGTTCAAATCAAATTTGTTCATATCAAGCCATTGCGTGAATAACTCGCCAGTCAAGAACATCAACTCTTTATAACCAAAGTCAACAATAACCTCGGTTTCCTTAAAGCTGGTATCTCGAACAAGATCTATCAGCGATTGAAGATCTCCTGCCCAATATGGAACACTTGCATTGAACTCGATATAGTTATCTGTATTTGTTTTATTATAAATCTCTGCTGTAGCCCCTTTGATAAGGACTCCATCAAGTTTCGAGAGAAGAGCCAGTTCCTTATAACTCGCTTCGGTATCTCCCATTTGTTTTTTATTGTGATAGCGGTAGGCAAGAGCCTTGCTCTTATCAATCGTTTTAGCTGGTTTAGCACCGCCGCCTTTTGTGACGTAGATACTCTTTTCCTCAAGCAATCTATCCTTGTAATAAACCGCTACTCTCACGTATTTGCTGTCTTGTGGAAGCACAAATTCCTCATTATAGATGCCGCCATTCTCTTTAGGTTCGCTACCGTCAGTTGTATATTTGACTACATACTTTGGATTGGTGACCAGCGTCATTACATCACCATTCGGTGTATTTCTTTGCCCGTATTTGATTGGAACACTACCAGTGAACTCAACGACATCACCGGTTTTTCTTTCTCCTGTTGGATCAATACAGACGAAACGAATAGCTGGTTCTGCGGTCACCAAAACCTGGTCCATTACTTCTTTGGATGCGGAAGTAGGATCACTGCCGATGTCGTAATAGACCCTACCGCCGATGCCCCGGATTTTCAAGGTGAATTCTTGGGTCGTCTCATCATATGATGTCTGCTCTACAACAACAGAAGTCGGGTCCTTCTCAAACGGCCCCTTTACCAGATAACCATTAATTTCTCTCCACTTATCTTTTTTGATACAATCCAGTCTCAGGCTTTCAAGCTGATCCGGATGATACCATTGCCATGCTACTGTCGTTGCAGCTCTCTCTTTTATTTGAGAGAAGGGCAGTTCTTTTATGGTAAACAGACGCGCTTCGCATTTCTTGCGGAGGTTCTCCAAGAACTGGTCATCTTTTGAGAATGCCTCGTATTTAGAACTATCTGTCAAGCAGCTTATAATCTGTTCTTCACCGTTAAACTTATTTTCTTTGAATTCAAGTTTGAATTCTGCAAGCTCTATTCCGTTTTTGGTTGGATAATACAGCGCAACAAACGTCTCCCTGATAGTTGAGAATAAAGCTTGAATAGCCTTATCAAGCTGAGCTTCAGCTTCTTTGTATTGTTGATCCGATGCGGGAACGCCTTCGTTTGCCATGTTGTCAACGATTTGCTGAATCGCCTTAAGCTTTTTTGAATTCCCATAGAGTTTTTCCATCATATTTCGCTGTCCGGAAAGGAACATAACTCTGTTCTTGAGCGAAATGTTGTCATGGAACTTCTTCAGCTCAGGATGCAGCTCACTACCGGGATATGGCTCATATATGACCAGAGAAATCTTATTCTGATCAAGATCAATTTCATCGATTGCAGGGAGCACATACAGCATTTCATAGCAGACTTTCAGCTTGGGACTGAAGTTCTGTTCCAGTATTCGCTTAAGTTCCTTTTTAGCGTTCTCATTTGTGTAACTGTCAACAAGGGTATTCATCTCGGCAACCATATTCTTTGTATTTTGGAAATACAGCCTGCCACGATTGTCTTGTTTCATATACCAGCAAAGAGTCTTCAATTCTTCCAGACTGGACTTGATCTCGTTAATATCTGTATTGGGCGCACTCAAATAACCGAATATTTCCGATTCGGTGAGTCCAAGTAGTCCATGATTCGCAGTGGATAAGGAAGACACGAGGAGGAGCTTTGCAATATCCTGTGTAACACCTTTGTTCTCAGCCTTTTCTATATCGATCACTTCTGCAATGGACTTGCCATCCTGTGCAATATCATGGTTGATTGCTTCTTCTAGAGAGGGCTTGATCTGGCGAATATGACTCAGCATTTTTTGCTCGTTAAGATCGAAGTCAAAAACGTTAATCAAATAGTTTTCTTTTGCCATGTCACTTTCATAGAATTGGCGGACAATCTGACGCATCAATTTAATCAGGCCGCGTGTTTGTTGGAAATTTTGGTTTTCCTTGAAACGGGCATATAGATCTTTAATGGATGGATGGAATGGGTAGGAGTCCTTGATGCCTTTAAAAACAGCTTCTGGAGTGTAGTTTGTGAAGCCGAGTTTCTTGCTTTTTTCGACGCTTGTTTTATACGCAATGGCAACATCATTGATATTCAATGAGTATTCAAAACCACTGACATCTTCAAATAGACGTTTTTGTAAAATGTGGTAGATCTCATCGCTGTTGAGTGCAACAGGCGTTACTTCGATTGCTATTCGGTTCGCTTCAGCTTCAAGTTCACGGAAACTCGACTGCAATAATTCGCTGCCTGACTCATAGGCCGCCTTTAGATCAGAGAAGACCAGACATACATTCGCGAGTTGTTCTTTACCTAGTGCAGTGAAAAGATTTGATAATGCAGTCATTGTGACCTTGCTAAGGTCCGAATTTCCTACCATAATCGACTTTGCATTTTCCAAATACGGGGGAAGCTCATCCAGCAAGATGAGAGTTTTTTGACCCTTGAGCAGCTCAACCCATGATTTTTCACCCGGTGCCTTAAGAGGGGAATAATAGTCCTTGAAGAACTCTTTCTTGCCGAGTTGTTCAGCTATGCTACCCCAAATACCAAAGTCAGCATTCTCTCTGCCGGAGAATGAAACTACTCTGATTTCACCAATTCCCGCATATGTAGGACCGAGAAGCTTCTCTCTCAACTCAGCATTCTGAGCTAGCAAAGCCAAAGCTAACATACTATGTGTTTTACCGCCACCCATAGCCTGTGTAAGCTTAATGACGCCGGTGTCAGATTCGCCTTTAAAGCGAGCAAATGCAGTATCAAATAATACTGTCATTCCTTGCGTTTGGAAGTTTTCTCCGAAGAATTTATTTGCATCTATTCTGTTTTCTGCAAGATCGGTGAGGTTCAGCACATCCTCTCTAGCAGTATCAGAGAATACATTTTCTCTTGGTTTAAGCATTTCATTGATTGTACGCATAATTTTCATCCTCTCAAAATTAATCGATATTAGTTGAAGCACTTTTGCCAAATAGATTCATGAGTACTTATCAAGACATCTTGGCTCTTTCGTAATAACCAATTTATTTGTTTAAGATGAAGACTTATATTCATCTCCGTTGGAATCTTCATCTGATGATTTACTATCAATAATCTCCATCATGTCGCAAATATCGCATTTTAAAGCTTTACAGATTTTAATGATGACCTCAGTGTTGATATTCTCATTTCGCCCAAGTTTCGCAATTGTTGAAGGGCTAATGCCTGCCATCTCTCTAAGGTCTTTTTTCTTCAAGTCTCGGTCGATTAGGAGCTTCCATAGTTTTTTATAGCTAATAATCATTGGCCCTTCACCTCTATTAGGATTGATATCATAAATTCATACATATGTTAATTATAACCAAACCACTTTGACATTGCAATGATAAGTTTGCGAAATCGTAATATTAATATAGTAAGAAGTATTTTTATAATAAAAAACACTTAATAGAAACGTGAGATGCAAGTTTGTAAGTCTAAATACAGTTTTTGTATTTGAAGTCATGCTCTGAAAACGAACCGCAGCTTTTGTAACCCAAATGCAATTTGATTTATTCGTATTGTTTGACGTATTATGATGAAAAAGGCACGCCAAACGGAGATCGACTCCCTCTCGTTTTTTATAATCGGAGAATCTGCCCCTTATTTTTGTGGCAATGTTTTGTAGTTTATCTTTTGAGAATAGCGGGTTTTAACAGTATTTCACTGTCGGCTACCGGTGAAAGCTTAAGTTTCTGTAAAACATCTTCTCCATGGAAAAGCTGAACGTTTCGTAGGGACTACGGTTGTTCAGCCTTTTCTTTTGTAGGAATTGGTGTGGTTCATCATCAGGGTAATCTCTTCCTGAGTCAAGTGATTGAGGCTTGTTCCTTTAGGAATCACACTGCGTATCAGAGCGTGATTAACTTCAATTGCACCTTTCTGATGAGGGCAGCCAGCATCGCGATAATAAATCCGTGTGCACGGCTATTGTTGTTCACCCAATGGTCATACTCGATGGACTTGGAATTTGAAACCTCACTTCCGTTATCCGTCAGGATGACAGGAACCAGCTTTTGGTCAAAATAATTAAAGTCATCAATGGCAGAGTCCTCTCTTCTTCGCAAACACACAGGGCACTTCTGGATTCCGATATGGTTTTATGAGCTCTGACATGAGCATGCTTCGCATCATAGATTCTTTTCAGCAACGAACATTTGCCCATCTGTTCGCAGCCATTGCAGATATAAGGCACTTGGATTATCAGCTAACTCCTGAACGAAATACTTTTTAGTAATAAACCAAAACGACCGTTATAGAACGAATAATTCGTTCTATAACGGTCGTTGTTTTTTATCTCTGACGGAATTCTGACGGAATCCTTAGGGATACTTCAGGTGATTTACGGGTACTTATTTAGTAAATTATCCATGCCCCTGATATTTTAATATTAGTGAAACTCGCTTATATCAACCCTTTGCGACTTTTGGAATTTTTTACTTATGGTGGGTTTGAGAGGACTCGAACCTCCGACCCCCGCGATGTCAACGCGGTACTCTAACCAGCTGAGCTACAAACCCACAAATAAATGGTGCCGATGACCGGAATCGAACCGGTACGGTCTTTAAGGACCGCGGGATTTTAAGTCCCGTGCGTCTGCCAGTTCCGCCACATCGGCAAAAATAACGTTTTTTGGAGGCGGCACCCAGATTTGAACTGGGGATAAAGGTTTTGCAGACCTCTGCCTTACCACTTGGCTATGCCGCCAAAAATTATGGAGCGGGTGACGAGATTCGAACTCGCGACTTTCACCTTGGCAAGGTGACACTCTACCACTGAGTTACACCCGCATGAATGGTGCCTTAGGACGGAATCGAACCGCCGACACGAGGATTTTCAGTCCTCTGCTCTACCGACTGAGCTACCAAGGCAAGAATGGCGACCCCGATCGGACTTGAACCGACGATCTCCTGCGTGACAGGCAGGCATGTTAACCACTACACCACGGGGCCGAACTGTGTTAAATTTGGTGGGCGATGACGGGATCGAACCGCCGACATCCTGCTTGTAAGGCAGGCGCTCTCCCAGCTGAGCTAATCGCCCGCGTTAACTGACGAATTTTAGTATACACAATAAACGCCTTGATGTCAAAGGTTTTTCGATTATTCCTAGCTCAACTTATTTAACAAAGCTTAAAATTACTTCTCGCACAATCTTGGCTCCTAATAATGCGGTACGCTCACTCGAATCCGTTAGTGGTGAGATTTCCACTAGATCAAAGCCGACCACATTCAGTTCCCCTAGGGCATGAATCGCTTTAATGATTTCTCGAGAAGTACAACCTCCAGGTTCTTGTGTTCCTGTCCCCGGTGCGAAGGCAGGATCCACTACATCGATATCTAAGGTCACATAGACAGGCTTACCCTGGAGCTCTGGGAGCACTTCTCTTAGAGGCTCTAGAACCTCTTCTACCACTAGATGGTTATGCTGCTTGGCGAAGAGGAATTCATCCCTTGTGCCGGAACGAATACCAAACTGGTACACGCGTTTGGGTCCCAAGGCTTCCGATACCTTACGCATGACTGTGGCGTGAGAATTAGGTTCACCGTAGTAATCCGTCCTTAAATCGGCATGAGCATCAAAATGAACCACTCGCAACTCAGGATACCTCTCCATGAAAGGCTTAATTAAAGGATAAGTTACAAGATGTTCGCCACCCAAGAAGATCGGAAATTTCCCATCTTCTATGACTTGGCGAGAGGCTTCTTCAATCAGCTGCAGAGATTTCTCTACATTTCCAAAGGGTAAGCTTAGATCACCACAGTCGCAGTAAGCATAATCTGTGAGATCCCGATCTAAATAGACACTATATTCTTCGATACCCATGGAGACATTGCGTATCGTCAAAGGACCTAATCGAGTTCCCGGGCGAAAGCTCACTGTGTAATCCATGGGAATGCCTAGAATCACCGCATCTGCTTCTTCATAAGGAGTATCTCCCCCCATAAAGATGCCCGGTTTTTCCGTCATCATCGCGATTTTTTCCATCACCATGTGTTTCACCACTTTCTTCGTGAGTTCAATACGTGTATCAAGACGTGCTTTATTTCGTGTTAAGAAAAGCTTTTCCCTATGAGAAAGAGATCTCTCAACAGGGAGATCTCCAGCTTAAAATGCCTAGTTAGAGGAAACCTTCTTCTCCCTAACCACATCATCATACTTAATTGAGCGAGTATGCTTGGTATGGGACCAAGATTTATCCTTACGATTGATAAATCCTAAGAAAACGATAGGAATCCAGCTATAGATAAAAATCGGATAAAGAATTAGGCCCGCATAAGCTCGCCAAGGCAGACGTTCGAGGGCTAAAGCCGTTATAGGGTAAACCAGCTGAATCGCCGAAAGAATCTGCCACCCGGACCACGGCATCACAGTAGCAAAGACTTGGGTGTAAGGCTGCATTCCGGAAATTAAGTTAGCAAACATAAAGAAGGTCGCAATCATAACCAAGGCAGGTTGGAACAGATGAACCGCTGCGTCAAAATACATAAGCTTGCGTTCTTTGAAAGCTTTGTATATGAGTGGGAAAAAGTACCGTCCAGCTACATCCACTTGCCCTTGTGCCCAACGCTTCCGCTGGTTCCAGGCTTGCATAAAGGTCAACGGCTTCTCATCATAGACGATGGCATCATGAGCCCAGGTTGTCTTGATTCCGCAAATCAGGGCCTTCATAGTAAACTCTAAGTCTTCGGTCAGGGAGGTTGCACCCCAACCTAAGTCTTTTAATACTTTGGTGGAGATACACATACCCGTTCCACCCAACACATTATTAAGGATACCCGTATTATAACGGGCGAGCTGGAGAAGACGGTTAGATAGCCAGAAGGTAATAGAGAATGTATTGGTTACCCAAGTATCATAAGGATTCTTCGAATCTAAGTAGCACTGAACAATTTGATGCCCTTGGCAGAGCTTACTGTTCATTTCAACAAGGAAGGTCCCATTGACCAGATTATCTGCGTCGAAAATAATGACAGCATCGTATTGGCGATCGAGCTTAAACAAGCGATAGAACATCCACTCCAAGGCATAGCCTTTCCCCCGCTTTTCATTATTGAAACGCTGATGGACAAGGGCCCCGGCATTTTTAGAGATTAAGGCTGTTTTATCTGTGCAATTATCGGCTACGACGAAGACGTCATAAAGCTCTTTTGGATATTCAAGATTCAAAAGATTATCTATCAAAGGACCGATGACCGCCTCCTCATTATGGGCGGCCACTACCAAGGCAAAGCTTTTCTCAGGGGTGAGGATCTTCTGCTCAGTTCTCCGAAATAAACCGAACATAGAGAGTATAAAGTAATAAAATGTCATGAAAACGATAATAACCTGTACAGGAATCATAATCGTATTGAATAAGTGAGAACCGGTAACACCAGACATGAAATCCACGTTCCCAACCTCCTTTTAACCTAACAATGATATCATAGCATAATTTTTGGCGCAAGGAGAAAGCTGTCAAATTTTAAGGAATCCATTTAGCTTGTCCTAAACATATATATGTAAAGAGTTTCTACTTTATACTTGTCTTTAGTTTTCTTATACCTTATATTACCATACTCTTATTATTAAGAGTCGCTACGACCGAAACCTTCTCTAGCTTCGATAACGAGTCTTCAACCAGAGCAAGACCACTAGGGATGCAGAAAAAAGAAGAAACAAGCTGCTTGCTTTGAGAGCAAATCCAATCGAGGACCAATAAATCGTCCCCACTGAAGTTCCTGCAACCCAAGGGATGGCTGCTCTGAATACCTTAGCAATTCCTTGTCCAATGAGAAGAAAGAGCCCCAAGCCCGAGAGCAGGGCGATGATGCCAACTACCCCTATAGGAGTATCCAACCGCCAACGTCGGATCATTACTTTCTTTATCCAGTAAAGTTCGATTCTTAATTCACGAAGCAATCGATTCAGCATTATCATTCACCCCTTGCTAACAGAATATGTCATGGTAGCACATTAGAGAATTTGACCTATTCCGTATGATAATGCCATTTTTTGGATAGTATATTTCTAAGGAGGTGGATTCCTTTGCCCAGATTTTCAGAGGACGGTAAATTCGTCTATTGCACTTTCTGTAACCAAAAGTTCCGCTTTGAGTTTGATGCTACTTCCCATGAAAAAGAAAAGCACCCTGTTAACAAAATCTAACCGACATAAATGCAAGCTAAATTTACAAACAAAAGAAGTCGCCCATAGTGCAACAAGTAATGGGTGACTTCTTTTGTTTGATGCGTTTTCACCCTAGAAAAGGCACCCTATTTATGCTTAGGCTCTGACATAGCATATTTAGCAATATTGACCGAGTGGTCTCCTATCCGCTCTAAGTTACTGATGACGTTCAAAAATACTGCCCCATAATTTCCGTCGCATGTCCCCTCATTTAGACGATTGATATGTCCATCCCGAAGCTTGGCTTCCAAATCATCGATGAGGTCATCATACTCTAGTACTTCTTTAGCCAGTGCTACATCATCATTTTTGAGAGCATCTAAGGAAGACTGATAAATATGTTGGACCATCTCAAACATTTCCAGAAGATCCTTTTGGGCATCTTCCGAGAACTTCACTTTGCTCTCTAAGGCGTAATCAGTGAGTTCGGTAAGGTTAATAGAATGGTCCCCCACCCGTTCCATGTCGCCGATGACTTGCAACACGCGATACCGCTGATCGGATTGTTGATTGGTTAGATTTTTTCCGGATGTGGCCTTTAAAACATAGTCAGTAATCTGGTTCTCTAAATGGTCAGTGGCACTTTCCATTTGAACAACCAATTGTTTATTATGGCTCTGACGATTAAAATAATAGTCTTTGGCGTTGTCTACAGCTTGTCCAGCCACTTTACCCATGTGCATCACTTCTCGACTGGCATTGGCCAGGGCGATAGAAGGATTGCTAAAAAAGCGCCGATCTAGGTACTTAGGGGCGCTATCGACAACAATTTCTTCGTCACCAGGAATAAACTTGGTCACAATAGCTGCGAGTGCTCCTACAAAAGGAAGCTGAATTAAGGTATTCGTCAAGTTAAATATGCCATGAGTTTGGGCAATTTGCATCTTTATCCCTAATGTTTCCCATACGCCCCCCCCAGCACCAGGAATCAGGAAAGCAATGAAGTTCGTAACATTCTCAACCATTAATGGGAAGATACCGAACATAGTGAGGGGTAAAAAAATGCACGTTCCAATTATATTGAATAAAAAGTGTGTGCCAGCCGCTCGACGAGCAGCTACAGATGCTCCGATTCCCGCTAAGATCGCAGTGATGGTGGTTCCGATATTATCACCAAAGAGGATGGGCACCGCTTGTTGGTAAGTCACAACACCTTGATTAGCTAACTCCTGAAGCACCCCTATCGTAGCAGAGCTGCTTTGGACGACAATTGTAAATACTGTACCGATGAGCACACCGAGGAGAGGATTGTCATCTACACTACTCATCAAACTAATAAAGTACTCCGAATCCTTCAACGGTGCTAGTCCATCTCCCATGATACTCATACCATAAAAAAGCAAACCAAAACCTAACAGGACTTGTCCAACATAAGATAACTTCTTATTTTTAATAAAGAAAAGAATGAATACACCCAAAGCAATAATAGGGAGAGCGTAATCTTCTAATTTAAAACCAATGAGGTAAGCTGTAACAGTAGTACCAATATTGGCACCCATGATAATCCCGATTGCTTGACGCAAGGTTAATAGACCAGCATTGACCAGACCAACGGTAAGAACCGTGGTTCCACTGCTGCTTTGGATAAGTCCTGTTACAATTAACCCAGTAAGAACACCCCGAAGCGGGGTTTTTGTTCCTTTTTCCAATATGACTCTAAGCCTGTCCCCTGCGACTGCTTGCAGCCCCTCGGACATGGACTTAATTCCGAATAAGAAAAGACCTAAGCCACCGAGGAAATGAAATAAGATACTTTGTATATCCATTAAAAATAACCCGACCTTTCTCATGTTAACCCTACCACGCGTATTATACATGAGTATATTGGGTAAATCCATTAAGGGAATGTTAAATTAAATCCACAAGTGGCATTCCGGTGAGTAAAAATGGTATCTAAAGGGACTTACTTAGTCTATTCTCTTTAAAGGCTCCAACGTCGGTCCTTCAAGTGGAATACCATCCACGTCATAGCGCGATCCATGACAAGGACAATCCCAAGACAACTCCGCATCATTCCACTGTACTTCGCAGCCCAGATGTGGGCATGTAGTGTCTACCTTATGGATATTACTTTCCGCGTCCATATAGATCCCTACCCGTCGCCCCTCACTATTGGCAATGACCGCTTCCCCAGGACTCAACGCATAAGCTTCCTCCCCACGCATGAGCTTGCCCGAAATGAAGTTGAAGACCAACACCGAACTATTGGCAACAAAACCTGTAACGGAATTCAAGGTTATTTTACGGGAGGGTGCATAGACAGCTCCCCATGGCGAATCCCCTTTGACAATTATATCACGAATGACGTGAGCTGCAACCGTACTATGGGTCATCCCCCACTTTCGAAAACCCGTCGCCATAAAGATGTTGTGCTTATCTTTACTTATCTGCCCTATGTAAGGAATATCATCTAAAGTGCTACAATCCTGGGTGGACCAATAGTAGGGAAATTCTTCTACAGTAAATAGCCCCTGGGCAAACTCCATGAGGTTTTTATAGTGATCCACTAGATTTTCCCCATGTCCCGTCCGATGCTTCTCTCCGACAATAAGGATTCTCTCCCCTTCAGTTGTCGGCAAGCCCCGCAAGGAACGGGCTGGATCTTCCGCATTAATGTACATACCACCGGGAAAAGCCTCCGACGCTTTGATGACCACGGCATATTCTCTTTCTTGATAGATTCTAGCCACATAGAACCCGGGCAGGATATGGAAGGGGTAGTGAGAGGCCATAATGACATATTTCGCTGTTACCTTACACCCTTGATGGGTCATAAGGGTAGCCGGATAATCTCCTCGAACATCTATCACCTTCGAGTTTTCAAATATTAGTCCACCCTTTTCGGTAATTCTTTGGGCGAGGGCAAGCAGATATTTGCGGGGATGGAATTGAGCTTGCTGGTCAAATCGCAGCGCTCCCTTAATAGCCAGAGGAAGAGCTAGCTTTGTTTCATAATGAGCATCAATCCCACACTGTTGGGCGGCTTTCAATTCCTTCTCAAGCTTTTCGATGTTCATCTCCTGTTGGGTGTAGATATAAGCAGATTGCCGAGTAAAATCACAATCGATTCCTTCCTGTTCTACTAGGTTAGCTACGAAACTGATAGCGAATTCATTCGCTTCAGCGTAGAGTCTAGCTATCTCATCTCCTCTCTGCCGGATGATTTGATCATAAATCAATCCATGTTGGGACGAGAGCTTTGCTGTGGTATGCCCTGTAGTCCCTTGGAGGATCTGATTTGCTTCGAGTACTGCTACTTTAAGCCCTTCCTGCGCGAGAAGATATGCTGAGCTGATTCCTGCCATTCCTCCGCCGATGACTGCCACATCCACAGCTATATCCTCCCTCAAAGAGGGATAGTTTGTTTTTGGTGTTGAATCAATCCAATAGGATAGGGGCGTTTCGTGCTTCTTATTCAAATAATACTTACCTTGGGCATAGTCGACCTTCATGGACTCACTCTCCTTATAGTCTTCCTAAAGCTCTATAATTACTGTTCTCTGTGCTCAGTCGTGTGACTCACTTTTCACTCATTTAGGTTACCCATTTTATGTGTTATCACTCGTGATTCTTAGGAAAACCATCTCTGCCCGTAGGATACCCTCCAAGACCTCTTCTAGCAAATAATAAAATCCTCCCACTCTTTTGGCGGGAGGATTTTATTTTATTTACTCAATTATCATCTTTGTCGTGTTTTCCAGACATCGTAAAAACTTCTGCGCCTGATAGGGCATAGGCATCTTTCCAGAACTTGCCCAAGTATAAATCAGCGTGATTCTCAGGGAGGTTTGTTGCGTACGTTCTCTAAGAAGTCGGTTATCATTGAGCTCATGAGTGGAGAAAACACCCATCGCTAATCCGTCAAGTATTGTTTGACGGAATAATTCATTATTGAGTGTTTTCAAAAAAATATTTGGTTTCTTATCTACTTGGCGAAACATTTGGGTAATAATTTCGCCGTATTGGCTCGTTTCATAGTAAACCATCGGCAGTTCAATTATCTCATCGACAGAAGTCATTTGCTGCTTACTTAAGGCCCAAGATTTCGGTACGCACAATATCAATTCGTTACGCAAAAATTCTTTATACTCCAGATCAGGGCAGAAAAGCCACTCTCTCTTTTCATCATCCTGATAATACGTCTCTGGAAAATTGATAATCCCCACTACTCTAGGATCCTTCTTAATTAATGCAATCGTTTCATACGGAGAATTCTCATAAATCGTTAAGTTTACCTCCGGATAGCGCGATTTATATAACTTCAATGCCTTGGGCAATACTGTTGTTCCTGACACATGGGAATGAGATAGAATTAAATCACCTTCTACTGGGAAGGTTTGCTGTTGATTAAGAATCTCTAACTCACTGGTTAACTCTTCATATTTTTCAAGAATCTCTTTGGCTTTTTGGACTGTCTTCTGACCAGCCTCCGTTAGTTTAATTCCATGTCGGCTTCGGTCAAATAGCTTTACATTGAGTTCTTGCTCCACACGCGCAATCAATTGACTAAGGCCTTGTTGGGTAATATGCATTCTCTCCGAAGTCAAACTAATGGAGTTCGAATGAGATAGTTCGATCAATAACTTTAAGTCATAAATACGCATATAAGAACCTCCTTAGCCTAGTTACTATATTGTAACTGTAAGTCGGCTAAGGTTCAATGAAAATATGGGGTACTCCTCCAACCGGCTATCTCTATTTGCCATCTATAAGATCCCCGCTATAAGCAAGTTCATATGCCCCAGCACAATAATGCTCATCGTCAGATCAATTGCGAATCCTCCCACAATAGGAATGGTAAAATACGCTTTCGGAGAAGGCCGACGATACTTCGCAACAACAGCCGACATACTGGCCATTGCATTTGGGGTCGCTCCCATAGCATATCCATAGAACCCAGCACTCATGACCGCACTATCATAATCACGGCCTGTTACGTTATAGACGACAACGATTGTATAGAGGGTAAGTAGAATAACCTGACCTAGCAAGATTACCAACAAGGGTATGGCCATCCCGCCTATCTTCCAGATTTCGAGGGACATAATAGTCATGACAAGAAATATACTTAAAAAGACATTCCCAATAGCACTAATCTCCCTTTGTGGTAAAGTCAAGCGATAACTATCAGCAAAATTCCGAATGAAGGCTGCCGCTAAAATAGCTCCGACATAAGCCGGAAAAACAATTCCGGTCTTACTAATTAATAGTGAAATAATTGAACCCACACCCATAGCAATCATGATAAGAAAGAACCCTTTGCTTAAATCCTTAGTCTGAATCGTTTCCGGATCATCATCCTCTATTACCAAGTTTGCATAGCATTTTTGGTAGTTTCTCCTCCTTGAATCTCCTGCTATCGCCTTCCTATGGAGGTCATTTTTGTCGATGAGATAGCGGGCAATGGGACCAGAAACTAAGCCACCCATAACAAGTCCAAAAGTAGCCGAGGCCACAGCGATAGTCAATGCTCCCTCGGCGCCATTTGCTTCCATAATCGGAGCTAAAGCCGCTGCTGTTCCAATCCCGCCCATCAGGGATATTGACCCCGCCGACAACCCAATCAAAGGACTCAAATCAAAAGACCTTGCCATACTCACTCCCCAGATATTTTGTATGATGAGCATGACAATGGAAACAAATAGCATAATGATTATGGCAATTCCGCCTTGCTTGACAATCCTCAAGCTGGCCATAAATCCAATAGTTGAGAAAAAACCAATCATAAAAAAGTCCTTAAGGGTCTGGTTAAAATCAAAAGCAAATACTCCGCTTTGTACCCCCAAGGCATGAACTATTGCAAAAATTAACCCACCAACTACAGGAGCCGGTATGCAGTATTTCTGTAACCACTGTATTCTGCACACAATCATTTCCCCTATGAGGAACATAATTACGCCCAAAGCAACGGTCTGTATCATATTCACTTCTATAACCACGAGCATACTCCTTATTACTATAATTGTCGCGTGACCTTTCCATCCTCTTTCTTATAGCTTATGAAAGTTTAATTATAAAAACCCTAAGTATTCAGCGAACATTTAAAAGTTGGCTTCCATAGCTTTTATTTGGGCATAAAGTTCTTGATTAACTGGCGTAGCAATACCATGCCTTTTCCCCAGCTCCAAGACTGTCCCTGCAAAAAGATCAACTTCGCTATAGCGCCGAGCTTCTATATCCTGACGCATTGAAGGTTTTCCTTCCGGACTTAATTGGCCCAAGACCTCTAACCAATAATTCAAATCATCTTCAGATAAGTTAATTCCCTCTTCCTCAGATAGGAGCATAACCTCTCTCATCGCCGCAATCATGGTGTCTCTGGCCTGTCCTTCTCTTTGAATCACACCATAGTTAATTCCATAACAGCTACGGCTTGATTGACTCCCACGTTAAGCATCAATTTTCCCCACTGACGTTTAAGCATGTCGGCATCAACTATATACGGAAGGTTCATTTTATCAAAAAAATCCGCCACCCTTTTAACCTTAGGCGAAATGACTCCAGTTTCACGTCCTCCAAAACAAAGCAACCCCCTATTCGCATATGTTAATCTATTGCCCTCTTTGACTGCGTCCATTCCCTGGGCAACACAGTATAATACTTTATCTTGGCCATAAGCCTGTCCAATCATTGCCTCGCTTGTAATCCCATTCAAAGCAGACAGTATAATCGTGTTTTCCCCGACCTGGTTCTTTACTGCTTTTATTGCATCTTCGAGTCCACTGTATTTAACCGCGAATATTAGGAGGTCTGCAGTTGGGCTTTTTTCTTCAGGTGCCATGTAATGAAACTCACACAGTTCCCCATTACTGTACAGGCCATTCTTTTTATAGTTATCGATTCTAACTTGATCGGCCAAAATTCTTAAATCACTCTGCGGCAAACTTTTCGCTAACTGACTCGCAAAAAGAATCCCTAAGGCGCCTAATCCTATAATAGATACTGTCCTAATTACCATAATAAATGTGTTCCCCCACTCTTATTTAATAGAGTATAACATGAGAAACCCTGCCACAGATCATTTTTCTAGTTTGCGCGCGATGTATCTCCAATGAATACTTATGAATATAATGACCAAAATAGCTTTTCAGGAGGGCTGTTCATGACATATATTGTTCAACCCGGTGATACTCTGTATCTTATTGCTCAACAATTTAATACCACTGTGGATGCCATTGTCGCTCTAAATTCACAAATCACTAATCCCAATTTGATTTTTCCAGGGCAACTTATTAACATTCCAGGCCCAGCATCTTTTTGCCCCTTGTTACACCAAGGAGATCGCGGCCCAGGTGTAACAAGACTGCAGCAGCTTTTAAGCTTTGCCGGCTTTAATCCCGGTCCCATCGACGGGATTTTTGGGCCTAGAACTCAAAGTGCTCTTAATGCCTTCCAGTTTAGCCAAAAGGAACTAGAGCGCACCGGTGTAGCTGATCCGGAAACTTGGTCCGCTTTAGGTGCTGCGTGTCAACCACGCTCCGAAGTCGTCACATATGTCATCCGGCCCAGCGATACGTTATTCATCATCGCCATTCGATACAATGTTACAGTCGAAAGCCTATTAAGGATAAATCCTCTCATCACCGACCCAAATTTTCTACGGGTAGGTCAGGCTATCAATATTCCTCCAAATGCATAAGCTCGCACAGAAATAAGAGGCCATAAATGAACCGCCCCCTGTTCTTTAGATACTAAAAAACAAGGGGCGGTGGGAATGGCATGATAAACTGGACACCGAGATAAGAGAAAAAGGTGCCAGTTTATGAGTAGGAGAAGTTATGATCGTCGCCATACTGCGTCCCGTGACGCATACTCCTGCAGTGTGGATATTACTTTCCCAGGTAGGCGGCGCGTTCAGTATCATTTTCCCACAGCGCGAATCCTCAGCCGGTTAGCAATTCTTAATAGAATGCGGCTTCGGCGATACTCTCCACTGGAGACTATCGTGCCGCGTAACAGTCTACCGGACTGTTACGTCTGCGGTCCAAGTAAGGCGGCGGGTTCAGTATTTTCTTCCCACAGCCCGCACGCCGCGAAACCATTCACTGGATGGTTTCGTATCAGCCCTGGAGGTCTTAACTTCCGTGTTCGGGATACGAAATGATCCAGTGGATCATTTCGGCCAAGCCACACGGCCACATAATCCAGCTACGTGGCGCCGGCCAAACGGGTGGAACTGACCCCAAAACATCATGCACTTCGTCATCTTCGTTTTCACTTTAGTGAAAAGCAAAGAGACCATCTAAACGATGGTCTCCTGCATTATCTGGCAACGACTTACTTTCCCAGGACCCTGCGGTCCAAGTATCATCAGCCCTGGAGGTCTTAACTTCCGTGTTCGAGATGGAAACGGGTGGAACCCCTCCGGAATAATCACCAGATCGTTGAAGTTATAGCGTCCCTCTCGGGACCCTGTTCCCTCAAAACTACACAGATCTTATATAACTGTAAACTTTAGATTCCATCTTCCTCACTGCAGATATTGAGCCCTTCAGTGAGTCACCTTCCATGGCGTCTTGTTAGGTCAAGCCCTCGACCTATTAGTACCCGTCAGCTCCATACCTCGCGGCACTTCCACTTCGGGCCTATCTACCTGATCATCTTTCAGGGGTCTTACCAGCTTATGCTGTGGGAAATCTCATCTTGAGGCCGGTTTCGCGCTTAGATGCTTTCAGCGCTTATCCGATCCGGATATAGCTACCCAGCTGTGCCTCTGGCGAGACAACTGGTACACCAGTGATCCGTCCAACCCGGTCCTCTCGTACTAGGGTCAGTTCCTCTCAAATTTCCTGCGCCTGCGACGGATAGGGACCGAACTGTCTCACGACGTTCTGAACCCAGCTCACGTACCGCTTTAATGGGCGAACAGCCCAACCCTTGGGACCTACTACAGCCCCAGGATGCGATGAGCCGACATCGAGGTGCCAAACCTCCCCGTCGATATGGACTCTTGGGGGAGATAAGCCTGTTATCCCCAGGGTAGCTTTTATCCGTTGAGCGATGGCCCTTCCACTCGGTACCACCGGATCACTAAGCCCGACTTTCGTCCCTGCTCGACTTGTTGGTCTCGCAGTCAAGCTCCCTTCTGCCTTTACACTCTTCGCGCGATTTCCATCCGCGCTGAGGGAACCTTTGGGCGCCTCCGTTACTCTTTAGGAGGCGACCGCCCCAGTCAAACTGCCCACCTGACACGGTCCTCAACCCCGATTCAGGGGTCTAAGTTAGAACTTCAGTACAAAAAGAGTGGTATCCCACCATTGACTCCACCAAGGCTGGCGCCCTAGCTTCTTAGTCTCCCACCTATCCTGTACATTTCATACCAAAGTCCAATGTCAAGCTACAGTAAAGCTCCATGGGGTCTTTCTGTCCTGTCGCAGGTAACCCGCATCTTCACGGGTATTACAATTTCGCCGAGTCCCTCGTTGAGACAGTGTCCAGATCGTTACGCCTTTCGTGCGGGTCAGAACTTACCTGACAAGGAATTTCGCTACCTTAGGACCGTTATAGTTACGGCCGCCGTTTACTGGGGCTTCAATTCAAAGCTTCGCCTTACGGCTAACCTCTCCTCTTAACCTTCCAGCACCGGGCAGGCGTCAGCTCCTATACTTCTCTTTTCAGATTGGCAGGAACCTGTGTTTTTGATAAACAGTCGCCTGGACCTCTTCTCTGCGGCTCTATTGCTAGAGCACCCCTTCTCCCGAAGTTACGGGGTCATTTTGCCGAGTTCCTTAACGAGGGTTTTCTCGCGCGCCTTAGGATTCTCTCCTTACCTACCTGTGTCGGTTTACGGTACGGGCACTCTCTTGCTCACTAGAGGCTTTTCTTGACAGCTTGGAGTCGGTTACTTCGCTACTTGTTTTCGCTCCCCATCACCTTTCAGGCTATTGTGAGACGGATTTGCCTATCTCACACCCTAAGGGCTTGGGCGTGCTCAACCAACGGCACGCTTAACCTATCCTTCTGTGTCACCCCATTGCTCAAACGCTTAAGAGTGGTACTGGAATCTCAACCAGTTGTCCATCGCCTACGCCTTTCGGCCTCAGCTTAGGTCCCGACTTACCCTGGGCGGACGAGCCTTCCCCAGGAATCCTTAGGTTTTCGGCGGGTGAGATTCTCACTCACCTTTTCGCATACTCATACCGGCATTCTCACTTCCATCCACTCCACACAACCTTACAGTTGAGCTTCTCTGCTGATGGAACGCTCCCCTACCCCTGGAACGGAATTATTAAACCCTTAGCCTTTCTTTGGAGTGTTTACTCTCCTTGAGCCCCCGAGGACATTTGGAAATTTTGCTCTTATTTAAGCTTTTGTCTTCCTCATCGGAAGCAAAATTCCTGATGCAACTCTCTTCTTGTGCTCTAATCTAAAGACTTAATAATTCCGTTCCAAGCCATAGCTTCGGTGATACGCTTGAGCCCCGTTACATTTTCGGCGCAGAACCACTCGACCAGTGAGCTATTACGCACTCTTTAAAT